>NZ_DASRZV010000001.1:0-56435 GCF_035685985.1 Baekduia sp.
CAGCGGATGCGCGCCGCTCAGCCCGGGCAGCAGCGCGGCCGCGCCCACACCCACGAGCGCTGCCGCCCCGGCCAGAACCCCGCGACCCCCGCGACCCACGCGACCCACGCGACCCCTGCGACCCACGCGACCCCTGCGACCCACGCGCCCGCCGACCCGCGGCCGGCCGGCCACGGTCTAGCCCACCACCAGCAGCCCGTGACGGCGCACCGAGAACTCGATCTCCGCCATCTCGCCGATGTAGTCGCCGTCCACCTGGACGGGCAGTGGCCGCCCGTCGGTCGAGTGCACGCGCAGCGCGCTCAGGCCGGTGAACGAGTGCATCTGGCGGTGGCGCGAGACCGCGAAGCGCCGCGACAGCGCCCGGAAGGTCACGCCCGGGATGTCGACCGGAAGCGCCCGCTTCATGATCACCCCGGCCAGATCGCCGCTCTCCAGTGTCGCGCCCGTCTGGGCCTCGATCGGCCGGCTGCCGAAGTAGGTGTACGGATTGGCGTTCTGGATCAGCGCGGTCACGCCCTGCACGCGCTCGTCTCCCAGCTCCGCCTCCAGGTGCGGCGGTCGGCGCAGATAGCGTCCGTTCAGCGTCCGGGTGGCCACCCACGCGTAGTAGTACTCACCCAGCCGCGCCTTCAGCCGCGGATGCGCGTCGACCTTCTGCACCACGCTGGCGTCCAGCCCGACTCCGGCCGAGAAGGTGAAGTAGCGCGAGCCGGCCAGGCCCAGATCCACCGGCCGCGGGCGCCAGTCGTCGGCCAGGCGCAGCAGATGCTCGGTGGCGTCGACGACATCGACGGGAATCCCCAGGATCCGGCAGTACACGTTGGTCCGCCCGCCCGGCAGGCAGGTGAGCGCCGTGCCCGAGCCGGCCAGCCCGTTGGCGGCCTCGTTGACGGTCCCATCACCCCCGAAGGCCACCACCACGTCATAGCCCTCCCGGGCGGCCTCGCGGCACAGGTCGGTGGCGTGCTCGCGGCGTTCGGTGTCGATCGCGTCGACCTGGTAGCTGCCCCGCAGCGCGTACACGACGAGGTTCTTCAGGCGGTCGGAGACGGTGGTGGCGTAGGGGTTGACGATCACCAGCATGCGCCGGCTCGGCGCGCCTGCCTCCAAGCCAAACCGAGTCTCCAAGCGCAGCTCCGGATCCGTGGCCGCTGTGCTCATGTGGGCGAGAGCTTAACGGGCGGTGGGCAACGGACGTGGGAGATGCCCCCCGGGCGGGTATACTCCGGCCCACATAGCAGTACGCATCCAGAGGGGTGGAGGGACTGGCCCTACGAAGCCCCGGCAACCTCCCGCAAGGGAAAGGTGCCAATTCCATCAGGCTCCAACGACAAGCCTGGGAGATGTGGAAAGGGCGGTTACCCATGACCTCCGACCACTAAATCCCGGCGGAGGTTTTTTCATATGCCGCCAGAATCGCTCCGGTGCAAGGAATGTAGGACCGAGTACCCGCTCGACGCGCGCTACGTCTGCGAGCAGTGCTTCGGTCCCCTTGAAGTGGCCTACGCCTCGCGCGCCGACGCCGACCCGGACAGCCTCAAGCGCCGTATCCAGGCCGGCCCCTACTCGCTGTGGCGCTACAGCGACTTCCTCCCCGTGGCCCCGCCCAAGCAGGCCCTCCAGGCCGGCTTCACCCCGCTGCTGAGAGCCGACCGCCTGGCCGAGCAGCTCGGCCTCGGCGAGCTGTGGATCAAGAACGACGCCGCCAACCCCACCCATTCCTTCAAGGATCGGGTCGTCTCGATCGCCCTGGCCCGCGCCCGGGAGCTCGGCTTTCAGACGATCGCCTGCGCCTCGACGGGCAACCTGGCCAACGCCGTCGCCGCCCACGCCGCCGCGGTCGGCCTCGAGTCCTACGTGTTCATCCCGCACGACCTCGAGGAGCAGAAGATCCTCGCCACCGGCATCTACGGCACCAACCTGGTGGCCGTCCGGGGCAACTACGACGACGTCAACCGCCTGTGCACCGAGCTCTCCGCCGAGCACGAGTGGGCGTTCGTGAACATCAACATGCGCCCCTACTACGCCGAGGGCTCGAAGACGCTGGCCTTCGAGATCGCCGAGCAGCTGAACTTCGAGCTGCCCGACCGGATCGTCGCCCCGATCGCCTCGGGGTCGCTGTTCACGAAGATCGCCCGGGGCTTCGACGAGTGGATCGAGGCCGGCCTGCTCAGCGGTCAGACCCCGGTGTTCAACGGCGCCCAGGCCGACGGCTGCTCGCCCGTGGCCACGGCATTCCGGGACGGCCAGGACTTCTGCCGCCCGGTCAAGCCGAACACGATCGCCAAGTCGCTGGCCATCGGCAACCCGGCCGACGGCCCCTACGCGGTCGAGCTGGCCAACAGGTCCGGCGGCGGCGTGGACAGCGTCACCGACGACGAGATCAAGGCGGGCATCCGCCTGCTGGCCGAGACGACCGGCATCTTCACCGAGACCGCCGGCGGCGTGACCACCGCGACGCTCGCCAAGCTCGCCGCCCGCGGCGACATCGACCCCGAGGAGCGCGTCGTGATCGTCATCACCGGCGAGGGCCTGAAGACGCTGGACGCGGTCCGCGGCACGTTCGAGGCCCACGAGATCGAGCCGAAGTTCTCGGCCTTCGAGGACTCCGTCCTGTCCGGAGCGGCCGCCTGATGGCCGTCACGGTGAAGCTCCCGACGCAGCTGCGCGCCGCCGCGGGCGGCGCGTCGAAGATCGAGGTCGCGGGGGAGACGGTCGGCGCCGCGCTCGAGTCGCTCTACGCCCAGCACCCCGAGCTGAAGGACTCGCTCTCCGACGGCGACGGCGGCCTGCGCCGCTTCGTCAACGTCTACGTCGACGGCGAGGACGTCCGCTTCGGCGACGGCCTCGCGACGCCGGTCAAGGACGGCGGCGAGATCCAGGTGCTGCCGGCCGTCGCCGGCGGCTAGGCCGCGGCCACGGAACGCATGTCGTCTCGTGGTGACCATGTCACCGCGAGACGACACGGGCCGGGTGGGTCAGCCCACCAGCTCCAGCTCCCACGCCTCCGCGGTCTCCGCGTCCTCGGTCGGCCGCACGGCGCGCGCGCCCGACAGCAGCGGCGCGCAGGCCCCGATCAGCACCACGCCGATCGCCACCGAGGCGGCGCCGACGTAGAGCGGCGCCTCGGCGCTGACGTGCTCCGACAGCTTCCCGGCCAGGAACGGCGCGATCGCGCCGCCGGCGAAGCGCACGAAGTTCGTGCCCGACGCGGCGATCGAGGTGTCGGCACTCGACAGCCCCAACAACAGGTTCGACAGCACCGCGTTGGCGATGCCCAGCACCAGGCCGGAGGCGATGATCGCCACGATCATGACGCCCTTGTCGTGGATGCCGAGGCCGATGATCAGCAGGTCGACCGCGAGCATCGCGAAGGCGGCGGCCAGGAGCGGCAGCAGCGGCAGGCGCGCGGTCAGCGCGGGCGCGCAGAAGATCGCGCCCAGGGCCACCAGCACGCCCCAGCCGAAGAAGACCGCGCCGAGCTCGTGGACGCCGAGGTCCAGCGGCAGCGGCGTGTAGGCCAGGAGCATGAAGAAGCCGAAGTTGTAGAGGAGCGCGATCACGGCGCCGGCGAGCAGGCGGCGCTCGGCCAGCGCGCGCAGCGGCGCGCCCAGCGAGATCCGCTCCGACCGCGCCGCCGGAGCGGTCCTGCCGACGCCCGTCGCGACGCTGACGAACGACAGCGCCATCAGCACCGCGACGCCGAAGAACGGGATCCGCCAGCCGATGCCGCCGAGCAGGCCGCCGACCAGCGGGCCGGAGGCGATGCCGATGCCCAGCGCGGACTCGAACAGGATCACCGCGGTCGCGACGCCGCCGCGGGCGCTCCCGACGATCGTCGACATCGACGTCGACACGAACAGCGCGATGCCCAGGCCCCAGCCGGCGCGGAACGCCACGACCGTGCCGACGCTCGACGACGCGCCCGCCGCGGCGCTGCAGACGATCACCAGCGCCAGGCCCAGCAACATGGTGTTCTTGGCGCCGATCCGCGACGAGACCCAGCCCGCCGCGAGGTTCGACACGCCGATGATCGCGAAGTACGAGGTGAACAGCAGCTCCACCTGGCTCGGGCTCGCGTGGAGGCCGTCGGCGATGATCGGCAGGATCGGATCGACGAGCCCGATGCCCATGAAGGCGACGACGCACGCGAGGAGGACCGCCCAGACGGCGGCCGGCTGATGGGAGAAGCGGGCCATGACTCCTAGACATAGCGCGTCGGAGGCCGAAGTTCGTTACCAATCGAACTCAACCCCGCGTTTGCGGGTGTCATGAGCCCGACAGACAGTTCGGCTGTGGATCTGCGTCAGCGGTCAAACGGCCCGTCGACCGCGTCGGCGGCCCGCGTGACCGGGCAGTCGCCGGGATGGCCGCACGCGGCGCCGTCGCACTGCCGGCACACCCGCCGCGCGTCCCGACGGGACGCCGACGCCCGGGCCAGCAGCCCGTCGAGCACGCGCAGCAGGACCTCCTGCTCCGCGGCGTCCAACGGGCCGACGACCGCGCGGATCGCGTCCTCGCGCGCGGCGATCGCGCGCCGCGCCGCCGCCCGCCCGCGCGGCGTGAGCCGGACGAGCGTGCCGCGCCCGTCGCTCGGATCCGGCGCGCGGACCGCCAGGCCCGCGCGCTCCAGGCGCGTGACGAGGTGCGCGCCGCCCGGTTGCGACAGCGACAGGGCGGCGCGCAGCTCCTCGATCCGCCGCCCGTGGCCGAAGTTGACCAGCGCGGTGAGCGCCTCGGCGTCGACGGCCACGTCGGCCGTGCGACGGCGCACGGCGTCGTCGATCAGCAGCGCGGCGGCGCCGAGGCGGTTGACGAGACGGGGATCGGGAGCGCCGGCCATGGGCGGTGGGGTCTGGAAGACTACATTCATGGCAAATGCAACGGGACGGTGGGCGGCGACGCCCGCGCTGGTGGCCACGGCGGCGCTGGCGCTGGCGGGATGCGGGGGAGACGCCACCCACCCCCGCGCGACCGCGGCGCCCACACCCACGCCCGCGCCGCCGACGACCACCACCACCGCCCATCTCGTCGTCGACCTCGACCCCGCGGTCACCGGCCGCGAGCTGCTGCGCCTCCAGCGCACCGGCCCCGAGCCCGGCGCCCACGACCTGCTCAAGTACGGCTCCGACGGCTCGGCCGTGATCGTCCAGGCCTACGGCGGAGGCGGCGAGCGGATCCGCGAGTGCACGCTGCGCGCCGGCGTCCTCTCGAAGCTGCGCCGCCACCTCGACGGCCTCCCGCTCGGCCCCCGGCACCGCGCGCCCGAGCGCGAGTACGTCTCGATCTACGCCAACGGCCCCGCCCGCTACACGCTCGTCGCCGGCCGCCACGACACGTCGTTCACCGACGACACGATGCCCAGCGACGCGCGCCCGTTCGTCAAGCTCCTGGAGGACACGCTCTACGGCCGCGCCGCCGACTGCGAGACCACCTACCGCTCGCGCGTGTCCTAGCCCGCACCGGACCCCACGCCCCGCCGATGAGTTCGGCCCGCTCACGCCGTCTCAGCGCTCGATGGACGGCGCGCGCGATCGGCCGGCCACCATCGTGGTGGTCGTGGACGAGGCGACCGAGCTGCCGCTCGGTCGGCTCGACACGCGCCGCGTCGACGCCCGCTCCCTCGACGCCCTCGCGCGCCTGCAGCTCGCCGCGCGCCGCCGCGGCTGGTCGCTGCGGATCGACGACGCGCCGCGCGCGCTGCGCGAGCTGGCGGCCCTATGCGGGCTGGCCGACGTCCTCGGGCTCGAGCCGCCGCGGCAGCCCGAACTGGGCGAACAGCTCGGGGAAGATGTAGTGGTGCAGCGCGGTGACCCGCCCGTCTGAGGTCTCCATCACGACGAGCGCCCAGCCGTCGTACCCGCCGTCGTCGGCCGGGTTGTAGATCGCGAACGCCGGACCGCCGTTGGCCGCCGTCGTCAGGACCTTCGACCCCTCGCACTTGGCGCCGGTCGTGGTCATGAACGTCACGATGTCGTCGGGCCCGGTGATCCAGAGCGGGAACGGCGGCATCGAGAACGCCGCGTCGCGCTGCAGGAGCTTGACCAGCTCGCCCATGTCATAGGCCTCGAAGGCCGCGACGTAGCGCCGGAGCAGGTCCTGCTGCTCGGCGTCCTGGACGGCGACCGCGCCCGAGGCCTCGTCCAGGTCCAGCGACTCCAGCGTCGCGCGCGCCCGCTGCAGCGCGCTGTTGACCGACGCCACCGACGTGTCCAGCAGGTCGGCGACCTCGGTCGCCTGCCAGCGCAGCACCTCGCGCAGGATCAGCACCGCGCGCTGCTTGGGCGGCAGGTGCTGCAGCGCGGCGACGAAGGCGAGCCGCAGCGTCTCGCGGTCCGCGGCGCGCTCGGCCGGGTCGCCGCCCGCGTCGACCGACACCTTCGCGTCGGCGATCGGCTGCACCCACGCGCGCTCGCCCAGCGGGTCGCCGAGCGACGCGTCCGCCGCCGACGCCGGCCCGAGGTCCATCGGCACCGCGCGGCGCTGCGGCCCCTGGAGCATGTCGAAGCACACGTTGGACGCGATCCGGTACAGCCACGCCTTCAGCGCCGCGCGCTCCTGGAGCTTGTCCTGCGCCTTCCAGGCCCGGACCATCGTCTCCTGCACGGCGTCCTCGGCCTCCGACCCGGCCCCGAGCATCCGGTAGCAGTAGCCCGTCAGCGCCCTGCGATGGGCCTCCAGCTCGCGTTCGACGTCCAGGCCTGCGTCAGCTCCGATCGGCATCGAAGAGCATCGTAAGAGCTATCCGCGGCCGACCTCAAGCGATCGCCGGGGTGCCGGAGGGCAACCGGGCGATCGCCGCCTCCGCGTCGGCCGCGTCGAACCGCGGGTCCTCCAGCGTCCCGGCCAGGTAGGCGTCGTAGGCGGCGAGGTCGAAGTGGCCGTGGCCGCTCAGGCCGAAGAGGATCACGCGCTCCTCGCCGGCCTCGCGGGCCGCCAGGGCCTCGTCGATCGCCGCGCGGATCGCGTGGGCGGACTCGGGCGCGGGGATGATGCCCTCGGTGCGCGAGAACTGCAGCGCGGCCTCGAACGTCGGGTTCTGCGGGACGGCGACCGCGTCGACCAGGCCGGCCTTGACCGTGGCGCACAGCAGCGGCGCGTCGCCGTGGTAGCGCAGGCCGCCGGCGTGCACGGGCGGCGGGACGAAGTCGTGGCCGAGCGTGTACATCGGCATCAGCGGCGTCAGCCCGACCGTGTCGCCGAAGTCATAGGCGTAGACGCCCTCGGTCAGCGTCGGGCAGGCCGCGGGCTCGGCGCCGACGAAGCGCATCCCGGACTTGCCGTCGCCGCGCAGCTTGCGCCGCAGCCACGGGAACGCCAGCCCCGCGAAGTTCGAGCCGCCGCCGACGCAGCCGATCACGACGTCGGGCTCCTCGCCGGCCATCTCCATCTGCGCGATCGTCTCCTGGCCGATCACGGTCTGGTGCAGGCAGACGTGCGAGAGCACCGAGCCCAGCGCGTAGTTGGCGTCCTCCGACGAGGCCGCGACCTCGACCGCCTCGGAGATCGCGATGCCCAGCGAGCCGGTCGGGTGCGAGGCCTGCGAGCGGCCCGCCTCGGTCAGGTTCGACGGCGAGCGGTGCACGGTCCCGCCCCAGGTCTGCATCATCGAGCGCCGGTAGGGCTTCTGGTCGTACGACGACCCCACCATGAACACCTCGCATTCCAGGCCGAACAGCGAGCACGCGAACGACAGCGACGAGCCCCACTGCCCGGCGCCGGTCTCGGTGACGAGCTTCTTGACGCCCGCCCGCGCGTTCTCATAGGCCTGCGGGATCGCGCTGTTGGGCTTGTGCGACCCGGCCGGCGAGACGCCCTCGTACTTGTAGTAGATGTGCGCCGGCGTGCCCAGCAGCCGCTCCAGCCGCCGCGCCCGGATCAGCGGCGTCGGGCGCCAGATCTTGTAGGCCTCGCGCACCGGCTCGGGGATCTCGACCTCCGGCTCGGTGCTGACCTCCTGCAGGATCAGGGCCTCCGGGAAGATCGCGCTGAGGTCCGCGGGGCCGGCGGGCTGCAGCGTCGCGGGCGACAGCGGCGGCAGCGGGTCGCCCGGCAGGTCGGCCACCAGGTTGACCCAGTGCGTCGGGATCCGGGACTCGTCGAGCAGGTACTTGGTGGTCTCGTCGGCCATAGGTCGACGAACCTACTCGGCGCGGATGCGCCGCGCCAGCGTCAGCCCCATCGCGGCCAGCGCGAGCGCGGCCACGACCGACCCGTACACGTTGGTCGTCGGCAGCAGGCCCGCGTGGCTGACCGCGACGCCCGCGGCGACCGCCGGCAGCGCGAAGCCCAGGTAGGACAACACGTAGATCGCGGCGATCAGCGACGCGCGCTCGGTCGGCGGCGCGAGCGCCACCACCGTCTTGAACGCGCCCGAGAACCCGGCGCCGAAGCCGACGCCGGCCACGACGCTGCCGAGGAAGAACAGCGCGGTGGTCTCGGTGTTGAGCCCCAGCAGCGTCACGCCGACGCCGAGCGCGAGCATCGCCGCGCCGCCGAGCAGCACGCGCTCGGGGTGGCCGGCGCGGGTGAGGATCGCGGTCGCCGAGCCGGTCGCGGTCAGCGCGACGATGACCAGGCCGCCGGTCACGTGGCTGGTCGTGTGCAGCAGCGCGATCGCCAGCGACGGCCCGAGCGACAGGTACAGGCCGCCGAGCGCCCACGTCGCGATCAGCACCGGCGTGACCGCCAGGAACGCCGTGCGCGCCTCCGGCGGGACGCCGATCCGCGGCATCAGCGCGCTCGTCCAGCCGTGCGTCGCGCGGACGGTCTCCGGCATCGCGTAGACGACGGCGATCGCCAGCGCGAAGACGACGACCAGCAGCCAGTAGACCAACCGCAGGGGGTCGGGGCCGTACTGCACCAACAGGCCGGAGCCCAGGGCGCCGAGCGCCAGGCCCATCGGCGGCGCCGCCGCGCTGAGCAGCGCGCCGAGGTGCGGGCGCCGCTCCGGCGCGAGGTCGATCAGCGTCGCGCTCAGCGCGCCGGTGGCCACGCCGGTCGCGAAGCCCTGGACGATCCGCGCGGCGAACAGCATGCCGACGCCGTGCGCGACGCCGAACAGGACCATCGCCACCAACTGCACCGAGAGCGCACCGAGCAGCACCGGGCGGCGCCCGACGCGGTCCGACAGCGAGCCGGCGAAGACCAGCGCCACCAGCAGCGCGAGCACGTAGACCGCGAAGACGCTGGTCAGCGTGAGCGGCGAGAAGTGCCACCGCTGCTGGTAGACGACGTACAGCGGCGACGGCGCGCTGGACGCGAAGAGCAGGAACGCGAGCGTGGCGGTGACCGCCCAGAAGGCGGCCGTGTGGGGCAGGCGCCGGACGGCGGGGATGGTGGCGGCGGTGTCGGCGAGCAGCATGGGGAGGGGAGAGGAGCGGGTCGTTCGAAACTTGTCGAACCACCGTAGCAGGGGTTCGATGGCTGTCGAACCGTGGTGGCGGGATTCGTGGGTAGGACGTCCGCGCACGCCGTGCCGTGAGACGGTCTAGCATCGCGCCATGACCGAGCGCCAGACGGTCGACACGGGTCTGGACTACGTGCCGGGCGAGCCGGTCCGGGTGCTCGTCAAGCGCCGCGGCATCCGCTACGACCTCGGCGACGGCGGCCGCGCGGTGAAGATCGCCGGGCGCCCGCGCGGCTGGCACGCGCTCGCCGAGCGGATCGTCGCCGAGGACGGCCTGAACGTCGCCCGCGACGGGCGCGTGTTCGTGTCCGCGACCGAGGGTCGCGACATGGACGCCCTGGCGGCCAGGGTCGCCGAGACGTCCATGCGCGTCTGCGATGCGCTGCTCGACCTGGAGGGCTAACCCCTCACCCGCGCGCGGCCCGGGCGGAACGTGTCGCCCGCGTCGACCGTGACGGTGCCCGCCGCGCCGCCGCGCGCGGCGCCCCGCAGCGTCGCCGTCCCCGCCGCGCCGGTCGTCGCGCGCCGCCCGCGCAGGCGCACGGTCGCGCCGGCCACCGGCCGCCGCTCGCCCGCGATCGTCGCGGTCACCGTCACGCGGACGCTCCCACCGCCGCCACGGCGCGCGGTCACCGCCACCGGCGAGCGGCGCGGCAGCCGCGACGGGCACGCGGCCAGCGCCGGCAGCGGCGCGGCGGTCCTGCCGTCGTAGGTGGTGGTGACGCCGCCGGCCTTGGTCGGCAGGCCGGTCGCCGCGTCGGCGGGCCCGATCGTCAGGTCGGCCGCCAGCCGGCCGGTGTGCTCGCCGCGCACGGTCACCGTGCCGACGATCCGCCACACGCCCGCGCTGGTGCGCGACGCGCCGAGCGAGCCGTCCAGGAACGTGCGGCCGTCCTCGCTGTAGCCCGCGTAGGTCGTCGACCAGGCGCCGTCGGCGAGCGTGCCCTGGTAGCTCAGCGTCGCGGTGCCGCCGCCGCGGCCCGGCAGGACCACGGTCTGGTTGGACGCCGTCGTGCCGTGGTAGGCGGTCGGCGCGGGCGCCCAGGCGCCGACGACCGTCGTCGCGGCGCGACGGGCCTTGGCCGCCGGGCGGCGGATGTGCGCGACGAGCACGCGCTGCGGCGTCAGGCCCTTCTGCGCGACGTGCTCGTTGACGCCCTTGGGCGGCCTGGTCGTCGTGCGCTCCTGCAGCAGGACGCTCGTGCTGTCCGGGCTCCAGAACTGCTGGCCGGAGAGGTTGTTGCCCGGCGTCAGCCCGTTCCCATAGGTGTTGAGCGGCTGGCCGATCAGCGTCCCGTTGGCGTCGCCGCCGCCGGGCAGCAGCCAGGGCGACAGGTCGCACTGGAAGCCCGTCCAGGTCGAGACGTAGTACGGCGCGACGGCCGCGGCCATCCCCATCGCGTCGAAGCCGCGCAGCTGCGGGATCGTGCCGAGCGCGTCGAGGCGGTGGCGCGTGCGCCACGAGTACAGGACGTCCAGCGCCCCGTCGGGCGAGATCGCGCCGTCCTCGTCCCAGTCCGGGTTGCCGGTGAAGCGCGTGGTCCTGCCGGTCGCCAGGTCGATCTTCAGGACGTCGGTGTTCAGCCCGCGCTCGGCCAGCGCGAGGATCGACCGGCCGTTGTCGGCGAACGACTTCAACTCATACAACTGCGACGCGTTCTCCCAGGCCTGCGGGTCGGTGTCGGCCGGCGAGGTGGGGCCGGCCGGGTTGACGACGCGCTGGTCGGTCGCGACGTACCGGTCCGCGGCGCGCTTGAGCTTGGCGACGACCATCACCGTGCCGTCCAGGCGGATCTCCGACCAGGCGAGGTGGACGCCGTCGGGCGCCAGGTGCCAGGTGCGGCGCTGGACGATGAAGTCGCTGCCCTTGTCGGCCGACATGTCGACCGGGAGGTACTTGTGGGTCTTGCACGCCCGGACGCTCGGCGCGCACTCCAGGATCCAGGCGTCGGCGTCCTGGCCGCTGTCCACGCCGCCGGTGCTGCCCAGCTCGTGGGAGACGAACAGGCGCTTGTTGTCGTTGAACGCGTACGTGAACCCGCCGCGGATGTCGGGGCGGTCCTTGAACGAGCAGGTGACGCAGGTCGCGGTGCCGCCGCGCGCGGGGACCGTCCACGTGGTGCCGTCGAGCTGGCTCTGGAAGACGATCGCGCGCCCGTCGGGGGTGTACGTCGGCAGCCACGGCTGGACGCCCTTGGGCGTCTCGATGGCCTGGTGGTCGATCGCGTAGAACGGCGTCGTGGCCGCGCTCGCCGCGGTGGCCGTGACGGCGGCGGCCAGCGTCGCGGCGGCGGCCGCGACGAACCTCGTGTACGACATTCCCTCTCCCCGTAGGCTTGACCCGAAGCGAGCCTAGTCTTACGGATGAGTAAAGCTAAAGTCAACACCGCCCGCCCTCGCCGGCGACCCCAGCACAGCGACGACAAGCTGCTCGACGCCGCCACCGCGGTCTTCGCGCAGGCCGGCTACGCGGCCGCGACCGTCGACGCGATCGCCGAGCGCGGCGGCGCGACCAAGCCCACGCTCTACGCGCGCTTCGGCGCCAAGGCCGACCTCTACCGCACGACGGTCGAGCGCGAGCGCGACGTCTTCCTGGAGCAGCTGTTCTCCGCCTACGGCGAGGCCGCCGGGCAGCCGGTGACCGCGCTGATCGAGCGCGCCGTGCACGGCTGGTTCGACTACGCCGATCGCCGTCCCGACGGCTTCCGGCTGCTGCTCGCCGAGCCCCACGGCGACGTGACCGCCGGGCTGGTCGAGGAGCTGCGCGCGACGGTGACCGACCGCGTCACGACGCTGATCGAGGGCGCGATGGAGCGCCTGGACCAGCACGAGCCGGTGACCGCCGGCCTGGTGGCGGCGATGATCGTCGGCGCCTGCGTCGACGGCGCGCGCCGCCTGCAGGACGATCCGAAGCTGACGACCGAGCGCGCGGCCACGGTCGCGACCGCGTTCGTGATCGGCGCGACGGCCGGCCTGAACCGCCCGCTGCTCGACGTGTAGGCCGTCAGTCGCCCGCGACCCGCAGCGCGACCGCCAGCTCGAAGCGCGCGTCGGGGTCGTCCAAGGCGTCGCCGAACAGCTCGCGCAGCGCCTTGAGCCGGTAGCGGATCGTCTGCACGTGCAGGCCCAGGCGGTCGGCCATCGCCTGCGGGCGGCCGGGGTCGGCCAGCCAGGCGGCGAGCGTCTCGGTCAGGCGCCGGCGGGCGCCGTCGTCGTCCAGCGCGCGCAGCGGCGCCAGGCGGCGCGCCGCGACGTCGTGGGCGAGGTCCGGCGCGGCGCCCAGCAGCAGCTCGATCTCGTGGTCGTCGGCGCGGAGGATCGCGCCCTTCTGCGCGCCGCGGCGGTCCAGCAGCGCCGCCGCGCGGGCCGCGCTGCGCGCCGCCGCCTCCGGCGCGACCGCCGGGCCGACGGCCAGCGGCGCCTCCAGGCCCAGCGCCCGGACCGCGCGCCGCAGCCAGCGCTCGGCCTCGGCGTCGTCGGCGACCACGAGCGCGAGGCGACCGTCGCTGACGGTGGTCGTCAGCACGCGCTCGGGCGCGGCGCCGGCGGGCGCGGCCAGCGGGTCGGCGGGCAGCGCGGCGACCGCGACGCGCACGGCCTCCGGCAGCGCCCAGCCCGCGGCGCCCGCCGCGGCGCGCAGGACGTCCGGCGCGGCGGGCGGATCGCTGAGCAGCAGGGAGACCAGGCGCTCGCGCAGCGCGCGGTCGCGCCGGCGCGCCTCGGCCTCCTGCGCCGCGTAGCCCTCGGCGGCGGCGACCGACAGCTCGTCGACCAGCTCCAGCACCGCGCGGCCGTAGTTGAAGATGTCGCTCGCGGGCATGTCGGCGCCCTCGGGCATCAGCGCGGTCGACCGCTCCCACATCGCCAGCCCGCCGAGTCGATAGAACGACAACAACTCGGTGAGCGTCCGGCCGGCGGCCTGCTGGGCGCGGCCGTGGGCGACGAAGAGGTCGAGGTCGGCCGGCACCCGCTCGCCGCCCAGGCGCGCGACGAAGCACACGGCCGCGGCGCGAGCGCCGACGCGCAGGTTGCGCAGCGTCGCGGCGTCCGGCGCGCCCTCGGGACCGCCGCCGGCGGCGAAGCGCTCCAGGACGGCGTCGGCCAGCTCGTCCAGGTGGGCGGCGAGAACCTCGCGCAGGTCGGCGCTGAACGCGGCCATCGAGGAAACCTACAGCCGTCAGGGATGAAGAATCCTGCCCATAACGCAGGAGAAACGGCCAAGGAGCAGTAAGGTGCGGACCTGATGGTCCGCGTCCTGCACTGCGACGACTCCGCCGCGTTCCGCGCGCTCATCCGGCTGGAGCTGGAGGACGACGCGGACATCGAGATCGTGGCCGAGGCCGGCTCGGTCGACGGCGCGGTCAGCGCGGCCGCCGAGACGCGGCCGGACGTCGTCCTGCTGGACCTGCTCGACTCCGAGCGCGACGCGGTCGGCGAGCTGGCGCAGGTGGCGCCCGGCGTGCGCGTCGTGGTGCTCAGCGGCCATCCGCGCGAGTACGGCGAGGCGCGCCGCGGCGGCGCGGCCGCCTACGTCGAGAAGGACGCGCCGATCGCCGAGCTGCGCGAGACGGTGCTCCGGGTCGCGGGCGGGTAGCGTCGGCGGGCAGTGACCCGCCGCGACACGACGCCCGATCTCGCCGAGTACGCCGCCAAGCGCGACTTCAGCGCCACGCCGGAGCCGTCCGGCGACGGCGTGGCTCCGGCCGCTCCCGGCGACGCGCCGCGCTTCGTCATCCAGGAGCACAGCGCGACGCGCCTGCACTGGGACCTGCGCCTGGAGCACGACGGCGTGCTGGCCTCGTGGGCGCTCCCCAACGGGCTGCCGTGGGCGGCCGGCGACAACCGCTTCGCCGCCCACACCGAGGACCACCCGCTCGAGTACCTGGAGTTCCACGGTGAGATCCCGAAGGGCTCCTACGGCGCAGGGACGATGACGATCTGGGATCGCGGGACCTACGAGGTCCTCAAGTGGGCCGACGACAAGGTCGAGGTGCAGCTGCGCGGCGAGCGGGTGACCGGCGGCTACGCGCTGTTCCCGATCGGGTCGGGTGGGGACGCCGACAAGGACTGGATGATCCACCGGATGGGCGAGCCGGCCGAGCCCGACGGCTCCGGCGGCTGGGTCCTCGGCCACGAGCCGATGCCCGACCACCTCGTGCCGATGCTCGCCAAGGCCGGGCCGGTCCCGCCCGCGCGCGAGGACGACCAGTGGGCCTACGAGATCAAGTGGGACGGCATCCGCGCGGTGGTCTTCAGCGAGCCGGGGCGGATGCGGTTCGTCACGCGCAACGGCAACGACGTCACCGCGCGCTATCCCGAGCTGGCGCGGATGAACCGGGCGCTGTCGATGCACCGCGCGATCCTCGACGGCGAGGTCGTCGCCTTCGACGCCGACGGCCGCCCGTCGTTCGAGGCGCTGCAGGGCCGGATGCACCTGACCCGCGAGGCGCAGGTCCGGCGGCTGGCCAAGGAGAAGCCGGTCTCGTTCATCGCCTTCGACCTGCTGTGGCTGGACGGGCGGTCGCTGATGGATCGCCCGTACCTGGAGCGGCGGGAGATCCTCCGGGCGCTGCTGGCCGACGGCGAGCGCTGGCAGGTCCCCGAGCACGTGGTCGGCGGCGGGGCGCAGCTGCTGGAGGCCACGCGCGAGCAGGGGCTGGAGGGCGTCGTCGCCAAGCGCGTCGACTCCTGCTACGAGCCGGGGCGGCGCGGCGGCGTCTGGCGCAAGGTCAAGAACACCAACCGCCAGGAGCTGGTGATCGGCGGCTGGCTGCCGGGGGAGGGGCGGCGCCGCGAGCGGATCGGCGCGCTGCTGGTCGGCGTGCGCGAGGACGGCAGGCTGCGCTTCGCGGGCCGCGTCGGGACCGGCTTCACCGAGCGGGAGCTGGACCGGCTGGGCGCGTTGTTGGGGCCCTTGGAGCGCGACACGTCGCCGTTCGACGTCGTGCCGTCCGCGGTCAAGATCCCGCGCGAGGCGTGTTGGGTGGAGCCGTCCCTGGTCTGCGAGGTCGAGTTCGTCGAGTGGACGCGCGAGGGCGTGCTGCGCGCCCCGTCCTACAAGGGCCTGCGCGACGACAAGCCCGCGACGCTCGTGGTCCGCGAGCCGGTGGCGCCGCCGCGCGGGGCGGCGCGGGGGTCGTCCGCGGTGCTCGCGGAGGTCGACGGGCGCGAGGTGCGGCTGACCAACCTCGACAAGCCGCTGTGGCCGTCGGGGCACACCAAGGGCGACCTCATCAACTACTACGTCGAGCTGGCGCCGGTGCTGCTCGCGCACCTGCAGGGCCGGCCGCTGACGCTCAAGCGCTACCCGTCGGGATCCGAGGGCCAGTTCTTCTACGAGAAGCAGGCGCCCGGCCATCGCCCCGACTGGGTGCGCACGACGCCGGTCCGGCTGGAGCGCGGCAAGACCATCAACTACGTGCTGGCCGAGGACGTGCCGACGCTGGCGTGGCTGGGCAACCTCGCCGACCTGGAGCTGCACACGCCGATGCACCGCGCGGGGCCGGACGGGAAGCTGTCGGCACCGACGATGATCGCGTTCGACCTCGACCCGGGCGCGCCCGCGGCGCTGCTGGAGTGCGCCCACATCGCGACGATCCTGCACGGGATGTTCGAGCACCTCGGGCTGGCGTCGGTGGTCAAGACGTCGGGCGCGAAGGGGATGCAGGTCTACGTGCCGCTGAACGTCCCGGGCGTGACCTACGAGCGGACCAAGGGCTTCGCCAAGGCCGTCGCCGAGCTGCTGGAGGCCGAGGCGCCCGACCTGGTCGTGGCGCGCCAGACCAAGACGCTGCGCAAGGGCAAGGTGTTGGTCGACTGGTCCCAGAACGACGTCAACAAGACGACCGTGTCGGCGTACTCGCCGCGCGCCCGCGAGCGGCCGGCGGTGTCGACGCCGCTGGACTGGGACGAGGTCCACGCGGCGGCGGCGCGGGGCAGGGCGGAGGACCTGGTCTTCGACATGGAGGACGTGCTCGCCCGCGTCGCCGACCAGGGCGACCTGTTCGCCGACGCGCTC
The DNA here is from genome assembly GCF_035685985.1 of Baekduia sp. Classification (GTDB taxonomy): domain Bacteria; phylum Actinomycetota; class Thermoleophilia; order Solirubrobacterales; family Solirubrobacteraceae; genus Baekduia. The sequence goes on from NZ_DASRZV010000001.1 coordinate 16,431, forward strand.
ACGGTGGCCCAGGAGCTGCCCGGGCTCTCATGACAGATATGACGTAGCGAGCCGCTGTCTCGAATGCGAACGTGTGTTCGCATATGGGAGACGCCGGATCGCCGTACAGCCGCTTCAAGCGGGCCCTGAAGACGGGCAACCTGATGATCATCCGCGCCGCGGCCGCGGAGCTGCCGGTCATCAAGCTCGACGACGCGCTGCAGGTGTGCGTCCTGCTGCGCGATCGCGAGCCGGAGCGCTACGAGCGGGCCGCGGTCCGATGGCTGGGGCGCTACTGCGTGGAGCGCCCGGACGTGACGCTCGACGACGTCGAGCACGCGCGGGCGGCGTTCGCGCTGATGCGCACCGACCCGGCCGGCGCGCTGGAGATCCTCCAGGCGGTCTGCGCGCCGGGGGCGAGCGCGGCGGCGCGGGCGCACACGCGGCAGCGGCCGGTCGGCTCGGCCGTGGGGCGCTGAGGCCCTAGACGCGGGCCCAGGAGTGGAAGAGCCAGGCGCCCATGAGCGCGCAGAGGACGCCGATGATCCCCATCATGAGCGCGACGGAGCCGCCGCCGACGACGAGGCCGGCGAGGACGAGGACCGCGACCTCCGACGCGGACATGGCCCACAGCGTGCGCCACCCGCGGGCGCGGCGGCGGCGGTCGGGCTCGGGCTCGTCGACGAGGACGTCGGTCATCGGCTCTCCGTCAGTGCAGCGGCGCGGTCGCGCGTTCGAGGCCGCTCAGCTCGAAGACCCAGAAGTCCTGGCCGAGCACGGGGACCGAGACGTTGTAGACCGGCACCTCGCCGATCGCGCCCGCGAAGGTCCCGGCGTGGGCGTGGCCGTGCAACACCATGTCGGGCTCGTGCTGGGCGATGGGCGCGGCGATGCGGTCGTTGCCGAGCATCGTCCAGATCGTCTCGGGCTCGCCGATCAGCGTGGAGGTCGACGGCGCGTAGTGCATCAACACGATCCGGAACGGGCAATGGGCGATGGCCTTCAGGCCCTCGTCGAGCGCCTCGACGTCCTTGGTCGTCTCGCGGTAGACGGTCCGCAGCAGCGGCTCGCCGAAGTCCGGCAGGTGCGAGCCGGGGAAGCCGCCGACGAAGCCCTTCAGGCCGACGATGCCGATCTCGACGTCGCTGACGCACGCGATCGCGGTGTCGCGCTCGAGGATCGTGACGCCCGCGTCCTCGAGGATCGGCTGGATCGCGTCGATCTGGTCGCAGTGCCAGTCGTGGTTGCCCCAGACCGAGTAGATGGGGATGTCGAGGTCGCGCACGGCGTCGGCGAGGACCCGCGCCTGCTCGGGCTGGCCGTGGGTCGTCAGGTCGCCGGCCAGCAGCAGCAGGTCGGCGTCGCCGGCCAGCGCGCCGAACGCGACCCGAGCCTCCTCGGCGCGCGAGGGCTGGCAGTGCATGTCGCCGGCGGCGGCGATCCGCAGGGGCGGCGGTGCATCGTCGGGCATCGCGTGAGGCAGTACCCGCTGGGCGTGGCTGGGAACGTTCCGTGTGGGTAGTCCAACGGGCATGGGCGAGGTGCGTTCCACGTTCGAGGAGATCGAGAGCAGCCTGAAGACCGCGGCCGCCGTGCTGCGCGACGCGGGGCTGGACTTCGCGCTGGCGGGCAGCGTCGCGTGCTGGGCGCGCGGGGCGCCGCAGTCGCGCAACGACCTCGACTTCCTGGTCAAGCCCGAGGACGCCGAGCAGGCGCTCGACGCGCTCGTCGCCGCCGGCATGCGCGCGGAGCGCCCGCCCGAGGGCTGGTTGTTGAAGGCCTGGGACGCGGCCGACGACGGCTCCGAGACGCTCGTCGACCTGATCTTCGGCCCGCGCGGGATCACGAGCGTCGGCGAGGTGCTGGACCGCGCCGAGCTGCTGCCGGTCGCCGCGCTCGACCTGCCGGTCGTGCACATCGACGACGTGATGGTGATGAAGCTCCACGCCTTCGACGAGCACTCCTGCGACTTCGCGGGCATCCTCGCGATCGCCCGCGCGGTTCGCGAGCAGGTCGACTGGGACGACGTGCGCGCCCGCACCGACGACTCGCCGTTCGCCCGCGCGTTCTTCACGCTTGTCGAGGGCCTCGGCATCGTCGGCGACGGCGAGCCCCCGCCCCGCCAGACCGCGGCGCAGGCCAAGGTCCGCGTGGCCGTCGAGGGCCGACCGACCTCACCGACCGAACGCGCCGACCGCTGGCAGGCGCCCGGCCGCGTGACGACCGGCGTAGCCGCCGAGTCCGTGCACGAGCACGGGGACGGGGACGGCGCGGCGACATAGCCGCGCCGCGCGGGCGCTACCGCTGCTCGCCGTGCGCCGCGCTTGGTGACGTGCGGTGCTTGGTCGTCGGCGCTAGCGGGCGTCGTCGCCGTGCGCCAGCGTCTTCGCGCTCGCCTCGGCCGCCGTGCGTGCCGCGGCGCGCGACGCCTTCGCGGCCTCGCCGAGGATTCGGCGCGTCTCGGGCTCGGCGTGGGGGATCAGCGACGCCGTGGCCTCGCCGAGCTTCAGGTGCGCCGCCGACAGCCGCTCCAACTCCGCGGCCAGGCGCGCGAGCGGATCTTCCAGACGGGCGGCGTCGGCATCCATGTCCTTCACCATGCCACCCGCGGTACCCGACCTCAAGGAGGTTGGACCTCAACACGGACGCCTGGTCGAGCGTCCACGTCCAGAACGCGGCGTCGCGCGGAGCCGCGGCTGCCGCGCGCCACCAGATCTCCCTCAGCCGCTGAAGACCGGGACCGCCAGCGGATCGCGGGTGAGAACGATCCCCGTCATGTCGGCGCCGGAGATCGCGAACATGCCGTCGCGCACGGCGCCCGTGATCGTCTGGCCGGACCTGGTCGACGCGGTCACTCCGGTGATGCCGCGCGGAGCGACGCCAACGACCCGCGAGGGCATCGGAACGCCGGCCGGTGGCAACGGCGACTCCGGCGAGTTGCCGTAGGGCTTGATGAACTGCAGGTACAGGCGACCCTCGAGCGCCGCGGCGAACGAAACGCACCCCGCGGCTCCGAGGCGAAGCAGGCAGATCTTCCCACGCGCGGGGATGATGTACCACTTCTGATGATTCGTGCCGTCGGGGGCCAGGACGGTTCGTGCCTCTCGCGAGTTGGCACCCAACCAGAGGCCCATGCCGGGCCGCTTCCCGAACTCGCGGATCTGCTTGGGGAGCGTGCTCGGGTTCGCCGCGGGCGCCGCCAACGCCGGGAGGGCCGCTCGCTCAAACGGCGTGAACGTCGCTGGTGCCTGCGCTGCGAACGTGGGGGCCGCCATGGAGAGGGTGGCCCCCAGGGCAAACGCCGCGGCGCGCGCGTGTCGAACCCGATTCATGAGAACTCCTCCGAACGATGTGGAATGCTGCGCGAGCTCCGCATGCTACAGGTGAGGGCGACCGACCGGGTGCGGTCGGGATCGATGCGTCGCGACCGTGGGCGTGACGGCGGTGGGCACCACGCGCGAACGCGGGGCCAAGACGTCCGCGCATCTCCGAGGGTGACGGCGCTTGCGCGCTGGCATGGGATCCCTGGCGCCCCGCGCTCATCCGCCACGAATCGCACGCGGTCGACGCCGCTCCGCGCACCTGGCGCCCTGCCGTCCCTTCCGCCGCGTCGAGCCGCGGGGCGAACGCCGCGGCCGCCATGCCCGGACCACGACACGGCCGCCGTGCGTTTCCAACGCGTTTCCACGCCCGAGGGGCGCGTCCGCCGACGATCCGCGGCAGAAACGGCGGAACCCCCGGCCAGCGGGGGTTCCGGTCCAGCGCGCCCGGCAGGATTCGAACCTGCGACCTCTCGCTCCGGAGGCGAGCGCTCTATCCACTGAGCTACGGGCGCTGGGTGGTCATGGAAGCCTAGCGTCAGCAGGGGATCCTGTGGTCCAGGCGGGTCGGCGGGGCAGAACGCCAGGCTCCGGCGACCCGTCGCTCCCGCCGGCGGAAGGACCGCCGGCGGGAGCAGCGACCGCCGGAGCATCAGGCCGTGGGTGCCCAGCGGTGAGCGCGGCGACGCAGCTTCAGGCAGACCCCGATCCCTTCGAGCGAGATCGCCAGCGACATCTTGGACTCGCCCGCCACGCGCTCGCCGAAGGCGAAGGGGATCTCCTCGATGCGCTTGCCGAGGAGGTGCGCGAGCTGGGTCGTCTCGATCTGGAAGGCGTAGCCGGCGGCGAGCGTCGCGTCCAGGTCCAGGTCGTGCAGGCAGGACGCGCGCCAGAGCTTGAAGCCGCCGGAGAGGTCGTCGTACGGCAACCCGAGCAGCGCCCTGCTCAGCGTGCAGCCGACCCGGGAGAGGACGCGGCGGGTCGGGCTCCAGTCGGTGGTGCTGCCGCCGGGCAGGTAGCGGTTGCCGATCACGAGGTCCGCGCCGCGCGTGTCCAGCACCTCCAACATCTCGGCGAGCTTCTCCGGCGGATGCGAGAGGTCGCAGTCCATCTGGCCGACCGCGCGGTAGCCGCGCTCCAGGCACCACCCGAACCCGGCGCGGTAGGCGGCGCCGAGGCCGTCCTTGCCGGCGCGATGCAGCACGTGCATCCACGGCCGCTCGGCCGCCAGCACGTCGGCGATGTCGCCGGTGCCGTCGGGCGAGGCGTCGTCGACGATCAGCAGCTCCAGGCCGGTGCGCGCGAAGCGCTCCACCAAGAGCGGCAGCATCTCGGCCTCGTCGAACGTCGGGACGACGACGATGACGCCGCGCGGATCGGACACGGACGCCCGCTCGCGCCCCGGCGCGGCAGCACCACACGTCGCCGCCGTCGCCGACGCCGACGCCGGCGCCCGCGCCGGCTCCCGCCGCCCCGCCATCGCCGCCACCAGCTCCGCCACCCCCGCCGACGCCAGCTCGCCCGCGAACCCCACCACGCGCAAGGTGATGGCGAACGCCGCCGCGCCGCCCGCGCCGAGGACCGGCGCGGCGCCGACCGCCAGCACGGCATCGCGCACGCCCAGGCCGCCGGGCGCGATCGGCACCAGCACGCCGGACAGCCACGAGAGCGCGACCGCGCCGAGCAGCGCCGCGCCGTGCCCGGGCGCCAGCAGCGCGAGCGCGCCCGCGGTCGCGCACCAGCCGACGGCGTGCAGCGCCACCAACCCCGCCACCTCGCGCCCGCGCAGCGGCGCCGCGGCCTCCACGCCACGCGCCCGCAACCGCCGCCGCAGCCACCCGCCCAGCCACGCGGGCCGCAGCGCGGCCACGACCACCACCGCCACCGGCGCGGCGGCGAGCGCGTACCACGGCGGCGCCGTCCCGGCCGCCGCGAACCCGATCGGGGCGGCCAGCGCGCCGCCCGCCACCGCGGCCAGCTGCTCGTAGGCCGTCGCGGTCAGCACCTGCGGCGTCGAGGCGCCGACCCGCTCGCGCGCTCCCACGCGATAGGCGAACCCGACCGCGCCCGACGGCTCGTAGCGCAGCAGCCACGACCGCGCCCACATGCGCAACGCCGGCCGCCACGCGGCGTCCGCGCCGACGCGGCGCAGGACGATCGCGAACGTCGCGGCCTGCACCAGCCCCGGCACGGCCAGCAGCGCGGCGGCGCCCAGCAGCGTCGCCGGATCGGTCGTCCAGTCGAAGGCGGCAAGGTCGTGGCGGCGCGTCCACACCGCGAGGCCGAGCGTCGCGGTGAGCGCGATCATGAGCAGCGTGCGAAGTCTCATGTCCACACGTACACCGTTGTTGACCGATGGTTAGCAAGGGGCTCCTCGACTGGCCGGACTGCGTCAACGCCCGCGACCTCGGCGGCCTGCCGCTGGCCGCCGGCGGCGCGACCCGCCACGGCGCGCTCGTGCGCTCCGACAGCGCCGATCGCCTCGACGCCACCGGCTGGGACGCGCTGCTCGCGCACGGCGTCCGCACGGTGATCGACCTGCGCAACGACGACGAGCGCGCGTCGATCGACGGCCGTCCGGCCGCGGTCGAGACGCTCGTCCTGGCCCACGACGGCCTCGACGAGCACCCGGACTTCTGGGCGACCTGGTGGGACGACCCGCGCTTCGCGACGCCGCGGTACTTCGCGCCGCACCTGGACCGCTTCCCGCACCGCTCCGCGCGCGTGCTCCAGGCGATCGCCCACGCACGGCCCGGCGGCGTGCTCGTCCACTGCCAGGGCGGCCGCGACCGCACCGGCCTCATCTCCATGCTCGCGCTCGCGGTCGTCGGCGTCACGCCCGAGGCGATCGCCGCCGACTACGCCCGCAGCTTCGAGGGGACGGCGCGGCAGCCGACCGACGCCAAGGTCCTCGCCGCGCTGGACGGCGCGACGCCCCAGGCCGCCGTCCTCGACGTGCTGAAGACCACCAACATCGACGACGCCCTCGCCCGCGGCGGCTTCACCGCGCGGGACGCGGCAGCGCTGCGCGCCCGGCTCACGTCACCGGGCTCGGCCTAGTGTCGTGACCCTAGGCCGTCGCGAGCTCCGCGGGCGCGGGCTCCGGCCCGACCTCCTCGGTGCAGAACGCGCAGCGTCGCGCCGCGTAGGGGATCTGGCTCAGGCAGGCCGGGCACTCGCGCGTGGGCTCGTCGACGGCCTTCTCGGTCTGGAAGCGCTCCATCAGCGCGTTGACCGGCTTGACGATCAGGAAGAAGACGACCGCCGCGATGATCACGAACGAGATCACCGCGTTGAGGAAGTCGCCGTAGGCGAAGCGCGACGAGTTGATGGTGAAGTCGAGATCGCCGAAGTCGGGCTGGCCGCCGATCGCCGCGATCAGCGGCGTGACGAGGTCCTTGACCAGCGCGGTGACGACCGCGCCGAACGCCGCGCCGATGACGACCGCGATCGCCAGGTCGACGAGGTTGCCACGCAGAAGGAACTGCCGGAACTCCTTGAGCATGAGCGGCACCCTACCCACGGGCGCCGATAGCCTCCCTTCGCGCCCGCATGACCGACCTCTCGATCTTCTTCGCCGGCACGGCCGGGTCCGTGCCCACCGCCCGCCGCGGCCTGCCCGCCACGCTCGTCCGCCGCGGCGGCGACAAGCTGCTGATCGACTGCGGCGAGGGCACGCAGCGCCAGCTCATGCGCACGCTCGGGCTGCCGGACGTCACCGAGGTCTTCCTCACGCACCTGCACCTCGACCACTGGCTCGGGCTGCCGGCGATGTTGAAGTCCTTCGACCTGCGCGACCGCACCACGCCGCTGACCGTCTTCGGCCCGCCCGGCACGCAGGCGCTGATGGAGACGATGCGCAAGACGGTCATCGGCCGCACGAAGTACCGCCTGACGGTCACCGACCTGGAGCCCGACGCGATCGTCGACCTGCCCGGCTACGAGATCCACGCGCTGCGCGTCCGCCACCGCGGCGAGGCCTACGGGTACGCGCTCGTCGAGCCCGACCGTCCCGGCCGCTTCGACGCCGAGCTGGCGACCAGGCTCGGCGTCACGCCCGGCCCGGACTTCGGGCGCCTCCAGCGCGGCGAGACCGTCGACGGCGTCGCGCCGGAGCAGGTGATGGGGGAGACGCGCGCCGGGCGCAAGCTGGTGTTCAGCGGCGACACCGGCCCCTGCGACATGATCCGCGTCGCCGCCGACGGCGCCGACGTCCTCGTCCACGAGGCGACGTTCACCTCCGAGGAGGCCGAGCGCGCCCTGGAGACCGGCCACTCGACCGCCCGCCAGGCCGCCGAGCTGGCCGCCGAGGCCGGCGTCAAGCTGCTCGCGCTGACCCACGTCTCGACGCGCTACGCGGGCGGCGAGGTCCGCGACGAGGCCCGCGCGATCTTCCCCAACACCGAGGTCCCGCGCGACTTCGACACCATCGACATCCCCTTCCCCGAGAAGGGCCCGCCGGAGCTGCTGCGCTGGGACCCCAAGCGCCACCAGCCCGAGGTCACGCCCGCCGGGCGATGATCTGCAGGTACTCGAACGTCCACTCGCCGTCGACGCGGGTGCGCTCGGCGAGCTTGCGCAGCTCGGCGTCCAGCTCGGCGGCGCGCGACGGGTCGGGCTCCAGCGCGTGGAACGTCGCGATCATCGGGCCGAGGTGGGCGCGGTAGTAGTCCACCAACTCGTCCGGGGAGGCGAAGCGCGTCACGTGCTGGATGCGGCGCTCGAACGCCAACTCCGTGACGCCGTCGCCGAGCAGCGCGCGGACGTGGTCCTCGTCGCCCCAGAGGATCGGCGGCGACGCGCCGTCGGGCAGCGCGGGCGCGTAGGGCGCCATGGTCATGAACATCTGGCCGACGAAGCCCGCGGGCGTCCAGGTCGTCAGCGCGATCGTCCCGCCGGGCCGCGTCACGCGCAGCAGCTCGTCGGCCACGACCCGGTGGCGCGGCGCGAACATCGCGCCGAAGGTCGACAGCACCACGTCGAAGGACGCGTCGGCGAACGGCAGCGCCTCGGCGTCGGCCTCGACCCACGGGATCGCGACCTGCGCGGCGATCGCCGCGTGGCGGCCGGCCTCCAGCAGCTCCGGCGTCAGGTCGGAGGCGACCACGTCGCCGCCGGCCAGCGCGGCCGGGATCGACGTCGCGCCCGAGCCCGCCGCGACGTCGAGCACCTTGGCGCCGGTTCGGATCCCGACGGCGTCGACGATCGCCGGGCCGACGTCGGAGACCGTCTCGCGCGCGATCCGCGGGAAGTCGCCCGCCGCCCACGCCGTGCGGGCGCGCGCCTTGAAGTCCTCGACGCCCATGAGGCGACTCTACGCCCGGCGCCGCTGCTAGGTTGGGGTGCATAACGCCCGCCCCTTTAACCCGGTCCCGTGAGGCCAGGAAGGACGGAACCCCAGATGGACCATGAGAAGGTCGTCCTCGACGAGGACGACATGCGCCGCACGATGGTGCGGATCGCCCACGAGATCGTCGAGCGCAACGACGGCGCCGACGGATCCGACATCGCGATCGTCGGCATCCACCGCCGCGGCGCGATCCTCGCCCGGCGCATCCACGCGCTGCTGACCGACCTGCTGGAGCGCGAGGTGCCGATCGGCGAGATCGACATCGCCTTCTACCGCGACGACGTCGGCCGCCGCGCGGAACAGCCGACCGTGCACTCGTCGCACGTCGACTTCGACCTCGACGGCCGCACGATCGTCCTCGTCGACGACGTGCTCTACACCGGCCGCACCGTCCGCGCCGCGATCGAGGCGCTGTTCTCCTACGGGCGGCCCGCCAAGGTCCAGCTCGCCGTCCTGGCCGACCGCGGCCACCGCGAGCTGCCGATCCGCCCCGACTACGTCGGCAAGAACCTGCCGACGTCGCGCAGCGAGCGGGTCAACGTCCATGTCGAGGAGCTGGACCACGTCGACGAGGTCCGGATCACCGAGAACGCGGAAGTGGTGGCCTAGCACCATGAAGCACATGCTGTCCGTCGAGGACCTCGATCGTGCCGACATCGAGCGCATCTGCGACCGCGCCGCGTCGTTCGCCGAGGTCGCCGACCGCGAGATCAAGAAGGTCCCGGCGCTCCGGGGCCGCACGGTCCTCAACCTCTTCTACGAGGCCTCCACCCGCACGCGCAGCTCCTTCGAGCTGGCGGCCAAGCGCCTGTCCGCCGACGTCGTGAACTTCTCCGCCAGCGGAAGCTCCGTCGAGAAGGGCGAGTCGCTGAAGGACACCATCCTGACGCTCGGCGCCCACAAGCCCGACGCGATCGTCATCCGCACGCCGTGGGCCGGCGCCGCCGAGCTGGTCTCGCGCTGGACGCCCGCGGCGATCGTCAACGCGGGCGACGGCAAGCACGAGCACCCGACGCAGGCGCTGCTGGACGTCCACACGCTCCGCGACCGCCTCGGCGCGCTCGACGGCCTCGACATCTGGATCGTCGGCGACGTCCTGCACAGCCGCGTCGCCCGCAGCGACATCATGGCCTTCCAGAAGATGGGGGCCAAGGTCACGCTCGCCGGCCCGCCGACGCTGATCCCGCGCGGCATCGAGACGATGGGCTGCGAGGTCCGCTACACGCTGGACGACCTCGGCCAGGCCGATGTCGTCTACGCGCTGCGGATGCAGAACGAGCGCATGGAGCAGTCCTGGATCCCGTCGATCCGCGAGTACGCGGCCTGGTACCAGGTCAACGGGCGCCGCCTGTCGCCCAAGCAGATCCTCATGCACCCCGGCCCGGTCAACCGCGGCGTCGAGCTGAGCGCCGAGGTGGTGGACTCGCCGCAGGCGGTCATCACCGCCCAGGTCGCCGCCGGCGTCGTCGTCCGGATGGCGGTGCTCTACGAAGTCCTCGCGCACGTGCCGTCCGGCGCGCGCGCCCCGGAAGGAGTCCCCGCCTGATGGCCGCCCCCTTGTTGGTGTTCAACGACAGCGCGCCCAAGGCGGACATCTTGATCCGCGAGGTGCACGTGCTCGACCCGCGCACCGCGCTCAACGGCGCCCACGACGTGCTCGTGCGCGACGGCGAGATCGCCGAGGTCGGCGCGCCCGGAACGCTCACCGCGCCGGACGACGCCGAAGTGCTGGAGGCCCAGGGACGCCACCTGTTCCCGGCCTTCGTCGACCCGCACGTCCACCTCCGCACGCCCGGCCAGGAGCACAAGGAGGACCTGGAGACCGGCACGCGCTCCGCGGCCGCCGGCGGCTTCTGCGCCGTGCTGGCGATGCCGAACACGTCGCCCACGCTCGACTCCGCGCCGCTGCTGCGCTCGATCCGCGACGCCGCCGCGCGCGACGCCCGGATCCCGGTCGGCTTCGTCCCCTGCGTCACGCGCGGGATGGCCGGCACCGAGCTGACCGAGATGGCCGAGCTGCGCGAGGAGGGCGCCGCGGGCTTCACCGACGACGGCAAGCCGGTGGTCTCCGCGGGCATGCTGCGCAAGGCCCTGCAGTACCAGCGCCTCTGCGGCGGCGTGATCGCGCTGCACGAGGAGGACCCGACGCTCTCGGGCCAGGGCGCGATGCACGAGGGCGACGTCTCCGCCCAGCTCGGCATCACCGGCATCCCGTCGATCTCCGAGGCCGTGATGGTCGCGCGCGACGCGCTCATCGCCGAGTACGAGGGCGGCGCGATCCACATCCAGCACCTCAGCGCGCGCGAGTCGATCGCGGCGCTGGCGGACGCCAAGCAGCGCGGCGTGCGCATCACCGGCGAGGCCTCGCCGCACCACCTCTGCCTCACCGACGAGGCGGTCCGCACGCTCGACACGCGCTGCAAGATGAACCCGCCGCTGCGCACCGAGCAGGACCGCCAGGCGCTGATCGAGGGCCTGAGGTCCGGCGTCGTCGACTGCATCGCCACCGACCACGCCCCGCACGCGCGCGACGAGAAGGAAGTGCCCTTCGAGCAGGCGCCGATGGGGACGACCGGGCTGGAGACGTCGTTCGCCTCCATCTACACGTACCTGGTCAAGCCCGGGGTCCTCACGCTGGACCTGCTCGTCCAGCGCCTGTCCGATGGCGCCGCGCTCTTCGACCTCCCGACGCCGCGCGTCGAGCCCGGCGCGCCCGCCAACCTCACGCTCGTCGACCTGGAGCGCGAGTGGGTCGTCGGCGACGGCGGCTACGAGTCGCGCAGCGCGAACTGCTGCTTCGACGGCCGCACGCTGAGCGGCAAGGTGCTGCTGACCGTCGCCTCCGGCGCGATCGCCTTCCGCGCCCGGCAGCTGGAGGTGGTCCGGTGAGCGAGGCCTCCAGGACCCGGCTCTTCGACCGCGACGGCGCCGCGCTGGTGGTCGTCGACGTCCAGGAGGGCTTCCGCGGCTACTCGACCTTCGGCGACGTCGCCGCCGCGTGCGGCCGCCTGGTCGAGGGCGCGCGGATCCTCGGCGTGCCGATCATCGCCACCGAGCAGTACCCGAAGGGCTTGAAGCACACCGCGCCGGAGGTCGGGCTGCCGGACGACGCCGAGGCGGTCGAGAAGTCGGTGTTCTCGGCGGTGCGCGCCGACGGCTTCAACCTCGCCGGGCGCAACCAGGTGCTGATCTGCGGCATCGAGACCCACGTGTGCGTCGCGCAGACCGCGCTCGACCTGCTCGACCGTGGCGTCGCGGTCCAGGTCGTGACCGACGCCGTCGGCTCGCGCCACGCCCACGACCGCGAGGTCGGCCTGCGGCGCCTGGAGCGCGCCGGCGCCGTCCTGACCACCGTCGAAGCCGCGCTGCTCGAGCTGTGCGAGCGCGCCGGCACCCCCGAGTTCAAGGCCGTCCAGAAGGTGATCCTTTGAGTCTCAGCCAACCCAATGCCTATGTCCTGCTGGAGGATGGCACGCGCTTCGACGGCACCGCCGTCGGCGCGGAAGGCCACGCCGTCGGCGAGGTCGTCTTCACCACCGGCATGTCCGGCTACCAGGAGTCGATGACCGACCCGTCCTTCGCGGGCCAGCTCATCACCTTCACCTACCCGCACATCGGCAACTACGGCGTCTCGCAGGACGCGATGGAGTCCGACCGCGTGTGGGCGCGCGCCGCGATCATGCGCGAGGCGATCAACCGCGAGGACGCGCCCGAGGCCGAGGGCGGCTGGCTGGACTGGCTGAGGGACTGCGGGATCCCGGGGATCTCCGGCGTCGACACGCGCGCGCTCGTGCGCCACATCCGCGACGCGGGCGCGATGCGCGGCGGCATCTTCAGCGCCGAGGTGAGCGAGCGCGAGGCCCGCGAGATCGTCGCCGACGAGCCGAGCATGGTCGGCGCCGACTTCGCGCGCGTCGTCACGCCCGGCGAGGCGCACACGGTCGGCGCCGGCAACGCCACCAAGATCCACGCCATCGACACCGGCATCAAGTCCTCCATCGTGCGCAACCTCGTCGCGCGCGGGGCGGAGGTCACGCTGCACCCCTGCACGGTGACCAGCGCGGAGCTGCTGGCCACCGACGCCGACGCGTTCTTCCTGGCCAACGGGCCCGGCGACCCGGCCGCCCTGGGCTACGTCGTCGACACCGTCCGCGACCTGGTGGGCAAGCGCCCGGTCTGGGGCATCTGCCTCGGCCACCAGCTGCTCTGCCAGGCCGTCGGGCTGGAGACCTACAAGCTGCCCTTCGGCCACCGCGGCGGCAACCACCCCGTCAAGGACCTGCGGACGGGCAAGATCGAGATCACCGCGCAGAACCACGGCTTCGCCGTCAAGGCGCCGGACGGCGGCGGCCGCGTCGAGGCCGACGAGCCCGTGCGCTGGAAGACCGACTTCGGCGAGGCCGCGCTGACCCACGTCAACCTCTACGACCGCACGGTCGAGGGGCTGGAGCTGCTGGAGGTCAACGGCGCCACGGTGCAGTACCACCCGGAGGCCGGCCCCGGCCCCAACGACGCGCTCTACCAGTTCGACCGCTTCCTCGACGCCGTCCGGAGCGCCGCCTGATGCCCCGCCGCAACTCCGTCCTTGCCCTGCCCGTCCAGCCTCAGAGGTGTCCCCGTGCCTAGACGGTCCGATATCCACAAGATCCTCATCCTCGGCTCGGGCCCGATCGTCATCGGCCAGGCCGCCGAGTTCGACTACTCCGGCGTGCAGGCCTGCAAGGTCCTGCGCGAGGAGGGCTACGAGATCGTCCTGGTGAACTCCAACCCGGCGACGATCATGACCGACCCGGAGTTCGCCGACGCGACCTACGTCGAGCCGCTGCTGCCCGGCCCCGTCGCGCAGGTGATCGCCAAGGAGCGCCCCGACGCGCTGCTGCCGACGCTCGGCGGCCAGACCGCGCTGAACCTCGCCAAGGCCCTGAGCGAGGACGGCACGCTGGAGAAGTACGGGGTGGAGCTGATCGGCGCCAACTACGACGCGATCAACACCGCCGAGGACCGCGAGCTGTTCCAGAAGGCGATGGCCGAGGCCGGGCTCGCCATGCCCGCCAACGCGATCGTCGACGACCCGGCGCAGATCGACGGCGCGCTGGCGGCGGTCGGCCTCCCGGCGATCGTGCGCCCGGCGTTCACGCTCGGCGGCCGCGGCGGCGGCATCGCCCGCACCGAGGACGAGTTCCGCAAGATCGTCGCGCGCGGCCTGGCGGCGTCGCCGATCGGCCAGGTGCTCGTCGACCAGTCCGTCCTGGGCTGGGGCGAGTACGAGCTGGAGGTCATGCGCGACCACAACGACAACGTGGTCATCGTGTGCTCGATCGAGAACATCGACCCGATGGGCGTGCACACCGGCGACAGCGTCACGGTCGCCCCGCAGCAGACGCTCACCGACAAGCTCTACAACAAGCTGCGCGACCAGGCGATGGCCTGCATCCGCGCGGTGGGCGTCGAGACCGGCGGCTCCAACGTCCAGTTCGCCGTCAACCCGGCGACCGAGGAGATCCTCGTCATCGAGATGAACCCGCGCGTGTCGCGGTCCTCCGCGCTGGCCTCCAAGGCCACCGGCTTCCCGATCGCCAAGATCGCCGCGCGCCTGGCGGTCGGCTACTCGCTGGAGGAGATCCCCAACGACATCACCCAGGTCACGCCGGCGTCCTTCGAGCCGACGATCGACTACGTGGTGGTCAAGTGGCCGCGCTTCGCCTTCGAGAAGTTCAGCGGGGCCAACGCCGAGCTGTCGACGCACATGAAGTCGGTCGGCGAGGCGATGGCGATCGGCCGCACGTTCGGCCAGGCGTTCCTGAAGGCCATGCGCTCGCGCGAGCTGGACGCGACGCCGAAGCTCGACGCGCTGGACGTCCCCGAGCTGCTGACGATGTTGGAGCGGCCGGCGTCCGACCGCTACGACGTGATCCTCACCGCGTTCCGCAAGGGCGCGTCGATCGAGGACGTCCACGGCGTGACCTCGATCGACCCCTGGTACCTGCGCGAGCTGCAGGCGCTGGCGCTCGACCCCGAGGCGCCGTTCGAGGGCGAGCGCTCGTTCAAGGCCGTCGACACCTGCGCCGCCGAGTTCGCCGCCGAGACGCCGTACTTCTACTCCGGCTGGGAGCGCCGCGCCGAGCACGAGATCAAGCGCGGTGACAACCCGTCGGTCGTGATCCTCGGGGCCGGCCCCAACCGCATCGGCCAGGGCATCGAGTTCGACTACTGCTGCGTGCACGCCGCGATGACCGTCCGGGACTCCGGGCGCGACGCGGTGATGGTCAACTGCAACCCCGAGACGGTCTCCACCGACTACGACACGTCGGACCGCCTGTACTTCGAGCCGCTGACGCTGGACGATGTGCTCGGCGTCATCGAGGTCGAGCGGCCGGAGGGCGTGATCGTCCAGTTCGGCGGCCAGACGCCGCTGCGCCTCGCGCACGGCCTCCAGGAGGCCGGGGTCAGGATCCTCGGCACGAGCGTCGACTCGATCGACCTCGCCGAGGACCGCGGCCGCTTCGGCGAGCTGCTGAACCGCCTCGGGTACAAGGCGCCGCCGTACGCCACGGCGGACTCGATCGAGGGCGCGCTGAACGCCGGCGACGAGGTCGGCTACCCGCTGCTGGTCCGCCCGTCCTACGTGCTCGGCGGCCGCGCGATGGAGATCGTCTACTCGCGCGAGGGTCTGGCCGACTACCTCGGCCGCCACGCGCGGGACGGGCGTGACATCTTCCTCGACCGCTTCCTGGAGAACGCGATCGAGGTTGACGTCGACGCGCTCTGCGACGGCGAGGGCGTCTGGGTCGGCGGGATCATGCAGCACGTCGAGGAGGCGGGCATCCACTCCGGCGACAGCGCCTGCGTGCTGCCGCCGCACTCGCTCGGCCCGGAGATGCTGGAGCGGATCCGCGCGACCACGCGCGGGCTGGCGCTCGGCCTCGGCGTCGTCGGGCTCTGCAACGTCCAGTACGCCGTCCACGGCGGCGAGCTGTACGTGATCGAGGCCAACCCGCGCGCGTCGCGGACGGTCCCGTTCGTCTCCAAGGCGATCGGCGTGCCGCTGGCCAAGATGGCCTGCCGGCTGATGCTCGGCGAGAAGCTCGCCGACCTCCAGCTTCCGGCCGAGGACGCGCCGCTGGACCACGTCTCGGTCAAGGAGGCCGTGATGCCGTTCGACCGCTTCGAGGGCTCCGACGCCGTGCTCGGCCCGGAGATGCGCTCGACCGGCGAGGTCATGGGCGTCGCCCGCGACTTCCCGAGCGCGTTCGCCAAGGCCCAGGCCGCGGCCGGCTCGGCGCTGCCGTCGGAGGGCACGGTGTTCATCACGGTCACCGACGCCGACAAGCCCGGCGCGGTGGCGGTCGCCCAGCTGTTGCACGACCTCGGGTTCCGGATCGTCGCCACGCGCGGCACCGCCGAGGCGATCCAGCGCTGGGGCGTGCCGGCCACGGCCATCAACAAGGTCTCCGAGGGGCCCGACAACGTGGTCGACTGGATCGAGCGCGGCGACGTCAACCTGGTGGTCAACACGCCCACCGGCTCGGGCGCGCGCACCGACGGCTGGGAGATCCGCCGCGCGACGGTCACCGCGGGCATCCCGTGCCTGACGACGCTGAGCGCGGGTCTGAGCGCGGCGCGCGCGATCGCGTCCGGCTCGTCGGGCGCGGCCGAGGTCATCTCGCTGCAGGAGCTGCACACGGCCGGCGCGGCCCCCGCGCACCCGGCGCAGGCGTGATCTGGCGGCTGCTCTTCGCGGTCGCCCTCAAGCGCCTGGACGCGGAGACCGCGCACCGGCTCGGGACGCGCGCGATGGCGATCGCGCTGCGCCCGCGCTGGGCGCGCCGGCTGGTCCGGCGCGCGTCGCTGCCCGCCGACCCGGCGCTGCGCGTCCGGGCGCTCGGCCTCGACTTCCCGTCCCCGCTCGGGCTGGCCGCGGGCTTCGACAAGGAGGCCGCGCACGTCGACGCCCTGTCGGCGCTCGGCTTCGGCTTCGTCGAGATCGGGACGATCACGGCCCAGCCGCAGTCCGGCAACCCGCGCCCGCGCCTGTTCCGCCTGCCCGCCGACGCGGCGCTGGTCAACCGCATGGGCTTCAACAACGCCGGCGCGGTCGCGGCCGCGGCGCGGCTGGCGCGGCGGCGCGACCCGGGCGTGGTCGTCGGCGTCAACATCGGCAAGACGAAGGTCGCGGACGACGCGGTGGCCGACTACCGCGAGTCCGCCCGGCTGCTCGCGCCGCACGCCGACTACCTCGTGATCAACGTGTCCTCGCCCAACACGCCCGGCCTGCGCGACCTGCAGGCCGTCGAGCAGCTGGAGCCGATCGTGGCCGCCGTCCGCGAGGCCGGGCCGGGGGTGCCGCTCCTGGTCAAGATCGCGCCCGACCTCGCCGACGAGGACGTCGACGCGGTGGCGGACCTCGCGGTCCGCGTCGGCCTCGACGGGCTCATCGCGACCAACACCACCATCTCGCGCGACGGCCTGCGCACGCCGGCCGCGCGGGTGGCCGCGGTGGGCGCCGGCGGGGTGTCCGGCGAGCCGCTCGCGCGACGGTCGCTGGAGGTGCTGGGGCGGTTGCGCGAGCGCGTGGGGGAGGACCTCGTGCTGATCTCCGTCGGGGGCGTCCGCGACGGCGCCGACGCGGCCGCGCGGCTGGCCGCCGGCGCGACGTTGGTCCAGGCCTACACCGCGTTCGTGTACGGCGGCCCGGGCTGGCCCGCGAAGGCGCAGCGGGCGCTCGCGCGAGCCCGTGCCTAGGTAGGCTCGAACCCCTGCCGGAACGGCCTGTTTGAACAAGGACGTTCGGCCTGTCAGGGTGGGTGGCGCTCGCTTTGCACACCGGATCGCCAGGAATGCCGCAAACACCGGCGCGATGTCCGTGGCACCCTATTGCCGTTCGTCGCTGAAGGCCCGCAAAGTGCCTGCAAAACGGCCCGGCACCGTCGACCACCGTCAAGAAGGGTCGACCTCAGGTCGAGGTCCAGGCGAATTGCCCGACCGCGCCTTGCCGGAGGGTCTTGGCCGTGTAGTATCGGCGCCCCGATGTCGCCGGCCGCCAACTCGCCCACCAAGCACACGGCGGCACCCGAACGCAGCCTCAACCAGCGGATGGACGCCCTCCAGAAGGCGAACGTCATCCGCACCCGTCGCGCGCAGCTGAAGCGCGACCTGAAGGCCGGTCGAGTGTCGATCCACCAACTTCTCCTCGAGCCGCCCGAGTTCCTCGAGACCGCGAAGGTCTTCGACATGCTCCTGGCCGTGCCCAAGTACGGGCGCGTCAAGGCCAATAAGATCCTGCAGACCTGCCGGATCTCGCCGAGCAAGACGATCGGCGGCCTGTCCGATCGCCAGCGTGCTGAGCTGGTCAGCATGCTGCGCAAGTAGCCCCGCCGGCGCCGCGCGCGGGTTCCATCCGAATGCCGGGTGTGTTCGTCATCACCGGCCCCTCGGGGGTCGGCAAGGGCACGCTCATCCGCCTGCTGCGCGAGCGCGTGCCCGAGCTGGCGATGAGCGTGTCGGCCACGACGCGCCTGCCGCGCCCGGGCGAGACCCAGGGCGAGGACTATCACTTCATCTCCGACGACGAGTTCGCCCGACACGTCGCCGACGGGGACTTCGTCGAGTGGGCCGAGTACTCCGGCCGTCGCTACGGCACGCTGCGCGAGGAGCTGGACCGCCACACCTCCGGCGGTCGCCCGGTCGTCCTGGAGATCGAGGTGCAGGGCGCGCGCCAGGTGCGCGAGTCGCTGCCCGACGCCAAGCAGATCTTCATCAAGCCGCCGTCCGACGACGTGCTCCGCGAGCGCCTGATCGGGCGCGGCACCGACGACCCCGAGCAGATCGAGCGGCGCCTCAAGGTGGCCGAGGACGAGCTGGCCGCGGCCGACGAGTTCGAGCACGTCGTGGTCAACGACCGGCTCACCGACGCGGCCGACGCCCTGGAGGCGATCGTGCGCGGTACCATCTAGCGCGTGATCAGCCCCCGCATCGACAAGCTGCTCGACCACGTCGACTCCAACTACGCGTCGGTCCTCGTCGCCGCCAAGCGCGCGCGTCAGATCAACTCGTACTACCACAACTTGGGTGAGGGGACGTTCGACGAGTTCCCGCCGCCGATGGTGGAGACCGTCTCCAAGAACTACCTGACGATCGCGCTCGAGGAAGTCGCCGCGGGCAAGATCAAGTACCAGTACCGCTAGGACCTGGTCATGGCGCGTCTCCTGCTCGGCGTCAGCGGGGGCATCGCCGCCTACAAGGCGCTGGAGGTCGTGCGCCTGGCCACCAAGGCCGGGCACGCGGTCCGCGTCGTGCAGACGCCCACCGCCCAGCGCTTCGTCGGCGCCGCGAGCTTCGCGGCGCTGACCGGCGCCCCGGTGCTGGTCGACGAGTTCGAGCGCGACCCGGCACGCGGCGCGTTCCCGGACCAGGCCGCGCCGACGCACGACCCGGCCTCGCACCTGGAGCTGGTCCGCAACGCCGACGCGTACCTGATCGCGCCGGCGTCGGCCAACACCATCGCCAAGCTCGCCCACGGGCTGGCCGACAACCTGCTCACGTCGGCGGCGCTCGCCGCCTCCTGCCCGGTGCTCGTCGCGCCCGCGATGAACCATCACATGTGGGAGCACCCGGCGACGCGGGCCAACCTGTCGCTGTTGGCCGAGCGCGGCGTGACCGTGATCGACCCGACGACCGGCGCGCTGGCGACCAAGCACGAGTGGGGGACGGGCCGGCTGGCCGACGTCGCCGACCTCGTCGCGGCGTTCGAGGCCGTGGTCCCGGCGGGCGCGCGTCCGTGGGACGGCCTGCGCGTGCTCGTCACCGCCGGCGGCACGCGCGAGCCGATCGACGCGGTCCGCTACGTCGGCAACCGCTCGTCGGGTCGCATGGGCTTCGCGGTCGCCGAGGAGGCGGCGGCGCTCGGCGCCGAGGTCACGGTCGTCGCGGCCAACGTCTCGCTGCCGCGCCGGGCGGGCGGGGCGATCTCCTACGTCGACGTCGAGACGGCGGCCCAGCTCGGCGACGCCTGCCGGGAAGCGTTCGCGCGCTGCGACGTCCTCGTGATGAGCGCCGCGGTCGCCGACTTCCGGCCGGCCGCCGCCCACGAGGGCAAGCTGAAGAAGACCGAGCGCGACGACATGGTGTTGACGCTGGAGAAGACCGAGGACGTGCTGACCGGCCTGGCCGCCGGGCGGCGGCCCGACCAGACGCTGGTCGGCTTCGCCGCCGAACATGGCGCGGGCGCGCTGGAGTACGGCCGCGACAAGCTCGCGCGCAAGGGGTTGGATGCGGTGGTGGTCAACGACGTCAGCCAGCCCGGCATCGGCTTCGATGCCACCGACAACGAGGTGACGATCGTCACCGTGGCGGGCGACGAGCCGGTGCCGCGCGGGACGAAGGCCGAGGTCGCCCGCGCGATCCTCGCGACCGTCGACCGCCTGCGCGCCGGAGCGGCCGCCCGATGAGAGCGGGCCGCGGGACGCGCCCAGGAGTGCTCGCCGTGGCGGCACGCGCTCGCCGGGGGCGCGTTCGCGCGGCGGGGGAAGGGGCGCGGCGTGAGCGCTGAGGGCCTCGACGGCAGCGAGGTCGCTCGCGCCGGGCTGCTCGCGCGCCGCATCGCCGAGGCGGTCCGGGACGCCGTCGAGGTGCGCCAGGACGTGCTGGAGGACCTGCTGGTCTGCGTCCTGGCCGAGGGCCACGTGCTGATCGAGGACCTGCCGGGCGTGGGCAAGACGACGCTCGCGCGCGCCATCGCGCGCGTGACCGACCTCGCGTTCCAGCGGGTGCAGTGCACGGCCGACCTGCTGCCCGCCGACGTGGTCGGCACCAACGTCTTCAACCAGCGCGAGGACCGCTTCGAGTTCCGGCCCGGCCCGATCTTCGCCAACGTCGTGCTCGTCGACGAGGTCAACCGCGCCTCGCCCAAGACCCAGTCCGGGTTGTTGGAGTGCATGCAGGAGCGGCGCGTGACCGTCGACGTCCACTCCCACGAGCTGGCCCGGCCGTTCGTCGTGCTGGCCACGCAGAACCCGGTCGAGTTCGAGGGGACCTACCCGCTGCCCGAGGCGCAGGTCGACCGCTTCATGGCGCGGCTGACGCTCGGCTACCCGACGCCGGCCGCCGAGGTCGACATGCTGCGCTCGCACGAGGCGGGCGACCGCGTCGACCGGATGGAGCCGGTCGCCTCGGCCGCCGACGTTCTCGATGCCATCGAGATCACGCAGCGGATCACGGTCTCCGACCGCCTGCGCGGCTACATCGTGGCCTTGCTCCAGCGCACGCGCGACGACGCGCGCACCGAGCTGGGGGCGTCGCCGCGCGCGGGGCTGATGCTGCTGCGCGCCGCCAAGGCGCGGGCGCTGCTGCAGGGCCGCGACCACGCGCTGCCCGACGACGTGCAGGCGCTCGCGCGCGTCGTGCTCGCGCACCGGATCGTGTTGGCGCCCGAGGCGCTGGACGCGACGCCGGAGCAGATCGTCGCCGACGCGCTGGCCAACACGCCGGCGATGTAGGGGAGGGCGCCCGTGCAGGAGACCGTCCGCCCGCTCCTGCGCACCGCGGCGCTGGGCGTGGTGCTGATCGTCTGCGCCGGGCTGCTGGACGCCGAGCCGCTGTACGTCGCGGGCTCCGCGTTCCTGGTGCTGTCGTTCGGCGCGGTCGTCTGGGTCGTGGTCGGCACGCGGGGCGTGCGGGCCACGCGGACGGTCGGCGTCACGCGCGCGATGGAGGAGCAGGCCGTCCCGGTCGAGATCGTCGTGACGTCGCCGCGGCCGCTGCCGACCGGCGGGGTGCTCGACGCGCTGCTGCCCGCGCTGGCGCCGCTGGCCACCGGCCGGCGGGTCACGCGCGTGCGGATCGACGTGCGCTTCGAGCGCCGCGGGCGCAAGGTCCTCGCGCCGCCGCGCGTGGCGGTGCGCGACCCCTTCGGGTTGTTGGTGCGGATCGCGCGCGGGCCGCGGATCGACCCCGACGAGGTGCTGATCCTGCCGCGCATCGAGCCGGTCGTCGCGCCCGGCGGTGGGCAGGACGGCACGGGCGCGCTGACGCTCGGGCGGCGCACGTCGGTCGCCGCGGAGGTCGAGCTGGACGGGCTGCGCCAGGCGCGCGAGGGGACGTCGGCGTCGCGGATCTACTGGCCGTCGATCGCCAAGCGCGGCGAGCCGCTGGAGCGTCGGCTGCGCGACGACAGCGACACGCGCCCGCTGGTCGTGCTCGACCCGCGCGCGGCGGCCGCCGAGGAGGACCTCGACGCGGCGGTGCGCGCCGCCGCGTCGCTGGCCGTGCATCTCGCGCGCGCGGGCGGGTGCGCGCTGCTGATCCCCGGCGACCGCCGGCCCGCCGCGCTGGACCCCGGCCTCGTCGGATGGGCGCATCTGCACGCGCGGCTGGCGCTCGTCGACGGCGACACGCCGCCGCCGCTGACCGGCCTGGCCACCCGTCGCGGCCCGATCGTCTACGTCGCCGCGCGCCGCCTCACGCGGCCGCCGCGCGCGCTGGCCCACGCGCCGGGCGGCGGCCGCGTGCTCGTCGTCCCCGGGCCGATCGCGGGCCGGCGCCCGGCCTTCGCGGTCGCCGACTGCCTCGGCTACGAGCTGTCGAAGGCGCGCCGCGCGGACCTGAGCCCGACCCGTCCGGCGGCCGCATGACGGCGATCCCCGCACCCGCCGCCGCCCGGCCGGCGCCCGGCGCCCGGGTCTCGCCGTGGATGCTGCGGCTCTGCGCGATCGGCGCGCTGGGGCTGTTCTGCGCCGTGCAGTGGGCGGGCGTCGTCCGGCCCGCGGAGACCGGCAAGCTGGTCGCGCTCTACCTGGTGGCCATGGTCGGCGGCGTGTTGGTGGCCACGGCGCTGGAGCGGCCGACGTGGACCGAGCGCTGGGGCGCGATCGCCGCGATCGTCGTCGTCGCGCTGTTGGTGATGTTGGTGCTCTGCGGGATGTCGAGCCGCTACCTGCGGCCCGATCGCTGGGACACGCTGGCCGTCCACCTCGGCAACGCGATCGGCACGCTGCCGGCGCTGCGGATGCCCTACCGCGGCAGCGACGAGTGGGTGCGGATCGTGCTGCTGGTCGGCGGCGGCGTGATGCTGCTGTGCTCGGCGACCTTCGCGCTGGCGCCGCGGCCGTGGCCGTTCGGGGCCGCGTTCACGTTGACGATGATGTACGTCACGGCGATCGTCGAGCACCGGCCCGACCACCCGTACGCGGACGGGGCGGTCTTCGCGCTGCTGCTGGCGGCGCTGCTGTGGGGCGACCGCCTCTCCGGCAAGGAGGCGCCGCTCGCGGCCGTGCTGGCCGTCGGCGCGGTCGTGGCGTCGGCGATCCTCGCGCCGCACCTGGACTCCCCGCGGCCGTGGGTGGACTACGAGGCCATCGCCGAGTCGCTGCAGGGCGGGAAGTCCACCACCTTCGACTGGAACCACAGCTACTCGCCGTTGGACTGGCCGCGCGACGGGCTGGAGCTGGCCCGCATCCGCTCACGGGGCGACCTGTACTACAAGACCGCCAACCTGGAGGACTTCGACGGGCGCGAGTGGGTCCAGGCCAAGAGCAGGCCGGCCGGGACCGACGACACCCAGTACGCCTACGCGCACCCGGGCTGGACCCAGACGATCCACGTCGACGTCAAGGGCCTGAAGAGCAAGCAGTTCGTGACGGCGGGGACGACGGCGTTCGTCAACCGCTCCAGCAAGAAGGTGGCCGAGGCGACGCCGGGGACGTTCCAGGCGATCGGCAAGCCGCTGCGCCGCGGCGACGGGTACGACGCGCTCGTCTACTACCCGCGGCCGACGATGATCGAGATGAAGGCGGCGCCGACCGACTACCCCTACTTCGCGCTGTCGAAGCTCGCGCTGGAGATCCCGGAGGACGACGGCGACAAGCTCGAGGTCCACGTCGCGCCGTGGGGCAGCTCCGCGCCGTCGGTGGCGATCGGCCGGCAGGGCTACCGGATGTACGACGTCGACCAGGCGATGGCGGCGTCGCGCTACGCCCGCGAGTGGGAGCTGGCCCAGGAGCTCGCGGGCGGCTCGACCGACCCCTATGACTTCGTCCAGCACGTGATGGCCCGCGTGCAGCGCGACGCCCGCTACACGGAGACGCCGCCGTCGCCGGGCAAGCTCGAGCCGCTGGACGCGTTCCTGTTCCGCGACCACGCCGGGTACTGCCAGCACTTCGCGGGCGCCACGGCGCTGCTGCTGCGCATGGGCGGGGTCCCGGCGCGCGTGGTCGCGGGCTTCTCGCCGGGCTCGCGCGACGGCAAGGACCACATCATCCGCGACCTCGACGCCCACTCCTGGGTCGAGGTGTACTTCCCGCGGATCGGCTGGGTGACGTTCGACCCGACGCCCGGCGACTCGCCCGCCCGCGGCCAGCAGACCGACACGCTGGCCGTGAAGACGTCGGGCTCGACCACGAAGGACCGCTCCGCGGCGACGAGCGACCGTCGCTCGGACCCGACCGCCGGCGGCCACGCCGACGTCGCCTCCGCGGCGGGCGGTGGGGCGACCGGCTGGTACGTCCTGGCGGCCGTGGTCCTGCTCCTGGCGCTCGGGACGTGGCTGGCGTCGTGGCGGCGGGCGCGGCGGCTGGCGGCCACGGGCGACGCGGAGATCGCCGAGCTGCGGCTGGCGCTGCGCCGGTCGGGGCGAACGGTGGGGGACGATCTGACGCTCGCGCGCGTCGAGCGCATGCTCGCCGGATCCGACGGCGCGCTGGGCTACGTGCGGGCGCTGCGGGTCGCGCGCTACGGCCCCGATCCGGACGCGGCGCCGACGCCGACGCAGCGTCGCGCGCTGCGCCGCGAGCTGGCCGCGGGCCTCGGCCTGGGCGGCCGGCTGCGCGCGCTGTGGGCCCTGCCGCCGCGGCTCGCGGAGCTGCGTGAGGCGTGCAGGCCCCGCCGCCGCGCGTCCTAACATGATCCGCCATGACCGAGCCAGGCGCCTACGAGCTGTTTCAGCAAGGCACCCAGCTCCTGGAGGCGGGCGACCATCACGCGGCGACCGTGCCGCTCAGCCGCGCCCGGGAGCTGGCGCCCGACAAGGACTCCGTCCGCGAGGCCTACGGCCGCGCGCTCTTCGGAGCGCAGCGCTATTCGGAGGCCGCCGAGGAGTTCGAGGCCGTCGTGGACCACGCGCCGACCAACGACTACGCCTTGTTCTGCCTCGGCCGGTCGCTGCAGCAGCTGGGGCAGCACGCGGAGGCGCTGAAGCCGCTGGCGCTCGCGGCGACGCTGCAGCCGCAGCGCAAGGACTACGCGAAGTACCGGGACCAGTCGCGGCGCCGGGCGGCGTAGGGGTCGGGGCGAGGGTGGTGCTTCTGTCGCCCGACATCACACCCGGCTCGGCTCTGCGCGGACGAGTGGCACGTCGAGGGCGCCTGGCGACCCCAGGCTGCCATCGATCTTGAGGACGCTACAGGTCTGGATGCCGGTCCCGCCCCAGCGTCCCGCGCCCTCTGGGCCCGGCGCCCCGGCCGCGAACGACACCAGACGCCGGCACGCCCACCCGGCCTCACTCGCTCGATGGGCTTGCCCACGACCGCTCCGCGCCACCCGCCGAGCCCGCGCCGGACACCAGCCGCGCTCGCGCCTCCACGACCGCGCCCAGCATCCGATCCAAGGCGTCAGCGTCACCGGCCGCCGCCTCCGGGATCTCCGCCTGAACCCACACGTCACCGCCCGAGGAGTGCGCGTACCGCGCGAGCGCTCCCAGCCGGTTGGCGTGCAACAACCGGTGGGCGTCATGGACCCCCGGAGGCGCCGCCCAGCACTGCGCGCGCAAGAGCCCACCGCTGAGCCGGAGCCCCACATTCGCGCCGTCGACCGCCAGTCCCCACTCGCCCGCGGCCACCTCGCGAAACGCCACGCCGGACTGCTGCAAGAACGCCGTCACGGCGGCGACGACGTCCCTCGAAGGCTGCTCCATGCTGCTATTCTCGCTGGACAACTTCCGTGTCGGCGGGCGACCGCCGATGATGTACAGGGAGCGGGCGTGAGCCCGCTCTTTCATTTGAGAGGGGAGGGTTGAACATGAGCACGATCCAGGACGACATCGAGGCCAAGCTCGCCGAGCGCGAGCCGGAGGTCGAGGTCCTCAGCGCGGAGCTGCGCGGCGACACGGTCGAGCTCTACATCGACCACCCCGAAGGGGTCACGCTCGACCTCTGCGAGCGCGTCACGAACGCGCTCCCGGAGCTGCTGGAGGAGCACGGCCTGACCGTGTCCTCGCCCGGACCCGAGCGGCCCCTCAGCAAGCCGGAGCACTTCCGGCGGTTCATCGGTCATCGAGCGAAGGTGCGCACGCGCGCCGAGCACGATGGCCACAAGTCGTTCACCGGCGAGCTCGTGGGAGCTTCCGAGACGGAGGTCACGGTCGCCGCCGGCACCGGCGTCGTGACGATCCCGTACAGCGACATCTCCCGGTCCAACCTCGTCGAGTCCTAGGAGCATCGGAGCCTCATGTCCCGCGAGATCCTGGAAGCCATGACCGCGCTGGCGCGCGAGAAGGGCATCTCCCCCGAGAAGCTCATGACCGCGCTGGAAGACGCGCTCCTCTCGGCCTACAAGAAGCTGCCCGGCGCCGCCCGCTACGCGCGCGTCGAGGTCGACCACGAGACCGGTGACTTCGTCGTCATCCGCTACCGCATCCCGAAGGACCTGGAGGCGGAGCTGATCGGTGAGACCATCGAGGAGGAGTCGTACTACGACCCCGAGACCGGTGAGAAGGTCGAGCCGCAGGACCCCGAGATCGACCCGGCGAAGTTCGAGCAGTACCGGGACCGCATCGAGGAGATCGACGACACCCCCGAGGACTTCGGCCGCATCGCCGCGCAGACCGCCAAGCAGGTCATCCTGCAGCGGATCCGCGAGGCCGAGCGCGACATGATGTTCGAGGAGTTCCGCGACCGCGTCGGCGAGCTGATCACCGGCATCGTCCAGCAGTCGGACTCCCGCTACACGCTGGTCCAGCTGCGCGACCGCGTCGAGGCGCTGCTGCCCAAGGGCGAGCAGGTCGACGGCGAGCGCTACGACCACGGCCAGCGCGTCAAGGCGGTCATCAAGGAGGTCTCGCCCTCCACGAAGGGGCCGTCGATCATCGTCTCCCGCCGCGACGGCGAGCTGATCAAGAAGCTGTTCGAGCTGGAGGTCCCGGAGATCGCCGACGGGCTGGTGGAGATCGCCAACGTCGCCCGCGAGCCCGGCTACCGC
Source organism: Baekduia sp. (assembly GCF_035685985.1). Lineage (GTDB taxonomy): Bacteria > Actinomycetota > Thermoleophilia > Solirubrobacterales > Solirubrobacteraceae > Baekduia. The sequence goes on from NZ_DASRZV010000001.1 coordinate 43,266, forward strand.
TCCAAGATCGCCGTCGTCAGCCATGCCGACGGGGTCGACCCGGTCGGCGCCTGCGTCGGCCCGCGCGGCTCCCGCGTGCGGATGGTCGTCTCCGAGCTGCGCGGCGAGAAGATCGACATCATCCCCTACAACGACGAGCCCGCCCGGTTCGTCGCCAAGGCCCTGAGCCCCGCCCGCGTCCGCGAGGTGCTCGTCGACGACGAGTCCAAGCAGGCGACGGTCATCGTCCCCGACGACCAGCTCTCGCTGGCCATCGGGCGCGAGGGGCAGAACGCGCGCCTGGCCGCCCGCCTGACCGGCTGGCGGATCGACATCAAGTCCGAGACCGACTTCGCGCAGACCGCGACGCAGACCGACGAGGACTTCGACGGCGCCGTCGAGGAGGTCGGCGGCCGCTGCCAGGCGATCAGCGTGCGCGGGCGTCGCTGCCCGAACGAGGCGCTGCCGGGCTCGCCGTTCTGCGGCCTGCCCAAGCATCAGGCGCTGTCGCGGTTCACGACCGCGGCGGTCGCGATCCTGGAGCCGCTCTCCGACGAGGAGATCGCGGACCTCTCGGATCCCGACAAGACCTGGGACGACGTCGTCGACATCGTCACCCGGGCCGAGGAGCTGTACGGCGACCAGGAGGAGATCGCGGTCGACGAGAGCGCCGAGCCCGAGGAGGGCGAGTTCGACGAGGTGGCCGTCGAGGACGGCGAGATCGCCGTCGAGGAGGGCGAGGTGGCCGTCGAGGACGGTGAGATCGCCGTCGAGGCGGAGGTCGCCGAGGAGGGCCTGGAGCCCGCGCCGGAGGCGGCCGAGCCAGACGGCGAGGTCGACTCCGCGGACGCGACCGACGAGGCCGAGGAGCCGGCGTCGTAACCTCTAGTCCGCACCGGCGCTGCATCGGGTGCGGGACGGTCCGTCCCAAACCCGAGTTGCTGCGCCTGGTGTCGGTGGGTGGCAGGGTCGTCGTGGACCCCGCTGCCACAATGCCCGGGCGCGGCGCCTACGTGTGCGGCCCCGAGTGCGCCGAACGGGCGGTGAAGCGCCGCGCCGTGAGTCGTGCCCTGAGGGGCCCGGCCGAGATTTCCGAAGACTTCGTAGAATCGATTCGACTGCATGGCAAAGAAGCGCATCCATGAGATCGCCAAGGAGCAGGGGCTGTCCTCCAAGGACGTCCTCGAGAAGCTCCAGGCCGCCGGCCTCGACGTGAAGGCCGCCGCCTCCACCGTGGAGGAGGCCGATGCCCTGCGCGCGATCGGCGGCGGCTCCGCGAAGGCCACCGGCAACGGGGCCCAGGCCGCCGCGTCCGAGACCGAGGCTCCGGCCGGTCGCGGCACGCCCGCGCGCCCGAACGCGGCCTCGTCCGGTCGCGGCGCCCCCGTGCGCCCGCCCGAGGGGCGCGGCCAGCCCGTGCGTCCGCCCGCCGGCCGCGGCCAGCCCGTCCGTCCCGGCCAGGCTCCCGCCGGCCGTGGCACCCCGGCACGCCCGCCGCAGGGCCGTGGCGCCCCCGTGCGTCCGGGCCAGGCGCCCGCGCGCGGCCAGGGCGCCGGCGGCGGCTCGGGCCAGCAGGCCCGCGGCGGCTCCGGCGCCAACGCGCCGCAGCGCCCGGTCCCGCGCCGTCCCGTCCTCGACGACCTTCCGGTCGATCCGCGCCGCCAGATGGGCCGCAGCGGCCCCGGCCAGGCCCGGACCGCGCCGCAGCAGCCGACCGAGCAGCAGCAGCAGCCCGCCGCCGCGCAGCCGCCGGCCGAGCAGCCCGCGGCCAAGGCTCCGGAGACGACGCCGGCCGCCGCGCCGAAGCAGGCCGCTCCGGCCACCGAGGCCCCCAAGCAGGCTCCCGCGCCGGCCGCCGCCGCGCCGCAGGCCCCTGCCCCCGCGGCGTCGAAGCAGCCCGCCGCGCCCCGGCGGGAGAAGCCGGCCCCGGCCAAGCCCGCCGCGAAGGCCCCGCAGCGTCCCGCGCCGCAGCGCCCGGTCGCGCCGCGCCCGTCCGGCGCGCCGTCGTCGGTCCCGCAGCGCACGCCGAACAAGCCGCCGCGCCGTGGCGCCGCGCCGATCATCGTCCAGCCCGAGCAGCCCGCCGCCCCGGTCGAGCCGGAGCAGCCCGCCGCCGAGGCCAAGCCCGCCGACGCCGCGACGCCGGCCGCCAAGGGCAAGCCCGGCGCCAAGGGCAAGGAGAAGGACACGGGCCCGAAGATCGTCCCGCACGTCGAGCCGCCCGCCAAGGGCGCCGGCCCGCGGATCATCTCCGTCCCCGAGCCCCCGAAGCGCCCCAAGCGCGACGAGACGCAGTCGGTCCCGTCCAGCGCGGGCGGCCGCCCGAACCGCGGCGGCATGCGCTCCGAGGGCGGCCCCGGCGCAGGCAAGCGCCGCGTCGTCATCGACTCGCAGGCCGCGCGCCGCGGTCCCGGCGGTGGGCCTCCCGGCCCCGCGCCGAACCGTCCCCCGCGCCGCCGTCGCCGTCGCCGTCGCACGCCGATGGAGGACACGCCGCAGGTCCTGGCGGCCGATCAGCTGACGCGCACCGACACGATCCGGATCAACTCCGGCTCGACGGTCAAGGACGTCGCCGAGTACCTCGGCGTCCCGGTGCCGGACGTCATCAAGCAGCTGATGTCGATGGGCGTCCTGGCGACGCTGACCAAGACGCTGGGCGACGACGAGATCGAGCTGATCGCCGACGCGCTCGACAAGAAGATCGAGATCGTCTCGCTGTCCGACGAGGCCGACACCGAGCTGGAGTTCGACGACGCCGACGAGGATCTCGTCGAGCGCCCGCCGGTCGTCACGATCATGGGCCACGTCGACCACGGCAAGACGTCGCTGCTGGACGCGATGCGCGAGACCGACGTCGCCGCGGGCGAGGCCGGTGGCATCACGCAGCACATCGGCGCCTACCAGGTCCACCACAACGGCAAGACCATCACCTTCCTGGACACCCCGGGCCACCAGGCGTTCACCGCCATGCGTGCCCGCGGCGCCCGGGTCACGGACATCGCGATCATCGTGGTCGCCGCCGACGACGGCGCGCGCCCGCAGACCGACGAGGCGATCGACCACGCGCACGCCGCGGACGTCCCGATCATCGTCGCGGTCAACAAGATCGACAAGGAGGGCGCGGATCCGACCCGCGTCCGCACCGAGCTGACCCAGCGCGGCCTGCAGCCGTCCGAGTGGGGCGGCGAGACCGAGTACGTGGACGTGTCCGCCAAGGCGCGGACCAACCTGGAGGACCTGCTCGACACGATCCTCGTGGTCGCCGAGCTGGAGGAGCTGGAGGCCAACCCGAACGCCGAGGCGTCGGGCGTCGTCATCGAGTCCAAGCTCGACCCGGGCCGCGGCCCGGTCGTCACGGTCCTGATCCAGCGCGGCACGCTGAAGGTCGGCGAGTCGCTCGTGGCCGGCGCCGAGCCGGGCCGCGTCCGCGCGATGATCGACTACCGCGGCGAGCGCGTCACCGAGGCCGTGCCGGGCGATCCGGTCGAGATCCTCGGCTTCGACGGCGTCCCGGACGCGGGCGAGGTCGTCCGCGTGGTCGCCAACGACCGCGAGGCCCGCCGCCTGGCCCAGGAGCGCGAGACGCGCGAGAAGGCCGAGGCGCTGGCGCGCCGCTCGGGCCGCAAGGTCTCCTTCGAGGACGTGTTCAAGCGCGCCCGCGAGGAGGAGCTGGCCGAGCTGCCGCTGGTCATCAAGGGCGACGTCGCCGGCTCCGTCGAGGCGCTGGAGGACGAGATCGCCCGCCTGCCGCAGGACGAGGTCCGCGTCGACGTGCTGCACAGCGGCGTCGGCGGGATCAACGAGTCCGACGTCATGCTCGCCGCCGCGTCGGAGGCCGTCATCATCGGCTTCAACGTGCGCCCGGTGGGCGACGCCGCCGCGCTGGCCGACCGCCAGGGCGTGGAGATCCGCAACTACTCGGTGATCTACGCGGCGCTCGACGACCTGCGCGCGGCGATGCAGGGCCTGCTCGCCCCCGAGGAGGTCGAGGAGACGATCGGCACGGTCGAGGTCCGCCAGACGTTCCGCGCGTCGAAGATCGGCATCATCGCCGGCTCCTACGTCACCGACGGCGTCGTGCGCCGCGGGGCGAAGGTCCGCGTGGTCCGCGACGGCACGGTCATCGGCGACACCCGGATCGACACCCTGCGCCGCTTCAACGACGACGCCCGCGAGGTCGCCGCCGGGTACGAGTGCGGCATCGTCCTGGACAAGTTCCAGAACATCCAGGAGGGCGACGTGCTGGAGGTCTACGAGACGCGGCAGGTGGAGCGTCAGCTCCAGCCGTCGTAGCCTCGCCGATTTCCGTAAGGGTCTAGGATGAGTCCTGGAGGAGCGCGCATGCGTCGCGTGGACGAGGCCGTCCGCGAAGTGCTCGGCGATGCGGTCACCCAAGATCTCAAGGACCCACGGGTCGGATTCGTGACAGTCACCGAGGTGCGGACGAGCCCTGACCTGCGCCATGCGCGGGTGTTCGTCAGCGTCTTCGGCACGCCGGAGGAGAAGACGGCGACGCTGGAGGGGCTCGCGTCCGCGCACGGCATCCTCCAGGCGCGCGTCGCCCGGGAGCTGCGGCTGAAGCGGACCCCGGCGCTGGAGTTCACGCTCGACGACACCGCCGAGCGCGCCGCCAAGCTGGAGGCGCTGATCGAGGACGTCACGGAGGACGAAGGCTGATGGCGGGCGATGCGGCGATGGCGGCGCGCGACCAGGTGCTGGCGGAGATCCGCTCCGGCACCGGGTTCTGCCTGGTGACCCACGAGCATCCCGACGGCGACGCCCTCGGCTCGCTCGTGGCCATGCACCGGATCCTGACCGCGCTGGGCAAGGACTCCGTGATGCTCATGGCGGCGGACGAGTTCCCGCTGCCCTACGAGTACCGCTTCTTCGACCTGGCGGGGCTTTCGACGGTGCCGCCGACCGATCTCCCGTCGCGCACGATCATCTACCTCGACTGCGGGAACATCGACCGCAATCCGCTGGGGATCGTCAAGGGCGACGACGTCCACATCCTCAACGTGGACCACCACCACGACAACACGCGCTTCGGCACCGTGAACCTCGTGGACCCCGAGGCCGCCTGCACGACCGAGATCGTGTGGGACCTCATGCGGCGCCTGGGCGTCGAGGCCGACCAGGAGATCGCCGAGGCGCTGTACGTCGGGCTGGTCACCGACACCGGCCGGTTCATGTACGAGAACACCGGGCCGCGGGCGCACGTGATGGCCGCGGAGCTGATCGAGGCGGGCGTCGACACGCACGCGATCTACCGCCGGCTGTACGAGGACATGCCCTACGCGAAGTTGGAGCTGTTGGGGCGTGCGCTGGCACGGGTGGAGCGCCACGACGGCGGCTCGCTGACCGTCGCGCGGGTGACCCGCGAGGACTACGAGGCCGTCGGCGCCGAGGACTCCTACACCGAGGGCATCATCGACCACCTGCGGTCGGTGGAGCAGACGAAGGTGGCGGCGCTGTCGCGCGAGGTCGAGACGATCGGGGCCAACGGCGGCTCCGGCGTGCGCAAGAAGGTCTCGCTGCGGTCGACCGACGGCGAGGTCGACGTGAGCGCGATCGCGCGGGCCGGCGGGGGCGGAGGCCACCGCCAGGCGGCGGGCTTCACCACCGAGCTGGGCGACGACGAGCTGGTCGCGTTCCTGCGCGAGCAGATCGCGGCGCAGCTGGCGCTGTCGTCGACGTAGCCGCCGAGGGACGGACGCCGTGGATGGCGTGATCCTCGTCGACAAGCCCGCCGGGCCGTCGTCGCATGACGTCGTCGCGCGGGTGCGGCGCGCCCTGGGGCGCGGCGTGAAGGTCGGGCACGGCGGCACGCTCGACCCGTTCGCCACCGGGTTGTTGTTGGTGTTGGTGGGGCGGGCGACGCGGATCCAGCGGTTCCTGATGGAGTTGCCCAAGGAGTACGTCACCGAGGCGAAGCTGGGGTGGACGTCGACCACCGGCGACCCGGAGGGCGAGCTGGCGCGCACGGGCCGTGTGCCGCCCGCCGACGCGGTGCTGCCGACCGGCCTCGTCCGCCAGCGCCCGCCGGCCTACAGCGCGATCAAGATCGACGGCCGCCGCGCCTATGCGCGGGCACGGGCGGGGGAGGACGTCGTGGTCCCCGAGCGCGAGGTCCGCGTCGACGCCTTCGAGCAGCTCTGGCGCGACGGCGACGACCGCGCCGCCTTCCGCATCGCCTGCTCCTCCGGCACCTACATCAGGTCCTTGATCATGGACCTGGGCGACGCCTACTGCCTCTCGCTGCGCCGCACGAGCATCGGGCCGTTCAGCGTGGCCGACGCGAGCGCGCCGCCCGACCGAGAGGACCCCGAGCCCTACGCACCGCAGCTCATCGCCCTCGGCGACGCCCTGCGCTCCGTGCTGCCGACGCTGACGCTGGACGCCGACGCCGCCACCCGCGCCGGCCACGGCCGGCTCGTCCCGGTCGACGCGCCCGACGGCGAGCATCTGGTGCTCGACCCCGCCGGCGACCCCGTCTGCGTCGCGCTCGTCACCTTCGGGCGCGCCAAGCCCCGCGTAGGCTTCCGGGCATGATTCCCTGGATCCTCGTCCCGGCCGTGCTGGCCGCCGCCGCGGCGCCGTCGTCCTCGTCGAAGGCCGTGGTGACGTGCCTCGACGCGCACGGCACGCCCGCGCGCGTCGTCAAGCCGAAGGCGTGCACGTTCGTGCTGAAGGGCGTCGAGGACGTCGGCGCCACCCGCGTGACGCTCACCCGGATCCGTTGGAAGGGCTGGGGCGCGACGATCGCCACGGGCACCGGGACGTTCGTCGGGAACATGGGCGCACGGTCGGGCGGCAGCGTCCGTCTCAGCCGCCTGAAGCCCTGCCCCGGCCGCGGCACCAAGGCCTACACGCGCATCTCGGTCCGGCCCGCCGGCCAGAAGAAGGCGACCGTCCTCGACCTCGCCGGATGCGGTTGAGCGCGGTCCGAGGGTCGATCGTCATAGGCTTCCCCGCGTGAAGCTCACGTATCTCCCCGACGTGGAGCCGCGACCGCGCCGGGTTGCGATCGGGACGTTCGACGGCGTGCATCTCGGGCATCGCGAGGTGATCGCGGGTGCCGAGACGGTCGTGACGTTCGATCCGCATCCGCAGTCGGTGGTCGCGCCGGGGAGCCAGCCGAAGCTGTTGACGACGCTGGAGCGCAAGGCGGAGTTGATCGAGACGCTCGGGGTGCAGGAGCTGGTCGTCATCCCGTTCGACGGGGACTTCGCGGCGCGCAGCGCCCAGGACTTCGTCGAGCACGTGCTCGTCCAGCGCGTCCAGGCGACGCACGTGTCGGTCGGCGAGAACTTCCGCTTCGGCCACAAGGCGCAGGGCGACGTCGAGCTGCTGCGGGCCGATCCGCGCTTCGAGACGCGCGTCGTCCCGCTGCTGGAGGTCGACGGCGAGGTCGTCTCCTCCAGCCACATCCGCGGGCTCGTGAGCGGCGGTGCCGTCCAGTACGCCGACCAGCTGCTCGGCGCGCCGTTCGCGGTCGAGGGCGAGGTCGAGCACGGCGACAAGCGCGGCCGCACGCTCGGCTTCCCGACCGCCAACCTCGTCCCGCGCCCGGGCTACGTCGTGCCGGGCCACGGCGTCTACGCGTGCCGTGTCGCGCTGCCGGACGGGACGCTCGTCCCGGCGGCCACGAACGTCGGCGTCCGGCCGCAGTTCGTCACCGGCCGCGGCGAGCTGATCGAGGCGTTCCTCATCGACTGGACGGGCGATCTGTACGGCGCGCGGATCCGCGTCGAGTTCCTCCGTCGTTTGCGGGGAGAACGCCGGTTCGAGTCCGTCGACGCGCTCGTGGAGCAGATGCATCGGGACGTCGACGAGGCACGGCAGATCGTCTCGGGCTGACGGCTGCTAACCTGCTCCGCCGCACATGAGCACGCTGACCGCTGACCGCAAGCAGGAGATCATCGCGAAGTTCGGGGAGAGCACCCAGGACACGGGTTCGACCCGGGTTCAGGTCGCCCTGCTGACCGCGCGGATCAACGATCTGACCGAGCACCTCCGCGAGCACAAGAAGGATCACCACTCGCGTCGTGGCCTCCTGATGCTCGTCGGCCAGCGTCGTCGTCTTCTCAACTACCTGCAGAAGAACGACCTCGAGCAGTACCGCTCGCTCATCGCCGAACTCGGCCTGCGCCGCTAAGCGCGGCGCTCCCGCCCGGCCATGTCGATCATCGCGCCGGGCACCCCGGTCCCGGACTTCGTCCTCAAGCGCGAGGACGGCAGCGACTTCACGCAGGACGACCTGCGGGGGAAGACCACCGTCCTGGTCTTCTACCCGTTCGCGTTCTCGCCGGTCTGCACAGACCAGCTCTCGATCTACCACGAGGCGCTGGGCGAGCTGGCCGAGGAGGGCGCGGTGATGTACGCGGTCTCCACCGACGCGACGCCGTCGCAGATCGCCTTCCGCGAGAAGCTCGGCGTCGCGATCGAGCAGCTCTCGGACTTCGAGCCCAAGGGCGAGACGTCCAAGAAGCTCGGCGCCTACTTCGCGCCCGCCGGGATGACCAACCGCGCGCTGGTCATCGTCGGACCCGACGGCGTGGTCACGTGGTCGCACCTGGCCGACTCACCCGGGGACCTGCCCGGCGTGAACCTGATCTTCGACGGCCTGGCCGCCGCCTCCGCGTAGCGCGCCGACGACCGCCTCGCGGCGGAAGTCGAAGATCTTCGCGACGTCGCGGTGCACGAACGCCCGCGCGGCGATCTCGCCCGCGAAGCCCCAGCCGATCGCGTACCGCACCGTGTCGGTCATCAGCGTCTCGCCGGGGCCGTGCTCCGCGAACGCGTGCGTGTGATGCCACAGCGCGTAGGGCCCGCGCACCTGCACGTCCACGAACCGCGCCGGCGGCTCCCACGCCTGGATCGACGTCAGCCAGCTCAGCGCGATCCCGTGCAGCCGCAGCCGGTACTGGATCAGCGTCCCGACCCGCATCTCGACCTCGTCGGGCGTCACCACCTCGAACCCCAGCCACGGCGGCGTGATCGCCTCCAGGTTGCGCGGCCGCGCGAAGAACGGGAACACCTCCTCCGGCGTCCCGGGGAGGACCTGCGACCGGCGCAGCGTGAAGACCTTCATCGCCCACAGGTACGGTCCACGGCGGATGCCCGATCTCACCAGCGCGCCGATCCCGCCGGTCACGGACAGCGACCACGTCCGCGGCGACGTGCGCGACCCGGAGCTGCTGGTGATGTACGCCGACTTCACCTGCCCGCGCTGCGCGGCCAAGGCGCTGGCGATGCGCGACCACGACGAGCCCGTCGTCTTCCGCCACTTCGCGCTGAGGACGCGCCACCCGCGCGGCGTCGCGCTCGCCCACGCCGCCGAGGCGGCGGCGCTGCAGGGCGCGTTCTGGCCCTTCCACGACAGCCTCTTCGCCGACCAGGGCCACGTCGACGACCCGCATCTGTGGGCCCGCTGCGAGCGGCTCGGCCTCGACGTCGGACGCTTCGAGGCCGATCGGCATTGCGCCGCGGTCGCCGAACGGGTATCCAGTCAGCTTCGTGAAGGCCTTCGTGCAGGGGTGACAGGAACCCCTGCATTGCTGCGCCCCACGGTAGACTGACCGAAGTTTCGGATCGACAAGAATCACGAGAAGCCGGCCCGCCGAGTCCGACGCGTGGGCCACAGGAAGGAAGACATATGTCAGATGACGCCGTGACCACGGTCTCCGTGGAGATCTCCGGGACGGAGATCACGTTCGAGACCGGGAAGATGGCCAAGCAGGCCTCCGGCGCCGTCGTCGTCCGCCAGGGCGACACGATGGTGTTGAACACCGCGACGGTCGGCTCGCTGCGCGACGTCGACTTCTTGCCGCTCACCGTCGACGTCGAGGAGCGCATGTACGCCGCGGGCAAGATCCCCGGCTCGTTCTTCAAGCGCGAGGGTCGTTCCGGCGAGAAGGCGACGCTCACCGCGCGCATGATCGACCGCCCGATCCGCCCGCTGTTCCCCAAGGGCTGGCACTTCGAGACGCAGCTCGTGACGATCACGCTCAGCGTCGACCACGAGCACCCCTACGACATCCTCGCGATGAACGGCGCGTCCGCCGCGCTGATGATCTCCGAGGTCCCGCTGCCCACGCCGGTCGGCGCGGTCCGCATCGGCAAGATCGAGGGCAACTTCGTCGTCAACCCGGCGGAGGAGGACCTCCTCGAGAACACCGACCTCGACCTCGTCGTGGCCGGCACCGAGGAGGCCATCCTGATGGTCGAGGCGGGCGCCAACGAGGTCTCCGAGGCGGAGATGCTCGACGCGCTCGACATCGCCCACGACGCGATCAAGAAGCTGTGCGCCGCGCAGCGCGAGCTGGCCGAGAAGGTCGGCAAGCCGAAGCTGCAGATCGAGGCGCCGCAGGTCGACCCGGGCCTCCTGGGCGAGATCCAGGCCTCCCACGGCGCCGACCTCGACGCCGCGACCCAGGTCTTCGACAAGCTCGAGCGCCAGGACGCGACCAAGGCCGTCGAGGAGTCCGTGCTGGAGAAGTACTCCGGCGACCCCGGCGCCGACACCTACGCCGAGTACCGCGGCAAGGCCGCCGCGGCCTTCGCCAAGCTCGAGAAGCAGATCATCCGCGAGCGCATCGCCCGCGACAAGAAGCGCCCCGACGGCCGCTCCGAGACCGAGATCCGCCCGATCACGATCGAGGTCGGCGTCCTGCCGCGCACGCACGGCTCCGCGCTGTTCACCCGCGGCCAGACCCAGGCCCTGAGCGTCGCCGCCCTCGGCACGCTCAAGGAGGAGATGCGCCTGGACACGCTGGGCCTGGAGACCAAGAAGTTCTACTGGCACCACTACAACTTCCCGCCGTTCTCGGTGGGCGAGGCGGGCTTCATGCGCGGCCCCAAGCGCCGTGACATCGGCCACGGCGCCCTCGCCGAGCGCGCGCTGGTGCCGGTCGTCCCGCACGTCGACGACTTCCCCTACACGATCCGCGTGGTCTCCGACATCCTGGAGTCCAACGGCTCCTCGTCGATGGCCTCGGTCTGCGGCAGCTCGCTGTCGCTGATGGACGCGGGCGTGCCGATCAAGGCGCCGGTCGCGGGCATCGCGATGGGCCTGATCAAGGAGGGCGACGACTACACCGTCCTCACCGACATCGCCGGCGTCGAGGACCACCTCGGCGACATGGACTTCAAGGTCGCCGGCACGTCCGAGGGCATCACCGCCCTGCAGATGGACATCAAGATCACGGGCGTCACCTTCGACATCCTGCGCGACGCGCTCGCCCAGGCCAAGGAGGCCCGCCTGTCGATCCTGGGCAAGATGAAGGACGCGATCGACGGCCCGCGCGAGCAGCTGTCGGCCTACGCGCCGCGCATCATCACGGTCCAGATCGACCCGTCGAAGATCGGCCTGCTGATCGGCAAGGGCGGCGAGACGATCCGCGGCCTCTCCGAGGAGTTCGAGTCCCAGATCGACGTCAACGACGACGGCCAGGTGCTCGTGTACTCCGCCAACGGCGAGCTGGGCGAGAAGCTGGCCGAGCGCATCCGGACGATGACCAAGGAGGTCGAGGTCGGCGACTCGTTCTCCGGCAAGGTGGTCAAGACCACCACGTTCGGCGCCTTCGTCGAGCTGGCCAAGGGCACCGACGGCCTGCTGCACATCTCCAACGTGTCGCCGGGCAACCGCGTCGGCACGGTCGAGGAGGTCCTCAACAAGGGCGACGAGATCGACGTGCGCGTGGTCGAGGTCGACCGCGAGCGCGGCCGCATCGGCCTGCGCCTGGCGGCCGACCCGGAGATCGAGGGCAAGTCCGTCGAGGAGCTGGCCGAGGTCGGCGCCGGCGGTGGCGGCGGCAACGGCGGCGGTCCGCGCCGTGAGCGCGGCGGCGACCGCGGGCCGCGCCGCGACCGTGACGGCGGCGGCGACCGCGGCGACCGCCCGCGCGGCTCCGGCCGCCCGCGGCACCGCAGCGACCGCGATCCCGATCGCGACTGAGCGAGCGAGCCGACCGCTTGCACGAAGAGCACCGCCTGACCGAGCTGGGCTCGGGCGTCCGGGTCGTCACCGAGTCCATGGACTCGGTGCGATCCGCGGCGCTGGGCTTCTGGATCGGGACGGGCTCGGGCTTCGAGGACGCCGACCGCGCGGGCCTGTCCCATCTGCTGGAGCACATGCTGTTCCGGGGGACGGCCCGCTACGGGTCGCTGGAGATCGACCAGATCTTCGACGGCATGGGCGCCGAGATCAACGCGGGGACGGGCAAGGAGACCACCTCGGTCTACTCGCGCGTCCTCGACGTGCACCTGGAGCGCGCGTTCGACGTCATGGCCGACATGGTCTGGCGTCCGCGGATCGCCGACGAGGACCTCGCCCAGGAGCGCGAGATCGTCCTCGAGGAGATCGCGATGTACGAGGACGATCCGCAGGACCGCGTCTTCGACGTGCTCGGCGAGGCCGTCTTCGGCGACCACCCGCTGGGTCGGGCGATCATCGGCACCCGCGAGGTCGTCGCGGGCACGCCCGCCAGCGAGATGAAGGCCTTCCACGCGGCGCGCTACACGGCGCAGAACGTGGTGGTCGCGGCGGCCGGCTCGGTCGACCACGACCGGCTGGTCGAGCTGGTCCAGGCGACGATCGGCGACCCGGCCCCGAGCGGCCCGCCGCCGACGCCGCTGGCGATCCCCGACGCGGCCGTCGCGCGCCGGCGCTTCCTCGCCAAGGAGACCGAGCAGTACCACGTGGCCTTGGGCGCGCCCGGCATCGCGCGCGACGACGAGCGGCGCTTCGCGCTGCGGATCCTGGACACGGTCCTCGGCGGCACGTCGTCGTCGCGGCTGTTCCAGGAGGTGCGCGAGCAGCGCGGCCTCGCCTACGCCGTCTACTCGTTCCAGTCGCTGTACCGCGGGACCGGGCAGGTCGGCCTCTACCTCGGCACGCGCCCGGACAACGTCGGCTCGGCGATGGAGGTCGTGGCGCGCGAGCTGGAGAAGCTGCGCGAGGAGCCCGCCACGCCGGAGGAGCTGGCGCGGGCCAAGGAGAACGTCAAGGGGCGGATCGTGCTGGCCCTGGAGTCCACGAGCGCGCGCATGAACCGGCTCGGCGCGTCGCTGCTGGGCGACCTGCCGCTGCTGAGCGTCGACGAGGTCGTCGAGCACATCGAGGCGGTCACCCACGACGACCTCGTCGAGCTGGCGCGCGAGTGCTTCGACCCGGCGCGCCTGAGCGCG
>NZ_DASRZV010000002.1:0-81441 GCF_035685985.1 Baekduia sp.
GCAGCGGCAGGAAGTTGCCCTTGTCGTCGGCGGCGCCGCGCGCGTAGATGCGCCCGTCGCGGACGGTCGGCTCGAACGGCGGCGTGTCCCAGAGGTCGAGCGGCTCGGCGCCCTGGACGTCGTAGTGGCCGTAGATCAGGATGGTCGGCGCGTCCTCGCGCGACGACGCGCGCAGCTCGCCGACGACCAACGGGTTGCCGCCCGCGATCGGCGTCGCCAGCTCCGCGGTGCCGCCCGCGCGCCGGATCTTGGCGACCGCCCACTCGGCCGCGCGCTCGAGGTCGGCGGGGTCGCCGCCGCCGGTGGAGATGCTGGGGATGCGCAGCCATTCGAACAGCTCGTCGCGGAGGGTGTCGGCCATGGATTGCACCCTAGGGGGTGGCCGCTGCCAACCGGTCTACACTGGTCGACCCGTGTCTGCCGGACCTTCGCTCTACCGCCGCCATCGCCCGCGGACGTTCGCCGACGTCATCGGCCAGGAGCACGTCGTGCGCACGCTCCGCAACGCCATCGAGCGCGGGCAGGTCCATCACGCCTACCTGTTCGTCGGCTCGCGCGGAACGGGCAAGACGTCGATGGCCAAGATGCTCGCCGCGTGCCTGAACTGCGTCAACGGCCCGACGATCGAGCCGTGCGGGCAGTGCGAGTCGTGCGTGGCGATCGCCGCCGCGACGTCGATGGACGTCATCGAGATGGACGCCGCGTCCAACAACTCGGTCGACGACATCCGCGAGCTGCGCGACTCCGTCCAGTACGCGCCGGTCACCGGCCGCTACAAGGTCTACATCCTGGACGAGGCGCACATGCTGTCCTCGGCCGCGTGGAACGCGTTCCTCAAGACGCTGGAGGAGCCGCCGCCGTCCACGGTCTTCGTGCTGGCGACGACCGAGGCCAACAAGGTCATGCCGACGGTCGTCGACCGCTGCCACCGCTTCGACTTCCGCCGGCCGACGGTCGAGCAGCTCGCGACGGTCGTGCAGCGCGTGGCCCAGAAGGAGTCGATCGGGATCGCGCCCGAGGCCGTGGCGCTCGTGGCCCGCAACGCGACCGGCTCCTACCGCGACGCGCTGGGCACGCTGGAGCAGCTGGTCACCTACAGCGGCTCGTCGATCGCCACCGAGGACGTGCTGGCGGTGCTCGGCGTCGCCGACGACGACCTGCTGTTCGGCGCGCTGGACGCGATCGGCGCGCGGGACGCCCGCGCCGCGTGGGGCGTGACCGCGCGGCTGGCCGAGTCCGGCCGCGACGCCGCGCAGTTCCTGAAGGACTTGGAAGCGCACACGCGCGACGTGCTCGTCGTCCAGACGCTCGGCGAGATCCCGCCGCAGCTGCGGATGACCTCCGAGCGCGACGCGCGGCTGGCCGACCAGGCCGCCCGGCTGACCGGCGCGGACTCCGTCCGGTTGCTGGACCTGCTGGCCGCGGGCATGCGGCTGGCCAAGGACGGCGCCGACGCGCAGACGCAGCTGGAGGTCGCGCTGGTGAAGGCGGCCGCGCCGGAGGTCGACCCGTCGACGCGCGCGCTGCTGGCGCGGCTGGAGCGCATGGAGCAGGCGCTGCGCGGCGGCGCGGTGGCGGCGCCCGCGCCCGCGCCCGTCCCGGCGGCCGCGCCGGCGGCGCCGGCGCCGGTGGCCGCGGCGCCGCCCGCGCCGACGTCCGCGCCCGCGCCGGCCGTCGCGGAGCCGCCCGCGCCCGTCCAGCCCGCGCCCACGCCCGCGCCGAGCGAGGCCGCCGCGCCCCCGGCGCCGCCGCCCGCGCCCGCCGCCGCGCCGGAGCCCGAGCCCGTGCCCGCCGCCCCCGCGCCCGTCGCGGTCGCCGAGCAGCCCGCGCCCATGGCCGGGATCGGCTCGCTGGACCTCGGGATGGTCCAGGAGCTGTGGCCCGCGGTGCTGCAGAACGTCGCCGAGACCAACCAGCTGCTGGCCGGCTGCCTGGCCGAGGCGCGGCCGGTCACCGTCGAGGAGCGCGACGTCACGCTCGCGTTCCCGCCCGACGCGTCCTTCCAGAAGCGCAAGGCCGAGGACGCGCCCGCGCGCCAGCTGCTCTCGGGCGCCATCAAGGAGCTGACAGGCGTCGCCCCGCGGCTCATCATGGAGACGCGCGAGGCCGACGAGCTCGGCGCCGAGCCCGAGATCCTCGGCGAGGACGACTTCGTCGCCCGGTTGCGGGCAGAATTCGACGCCGTCGACCACGTCCCAGACGAACCCGAGCAGGAGCAGGCCTGATGCCGCAGCCCAACATCCAGAACATGCTCAAGCAGGCCCAGGAGGTCATGGCCGCGCAGCAGGAGGCCCAGGAGGCGCTCAAGGAGCAGCGCGTCGAGGCCTCGGCGGGCGGCGGCATGGTCAAGGTCGTCGTCACCGGCGACCTCAAGCTCGAGTCGCTGGCGATCGACCCCGACGCGGTCGATCCCGAGGACGTCGAGATGCTCCAGGACCTCGTGCTGGCCGCGACCAACGAGGCGCTGCGCCAGGCCGTCGACCTGCAGGAGAAGGCGATGCAGTCCGCCTCCGGCGCGGGCGGCTTCGACCCGATGTCGGCCTTGGAGGGCCTCGGCCTCGGCGACGCGCTCGGCGGGCTCGGCATGGGCGGCGCGGGCGGTGGCCCGGGCGGCGCCGCGCCGGGCATGAACCGCGCGGCCCGCCGCGCGGCGCAGAAGAAGAACCGGTAGGTGTTCGCACCGCCCGTCCAGCGCCTGGTCACCGAGCTGGGCAAGCTGCCCGGCATCGGGCAGCGCACGGCGCAGCGGCTGGCGTTCCACATCCTGCGCGTGGATCCGGAGGACGCCAACGCGCTGGCGGCGGCGATCCGCGAGGTCAAGGAGAAGATCCGCCCCTGCGCGATCTGCTTCAACCTGGCCGACGAGGAGACCTGCCGGATCTGCCAGGACGAGCGGCGCGACGGCGGGATCATCTGCGTCGTCGAGGAGCCCAGCGACGTCATCCCGATCGAGCGCACACACGAGTTCCGCGGCCGCTACCACGTGCTCGGCGGCGCGCTGAGCCCGATCGACGGCGTCGACCCCGAGGATCTCAAGATCCCGCAGCTCTACGCGCGGGTCACCGGCGGCGAGGTCCGCGAGGTCGTCATCGCCACCAACCCGACGACGACCGGCGAGGCGACCGCGCACCACATCGCCGCGGCGCTGCGCGAGCGCGCGCCCGACGTCGCCGTCACGCGCCTGGCCTCCGGCCTCCCGGTCGGCGGCGACCTGGAGTACGCCGACGAGGTCACGCTCGGCCGGGCGTTCGCCGGCCGCCGTGAGATCGCCTGAGCGGTCGTTCGCGAACTAGGGTCCGCACATGGCTGCCGACCTCGACGTCGCGTTCACCACGATCGACACGCGCAACAGCGAGCGCTTCCAATCGCTGCGCCGCGAGCTGGGCGTCTCCAGCTTCGGGATGAACGTCATCACGCTCGCGCCGCGCCAGCGCGGGCGGATCCACGCGCACGAGCGCCAGGAGGAGGTGTTCGTCGTCCTGGAGGGCGAGCTGACGATCGCCATCGAGGGCGAGGAGCACGCGGTCGCCAAGCACGGCGCGGTGCGCGTCGCGCCGTCGGTGCGCCGTCAGCTCGTCAACCGCGGGTCGTCGACGCTGATCCTGCTCGCGCTCGGCGCCGAGGGCGACCACGTCGGCCGCGACGGCCGCGCGTGGGAGGCGTGGGACGAGGACGGCGAGGGCCGCGCGCCGCAGGAGGTCCCGCTGCCCTCCGACCTGCCGGTCTAGGGCGCGCCCGGCCGCTCCAGCACGCGCGCGAGGTCGCGCAGCGCGCGCGACACGCGGATGCGGATCGCGCCCGCGGTCGTCCCGTAGAGCTGGCCGATGTCGACATAGGGTCGATGCTCGACGACGCGCATCACGAGGATGCGCCGCGTCTCGTCGGGCAGCTGGGTCAGCGCGCGGTCGAGGACGGGGCGGAAGCGCTCGACGTCGGTGAGCTGCTCGACGCGCTCGTACTCCGCCTCGCCGAGGTCGGCGGCGACGAGCACCAGCCGCGCGAGGTGCTGGGCCTCGGCGAGGCGGCGCTCGCGCCAGCGGTAGAGCTGGTGGCGGGCGATCGTCCACATCCACGCGCGGCCCTCGTCCTCAGTGCTGCCGCGGAAGCCGTCGAGGCTCATGTACATCTGGACGAACGTCTCGGCGGCCAGGTCGCAGGCGGCCTCCACGTCGTGCGTCCGATGCGCCAGATACCGGACGACCGTGCGGTGGTAGGCGATGTACACGTCGTCGAAGCGCGACGGGTCCTTGCGCGCCTGGACGAAGAGGCCACGTCCCATCCCCGTGGCGATCCTCTCACAACCGCCTGGAGTGAAACAGTGCTTCAGCTCGCGTCCCTATTGCTGGGAGTTCAACGCTAGGGAGCCCTACTCGATGATCCTGTCACCGCGCTCGACACACCTGCTGTCGGTGCTCAAGGACCCGGTCCGCCTGACGATCCTGATGCAGTTGGAACGGCGGCCGCGATCGGCCGCGGAGCTGGCACGCGACCTGGACATGCCCTATGACAAGGTCAGCTGGGCGGTCCGCGCGCTCGCGCGGGGCGGCCTCGCGGAGCTTCGGAGTGCCGAACCGGGACCGAGCGGTCAGACGATCCAGAAGGTATACGGGACCCGTCATTCGGGATGGGCGCAGCTGCCGCCGATCCTGGACGCGATCGCGGCCTCGGCGCCGGACGAGGCACGCTAGCCGGGCGTGTCGCCCGCGCCCAGGCGGCCGGGCGCCGTGGCCGGCGGCAGCGCGCGCGGGATCCCCGGCGTGCGCGGCGGCGCGAGGCGGCGTCGCCCGAGCAGCAGGCGGACGTTGCGCGCGGCCGGCGGGCCGGCGGCGTGGACCGGGCGGCCGCCCTGCGGGTCCAGGAACGCGAGGTCGCGCGCGACGCCCGCCAGCGAGCCCTCGTCGTTGGGCCGGCCGGTGTGGTCGTTCATCCAGGTCTCGACGACCAGGCCGCCGCCGCGGGTCTCGGCCACGTGCAGCGTCCGCCACTGCTGCGGCCAGTCGACGACCGAGCAGGTCGTGATCTCCCAGTACCCGCCCGCGCGCGTGCGGCGCGGGGCGATCGCGTTGCGGTGCGTGTGGCCGGCCAGGACGGCGAGCACGCGCGGGTCGGCGTCCAGGACGTCGCGGATCGACGCGCCGCCCGCGGTCTGGTCGAGCGGCTGGTGGACGGCGACGAGCACCGCGCGGTCGCCCGCGGCGGCCAGCGCGCGGCGCAGGAAGTCGAGCGTCTCGGGCACGGCGAGGCCGCCCGCGCCCGCGTCGCGGCGCACGACGTCGAGGACGACGACGAGCACGCGGTCGCCGACCGCGACGGTCCGGTCCAGCCGTCCGGACGCGCCGTTGCCGCCGCCGAGGCGCGCGAGGACGTCGGCGGCGCCGAGCTGCGTGCGGTCGGGGTCGCGCGGGACCGTGATCGCGGCGCCGGCGGGCCCGGCGGCCAGGAGCGCGTCGATCTGCTCGCGCGTGGGCGCCGCGTCGACCAGCGACCGCAGCAGCGCGTCGGACGGCGTCACCAGCAGGCGGTCGCCGGTGGCGGCGGCGCGGGTCGCGGCGGTCGGCGCGACCTCGCCGGCGACCAAGATGTCGTGGTTGCCCAGCACGGCGTGCCACGGCGCCTTCAGGCCCGGGCTGCGCAGCGGCGCGACCGCCCGCGCCAGCAGCCCCGGGTGGCGCGGGGCGTCGACGTCGGGCCGGTAGTAGAACGGGTCGGGGATCGTCGCCTCCTGGACGCCGCGGTAGCCGGGCGCGCCCGAGTCCGGCCGCACGACCGCGCCGTCCAGCAGCGCGATCGACCACGCCAGCTCGTTGCGCTGGGCCGAGTCGGCGAGGTCGCCGGTGACCAGGACCGCGTCGGCCCCGGCGTCGTTGACGGCCTCGACCGTCGCGGCGACGACGTGCGCGGTCAGCGTCTCGTGCCAGCGGAAGACCGAGCCCAGCCGCGGGCCGAGGCGGTCCAGGAACGCGACGCGCCCGGGCGACTGGGCGTCGCGGACGTGCAGGTCGCTCATCTGGGCGATCGTCGCCAGCGTGGCGCCGGTGGCCGCGCGCGGCGCGAGCTCGGTGCGGTCGCGCAGCGGCAGGCCGGGGCCGGGGGAGAGGAGCCCGTCGCCGTCCGGGTCGACGAGCGTGCGCCGCAGCGTCGACCCGGGCGGGTCCTGGGACCCGCAGCCGGCCGCCAGCGCGGCGGCGGCCGCCGCGGCGAGCAGCAGCTCGCGGCGCGTGGTGCGGGTGCGGCGCTCGGGCGTCACGCCTCCTCCCGCAGGCCGGCGACCACGGGCTCGCGCGCCAGGCGCCGGCCGGTCAGCGCCGCGGCGAGCCACGCGAGCACGACCAGTCCGCCGGCGACCGCGGCGATCTGGCCGGGCCCCGCGCCCAGCGGCAGGTCCGCGTAGCCCGCCGTGCCGCGCGCGACCAGCGGCGCCAGGAGGAACGCCTCCAGCGCGACGGCCACGAGCGCGGCGGGCAGCGCGACCGCCAGCGCGGCGCCGCGCAGCAGCCGGCGCAGCGCGCGGCCGTCGGCCCCGGCGGCGCGCAGCGTGGCGACCGCGCCGCGGCGCTCGCGGGCCGTGAGCGCCAGCGCGCTGACCAGCGCGTGCAGGCAGACGAGCGCGACGCTGATCGCCACGACGCGCAGCAGGCTCGCGAGGACGTCCAGGAACGCGCCGCTGTCGCCGGTGGCGCCGCGGACCGCGTCGGCGTGCGCGCCCAGGGCGGCCAGCCCGCGCGCGATCCGCGCCCGGTCGGCGCCGGGCGCCAGGCGCAGGACCATCGGCCCGTCCAGCGCGACGCCCGCCGCCCGCAGCCGCTGCGGCGCGACGAACGCGACGCGGCCCTCGTCCTGCAGCGCGCGCACGACGCCGACGACCCGGAAGCGGACCTCGCGGGGCGCCAACGGCTGGATCGCCAGCGTCGAGCCGGGCCGCAGGCCGAGCGCGTCGGCCAGCCCCTGCCCGACCTCGGCCTCGCCCGGGCCGCGCGCCCGCCGCCCGGACGCCAGCGGCGGCGCCTCGAACTCGGTGTGGTCGCCGCTGGAGTAGGCAATCACCTTGAGTGGCGTCCCCAGCGCGGAGGCGCCGACCGCGTCGGCCGAGTAGCGCACCGCAGCCGCCCGCACGCCCGGGATCGCCTCGACCGCCGCGCGGTCGGAGGCCGGCAGCCGCGTGGTCAGCTGGTAGCGCTTGCCGAGCGTCGCGGGGTCGTCGCGCAACCGCTGCAGCAGCGACGAGAGCGCGAGCAGCAGCAGGACGACGCTCGCCGCCGCGCCCAGCACCGCGACGACCGAGGCGAAGCGCACGCGCCGCGCGGCGACGAGCCGGGCGCCGAGCGCGGCGAGGCCGCCGCGGAACGCCGTGCCGCGGCGCGCGGGTCGCGCGCTCGTCACGTCCCCGCCGCGCAGCAGCGCCGCCGGCGGCCGCCGCGCCGCCCACCACGCGGGCCACGCCGACGTCAGCGCCACCAGCGCGACCGTCGCCGCCCACAACACCACCAACAACCCCGCGGTCGTCCCCCAGGACGGCGCCAGCTCGTTCAGCGACTCCAGCACGCGCGCGGTCGCCGTGCGGCTGGCCAGCGCGCCCGCCGCCAGCCCGAGCGCCGCCGCCGGCGCGGTCACCAGCGCGCCGTGCGCGGCGTGCACGGCGACGACGGTCCCGGGCGCGAGGCCGAGCGCGCGCTGCACGCCCAGCTCGTCGAGCGTCCGCGCGACCTCCGACTGCGCCCGCGCGCCCAGCAGCACGCCGGACAGCCCGGCGGCCACCGCGGCGAAGGACGCCAACAACGCGACGACGATCCCGGCCGCCTGGCCGATCAGCGCCTGGACGCCCGCCCGCGTGAGGAAGCGCAGGTCCCGCAGCCCGTAGGAGGACTGCCGCGCGGCCGAGACCAGCACGTCGGACCGCGACGGGTCCTTCGCCCACAGCAGCGCGGTGTCGACCGGGAAGCGCCGGTCGTCGGACGCCAGCGTCACGTGCGCGGCCTTGGCCAGCGGGTAGGCGACGTTGTCGGGCGACACCGACACGCCGACGATCCGCACCGACCCCAGGCGTCCGACCCGGATCGACCCGCCCACGCGCAGGCCCCACTCGGTCGCCAGCCCGCGCTCGACCACCGCCTCGCGCAGCCCCGGCCGCGCGTCGCGTCCCGCCACGATCGCGTAGCCGCGCCGCCCGCCGCGCACGACCTCGACGACGCCCTCCGGCGTCGCGTGCCCGCGCGCGCTGAGCGGCACGTCGGTCTGCTCGTAGCGGTAGGACGCCGCCGCGAGGTTGGGCAGCCGTCGCACGGTCGCGTCGACCTTCGCCGCGTCCTCGGCGTCGAACCGCGCCACGACCGTCGGCAGGTCCGCCGTCCGCGCCGCGCGGTCGAAGCCGGTCGACAGCGCGTAGGCGACGGTCACCGCGACGCCGAGCACGAGCGCCGCGGCCAGCACGCCGGTCGCGGTCAGCACGCTGCGCCCCGGTCGTCCGCGCAACGACGTCCACGCGGTTCGGAGGGCGAAGCGCGCGCCGGTCACGTCTCGACCAGCCGCCCCTCGGGCACCTCGACCAGCTGCCCGTCGCGCAGCTCCAGCACCCGGTCGGCCCGTGCGGACGCCTCGGGCTGGTGGGTGACCATCACGACCGCGCGCCCCTCGTCGGCGATCGCGCGCAGGAGGTCCAGCACGACGTCGCCGGCCGCCGCGTCGAGGTTGCCGATCGGCTCGTCGGCGAGCACGAGCGACGGGTCGCCGACCAGCGCCCGCGCCAGCGCGAAGCGCTGCTGCTCGCCGCCCGACAGCTGGTGCGGGCGGAGCCCCGCGACGTCGCGCAGCCCGAGCCGCTCGATCAGCGCTCGCCCGCGCGCGACGCCGCCGCGCGCCGCGCCCGGCAGCGTCGCGGGCAGCAGCACGTTGGCCTCGCCGTCCAGCTCGGGCAGCAGGTGGAAGAACTGGAAGACGAACCCGATCTCGTCGCGGCGCAGCGCGCTCAGCGCCCGCTCCGACGCGCCGGTCACCGGGCGTCCCGCGACCGTCACCTCGCCCGCGTCCGGTCGGTCCAGCCCGCCGAGCAGCTGCAGCAGCGTCGACTTCCCGCTCCCCGACCGCCCGACGATCGCCACCAGCTCGCCGCCGGAGACCGTCAGCCGCGCGCCGTCGAGGATCCGGCGCTCACCGCGGCCGGACCCGTGGACCTTCACGAGCCCGCGGGCCTCGAGAACGACGGCGGTCACCCGACCATTGTCACCGTTCGGTGCTCAGCGCACTCCGTACTTCGCGCGCAGCGCGTCGACCCGGGCCAGGGCCTCGGCGACGCGCGCCTTGGGCACGTCGCCGCGCTTGATCGCGCGCGCGACCGCCCGCCAGGCGGCGACCTGGTCGTCGGCGCCGCCCGGCACCCAGAGCAGGTCCGCGCCGGCCTTCAGCGCGTCGACGGCCAGCCGGGAGACCGGCTCGCCGCCGGTCAGCGAGGCGGCGGCGAGGTCGCCGGAGACGATGACGCCGCCGAACCGCAGCTCGCCGCGCAGGAGCGCGACGGTCTCGGGCAGCAGCGTCGCGGGCGTGACGCCGTCGAAGGCCACGTAGGTCGCCGACGACAGCTGGATCGCCGGCGCGTGGTCGACCAGCGCGCGGAACGGCTGCCAGTCGCGGGCGCGCAGGTCCGACAGCGCGACGCCGACCGTCGCCGCCTCGACCGCCGGGTCGCCGGACGCCGCGCCCTCGCCCGGGAAGTGCCCGGGCGCCGCGGCGACCTCGCCGTCCTTGTAGCCCGCGACCGCCGCCGCGCTCATCGACGCGACCGCCGTCGGGTCGTCGGAGTAGGCGATCCCGTCCCACGGCCCGCCCGCGAAGCCGACGTCGGCGTCGGGGCCGAGGATCATCCGGACCCCGAGCGGGTGCAGCGCCTTGGCGACGGCCAGCGCGGTCGCGCGCGCGGTCGGCGCGTCGCGCAGCTGGGACTGCGGGGGCGCGCCGACCGGGACGGCGTCCAGCTCGCCGCCGATCTCCGAGGCGGCGAACAGCGGCACCTCGTGCCCGGCGCCGACCGCCGCGCGGCGGATGGCGCCGAGCAGGTCGGCGACCTGCTGGGGCGACTCGCCGTTGCCGGGCTCCAGCACGACGCCGCCCCACTCGCGCTCGGCGAAGCGGTGCAGCAGCTCCCCGCGCGCCCGCGTCCCGCCGAAGCCGATCAGGAACAGCCGCGCGGCGGCGCGCGCCGCGTCGATCCCGTCGGGCAGGCGGGTCGGCGCCGCGGCCGGCGTCCGCGGCGCGGTCGTCGTGGGCGCGGGGGCCGACGTGGAGGCGGGCGCCGCGGTCGACGCGACCGCGCTCGTGGTCGGGGGCGCCGCGGACGTCCCGGCGGCCGCCGTCGGCTTCGCGGTGGCTCCCGGTTGGTTCGAACCGCCGCCGGCGATCGCGACGATCGTCGCGACCATGACGACCGTCAAGGACCCGGCCAGGCCAATCCACCGTCGCCGGGTCATGTTCAAGCCCATTCACCCTCTAGCATGACCGGTCCAATGCCGGGCACCGTCGTCATGAAGTTCGGAGGCACCTCCGTCGCCGACGCGCAGCGCCTCAAGCGCGCCGCGCAGCGCATCGTCGCCAAGCGCGAGCAGGGCACACGCGTGGTCGCCGTGCTCAGCGCCCGCGGCAAGGAGACCGACCGGCTGATCGCCGACGCCTTCGAGGTCTCCACGACGCCCGATCCCCGCGAGATGGACATGCTCCTGTCGACGGGCGAGCGGGTCTCGTGTGCGCTGTGTGCCATGGCCATCAACGATCTCGGTCATCGGGCCATCTCGCTGACCGGATCCCAGGCGGGCATCGTCACAGATACGAGCCACACCAAGGCCCGCATCCTCGAGGTGCGCGCCGACCGCATCCGCGAAGCGCTCGACCAGGACAACATCGTGTTGGTCGCCGGCTTCCAGGGCGTCAGTACGTCGAAGGATGTCACGACGCTCGGCCGCGGCGGCTCCGACACGACCGCGGTGGCGCTGGCCGCCGCGATCGGCGCCGACGAGTGCGAGATCTACACCGACGTGCCGGGCGTCTTCAGCGCCGATCCGCGGATCGTCGCCGACGCCCGCAAGCTCGACGTCGTCACGTTCGACGAGATGCTCGAGATGGCGGCCAGCGGCGCCGGCGTCCTGCAGCTGCGCAGCGTCGAGTACGCGCGCAACCACGGCGTGCGCATCCACTGCCGCTCCAGCTTCGACGACTCAGATGGAACCTTCGTCGTCTCCGAGGACGAGGCCAAGGACAAGGACATGGAGAACCCCCTCATCACCGCCGTCACCCACTCGCGTGGCGAGGCGCGCGTGACGCTCATCGGCCTTCCCGACTCGCCCGGCATCGCCGGCCGCGTGACGACGGCGCTCGCCGACGCCAACGTCAACATCGACATGATCATCCAGAACGACCCCCGCTCCGAGGGCGGGCAGGCCGAGCTGTCGTTCACGATCCCCAAGGAGGACGTCGCGACCGCGGACGCCGCCCTGCGGCCGCTGGCCGACGAGCTGGGGATCCAGGTCGAGACCAACGACTCGATGGGCAAGGTGTCGATCGTCGGCGCGGGGATGAAGTCGCACCCGGGCGTCGCGGCCAAGGTCTTCTCCGTGCTCGGGGCCAACGACATCAACATCGAGATGATCTCGACGTCGCCGATCCGCATCTCCTGCGTGATCCCGGCCGACGAGGTCGAGCCGGCCGTCAAGGCCCTCCACACGGCCTTCGACCTGCAGGGCGCGGACACGATCCGCCCCGAGCAGCCGTTCGGGGAGTTCGCCTCATGAGCGAGTACCGCGTCGCCGTCGTCGGCGCCACCGGCGCCGTCGGGACCCGCATGCGCAACCTGCTGCGCGAGCGCGCGTTCCCGTTCGCCGAGATCGTCCCGTTCGCGTCCGAGCGCAGCGCCGGCAAGACGCTGGAGGACGGCCTGACCGTCGTCGGCCTGGCCGACGACGAGCGCCTGGACGGCTTCGACGTCGTCATCTTCTCCGCCGGGGGCGGCCCCTCGAAGGAGTGGGCGCCGAAGTTCGCCGCGCGCGGCGCGATCGTGGTGGACAACTCGTCGGCCTGGCGCATGGACCCCGAGGTCCCGCTGGTGGTCAGCGAGGTCAACCCGGAGGCCCTGGACCACATCGGCAAGGGCATCGTCGCCAACCCGAACTGCACGACGATGGCGATCATGCCGCCGTTGCACGCGCTCCACGAGGAGTGGGGGTTGACGTCGATGGTCGCCACCTCGTTCCAGGCCGCCGGCGGCGCCGGCCAGAAGGGCATGGACGAGCTGCTGGACCAGCTCCCGGGCCTGCTCGGCGATCCCGAGGCGCTGGCCGACCGCGGCGCCGAGGCCGCCGCGACGGTGGGGGAGACCCCGGTCTTCGGCAAGCCGCTGGCCTTCAACGTCGTGCCGCTGCTGGGCAAGGACACCGGCAACGGCTACACCGACGAGGAGATGAAGCTCCAGAACGAGTCGCGCAAGATCCTGGACATCCCGGGCCTGGCCGTCTCGCCGACGTGCGTCCGCGTCCCGGTGATGGTCGGCCACGCGATCGAGGTCAAGGCGACCTTCGAGCGCGAGCCCTCCGTGGAGCGCGCCCTCGAGGTCATGGGCGCCCACGACGGCGTCGAGCTGGACGACGTCCCGACGCCGCTGGAGTGGGCCGGCAAGGACCCGGTCGCGGTCGGCCGCGTGCGCGCCGACCTGGGCGACCCCAAGTCCCTGAACCTGTTCGTCGTCGGCGACAACCTGCTCAAGGGCGCCGCGCTGAACACCGTGCAGATCGCCGAGCTGCTCCACACCCGCGGGATCCTGTCCCGCTCGCCTGCCCCCGAGCCTCCCTCGCGCGCCGCGGCCTAGCCGCGGCGCGCTCGCGCCGCGCCGCGGGTCGCGAGGGCCGGAATGGACCTGCACCTCGACCTCGACGCCTCCGCCGGCCG
Organism: Baekduia sp.; assembly: GCF_035685985.1. GTDB lineage: Bacteria > Actinomycetota > Thermoleophilia > Solirubrobacterales > Solirubrobacteraceae > Baekduia. The sequence goes on from NZ_DASRZV010000002.1 coordinate 12,922, forward strand.
CACGCTGCGCGCCCGCGCCGAGCACGCGCTGCGCGAGGCGGTGCGCTCGGGTCGGCTGCCCCCGGGCTCGCGGCTGCCGGCCACGCGCGCGCTGGCCCAGCAGCTCGGGGTGTCGCGCGGCGTGGTCGTCGAGGCGTACGCGCAGCTGGCCGCCGAGGGCTACCTGGACACGCGGCGCGGCGGCGGGACGCGCGTGGCCGACCATCCGGTCCCGGCGGCGGCGCCCGCCGAGGCCGCGCCGAGCGACGCGGCCCCGGACGACGACGACGGCTCGGCCCCGCGCCACGACCTCCGTCCTTCGCTGCCCGCCGTCGACGGCTTCCCGCGCCAGGCCTGGCTGGGCGCGATCACCCGCATCCTGCGGACGATCCCCGACCAGCGCCTGGGCTACGGCGACCGCAACGGCGAGCCCGAGCTGCGCGCGGCGCTGGCCGGCTCCCTCGCGCGCACGCGCGGGGTACGGACGACGCCGGAGGAGGTGATCGTCACCGGCGGCCTGCGCGACTCGCTCCCGCTGCTGTGGCGGCTGCTGAAGGCCCGCGGCGCCAAGCGCGTCGGCGTCGAGGAGCCGGGCTGGTGGCGGATCTCCAGCTCGGTCGCCGAGGCCGGGCTGACGCCGGTGCCGATCCCGACCGACGACGAGGGCCTCGACCCGTCCAAGCTCGCGAGCCTCAAGCTCGACGCGGTCGCGGTCACCCCGGCCCACCAGTTCCCGACCGGCGCGGTGCTCTCGCCCACCCGCCGGGCCGCGCTGGTCGCGTGGGCGCGACGCCGCGGCGCGATCATCCTCGAGGACGACTACGACGCGGAGTTCCGCTACGACCGCCAGCCGATCGGCTCGCTGCAGGGCCTCGCGCCCGACCTCGTCGTCTACGGCGGCTCGTGCTCCAAGACGCTGGCGCCCGCGCTGCGGCTCGGCTGGCTCGTCCTTCCGTCCAGCCTGGTCGCGGAATTGCACGCCGACGATGCGTCCTCGCCCGCGGGCACCCCGCCGACGATCGACCAGCTCGCGCTCGCGGACCTCTTCGACCGCGGCGAGGTCGACCGCCATCTCCGCCGCCAGCGCATCCGCTACCGCAAGCGCCGCGACGCGCTGCTGGACGCGATCGCCGAGCACCTGCCCCAGGTCGAGGTGCGCGGGGCCGCCGCCGGGCTCTTCGCCGTGCTGCTGCTGCCGCCCGACGCCGACGAGGAGGCGGTCGTCGCGCAGGCCGCCTCGCGGGGCGTCGCGCTGGAGCCCCTGCGCGCCGCCGGACGCTCCGGCCTGGTCGCCGGCTACGCGAACCTGCCCGAGGCCGGCGCCCCCGCGGCCGTCAAAGCGCTGCGGCAGGCCGTCGCTCAAGTGGTTCGGCCCACGACCGACGTCCCCACGTAGGGCTGCCGAACAGGGTTCGACCTATAGAGTCCGTCCCCCCGAACTACGAGACCAAGAGTCGCAAAAATATGCCTGCACACGACGTCCTCATCCTCGGCGCTGGCCTCGCCGGCCAGCGGGCCGCACTGGCTGCCGCGGATGCCGGAGCGTCGGTCGCGATCATGAGCAAGGTCCATCCGGTCCGGTCTCATTCCGTCGCGGCCGCGGGCGGCATCAACGCCGCCATCAACCCCGCCGACGACTGGCGCTCGCACGCCTACGACACCGTCAAGGGCTCCGACTTCATCGGTGACCAGGACGCGATCGAGGTGATGTGCCGCGAGGCGCCGCACGAGGTCATGCACCTCGAGCACATCGGCGTCACCTTCCACCGCAACGAGACCGGCCAGATGGACCTCCGGGCGTTCGGCGGCGCTTCGATGAAGCGCACCGCCTACGTCGCGGACATCACCGGCCAGGCGATCCTGCACGTGCTCTACGAGCAGCTCATGAAGTACCACGAGCGCGTGGATCGCTACGAGGAGTGGTTCACCACCCACCTGCTCCAGGACGAGAACGGCGCCGTCTCGGGCTGCATCGCCCGCGACATCCGCACCGGCGTGCTGGAGACGTTCACCGCCAAGAACGTCATCCTCGCCACCGGCGGCGTCGGCCAGGCCTTCAAGCCGACGACCAACGGCCTCATCTGCACCGGCGACGGCATCGCCCAGGCCTACCGCCTCGGCGCGCCGCTGATGGACATGGAGATGGTCCAGTACCACCCGACCTGCCTGGTGGAGAACGGCTTCCTCATCACCGAGGGCGCCCGCGGCGAGGGCGCGCACCTGCTCAACAGCAAGGGCGAGCGCTTCATGGAGAAGTACGCGCCCAACAAGATGGAGCTGGCGTCGCGCGACGTCGTCTCCCGCGCCGAGCAGACCGAGATCAACGAAGGCCGCGGCGTCGGCCCCGGCGGGGTCGGCATCTACCTCGACGTCACCGTCGTGCCGCGCAAGCGCACGCTGGAGGCGCTGCGCGAGATCGTCAACATCGGCAAGGACTTCGCCGGCGTCGACATCACGCGCGAGCCGATCCTGATCCGCCCGGGCCAGCACTACATCATGGGCGGCGTCAAGACCGACGTCGACGGCGCCACCTCGATCGACGGCCTCTACGCCGCGGGCGAGGTCGCCTGCGTCTCGGTCCACGGCGGCAACCGCCTCGGGGCCAACTCGCTGCTCGACACGCTGATCTTCGGCCGTCGCGCCGGCGAGCACGCCGCGCGCCGCGCCGCGGGCATGTCGATGCCCGAGGCCGCTCCGCAGTCGCGCCTAAACGACGAGCAGGCGATGCTCGACGCGATCATCGCCCGTCCCAAGACCGGCCGCCGGATCTCCGAGATCAAGGACGAGCTCGGGACCGAGATGAACAAGAACGTCGCCGTCTTCCGCGAGCAGGCCGGCCTCGAGCACGCGCTCGACGTCGTCCGCCGGCTCAAGGAGGAGGCCAAGACCGCCTACGTCGACGACAAGGGCACGGTCTTCAACCAGGACGTCCTCGGCGCCCTCGAGCTGGGCTACATGCTCGACTGCGCGGAGTGCACCGTCGTCGGCGCGATCGAGCGCAAGGAGTCGCGCGGCGCGCAGTTCCGCGTCGACTACCCCGAGCGCAACGACGAGGAGTGGCAGAAGCACATCACCTTGTCGCGCAACGGGAGCGATCAGCCGCAGATCGAGTACGCCCCCGTCACCATCACCCAGTGGCAGCCGGAAGAGAGGAAGTACTAGCCATGGCCGCCGACACGACCGAAGACGTCATCGCCAACCCGCAGGGCGACACGTCGGAGAGCTTCACGCTCCGCATCCGCCGCTACGACCCGGAGTCCGGCGAGGCGCCGTACTGGGTCGAGCACACGATCGAGCTGGAGCCGCATCGCTCGGTGCTCGAGGGCATCCTGCAGGCCAAGGGCCGCTTCGACGGCTCGATCGGCATCCGTTGTTCGTGCAAGGCCGCGATCTGCGGCTCGTGCGGCGTGCGGATCAACGGCCAGCCCGGCCTCGCGTGCCACACGCACCTCGACCGCGCCAAGCAGTCCTCCAAGGACGGCGTCATCGAGATCGAGCCGATGGGCAACATGCCCGTCATCAAGGACCTGATCGTGGACATGGACGCCGTCCACTGGAAGAAGGTCCAGCGCGTCACGCCGTGGCTCATCAACAAGGAGCCGATCCCCGAGCGCGAGTACATCGTCGACCGCGAGTCGATGGTGGACATCACGCAGACGATGGCCTGCATCCAGTGCGGCGCCTGCGTCTCGGACTGCCTGGCGATGGAGGTCGACCCGCTGTTCGTCGGCCCGGCCGCGCTGGCCAAGTCCTACCGCTTCGTCGGCGACCCGCGCGACGCCCAGCAGTACGAGCGCCTGAAGGACCTCGCCGAGGACCCGCACGGCATCTACGACTGCACGCACTGCTTCAAGTGCATCGAGGCCTGCCCGAAGGGCGTCGCCCCGATGAACCAGATCATGCGCCTGCGCCGTCGCGCCGGCGGCGACCACCACATCGTGGACCGCAACAACGGCGAGCGCCACGAGGCGTCGTTCGTCAAGTTGATCAGGAACCACGGCCTGCTCTGGGAGGCCGAGCTGCTGCCGCAGTCCTATGGCGGCCCGAGCTGGTTCGGCAAGTTCCATCCGGAGGCCGGCAAGGAGCTGCTGTCCTCGCTGCCGGTGATCACCAAGGCCGTCCTGCGGCGCAAGGTGACGCCGATGGGCGCGCTCAAGGCCCACAAGATCCCGAGCGAGTCCCTCAAGCAGGTCCAGGACATCTACAAGACGATCGAGGAGCGCGACCAGCGCCTCGAGTTCAACCTGTACATCTCGGGCACCGACGAGGCCAACGAGGGTACGGCGGAGGAGAAGGCCTGATGAAGGTTGCGTACTGGCCGGGCTGCGTGAGCCGCGGCTTCACGCCTGAGCTGCACGGCTCGATGGCCAAGGTGGCTCCGCTGCTGGACATCGAGCTGGTCGAGCTCGACCGCGCGTGCTGCACCGGCGCGGGCGTCATCGCCGAGCACAACCAGGAGCTGGCGGACACGCTCAACGCGCGCACGTTCGCCCTGGCCGAGCAGGTCGAGGGTGCCGACCTGATGATGAACATCTGCTCGACCTGCCAGGGCGCGCAGGGCGAGTCGCAGGAGCGCCTGGACGCGTCGCGCGAGTACCGCTCGCACATCAACGGGACGCTCTCGAAGTACAACCTCGAGTACCGCCAGCAGCTGCCCAACAAGAACTTCCTCTGGGTGCTGGTGGAGGAGCTCGGGCTCGACAACCTGCGCGAGCGCGTCAAGCGGCCGCTGACCGACCTGAAGGTCGGCCCCTTCTACGGGTGCTACATCGTCCGCCCGACCGACCGCCTGGGCATCGACGACGCCAACCCGCGCGACACGTACCTCGGGCTGGTCATCGAGGCGCTCGGCGGCACGGTCATCGACTACGCCGGCTCGCACAAGTGCTGCGGGTTCCCGATCATCACCATGAACAAGGAGGCGTCGCTCAAGCAGGCCGGACGCCACCTGGGCGACGCGAAGGACGCGGACGCCGACTGCCTGGTGACGCCGTGCCCGCTGTGCCACCTCAACCTGGATCTCCAGCAGCCGCTGGCCGAGCGCCTCGCGGGCCGTCAGCTGGACATGCCGGTGCTGCACCTCCCGCAGCTCGTCGGCCTCGCCCTCGGCCTGGAGCCGAAGGACCTGGGCCTGAGCAAGCACGTCGTCAAGCCGACGTCGGTCATCGACTGGACGACGTCGGTCGTCGCGGGCGTGGGCGCCGGCGACGGCGGCAGCGGCTGGTGAAGCTCTTCCGCGCCAAGCGCGACGCGCCCTCGGCGGCGGACGGGGCCCAACCGCCCCGCCGCCGCCGGCGCGCGCCACGCCCCGACGGCCCGCGCACCATCCTCCCGCTGATCGAGGACGACTCGCGCCCCTCCTGGCTCCCGGCCGACCCGCCGGAGCCCAACCCCTTCGCCTCGAAGCTCGACGCCGCCCGCGAGCGGCTCCGGCGGGAGATCCCGCCGGTGAGCGACGAGCAGTAACGCGCCGGCGACGCGGGCCGCGGCTGGTTGTCCTGCCTTCGGGCTTCCTGGATGCGGGTGATGCGTGGCCTCGGCCGCCTGCGGCGCTGTGGGGCCAAAGCGGTTGTAGCAGCGCAGGAACGTGACAGCTTGCGGTCGCGGTAGCCGAGGTGGGCCACCCGCGACCGTGATCCCATTCGCCTTCGACGATGCCGAAGAAGCGCTCGAGCTTGCCGTTCAGCGCGGCATGTAAGGGGGATGCGAAAGCGGCGAGCGCCGAGCTCGGTCAACGTGGCGGCGAACCGATGGCCGGTCTAGCACATGGCGTTGTCGCTCGTCACCGCCTCGATCGGCCCGCAGCCCTGCTCGTGCATCCAGGCCGCGGCGCGCATGAGCGTCGTCGAGACGTTGGCCGCGTTCTCCGCGCTATGCAGCTTGGCGGAGACCAGCCGGATGTGGCCCTCCTGGACGGCGGAACGGCGATCACGACAAGCGCGTGAGGTTTCTCGTGCCTGTTGCGGCGCAGCCCGATCTCAAGATCCTTGATCATCGGCCTCAAGCCAGCGGCACCCCGCCGTCTGCGCCGTCGTCGGCGAGTAACACCATCGAACGCAACGACTCACCGGCCTGACGACGCCGGACCATCTCGATCCTTGCCGCCAGCCCGAACCGACACCTACGGTCTGTCTTGTGTCCGGTCTCCTTGGAGGGGACCTGTCTCGCACCTCTCAGCTTCCGCGGGAGCGGGACATCTCCGGGGAAGCCGACCCGAGCGCACCGCCTCGCGCAGCGTGCGGCCGGCGGAGGCGTCGAGGTCGAGGGTGCAGGTCCACTTGGCCTCATCGTTACAGAGTCACGTGGCCTTGGAAGGCGGACCAACCCGGCGTGATCTGCCGAAGCGGCGCGTTGTTGGGCTCACCGTCTCAGCAGTTGTTCAGTTACAGGCAATACCTGAAAGAGCCGAGCCGGCGCCGAAAGGCTGCGCTTGGTCGGTGCATGCGCAATTCGATCGACGTGGTTACGGCTGGGCCTCCGAGTAGCAGAGGGGCGTCATCACTCGTTGCGCGGTCCTATCAACCTCGGCCGCCGACAGGTGATGGACAGCGATGTGGATTGCTGACTCAAATGTCCATCTCGCCATTTGGCTCTGGACAGTTTGCCCGATGGCGTGCGACGGTCACGCAGCCGGTTGAAAGTCCTTAGTGGCTAGGGCCGGTGTACCTGGGCTCGTGCGCAGCGGGTCGACTTCCCTATGCGTCCACGGCCTGGTGGGGCATGCCGATTTAACACGGCACGTCCTACTGCTAGGACCATCTACTCATTCACCAATGTCGGTGCAGATCACCGGCACAAAGGAGAGCAACATGCGAAGCATGAAGAAGCTCGGGTCGGTCGTTGTGGCCGCCTCGGCGGCGATGGCGTTGGTTGGCGCAGGATCGGCGTCGGCGGCGAACTGGGATCCGGCTAACACCACGTTGACTGCACACGGGAACCTGACGCTGACCGCGAATGGCGGTTCGACCGTGTCGTGCACTTATCACTCGAGCGTGCGGTCGACGGGCAACGATCTCGCCCAGACGACGAACGCGGCGGGCGTGGCCGCGGGGCCGACGTTCTCCTCCTGCTCGACGAGCGTCCCGGGCGTTAGCGCTGTTGACGTCAACTCCTCCAGCGCGTGGAACATCACTGCTACTAGCACTACGGCCCTCGACGTGACGAACGGCAACGCCGTGATCACGATGACTGCGTTCGGTCTCACCGTGTGCACCATCACGGCCGCGAACGTCGCGATCCCCGCCACGTGGAACAACTCGAGCGCCACGATCACGCCGAGCTCGACGTCCTTCACGATCTCGGAGTCCGGGTCTCTGTGCCCGGGCGACACGTCTGGCGTGATGTCCGGCTCGGTCACGGTTCCGAGTGCGAGCATCACTTAGGTTGGAGGTCGATGTCCTCGGGGAGCCGGGGGCATCGACCTAGCTGACACTCAGACAGGGGTCGCTTCGACAATGGTTCGGAGCGACCCCTGATGTGTGAAATTGGGGCCTAGGGTGGGCTGGCCTTTGACAGCTATAGCCGCTTCTGTTTACGGTAACCCGCCTGGGTTCGTGGCTGCGGCCGCGGCCGCGGCTGCTGGGTCGTGATTTATGAAAGGCGTGCGAGGATGAAGAACGTGGCTGGGTCGTCGGGCGCCGTGATCGCGGTGTTGGTGTCGCTCGTTGCCGGGCCGTGGGCCGCCGAGGCGTCGGCGTCCGGGTGCCCAAACGCGGCGGTGCGTGGCGACGTCGCGCGTCAACTTCCCGACTGTCGGGCCTACGAGCAGGTCTCGCCGCCTGACAAGAATGGCAATGACGTCGGACTTCGGCAGGGCGGTGACAAGATGATCCAGACCTATGTTGCGGCGGCAGATGGAGGTGGCGTCGTCTACGAGACCCAAGGAGTCTTCCCCGGGGCAAATTCTGCTCTGCTCACCAATGCAACCCTGAGTCGCCGCGGCGCGACCGGTTGGCAGACGCAGGTGTTGGCGCCTGCGCAGTTGCCGGTGCCCTTCCCGAGCTTTGCCTCGTTCATGTTTTTCACCCCAAACCTTGACAAGGCGGTCGTTCGTACACCGGTCAACGCTCATCTGGCGGACAACGACACCGCAGACGCAAACAACTTGTATCTGCGCGACAACGATCACGGGACGTATACGACGCTGAGCGTGCATCCACCAGTAACCCGGGTTCCAGATCAGATCGTGTACACGTTTGCCGGGGCTAGCGCTGACATGAGGCATGTGCTGTTTACGTCTGACGATGCGCTCACGCCGGACGCGCCCGTTCCCCCTCCTCCACCGGCCAATGGGCTCACCAACCTGTATGAGTGGGTCGGCGGCCAGTTGCGACTCGTGACGATCCTTCCGGACGGGACCCCGTCGTCGACGGGTGGGCTTCCAGGGGGGGGGACCGGCGCGCCAACGCCCACGGCGATCTCCGAAGATGGATCGCGTGTCATCTTTGGAACGCCGGATGGCAACCCGCAGGACGGTGGTCAGATCTACCTGCGCGAGAATGGGAGCCTGACCGTCCTGGTCTCGGGCTCTCGCCGTGCCACATCCGACCCGGGGGGGCACCAGCCGCCTCGCTTCTGGGGCGCGTCGGCGGACGGCTCGGACATCTACTTCACGAGCACCGAGGCTCTAACCGACGATGCGACACTCGGCGTCACAAGCCTGTACCGCTACAACGTCGAACTCGGGACCCTCTCCAACCTGACCGTCGAGGCAGACCCGAGCGCGCCTCCGGGAGGGGGCGTGGTGGGGGTGCTGGGGCTTTCCAAGAACGGGTCCGACGTGTACTTCCAGAGTACCCGACAGTACCTGCCTGGCAAGGGGTCGTTTGGTGAGTGGAACCTATACCGGTGGCATGAGGGCGCGATCTCTTTGGTGCTGACCGACGATGCGACCAACATCTTGAGCGTGTTTGAGGCCGCACATAAGACGGCGCGGCTCACGCCTGACGGCCAGCACCTGCTCTATATGTCCTCGCGGTCGCTTACGGGCTATGACAACACGGATGCCGTGACGGGGCAGCCGGACAATGAGGTGTTCCTCTACGACGCCTCCTCGAACAAGTTGACCTGTGTCTCTTGCAACCCCCGCGGCAGGAGGCCGGTCGGACCGTCGACGTTGCCCGAGCCACCGGTCCGGCCGCAGGGCAACCTGCAGCGCGGCGTGACGGACGACGGGCGGCGTGTCTTCTTTGAGAGTGGTGATGATCTCGTCCCGGCCGACGTCAACGGGAAGATCGATGTCTACGAGTACGAGGACGGCGCGGTTCACCTGATCTCTACCGGCTCGAGCGAGGGAGACTCCTACTTCGCGAGCGCCAGCGCGAACGGAGACGACGTCTTCTTCATGACCAGTGAGCAGCTCGTTCCGGCCGACGTGGATGACAACCTTGACATGTACGATGCGCGGGTTGATGGCGGATTCCCCCAACCGGCGCGCGCTCAGCCGTGCTCGGGTGATGCCTGCCAGGGTCCGCCGGCGCTCGCGCCAGCGGACCCGTCGCCAGCCAGCCGGGTCGTCGCTGGCGATGGCAACGCGTCGGCGCGTACGCCCTCGACGCCGAGCTTCCGTGTCACCGTGCCGTCGAAGTCCGCACAACGTCAGGCTGCTCGCACGGGCTACGTGACGCTCGCGGTCCGCGTCTCGGAGGGCGGGACCGTCAAGGCCCGGGTCTCGCGGACCGTGCGCGGTCGGGCCACGACGGTCGGAACCGCCAACGTGAACGCGCCGCGCGCTGGGACCGTCCGCGTGCGTGTGCATCTCGCGATGTCAGTGAGGAGCGCGTTGGCGCACAAGGCGAAGGTGAGGTTGTCCGTACGGGTGAGCTTCTCCCACGTGCGCAGCGCAAAGACCATGACGCTGGAGCTCCGGCGATGACCAGGCGAACGAGCAAGAGCCTCAACATGACAATGCGCGGGACTCTGGTCAAGGCGTGTCTGGCGGTCGCGCTGACGGCCCCTATGGCGACGCTTGTTGCTGGGCCGGCCCCCGCGCGGGCGGCGGTCCATATCGACGCCTTTGACTTCGCCTCGACGAATGCGGATGGCACGCCGTCCGTTCAGGCCGGAGCACATCCATACCAAGTCGCGACCATGTTCCAGTTCCCCTCTCATCGAGACGGGCGTAACCGGATCCTGCCGGATGAGAGCCCGCGCAATCTCACAGTCGAGCTCCCGGCTGGCTTTGTCGGAGATCCGACCTCTGTCCCTACCTGTTCCGAGCCGCAACTAGAGACGGGAACCTGTCCGGTGAACTCTCAGATCGGGGTCGTCGGCCTGATCACGTCTGGTATCACCATCCCGTTCCAGCTCTACAACATGAAGCCTCCACCCGGCATGCCCGCCGAGTTCGGATTCCTGGCCGCGGCTGCCGTTGCGGTCCACCTTCAGGCGTCGGTGCGAACGGGGGGTGACTACGGCGTCAACATCACGGTCAAGGATCTTCCGCAAACCCTTCCCTGGACCGGTAGCGTCGTGACGATCTGGGGCGTACCAGCCGATTCGAGCCATAACAGCTCTCGCGGGCTGTGTCTCTACCAAGGCGGCGACTGCCCGAGTCAGGCCCCGCGCGCTCCGTTTCTGACCAATCCTTCCGCCTGCTCGCCGGTCGCCAATGCGGTTGGGCATGCGGATTCGTGGCAGGCTACCGGTGTCTTCGACACCGCGCAGGCCGTCAACCATGACGCCGCGGGCCCGGTCGGCATCATCGGCTGTGAGCGTCTGCCCTTCAAGCCGACGCTCACCGCCCATCCCACCGGCTACGCGGCCGGCAGCCCCGCCGGCTTCGCCGTCGGCCTCCACGTCCCCCAGACCGACAACCCCGACGGGCTCGCCGAGGCGACGCTGAAGAAGGCCGTCGTCACGCTTCCCGCCGGCGTCTCGGTCTCGCCGTCGTCCGCGGACGGCCTCGGTGCCTGCTCGCCCGCGCAGATCCGCCTGAACGACGGCACGCTGCCCGACTGCCCCGACAGCTCGAAGATCGGGACGGTCGACATCGACACGCCGTTGCTGAACGATCCTCTGTCCGGATCGATCTACCTGGCCCAGCAGGGCAGCAACCCCTTCAACAGCCTGCTCGCGATCTACCTGGTGGCCAGCGGCGACGGCGTCGTGGTCAAGCTCGCCGGCCATGTCGAGCCGGACCCGGTCACGGGACAGCTGAAGGCCACGTTCGACAACAACCCGCAGCTGCCGTTCAGCGACTTCACCCTCACGTTCAGCAACGGCCCGCGCGCCGCGCTCGCCAACCCCGAGACGTGCGGGACCTACACGACGACCGCCGAGCTGACGCCGTGGGGCGATGGTCCGACGGTCACGTCGACCGACTCCTTCACCATCGACTCGAGCTGCGCACACGGGTTCGCGCCGTCGTTCGACGCGGGCACGGTCAACCCCGCCGGCGGCGCGACGACGAGCTTCACGATGAACTTGGCTCGTACCGACGCCGACGACGAGCTGAGCACGGTGGCCATGACCATGCCGCCCGGGCTGCTCGGCAACCTGAAGGACGTCACGCTCTGCGCCGACGGCGCGGCGAACGCCGGCACCTGTGGCACGGAGAGCCGGATCGGGACGACGACCGTCGGCTCCGGTCCGGGCGTCAACCCGTTCCACCTGGGCGGCGGCGTGTACCTGACGGGCCCGTACAAGGGCGCGCCGTTCGGCCTGTCGATCGTGGTGCCGGCGCTCGCCGGGCCGTTCGACCTCGGCACCGTGGTCGTGCGTGCCGCGCTGTCGGTCGATCCGAGCACCGCGGCGATCACGGTGGTCGCGGATCCGCTGCCGACGATCCTGCAGGGCATCCCGCTGCGGCTGCGCGACGTCAACGTGACGATCGACCGGCCCGGGTTCATGTTCAACCCCACCAACTGCGCGCCGTCGCGGGTCACGGGGACGATCGGCTCGACGAGCGGCGCCACGGTGGCGGTCGCCTCGCGCTTCCAGGCCGCCAACTGCGCGTCGCTCGGCTACAAGCCGGGCCTCACGATGGCGCTCTCGGGCAGGGGGCAGACGACGGACGGCAAGCACCCGGCGCTGACCGCCCATCTCGCCCCGCGCGCCAACGACGCCAACAGCCGCAAGGTCACGGCCAAGCTGCCGCTCGCGCTCGCGCTCGACCCGCTGAACGCCAACGGGCTCTGCGAGCCCGCCGAGGCGGCCGTGGACAAGTGCCCGGCGAAGTCGATCGTCGGCACGGCGAAGGCCACCTCGATCCTCCACGTGCCGCTGTCGGCGCCGGTCTACTTCGTCCACGGGTTCCGGATCGACCCCAAGTCCAAGCGGCAGGTCGCGACGCTGCCCAAGCTGTACATCCCGCTCGCCGGCGAGGGCGTGAGGATCGACCTCAACGCGAGCTCGGAGGTCGTGGACGACCGTCTCGTGACCACGTTCGACAACCTGCCGGACGCTCCGCTGCGCTCGTTCGACCTCACGATCGACGGCGGCAGGCACGGGATCCTGGCCGTGTCGGGCACCGACATCTGCAAAGGCAACCAGGAAGCCGACGTGGAGCTGACCGGGCAGAACAACAAGGAGTCGGACATCGTCGTCGGCATGGCCACGCCGTGCAGCCTGCGGATCGCGTCCTCGAGCCACACGGCCGCCTCGCTGAAGCTGAAGGTCGGTGGCCTCGGCGCGGGCAAGGTCACGGTCTCCGGCACCGGGTTGAGGACCACCCGCCGGACGATCGTCACCGCCACGGTCGCGACGGTCTCCGTGCCCTTCACGGCCAAGGCCAAGGCGGCGCTCGCCCGCCATCGCGACGTGCGGGTCCGGGCCAAGGTGTCGTTCTCGGCCAAGGGCTCCAAGAAGGCCAAGACCATCACCAAGACGTTGACCGTCCACGGGTAGTCCACCTGCGCCGGGGCGCTTCCCGCGTCCCGGCGACCGATGGTTGGCCCTGAAATCTGATGGTGAACTGGTCCTGGAACGCGGGCCAAGTTGCTCGTACGGTTCGACGCCATGGCCACCGCACCCTCCGAGCGCAGCCGTGTCCGCCGGGCGCCCAAGCGCGCCGACTACGACCGCGAGACGATCGACGCGATCCTCGACGAGGCGCTCGTCGCGCACCTGGGCTTCGTCGCCGACGGGCAGCCCTACGTCATCCCGACACTCCACGCGCGCGTCGGCGACGAGGTCCTGATCCACGGCTCGGCGGCGTCGCGGATGGTCACGCTGCTGGGCGCCGGCGTCCCCGCGTGCCTGACCGTGACGCTGATCGACGGGCTCGTCCTCGCCCGCTCCGCGTTCCACCACTCCATGAACTACCGGTCGGTCGTCGTCCTCGGCACGGCGCGCTTCGTCGAGGGCCCCGAGGCGCGCGAGCGCGCGTTGGAGGCCTTCACCGAGAAGCTCCTCCCCGGTCGCTGGGACGAGGTCCGCCCGCCCACCCGCCAGGAGCTGAAGGGCACGCGCGTCCTCGCGCTGCCGCTGACCGAGTCCTCCGCCAAGCTGCGCACCGGCGATCCGGTCGACGATGACGAGGACTACAACTTGGACGTCTGGGCCGGCGTCGTCCCGCTCACGCTCGCACCCGGCACGCCCCAGCCCGACGCGCGCCTGCGCGAGGGGATCACGCCGTCGCCGTCGCTGGCGGCGTGGGGCGGCTAGTGTCGTGATTCATTGATTCGCTGGCCGCCTCCGGGCGCTCGCCGCCGCCATGCGCTCGTCGCTGATCCTCAACGACCCAAGGGGTCGCCTGCGGTCATCGACGACCGCCTGACGGGGCCGAGCATCCCGGAATGCTGCGACCGAATCAATGAATCACGACACTAGACGTTCGCCGCCAACGCCCGCCGCACGCGGTCGATCGTCACCACGCCGCACAGGCGGCCGTCGCCGTCGATGACCGCCAGCGCCCCGAAGCGTCGCAGCGGCTCCGACCCCAGCAGCAGCTCCAGCGGCGTGTCGCGCGCGATCGAAGCGGCGTCGTCGTCGGTCTTGATCAGCTCGTCGATGGTCAGCGTCGGGCGGCCGTCGGCCAGCGCGGCGTCGACCATCTCGGCGCGCAGCACGCCCACCCAGGCCCCGTCGTGCTCGTCGACGACCGGGATCCACGGCAGCTGGTAGCGCAGGAAGAACTCGTCGTGCGCGGTCAGCGTCGTCACGCCGCGCGGGATCCAGACCGGCTCGTTGTCCATCAGGTCGCCCGCGGTCACGCCCTCGATCCGCTCGGCGAACTGCGAGGAGACGACCGCGCTGCGCGCGCCCTGCGAGAGGAACCAGCCGAGGATCATCAGCCAGAGGCCGTCGGCGAAGTCGCCGTCGGCGGCCAGGAACAGGCCGAAGCCGATCAACACGTAGGAGAACGCCTGGCCCATCCGACCCGCCACGCGCGTCGCGCGATGCCGGTCGCCGGTGACCTTCCAGGCGATGGCCCGCGCGATCCGCCCGCCGTCCAGCGGGAAGGCCGGCACGAGGTTGAAGACCAGCAGCCCCGCGTTGACCAGCGCCATCCACGCCAGCAGCGCCAGCAGCGGCGACGTGTCGTTGCCGTCGGAGAACACGCCGACGTGCCAGTCCGGATGCGACAGCAGCGCCACGCCGACCCCGGCCAGCACCGCCAGCGCGAGCGTCACCGCCGGCCCGGCCGCCGCGATCCGGAACTCCTCGCCCGGCGACTGCGAGTCGCGCGACAGCTTCGCCAGCCCGCCGAACACCCAGAGGTCGATCCCCAGCACCTCGACGCCGTTGCGCCGGGCGACCACGGCGTGTCCCAGCTCGTGCAGCGCGATCGACAGGAAGAACAGCGCGGCGCCCGCGACCGCGACCGCGTAGGTGGTGGCGTCGCTCGCGTCGGGCAGCGAATCGCGGAACTGCACCGACAGGTACCAGATCATCAGGAACAGGAACAGGAACCAGCCGGGGCTGGCGCCGATCCGGATCCCGAGCACGCGGGCGAGTTGCTTGGAGCCTCCTGCGCCGAACATTCACCCACATTGTGACGCGTACGGCACGGCATGCCGCGCTGCGGCACCCTGTGGCCCGTGGACGTCAGCACCATCCTCGGGCTCTACGCCCAAGGCCTCTTCCCGATGGACGACCCGGGCGCCGACGGCGACCTGCCGCGCGAGCTGCCGTGGTGGGTCGCCGACCCGCGCACGGTCTTCGAGCTGGACGACGCGTCGCGGGCGGCCGTCCGGCGCCGCGTGCGCCGCTCGCTCAGGGCGCGCGACGACTGGCAGCTGCGGATCTCCAACGCCTTCGACGAGGTCATCGCCCACTGCGCGCGGCCGCGCACGCCGGAGGACGGGGTCTGGCTGACGCCGCGCATGCACCGCCTCTACCGCGTCCTGTCCGCGGCCGGGCATGCGCACACGTTCGAGATCTGGACGCAGGAGGACGGCCTGGCCGCAGGCCTGGTCGCCGTGTCCGTGGGCCGCGCCGCGATGCTGGAGTCGATGTGGCATCGCGTCCCGCACGCGGGCAACGTCCTGGTGTCGCGGACGCTCGACGCGCTGGCCGCCAACGGCGTCGAGCTGTGCGACATCCAGACCGCGACGCCGCACACGCTGCGGCTCGGCGCCGTCCAGATCCCGCGCGAGGACTACGAACGGCGCCTCCGCGAGGCCCTATCCTTGTAAGGGCAATGGACGACACCGGCCACCGCCTCACGTGGACGCAGCGCCGCGAGCTGGAGCGCGAGCTCTGGCTCGACGACCACCTGCGCGCGCTCGCCGCCGTCCGACCGTCCGACCTCGACGACCCGGCCGCGCTGCGCGCCATCGAGTCCCGCGCACGCGCGCTGGCCGAGACGGTCGCCAAGCTGCGCCAGATGCGCGGCGACGACGTCGCCGTCGAGCGCGAGCTGGTCGCCTTCCGGGGCGATCTGGAACAGCTCGGCTGAGCCGCGATCGCCGCGGTTCGCCGGGCTCGCGGGCCGACCTCGAGCAGCTCGGCTGAGCCGCGGCCGCCGCGCACGCCGCGTTTCGCCGGGCTCGCGGGCTGGCCTCGAGCAGCTCGGCTGAGCCGCGGCCGCCGCGCACGCCGCGTTTCGCCGGGCTCGCGGGCCACCCTCGAGCGGCTCGGCCGCCGGCGTCGGCGCTACAGCGCCGACGCCGTCGGCACGATCGTCATCGCCGCCACGTTGACCGCCGGCGGCGCCGCGACCGCGTAGGCCAGCGCGTCGGCGACGTCGTCGGCGGACGCGCCGACCGCCTCGATCGCCTTGACGCGCACGCCCAGCGGCGCGAGCTCGGCGCGCAGCGCGCCGGTGGCGTGCACGGCGATCGCGCCGACGTGGACGAGGTCGGCGGGCAGGCCGTCGGCGGCCGAGGCGGCCAGGTCGCCGGCGAACGCGCGCGACACCGCCAGGCGGCCCTCGGGCGCGGCGACGACGAGGTCGATCCGGCCGAGCTTCGCGCGCACGACCTCGAGGACGTGCGCCATGTCGGCCGGCTCGGAGACGTCGGCGGCGATCGGCACGACGCCGTCGTCGTCGAGGAGCACCGACAGCTCGTCGAGCATCTCGACGTCGCGGCCGACGAGCGCGACCGCGGCGCCGTCGTCGACGAGCCGCACCGCGGTCGCGGCGCCGAGGCCCGCGGTCGCGCCGGTGACGACCGCGACGCGCCCGGCGGGGGGACGCTCGATGGTCCGGGTCATGGGGAGGGAGTCGAGCAGGGTCATGGACGACATCCTGCGCCGCGCGGGAAGGGTTAGCCAGAGCCGCGCCATCCCTGGGAGTCGCAGGGCCACCTTCCGGAGGTGGCCTCCGCCTATCCTGTGGGCCATGGACGACGCCGAGAACCGCATCGGCCGCTTCCTGCGGGCCCGCCGCGAGCTGGTCCGGCCGGAGGAGGTGGGGATCGCCGACCTCGGGCGCCGCCGCGTCCCCGGCCTGCGCCGCGAGGAGCTGGCGATGCTCGCGGGCGTCAGCGCCGACTACTACGTCCGCCTGGAGCAGGGACGCGACCACCATCCGTCCGAGCAGGTGCTGGACGCGCTGGCCGGCGCGCTGCGCCTGGACGACGACGCGACCGCCCACCTCCACGAGCTGGCGCGTCCCGCGCCCCGGCGGCGCCACCGCGCGCCCGCGCGCGTCGAGCGCGTCCGCCCGAGCCTGCAGCGCCTGATGGACGCATGGGCGCAGTCGCCCGCGCACGTCCTGGGCTGCCGCATGGACGTGCTGGCGGCCAACCCCATGGCCTTGGTCCTCAACCCGGCGCAGCGCGTCGGGACCAACGTGGTGCGGTCGATGTTCCTGGACCCCGAGTTCCAGGCCGTCCACCCCAACTTCGAGCGGGCCGCGGCCGGGACCGTCGCGTCACTGCGCGCGCAGGTCGGTCCCGACCTCGACGATCCGCTGCTGCACGAGCTGGTCGGCGAGCTGTCGCTGAAGAGCGAGTTGTTCAGGAAGCTCTGGGCCCGCCACGACGTCCACGCCAAGACGCACGGGACCAAGCACCTGGTGCACCCGATCGTCGGCGAGCTGGAGTTGGACTACGAGTCGTTCACCGTCAACGGCGCCGACGGCCAGATGCTGATCGTCTACCACGCCCAGCCGGACACGGCCTCGGCCCGCGCCCTGGCGTTGTTGTCGTCGATGGTCGCGGTCAGCCCGCGTGATGGATCCCGGCCGCTTCCACCTTCGGCCCGAGCGCCTGAGCCAGCGCCATCAGGCCCGACGCCGGACGGATCATCACGGTGAAGTCGTCGATCAGCCCGTCGCGGCCGACGCGGACGAGGTCCATGCCCTCCAGCTCGCGGTCGCCCACCCGCGCGCGGAAGATCAGCGCGTGGACGGGCGCGTCGCCGTCGCCCGACAGCGCGTCGGTGTAGCGGAAGTCCTCGAAGGTCTGCGCGACGATCCGCAGCAGGCCGCCGACCGCCTCGATCCCGCGGTACTCGTGGAAGACCGCGGGCGAGTGGAAGACGACGTCCGGCGACAGCGTGGCCAGCGCGGCGTCCATGTCCTGGGCCTCGACGGCCGCGCGGAAGTGCTGAGGGGCGCTCATGGCGGGCACCCTACGCGCCTACGCCGCGACCTGCGGCATGTGCCGCTCGATGATCTTGCCGACGTCCGTCCCGGCCGGCAGCGTCCCGTAGTGCACGCCGCCGTCGCCGCTCAACCGCGTGGCCACGAACGCGTCGGCCACCTCGGCCGGCGCGTGGCGCAGCAGCTGCGAGGCCTGCAGGGCCAGCGCCATCCGCTCGACGACCAGCCGCGCGCGGTGCTCCAGCTCGGCGGGCCTGGCGAACTCGGAGCGCACGGTCTGGATGTAGGCGTCGTAGCGCGTGTCGGCGCCCGACGCCGCGTCCAACTCCTCCAAGAACACGTCGAGCGCCTCGGGCGTGCGCGCCAGCGCGCGCAGGACGTCCAAGGCCATCACGTTGCCCGAGCCCTCCCAGATCGAGCACAACGGCGCCTCGCGGTAGAGGCGCGGCATGCCGGACGCCTCGACGTAGCCGTTGCCGCCGAAGCACTCCAGCGCCTCGAAGGCGTGGTTGGGGAGGCGCTTGCAGACGTGATACTTGGCCACCGCGGTGGCGAGGCGCTTGAAGTGGTCGGCGCGCTCGTCGCCCGCCATCGCCTCGTCGTAGGCGCGGCAGAGGCGCAGCGTCAGCGCGGTGGCGGCCTCGGACTCGACCGCCAGGTCGGCGATCACGTTGCGCATCAAGGGCTGATCGATCAGCGTCTTGCCGAACGCCGCGCGGTGCGCGACGTGCCAGGACGCCAGCGCGACCGCGGCGCGCATGCCGCCGGCGCCGCCCATCACGCAGTCCAGCCGCGTGTGGCCGACCATCTCGATGATCGTCGGGACGCCGCGGCCGGGCTGCCCGAGCATGCGGCCCCACGCGCCCTTGAGCTCGATCTCCGAGGAGGCGTTGGACTTGTTGCCCAACTTGTCCTTCAAGCGCTGCAGCTGGAAGCCGGCGTTCTTGGTGCCGTCGGGCAGGAAGCGCGGGACGACGAAGCACGAGAGGCCCTCGTCGGTCTGGGCGAGCACGAGGAAGACGTCGCTCATCGGCGCGCTGCAGAACCACTTGTGGCCGACGAGCGTGTACTCGGCGCCCTCGCCGCCGCCGTTGACCGGGATCGCGACCGTGCTGTTGGCGCGCACGTCGGAGCCGCCCTGCTTCTCGGTCATCGCCATGCCGCAGATCGCGCCCGGCTTCTCGGTGGCGGGCTTCAGCGCGCCGTCGTAGCCGCGCGCGGTCAGGCGCGGGATCCACTCGTCGGCCAGCTCCGGCGTGGTGCGCAGCGCGGGGACCGCCGCGAAGGTCATGGTGATCGGGCAGCCGAAGCCGGCCTCGGCCTGCGTGCCGGAGATGTAGAGCGCGGCACGCGCGACGTGGGCGCCGGGCCGCGGGTCGTTCCACGGCAGCGCGTGCATCTCGTCGTGGACGCCGCGCGCCATCAGCGCGTGCCACGCGGGGTGGAAGGCGACGCTGTCGCTGCGGTTGCCGTAGCGGTCGTGCGTGTGCAGGACCGGCGGGTTCTCGTTGGCCTCGAAGCCCCAGGTCATCGGGTCGCCGGCCCAGAACGCGCCGACCTCGACCGCGCGGTCGTGGGCCCAGCCGCCGCCCTCGCGCGCAAGGCCCTCGACCAGCGGCGTGTTGTCCAGGAACAGGTTGCGTCCCTCCAACGGCGGGACCTGGTTGCGGACCTCGTGGGTGGCGTACTGCGACGTGGCGTCAGGCCGTGCGACGGTGGACATGGAGGGACAGCTCCTGGTCGGTGGTGGAACGGAGGCAGAAGGTGATGAGGGCGCCGACGAGCGCGTCCGGATCGGGATGCGCGCCGGGGGAGAGGGGGCCGACGAGCGCCTCGCCGATCGCGCCCACCAGCGCCGTCGCGGTGAACGCGGCGTCCTGGTCGGGCAGCTCGCCGGCGGCCACGCCGTCGGCGATCGCGCGCTCGAAGACCTGGGCGTAGGCGCGGCGGAACTGGAGCCGCTCGGCCTCGACCGCCGGGTCCACGGGCTCGGCCAGCAGCGCCCAGGCCAGCCTGCGGCCCCGCAGCGCGCGCCGCGCGAACGTCTCGACCGCCGCGACCAGCCGCTCGGGCGCCCGCGCCGCCGCCGCGTCGGCGACCGCCTCGGCGACCGCGTCGACCTCGCGCTGCGACGCGACCCGGAAGACCTCGGTCAGCAGCTCGGCCTTGGACGGGAAGTGCCGGTAGACCGTGCCGGTCGCGACGCCCGCGCGCCTGGCGACCGCCGCCACCTGCGCCTCGCGGTAGCCGCCGTGCGCCACCAGCTCGGTCGCGGCGCGCACGATCGTCGCCCGCGTCCGCGTGCGGCGTGCCTCGGTCTTCTCGGTCGGGCGGTAGGCCACGGTCACCAAGAAGTGAACCACGGTTCACAGCTTGAGGCAAGCGGCGGCGGCCCACCGGGGCGATCCGGGTCACTGCGAACGTCAGGGTGACGTCCGCAGTGACCCGCATCGCGGCGCGGCGCGGCCCGGCCCGGCGCGGCCCGGCGCGGCGCACCACGGCGGCCCGCGGCGTGCCTCCGGACGATCGTCCAGTGGCGCGCCTCGGCTCACTCTGGTTTCCTGCGCGGTCGCATGCCGACGCTGACGCCCAAGCCGGATCCCAGCCGCTGTCCGAAGTGCCGGGAGCGCGTGACGCCGTTCGCGGCCGGCTGCGCGATCTGCGGTGCCGACCTGGACCCGACGCGCTGGGACGTCGGGCCGAGCCTGACGCAGCGGGCGGGCTCGCTGGTGTCCGCGCTGCGCTGGTGGCAGCGCTGACGCGCGCCGCCGCCTAAGCCGCGCGCCGCGCGCGACGGCGCCGCCGGGCGCCCTCGATCGCCATCCCGACGAAGCCCGCCGAGGTTGCGACGAACGACGCGCCCGCGGCCGCCTTGTAGACCGGGGACCTGTCGGCCTCCGGGTTGAAGGCCAGCGGCAGGAAGGCCATGGCGTTGGTCCACGCGCCCACGCCGAGCGGAATCGACGCCCACTTCGGCGCGTCCGGGACCGCCGTCCCGATCGCGACGGTCAGCCCGCCGAGCATCGCGAGGTCGAGGTGCCATTGGCGGACCCGAGCGGCGGACTTCAGCCCGAGCAGCCGCCGCGCCGCCTCGGGGTCCTGGCGGATGAGCGTGTACGGCCAGCCGGCCAGCGCGCCGAGCGCGACCTCGGCCAGGCCGGAGACGACGAGCGCGCTGGGAGCGGGGCGTTGCGACATGGCGCGGGATCCTACGGCGCGACGCCCCGCCGCGATCCGGGTCGCCTCGCGCACGCCGTGCGCGCACGAGGCGACCCGCGTCCGGGAGCTACGCGGCGCCGGCGCCCACGCCCGCGGCGGCCAGCACCTCGGCGACCGAGCGCGGCGCGCGGCCGGTCAGCGCCTCGACGTCGCCGCTGACCTGGTCGAGGTACCCCTCGCGGATCGCCCGGCCGAAGGAGACCAGCAGCGGCGCGACCGCTTCCGGCAGCCCGGCGGCGACCAGCCCGGCCGCGAAGGCGTCGTCGTCCACGCGGGACTCCCGCGCGCCGTACAGCTTCGCCAGGTCCGCGCCGCTCAGCAGCTCCGGCCCGGTGATGTCATAGGCCTTGCCTGCGTGCTCGTCGCCGCCGGCCAGGACGGCGGCCGCGGCGGCCGCGCAGTCCTCGCGGCTGACGTACGCGGTCACGCCGTCGCCCATGTTGTGGTGGAACGTGCCGGACGCCGCGGCGGCCTGGGCCTCCGGGATCCGGAACTCGTTGTAGAGCGCGTTGCGCAGGAAGGTGTGGGCCACGCCCGACGCGACCAGCGCCTCCTCGGTCGCGCGGTGGTCGGCGGCCGCGCCCGCGGGGTTCTCGGCCACGGGGTTGGGGAGCGAGGTGTAGGCGATCAGCCGCGCGCCCGCCGCCGTCGCCGCGTCGATCGCGGCCTGGTGGCCGGCCATCCGCGCGCCGACGACGTCGGTGCTGACGATCAGCACGCGCGTCGCGCCCGCGAACGCGGCGCCCAGCGACGACGGCTCGGAGAAGTCGCCACGGCGGACCCGCGCGCCGCGCGCGGCGAGGTCGTCGAGCTTGGACGGGTCGCGGGTGATCAGGACGACGTCGGCGGCGTCGACGCCCTCGGTGTCCAGCAGCAGCTCGGCGGTGCGGCGCCCGAGGTGACCCGAGGCGCCGGTGATGATCAGGCTCATGTCGCTAACCGTAGCAAGAGCAGTTACGAATTCCGGGATAGACTGCGCGGAGAACCGCGATGGCCGGCCCGACCAACACCCAGTTCGCCCTCGGCGTGCACATGCTCACGCTGCTGGCGGGCAGCGCGCCCGCGACGCTCTCCTCCGACGAGATGGCGGGCTCGGCGAACTCCAACCCCGTCCACGTCCGTCGTGTGCTCGCGCTCTTCCGCGAGGCGGGCCTGGTCGCCTCGCGTCCCGGCGTCGGCGGCGGCTGGCGGCTGGCGGTCGCGCCGGACGCGATCACGCTGGCCGACGTCTGGCGGATCGTCCACGGCGAGGGCGACGTCCTCGGCCTGCGCTCGGCGCACCCGGACTGCCCGGTCGGCCAGTCGATCCAGGGCCTGCTCGCCGCGATCGACCGCGACGCGGCCCGCGCCGTCGAGGACCGCCTGCGCGGCACGACGATCGCGCGGCTGGTGTCCCAGGCGGCGGCCGGGGCGGACATCCGCGCCCTGGCGTGACAACGGCGGCGAAGGCGCGGGCGATACCGTTCGCCGCCTCCTCATGAAGATCATCTACACCCACACCGACGAGGCGCCCGCGCTGGCGACCAAGTCGCTGCTGCCGATCGTCGAGGCGTTCGCCGGGACCGCCGGCGTCGAGCTGGAGCTGCGCGACATCTCCCTCTCCGGCCGCATCCTCGCCCAGTTCCCGGACCGCCTGAACGACGATCAGCGGATCGCGGACGCGCTCGCCGAGCTCGGCGAGCTGGCCAAGACGCCCGAGGCCAACATCATCAAGCTGCCGAACATCTCGGCCTCGGTCCCGCAGCTGAAGGCGGCGATCTCCGAGCTTCAGGACCAGGGCTTCGCGGTCCCGGACTACCCCGAGGAGCCGTCCACCGACGAGGAGCGCGAGATCCGCGCCCGCTACGACGCGGTCAAGGGCAGCGCGGTCAACCCCGTCCTGCGCGAGGGCAACTCCGACCGCCGCGCGCCGCAGTCGGTCAAGGAGTACGCGCGCAAGCACCCGCACTCGATGGGCGCGTGGTCGGGCGACTCCAAGACCCACGTCTCGACGATGGGCGAGGGCGACTTCCGCTCCACCGAGAAGTCCACCACCGTCGCCGAGGCCACGACGGTGCGCATCGAGCACGTCGGCGAGAACGGCACGGTCACCGAGCTGAAGGGCGCCTTCGGCCTCCAGGCCGGCGAGGTCCTCGACGCCGCCGTCATGCGCCGCGCCGCGCTGGATCGGTTCTTCAAGGAGCAGATCGCCGAGGCCGAGGCCCAGGGCGTCCTGTTCTCCGTGCACCTCAAGGCCACCATGATGAAGGTCAGCGACCCCATCATCTTCGGCCACGCCGTCCGCGCGTTCGTCGGCGACGAGGTGTACTCGACGCTCGACGACGTCAGCCCCAACGACGGCCTCGGCTCGCTGCTGTCCGCGCACCCCGAGGTGAAGGACTCGGTCGACGCCGCGCTGGCCGCCGGACCCGACCTGTACATGGTGGACTCCGACCGCGGCGTCACCAACCTGCACGTGCCGTCCGACGTCATCATCGACGCGTCGATGCCCGCGCTGATCCGCTCCTCCGGCCAGGGCTGGGACGCCAAGGGCGAGCAGCGCGACGCCAAGTGCGTGATCCCGGACTCGTCCTACGCGGCGCTCTACGCCGAGACGATCGAGCACTGCAAGCGCCACGGCGCGTTCGACCCCACCACCATGGGCACGACGCCGAACGTCGGCCTGATGGCGCAGAAGGCCGAGGAGTACGGGTCGCACGACAAGACGTTCGAGATCGCCGCGCCCGGCGCGGTGCGGGTGGTCGACAAGGACGACAACGTGCTCTTGGAGCACGACGTGCAGGCCGGCGACATCTGGCGCGCGTGCCAGACCAAGGCCGCGCCGATCCAGGACTGGATCGAGCTGGCCGTCCGCCGCGCCCGCGCCACCGGCGCGCCCGCGGTGTTCTGGCTGGACGAGACCCGCGCCCACGACGCCGAGATCCTCAAGAAGGTCCGCCCGGCGCTGGAGCAGCTCGACACCGACGGCCTCCAGATCGAGATCCTGCCGGTCGCCGAGGCCGCGCGCTTCACGCTGGAGCGGGCGCGCCGCAACGAGGACACCATCTCGGTCACCGGCAACGTCCTGCGCGACTACCTGACCGACCTGTTCCCGATCCTCGAGCTGGGCACCAGCGCGAAGATGCTCTCGATCGTCCCGCTCATGAACGGCGGCGGGCTGTTCGAGACCGGCGCCGGCGGCTCGGCGCCCAAGCACGTCCAGCAGTTCCTGAAGGAGAACCACCTGCGCTGGGACTCGCTGGGCGAGTTCCTGGCCTTGGCGGTCTCGCTGGAGATGCTGGCCGAGAAGACCGGCAACGCGCGCGCCCAGCTGCTGGCCGACACGCTGGACCGGGCGACCGGCAGGGTGCTGGAGGAGCGCAAGTCGCCGTCGCGCAAGGCGGGCGAGCTGGACAACCGCGGCTCGCACTTCTACCTGGCG
Organism: Baekduia sp.; assembly: GCF_035685985.1. GTDB lineage: Bacteria > Actinomycetota > Thermoleophilia > Solirubrobacterales > Solirubrobacteraceae > Baekduia. The sequence continues at coordinate 37,473 of NZ_DASRZV010000002.1, forward strand.
CTCTACTGGGCCCAGGAGCTGGCGTCGCAGTCCGACGACGCCGAGCTGGCCGCGGTCTTCGCGCCGCTGGCCGAGCGTCTGGCCGGCGACGAGGAGGCGATCGTCGCCGAGCTGAACGGCGTCCAGGGCGAGCCGGTCGACGTCGGCGGCTACTTCCACCCGGACGCGGCCCGCGCGTCCGACGCGATGCGCCCGAGCGCCACGCTCAACGACGCGCTCGCGACGCTGACCTCGGTCGCGTCCTAGGCCGGTCGGCCCCGGCGGGGCGGCTCCGGCCGTCCCGCCGCGCCGCGCCGACCGTTCGGCACCGATAGCTTTCGGGCCATGCCCAAGACAGTCACGGTGACCGGCGCGGCCGGCGCCATCGGATACGCCATCCTGTTCCGCATCGCCTCCGGCCAGCTGCTGGGTCCGGACGAGAAGGTGCGCCTGCGCCTCCTGGAGATCGAGCCCGCCCTGAAGGCTGCCGAGGGCACCGCCATGGAGCTGGTCGACTGCGCCTTCCCGCTGCTGGAGTCCATCGACATCACCTCCGACCCCAACGAGGCGTTCGACGGCACCAGCGTCGGCCTGCTGATCGGCGCCCGCCCGCGCACCGCCGGCATGGAGCGCGCGGACCTCCTGGAGGCCAACGGCGCGATCTTCAAGCCGCAGGGCCAGGCCATCAACAACCACGCCGCGGACGACATCAAGGTCCTCGTCGTCGGCAACCCGGCCAACACCAACGCCTTGATCGCGATGTCCAACGCGCCGGACGTCCCGAACGACCGCTTCACCGCGATGACCCGTCTGGACCAGAACCGCGCCTACGCGCAGCTGGCCTCCAAGCTCGGGATCGCGATCACCGAGATCGAGAACCTCGTCGTGTGGGGCAACCACTCGCCGACGATGTTCCCCGACCTCTTCAACGCCACCGTCAACGGCAAGCCCGCCGTCGAGGTCGTCGACGACATGGCCTGGTACGAGAACGAGTACCTGCCCAACGTCGGCAAGCGCGGCGCGGCGATCATCGAGGCGCGCGGGGCGTCCTCGGCGGCGTCGGCGGCCAACGCGGCGATCGACCACGTCCACGACTGGGTGCTCGGCGCGCCTGGCCGCGTGTCGATGGCCGTGCCGTCGCAGGGCCAGTACGGCGTCGAGGAGGGCATCATCTCCTCGTTCCCGGTCGAGGTCTCCGGCGACGGGTCCTACAAGGTCGTCGAGGGCCTGGAGGTCGGCGAGTTCGCCCAGTCCAAGATCGACATCACCGTCAACGAGCTCAAGGGCGAGCGCGACGCGGTGCGTGAGCTGGGCCTGATCTAGAAGGCGCGCCAGACGCGAAGGCGTGTCGGGTTCGGCCTCGAACGGGAAACGAGGCCGAACCCGTGCGCTTCCTAGGCCGCGTCCATCGCGTGCCAGCCCCGGCCCTCCTTGCGGATGAGCCCCTCCTTCTGCAGGCCCGGCAGCACCCGGTACAGGTAGTTCTGCTGGATGCCCATCTGCTCGGCGATCTCCGGGATCGTGATGCCGGGCGTGGCGCGCACGAGCTCCAGCGCCTGCTTGCCGCGCGTGCCCGATCCGCGCGGGCGCCCGCGCCGCCCCGAGCCCTCGCCGCCGTTGCCGTTGGCGCCGCCCGAGCCGCCGCCACCGCGCCGCCGCGCGGGGGCCCCGCCGGCGTTCACCCCGTCCAGCGCCGCGACCGCGGCCTCCAACCGGTGATACTCCTCCACCAGCGGTCGCAGCTCGTCTAGGCGTTGCTTGAGCTCACGCCGTTTTTCGTCTAGGAAGTCAGCCATCGATGACAACACCCTCTTCCGCATTACTGTTACTGACAGTGAAGTTTCATAGCACACGAGGTCCGCGTCAATGCGCCGCAAGGTGACCTGCACGGCGGCCACCCGCACGGGACAGGTCGCGGCGTTGCTCATCGCCCAGCTCGACCTCACCGCTCTGGTGCTCCTGAACGGACCCGAGGGGCTGGCCGACGACGTCGCCGGCGCGGCGCCCGCGCAGGGCTACGAGCCGCGCGTCCGCGGCGGGACATGGGCCGACGCCGCGGGCAGCGACCTGGTGGTGTTGGACGCCGTCGACGACGACGCCGGCGCCGAGATCGCCGCACGCTGCGCGGGCGCCGTCGTCGTGGTGGCGACGCCGACGCCGGTGGCCGACGTCGACCGCCTGCTGGCCGAGACGCGCCTGCCGCGCGCGCGGATCGTCGGCGCGGCCGTCGACGGCGCCGGGCCGATCACCGCCGCCGCGCGGGCGACCGAGATCGCCGACGCGATCCTGCGCGACCGCCGGCGCACGATCGTCGCCGCGGTGCAGGTCCTCGCCGAGGACGACGGCGCCGCCGACGTGGTGGTCCGCGACGCGCGCATCGGCGCGGGCGGGATCCAGGCGATCTTGTAGGGGTCGGTGGAGAACGCGCGCTCAGGCGCGCGCGTTCTCGACCAGCGCCTTCAGCCGCCGCAGCGACGCGTCGGCCTCCTTGGCCGGCAGCCCGCCGACCAGCGCGTGGCTGGCGAACTGGCCCAAGGGTCCCAGCGGCGCCTTGAAGTCGTTGCGGTAGTCGAAGCGCGTGCCGCCGCGGCCGTTGTCGGTCAGGCGGTACTCGGTCTCGGCGTGCGAGCGCGCGGGCCCGCGGCCCCGCCACATCGCGTGATGCGGCGGCTTGGACTGGGCGAGATGCCACTTCACCTTGAAGTTGGCCCCGCGCAGGTGCAGCACCTGCTCCATCTCGTCGTCGGAGTGGGAGACGAGCTTGCGGTGGATCGTCACCCACTCCTGCAGGCGCGTCGCGTCCATGACCGTGCGCCAGACCTCTTCGACCGGCGCGTCGATCTCGATGCTCGTGGCCACCTCGCTCACCGTCGCGCAGACCCTAGATGGTTGATGCGAACTTCGCGCGATCGGGGGCTCATCGGGCGCGCAGCTGCTCGGTCGACTCCCATTCGCGCAGCGCGCGCTCGATCGCCGCGTCGAGGCGGTGCAGGCGCACGCCGAGCAGCTCGGGCGCGCGGTCGTCGCGCGGCAGCAGGTCGCCGTCCAGGCCCTCCATCAGCGGGCCGATGAGCGCGTGGTCCTCGCCGGCGATCGCGGCGGCGACGCGGCCGGCGACCGGCGTGAGGCTGAAGCCCAGCCGGATCGCGGGGCGGCGCACGAGCAGCGCGTCGCGGATCCGCTCGATCAGCTCGCCGTAGCTGACCTCGTCCGGGCCGGCGATGTCGAGCGACACCGGGCCGTCGACGGCCTCCGCCGTCGCGCCGCGGACGAGGTAGGCCAGGACGTCGCGGCCGTCGATCGGGCGCGTGCGGTGGTCGCGCCAGGACGGCAGCGGCATCACCGGGACGCGCTCGACCAACCGCACCAGGAACCGGAACGAGCGCGAACGGGCGCCGACGACGATCGAGGCGCGCAGCGCGAGCCCCTCGGGCGCGCCGTCCAGCAGCGTGCGCTCGACCTCCAGGCGGCTGGCCAGGTGCGGCGAGGCGGCGCGCCCGGGCGGCACGAGGCCGCCGAGGTAGATGATGCGCCGGACGCCGGCGCGCGCGGCGGCCCGCGCGAAGCGCTCGGCGGCGCGGCGGTCGCGGCCGGCGAAGTCGTCGCCGGCGCCCGCGCCGGCCGGGGTCTCCATCGAGTGGATCAGGAAGTAGGCGACGTCGATGCCGTCCAGCGCCGCGTCCAGGCCGGCGCCGGTGACCGCGTCGCCGAGCGCGACGTCGGCGACGTCCACGCCGGCGGCGGCCAGGCGCCGCGGCGACCGCGCGAAGGCGCGGACGGCGTGGCCGTCGGAGACCAGGCGGGGGATGAGGGCGGCGCCGACGTAGCCGCTGGCGCCGGTGACGAGGATGCGCGCCATCGGGTTCGCGGATCGTGCCCGATCCGCGCCGAAGACCGACATGTAGGTGTTGCCCTATCAGGTCGGAGCGGGGCACGACGGCGTTCCCGCCAACCTCCCCGCAAACACCGCGAAACGGCGCTCGATTCCCGCTCTGTGCAGGTATTTCGGGCGATTTGTCGGCATTTGCGGAATGGCCCGATTCCGTCCGGAGCCCGATGTATGCGATTTGCGGGTTCCGGCGTTGCGGCGCTCGGCTCGGACGTGCTTCGATGGCCGCCGTCGTGAACGAGCTGGTCGAGAAGAAGGAGATCGCACCCCGGATGTCGAAGGCGCGCGCAAGGAGCAAGAAGCCGAGCTGCGAGGGGTGCTACTTCCGCTGCAACTTGCTCTGCGCGCTGGAGCTCGACGAGCCGTGCGCGACGTTCCGGCCCGACTCGCCGGAGGGCCTGCGCCCGCCGCGCCAGCTGCGCTTCCACTTCCGCCAGCCGGGGCGCACGACGACCGCGTGGGCGTTCCCGGACGCCCGCGAGCAGGCCGCTCTGCACGCCTGAGCGAACCGCCCGCGTTAGGGTCGATCGCATGAAGATCCGCGCCGCCGTCCTCGAGGAGTTCGCGAAGCCGCTCGTCGTCCAGGAGGTCGACCTGGACGGTCCCGGACCGGGTGAGGTGCTGGTCCGCCTCCACGCCTGCGGCGTCTGCCACACCGACATGTACACCGCCTCGGGCGCGGACCCGTCCGGGTACGCGCCGACGGTGCTCGGCCACGAGGGCGCGGGCGTCGTCGAGGCGCTGGGCGAGGGCGTGACCGACCTCGCCGTCGGCGATCACGTCGTCACGCTCTTCTCCCCGCAGTGCCGCGAGTGCCTGCACTGCCGCAGCGACAAGACGAACCTCTGCCTGGCGATCCGCGAGCAGCAGAACCTCGGCTACCTGCCCGACGGCACCACGCGCCTGCACCGCGGCGAGGAGCGCGTCCGCCATTTCATGGGGACCTCGACGTTCGCCGAGGCGACGGTCATGCCGTCGATCGCGTTGGCCAAGGTCAACCCGGAGGCGCCGCTGGACGTCGTCGCGTCGCTCGCGTGCGGCGCGACGACCGGGATCGGCGCGGCGTTGTACGTCGCCAAGGTCGAGCCGGGCTCGACGGTCGCGGTCTTCGGCGCGGGCCTGGTCGGCCTGGGCGCCGTGGCCGGCGCGCGGCTGGCCGGCGCCGAGCGGATCATCTGCGTCGACCTGGACGAGGGCCGCCTGGCCTCCGCCCGGGCCCACGGCGCGACCGACACGTTCATCGGCGGCGACGACAGCGTCGCGCGGATCCTGGAGATGACCGGCGGCTTCGGTGCCGACTACACCTTCGAGGCGACCGGCAACGTGAAGGTCATGCGCCAGGCGGTCGAGTCCGCGCGCATGGGCTGGGGCCTGGCGACGGTCGCGGGCGTGGCCGGCAAGGGCGAGGTCCTGGAGGTCGTGCCGCGCTTCCTCATCACCGGCCGGCGGATCGCGGGCGCGTCGTTCGGCGGCGCCAAGGGGCGCGACCGCGTGCCCGAGCTGGTCGAGCTGTACCTGAAGGGCGACCTCGACCTGGAGTCCTTCGTGACCAACCGCATTGCCTTGGACGAGGTCAACGACGCCTTCGCGGCGATGGATCGCCACGAAGGCGTGCGGACCGTCATCACGTCCTTCTAGGACTAGGGGTAGGGCTAGGACGAGCGCGAGGGCCGGGCGCGCGGCGCCACCGGGAACAGGCCGCGCATCGCCTGGAGCGGGCGCAGGCCGCGGTGGCGCGCCGGCGGCGCGGCCGGGGGCCGGCCGAGGAGGTGCTCGGCGCGCTCGTGCAGGAGGGCGACGACGGAGTCCGTCGTCGCGAACGGGTTGGCGACGGTCAGGCCGGAGCTGAGCGAGATCGCGGCGACCGGCACGTCGTCGGCGAGCGCGAGCAGGTGCGGGCCGGCGGGCAGGCGCCGGCTGTCGAGCCGGGCGAGGCGGTCGAGGGCCTTGTCGTCGTCCTCGGTCGCGCGGCGGATGGTGATGGGGGAGATGTCGGGGGTCATGCCAGAACATGGTGCGCGACGCCCGCCATCATGTCCAATGATGACTTGACGTAGCTGGCATCATGTTCTGTGATGCTCGATCTGAAGCTGTTGACGACGTTCCGCGAGGTGGCGCTGCGCCGGTCGTTCAGCGAGGCGGCGACCGTCCTCGGCTACACGCAGCCGGCGGTCTCCCAGCACGTGTCGCGGCTGGAGTCGGCGCTGGGCGTGCGGTTGCTGGTGCGCGACGCGCGCGGGGTCCACGCGACGCCCGCCGGCGAGCTGCTGCTCACGCGCGCGGCGGCGCTGCTGGACGCGGCGCGGCGCGCGGAGGACGACGTGCGCGAGGCGGCCGGCGCCGGGCGGCCGTGCGTGCGGATCGGGGCGTTCGCGACGCTGGCGGGCGGCCTGCTGCCGGGCGCGACGCGGGACCTGCGCGCGCGCCGGCCCGAGCTGCGGCTGGAGGTCAAGGTGCTCGAGCCCGACGACGCGATCGACCAGCTGCTGACCGACCGGCTCGACATCGCGACGATCATCGACTCCGAGCTGCAGCCGATGGCCGTCCGGCCCGGCGTCGAGCACCTCCACCTCTGCGACGACCCGTTGTTCGTGGTCATGGGCAACGACCACCCGATGGCGGGCCGCGCCTCGATCGGGCTGGAGGAGCTGGCCGAGGAGGGCTGGCTGATGCCCGACGTCGGCGGCACGTGCGCCGACTCCAACATCATCCTGCGCGCCTGCCGCGAGGCCGGCTTCGAGCCCGACGTGCGCCTGGCCTTCGACGACTACCCGGCCCTGCAGGGCATGGCCGCCGCCGGCGTCGGCGTCGCGCTGATCCCCTCGCTGGCGACCGCCAACCTCCGCTCCGACGTGGCGGTCATCCCGCTGCGCGGCCAGCCGCCCGCGCGCCGCATCGGCGCTGCGGTCCGCGTCGGCGAGACCTCGCCGACCGTCGACCACGTCATCGAGGCGCTGCGCGCCGCGGGCCGCGCGCTGCCGACCGGCCGGGCGTTGACCGCGGTGGCCTAGGCCTTCGCCGCCGCGGACGCGGACGCGGCAGCGGTCGTCGTCGCCCCACCGTGGCGCGCTCCGCGGTCTCACGCTCGGCGAGGTACCCGGTGGTCGACCCGGTGCCCTCAGCGTCCGATGGCTCCCGCGCCGGCGGATCCGGTCCATTGCCGCCGAACCCGCGCGATCGCTTCACGAACGCGCGACATCCCGCGCGGGGTTACGCTTCCGCGCACAGGAGAGAGGGGTCACGAGGGTGCGCATCACCGTGCTGGGCAAATCGCCCTCCTGGCAGGACGCGGGCGGGGCATGCAGCGGGTACCTGGTCGAGGAGGCCGGGACGTTCCTGCTGCTCGACTGCGGCAACGGGGTCTTCAGCAAGCTGCGGCGGTATCGCGACTACGTCGCGGTCGACGCGGTCGTGATCTCGCACCTGCACGCCGACCACTTCCTCGACCTCGTCCCGTACGCCTACGCCTTGACCTACGCGCCGCGCCAGCAGCCGGTGGCCGTCGACCGCTGGCCGGGCACCGAGACGCCCGCCAAGCCCAAGTTGTACGCCCCGCGCGGCGCGCGCCAGACGTTCCGCCGGATCGTCGGCGCCTGGGGCGCCGAGGACCTCATCGACAACGCGTTCGACATCTATGAGTACGCGCCCGGCGAGCGGATCGACGTCGGGCCGCTGCGGCTCGCCTTCCACGAGGTCCCGCACTGGCTGCCGACCTGCGCGGTCGACGTCCGCTCGGGCACCGACGGCGCCGGCCGCTTCACCTACGGCGCCGACACCGCGCCCACCGAGGAGCTCGTGAAGTTCGCGGCCGGCACCGACCTGCTGATGATCGAGGCCACGCTGCCGCGCCCCGAGCGCGACGGCGTCCGCGGCCACCTCACGCCCGGCGAGGCGGGCGACCACGGCAGCCGCGCGAAGGTCGGCCGCCTGGTCATCACGCACTTCTCCGACGAGATGGACGAGCTGTGGGCCCGCCGCGAGGCCGAGCGCGCGTTCGAGGGCCCGGTCTCGGTCGCCCGCGAGGGCGCGGTCTACGTGGTCTGAGCGCGAGGCGCCCAAGCGGTACATTCGTCGCGTGCCTCCCGAGCGCGACCTCTTCGCCAACTTCGAGCGCATGCGCCGCGAGATGGACGAGCTGTTCGGCGACGTCTTCGGCGGGGGCGTCCTGGGCCCGCGGCATCGCGGTGGGTTCTCCCCAGCGGTCGACGTCTTCTACGAGGGCGAGCCGCCGCGGGCGGTGGTCCACGCCGAGCTGGCGGGGATCGACCCCGACGAGATCGGCCTGGAGATCGAGGGCCGCGAGCTGGTGATCGCCGGCCACCGTCGTCCCGCGGACTCCGAGGGCCGCGTCTACCAGCAGCTCGAGATCGACTTCGGTCCGTTCCGCCGCGTCATCCCGCTCGGCGCCGACGTCGCCGCCGACGAGGCCCGCGCGACCTACCGCGACGGGATCCTGCGCGTCGAGCTGCCGCTGCTGACGCCCGAGCCGCGCACGCGGCGCGTGCCGATCGACGTCGTCGACGAGAGCTAGCGACGGGCGGGGGACGCCGTGATCGAGATCAGCGCCGAGGGTGGGGGCCGCCCGGTCGAGGTGGGGCAGCGCGGCCGCGTGCCCGCCACGCTCCCGGTCCTGCCGCTGCGCGACACCGTCCCGCTGCCGGACACGCTGACGCCGCTGGCGATCGGCCAGGAGCGCTCGATCGAGCTGGTCAACGACGTGCTGGCCGGCGACCGCCTGCTCGTGATGGTCGCCGCCCGGAACCCCGAGCTGGAGGCGCCCGGGCCGCCGGACCTCTACGACGTCGGCGTCGTCGGCGCGGTCGCGCGCATGATGAAGGTCCCCGACGGGACGCTGCGCATCCTCGTCCAGGGCGCGCAGCGCGTGCGGATCACCAACTGGGACCGCGAGGCGCCCTACCTCGTCGCGTCGATCGAGGAGCTGCCCGACGTCGTCGACGAGACGCCCGAGCTGACCGCGCTGACGCGCAACGTCCAGGAGACGTTCACGCGGATCGTCGAGCACGTGCCCTACCTGCCCGAGGAGCTGCAGCTGGCGGTCGCCAACATCGACGACCCGTCGACGCTCAGCCACCTCATCGCGGGCTCGCTGCGCCTGCCGACGCAGGAGCGCCAGGAGCTGCTGGAGGAGGTCGACGTCGCCCGCCGCCTGCGCCGCCTGGCCGAGGTCCTCGCCCGCGAGCTGAACGTCATCTCGATCGGCTCGGAGATCCAGAACCAGGTCCAGTCCGAGATCGACAAGGGCCAGCGCGAGTACGTCCTGCGCCAGCAGCTCAAGGCGATCCAGGAGGAGCTGGGCGAGTTCGACGAGTCCTTGGAGGAGGCGCGCGACCTCCGCGAGCAGCTCGAGGACATCGCCTTGCCCGACGACGTCCGCAAGCAGGTCGACCGCGAGCTGCACCGCCTGGAGCAGCTGCCGACCCAGGCCGCCGAGCACGGCGTCATCCGCAACTACCTGGAGTGGATCGCGTCGCTGCCGTGGGGCAAGAGCACCGAGGACGACCTCGACCTCGCCCACGCGCGCGAGGTGCTCGACGCCGACCACTACGACATCGAGCAGGTCAAGGACAGGATCTTGGAGTTCCTGGCCGTCCGGAAGCTGAAGCCGGACGCGCGCGGGTCGATCCTCTGCTTCGCCGGCCCGCCCGGCGTCGGCAAGACCTCGCTGGGCCGGTCGGTCGCCCGCGCGCTGGGCCGCACCTTCGAGCGCATCAGCGTCGGCGGCGTGCGCGACGAGGCCGAGATCCGCGGCCACCGGCGCACCTACATCGGCGCGATGCCTGGCACGATCATCCGCGCGCTGCGCGACGCCGGGTCCGACAACCCGTTGTTCATGATCGACGAGATCGACAAGATGGGCGCGGACTTCCGCGGCGACCCGTCGAGCGCGATGTTGGAGGTCTTGGACCCCGAGCAGAACGCGACGTTCCGAGACCATTACCTCGACGTGCCGTTCGACCTGTCCAAGGTCATGTTCATCTGCACGGCCAACGACCTGGACCGGGTCCCGGGTCCGCTGCGCGACCGCATGGAGATCATCCAGCTCGCCGGCTACACCGAGGACGAGAAGCTCCAGATCGCCAAGCGCTACCTCGTCCCGCGTCAGATCGAGCGCAACGGCCTCAAGAAGTCGTGGATCGCGTTCGGCGACAAGGCGCTGCGGCGCGTCGTCGCCGACTACACCCGCGAGGCGGGCGTGCGCGGGCTGGAGCGCGAGATCGGGACGATCTGCCGCAAGGTCGCGCGCGAGGTGGCGGAGGAGACGGATCCACCCGCCAAGCCGAAGAAGCGCTCGATCGCGCCCGAGGACGTCCGCGACCTGCTCGGCCGCCCGCGCGTCCACAACGAGACCCAGCGACGCACGGCCGCGCCGGGCGTGGCGACCGGCCTGGCCTGGACGCCGGTCGGCGGCGACGTGCTGTTCATCGAGGCCTCGGCGACGCCCGGCAGCGGCAAGCTGCTGCTCACCGGCCAGCTCGGCGACGTCATGAAGGAGTCCGCCCAGGCCGCGCTGACCTGGGTCAAGGCCAACGCGCACCGGGTCGCGCCCGAGCTCGAGGACGCCTGGTTCGCCGAGCACGACGTGCACGTCCACGTGCCCGCGGGCGCGACGCCGAAGGACGGCCCGAGCGCCGGCATCACGATGGCCACCGCGCTGGCGTCGCTGATCTCGCGGCGCTGCGTGCGCGAGGACGTCGCGATGACGGGGGAGATGACGCTGACCGGGCAGGTCCTGCCGATCGGCGGCCTCAAGGAGAAGGCCCTGGCCGCCCAGCGCAACGACGTCAAGACCGTCGTCGCGCCCGCGCTCAACGAGGCCGACGCCGAGGACATCCCCGAGCATCTGCGCAAGCGGCTGACGTTCGTGTGGGTCGACCAGATCGGCGACGTGCTCGACACCGCCCTGCAATCGCCTGCGTGACATCCGGGTGGGGCCGGGTATGCTCGCCGAAGAGCTTCGACCCCGACCCACAAGAGGGACCTTCATGGCCAAGAAGAAGAAGGCGGCCGCTGCCGCCGGAGCCGTCACGGCGGCCCGCTCCAACCCCTATGTCCAGCGCGTCGTCGAGGACGATGAGATCCGCGACAACGTGCGCGTCGCCTTCGAGGCCGCGCGGGACGCCTACGACCGGCTTGCCAACGGCAAGACGGTGTCCAAGACGCTGACCGACGACAAGAAGTTCCACAAGGACCTTCACACGGCGGCCGAGGCGCTCAAGGACGCCGGGGCTTCGCTGAGCAAGCCTCAGAAGAAGAAGCGCAAGGGCGGCCTCGGCCGCAAGCTCCTGCTTCTGGGCGTCGGCGCCGGCCTGGCGCTCGCGCTCAGCGCGGACCTGCGCTCCAAGGTGCTCGACGCGCTGTTCGGCGCCGAGGAGGAGTTCGACTACACCTCGACGACCGCGCCGTCGTCGGCGCCGGGCGCCTAGCCCGCGCCGGGACATCGGGTCTGCCGCGAAGGGCGCTCCGACCGGGGCGCCCTTCGCGCTTCTCGGACCGCTCGTCGGGCGCCGCGGCCACGGCGGGCCGGCCGGCCAGCTAGGATCGTCGGTCATGGAGGCCGCGACCCAGCGCTCCCTCAGCGGGGAGAAGGCGCAGCGCATCGTCGACGCGATGCGGGCGTCGGTCGCGCTGCGCGGGGTCGCCGGGTCGACGTTCGACCACGTCGCGCGCGAGGCCGGCGTCTCGCGCGGGTTGTTGCACTACTACTTCGGCTCCAAGGAGCGCCTGCTGGCCGAGGTCGTCAAGCGGGACACCGACCTGCGGATGGCGGCCCTGGACGAGCAGCTGGCCACCGCGTCCTCGGCGGCCGACTTCATCGAGATGCTGCGCCGGACGCTCGACCAGATGCTGCGCGAGGACACCGAGTTCCTGACGCTGTCGTTCGAGGCCTTCACGCTGTCGCGCCGCAACCCGGACATCGCCGCGGAGTTCTCCGAGCTGGTCCGCCGCACGCGCGAGCACGTCGCGGGCGTGCTGGCCGCCAAGCAGGACGAGGGCGTCCTGGAGCTGCGCGCGGATCCCGAGGCGATCGCCGAGATCCTCTTCGGCCTCGGCGACGGCCTCGCGCTGCGGATCCTGGCCGAGCCGGAGCGCGACCACCGCGAGACCGTGCACGCCGGCACGCTCGCGGTGGCCGCCCTCATCGGCTGACCGGGGGCGGACGACCTAGCGGTCGATCCGCAGCTCGACGCGGCGGTTCTGCGCGCGGCCGGACTCGGTGGCGTTGGTCGCCTTCGGCTGACGCGAGCCGCGCGTGACCAGCGTCGCCTGGGCCTTGACGCCGTGGGCGTGCAGGTAGGCGGCGACCGCCTTGGCGCGGCGCAGGCCGAGGTCGTCCAGGTACCGGGCGTCGTCCGACGAGGCGTCGGTGTGGCCGACGACGCGGATCGCGACGGCGTTGCCCTTGACCCGCTCGGCCAGCCGGCCGAGCTGCCGCTGGGCGGCGGGCGTCAGCTTCGCGCTGTTGACGGCGAAGCCGCCGACCGTGACGCGCTCGTGCCGGCGGACCAGCGTCGCGACGCCCGCGGCCTGGAGCTTCTCGCCCTTGACCGGCGTGCCGGTGATCTTGACCGAGACCTTCAGGCCGTGCGGCGACTTGCGCATCAGCGCGCGGCCGGTGGCGTTGAGGGCCACGTCGACCCGCATCCGCTTGGAGCCGTCGGCCTGGTGGTAGGTGCCGGTGCCGACGAGGACCCGCTTGGCCGCGGCCGCGGCCGCCGTGCCGTGGGCGGTCGTGTCCAAGGCGTACAGGTCGACCTTGCAGGACGTCAGGACCGTGCCGGTGATCGAGCAGCCGACGCCCACGCCGTCCTTGCGGACGGTGATCGTCGCGGTGGAGCGCGTGCCCGAGCCGGTGCCGAGGACGGCGCTCAGCTTCGGCTTGCCGCCCGCGGCGCCGTTGTTGGTGTTGGTGTTGGTGGTGGCCGGCGTGCCGTCCTGCGTCCGCGGGGCGGGCGTGGGGGCGGCGTCCGGCGTGCCCGGCGTGCTGGGCGTGGCCGGCGTCGTCGTGGTCGTGTCCGGGGTCGGCGTCGTCGGGACCGTCTCGGCGACGACCGTCCACGCGAAGGCCGCGACGTCGCTGACGTTGCCGGCCGCGTCGGTCTGGCGGACCTTCAGCGTGTGCCGGCCCAGCCCGAAGCCGTCGAGCTTCAGCGGCGAGGCGCACTCCGTCCAGCCCTGGCCGTCGACGTCGCACTCGACGGTCGCGCCGTCCTCGAGGCCGCCGACCTGGACGTCGATCGCGTGCGAGGTGGTCTGCGCGGCCGGGGCGTTGGCGAACGTCGGCAGCGCCGGGCGGCTCGTGTCGACCGTCCACGTGCGGGTGGTCGCCGCGCCCGGGATGTCGTAGTCGTCGACGCCGCGCACCCGGAAGGTGTGCTCGCCGTCGGCGAGGCTCTCGAACGTCGCGGGCGACGAGCAGGTCGTCCACGTGCCGTCGTCCAGGCGGCACTCGTAGCGGGCGGCCTCGCCGCCGAAGGCGAAGGTCGCGGTGGTGTCGTTGGTGCGCGGCGCGGGGGCGCCGTCGCCGAGCACCGGCTGGGCCGGGCCGTCGAGGAACGCCGTGAACACGTCCTCGGCCTCCGGGCTCACGTGGCCGGCGGCGTCGGTCTGGCGGACCCGGAACGTGTGCGGGCCGCTCGCGTAGTCGCTGAGCGTGACCGGCGAGGTGCAGGTCGCCCAGTCGGCGTCGTCGAGCCGGCACTCGAACGTCGCGTCCTCCTCGCCCGTGAACGCGTACTGCGTCGTGAAGGCGTGGACGACGTCCTTGTCCTCCGTGATCGACGGCGCCAACGGGGCGGTCAGGTCGACCTTCCACGTGAGGACCTTCTCCACGCCGGCGTTGCCGGCGTCGTCGACCTGGCGGATCGAGAAGCGCTTGGCGCCCTCGGACAGGCCGACGAGGGTGACCGGCGACGCGCACGCGATCCACGTCGCGCCGTCGGCGCCGAGGCGGCACTCGAAGCGGCCGCCGGGCTCGTCGCCCACGAAGGCGACCGTCGCGTTCTGGGACGCGGTCACCGCGTCGGGCTTCGACGTGACGATCGGCGCGTTCGGGGCGCTCGTGTCGAGCGTCCAGGCGTACTCGGCGGGGTCGCCGACGTTGTTGGACCAGTCGGTCTGCCGCACGCGGAAGCTGTGCGGGCCGTCACCGGAGACGGGGAACGTCGAGCCCGTGGTGCAGGCGACGAACGTGCCGTTGTCGATCGAGCACTGGAACGTGCCGCCGGCCTCGGCGCCGGTCCACGCGAACGTCGGCGCGGCGGCGTTGGAGCGGGCGGCGGGCTTGGTCGTGATCGTCGGCACGCCGGGCGGCGTGGTGTCCGGCTCCTCGGCCGGCTCGGTGATCAGCGAGGTGTTGGTGTCGGTGCCCGCGGCGTTGGTCACGGTGCGGATCACGCGGAAGCTGTAGCCCACGTCGCCGGCGATGAGCCGGTAGCCGGCGTCGATCTCGCCGGGCATGTCCTGGCAGGTGCCCGTCCAGTCGTTGACGACGTCGGTGCAACGCTGCCACTGCCACTTCGTGGTGAACGGCGGCGTGGGGTCGTCGAACTGGTCGTCGAGCTTCAGCGTGTTGCCGATCTCGGGCGAGATGATGATCTTGCTCTCGGCGAGGTGCGGCTTCTGGGCCGGCTGCCAGGAGAGGCCGGTGAACGAGGCGCCGGGCGCGAGCTTGGTGTTCGGCACCATGACCGTCTCGTCCTCGGTGAGGTCGCGGACGTAGATCGACCAGGTGCCGTCGCCGGCGCGGTTGGAGATGAACGCGACCTTCTTGCCGTCGGGCGAGATCGCGGGCAGGCGCTCGTCGGAGCTCTCGGTGGAGCTCTCGATGTTGGTCGGATACGGGGAGGTCCCGTCGGCGTTGGCGACGTAGACGTCGTCGGACGCGACCTCGCCGTCGCCCTCGTTGCCGGGCGCGGTGTAGGCGATCTTCTGGCCGTCGCGGGAGACCGTGACGTGCCGGGGGTTCGGGTGGGCCCACTCGGCCCAGTTGGCCGGGGCGTTGCCGTCCGCGTAGGCCAGCGGCTGGTGGACGTTGTAGGCGCCCTCGTCGGAGAACCCGAAGAGCAGGTTGTCGCTGTTGGACCACGCGGTCGTGTCGGTGGTGGCGCCCACGACCAGGTGGATGCTCTGGTCGGCGATCCGGTAGGTCCTGACGCCGTCGGCGGGCGTGGCGAACGCGTAGGCGCTCCCGTCGGGGGACATCGAGGGCCCGGAGATGTCGTACGGCAGGTCGACCTTGGCGACCTGCCTCTGGGCCCACGGGTTGACGTCGAGCAGGTTCTTGTCCTGGTCGACGAGGAGCAGGCGGTTGCCGTCCGCGCTCCACTCGCCGGCGACGCCCTTGACGCCCAGCGGGTCGGTGAGCGTCGAGACGGTCTGGTCGTTGGAGCCGTCCGGGTAGATCGTGTGGACGGCGCCGTCCTGGGTCGAGAAGGCGAGGACGCCGTTGTCGTAGGCCTTGTAGAGGGTCGCCGAGGCGCCGGTGGGGAGGGCCAGGGCCGCGGCCAGGACGCCGCCGACGGCAGCTGCGGTGATACGCGCTGCGTGGCGCGCCTTGGGGGAGTGCATAGGTCCCGGTGATCGGACCTCGCACGTACCGGTTCATGGCCCGATCGGGGGAGGGCGTCCGGCGCGGGACATCCGCGTCTCCCGGGAGACGGCGGCGTTCACCGTTACCTCTTGCGCTTCTTCTTGCTCTTGGCCTGCTTCTTGGCCGCGACCTTCACGGTGGCCCGCTTCCCGCGCGTGCCGTCGGCCTTGAGGCCGGTCACGGTGATCGTCGCGCGCGTCGCGCTCGCCACGGCCGGGATGCTGAAGCGCGTGCCGGTCTGGCGGGCGAGCAGGCGGCGGCCGTCGGAGAGCGTCGCGCGCAGCTCGTAGCGTCGGGCGTTGGCGGCCTTGGACCACGTCACCGCCAGCTTGGTCCCGCTGCGTCGCGCCTTCAGGCGCTTGGGCGTCGCGGGCTTGGGCGGCGGCGGGGCGACGTAGGACGCGACGGTCAGCTGCGCGCGCGGCTTGCCGTAGGAGGAGACCAAGGCGATGATCTTGCGCGGGCCGCCCGGGCCGTCGGCGGGGGCGAAGCGGATCGTCCCACGGCCCGCGCGCGCGACGCCGCCGATCGGCCTGGCCGCGCCCTTGCCCTGCTCGGCGAACGTCACCTTCTGGCCGGGGCGCGGGGCCACGTCGTAGGACAGGATCCGCGTGCGGCCGGCCCCGGCGCGCTTGACGCCGGCCGTGACCTTGGGGTCCTGGAGGCCGTCGGCGGCCTGGACGCCCGCGATCGGCGCGCTGTCGGCCTGCGGCTCGACGGTCCAGGTCCCGCTCGCCGGCGCCTTGACGACGAAGTACGTGGTGTTGGTCTGCGGGTTGTGGAAGGCCAGCGACGTCGCGGTCTGCGCCTTGGTGCCCGGCGTGTCCTCGATCCGCGCGCCGCCCGGGCCGACGAGCGCGACGTGCGGCGGCGCGCCCTGGCCGGTGACCGCGACGAAGCCCGAGGGCACGCCCTTGCCGAACGACAGCGTGCGCGCGCCGGCGCCCGCCTGCGCCGCGGCGGCCGTCGCCTTGTAGGGCCCGACGTCGCAGCCGGAGAACATCAGGTCGAGGCCGTCGCCCCACTTGTAGCCCGCGCCGAAGTCCGCGATGAACGTATGCGCGCAGCCCGCGAAGCCGACGCTGCTGAAGACGACGTCGCCGCCCGCGCAGCCGAGGTCGCCGAGGCAGATGTTCGCGCTCGCGCCGACGTTGAAGGCGGACTTGAACAGCCAGCCGTTGAGGTCGGCGACCGCCTTGAAGCCGGAGACCTCGTAGCCGAGGTGGCCGCCGAAGCCGACGTAGCCGTTGGTGCGCAGCTCGAAGAACGCGGTGGCCAGCGGCACGCTGACCAGCGAGACGCGGCCGTCGACGCGGAAGATCGCGGGGTCGCCGAGCGTGAACGTCAGGTCGCCGTCGACGCCGACCGCCGCGACGCCCGCGATCGTCGGCCCGGCGTTGATCGTCACGCCGCCGGTCAGCCGCAGCGACGGCTGGGTGCTCAGCGCGAAGCGGATCTTCTTGAGGTGCGTGACCGCGAACGGGTCGAGGATCACGCCTGGCTCGGGCAGCGTCAGCTCGCCACCGAGGTGGTCGAGGTCGCCGTGCACGAAGCCGACGTCGGCCTTCAGCGACGGGCCCGGCGGCTGGGGCGGCAGGATGACGTTCGCGCCGCCCTGCCACGACGCCTTCTCGGCGTCGTAGTCGAAGAACAGGTCCTTGATCTCCAGCGGGCCGATCAGCGCGTCGCCGACCTTGACGTGCAGCTCGCGCAGGTGGACGCCCGCGACGTTGTCGGCGCGCACGGTCAGGTCGCCGGTGACGCCGCCGAACAGCGCGGGCAGCGCGAGGTGCACCGGCACCTCGACGCCGCCGCCGCGGAACTTGATGTCCACGCTGCCCTTCAGCGGGAACCCGAGCAGGTTGCCGCCGCCGCTGACGTCGAACGTCCCGATCGACGCCGTCGACCCCTTCGGCAGCGTGATGTCGATCGCGCGCTTGAACAGGACCGTGTCGCCGAGCTTGACGGTCACCGCCGCGCCCGACGAGGTGATCGTCCGGTTCTTGATGTCGAACTTGAGCTTGCCGCTGCCCAGCTCGACCCGCAGGCCGTTGATCCGCACGCCGCCGGTGGCGGTGTACGTGTCGCCCTCCTTCTTCAGGCACGCGTCGGCGATCACGTCGACGGCGGCGAACGTCAGCAGGCGGCACGCCGCGGGCGGGACCGGCGGCGTCGGCGTCTGCCCGCCGCCGGGCGGGGTGGGGCCGCCGGGGATCGGCGGGACCGTGACGTGCAGCGAGACGCTGGGGTCCGGCAGGGCCTGCAGGAAGATCCGCGGGTTCTGCTCGCCGCCGTTCTGGGACTCCCACAGCGCGCTGCCGACGAAGCCGTCGGCGAGCTGGCGCGCGGTCGCGCGCGGGTGGGCGATCGTGAAGTCCTGGCCCAGGAGCTGGATCTGGTCGCCCCACGTCGTGCCGCCGTCGGCCGACGCGCGGAACCCGAGGCCGTTGACCGAGTCGGTGAACAACGCCTGCAGGACGCCGTTGGTGTCCTGCACGATGTCGCGCAGGTTGCCGGCCGTGCCGTCGCTGACCACGCGCGGCGCGCTCAGCGCGGTGCCGTCGAGGGTGCGGATGAAGTACTTGCGGTACGAGTCGCCGGCGGCGGTCGAGCGGTAGAGCAGGTAGGTGCCGCTCGGGCCGGTCGTCAGGCGCGGCAGCTCGGCGTCGGGGACCGTCAACGGCGCCGACCAGTTGGCGGCCGTGTTGATGTAGGACGCCGCGCACGGGCTGGCCGGGCAGGTGAGCGTGCGGATCGTCGTCTTCGTGCCGCCGAGGTTCGACCACGCGGCGGCGAAGTGCGTGGCGTCGATCTGGACGATCGACGGGTCGTAGCCGTAGGCGGTGTCCAACCGCGCCTTCTGCGTGTCGGGCGTGAACGGCGTCGCGCCGCCGCCGAAGGGCGCGATCGGCTGCGCCTGGATGATCGGGCCCTGCGTCGGCGCGGCCATCGTGAGGACCTGGCGCCCGGCGCCGTCGAAGACCGCGGGCGTCGGCACCGACGGCTCGCCCGGCGGGACCGTGCCGATCGCGTTGCCGGCGTCGAAGGTCTCGCCGCCGTCGTCGGAGACGTAGAGCACGTTGGCGCCGTTGGAATGGCCCATGATCGTGCCGCAGCAGCGGTGGGTCAGCACCATCACCTCGCCGAACGGCGAGATCATGACCTTGGGGCCTTCGAAGTCGGTGTTGTTGGTCTCGCCCGGGGTCGGGACGAACGTCTTGGCGTTCTCGCACGCGCTGCCACCGCGCGGGATCTGGCAGTAGTGCGTGATGTCGTAGTTGCCGGGCCGCGACTCGTTCCAGACGAGGTGCGTCACCCCGTCGCGGTCGACGACCGAGTCGGGCAGGTTCCCGTTGGCGACCACGGAGGCCGCCTGGGCGCTGGACGCCCAGAGGCCGAGCACGACGAGGACCGCCACCACCAGCTTGGACCGTTGCACGGGGCGCCAGCCTGCCGGCCAGCGTCCGAGCGGTCAACGATGCGGACGGGTGGTTTGCCGTGTGGGGGCGCCCGGGAGCGGCACGCGGGCGATCGCGCCCTCGCGGCGGGCGGCCAGCCACGCGGTCGCCTGGGCGGCGGGCAGCGGGCGGCTGAGGACGTGGCCCTGGATGGCGTCGGCCCCCAGGCGCGCCAGCGCTTCCCAGGTGCCGTCGTCCTCCACGCCCTCGGCGACGACGCGCAGCCGCAGCGCGCGGGCGAGGGCGAGCGTCGTGGCGACGATCGCGGCCGCGTCCTCGTCGCCGGTCAACGCGGCGATCAGCGTGCGGTCGACCTTCAGCTCGGCCAGCGGCAGCCGCCGCAGGTGGTGCAGCGACGAGCGGCCGGTGCCGTAGTCGTCCAGCGCGATCGTCACGCCGCGGCGCGCGAGCGCGTCGAGCGTCGCGGTCGCGTCCCGCGCGCCGGCGGTCAGGGCGTCCTCGCGGACCTCCAGCGTCAGCGCGGTCGGCGGCAGGCCATGGGCGTCCAGCAGCGCCAGGACGTCGGCGGGCAGCGCGTCGTCGTGCAGGTCGCCCGGCGCGAGGTTGACCGCGACGGTCAGGTCGAGCCCCTCGGCGCGCCACGCCGCCAGCCGGCCCAGCGCGACGTCCAGCACCCGGCGCGTCAGGCGGCCCATCGCGCCCGAGCGCGCGGCCAGCGGCAGGAAGTCCGCGGGGACCAGCAGGCCGTTGACGGGATGGCGCCAGCGCACGAGCGCCTCCATCCCGACGACCCGCCCGAGCTGCGGGTCGGCCTTGGGCTGGAAGAAGACCTCGAGCTGGTCGCCGTCCAGCGCGTCGCGCAGCTGCTGGCCGAGCGCGAGGCGGTCGCGGGTGTGGAGGTCGCGTGCGGGGTCGTAGAGCGCGACGCCACCGCCCGCGCCCTTGGCCAGGTACATGGCGACGTCGGCGCGGCGCAGCAGCTCGCCGCCCTCGGTCGCGTGGTCGGGGTGCAGGGCGACGCCGACGCTGACGCCGACGTCGAGCGCCAGCCCGTCGATGGCGAAGGGCCGCGCGACCGCGTCGACGACCGTGGTCCCGGCGGCGAGCGCGGCCGCGCGATCGGCGCCCGGCGGCAGCAGGACGGCGAACTCGTCGCCGCCGAGACGGGCGATCAGCGCGTCGTCGCCGGCCAGCGCCTCGGTCAGCCGTCGGCCTACGAGCTGCAGCAGCGCGTCGCCCGCGGCATGGCCGAGCGTGTCGTTGAGCTCCTTGAAGCGGTCGAGGTCGAAGATCAACAGCGCGAACGGCAGGTCCTCGGCGTCGGCCTCGCGCAGCACGGCCTCCAGGCGGCGGTGGAAGTGGCGGCGGCTCGGCAGGCCGGTGAGCGCGTCGGTCAGCGACTCGTGGCGCGCCTCGGCCAGCAGCTGGTACTCGCGCAGCGTGATCGTCGTCCGGGCCAGCGCGACGAGCACGGCGGCGAGCGCCAGCACGACCGTGACGTCGTTGAGCGCCGTGACGTGGTCCAGCGCGAGCAGGCCCAGCGCGACGACGCTGAAGCCCGCGGGCAGCAGCAGGACGCGGACGCCGTCGGCCGTGACGGTCTGGTCGGCGTCGTGCGGCGGCGCCCACGCGGCGGCGGCCAGCAGGCCCAGGCCCGCGGGCCAGAACGCGGCGGCGAAGGGGATCTCCGCCGCCGCGGTGGTCGTCGTCGCCAGGTCCGCGACGAACCAGGCGAGCATCGCGCCGCCGAGCAGCAGCCAGCGGACGCCGGGGCGCCAGCCCGACATCGCGGCGATCGCGAGGATGACGACGACGAACGCCAGGTCGCCGAGCGGCCGTCCGCTCTGCACGAGCGCGATGCCCGCGGCCGCGAAGGTCAGCGTCGCGACGACGCCGTCCATCCACGTCGAGGCGGGCGCGCGCACGAACGACCGGCGCATCAGCCCGACGACCGTCACGCCGATCGCCGACGTGGCGGCCAGCCAGACCAGCTCGCTCGGCGTGCCGGTGGCCAGCGCGCCGGCCGCGGCGGTCCCCAGGCCGAGGGCCAGCGGCGTCCAGACGCGGCGCTCGCGCTCCACGGCGACGGCGCGCGCCGCGACGACCGCGGTCGCCAGGACCGCCGCCAGGCCGGGCGCCCACCGCCGGCCGACCGCGTCGGCGGCCAGCGCCACGACGACCACGGCGATGGCGCCGATCGCGATCCGCACCGCGACCCGCGTCCCCGTCGTGACCCCTGTGCCCGCCGAACGTCCCACAGCGGTCCCATCGACGGGGCTCCGGCACGCTTGACCAATCGCGCGCAGGTTCGACGGACCGCCCTGACGCACCGGCAGAGCGGGCCCACAACGTGCCCGAACCTCCACATCTCGCCGGGGAACTTGCGCCGGGCGTGCGCAAAGCCGTGCAGATCCGCGCAGGGTGTGGACAACCGCACCGCGCCCGTGGAGGCTGCACGAGCCCCGATGACCGACCGTCCCGATCCCTACCGGAGCGTGGCCCGCGAGCTGCTGTGCGTGCTGGCCGCCGAAGGTCGCCCCATGACCCTGCGCGAGCTGGATGAGCCCGGCCGCCTGGCGGGCGACGACGCCGCGTTCCAGCTGTCGGTCGCGCGCGTCGCCGGGTTCGTCCGCGCGGTCTCGGCGCCGGTCGGGCTGGGACCCATGCGCACCGAGCCGCGCTACCAGCCGACGACGCTCGGCTGGATGATCGCCCGCCGCACCTCGCGGGCGGGCGCGCTGGCCCGTCAGCTGCGCGCCGCCGAGGACGCCCCGTGGGCGCCCGAGGCGCGGGTCGCCTGAGCGCCTAGAGCGCGCCCGGCAGGTCGCCCGGCGTCCCGGACCTCGAGCGCCAGTGCTCGGGCAGGTCCGGGTGCTCCAGGAACAGCAGGTGGTCGTCGGTGCCGGAGGCGCCGACGGCGTCCCAGACGATCGTCAGCGCGTCGTCGAGGTCGTCGGCGTCGACGGTGACGGTGAACGCGCCGTCGGCGTCGGTGTCGGACACGCTCGCCTCGTCGGGCAGCGCGGAGGCCAGCTGGTCGTGGGCCTGCTCGTCGCGGGGCGTCCCGCCGTGCTGGGTGATCAGGCCGATCTCGTACTCGGGCATGAGGCCCGTTCTACTACCCGATCTTCGGCGAAGTCCACGGGGACGCCAGCCGCGTGGCCAGCAGACCGGGGAGGTCGTCGATCGCCACGCGATCCTGCGCCAGCGAGTCGCGGTCGCGGACGGTGACCGTGCGGTCCTCCAGGGACTGGTGGTCGATCGTCACGCACCACGGCGTGCCGATCTCGTCCTGGCGGCGGTAGCGCTTGCCGATCGAGCCGCCCTCGTCGTACTCGGTCTGCATCAAGGGCTTCAACGTGGCCTGGACCTCCTGCGCCAGCTCCGGCTGGCCGTCCTTCTTGACCAGCGGCAGGATCGCGACCTTCACCGGCGCCAGGCGCGGGTGAAGGCGCAGGACCGTGCGGACGTCGGGCTTCTCCGGCGTGCCGAGGTCCTCCTCGTCGTAGGCGTCGCAGAGGAACGCGAGCATCGAGCGGCCGACGCCCGCGGCGGGCTCGATGACGTGCGGGACGTAGCGGCGGCCGTCGGGCTCGACGACCTCG
Source organism: Baekduia sp. (assembly GCF_035685985.1). Lineage (GTDB taxonomy): Bacteria > Actinomycetota > Thermoleophilia > Solirubrobacterales > Solirubrobacteraceae > Baekduia. The sequence goes on from NZ_DASRZV010000002.1 coordinate 59,976, forward strand.
ATCGGCTTGCCCGACCCGTTGCCGTGCGCGGTCAGGTCGAAGTCCCCGCGGTTGGCGATGCCCTCCAGCTCCGACCAGCCGATCGGGAAGAGGTACTCGACGTCGGCGGTGCCCGAGGAGTAGTGCGACAGCTCGTCGGCGTCGTGGTCGCGCAGGCGCAGGTGGTCGGTCCGGATGCCGAGGTTCGTGTACCAGTCGAAGCGCGCCTGCTTCCAGTGCTCGTACCACTCCGGCGCCTGCTCCGGCGGCACGAAGAACTCCATCTCCATCTGCTCGAACTCCAGCGTGCGGAAGATGAAGTTGCCGGGGGTGATCTCGTTGCGGAACGACTTGCCGACCTGCGCGATGCCGAACGGGGGCCGGCGGCGGGCGAAGCTCAGCACGGTCTTGAAGTCCAGGAAGATGCCCTGCGCGGTCTCGGGGCGCAGGAAGACGGTCTGGCCGCCGCCCTGCACGGGGCCGATCGAGGTCTGGAACATCAGGTTGAACTCGCGCGGCTCGGTCAGGTCGCAGTCGTCGGTCTGCCCCGGGAGCTGGGAGGGCTTGCGGCCGCAGCGGATCTCGGGCTGGGAGTCCGGGTCGGCGATGGCCTCGGCGAGGTGGTCGGCGCGGAAGCGCCTCTTGCAGGTCTTGCAGTCGACCAGCGGATCGGTGAAGCCCGCCAGGTGGCCGGAGGACTCCCACGTCTTGGGGTGCTGGATGATCGCCGAGTCCAGCGCGACGACGTCGTCGCGCTCCTGCAGCATCGCGTCCCACCAGGCGTCCACGACGTTGCGCTTGAGCAGCACGCCGTAGTGCCCGTAGTCGTACGTGTTGGCGATGCCGCCGTAGATCTCAGAGGCGGGGAAGATCAGGCCGCGGCGCTTGCACAGCGCCACGATCTTGTCCATCGTCACGACGTCCTGGGTGGGCACGCGCGCCACGTTACCCGAGCCCGACGGTCCATCCGTTTCCCGTCCTGCTGACGCTCCGGCGAATCGTTCGCCGGCACTCGTATACTGGGAGTGCCAATGCCCATCTACGAATACCGACGCCCGAACGGAACCACCTTCGAGGTCATGCAGCGCATGACCGACGACCCGCTGACGCACGACCCGGAGACGGGCGAGCCGGTCGAGCGCGTCTTCCACCCGGTCGCCGTCCACTTCAAGGGCAAGGGCTTCTACAACACCGACTACGGCACCAAGCGCCGCAACCGCGAGCTGCGCGAGTCCGCCGAGTCGGGCGCCGACAAGTACGAGGCCAAGCAGGCCGAGAAGAAGGCCGACGCCAAGAAGGCCGACGCCGCCAAGCCCGCCGCCGCCGCGAAGTCCGCCGACAAGAAGCCGGCGGACAAGAAGAAGTCCGCCAAGAAGTAGCCGCGCGGCGGTCCGGCGCATGCCGTGACGCCGTCCAGTGGTGTGGGGTTCGGCGAATGGGGGTAGAGGCCGTCGGCCGTTGCCCGCCCTCTCGAAGGAACCATGACGCCCATCTCCCCGCGTTCGGTGTCCGTCCCCACGAGCGTCGCGCTGCTCGCCGCTCTCGTGCTGCTCGCGCTGTCCGGCCCCGCGCCGGCGGCGAACCTGTCGGTCCACCCGATCCCGGCCGCCAACGCCAAGCCGGGGCAGATGATCGCCGGCCCTCACGGCTGGCTGTGGTTCACCGAGCCGGGCGTCGAGCACGAGGTCGGGGTCTTCGACCCGCACACCGGCGGGTTCGCGCGGATCGCGCTCCCGGCGGTCTCCGAGGCGACCGAGGACGAGGGCACCGTGCGCCTCGCGCAGGCCGCCAACGGCTACGTGTGGGTGCTCGACAACGGCGGCCAGGAGCTCTACCGGATCGACGCCGCCGGCAACGCGGCGCACGTCAAGCCCTACGGCAACCGCGGCCTCGACGGCGACTCGTCCTACGACGACGCGCTCTCGATGCCCGACCAGATCGTTCCCGCGGCGGGCGGCGGCGTGTGGACGCTGTTCTCCCATCACAACCCGAGCCTGCCGGGCAACGACTACAACGGCGCGACGATCGTCCGCGACGACGGGTCGCCCCAGCTCATGACCGCCGCGGCCTACGAGGATCCGCATCCGGGCGTCCTCGCGCCCGACGGCGCGCTGTGGATCGCCGACCACCAGAACGTCACCCGCGTCGGGCCCGACGGCGCGGTCGCCCGCTACCCGACCGGCCTCAACGCGCTCTACGCGGTCAGCGCGATCGTCATCGGCCCGGACGGCAACCCGTGGTTCTCCGCCTACGAGACGGGCAGCTGGTTCACGAGCGACGACGACGGCGTGATCGGCCACCTCGTCGGCGGCCAGGTCGCGCTCACGGCGACCAACGCCAAGGCCTCGCCGAAGTCGCTGGTCGTCGGCCCGGACGGCGCGCTGTGGTGGGCCGAGGCGCTGATCGCCCCCAACGCCGGCGACCCGCGCGGCGCGATCGGCCGCCTGGACCCCGCGACCGGCGCCGTCCAGGAGGGCGCGCTGGGCAACTACCGCCCGTCCGCGCTCGCCTTCGCCGACGACGGCACGCTGTGGTTCGCGGACCCCGACGCGAACGCCATCGGCGGCGTCGCGGTCGACGGCGCGCTGTTCCCGGTCCCGTCGCCGCCCCCGGTCCCGTCGCCGGCTCCGGTCCCGGCCCCCGCCCCGGCGCCGACGCCCAAGAAGCCGTCGACCCATCCGTCGGTGGCGTCGACCCGGCTGCGCGTCAGCAAGCATCGCGTCGCGGTCTCCGTGGCGTGCCCGAAGGCGGCCAAGTCCACCTGCCAGGGAACGCTCCGGCTGCGCACCGCCGCCAAGGTCAAGCTCAAGGGCCACAACCGCAAGGCGATCGCCACCGTCTCGAGCACCGGGCACTACAAGGTCAAGCCGGGGCACAAGGCGACCGTGCGCCTCACGCTCAGCAAGACGGGCAAGGCGGTCGTCCGCCACGGCCGCACGACCAAGGTCACCGTCGAGCTGATCCCCAAGGGCGCCAAGAAGCCGGTCGCGACCAAGAAGGTCGCGCTGCGCGGCTAGCTGTTCTGCCTCGGGTCGTTCCGAACGCGGGTGATGGGCGGCCGGTTTGAGAGCGAGCTGTGGTTTCGCTCGTTGTTGTAGTGGTGCAGCCAGTGTGGCAGTGCTGCTGCTCGTGCGTCGCTTGAGCGGTAGCGCTGCCCGAGGCCCCATTCGCGTTTGAGGGTCTGCTGGTAGCGCTCCACCTTGCCGTTGTGGCGCGGGGTGCGGGGCTTAATGGTGCGGTGGCGGATCCCGTGGGCGGCAAACAACGCGGCCAGGGCGTTGTTGTTGGTGTAGGTCCAGGCGTTGTCGGTCTGCCAGCGCTCGATGACGATGCCGTGGCCGGCAAAGAACGCGATCGCGCGCTGGGTGAAGCCCAGGACGGTGGCGGCCTTCTCATCTGAGTGCAGCTCGGTGTAGGCCAGGCGGCTGTGATCGTCGATCGCGCTGTGGGCGAACTCATAGCCGACCTTCTCGCGCTTCTGAGCAGCGGTCCTGAAGCGGTCGCCGGTGACCGCGTGTCCGGGCGAGGAGAACCGCGCAAAGCGCTTGACGTCGTTTTGGATCAACGCCCCGGGACAGGGCCACTCAAAGCGCTGGACGGCCTCTCGCGGCGCCTTGGGCATCCGAGAGATTCCGCGCCGGCTCAGACAGCGCGAGACCGTCGCGTGAGCCAGCCCGAGTTCTGAGGCGATCAACCGCGGCCCCCAACCCGTGCGTAACCGGGCCTCACAGACCAGGTCGCAGACCTCGACGCTGGTTCGTGTCGGCTGTCGATGCGGCGTCGAGGACCGATCCTGCGCCCAAGCGCCCGAAGCCCGCTCAGACTCCGAGGCCTGGCGATAGCGATCGATCCAGAACTGAACCGTCGAAACCGAGACTCTGCGCCACTCGGCGGCCTGCCGTCGAGAGTGTCCTTCAACAAGGCATTTCTCGACCAACTCAACACGCTGCCAACTGGGCAGCCACCTACGCTTGTCGGGCATCCGGGCTTGAGACCTCCAACGGCCATGGATCTGTGAGAGGACCCACAGCCTCGGCCTCAACCCGGATGCATCAACCCCCGTCAGCCGTTCGAAACGTCCCGAGGCACGTCAACTAGCCCTTCAGGAAGCGCTGGACCGCGCGCTGCTTCTCGGCGTCCGAGACGTGCAGGCCGGCGCCGCCGTCGGGCGCCGTCTCGGGACCGTCGGGCTTGAGGACGCGCGGGGTCGGCGAGCCGGAGGTCGAGAGCGCGCCGAAGAGGCCCAGGAGCGTCGGCCCGGACATGTCGGAGCGCAGGGCCTTGGGCGTGTTCCAGGCGATCCAGGGCAGGCGGAAGAACGCGCCCGGCGAGACGAGCCGGGACTTCATCGCGCTGAGGATCTTCTGCTGGCGGCGGGCGCGCGTCAGGTCGTTCTCGGCCGGGTTGCAGAGGTTCTTGCGCGTCCGGGCCAGCGCGAGCGCCTGCTTGCCGTCGATGTGGCTCTTGCCCTTCTTCAGGCGGAGCGTGTAGCCGCCGTTCTTGTAGCCGCCGTTGATCTTCGACACGACGCAGCCGCCGTCGTAGGTGATGCCGCCCATCGCGTCGATGAGGTCCGGGAAGTTCTCGAAGTTGACCTCGATCAGGTGGTTGACCTTGAGGCCGAGGTAGTTCTCGATCGTCTGGGTCGCCAGCGCGGCGCCGCCGAACGCGTAGGCGGCGTTGATCTTGTTGGCGCCGTGGCCGGGGATGTCGACGATCGTGTCGCGCGGGATCGACAGGCGCGCGTTCTTGCCGCCGCCGACGCGCATCAGCAGGATCGAGTCGCTGCGGCCGGTGCCGGACGTCTCGGCGCCGGGCTCCTTGGAGCCCTTCGGGCGCGTGTCGGATCCGAGCACGAGCACGGTGTTGGGACTGGTCAGCGGGAAGCCGGCGCCGCCCAGCGCGACCTTGCCGCTGAGCTCGCCCTGGCGCAGCTGGGCGCTGATCAGGAACAGGACGAGGCTCAGGCCCAGCCAGCCGATCGCGGCCAGGACCAGCCACTTGACGACCCGGCCGACGCTGATCGGCCCGCGGAGGCCTCGGCGCCGGCGCCCCGGGAACGGGATGCGCGGCAGGCGGCGTCCCGGGCCGCCGGGGCCGCCGGGGCCGCCGGGCCCGTCCGGGCCCTCGGGACCGCCGGGGCCGTCGCCACCGCGGCGCCCGGGCGCCGCGGTGAGGTCGTCCAGCAGCGACTCACCGTCTTTCGGACCGCGTCGGAGGAACGACGGGGCCGCGCGGTACTTCGTGTACTCGGGTGGGTCGGAGTGGGTCGGCAATTCAGGCAGATAGGGTGACGCGCATGTCCGCCGGGTGCGTGATCGGAGTGGATCTCGGGGGCACCAAGTTGCTCGCGGGCGTCGTCGAGCCCGACTTAGAGGTGCGCCACCGCGTCTTCCGGCTGGCACGCGAGGGTAGGGGGTCCGAGGAGCTCCTGGAGCAGTTGGTGGCCGCCGTGCAGGAAGTCCGCGTCGCCGCGGGCCGCGAGCTGCTGGCCGTGGGCTTCGGGATCCCGTCGCTGGTCGATGTCCGCACCGGCGTCGCCGCGACCACCGTCCACCTGCCGCTGCGCGACGTCCCGTTCCGCGACGTGATGGCGGAGCGCCTGGGCGTCCCGGTGGTCGTCGACAACGACGCCAACGCGGCGATGACCGCCGAGCACTGGGTCGGCGCGGCCAAGGGGACGACCACCGCGGCGCTGCTGACGCTCGGGACCGGGATCGGCGGCGGGATCGTCGTCGACGGCCAGGTCGTGCGCGGCGCCTGCGGCGGCGCCGGCGAGTGGGGCCACATGGTCATCGAGTCCGACGGGCCGCTGTGCACGTGCGGCAACCGCGGGTGCCTGGAGCAGTTGGTCAGCGGCTCGGCCCTGGGGCGCGCCGCGCGCAAGGCGGCCGACGAGCTTCCGGACTCGGGCTTCGGCCGTGCCCGCCGGGCCGGTCGCGAGATCACCGGCGCGCTGGCCACCGAGCTGGCCCACGACGGCGATCCGGTCGCGCGTGACGTCGTCGCATCCATGGGCCACTACCTGGGGATCGGCCTGGCGAACGTCGTCAACGTCATCAACCCCGAGGTGATCGTGGTCGGCGGCGGGGTGATCGCGGCGGGCGAGCTGCTGCTGGCGCCGGCGCGGCGCGTGGTGGCCGAGCGGGCGCTGGCGCCCTCGCGCGATCAGGTGCGCATCGTGCCGACCCGGTTCGGGGACGCGTCGGGGATGGTCGGCGCGGCGCTGCTGGCGATGGACGCGGTGGGGATGGGGCCGGCATGAGCGGGATGCTGGTCGTGTGCCCCACACCGATCGGCAACCTGGAGGACGTGACGCTGCGGGTGCTGAGCGCGCTGCGGTCGGCGGACGTGGTGGCCTGCGAGGACACGCGCCGGACGCGGGTGCTGCTGGACAAGTACGGCGTCTCGGCCAAGACCGTCAGCTACCACGAGCACAACGAGGCGGCGCGGGCGAGCGAGCTGGTGGCGCGGATGCGGGAGGGGGAGACCGTCGCGCTGGTCAGCGACGCCGGCATGCCGCTGGTCAACGACCCGGGCTTCCTGCTGGTGCAGGCCTGCGTGGCGGCGGGGATCGGCGTCGAGGTCCTGCCGGGGCCGTCTGCCGCGCTGACCGCTCTGGTCGCGTCCGGGCTGCCCGCCACGACGTGGCGCTTCGCCGGGTTCCTGCCGCGCAAGCGGGGAGAGCTGGAGACCCTGTTCCGGGGCGCGGCCGAGACGCTGGTGGCGTTCGAGTCGCCGCGGCGCCTGGCGGCGTCGCTGGAGGTCCTGGCGGCGGTCGACGGGCAGCGTCCGGTGGCGGTCTGCCGCGAGCTGACCAAGGTCCACGAGGAGATCGCGCGGGGCACCGCATCGGAGCTGGCCGCCCGGTACGCCGCCGAGGAGCCACGCGGGGAGATCGTCGTCGTGATCGGCGGGGCGCCCGCCGACGACGTCGACCTCGGCCCGGCGCTGGACGCGCTCCGCCGGCTGGTGGACGCGGGCGCCAAAGCGCGCCCGGCGGCGGCGGTGGTAGCCGAGCTGACCGGCGCCGGCGCCAACGCGCTGTACCAGGCGCTCCACGAGCGCTGAGGGCGGGACCTCCGGGGCCGCCCGCAGGGTTCGGGGCGGGCCGCAGGGTCCGGGGCGCGATCCGGGTCACTGCGAACGTCATATGCGCGTCGGAAGTGACCCGCATCTCCGATCGCTCGGCCACGACGCGGGGTCGACGCCGGGTCGGACCACCACAGCCTCGTCGCTCTCGCCCACCACGCCCGGTGCCCCCGAGCCGTCACGACTTCGCAACGCCCTGCGGAGAACCCGCACCGCTTCCGTCACGACCCCGCGTCTCCCCGCCTCCCGCCGCCGTTTCGCGCCTACGGTCGCTCGCGTGTCCCGCATGGTGCCCCTGATCGCGACCGTCCTGCTCGCCCTTCTCGCCTCCGAGCAGGCGGTCGCCTCGGGGCGCTGGCGCCGGCCGCTCCCGGGAGGGGCGATCGCGCGACCGTTCACCTACGAGCGGTCCGCGCCGTTCGCGGGCGGCCGGCGCCGGGGCATCGACGTCTCGGGTTCTCCGGGCGCGCGGGTGGGTGCGGTCTGCGGTGGCGTGGTCGCCTACGCCGGTCGCGTCCCGCGTTGGGGGCGCGGGGTGACGCTGCGCTGCGCCGACGGGCTGGTGGCGACCGAGCTGGGCCTCGCGTCGTCGACGGTCGGCCGCGGCGCCCGCGTGCTGCCCGGGGCGACGCTGGGCCACCTGGCAGCGGTCGGGGTGCTGCGCGTCGGCGCCCGCCGCCCGGGCGATCGGTTCGGCTACGTGGACCCCGCGCGCCTGTTCGGCGAGGACGAGGCGCCGCCCGGCGTGGCGCCGCCGGCGTCGCCCTCGCGGCGCGCGCGGAGGACGCGACGCCCAGCGCCCGCGGCGCGTCCGGTCGTCGTGCCGCGGGCCGGCGCGACGCCCGCGCCGGCCCGCCCGCCGCTGCCGATCCTCGCCGGCGCCGGGCTGCTCGCGCTGGCCGCGGGCGGCGGTGTCGTCGGGCAGCGCCGCGTCCGGCGGCGCCCGGCCCCTGAGTGGGCGGCCGTCCAGCGATAGCGTTAGGCCCCCGATGTCCTTCTACGTCACGACGCCCATCTACTACGTCAACGCCGCGCCCCACCTCGGGCACGCGTACACGACCATCGCCGCCGACGTGATGGCGCGTCATCACCGCCAGCGTGGGGAGGACGTGTTCTTCCTCACCGGGACCGACGAGCACGGCGAGCCGGTCGCGCTGGCCGCCGAGGCCGCGGGCGTCACGCCGCGCGAGCTGGCCGACAAGAACGCCGAGCGCTTCAAGGCGCTGGCGCCCGTCCTCAACGCCACCAACGACTTCTTCATCCGGACCTCGGATCCCGAGCACGTCAAGGCCGTCCAGGACGTCCTGACCAAGGTGAAGGACAACGGCTACGTCGAGCTGGGCCTGTACGAGGGCTGGTACTGCCCGCGCTGCGCGGACTTCAAGTCGGAGTCCGAGATCGTGGACGGCAACCGCTGCCCGATCCACCTCATCGAGCTGACCTGGGAGCAGGAGGAGAACTACTTCTTCAAGCTCTCGGCCTTCCAGGAGCGCCTGGAGGCGCTCTACGCCGAGCAGCCGGGCTTCGTGACCCCGCAGTCGCGCTACAACGAGGCGTTGTCCTTCATCAAGTCCGGGCTCAACGACGTCTCGCTCACGCGCGGCAAGTTGACCTGGGGCGTCCCGGTGCCGTGGGACGAGGGCCACGTCTTCTACGTGTGGTTCGACGCGCTGCTCAACTACTACACCGCGCTCACCTACGCACGGCCCGGCGAGGACCTGCGCGACACGTTCTGGCCGGCGCAGCGCCACCTGATCGCCAAGGACATCCTGAAGTTCCACACGGTGTTCTGGCCGGCGCTCCTGATGGCCGCCGACCTGCCGCTGCCCGAGAACGTCTTCGTGCACGGCTACCTCCTGATGGAGGGCCACAAGATGTCCAAGTCGCTGGGCAACGTCCTGGACCCGTTCGAGGTCATCGACAAGTTCGGCTCGGACGCGCTGCGCTTCTACCTGCTGCGCGACGTCTCCTTCGGCCAGGACGGCTCGGTCTCCACCGAGGACTTCGAGAAGCGCTACGAGTCCGAGTTGGCCAATGACTACGGCAACCTCGCGAGCCGCACGATCAAGATGCTGCTGCGCTACCGCGACGGCGACGTGCCGCAGGTCGACCTGGACCCGGCGATCGCCGCGGAGTTCGACGGCCTGGTCGAGCGCGTGTCCGAGCTGATCGGCGCGGGCGAGCTGACGCAGGCGCTGGAGGAGGTCTGGGTGCGCGTGCGGCGCCTCAACGCCTACGTCGGCGAGCAGGAGCCGTGGAAGCTCGCCAAGGACGAGGCGCGCACCGCGGACCTGGAGCGCACGCTGGCGACGTTGGCCGAGGGCATCCGCGTCGTGACGGTCCTGCTGCACGCGTGGATCCCGGACCGGGCCGACCGGCTGCTCGCCGCGCTGGGGGCGGGGGAGATCGCTGACGACCGCGCTCCCGCGCTGGCCATCGACACCGCCCGCTTCGGCGCCGCGCCGCCGACGGCCGTGACCGACATCGACCCGCTGTTCCCCAAGCAGGCGCCGGCCCCGGCCGCGTGATCGACTCACACACCCACCTGGACTCCTGCGGGGCGGGCGGGGGACCGTCTCCCGCCGAGCTGGTCGGGGCGGCGCGCGACGCGGGCGTCACGCGGATCCTCACGGTCGGCCAGGACGCGGCCACCGGCGAGGCGGCGCTGGCGGCGACGCGCGCGTTCCCGGGGACCGTCTACGCGGCGATCGGCCACCACCCCAACCACGCGACGGGGTTCGGCGACGCGGAGCTGGCGGCGATCGCCCGCCTGGCTCAGGACCCGGCGTGCCGCGCGATCGGCGAGACCGGCCTCGACGACTTCCGCGACTACGCGCCGCGCGCCGACCAGGAGCGCGCGTTCCACGCGCAGATCGACCTGGCGCGCGAGCTGGACAAGCCGCTGGTCATCCACACGCGCGCGGCCGACGACGACACGATCGCCACGCTGCGCGACCGCGCCGCCGGGCTGAAGGTGATCCTGCACTGCTTCTCGATGCCCGACCGCCTGGACGAGTGCCTGGGCGAGGGCTGGTTCATCTCCTTCGCCGGCAACGTCACCTACCCCAAGAACGGCGACCTGGCCGCGGCGACCGAGCGCGTGCCCGACGACCGCATCCTCGTCGAGACCGACGCGCCCTACCTGACGCCCCAGCCGCATCGCAAGCACCGCAACCAGCCGGCGTTCGTGACCGAGACCGCGCGGTTCGTCGCCGACCGGCGTGGGCAGAGCTACGCCGACCTGGAGGCGGTCGTGGAACGCAACGCGGCCGGGCTCTTTCAGTGGTGACCGACGAACCCAGCCAGCCGAGCCTGCGCCGGATGCGCGCCTTCGCGGTGCGCCCCAAGCGCGACCTCGGCCAGAACTTCCTGATCGACTCCAACATCTTGGGCGTCATCGAGCGGGCGGCCGAGCTGGGGCCCGACGACGTCGTGCTGGAGATCGGCGGCGGCCTGGGCGTGCTCTCCGAGCACCTCGCGCAGCGGGCGCGGCATACGCACGTCGTCGAGGTCGACCGCTCGCTGGAGCCCGCGCTGCGCGAGGCGCTGGAGCCCTTCGGCGACGCCGCGACGCTGCACCTCGGCGACGCGCTGCAGCTCGACTACCCGGCGCTGGACCCGGTGCCGACCAAGGTGGTGGCCAACCTCCCGTACGGGATCGCGGCGACCGCGATCCTCGACACGATCTTCGCGCTGCCGGCCGTGACGCGCTGGGTGGCGATGGTGCAGAAGGAGGTCGGCGAGCGCTTCGCGGCGTCCGCCGGGACGGCCGTCTACGGCGTGCCGTCCGTGCTCGCCCAGCTGGCCTGCGACGTCCGTGTCCATCGCTCGGTCTCGCGCACGGTCTTCCACCCGGTGCCCAACGTGGACTCCGTGTTGGTGTTGTTGACGCGCACCGGCCCGGCGCCGCCGCCCGCGCTGCGCGCGCTCGTCCAGGGCGCGTTCGCCCACCGGCGCAAGGCGCTGCCCAGATCGCTCCAGCTGCACACCGGCGACAAGTCGCTGCGCGACCGCGCCCGCGCCGCGCTCGCCGAGCTGGGCCTGCCCGAGGACGCGCGCGCCGAGCGCCTGACGCCGAACGAGTTCCGCAAGTTGGGGGAGTTGATCGCGCGATGAGGCTGGAGACGCGCGCGCCCGGCAAGATCAACGTCTGCCTGTTCCTCGGCCCGACGCGCGAGGACGGTCGCCACGAGCTGGTGTCGGTCATGCAGTCGGTGACGCTCGCCGACCGGCTGCGCCTGGAGGAGCTGGACGGCGACGGCGATGGGGCGAGCCCGGACCCCGCCGCGTTCGACGTCGTCGACTGCCCCGGCGTCGAGGGTCCCAACCTGGTGTCCACCGCGCTCGAGCGCTTCCGCCAGGCCACGCGCTGGGGCGGCGGCCCGGTGCGGATCTCGATCGACAAGCGCCTGCCGGTCGCGGCCGGGATGGCGGGCGGCAGCGCCGACGCCGCCGCCGCCCTGCGCCTCCTGGCGCGCGCGTCCGGGATCGAGGATCCCGAGCTGCTGCACGACATCGCGGTCGGCCTGGGCGCCGACGTCCCCGCCCAGGTGCTGCCCGGGCGCGTCCTGGCGACCGGGGCGGGGGAGGTCGTCGAGCGGATCCCGGGCGTGACGCGCTACGGCGTGCTCGTCGTGCCCTCCGACCGGCAGCTCTCGACGCCCGAGGTCTTCCAGGAGGCCGACCGGCTCGGCCTGCCTCGCGACGCCCAAGGCCTCCGAGAAGCGCTGGACGCCGTTCGCGCCGGCCTGCCCGACCTGCCCGACGCGCTGTGCGTCAACGAGCTGCAGCCCGCGGCGCTCAGCCTGCTGCCCGAGCTGGAGGGGACGCTGGAGCGCGTCCGCGACGCCGGCGCCGACGTGGCGATGGTCAGCGGCTCGGGACCGACCGTGCTCGGCCTCTTCCACGACCGCTCCGCCGCCAAGGCGGCGCGCGACGCGCACTTCCCCGGCTGCAAGGTCGCCAAGCCGGTCGGCCCGCACGGCGGCGAGGTGCTGGCGTCATGAGCCGCCGCGCGCTCCCGCCCGCCCGCCGCGAGGCGTCCTCCGCCCACCGCGCGCACCCGCCCGCCCGCCGCGAGGTGCCGGCCTCTTGAAGCCGGGCCCGATCGCCGCGGCGGTGCTGCTCGCCGCCTTCCTCGTCCTGCGCCGTCGCAAGCTCGAGCCCACGCTGAAGATCGGCGGCGCGATCGTCGTCGTCGGCCTGCTGATCTACGGGTCCGGGCTCATCCAGCTGCCCGACTTCAAGAAGATCGTCGAGGACGCGGGCAACAAGCTCGGCAACTGGACCTACCTCGTCGTCGGCGTCATGGCGTTCTTCGAGACCGGCGCGTTCGTCGGCCTGATCGCGCCCGGCGAGACGTTCCTGATCTTCGGCGGCGTCGTCGCCGGGCAGGGGACGATCAGCCTCGTCCTGCTCATCGCGATCACGTGGGCGTGCGCGGTGCTCGGCGACCTGGCGTCCTACTACGCGGGTCGCAAGCTCGGCCGCGCGTTCCTGATCAAGCACGGGCCGAAGGTGCAGATCACCGAGGAGCGCGTCCACCAGGTCGAGGCGTTCTTCGACCGCCACGGCGGCAAGGCGATCTTCCTCGGGCGCTTCGTCGGGCTGGTGCGCGCGGTCAACCCGTTCCTGGCGGGATCCAGCCGGATGCCGATGCGGCGCTTCCTGCCCTACGACGTCGTCGGCGCGGGCGCGTGGGCGACGATGCTGCTGGTCCTCGGCTACGTCTTCTGGCAGTCCTTCGACCAGGTCCTGCACTACGCCGAGCAGGGGACGCTCGCGCTCGGCACGACGATCGTCGTCCTCGTCGCGCTGGTGTGGGGCTACCGCCACTACCGCGTCGAGGAGAACCGCGAGCGGACCGTCGCCTGGATCGACGCGCAGCTCGACCGTCCGGCGCTGCGGCCGGTGGCGGCGGTCGTCCGGCCGGTCGCGCGGTGGGCGAAGGGGCCGCTGCGGTTCTTCTGGAACCGGATCACGCCCGGCCAGCTCGGGCTGGAGCTGACGACGCTGCTGGCCTTCGCGGCGGTCGGGTCGTTCGCGTTCCTGGGCAACGCGATCGAGCTCGACCACAAGGACCTGCTGACCGGGGACAAGACCGCGTTCCGGTGGGCCGACAAGATCCGCTCCGACACGCTCGACCATGTCGCGAAGGTCCTCACCCACCTCGGGTCGCTGACCGTCGTGCTGATCGGGCTCGTCGCGACGCTCGCCGTGCTGCTCACGCGCCGGCGGATCAACGAGGCGGTCACGCTCGCCGGCGGCATGCTGCTCACCTACGTCGCCGTGCACGTCGCCAAGGACGTCGTCGACCGTCCCCGTCCCGAGGGCGCGCTGGTGTCGACCGACGGCATGAGCTTCCCGAGCGGCCACGCGGCCTACGCGTTCGCCTGGATCGCGATGGCGGTCGTGCTGACCCGGACGCTGCCCGGCCTGGCGCGGACGACGGCGGCGATCGTCGTCGCGGTCGTGGTCGCCGTCGTCGTCGGCCTGACGCGGATCTACCTGCGCGCGCACTTCCTCTCCGACGTCGTCGGCGGGTGGGGCCTGGCGGCGACGACGTTCTCGCTCTGCGGCATGGCGGGGCTGGTCGTCGCCTTCCTGCGGCACAATGGCTCGCGCACGTGAGCAACACCGAGATCACCTATCTCGTCGGCGCCTGCTGCACGGTCTTCGCGCTGGCGGCCTACGTCGCGTTCATCCTCGTCCCCGCCTGGACGGCCTATTCGCGCGTCTGGCAGCGCATGGCCGCGGCCGTGCTGTCGCTCTACGTCCTGGCCGCCTTCGTCGGCGTCGGGGTCGCGGGCGGCGCGGCGATCGTCTGGTTCTGGGACCGGATCGGCTTCTAGCTCCGCCGTCGATCCTCGCCCGCGTGGTTCGGCGGCGCGGACGTTCGGGGCCGTAAACTCCAGGGCATGTCCAGCCCGGCTCCGAGGACGCCGGCCGGAACCGACCTCGAGGCCCTGGATGCCGTCACCGACGCCGTCGCGTCCGGCGCCGGGCTTCCCGAGGTGGTTCGTGCCGCGTCCCGCGCGCTCGACGACGCGAGCCTCGCGCTGACCGACCGGTCCGGCGCGGTGCTGGCCGTGGCGGCCCGATCGACCACCGACGAGCGGACGCTGCTCGCCGACGCCGAGGACGTCGAGGTCCACGAGCTGCGGGTCGCCGACGAGGAGGTCGGCCGGCTGCGGATCCGCTTCCGCGCCGACGGCGACGGCCCGTCGCCGATGGTCCTGCGGCTGGTCCTGACGCTCGTGGCCTCCGAGGTCCAGCGCGTGCGCGCGCCCGCTCGCGCCTCGGAGCGCGCCGTCACCGACTTCCTGCACGACCTGCTCAACCGGCGCCTGGCCGACGGCGCCGAGATCGTCGCGCGCGCCGACGAGCTGGGCGTCGACCTCCGCGACGGCGCCGCGATCGTCGTCGTCCGCGCCCAGCTGCACGTGGCCTCCGAGGAGGGCTGGCGCGAGCGCGTCGTCAGCGTCGCCGAGCGCGGCGCCCGCGCCGCGGTCCCGGCCGCGCTGACGACGTCCTCCGGGCGGCCCGAGGCCGTCGGCTCCGAGGTCGTCGTGCTCGTCCCCGGCGCCGACCCCGAGGCCGCCGAGCGCGCGGCCGACGGCATGCTCAAGGAGCTGACCGCCTCGCTGCCCGGCCATCGCTTCGCGCTCGGCCGCAGCCGCCTGGCGACCGATCCCGCCGACCTGCCGCGGGCCGGCAACGAGGCGCTGCTGGCCGCCAACGTCGCCGAGGGCGACGTCACGCCGCGGGACGACGACGCGCCCAACGCGCGCGTCATGGCCTTCGACGACACCGGCGCCTACCGCCTGCTGCTCTCCGCGATGAGCGAGGACCCGGCCGAGCTGCAGCGCTTCTACGCCGAGACGATCGAGCCGCTGGTCGCCTACGACGAGCAGTACGAGACCGACCTCGTCGTCACCGTCGAGGCGTTCCTCGACGCCGACGGCAACGTCGCGGGCACCGCGTCGCGCCTGTTCACCCACCGCCACACGATCCGCTACCGGCTGGAGCGCGTGCGCGAGCTGTCGGGCCTGGATGTCGGGTCCACCGACGGCCGCGAGAAGCTCAGCCTCGGGCTGAAGGCGATGCGCGTCCTGGGCATCGCGGCGCGTGGCGGCCCCGCCACCGAGCAGGGCGCCGGCGGCGGCCGGGTCCCGCGACGCGGCTGAAGCCACTCGGCGCGGCGCCGCGCGGCGCCGCACGCCGAGCCCCCTCGCGGGCCCACGCACAGGCTTGTGGAGGTTTGGCACCAGGCACCATGAGCGTTTACGCGCCAACTAGGACCGGAATCGGTGCACGGAGACGCCGAAACCGATGAAGTCCCCGGAATTCCGAGCGGACATGGGGTGCAGACCCCACTTGAGTCCCAGGCCTCCCGCGCCGAAACCTAGGAGCGAGGGAGCCGTCCGGCACCCTCGGATGAACTCCCTCCCCACATGAAGCACCGCACCCACGATCATCTCTTCGCCGCCGCGGGGGTCACCGCGGCCCTGTCCCTGATTGGCACCGGCGCCACGGTCCTGAAGGGTTCGGTCTTCCACTTCGACCACTGGCCGCTGGTGGCCGGGGACGCGTCGCGCGCCACGTCGCTGCCGACCGCCCCGATCGCCGCGCCCGAGCAGATCGCGGCCGCGCCGGGCTCACGTGAGGCGCTGCTGGCGGGCGCCACGCGCGTCGGCGGCACCGCGGCGCTGCTCCCGGGCCTGGGCGGCCCGACGGGGATCACGGCCGTCGGCGTGACGATCCCGGCCGGGAGCCTCGTGCCGAGCACCACGACGGCCGGCGGCCTCGGGACGCTCGGCGCCGGTGGCACGTCGTCCACCTCCAGGTCCTCCTCGTCTTCCTCCTCGTCCTCGATCGTCGCCGGCCGCGACGGCTCCGGCTACTCGCTGGGCTCCGCGCCGAGCAGCACGGTCGACGGCACGCGCGACCCGGCCTCGTCCTCGACGGGCACCACGGGCGGCGGCTCGACGACGGCCGGCAGCACGCGCACGGCCGGCGGGATCGACACCGACGGCGACGGCATCCCGGACGCCTGGGAGAGCAACCACGGCACGCCGGTGACGCCCGACGCCACCGGCAGCGGCAGCGGCGGCACGTCGACCGTCGCCCGCAACGCCCCGAGCGCGTTCACGACGGTCGACCCGCCGGTCGTCGTGACGCCGCCCGCCGACCCGCCGAGCGACCCGCCGCCCGCCTCGGGCGACGGCGGCACGACGCCGAGCGACCCGGGCGACACCACGCCGACGCCGACCGACGACAACCCGCCGGCGACCGACCCGCCGCCGGCGAGCGATCCGGCGCCGGCCGATCCCGCGCCGCCGGCCAGCGATCCGGCTCCCGCCGACCCGGCCCCGCCGGCCAGCGATCCGGCGCCGGCCGACCCGGCCCCGCCGGCGAACGATCCGGCGCCCGCCGACCCGGCCCCGCCGGCCGACCCGGCGCCCGCCGGACCCGCACCCGCCCAGCAGGACCAGGCGCCCGCCGCCGCGCCCGCCGCCGCCCCCGCGGCGGACGCCAACGCCGCGGTCCCGTCGTCGGCGCAGTAGGCGGCTTCGTAGGATCCCGGTCCTATGCGGATCGGGATCATCACGGGCTCGGGCACCTACGCGCTGCCGGACTTCGACGGCGCGACCCCGCGCGAGGTCGCCACGGAGTGGGGCTCGACGACGGTCACCGAGGGGCGCTTCGCGGGCCTCGACGTCCTGCACGTCTCGCGCCACCTGCCGGGCCATCCGCGGCTGTCGCACCAGGTCACCCACCAGGCGAACATCGCCGCGCTGCGCGACCTCGGCGCCGACGCGATCGTCGCCGTCACGGTCTGCGGGGCGGTCGACCCGACGGTCCCGCTCGGCTCGCTGATCGTCTTCGACGACCTGCACTTCCTCGTCAACCGCCTGCCCGACGGCTCGATCTGCACGCTGCACACCGAGCCCGGGCGGTCCGGCCGCGCGCACTGGGTCTTCGAGAGCCCGTTCAGCGCCGGGATCCGCGGCGCGCTGCTGGAGGGCGCGGCCGAGGCCGGCCTGACCGCGCGCGACGGCGGCTGCTATGGCCACGTCGACGGCCCGCGCTTCAACACGAAGGCCGAGATCCGGTCGCTGGCCGCCGTCGGGGTGACCGCCGTGTCCCAGACCGCGGGTCCGGAGACCGTGCTGTGCGGCGAGGCCGAGATCCCGTTCGGGCTGATCGGCTACGCGACCGACTACGCCAACGGCGTCATGGACGAGCCGACGCCGGTCGAGACGCTCGTCCGGCTCGTCGACGAGTCCGCGGGATCGTTCGCCCAGGTGCTGACCGCCGCGCTGCCCAAGCTGGCGGCCGCCGACCTGACGCCGGTGGGGTCGCATTTCCGCTTCGACTGAGCCGGTCGCGCCGCGGGTCGTCGTGCTCGACGCGCTCGCGGCGCCGCGCGCGCCGGAGCTGGGCGACGACGCCGAGCTGGACCGCTGGCTGCGCGAGCACGCGCTCGCCTGGGCGCGGAAGGCGGGCGGCGGGGCGCCGCCGCTGGAGCTGACGAGCGCGGACGCGCTGGCGGGCGCCCTGGACGGCTACGGCGGCCCGCTGATCCTCGTCGCGCCCGACGTCCCCGCGCTGGGCGACCACCATCTCGACGCCGCGCGCGACGACCTCGCCGCCGGCGTCCTGCTCAGCAGCGCGGCGACCGGCGACGGCACGCCGTTCCTGATGGTGTTGAGCGCCGCCGACCCCGAGCTGCTGAGCGCGGTCGGCGCGTCGTTCAACGACGTGCTCAGCCTGGCCGCGGCCCGCGGGGGCGAGCTGGGGATGATCCGTGCCGAGCGGCGGCTGTCGACGCCCGGCGACGTCCGTGCGCTGGTCGTGGACCCGCTGACGCCGCCGGCGCTGCGAGCGCTGCTGCCGGGCGGGCCCGCCTAGCGCCGACCGAGGCTGGGGGGCAGGGACTCGAACCCCGGATCCCAGGACCAAAACCTGGTGTGTTGCCAGCTACACCACCCCCCAACGGGCGCTGCGGTTCCATCATGACGCACCCAGGGACGCTCCAGGCACCGTCGACACTAGCCTTCCGGCCTGTGACCTCCTTCACCGCCGTCGTGATGGCCGCCGGACAGGGAACGCGGATGCGCTCCGCCACGCCCAAGGTCCTGCACGAGATCTGCGGACGGCCGATGGTCGCGTGGCCGGTCGTCGCCGCGCAGGCCGCGGGCGCGAGCCGTGTCGTGGTCGTCAGCTCGCCGGACGTCGACCTGTCGGCCGCGCTGCCGGAGGGCACCCGGACCGCGACGCAGCCGGTCCCCGACGGCACCGGCGGCGCGGTCCTCGCCGCGCTGCCCGAGACGGAGCCGGGCGCGCCGGTCGTCGTCCTCTCCGGCGACGTCCCGCTGGTCTCCGCGGAGGCGATCCAGGAGCTGGTCGCCGCGCACGTCGACTCCGGCGCCGCCGCCACGATGGCGACGACGATTCCCGCCGACCCGTCCGGCTACGGCCGGGTCGTCCGCGACGCCGTCGGCCACGTCGAGAAGGTCGTCGAGACCAAGGCCGACGGCGACGCGACCGCCGACGAGCTGGAGATCCGCGAGATCAACACGGGGATCTACTGCTTCGACCACGGCGCGCTGGCCGACGCCCTGCCGCGCGTCGGCACCGACAACGCGCAGAACGAGAAGTACCTGCCCGACGTCCTCGCGCTGCTGCGCGACGACCGCCGCATCGTCGCCGCGCACATCGTCGACGACCCCGCGCTCGTGCTCGGCGTCAACGACCGTGTCCAGCTCGCCGACGTCACCGCGCTGGCCCAGCGCCGGATCCTCGAGCGCCACATGCGCAACGGCGTGACGATCGTCGACCCGGCCTCGACGCACATCGGCGCCGAGGTGACGATCGGCCAGGACACGACGATCGAGCCCGGCACGACGATCAACGGCGCGACGGAGATCGGCGCAAATTGCGTGGTCCGCCACTCCTACGTCGACCAGGCGATCCTGGAGGACGGGGTGTCGGTCGGCCCGTTCGCCTACCTGCGCCCGGGCACGATCCTGCGGGCCAAGGCGAAGGCCGGGACGTTCGTGGAGATCAAGAACTCCGACATCGGCGAGGGCACGAAGGTCCCGCATCTGAGCTACATCGGGGACGCGGACGTCGGGCCGGGCACGAACCTCGGTGCCGCCACGATCACCGCCAACTACAACGGCAAGACCAAGGCCAAGAGCCGGACGACGATCGGCGCGAACGCCAAGACGTCCGTCGACACCACCCTGGTCGCGCCGGTTATCCTCGGCGACGGCGCGTTCACCGCCGCCGGGTCGGTCGTGACCAACGACGTCCCGCCCGGCGCGCTGGCGGTCGCCCGCGCCCGGCAGCGCAACGTCGACGGCTACGCGGACCGCGATTAATCCGAGAGGGTCACAGTCTCAGTGGGCACGAGCATCCAACTGCCGCTCAGGGCGTCGTCGGGCGGCGGCACTACCATCCAGGCCGACGTGAGCAGCCCCACGCGGACGATGCCGGTGGCCACGAGCCTTCCGATCGACTACGACAAGCGTCTGATGCTGTTCTCGGGGCGCGCGAACCCCGAGCTGGCGGCGAAGATCGGCAGCAAGCTCGGCGTCGACCTCGGCCCGATCACGCTCAAGACCTTCAAGAACGGCGAGGTCTACTGCCGCTACGAGGAGTCGATCCGCGGCGCGGACGTCTTCCTCATCCAGCCGATCTGCGGCAACCCGGAGACGGGCATCAGCACCAACGACGCGCTGATGGAGCTGCTGGTGATGATCGACGCGGCGATCGGCGCCTCCGCTCACCGCGTCATCGCGGTCACGCCGTGGTACGGCTACTCGCGCCAGGACAAGAAGTCCGCGCCACGCGAGCCGATCAGCGCGCGCCTGGTGGCGCGGATGCTCGAGGCCGCGGGCGCCGACCGCGTGCTGACGATGGACCTCCACGCCGGCCAGGTCCAGGGCTTCTTCAACATCCCGGTCGACCACATGACCGCGTTGATGATGTTGACCCAGCACTTCGACGACATGCAGCTCAACGACCTCGTCGTCGTCGCGCCGGACGCGGGCCGCGTCAAGTTGAACAAGAAGTTCGCGTCGAAGATCGGGGCCGAGCTGGCGATCCTCGACAAGGAGCGTCCGGCCCAGCAGGTCGCCGTGATCGGCTACGTGATCGGCGACGTCAAGGGCAAGACCGCGGTGATCGTCGACGACATGATCGACACGGCCGGCACGCTGAAGGCCGCCGCGCACACGGTCCGCGACGAGGGCGCCGAGCGCGTCTTCGCCGCCGCGACGCACCCGGTCTTCAGCGGCAACGCCTATGAGAACCTCGTCGAGGCCGGCTTCGAGAAGATCGTCGTCACCGACACGATCCCGCTACGCCCCGGCGCGCCGGACAACATCCAGGTGTTGAGCTGCGCCGACCTGCTGACCGACTCGATCCGCCGGATCTTCACCGACGACTCGGTGTCCGAGGTCTTCGGCGGCGAGAACCAGCTGTTCTGAGCCGCTGACCAGCACCGCCGCAGCGCTGTTGCAGGACCGCCTCGGGCTCTCCGACGACGAGCTGCTGACGGCGCTCGGCGCGCACCCGCTGGAGCTCATCGGCGGGGACCTGGACCACAAGCCCCAGCTCCCGATCCTGCTGACGCTGACGCAGGAGGCGGCCGACCGGGCAGGCGAGGGCGTCCTCCGGCGCTGGGTGCGCGCGAGCGGCCGCCACGGGCGGCCGATCGACCTGCTGATGGGCCAGGACTACGGGGCGTTCGAGGATGCCCTGGAGGACCTGCGGGAGCGAGGGTTCGTGGTGAGGGCGTCGGCGGGGCGTTAGGGGGCGCTGCGGCGTTTTGTGGCGTCCGGCGCGGGTTCGTGTTGGCGCTGCGGGGCGCTGGTGGGTATCGCATTGAGAGCGGCGGGCAGGGGTTGGTGGTGCCGGCGTTTGTTCGTCTGCCGTGGTGGTGTGGGGCGGGTGCCTGCGCCGCTGCGGGGCCTGGTGCAGGGACTCGCATCCAGACCTGAATCCGGGCGAGGGTGGCGCACCCTCCACCCCGCATCGATGGCAGCCCGGGGGCGCCCGGCGCCCCCAAAGTGCCACTGATCCGCCGAGGTCGGCGCCCTTGGGCGACCAACGGCGTCTTCGTGTTCCTCGGCGACACGAAGACGCCCTCGGTGGGACCGAGGGCGAGACCGGCGCTCCCCCGGAGACCGATGGCAGCTCGGGGGCGCCCGGCGCCCCCGAAGTGCCATCGATCCGCCGAGGTCGGCGCCCCCGGGCGACCAACGGCGCCTTCGTGTTCCTCGGCAACACGAAGGCGCCGTCGGTCGGCCCACGACGGGGCTCGATGGCCGCCGGACGCCTGCGGCGACCCCGAGGGGCGTCGCCGGTCGACGGTTCGCAGGGA
>NZ_DASRZV010000003.1:0-49084 GCF_035685985.1 Baekduia sp.
CCTCGTGATCCACGGCGACAACGCCGGCGCGCTCGAGCGGCTGCCGACCGGGAGTTTCGACCTCGTCTACATGGACCCTCCGTTCAACACCGGCCGCGCGCAGGCCCGGGCCACGCTGTCGGTAAAGCGAGAGGAGGGGTCGGGCCCCGGGTCGCGCATCGGCTTCGGCGGACGCCGGTACAGCTCACGTCTGCTGCAGAGTCTCAGCTACGACGACCAGTTCGCCGACTACCTGGCGTTCCTGGAGCCGCGGCTGATCCGGGCTCGGGAGCTGCTCGCCGCTCACGGGACCCTGTACTTCCACATCGACTACCGCGAGTCGCACTACTGCAAGCTGCTGCTGGACGAGATCTTCGGGAGAGACGCCTTTCTCAACGAGCTGATCTGGGCCTACGACTACGGCGCCAAGCCGCGCCGCCGCTGGCCCGCCAAGCACGACGTGATCCTGATGTACGTCAAGGACCGCGACGCCTACTGGTTCGACGACGCCGAGGTCGACCGCGAGCCCTACATGTCGCCCGGCCTGGTCACCGCCGAGCAGCGGGCGCGCGGCAAGCGGCCGACCGACGTGTGGTGGCACACGATCGTCCCGACCTCCGGCGCCGAGCGCACCGGCTACCCGACGCAGAAGCCGCTGGGCGTCGTGCGCCGCTGCGTGGCCGCCTCGTCGCGGCCGGGCGGCTGGTGCCTGGACTTCTTCGCCGGCTCGGGGACGCTGGGCGCGGCGGCGCGCGCGCTCGGGCGCCGGTTCGTGCTGGTCGACGCGTCGGCCGACGCGGTCGACGTCTGCGCCGCGCGCCTGGGCGGCGGCGACGAGGGCGGCGGCGACGCTACGCCGGCGTCGACGACGCCAGCCGCGCGCTGACGACGATCCGCTTGGCCGCGCTGTAGAGCGGGTGGCAGGCGGTGAGGACGAGCTTGTCCGTGCCCGCGTGCGAGACCAGCGACGACGCGTCGTCGGGCGTCGTGATCCGCGTCCCGGTCACCTTGTAGGTGAACGTCCCGTAGGGCATCCGGACGACGATCCGCGAGCCCTTGACCAGCTCGTCGACGCGGCGGAACGGCGCGCCGTAGGTCGTGCGGTGCCCGGCGAGCCCGACGGTCCCGGTCATGCCCGGCAGCACCGTGCCGCGGTAGTGGCCGGGGCCCTTCTTCAGCGAGTCGTGCGTCGTGGCCTCGACGAAGACGGTCTTCAGCCCGATCTTCGGGATCGAGACCGACCCCAGGGCCTTGCCGTCGGCGCGCGCGGTCAGCAGCGCGCGGGCCTGGCGGCGCATGCGGGTCGCCGAGGACTCCTTGGCGACCTTGGGCGCGGCCCGCTCCCGCTCCCGCAGCCGGCCCAGGTCGTGGCGCAGCGCGGCCTGGTCGTGGGACTGCTGCAGCGCGGTCAGCGGCTCCTGCCAGAAGATCGTCAGCAGCCCGTCGGCGATCAGCGCGACGCCGAGCACCAGCCCGGCGAGCAGCAGCACGCGACGGCCGCGGCGCCACGGCGTGGCGCGCGGGCGGCCGGAGCCCGCGGCGGCCGGAGCCGGCGGGGCGGGGGCGGGCGGCGTGGACGCGGCGTCCGGGCGCGCCTGCAGCTCCGCGAGCCGGGCGCGGAGGTCCGCCGCGTCGGCGGCGGCCATCTGGGCGACGTCGGCGAGCGTGCGCTCGGCGGTGCGACGGCGCTCCTCGGCGAGGGCGAGCGCCTCGGTGAGACGCTCGACCTCGGCCCGGAGGTCGGCGACGGACGTGCGGCGCGCCCCCAGGAGGGGCGCGACCGGCTCGTCGCCAGCGGCCATGACGGCCTTGCGGGTCCTAGCTCTCGCCGCGGCGGCGCTCGCGGACCAGCAGCAGCGCCGTGCCGCCCGTGAGGGCCAGGCCGAACGCGATCAGCAGCAGCGGCTCGCCACCGGTGAAGGCCAGGCCGGACGGCGCGGACGTCGTGGTCTGCGCGGCCACCGACGGCGCGACGCCGGTCTCCTCGTCGGCCTTGGTCGTCGGCGACGTGGTCTGCGTCGGCTCGCTGGTGGTCGTCTTCTCGGTCGTCGTGTTGGTGTAGCCGCTGGTCGGATCGGTGGTCGTGCTCTGCGCGGAGGCGATCCCCGCGGCGAAGAGCATGCCGGCGACCATCACAGCAAGGGCGAAGCGGAAGCGCACGTCGGAAGTCCCTTGGTTCGGATCAGGTTGGACGGACAGCGCATCGTACAAGCTCGAAGAACGATGCACTGTCCTACGGGTCATCGGCAACGTGCCCGCTTTCCTGGGCCCGTGCACGTCGGGATGCAGCCGTTCGGGTGTGAGAGGGTGTTCGGCCATGGCCGAACGTGCGTACGACGTCGCGCTGCTCGGCGCGACCGGCTTCACCGGCGCGCTCACCGCCGCCGAGATCGCGGGCCGCGCGCCGGCGGGGTTCCGCTGGGCGCTGGCGGGCCGCAACCGCGACAAGCTGGCCGTCGCGCGGGACCGGGTCCTGGCCGCCCATCCGGGCGCGCCCGCGCCCGAGCTGGTCGTCGCCGACGTCGAGGATCGCGCGTCGCTGCACGCGCTGGCGGCGTCCACGCGCGTGCTGACGAGCACCGTCGGCCCCTACGCGCTGCACGGCGAGCCGGTCGTCGCCGCCTGCGCCGAGCACGGCACCGGCTACCTCGACCTCACCGGCGAGCCCGAGTTCGCCGACCGCATGTACGCCGCCCACCACGCGCGGGCCGTGCGGACCGGCGCGCGGCTGATCCACGCCTGCGGCTTCGACTCGATCCCGCACGACCTCGGCGCGCAGCTCGCCGTCGAGCAGCTGCCCGAGGGCGTGCCGCTGACCGTCCGCGGCTACGTGCGCGCCGGCGGCCGGATCAGCGGCGGGACGTTCGCCTCCGCGCTGACCGGCTTCTCGCGCCCGCGCCAGAACGTCGCCGCCGCCAAGGCGCGCAGGGCCGCCGAGCCGCCGCGCGACCCGACGCGGTCGATCGGGCCCGACGCCGGCCGCCCGCATCGCGCCCGCGGCTACTGGGCGGTCCCGCTGCCGACGATCGACCCGCAGGTGATCGCGCGCTCGGCCCGCGCGCTCCCGCGCTACGGCCCGGAGTTCCGCTACGGCCACTACGCGGCGGTCAAGCGCCTGCCGATCGCCGTCGGCGGCGCGGCGGGCCTCGCCGCGCTGGTCGCGGCCGCGCAGATCGGCCCGGTCCGCCGCGCGCTGCTGTCGCGGCTGCCGCAGGGCGACGGGCCGACCGACGCGCAGATGGACGCGGGCTGGTTCACGGTGACGATGGTCGGCGAGGGCGGCGGCCGGCGGGTGGTCTGCGAGGTGCGCGGCGGCGACCCGGGCTACCGCGAGACCTCGCGCATGCTCGCCGACGCGACGCTCTGCCTCGCGCTCGACGACCTGCCCGAGACCGCCGGCCAGGTGACGGCCGCGCAGGCGCTCGGGCCCGCGCTGCGCGAGCGGCTGATCGCCTCGGGCCTCGCGTTCGACGTGGTCGAGCGACACTAGGGTGCGGGGCGATGACCCCGCTCCCCACGGCGTCGCTCCCCGGCTCGCGGACCCATCCGCTGATCCGCCTCTGGCGGCGCGCGCCCGCCTACCGCGGCCGGATCGTCTCCGGCACGGTCCTGACCGCGCTGAACAAGCTGTTCGACATCGCGCCCGAGCTGCTGATCGGCGTCGCGATCGACATCGTCGTGCGCGACTCCGACTCGATGGTCGCGCAGCTGTTCGGCGTCTCCGGCCGCGAGACGCAGCTGTGGATCCTCGGCGCGGCGACCGCCGTGGTCTGGATCCTCGAGTCGCTGACCGAGTACCTGTCGCAGCGGATCTGGCGGCGGCTGTCCCAGGACCTCCAACACGACCTGCGCATGGACGCCTACCGCCATGTGCAGGACCTCGAGCTGGCGTGGTTCGAGCACCGGGCGTCCGGGCGGCTGTTGACCATCTTGAACGACGACGTCAACCAGCTCGAGCGCTTCCTGGACGTCGGCGCGATGCAGATCATCCTCACCGCGGTGAACATCGTCGCCGTCGGCGCGGTGTTCGTCGCGATCTCGCCGCTGCTGGCGCTGCTGGCGTTCCTGCCGATCCCGGTGATCGTCGGCGGCTCGCTGCTCTTCCAGCGCCGGCTGGGCCCGCGCTACGAGGCGGTGCGCGAGCGCGCCGGGCGGCTCGGCGGGCTGATCGGCGGCAACCTCGGCGGGATCGCCACGATCAAGGCCTTCGGCGCCGAGGACCGCGAGGCCGCGCGGGTCGCCGCGGCGTCGCGCGACTACGCGGAGGCCAACGCCAAGGCCATCACCTTGAGCGCCGGGTTCGTGCCGCTGATCCGGATGGCGATCCTCTGCGGGTTCATGGTGACCTTGGTCCTCGGCGGCCACATGGCGCTCAACGGCACGCTGGAGATCGGGCTGTACTCCGTGTTGGTGTTCATGACCCAGCGGCTGCTGTGGCCGCTGACCGAGCTGGGCGAGACGCTCGACCTCTACCAGCGCGGCGTGGCGTCGATCCGGCGGATCCTCGACCTGCTCGACACGCCGATCGCGATCGCGTCCGGCGCGCGCGAGCTGCCGCCGGTGGCCGCCGACGCCGACGCCACGCCGTCGCGCGCGGTCGCCTTCGAGGACGTGACCTTCGGCTACGAGGAGTCGCCGCGGCCGGTGCTCGACGGGCTGTCGCTGACCGTGCCCGCGGGGGAGACCCACGCGATCGTCGGCGCGACCGGCGCGGGCAAGTCCACGATCGTCAAGCTGCTGCTGCGGTTGTACGACGCGACGGCGGGGACCGTGGCGGTCGACGGCGTGCCGGTCGGCGAGCTGTCCTTCCGGTCGCTGCGCGGCGCCATCGGCTACGTCGGGCAGGACACGTTCCTGTTCGACGGGACCGTCGCCGACAACCTGCGCTACGGCGCGCCGGACGCCACCGACGCCGAGCTGGCGCGCGCGGCGCGGCTGGCCGAGGCGCACGGGTTCGTCGGCGAGCTGCCGCGGGGCTACGACACGCCGGTCGGCGAGCGCGGCGTGCGGCTCAGCGGCGGGCAGCGCCAGCGGCTGACGATCGCGCGGGCGCTCGTGCGCGACCCGTCGATCCTGGTGCTGGACGAGGCGACGTCGGCGGTCGACAACGAGACCGAGGCCGCGATCCAGCGCTCGCTGCTGCGGGTGTCGCACCAGCGCACGACGATCGTCATCGCCCACCGGCTGTCGACGATCCGCCACGCGGACGCGATCCACGTGCTCTCGGCCGGGCGCGTCGTGGAGTCCGGCACGCACGACGAGCTGGTCGCGCGGGGCGGGCCGTACGCGGCGCTGTGGGCCGTGCAGACCGGCGAGATCTCAGGCGACGGCCTCGGCGAGCCGGTCGTCGCCGAAGAGGATGCGGCCGTCGCCGGTCTCGACGGACGGCACGCCGCGGACCCCGCGGGCGATCGCTGACTCGGTCGCCTCGCGCAGCGCGGCCTTGACCGCGGGGTCGGCGAGGCCGTCGCGCACGCCGTCGCCGAGGCCCGCCTCGGCGGCCGCGCGCTCCAGGACCGCGAGGTCGCCGAGATCCTGGTCCTCGGCGAAGGCGAGGCGGAAGGCGACGCGCGAGAACGCCTCGGCGGCGCCGTCGCCGTGCTCGCGCCGCGCCCAGACCACGGCGCGCATCGCGTTCAGCGAGTTGGGCGGCCAGCTCGGCGGCCAGGTGACCGGCGGCAGGCCGTACGCGGCGGCGCGGCGCTCGACCTCGGCGACGTTCTCGGCGCGCGTCTCCATGTGCGCCCAGCTGCCCCAGCCGCGGTGGGCGAAGATCGCGCCGGCCAGGACCGGCCGCAGCGTGGGCGGCGCGCCGAGCACGTCGGCCGCGCGCATGAACGCGAGGTAGGCGTAGGGCGAGGCGAGGTCGTAGTAGAGCGTGGTCATCGCAGCCTCCGGATCGCGGATTCAAGCGCTTCGCGGGCCTCCGCGGCAAGTCGCCGCGTGATCTCCGCGGCGGGCTCCGCGCGCGCGAGCGCGTGCGCCTGGCCGGCCCAGAGGTTGACGAGGTCGGCGTCGCCGGACGCGCGGCCGTGGGCGCGCAGCGGCGTCGTGAGGTGGTGGACCTCCGGGTAGCCGCGCGGCGCGGCGTCGGTGTGGTCGGCCAGCAGCCGGTTGACGATGCCGCGCGCCGTGCGGCCCGAGAACGCGCGGGTCAGCCGCGTCGGCGCGTCGGTCGCGGTCGCGTCCTTCTGGGCGGCCGAGGTCCCGGCCTCGGTCGCGCGCAGGTACGCGGTGCCGACCTGCGCGGCGCGCGCGCCCGCGACGAGCGCGGCGCCCACCGCCGCGCCGGTCGCCAGCCCGCCACCGGCGACCAGCGGCAGGTCGGTGGCCTCGCCGACCAGCTGCAAGGCCACCAGCAAGGTGAGGTCCGACGCGTCCTCGTCGTCGGCGAAGACGCCGCGGTGCCCGCCGGCCTCGACGCCCTGGACGATCAGTGCGTCCGGGGCGAGCCGCGCCGCCGCGCGGGCCTCGTCGGGCGCGGTGACCGTGATCCACACCTCGCTGCCGGCGCGCCGCAGCGCGTCGACCGCCTCGCGCGGCGGCAGCCCGAACGTGAACGACACGACCGCGACCGGGTCGGCGACCAACGCCTCCACCTTGCCCGCGAACGCGTCGTCGTCGTGGCGCGGCTCGCCGAGCGCGACGCCCGCCGCCGCGGCCTCCGCCGCCAGCCGCCGCGCGTAGGCCACCAGCTCCCCGGCGTCCGCCCGCACGCCGCCGCCGGGCGTGAACACGTTGACGCCGAACGGCCGCTCGGTCAGCGCCCGCGTCGCGGCGACGTCCGCACCGACCGCCGCCACCGTCCTGTAGCCCGCGCCGAGGAACCCGATCCCGCCCGCGCCGCTCACCGCCGCGACCAGCTCCGGCGTCGACGGCCCTCCGGCCATCGGCGCCCCGACGATCGGCAGCTCCAGCCCGTCGAGGATCGCGCTCATGGTCGGGAAGGCTATGAGCTCAGCCTCCGATCGGGTGCTGCTGGGGCAGTCGTTGAGCCAGCACGTCGAAGTGCCGCACTTCGCGCCACGCGGCGTGGTCGCCGATGACGTACAGCCGGCGTCGCGCCCGGCTGATCGCGACGTTCAGGAGGTTCGGCGTGCGCCCCGCCCACTGCCGCGCGCCGGGCCGCTCCGGATGCCCGCCGAGCACCAGCAGGACCACGTCGGCCTCACGGCCCTGCACGGTGTGGACGGTGCCCGTGATCAGCCCGCGATGCCGTCGCCACGCCAGCGCTCGCAGCTCGTCGGAGACCTCGCGAAACGGCGAGATGATCAAGATGTCGTCCAACTCGACGCCGCGCCGTCGCAGCTGCGCGAGGACGTGCTCGACCTGATCGCCCTGGGCCGGCACCCAGTGCCCCCGAGCGCCGGTCGCCGGCACGTCGATCCACTTCGATGGCGGCAGACCCGGGTGGCGGTGGTCGAACGTCGCGCCCGCGGCGGGATCCGTCGCGTAGACCATCAACCCGTCATAGGCAATGGCATTAACCAGATCGAAGATCGGACGATCGCAGCGGCGGTGGACGGTCAACGGCGTTCCGACCCAGTCGGGGCCGTCATCGCCGGGCAGCCACGTTCCGAGTCGGGTCGCGCGGTCGGCGAGCCGCTGGACCGAGAGCCCGCGCGGCGCCCAGCGGGGGTCGACGCCGTGCTGACGCGCCAGCGTCCGCTGGGCGGCGGGCGAGAGCGTGTCGATCGGCGTCAGCTGGCGCGGGTCGCCGAGGACCACGCAGCGCCGGGCGCGCCAGATGCCGCCGGCCGCCGCGGGCGGTGAGGCCTGGCCACCCTCGTCGACGACCAGCCAGCCGAGGGCCTCGCGGCCCAGGCGCGAGAACATGCGAGGGAGCGAGGCGAACGTCGTCGAGACCACGGGCACCACGAAGAAGAGCGCCTGCCACGCCGCTCGCGCGGCGTCTTCGGGCAGCGACCCAGGTGCCGCGCCACGCAGCAGGTCGTCGGCGCCGTGCAGGCTCTGGCGCATCTCGCGCGGGACGTGACGCAGGAACGCGCGGTGCAGGGCCACCGCGGCGAGGAACGTCTCGCTGCGCGCACGGTCGAGGGATGGATCGGTCCACGGCGCGGTGCGCTCGCGACGCTCGCGGGCGTCGGGCGCATGCCAGGCCTCGTCGGGGAACGCGTCGCCGAGCGCCTCGCGCGCGGCGCGCAGCACGCCGTCCAGCGCCTCGCGCTCGCGATCCAGAGCTGTGGCCTCGTCCCATGTCGCGGCGGCTGACCGGGCGGCGGCGTCGCGTTCTCCTTCGGCCCGAGCCAGGCGCTCGCGCGCCGCGTCGGCGGCCCGCTGGGCCTCGAGCAGCGGCGCCGCGAGCGAGTTGTCGCGCGCGCGCCACTCCCGCATCGCTCGTCCCCCCGATGTCAGCCGCTCGCCCCAGCCCGGGCGAGAGCGGCGGTGCTCTTCGCGCCGGGCCGTGCGGCGCTCCTCCTCCCGTTCCGCGGTCCGCGCGTCACGTATCGCCGCGGCCAATGCGGTCGCGGCCACGGCCGTCCGGGTCGTCTGAGCGTCGACGGCTTCGGCTACCGCGCGGCGTCGGGACTCGAGCTCGGGCCGTCGCGCCAGCGCCGCGGCCACCTGCTCTCCGCGCTCGCGGACGGCGGCGGCGCCGCCGAGCGCGCGCTGGAACGCCGCCACGGCTTGGTCCCAGTCGTCGGCGTCGGGCGGCGGTTCCCGCTCGAGGCGGGCCAGCCACCGCATCACGCCCTCGGGGCCGTGGCCGTCCTTGCCGCTCCAGAGCGCCCGGGCCGAGAACGCCGTCCGGTGCGTCTGGCGTCCGAGCCGCGCGGCGATCAGGCCCCACGCGTCGCGCTCGATCAGCGTTCCCGCCAGCTCGGCGAACCCGTCGGCGGCCTCGGCAGCCGTGCTCCATCCGGGGTCGATCGCGTCGGCGCCGGGGATGTCGTGCGTGACGTTCTCGACCGCGCCGTTGTTCTGGGAGGCGATGACGAGCTCGAAGCCGGTGAGCTCGGGCCGCCAGCGGTGCACGACGCGACGGAAGTCCCCGGAGCGCCATCGGAACGGCTCGCCGGAGAACGCGTCGCGTGGGTCGTCCAACGCGGCGAGACGTCGCGCGCGCTCGACGACGATCGCCGCGATCAGGTCGCGCACGAGCGTGGTCTTGCCCGTGCCGGGTGGGCCGTTGACGCCCAACAGCCCCGCGTCCATCGCCAGCGCCTCCCCGATGGCCATCTGCTGCCCCAGCGCGGCCTGCCGGTCCGGGGCCGACGGCCAGCGCCCGAGCGGAAGACGCCCCGGCCCCGTGGCGGCGGCGACCGCGGTGAGGTCGGTGCGCACGTCGGCGCGGCCCGGCGCGGCCTCGTCTTCGCTCTGGAGGTAGGCCAGCAGTGCCGGACCCGCGTCGCCGGTGGCGACGGCCTCGGCGACGACCGACAGGTCGCGGGCGTGGAAGCTGTTGAGGAAGCCGGTGTCGTCGTCGGCGTTCGCGCGGACGACCTCGGTCCGGATGCGAACCTCGGCGGCCGCGAGCACGCCGTCGACCTCTGCGGCCGCGATGGCGGCGGCCAGGGCGTCTCGCAGCCGCGCGTGGTCCATGGGCTCGTCGTCGGCCGCCTGCTCGGCCAGCGTCTCGCGCAGCTGCGCCTCGGCGGCGTCGAAGCCCCTCAGGCGGGCCACGTCGCCCGGTGCGCCGTGGGCCACGCGGCCCACCGCCCACGCACACGACGACAGGACCGCGGAGTCCGGCAGCAGCACTCCGCCAGCGTCGACGAGCACGGCCGCGACCGCGGACTCGCCGCCGGGGCGCTGGTCGAGCGCCTGGTCGTCGGTCCCGAGCGCCTGCTCCATCACCTCGCCGACCGCGTCGAGGCGGAAGATGCCGAGATGCAGGACATGGCGGCGGACTCGGCCCGGGGCGACGGCCTCGCGCGCGACCGGATGCTCGGGCTCCCACGGCAGCGGCTCGTCGTCGGCCACCCGGAAGCGGCCACGCCGTGGATCGGCCCGCTCCACGGTCGCCGGAGCGAACAGCTCGACGGTCCGCCAGTACCGCAGGATCTCGGCGCGCCCCTGGCCTTTCGCGCTCACCGGTGAAGCGTAGCCCGACGGTGGTCCTCGTTGCCGGGCCGTCAGCACCGGCCGCTCGACGGCGCGGCCCTCCCGGATATACGTCGTGACCGTGCACCATTCGGGCGTTCCGCTCACCCGCCGACGGCTGCTGAGGACGGCGGCGACCGGATCCGTGGCGGCGCTGCTGGCGCGGCCGCGGGCCGTGGGCGCGCTGGGATGGTGGGACGACGGCCGGGACTGGCCGAGCGCCGGACACGACCTCGCCGGGACGCGCGCGGCCCCGGTCGGCGTGCGTCCGTCGGCGGGCGTGCGGTGGGTCGCTCGCCTGGCCGGCGGCATCCCCGGCGCGGCGGCGATCTCGGGACGGACGGTCGTCGACGCGTCGCCGCGTCGCCGCGTCGCTGGGGAGCGAGGTCGCCGCGTTCGACCTCGTGACCGGGCGCGAGCGCTGGCGCGTGGCGCCGCCACGCGAGCTCCAGCCTGATCGAGGTCCGGCTGGGCGACGGCGCGATCACCGACGCCTACGCCTTGGGCGACCCGAGCGCCTCCGCGATCTCCTCCGCCTCCGGCTTCGTCCTCGCCGGGACCGGCGCCGCGCCCCACCTGCCCGGCGCCGCGCTCACCGCGATCGGCTGAGCAGCCACGCCCGGCACGCGAGCTGCAGCTCCAGCCGCCGGTCCGGGTCGTCGAGGTCGACGTCGACGTCCTCCAGCGCCGCCCGGATCCGCTTCATCCGGTAGGACACCGCGTTCTTGTGCAGGTGCAGGCGCTCCCCGGCGCGCGCCAGCGACCCGCGCTCGTCCAGGTAGACCTGCAGCGTCCGGATCGCGGTGTCGGCCCGCGCCCCGCCCTGGCCGATCAACGGCCGCAGCAGCCGCTCGGTCGAGTCCTGCGCGGCGGGCGTCCCGAGCCAGTCCACCACCAACGGCGGCAGGCCCACCGCGTCGATGTGCACCGGCGTCCCCGGACGGCCCCAGCCGCGCGCGGCGGCCGCCGCGGTCGCCGCCTGCGTCGCGCTCTCCCGCAGCCCGGGCACGCCGTGGTGGTGGCCGCCGACGCCGCAGAAGAACGTCGCGGTCGGGAACGCGTCGCGCGCGGCGCTCAGCAGCCGCGCCGCCGGCAGCTCCGTGCCGGCCGGCCCGGCGTGGATCAGCAGCAGCGCGTCGTCGATCCGCGCGCGGTGCCACTCCCCCTCGGCGCCGGAGTCCTCGGCGACCTCCAGCACGAGGTCGTCCAGCTCCTCGTCCATCGCGCGGCGCGTCACCAGGTCGCGGTCGGGCTCGGAGCGCAGCTCGATCCGGGCGACCGCCAGCTCTCCGTCGAGGCGCACGCCGACGTCGCGCGCCCGCTCCGCGGCGCGCGCCACGCCCGCCGGCCGCGCGGTCAGCAGCCCGCCCAGCGCGTCCGCGCGCGCCTGCGCCGGTCGCCGCGCCGCCTTGATCGCCTGCGTCCGGATCCGCCCGATCGCGCCCGCGAGCAGGTGCGCGGTGAGCGTCGCGGCATGGTCGTCGCGCTCGCCGACGATCCACCCGTCGGGCCGTCCGTCGGAGACGATCGGCACTGCCGCGCCCGCCGGCGGCCCGCCGCCCGCGCCCAGGCGCGGGCGCAGCGCGAACGTCGACCCGACCGCCGCGATCGCCGCCTCCAGGACCGCCTCGGTCCCGTCGGCCTCGGCCGCCGCGACGGCGCGCATCGCGTCCAGCGCGCGGTTCATCACGCCGCCCGGGTCGGCCCGGATCAGCCGGGCCAGCCCGAAGGCCAGGTCGGTCAGGTCGACCGAGGCGTCGATCGTCAGCAGTGCCACCCGCGTGCGGTCGGCCAGCCGGATCGCGGTGACCGACGTCGTGGCCGCGCCGTAGATCGCCAGCGCGGCCAGCCGCCGCTCGCCCGCGGTCGCCAGCGCCACGTCGAGCTGGTAGCCGAGTGCTCCGGATGACGCGCTCGGCGTCAGCAGCGCGACAGCGCCCTCGCGCGTGCGGCCGAGGTCCGCGATTGCGTCGACGATCGCCACGCTCCCGGCGGGCCGCGCGTCCCAAGGCCCTGCAACGAGCGTCAATCCGCGGGTCGCGGGATTCCTCAGGAGCTCGTCGACGGTCGGCATCCGCTCCGCAGAGCATACGTGCTGTCAGCACAATCCTGTGTTCACGACTGTGCCAACAGCCCATTGCCAAAGCCGAACGGCACCGTCCAGGATCGTCGGCCATGGCCGTACAGGGGATTCGCATCGGCGTCGACGTCGGTGGCACGTTCACCGACCTCATCGCCCACGAGCCGTCGACCGGCGAGGTGTTCGTCGGCAAGCAGCTCACCTCTCCGGCACGGCCTGACGAAGGCGTGCTCGAGGCCGTCGCGGCCTCCCTCAGCGCGGACGCCCTGAACACCGCGCAGACGTTCGTGCACGGGACGACCGTCGGCCTCAACGCGCTGCTGGAGCGGCGCGGCGCGACCGTCGGCCTGCTCGTCACGCGGGGCTTCCGCGACGTCCTCGAGCTGCGTCGCGGCGACCGCGACGACCCCTACGATCTGTTCTGGCGCGCGCCCGAGCCGCTGGTCCCGCGCCACCTGCGGCTGCCGGTCGCCGAGCGCGTCCGCGCCGACGGCACGGTCCACGCGCCGCTGAGCGCCGACGACGTGGCGGCCGCCGCCCGCACGTTCGCCGCCAACGGCGTGGACGCCGTCGCGATCGCGTTCATGAACGCCTACGCCAACCCCGCCCACGAGCAGGAGGCCGAGCGCCTGCTGCGCGAAGCGGGCTTCGCCGGCGACATCTCCGTCTCCCACCGCGTCAGCGGCGAGTACCGCGAGTACGAGCGCACCTGCACGACGGTCATCGACGCGTTCGTCCGGCGGCGCATGGGCGGCTACCTCGACCGCCTGGCCGAGGGCCTGCAGGACCGCGGCTTCGCCGGCGGCGCGTTCATCACCCGCAGCGGCGGCGGCGCGCTGTCCTTCCCCGAGGCCACCGACCGCCCGTTCGAGACCATCATGTCGGGCCCGGTCGCCGGCGTGGCCGCCGCCCAGCAGCTGACCGAGCTGCTCGGCCTCGGCGACGCGATCGCCGCCGACGTCGGCGGCACGAGCTTCGACACCTGCCTGATCGCCGACGGCCGCGCGCCGGTCCTCTACGAGGGCTCGATCATCGGGCTGCCGTTGCAGACGCCGTGGGTCGACGTCCGCTCGATCGGCGCCGGCGGGGGCTCGATCGCCTCGGTCGACGCCGGCGGCCTGCTGCGCGTCGGCCCCCGGTCCGCGGGCGCCCGCCCCGGACCCGCCTGCTACGGCGCCGGCGGCACCGAGCCGACGGTCACCGACGCCGCCGTCCTGCTCGGCATGCTGCCGCCCGGCCCGATCGCCGGCGACGTCGTCCTGGACCCGGACCTCGCCCGCGCCGCGCTGGAGCCGCTGGCCGGGCCGCTGGGCTTCGCGGACGCCGACGAGGTCGCCCGCGGCGTCATCCGCGTGGCCTGCGCGCACATGGCCGACGCGATCC
This sequence comes from Baekduia sp., assembly GCF_035685985.1. Classification (GTDB taxonomy): domain Bacteria; phylum Actinomycetota; class Thermoleophilia; order Solirubrobacterales; family Solirubrobacteraceae; genus Baekduia. The sequence goes on from NZ_DASRZV010000003.1 coordinate 13,508, forward strand.
GCTCGATCACCGTCGAGTCCGGCCGCGACCCGCGCGACGCCGCGATGATCGGCTTCGGCGGCGCCGGCCCCGTGCTGGCCACCGTGATGGCCCACGAGCTGGACATCACCACGATCGTCGTCCCGCCGCACGCGGGCAACCTGTCGGCCTGGGGCCTGCTCGGCGTCGACCTCGCGCAGACCTCGTCGCGCACGCGCCTCACCCGCCTGAGCGACGAGGGCCTCCAGGAGGCCCAGGCGCTGATCGCCGAGCTGACCGAGGAGCTGGACCGCCGCTCCGACGGCACGCCGGACCCGCGCCGCACGCTCGAGGTCCACGCCGACATGCGCTACGTCGGCCAGGAGCACACGCTGACGATCGTCCTCGACGGCGACGCCGAGACCGTGCGCCGCACGTTCAGCGCCGAGTACCAGCGCGCGTTCGGCGCCGTGCTCGACGAGGAGCTGGAGATCGTCACGTTCCGCGTGATCGCCACGACGCCGCTGAGCGACACGCTCGGCGCGCACCTCAGCGCCGCGGCGGCGACGGCCGAGGACGACGCCCCGACGATCGAGGCCCACAGCTTCACCCGCGGCGAGCGGACCGCCTTCCCGATCCGCGCCCGCGCCGCGCTGGCGCCCGGCGACACGGTCGCCGGCCCCGCGATCCTCACCGAGCCCACCACCACGACGTACCTGGACGCCGGCCACACGGCCACCGTCCACGCGACCGGCGCGCTGGTCATCACCAAGGAGGCCTGAGCGCATGAGCGAGACCGAGACCACGAAGGTCGCCCGCGGCGCCGATCCCGTCACCACGGAGATCGTCCGCCAGGCGCTGAACGCCGCCGCCGAGCAGATGAAGCGGGCGCTGATCCGCACGTCGTTCTCGCCGGTCATCTACGAGGTCCTGGACTTCGCGGCGGCGCTGTACGACCGCGACGTCAACCTGCTCGCCCAGGCGCCGACGCTGCCGACGTTCATGGGCACCATGTCGTTCTGCGTCACCGGCGCCGTCGAGGCCGTCGGCGGCGAGGACGCGCTGGAGCCCGGCGACATCATCTTGTACAACGTGCCCTACGGCACCGGCTCGCACCCGCAGGACGTCGCGGTCGTCATGCCGGTCTTCCTGGCCGAGGGCGAGTTGATCGGGTACTCGGCGATCAAGGCCCATTGGTTGGACATCGGCGGCAAGGACCCGTACTCGACCGACACGGTGGACGTCTTCCAGGAGGGCACGATCTTCCCGGGCGTCAAGCTCTTCAGCCGCGGGCGGCTGGTGAGCGACATCTACCGGATGGCGACCGCCAACTCGCGCGTCCCGAAGATGGTCGCGGGCGACATCAACGCCCTGGTCGTCGGCGTGCGCGCGGGCGCCACCGCGCTGGACCGCGTCGTCGGCCGCCACACGCTCCCGGTCTTCCGCGAGTGCGTCGAGCGCATGTACGCGGCGGGCGAGGCGGTCGTCCGGTCGTGGTTCGACAAGCTGCCCGACGGCCGCTACCTCGGCCGCGGCGAGATGGACTCCGACGGCCTGACCGAGGACCGCGTCCCGTTCGAGATCGCCATCGAGGTCAAGGGCTCCGACGTGGTGGTGGACTACACCAACGCGCCGCCCGAGCGCCCGGGCCCGATCAACTGCCCGGTGCCGAGCACCGTCAGCGCGACCCGCATCGCGATCACGATGCTGGCCGGCGGCGGCGAGGCGCCCAACGAGGGGCACTTCCGCGCGATCGAGGTCCTGACCAAGCCCGGCACGCTCTTCCACCCCGAGCCGCCGGCGCCGTGCTTCCTCTACGGCTGGGCGGGCGACCAGGCGATGGAGGCGATCTACCAGGCGCTGTTCGGCGCGATGCCCGAGGCCGTCCCGGCCTGCTCCGGCGGCGACATCTGCGCGCTGGTCTTCTGGGGCACGCGCGAGCGGACGCGCGAGCCGTGGACCGACGGCGGCCCGCACGCGGTCGGCCAGGGCGCCCACGTCCGCGGCGACGGCCAGAGCGGGTTGATGCACATCTCCGAGGCGGCCACGCGCGTGACCTCCGTGGAGGTCGCCGAGGCCAAGAACCCGTGGATCATGGACCGCGTCGAGCTGGCGCCGGACTCCGGCGGCGCGGGGCGCCACCGCGGCGGCCTGGGCGTCGACTACTCGTTCCGCTTCCTGGAGGACGCGCTGATGACCACGACGGTCGAGCGCACCAAGAACGCGCCGTGGGGCCTGGACGGCGGCACCGCCGCCCGACCCAACGCCCTCGAGGTCGAGCTGCCCGACGGCACGGTCACGCCGTACTCGAAGGCCACGCGCGTGGTCCTGCCCAAGGACGCGGTCGTGCACCTGCACACCGGCGGCGGTGGCGGCTACGGCGCGCCCGCCGAGCGCGACGCGGCCGCGGTCCTCGCCGACGTCCGCGACGGCTACCTGTCCGAGGCGCGCGCCCGCGCCGATTACCCGCACGCCTTCGGGGACTGATGTCCGACCGCCTCACCCAGATCGCGCTCGACGACGTCGACGACCTCGGCGTCGGCTGCGGCATCCTCGGCACCGGCGGCGGCGGCGCGACCTACGCGGGCGAGCTGATGGCCAAGCAGGTCCTGGAGGAGCGCGGCCCGGTGCGCCTCGTCACGCTCGACGAGCTGCCCCAGGACGGGCTGATCCTGCCGATCGGGACGATCGGCGCGCCGACGGTCTCGCTGGAGAAGGTGCCCGCGGGCACCGAGCCCGCGCGGCTGCGCGCGCACGTCGAGGCGCGCTTCGACGCGCCGGTCGTCGCGCTGATGCCGGTCGAGATCGGCGGCTCCAACGGCGTCAAGCCGATCGCCTACGCGGGTCTGCTCGACCTGCCGGTCGTCGACGGCGACGCGATGGGCCGCGCGTTCCCCGAGGTCCAGATGGTGTCCATGAACGTCGCGGGCCTGCCGCCCGGGATGGTGTTGCTCTGCGACCCGCACGGCAACCTGGTGTCCTTCGAGCCCTCCAGCGAGTACTGGGCCGAGCGCCTGGCCCGCACCGCCGCCGTCGCGATGGGCGGCAGCGCGGTGGAGATCGACTACATCATGACGGCCGCCGAGGCCCAGGGCGCGATCGTCGAGGGCTCGATCACCACGGCGGTGGAGATCGGCCGCGCGCTGCGCGGGCGCGGCGCCGCCGACGGCGTGCAGGCGCTGGTCGACCATCTCGGTGCCTATGCCTTGATCGAGGGCAAGATCATCGACGTCGAGCGCCGGACCACCGGCGGCTTCGTCCGCGGCTCGGTGACGATCGAGGGCACCGGCGACGACGCCGGGCGCCTGCTGCGCGTCGAGATCCAGAACGAGAACCTCGCCGCCTTCGAGGACGGGCGCATGCTCTGCTGCGTCCCGGACCTGATCTCGCTCGTCGACGACCAGAGCGGCGAGGCGGTCCCGACCGAGGTGCTGCGCTTCGGCCAGCGCGTCGCGGTGATCGCGCTGCCCTGCGACCCGCTGTGGCGCAGCCCGCGGGGCCTGGAGGTCGCGGGCCCGCGCGCCTTCGGCTACGACCTCGACTACGTGCCCGTGGAGGACGCTCTTGCCCCTCGCGCCTGACCTGCGGATCGGCATCGACGTCGGCGGCACGCACACCGACGCGGTGCTGCTCAACGCCGCCCACGACGTCAAGGCCAAGGTGAAGGTCCCGACGACGGCCGACGTGACCAGCGGCGTCCGCGCCGCGCTGGACGGCGTGCTGGACCGCGCCGGCGACCCCGCCGTGGCCGCGCGCGTCACCCACGTGATGGTCGGCTCGACCCACGCGATGAACGCGATCCTCGAGCGCCGCCGGCTGCAGAAGGTCGCGGTGCTGCGGCTCGCCGCGCCGACCGGCCTGGCCGTGCGCCCGCTGATCGGCTGGCCCGCCGAGCTGCGCGACGCGGTGCTGGCCGGCGGAGCGATCATCGGCGGCGGCCACGAGGTCGACGGCCGCGAGATCGCGCCGCTGGACGTCGAGGCGGCCAAGCGCTTCCTCGGCGAGATGGAGGGCGTGGCCGACGCGGTCGCGATCACCGGCGCGTTCTCGCCCGCCGACCCCGAGCACGAGCTGCGCGCCCGCGACGTCGCGCGCGAGGTGCTGGGCGCGGACGTCACGGTCGCGCTCGGCCACGAGGTCGGGACGCTCGGGCTGATCGAGCGCGAGAACGCCGCGGTCCTCAACGCGGCGCTGACCGCCGTGGCGCGGGCGGCCGCGCAGGGCGTCGCCGACGCGGTGACCGCCCAGGGCCTGGACGCGCAGCTGTTGTTCACCCAGAACGACGGCACGCTGATGTCGGTCGAGGCCGCCGCGCGCACGCCGGTGCTGACGATCGGGTCCGGCCTGGCCAACTCGATGCGCGGCGCGGCGTTCCTGTCGCGGTTGCGCGATGGCCTCGTCGTGGACGTCGGCGGCACGTCGAGCGACGTCGCCGCGCTGGAGCACGGCTTCCCGCGCGAGTCGGCGATCGCCATCGACATCGGCGGCGCGCGCACGAACTTCCGGATGCCCGACATCGTCTCGATCGGCGTCGGCGGCGGCTCGATCGTGCGGCCGGACGCCGACGTGGCCGGCGGCTACGCGGTCGGCCCGCAGTCGGTCGGCGCCGCGCTGCCGACCCAGGGCCTGGTCTTCGGCGGCGCGACCACGACGCTCACCGACGCCGCCGTGCGCGCGGGGCGCGTGGCGATCGGCGACGTGGCGCCGCCGGCCGACCTGGACGCCGACGCGATCCTCGCGCGGGCGGGCGAGCTGCTGGCCAACGCGGTCGACCGCGCGCGCACCGCGCCGCAGGACGTGCCGCTGGTCGCCGTCGGCGGCGGGTCGTTCCTCGTGCCCGACGCGCTGCCGGGCATCAGCGAGGTGCTGCGGCCCGACCACCACGACGTGGCCAACGCCGTCGGCGCCGCGATCGCGCAGGTCAGCGGGCAGATCGAGGAGGTCGTCTCGCTCAACGGCGACCGCGCGGAGAAGCTGGAGGAGGCGCGTGGCCGGGCGATCCGCCGCGCCGTCGAGGCCGGGGCCGACGGCTCCCGGACCGAGGTCGTCGAGTTGGACGAGGTCCCGCTCGCCTACATGACCGAGCCGATCGTGCGGCTCCGGGTCAAGGCGGTCGGACCGCTACGGACAAGCGAACAGAGGATGCACCATGCGTAGGGCAATCGTCGTCGCGTGCGCGGCGCTGGCCGTCGTCCCGCTGGCGGGCTGCGGCTCCAAGAAGGCTCCGGGTGGCACGGGCGCTTCCGGCTCGGCGGGCTCCGGCACGACCGCGGACGCGTCCACGGCCAACGGGCCCAAGGACGCCACGCTCACCTACCTCGACTCCAACGAGCTGATGGTGGGCTGGGATCCGGCGACCTCGTACTCCAACGAGGTCTCGGTCATGAACAACATGTACGAGCAGCTCGTCCGCTACGACAAGGACACCAAGCAGGTCGAGCCCCAGCTCGCCGACTCCTACACCAAGTCGTCGGACGGCAAGTCCTGGACGTTCAAGCTGCACCCGGGCGTCAAGTTCCACAACGGCCACGCGGCCGACGCTCCCGCCGCCAAGGCCGCGATCGAGCGCACGATGAAGCTCAACCAGGGCGCCGCCTACGAGTGGGGCGCCGTGAAGAAGATCACCGCGCCGGACGCGACCACGCTGAAGTTCCAGCTGAAGTACCCGGCGCCGCTGGACCTGATCGCCTCGTCGGCCTACGCGGCCTACGTGTACGACACGAAGGCCGCGCCGTCGGGCACGACGCTGGCCAAGTGGTTCGCCGCCGGCCACGAGGCGGGCACCGGGCCCTACCAGCTGGCCCAGTGGAACAAGGGCGCCGACGTCGAGGTGCGGTTGAAGCAGTTCTCCGGCTACTGGAAGGGCTGGGACGGCACGCACTACGCCAACGTCGTCTACCGCCACGTGCCGCAGGCGACCACGAGCGCGCAGCTGCTGCGCTCCGGCGACGCGACGATCGCCCGCCAGCTCAACGCGCAGCTGTTCGACAACGTGAAGTCCGCGCCGGGCATGACGTCCTCGACGACGCCGTCGTTCGAGAACCTCGTCGGCCTGCTGAACACCGCGTCGGGCCCGCTGAAGGACAAGCGCGTCCGCCAGGCCGTCATCAAGACGATGGACTACAGCGGCCTGATCCAGGCGCTGAAGGGCGCGGGCCAGGAGGCGCACGGGTTCATCCCCGAGGGCCTGGCCGGCTACGACCCGTCGATCACCGAGCAGCAGGACCTCGACGGCGCCAAGGCGCTGCTCAAGGAGGCCGGCTACGGCGACGGCGGCAAGAAGCTCACGCTGACGCTCACCCACGCCCAGGGCGACGACAACGAGTCGCTGACCGCGGCGGTCCTGAAGTCCGATCTCGCCAAGGTCGGCGTCGACGTCAAGGTCAAGCCCATGCAGTGGACGGCGCAGTGGGACCAGGCCAAGTCCTCCGACGCGTCCAAGCGCCAGGACATCTTCGTCATGTACTGGTACCCGGACTACGCGGACGCGTTCTCGTGGTTCACCTCGCTGTTCCGCTCCTCCGACGAGCCGGCGTTCAACCTGTCCTACGTCAAGGACGCGCAGCTCGACAGCGAGATCGACGCGCTGCAGGAGAAGGCCGCCCAGGGCGGGGACACCGCGCAGACCGCGTACGCCGACGCGCAGAAGCGCGTCCTGGACGACGCCGTGGTGATGACGTTCTTCGTCAACACCTACCAGCGCCCGTTCCGCAAGTCGCTGACCAAGTACGTGGACAACCCGGCGTACTCGAACGTCGTGTTCGCCTACGACGTGGTCCCGGGGGCCGAGAGCTAGGCCATGCGCCGCTACCTCCTGCGACGCCTGGCGCAGGCGGTGATCGTCGTCCTCGGCGTCATCGTGCTCACCTTCGTGGTCGCCCGGATCGTCCCGGGCGACCCGGCGGTGGCCTACGCCGGCCCGCACGCGACGCCGGCCGCGTTGCAGCAGGTGCGGGACGAGTTCGGGCTGGACAAGCCGGCCATCGAGCAGCTCGGCGACTACCTCAAGGGCACGGTCACCGGGGACTGGGGGACGGCGCTGCACACGCACCGCCCCGTGCTCGACGACCTCGGCAACGTGATCCCGCCGACGCTGGAGCTCGTCGGGATCGCGTTGTTGGTGTCGTTGCTGATCGGCGTGCCGCTGGGGATGCTCGCGGCACGCCGGGGCGGCGGTCCGGACGCGGGCGTGCGCGTCGGGTCGATGCTCTCGGTGTCGGCGCCGGTGTTCCTGTTGGCCTTGACGCTGCAGTTCGTGTTCTCGCAGAAGCTCGGGTGGTTCCCCGTCGCCGGCGAGTACGACCCCAAGCTCGACTACACGCACCCGCTGACGGTGCTCACGCACCTCACGGTGGTCGACGCGCTGATCACGGGGAACTTCGCGATCTTCTTCAGCGCGCTGGCGCACCTCGTGCTGCCGGTGATCGCGGTCGCCGCCTACCCGACCGGCGTGATCGCGCAGATGACGCGCGCGTCGCTGATCGAGCAGCTCGGCGAGGACCACGTGCGGATGGCGCGCGGCCTGGGCTACAGCGAGCGCCAGATCGTGCGCGGCCTGGCGCTGCGGCCCGCGCTGAACCCGGTGGTCTCGGTGACCGCGCTGATGTTCGCCTACGCCTTGGTCAACACGTTCCTGGTGGAGTCGATCTTCAACTGGCCGGGGCTGGGCTCCTACGCGACGGCGTCGATCCAGGCGCTCGACACCCCGGCGATCATCGGGGTGACGCTGTTCGTGGCGTTGGTGTACGTGATCTCGACGTTGGTGGTGGACGTGATCCAGGTGTGGCTCGACCCGCGGGTGTCGCTGTCGTGAGCGTCGAACGCTGCCGTCGCGCAGGTTCCCCGACGTGGAGGGGCGTTCGATGACGGTCATGGAGACCGCCCCGCTGGAGGCCGCGCCGTCGCGCGCGCCGCTGCGCGACTTCCGCGCCGCGCTGCGCCGCCAGCCGCTGATGGCCATCGGCCTGGGCATCATCGTGGTGTTGGTGCTGATCGCGATCTTCGCACCGCTGATCGCGCCGCACCCGGGCGACGCCGGCAACGTCACGCACCCGACCGAGACGCTGCTGAAGCCCGGCGGCTCGCACCTGCTGGGCACCGACCAGCTCGGGCGCGACGTGCTGACGCGCGTGCTCTACGGCGCGCGCACGTCGCTGTTGATCGTCGTGGTGGTGTTGGCGATCAGCGCGCTGATCGGCGTGCCGCTGGGGATCGTCGCCGGCGCGACCGGCGGCTGGATCGACGACGTGATCATGCGGATCACCGACGTGTTCCTGGCCTTCCCGGCGCTCCTGCTCGCGCTCGCCCTCGCCACCGTCCTCAGCCCCTCGGCCGAGCACGCGGCGCTGGCGATCGCCGTGACGTGGTGGCCCTGGTACGCGCGCCTCGCTCGTGGCAGCGCCCTCGCCATCGCGCAGCGCGGGTACGTCGAGGCCGCGCGGGCGCTGGGCGTCCCGCGCTGGAAGGTGCTCGCGCGCCACGTGCTGCCCAACGCGCTGCCGCCGACGATCGTGCAGCTGTCGCTGGACGCGGCCGGGATCATGCTGACGGCCGCGGCGCTGTCGTTCCTCGGGCTCGGCGCGCAGGACCCGACGCCGGAGTGGGGCCTGATGGTCAACCAGGGCCAGGGCCTGCTGGAGACCAACTGGTGGGTGGCGATCGTGCCGGGCGTGGCGATCATCTTCGCGGCGGTCGGCTTCAACCTGCTCGGCGACGGGCTGCGCACGCTGCTGGACCCGAAGGCGGGGCGGCGCTGGTGATCGCGGTCCGGGATCTGGAAGTCGCCTACGCCGGCAACGTGGTGGCGCGCGTGCCGTCGCTGGACCTCACGCGCGGCGAGATCGTCGGCCTGGCCGGCGAGAGCGGGTCGGGCAAGTCGCAGACCGCGCTGGCGGTCCTCGGGCTGTCGCGGTCCTTGGGCGCGTCGGTGAGCGGGTCGATCGCGCTCGACGGCGAGGAGCTGCTCGGCGCGACCGAGGCGCGCTGGCGCGAGCTGCGCGGACGGCGGATCGCGATGGTGATGCAGTCGCCGCGCGGGTCGCTGAACCCGACGCTGCGGTTGGGCAAGTACTTCCTGCGGACGCTCGGCCTGCACGGCATCGAGGGCGACGAGGCGCGGCGCCGGATGGAGGACGCGCTGGCCGACGTGTCGCTGGAGACGTCGCTGCTGTCGCGCTACCCGCATCAGGTGTCCGGCGGCCAGGCGCAGCGCTTCGCGATCGCGCTGGCGGTCGCGCTGCGGGCCGACGTGCTGCTGTGCGACGAGCCGACCAGCGCGCTGGACGTCACCGTCCAGGCCCAGGTCGTCGCGTTGTTGAAGCGGTTGCGCGAGGAGCACGGGACGGCCATGTTGTTCATCTCGCACGACCTCGCGGTGATCGGCGACCTCGCCGATCGCGTCGTGGTCATGCGCGACGGCCGCGTGATCGAGGAGGGCGCGGTGGCCGACGTCCTGCACACGCCGAGCGACGACTACACGCGCGCGCTGCTGGACGCCGTGCCGGTCATCGGGGAGAAGCGCATCGCATGACCGCGCCGCTGCTGACCGCGTCCGCCATCGACGTGCGCTTCCGCGACGTCCACGCCGTCCAGGCCGTGTCGTTCGACGTGCCCGAGGGCCCGTTCGGGCTCGGGCTGATCGGCGAGTCCGGCTCGGGCAAGTCCACCATCGCGCGGGCGTTGTTGGGGTTGACGCCGCTGGCCGGCGGCACGATCGCGTTCGAGGGCACCGACATCTCCACGCTGCGCCGGGGCGACATGAAGGCCTTCCGCCGCGCCGTGCAGCTGGTGATGCAGGACGGCACCGAGGCGCTGGACCCGCGCATGAAGGTCGGCGCGTCGGTGGCCGAGGGCATCGCGGCGCACGCGTTGATCCCCCGCGGGCCGCGGCGCGCCGCCCGCGTCGCCGAGCTGCTGGAGGAGGTCGGGCTGCCCGCGGCGCTGGCCGATCGCTACCCGCACGAGCTGTCGGGCGGCCAGCGCCAGCGCGCGACGATCGCCCGCGCCCTGGCCGTCGAGCCCAAGATCCTCATCTTGGACGAGCCGACCAGCGCGCTGGACGTCACCGTCCAGGCGCGGATCCTCGACCTCATCCGCCGCCTGCGCGCCGAGCGCTCGCTGTCCTACCTGCTGATCTCCCACAACCTGGCGGTCGTCGACCAGCTCTGCGACGCCTGCCTCGTGCTCAAGGACGGCGCGGTCGTCGAGCACGGGCCGACCGCCCAGGTCCTCGACCGGCCGCGGCACCCCTACACCCAGCAGCTGCGGGCGGCCGTGCCCGAGATCGCCGTACGCTCCTGAGCCATGACCTATGACGTGGTCGTCGTCGGCGCCGGCATCGTCGGCTGCGTGACGGCCGCGTCGCTGGCGCGGCGCGGCGCGCGGGTGGCGGTCTTCGACGCGGGACCGGTCGGCGCGGGCGCGTCCGGGCGCAACGCGGGGCTGGTCGAGCATCCGTTCGAGGCCGAGCAGGTCGCGCTGCACGAGGAGACCGTGGCGATCCTGCGCGACGTGCTGGGCGCCGACGTCGTGCCCGCCGAGCCGACCGGCGCGCTGCTGCTCTTCGGCGACGCGGCGGGCGCCGAGCGGGCGGTCGCCGAGGCGGCGGCGTTCCCGGAGCTGGCGCCGGCGCTGCTGGCGCCGGGGGAGGTGACCGCGCTGGAGCCGGGCGTCCGCGACGGGCTCTGGGGCTGCCTGCTGGCGACCGGCCACCCGCTGCGGCCCGCGGCCGCCGTGCACCGGTTCGCGGGCCTCGCGCGCGAGCGCGGCGCGACGCTCGTCACCGACGCGCCGGTCGCGCTGCACCGCGACGGCGGCACCGTCCGCGGCGTGGTCGCCGGCGGCGAGGTCCACCGCGCCGACGTCGTGGTCGTGGCGGCCGGCGCCGCGTCGAGCGCGCTCGTCGATCCGACGGGGCGCTGGCGTCCCGTCCGCCCGGTGTGGGGCGTGAGCGTGTCGATCGACGGCGGGGCCCGGCCACGCGTGCCGCTGATGGACGGCCGCGGCGAGCTTCCACCCAAGGCCTTCAGCTTGATCGCCACGCCCTCGGAGCTGGCCCTGGGCTCGACCTGGCTGGCCGACGAGCCCGACGGCGCGCCCTGGGCCACCCAGCTGCTGGCCGACGCCGCCGCCTTCTGGCCGGCGGCGACCACCGCGACCATCGCCGCCACCCGCGTCTGCGCCCGCCCCCACGCCTTCGACGGCCGCCCGCTCCTCGGCCCCGTCGCCGGCGACCCCACCCTCTGGCTGGCCACCGGCCACGGCGGCCGCGGCATCTCCACCGGCGCCGCCTCCGCCCACCTCCTCGCCGACGCGCTCCTCGCCGGCGACGCCGCCGCCATCCCGCCGGCGCTGCGCGCCGACCGGGCCGGCCCGCCGCCGCGCTCCGCCTAGCTCGCCGGCGAGGCATGTTGTCGCTCTAGTGTCGTGATTCATTCATTCGCCGGCCGCCTCCGGGCGCTCGCCGCCGCCATGCGCTCGTCGCTGATCCTCAACGACCCAAGGGGTCGCCTGCGGTCATCGACGACCGCCTGACGGGGCCGAGCATCCCGGAATGCTGCGACCGAATGAATGAATCACGACACTAGGCGTCCAGCTCGTGGTCGTGCTGGGTCGCGCGCAGGACGATGCGCGTCTCGGTCTGCGCGGCGCCGCCCTCGCGGCGGATCGCGCGGACGGTCGCGTCGAGGTCGTCGGCGTTCTGGCAGGCGACGCGCACGTAGAAGTCGAAGCGGCCGGTGACGAACGCGACCTCCTGGACGGCGGGCAGCGTCGCGCAGAACTCCTCGAAGCGGTCCGAGGACGTCGTCGAGGCCAGCCGGACGTCGATCATCGCGTCCAGCGCGCGGCCCACGGACTCCAGCGCGACCGTTGCCGCGTAGCCGGTGATGACGCCCGCGCGCTCCAGGCGCCGGACGCGGTCGGCGGCGCCGTGCGGGCTCAGCCCGACCTCCTCGCCCAGCGACGCGAACGAGGCCCTTCCGTTCGCGACGAGCAGGTTGAGAATTCGGAAGTCGGTGTCGTCGAGGCTTGAGGATCCCACGGAGTTTTGGCCGATCGCTTGTCGTCCACACGTGATCTTCGCAGAATCGCGCACATGCGCATCGGCGTCCCCACGGAGATCAAGACCGACGAGTACCGCGTCGCGTTCACGCCCGCGGGCGTGCGCGAGCTGGTGGACCGGGGCCACGAGGTCCTGATCCAGGAGGGCGCCGGCGTCGGCTCGGCGATCCCCGACGCCGAGTACACCGAGCAGGGCGCCCAGATCGTCCCGGACGCCGCCGCGGTGTTCGCCGGCAGCGACATGATCGTCAAGGTCAAGGAGCCCCAGCCGGTCGAGGTCGCGATGCTCGAGCCGCGCCACACGCTGTTCACCTACCTGCACCTCGCGCCCGACGCCGAGCTGACGCAGGGGCTGCGCGACTCCGGCGCGACCTGCATCGCCTACGAGACCGTCACCGACGCCAAGGGCAAGCTGCCGCTGCTGGCGCCGATGAGCGAGGTGGCGGGCAAGATCGCCACGCAGGCCGGTGCGTTCATGTTGGAGAAGCCGTTGGGTGGCCGCGGCCTGCTGCTGGGCGGCGTGCCGGGCGTCGCGGCGGGCAAGGTGATGGTCATCGGCGGTGGCGTCGTGGGGTTGACGGCGGCGGAGATCGCGATCGGCATGGGGGCCGAGACCTACGTCTTTGACCGCTCGATCGACCGGTTGCGCGAGCTGGACTTCCTGCTCAACAACCGCTGCTCCACCGTCTTCTCCAGCACGCTGTCCATCGAGAAGCTGCTGCCCGAGGTCGACCTCGTGGTCGGCGCCGTCTTGGTCCACGGGGCCAAGGCGCCGCACGTGATCACGCGCGAGCAGCTCAAGCTGATGAAGGCCAACGCGGTGCTGGTCGACGTGTCGATCGATCAGGGCGGGTGCTTTGAGACCTCGCGCCCGACGACGCACACCGATCCGACCTACGAGGTCGACGGCGTCACGCACTACTGCGTGGCCAACATGCCCGGCGCGGTGCCGATCACCTCGACCTTCGCGCTGACCAACGCGACGATGCCCTACGTCGTCAAGCTCGCCGAGCAGGGCGTCCACGCCGCGCTGAAGTCCGATCCGGGCTTCCTGGCGGGCCTCAACGTCGCCGCCGGCGAGGTCACCTACGAGCCCGTCGCGATCGACCAGGGCCTCACCGCCGTCGATCCGCTGACGGCGCTCGACAAGGTCCCGGCGCTCGCCTAGACACCCCCCGGCTCAGCCGCCGCTTCCCGCGGCGGCTGACCGGAACGTGTCGCACGTGGCCGGCACGCCCGAGCGCATGCCGGCGGTCAGCCACCGCACCCGCTGCTCGGAGGAGCCGTGGGTCCACGTCTCGGGCGCCAGCGGCGCGCCCGCCTGGTTGCGCTGGAAGTCGTCGCCGACGACCGTCGCCGCGCGGATGATGTCGTTGATGTCGGCGTTGGTCAGCGACCCGGCGCCGTGCAGCTCGTGGAGCCAGACGCCCGCGTAGCAGTCGGCCTGCAGCTCGGTGAGGATCGAGCGCGCGTTCGCGCCGGCCGGGTCGGCGGCGTCGGCGTGCGCCTTGGCGGTCAGCAGCCCGAGCACGTTCTGGACGTGGTGGCCGACCTCGTGGGCGGTGACGTATCCGGCCGCGAAGCCGCTGCGCAGGTTGTAGGCCCTGGCCAGCGCCCCGAAGAACGTGGTGTTGAGGTAGACGGTCTCGTCGGCCGGGCAGTAGAACGGGCCGACCTCGGCGCTCTGGGTCCCGCAGGCGGTGTGGACCGCGTGGTGGAACAGCCGCAGGTGAGCGGGACGGTAGGTCGCGCCGGCGGCCGCGAACTGGCGCCGCCAGAGGTCCTGGGCGGAGATGAACGACGCCCGCAGGAACGTCTCGGTGGCGTGCGTCGCCGCGCTCGTCGACGGGTCCGGCGCGGTCGTCTCGATCGCCGTGTCCATCTCCTGGGCGGCGGTGTCGGTCAGCGTGTCGTCGGGCGCGGTCGTCGTCGCGGCGCCGGTCGTCGCGGTCCGTGTGGCCGTCGCGGTCGTGGTCGCGGCGCCGGACCCGCCGTCGTCGCCGCCGCACCCCGCCGCCACGGCGAGGATCAGCGCCGTCAGGAGCACCGCCGCGGCCGTTCGCATGCCCATGACCCTTCCGCTTACCCGAGTGACCGGGAATCACCCTATTCGGGTGAGGGGCGGTCACCCGGCGGTCGGCGAGGGTCCACCGACGATGACCGACGCCCTCACCGACGTGCGCGCCGCGGTCACCGCGCTGCTGCCGCGACTGCGGCGCGACCTCGAGGACCTGGTGCGGATCCCGTCGGTCTCGGTCCCCGGCGAGGTCGGCCCCGACCTGCTGGCGGCCTTCGATCGGACCAGCCGCCTCTTCGCCGACGCGGGCGTGGCGGTCGGACGCCTGGACCTGCCCGACACCGCCCCGGTGCTCGTCGGCGAGATCCCCGCGCCGCCCGGCGCGCCGACCGTCCTGCTCTACAGCCACTACGACGTCGTGCCCGCCGGCGACGAGGCGCTGTGGGACTCGCCGCCCTTCGAGCCCACCGAGCGCGACGGCGCGCTCTACGGGCGCGGCGCGGCCGACACCAAGTCCAACATCTTGATGCACGTCGGCGCGCTGCGGGCCTGGGGCGGGCGGCCGCCGGTCGGGGTGCGGCTCTGCGTCGAGGGCTACGAGGAGATCGGCAGCGGCGCGCTGCTCGGCTTCCCCGCCGACGACCCCGAGCTGTTCCGCGCCGACGCGCTGATCATCGGCGACATGGGGTCGATCGCCCCCGGCACGCCGACGCTGACCACCGCGCTGCGGGGCATGGCCAACGTCGTCGTCGAGTGCCGGACGCTGGCGTCCGGCAAGCACAGCGGCCAGTACGGCGGCGCCGCGCCCGACGCGCTGTTGGCGCTGATCGCGGCGTTGGCCTCGCTGCACGACGCCGCCGGCGACGTCGCGGTCGCCGGCCTGCGCCGCGAGGAGTGGGACGGCCCGGCGCAGGCCGAGGCCCAGTTCCGCGAGCTGGGCACGGTCCTGGACGGCGTGCCGCTGATCGGCACCGGCGGCCTCGGGTCGCGGATCTGGTCGGGGCCGGCGATCACGGTCACCGGCCTCGACGCGCCGTCGGTGGCGGGCGCGGTCAACGCGGTCGCGCCGCACGCGCGCGCGGTGCTCAACGTCCGCGTGCACCCCGAGCAGGACGCGCGCGAGGCCCAGGAGGCGGTCATGGCCCACCTGCGCGCGCAGCGGCCCTTCGGGATCGAGCCGCGCGTGGCGCCCGGGCCGACCGGCAACGGCTTCGCGGCGTCCACCGACGGGCCCGCCTACGAGGCCGCGCGCGCCGCGTGGAGCGAGGCCTACGACGACGCCGACGTGCTGCTGGCGGGCAGCGGCGGGTCGATCCCGATCGTCAGCGCGCTGGCCGGCGCGCTGCCCGACGCCGAGGCGCTGCTGGTCGGCACCACCGACGGCTACGCCAACATCCACGGGCCCAACGAGCGCGTCCTGCTCGACGAGCTGGAGCGCGCGGTGCGCGCCGAGGCGACGTTCCTGGGGTTGTACGCGGAGGCCTTCGCGCGATGACCGCCGAGGCCGCGGCCCCGGACGCGGCGCGCCCCGAGCCGGGCGGCGGGGGCCTCGGCGCGCGCGCCCTGGCGTGGGTCGAGCGTGCGGGCAACCGCGTGCCGAACCCGGCGATCCTCTTCCTCGGGCTGATCGTCAGCGTGATCGTGCTCTCGCAGGTGCTCGACTGGGCCAACGTCGGCGTCACGCACCAGGTCGCCGAGGCGCCGGCCGCGCAGGTCGAGCCGTCGGCGCAGTCCTACGACCCGCCCGAGACGCACGCGCAGTACGCGATCAAGACCGAGCGGATCGAGGCCAAGGGCCTGCTGACCGGCGACGGCATCCGCTTCATGTTCACGCAGTTCGTCCCCAACTTCCTCGGGTTCGCGGCCGTCGGCGTGATCCTGGTGGCGATGGTCGGCGTGGGGGTCGCCGAGTACTCGGGGCTGGTGGGCGCGCTGATCCGCAAGCTCGTGGCGATCTCGTCGCCCGGCCTGTTGACCTACATCATCGTGTTCGTCGGCATCGTGTCGTCGATCGCCAGCGACGCGGGGTACCTGGTGTTGGTGCCGCTCGCGGCGGCGGCGTTCCTCAGCGTGGGCCGCCACCCGCTGGCGGGGATCGCGGCCGCCTTCGGCGCGGTCAGCGCGGCGTTCGCGGTCAACATCCTGCTGACGCCCGCCGACGGCGTGGTGACCGACATCACCAACGAGGCCGCGCACCTCGTCGACCCGAGCGTGCACCTCGACCTCGTGGCCAACCTCTGGTTCGGGATCGTCTCGACGCTCTTCCTCACCGTGGTCATCACGCTGGTCACCACGCGGATCGTCGAGCCGCGGCTGGGGACGTGGGACCGCGGCCAGGCCGACGAGGAGGAGCTGGCGCGCGAGGAGGGCCCGCCGATCGACCCGGAGGCCGAGGCCAAGGGCCTGCGCTGGGCGCTCTACGCGGTGGCGTTCGTGCTGCTGGTCGTGCTCGCGCTGACGCTGCCGCCGGGCGCGCCGCTGCGCAACCCCGACACCGGCGACATCATCGGCGACTCGCCGCTGATGAGCAGCCTCATCGTGATCATCTCGGCGACGTTCCTGGCCGCCGGGCTGGCCTTCGGCCGCGCGGCGGGGACGATCGGGGGCGCCGACGACGCGCTGGGCATGATCGCCAAGTCGTGGGCGAGCCTGGCGTCGCTGCTGTTCCTGTTCCTGCTGATCGCGCAGTTCATCGCGTACTTCGACTTCAGCAACATCGCGCAGGTCGTCGCGATCTGGCTCGGCGACATCCTCGAGCACCTGGACCTGGGCAAGGTCCTGCTGTTGCTCATGATCATCATCTTGACGTTCGCCGTCGACATCATCATGCCCGCCAAGATCGCCAAGTGGGCGATCCTCGCGCCGATCTTCGTGCCGCTGATGCTGCGCCTGGGCGTGGCGCCGCAGACGGTGCTGGCGGCCTACCGCGTCGGGGACTCGCCGATCAACGTCGTCACGCCGCTGATGCCCTACTTCCCGTTGATGGTGGTCTTCGCCGCGCGCTACCAGAGGGACTCGGGCATCGGCACGGTGATCGCGTTGATGGTGCCCTACGCGATCGTCGTCGCGGTCTTCTGGGTGGCGTTCTTCGTGCTCTGGTACCTGCTGGGCATCCCGCTGGGCCCGGGCTGGCCCGTGTAGCGCGCGGTGGACGACGCGACGATCACGTTCGTCGTCCTGGGCGCGGCGGTCGCGTTGTTCGTGTGGAACCGATGGCCGGTCGCGGTCGTCGCGATGGGCGTGGCGGTGGCGCTGTACGCGACCGGGGTGATCTCCGCCGACGCGGCGTTCGCGGGGTTCGGCGACCCGACCGTGATCTTCATCGCGTCGCTGTTCGTGGTCGGCGAGGCGCTGGACGCGACCGGCGTGACGACGTGGGCGGGCGAGCGGCTCGTCGCGGCGGCGGGGCGCAGCAAGGGACGGCTGGTCGCGATGCTGTTGGCCTTGGCCGCGGTGCTGGCGGCGGTGCTGACGCCCAACGGCGCGGTCGCGGCGATGATCCCGATGACCGTGCTGATGGCGCTGCGGCTCGGGCGCGCGCCGTCGTTGATGTTGATGCCGATGGCCTTCGCCGGCTACGCGGGCGCGTCGCTGGTGCTGATGGGCTCGCCGGTCAACGTGCTGGTCTCCGAGGAGGCCGACCGCTCGGCCGGTGGGCCGTTCGGGTTCTTCGCGTTCGCGCTGTTCGGGGTGCCGCTGGTGATCGGCGCGATCGCCATCGGCGTCACGCTGGCGGGCCGGCTGCTGCCGGAGCGCCGGCCGCGCGAGCTGTCGGTGGACCTGTCGGACCACGCGCGGACGCTGATGGCGCAGTACGGCGGCGACGGCGCGGCCGTCCGCCACGAGGCGCCCGAGGAGCTGTTCACGCGCACGTCGGGCGTGGCCGAGGTGCTCGTGCCGCCGCGGTCGCCGCTGGTGGGGGAGACGTTCTTCAACGGGATGACGACGCCCAGCGGCGACCTGGTGGTGTTGGCGATCCAGCGCGCCGGGGCCGAGGCCGGGCCGGGCGACGTGACGCTGGCGGCGGGCGACGTGCTGCTGCTGGAGGGCTCGTGGGAGGCGCTGGGCCGCCACCTGGACCAGGAGGTGCTGGTGGTCGACGACCCCGAGACCGTGCGCCGGCAGCTCGTGCCGCTGAGCGAGGGCGCGGGGTTGGCGCTCGGCGTGCTGGTCGGGATGGTCGTGGCGCTGGCGACCGGCGCGCTGCCGCCGGCGATCGCGGGCGTGCTGGCCGCGGGCGCGCTGATCCTGCTCGGCGTCGTCGGGGTCGAGCAGGCCTACCGGGCGGTCTCGTGGACGACGGTCATCCTGATCGCCGGGCTGTTCCCGCTGTCGCACGCGCTGCAGTCCACCGGCGCGGCCGACGACCTGGCGCGCGTGCTGCTGGACGTCGTCGGCGACGCCGGGCCGCACATGGTGCTGGTGGCGCTGTTCCTCGTCGCGCTGGCCTTCAGCGTCGCGGTCAGCAACACGGCGACCGCGCTGATCCTGATCCCGGTCGGCGTCTCGGCGGCGCACTCGCTGGACGTCTCGGCGCGGCCGATCCTGATGTCGCTGGCCGTCGGCTGCAGCGCCTCGTTCCTGACGCCGATCTCGACGCCGGGCAACCTGATGATCATGGGCCCGGCGGGCTACCGCTTCGGCGACTACTGGCGCTTCGCGCTGCCGTTCATCGCGCTCTACGCGGTCGTGGCGATCCTCTGGGTGCCGGTGGTGTGGCCGTTCTGAGCCGACGAGGCGCGCCTACACGCGTTCGGCCCCCGTCGGCTCGATCGCGTCGTGCACGTGGCGCGCGACCCCGCGGTCGGGCCGCGCGATCAGGAACAGGATCGCGCCGACCACCGCGATCACCACGATGACGCTGAGCGTGATCCAGTCGAGGTTGAAGTACGCCCTCGGGCTCGTGATGCCGCTCGGGAACGCGACGTTGATGAACATCAACCCGAGGTAGCCGGCCGCGATGATGCGCACCGGCCAGCCCCAGCGCCCGAGCGTGAAGCTGCCCTCCGGGATCCAGCCGCGGCGCTTGGCGATGATCGACCCGATCACCGTCAGCAGGAACGACAGGTAGATGCCGCTGACGCCGAAGGACACCAGCGCGACCAAGGCATTGGTGTTGGCCGGGTAGGTGATGAACCCGATCTTCACGTCGTGGCTGGGCGACGGGAACACGAGCAGGACGAAGAGCACCGTGATGAACACGCCGCCGATCAGCGCGTTGACCGGGGTCTTGAAGCGCCGGTTGACGTGGCCGAGCCACTTGGAGCCCGGCAGCGCGCCGTCGCGGGCGTAGGAGAACGCCAGGCGGCTGCCCGCGCCCTGCACCGACGTGCCGCAGGAGAAGAACGCGAAGATGATCAACAGCAGCAGGAAGTCCTGGACGCCCTCCGACAGGCCGCCGAGGATGAACGGGACGCCGCCGCCGTTGACCGTCGCGCCGACCGGGTCGTGCTTGGGCATCGCCAGCAGCAGCGAGGCGGTCAGCACCAGCGACGCGATGCCGCCCCAGATCAGCGCCAGGCGCATCGCGCGCGGCACGCTGCGCCCCGCGTCCTTGGTCTCCTCGGAGATGTCGCCCGCCGACTCGAAGCCGTAGAAGATGTAGACGGGCGCGAGGACCGCGATCAGCGCCGCGGCCGGGAACCACGTCCCGTGGAAGTCGAGCTTCAGCGGGTTGCTGGCCGCGTGCTCGACGCCCTGCGTCGAGAACAGGAACCCGAGGTCGTGGTGGAAGCCGTGGATCAGCAGGATCAGCGCGATCCCGAACGTGCCGAGCACCTCGACGTAGACGCCGAACTGCGCGACACGCCCCATCACTCGGGCGCCCGTGATGTTCAGCGTCGTCTGGATGGACAGCAGGATCAGCGTGATGACCAGGATCGTGCCGTGGCTCGCGGGGTTGAGGTTCCAGCCGAACCAGTTGTGCGTGAGCGCGGTGACGTAGGTGACGACACCGGTGTCCACCGACGCCACGGTGACCAGCAGCGCGATGCCGTAGAACCAGCCGACGAACCATCCGAACCCGGGTCCGACCGAGAACTTCGAGTACTGGTACAACGCGCCCGCGACGGGGTAGTGGCTGGCCAGCTCGCCGAAGACGAGCGCGACGAACAGCATGCCGACGACCGGCAGGATCGTCAGCCAGAGGTACGCCGGCCCGCCGGTCCCCACGCCCAGCACGAAGAGCGAGTAGATCCCGACCATGGGCGAGAGGTAGGTGAACGCGACCGAGAAGTTCGCGAACAGCCCGAGCACGCGGTTGAGCTGCGGGGTGTAGCCCAGGCTCTTGAGGCGCGCGTCGTCGTCGTTGTCGGCGACAGGCGGGACCGGGGTCTCCGGTCCAGAGGTCGTGGCCATGTGGGGTGCTCCTCCCCTCGACAGGATGCGGTGCTGTCTAACCTATGGTTGTATAGGTTTCGATGTCAAGGGGGTTCACCACCGCGGCGGCGCGCACGGTCCTCGCGCCGCTGGAGGGCTCGTCCGGCGGCCTGCCCGAGCTCATCGCCCGCCGCCTGGGCGACGCCATCCGCCTGGGCCTGATCGCCGACGGCGAGCGGCTCCCGGCCGAGAGCGAGTTGGCCGCGCGGTTCGGCGTCTCGCCGGTCACGCTGCGCGAGGCGCTGACGCTGTTGCGCGAGCAGGGCCTGGTGACCACGCGGCGCGGCCGCGGCGGCGGGAGCTTCGTCCACGCCCCGGCCGACGCGCACGAGCCGCTGCGGCGCTTCAGCGTCAGCGAGCTGCGCGACCTCGGCGACCAGCGCGCCGCGATCCTGAGCGCCGCGGCCGGCCTGGCCGCGCAGCGCGCGGACCCGGAGGAGATCCGGCACCTGCGCGAGCTCCTGGAGCGCCGCCGGGCCGACGCCGAGCTGGCGATCGCCGTCGCCGCCGCGGCGCAGTCGCCGCGCCTCACGCACGAGGAGGCGCGGCTGCGCTCCGAGCTCGGGGACCTGCTGCGGCTCGGCGACGTCGAGGACGACGCGCTGCCCCGCGCGCTCGTCGAGGCGATCGCCAAGCGGCGCCCGGCGCGGGCGCGCGAGGTGGCCGCGCGGCTCGTGGCGGCGGAGACCGAGCGGCTGATCGCGCTGCGCCTGGCGGCGCCCGACCTCAGCGAGGGCGAGCCGCTGGAGGTCGTCGCCCGCGAGCTCGACGTGGTGTTCGCCGCGCTGGGCGACCTCGGGGCGCGCTTCGCGGAGCTGGAGGCCGCGCGGCGCGACGACCTCGAGCCGCTGCGCCCGGCGATCCTCGCGCTCCTGGCCGACCACCCCGACCTGCTCACCGGCGCCGGGATCGTCACCGCGCCGGGCCTGCTCGCCGACGCGCCGCGCTGGCTGGAGTGGTGGTGGCTCGGCCCCGCGGGCGCGGCCGAGGCGCTGCGCGTGAACCTCGATCCCGGCGCGCCCGACTTCTACGACTACACGGCGACCGCCTGGTATGCGACCGACGAGCCGCGGCTGGCGGGGCCCTACGTCGACTACGCCTGCACCAACCAGTACGCCATCACGATGGCGGTGCCGGTCCACGGCCCGGACGGGGCCTTCCTCGGCGTCGCCGCCGCCGACGTGCTGCTGTCCCGCCTCGAGCGGCGCGTCGCGCCGGCGCTCGCCGCGCTCGCCGTGCCCGTCGCGCTGACCAACGCCGACGGGCGCGTCATCGCCTCCAGCGAGCCGTCGGTCGCCGCGGGCCGGCGGCTGCGGTGGCGCCGCGGCGCCGAGCGCGCGGCGCCGGTGCGCGACTGGCTGCTCGTGCCGGTCCCGAGCCAGGCCTGAGCGCGCTTCGCGCCCGCTCGTCGTTTGCGACGATTTGCGGGGGATTTACGAGGCTCTTCGGTACCTTTCGGTCAAATCGCTTGACTAAGAGATACCGCCGTGTTTACGGTTGCCTCCTTCGTGGCCGCTCGCGTTTCTGAAGGCTGTTAGGGCGGGTGGTCGCGGACGTTTTCGTCTGCGGAGGAGGAGAGGGAAGTCGATGAGGGATCGTCAGCAGCCGGGTGATGGCCGGCGGCGGACAGGCCTGGCGCGGTCCGGGCTCTGCGCGGTGTTGGGCACGGCCGCGCTCGCGAGCGCGGCCGGCGTGCCGTCGGCGGCGGTGGCCGCGACGCCGCCGCCCGGGCGGGCCTACGAGCTGGTCTCGCCGGTGCACAAGAGCGGCAGCGCGGTCAACAGCATCGCGGCCGCCGGCGGGGCAGGCGAACATGAAGAACGTCGCCGTGACGCTGCCGCTCAGCCTCGCGCTGGAGCCCGAGAACGCCAACGCGCTGTGCCCCTACGAGGACGGCCTGAAGGGCGAGTGCCCGGCCGCCTCGGCGATCGGCACGGCGAAGGCGGTGACGCCGCTGCTCAACCAGCCGCTCACCGGCGCCGTCTACCTCGTGCAGGGCATGCGCAAGACGAAGACCGGCATGGTCAAGTCGCTGCCGACGCTGTTCATCCCGCTGCGGGGTGAGCTGGCGATCGACCTGCGGGCCACGACCAACGTGCACAAGGACCGCCTGGTCACGACGTTCTCGAACATCCCGGACGCCGCGATCAGCCAGTTCGACCTGCAGCTGAAGTCGGGCAAGGGCGGCATCCTGGCGGCGACGGAGAACGTCTGCGCCGCGCGCCAGGTCGCCGACTACGCGATCGACGGCCAGAACGGCAAGCCGTCGGACGGCGCGACGGCGCTGTCGACGCCGTGCCCCAAGGCCAAGAAGGCGAGCAAGGCCACCAAGAAGGCTGGCAAGGCCAAGGCCGCGCGCAAGCGCCGCTGAGTCACCGGGGGCGCTCCGGTCGCGGAGCGCCCCCTCCTCCACCTACGAGAGGGCCCGCCCATGGCGGGCCTTCTTGTTCTTGGGGGCCTTGATCGTGACCACCTTGCGCACGCGCGAGGTCTTGCCGTCCAGCTGGCGGACCTCGATCACGATCGCCACGCGCAGCTGGCGCTTGCGGGCCAGCTGCTTGCGCCCCTCCTTGGTCAGCTTGAGGCGCAGGCGCCCCTGCTTCCCGGCCTTGACCGAGGTCCGCACCTGCGCCAGGCGCTTGCCCTTCACCGAGGGCAGGATCTTCACCTTGGCCTTGCTCTTGCCCTTGGCCGCCGCGCTGTGGCCGGTCGGCGAGCTGGTCGTCGTGCGGCACGCCGACGGCGAGCTGCACACGACCATCACCGCCTGCCCGCGGCACGCGTGGTACTTGGCCTGCGAGACCGACGCGCCGTCGCAGAAGAACGTGATGGTGACCGTGCCGCCGGCGTCCGGCCGGCAGCCGTTGGCGCACGTCGGGTCGGCGGGCGTCTGCTTCGGCGGCGGCGGGATCGTCACGGTCACCGGGACCTCGACGCGCGCGACCTGCCCGCCGTCGTCGGTGGCGGCGACGACGACCGTGCCGCTGCCCGCCTGCTCGGCCGACGTGACGGTCAGCCCGCCGTCCTTCACCGTCGCCGTCGCGAACGGCACGCCGGACTCGACCGCGAGCGTCACGGGGCCGCCGTCGGGATCCGCGCACGCGAGGCCCACCGTCTTGGTGGCCTGCGCGCCGAGCGCCAGCGGCGCGGCGGGCCCGCAGGACGGCGGCGGGTCGCCGACATCGATCGAGATCGTCACCGGCTCGGAGATGTCATAGGGGTCGCTCGCGCGGACCGTGATCCGGTCCGGCCCGTGGTAGCCGCGATGCGGCGTGTAGGACGCGTCCAGCCCGTCGAAGGCGCCGAGCGTGCCGTGCTCGGGACCCTCGAGCACCGTCACCGTCAGCGGGTCGCGATCCTCGTCGACGCACGAGGCGTAGACGTGTCCGGTGCCACGCGTGCTGTGCACGAACAGGGTCGCCGACGCGCACATCGGCGCGTGGTTGCCGACCGCGAGGTCGATGCGCGTGTCGGGCGACTCGGCGCGGCCGTCGCTGCCGCGGAACGTCGCGGTGTCGGTGCCGCGGAACCCGCGCTCCGGGTGGTAGGTCACGCTGCGGGAGTCGGCGTCGAACGGGTCGAACGCGCCGTGCGCCGGGTCGCCGGTCACGCGGATCGTGACCGGGTCGCCGTCGAAGTCCGCGCAGCGCAGCGGCACCCGCAGCGGGCTGTCCGGCCGTCCGAAGACGTTGGCCGGCGCGCACACGGGCGCGCGGTTGCCGTCGGGCGCCGGCGGCTGGACGCGCACGAGCTGGTTGGCGATGCCACCGTCGACCGTGAAGACGACGCGGCCGTCGGCGGTCGACAGCACGCCGTCGCCGCGGCGGTCCTTGTCGTCGCCGGGCTCGTCGCAGGAGGGCACGTCGTCCTCGGGGTCGATGCAGCGGCCGGCCTTCAGCGCGCCGTCGCCGTCGCGGTGCACGACGATCGCGCCGCCGCCGCTGACCGACCCGTACACGTCGCGCCCGTCGGCGGTCGCCGCCAGCTCGCCGATGCCGCGCAGCAGCGCGGGCCGCGCCGCGCACCCGGCGTTCCCGGTGCCGCGCTCCTGGGCGCAGCCCTGGCCGGCGAGCGACGGGTACCCGTACTGGCCCAGCAGCCGCTGCTCCTCGCTGAACGCGTACGCGCGCTTGCCGTCCGGCGCGATCGTCACCGGGCCGAAGCCCGGCAGGTCGACGGCGCGCGCGATCGACGGCGCGCCCCCGGCCGGGGCGACGTCGAACACCGTGAGCCGGCCCGCGGCGCGGACGAGCAGCGTGCGGCCGTCGGGCGCCAGCGCGGAGCTCGAGCTGTCGCGCTGCGGCTCCTCCTCGCTGTTGTCGAAGCGCTGCTCGGTGATGGCGGTCGGCACGCCGTCGGCGCTGACGGCGATCCGCCGCACCCGCAGCCCGGCGACGAGGTACACGAAGCGCCCGTCGGGCGAGACGTGGACGGCGTCGGGGTAGCCGACGATCGCGCGCAGGCACTCGGGGGCGCCGGCGGGCGCGATGCAGCCGGTGTAGCGCAGGTCGCCCGTGGCCGGGTCGCGGCGCAGCAGCTGGACGCGCGGGTCCTGGCCGGTGCTGTTGCCGTGGTTGGACGACAGCGCGATCACGCGCCCGTCCGCCGAGGCCGCGATGCGCCGCGTCTCGGCGTTGCGCAGCGTGGGCGGGTCCGTCTCCTCGTCCTCCTCGGCGGGCATCGCCAGCCGCGCGCAGTCGCGGTCCTTGATGAAGACCGCCCAGCAGCGGACCGGCTCGATCGCCTCGGTCGCCGGGTCGCGGTGCAGGAGCAGGAGCTGCTCGCGGTCGCTGACGTACAGGTCGCGCTCGCCGATCATCAACATCAACTTGGCCCCGCGCAGGCCCGGGCCCTCGATGCCGCAGGCCTTCGTGTCGCTGTAGGGGCCGATGCACGAGAGGGCGGTGAGGTCGCCGGCCACGAGCGGCTGGTCGTCGTCGCGGATCGTGCCGCGCGCGACGCCGCGGGCGACGGTCGCGCCGTCGACGTCGGTCAGCTCCAGCTCGAGGTCCTCGTCGTCCTCCTGGTCGGCGTCCGGGCGGACCGGGACCTCGACGACCTGGCGGACCTGGCCGGGCGCGAAGCGCACCGGCACGTCGACCGCGTCGAAGTCCTCGGGGCTGGTGGCGGTGCCCGGACGGGTCCGGGCGCGCAGGCGCACCGTCCCGACCGACTCCTGGTCCAGGGTGATCGCGAAGCGCAGGCGGCGCGCGACCGTCGTGCCCTCCGCGGTCGCCGCGTCGGCGACCGACAGCGCGCGCGGCGCCGCGTCGCCGGGCAGCAGCTCGATCGGGTGCGCGGCCCAGTCGTCCTCGCCGGGGACGCCGTTGCCCGCCGTCGAGTCGATGTCGGGGTCGGCGGCGGCGACGACCTCCGCGATGGCCTCCCGCTCCACCGCGGTGACGTCGCCGTGCTCGGCGCGGACCGGGACGGTCAGCCGCCGCTCGCCGCGCACGCCGACGCCGTCGACGCTCCAGCGCGCGGTCGCCGCGTCGAAGTCGCCGTCGCCCTCGGCGGCGCCGTCGAGGACGATCCCCTCCGGGAGCGTGAGCCCGACGGTGGCCGCGCCGGCGGCGATCGGCCAGTCGTTGGTCAGCGTGACCTTCAGCGTGCCGCGCTCGCCGGCCCGCAGCCGCGACGGGCCGTCGAGCTTCACCGCCAGGTCGCTGGCGCCGATGATCTCCGGCTTGGTGCACGCGTCGCCGACGCCGTCGTGGTCGGAGTCCTTCTGGTCGCGATCGGGCACCGTCGGGCAGACGTCGCCCACGGAGATGCCGTCGCCGTCGCGGTCCAGGCGCAGCGTCTCGTGCGCGGGCTCGGGCTCCGGGTCGTCGGCCGCGGCGGCGCGCAGGCCGTTGGGTCGCCAGTGGCGCTCGGCGAGGAGGACCGACAGCTCCAGGTGGCCCCACTCGTCGTAGTCGCCGGTCGAGCGGTCGGTCTGCTTGTCCGCGTCGTCACGGCAGCGGGTGTCGGACCACGGGTCGTTGAGCCCGTGGGCGATGCGCGGCTCGAGCTTCTTGTCCAAGTTGAAGTCGTGGGGCTCGCCGGAGCCGAACAGCTGGATGTCGCAGACGTAGTCGCGCGGCTCGTCGCGCCCGAACGGGTCGACCACGGTCGAGGCCGCGACCTTCCAGCCGCGGGCGGTCGCCGTGGCCGGGATCGCGAAGCCGTGCTGCTCGTCGACCGCCTGCTCGTCGATCACCGCCGGGCCGTCGCCGCGCCCGTAGTCGAGCGGCGTCCCGACGTTGGGCATGTCGTACTGGTAGGACATGACGCTGAGGTGCGCGGGGTCGTAGACCGGCTCGTTCTCCGCGCCGCTGTGGTGCAGGCCGAAGGTGTGGCCCAGCTCGTGCATGAACGTCCAGGAGCGCACCATCTCGCGACAGGACGAGCCGGTGGCGCAGCCTTCGCGACCGAGGCCGTGGCCGAGCGCCCACCGGTCGGTCTGGGCGCCGATCGCCTCGGCGAAGCCGCGGCCGTAGGCCGCCTGGCCGAGCGTCGTGCCGCCCTCCTGGGTGGCGCGCTCCAGCTGGTGCGCCGCCAGCGCGTAGCGGACCACGAGGCCGCGCGCCGCCATGCGCGCCCAGCAGGCGTGGTCGCCGTTGGCCCGCTCGGCGGCGGTGCCGAAGTACCCAGGGCAGGCCTTGTCCGTGGGCGGGCCGTCGCCCCAGCGGTAGTCGTCGTAGTCGTCCAGCGCGCCGCCCTTGCGGTAGTTGACCGCGAGCGCGCCCGGGGACGCCGGGACGTCCTCGTCGACGTGGTCGCGGTCGCCGTCGCCGGTCACGAAGTGCAGGACCACGCCGCCGCCGGGACCGTCGGAGAGCGCCCGCTGGACCCGCGCCAGCGAGGCGCGGCTCGGGCGCAGGTCGGGGCCCTCCATCGCGTCGACCTCGACGTAGGCGTCGCGCTGCTTGGTCCGCGCGTCGGGGAAGTCGAAGTCCTCGATCCCGTCGAGGTTGACGTCGACGCCCCACCGCTCCCACTCGTCGCAGATCCCGTCGCCGTCGCCGTCGCTGCCCAGCGACGGGTCGACCGCGCCGCAGGCCTGGCCGAACTCCGACGAGTTGCCGTCCTTGTCGGTGGCGATCGCCGTGTACATGGTGTCCTTGCCGGTGTGGTCGGCGTCGGGGGCCGCGACGAACGCCCCGTGGGCGTCGGGCTTCACGGTCCCGACCCAGGTCGTGTCCTGGCCGACGCCGTCGCGTCCGGCGCCCTCGCTGGGCATCGGCTGCCGGTAGATGTCGACGGTGATCTCGGTCGGCTTCGCCGACTCCACGAGGCCCGTGACGACCATGTTCCCGCGGCGGCCGCTGCGCACGACCTGGAGCGCCGCCGGGGCGTTCATCCCGCGGTTGGGTCCGCCGTCGGCGTCGCGCTCGTCCAGCTGGTCGAGCCCGTCGTTGCCCAGGTCGACGGCGAGCCCGCCGGAGACGCGCACGCGGTTGCCGCGGATCGTGTTCTTGGTGCCCTCGCCGGTCACCACGATCGACGACCCGTCCGAGCCCGCGATCTCGTTGCAGGCCGCGACGCAGTCGGGCTCGATCGCCTGGGCGTCGAGGCCGTAGCCGACGACCACCTCGGACGCCCCGGAGAGGCGGATGGCGTTGTCCCTGTTGCCGATCACCTCCGTGCCGGGCGCCGGGGGCAGGCCGAGGCGGTTGCCCTGGACGCGCCGCTTCTCGGCGGTGCCGGAGACGAGGATCGCGTCGGCGGTCGTCGCGACGACGACGTTCGGGCGCCCCGGGAGGCCGACCTGCGTCTCGGGCCCGCGCGAGACCTCGATCCCGGTCCTCATCGGGGCCGGCGCGGTGCCGTCCAGCCCGATCACGTTGCCCGCCACGGTCGTGTGGCGCGCCTGGTTGCGGACGAGCACGCCGACGTCGCCGTTGGCGATGCGGTTGGCGGTGCCGGGCGACGTGCCGCCGACGGTCACGTCCTTGGCGGGTTGGCGGCCGGCGGCGTCGCCGACCGCGACGCCGATCGCGTTGCCGAGCTCGTCGGGCGTCGCGGTGCTCGGCAGCGCCGTGCGGCCGATGTCGTTGTTGAAGATCCTGGTGCCCGCGGCGCGGGCGTCGTTGACCACGACGCCCGCCTGGCGGGCGGCGACGATCGTGTTGGCGTCCTCGGGCAGCGGGCCGCCGACCTCGGCGTCCGGCGCGTCGAGGATCGCGATGCCGTAGCCGTTGCCGATCGCGCGGCCGTCGGCGCCGAGGCCGACGCGGTTGCCGCGCACGCGCGCCCGGTCGGCCGCCTCCAGGCGGATGCCGACCGGCTCGGCGACGACGCGGTTGCCCACCAGCAGCGGATCGCTGGGCCGGCCCTCGTCGCTGCGGTCGACGAGGATCCCGCCGAGCTTGTCCGGGATCGCGGTGGGCTCGAGGAGCGAGGTGCCGACCGTGTTGCCGACGATCCGCGGCGCGACGAGCGGGCCCTCGACGATCATCCCGTACTGCTCGCGGCTGCCCGCGACCGTGTTGCCCTCGCCGAGCGCGTCGCCGCCGATCAGCACGTCGCTCGCCGTCTCGTGGGCGAGGACGCGGATGCCGTTGCCCGCGTTGGTGGTGTCCTCGAGGTCGGCGTCGACCGTGGTGCGCCCCTCGGCGTCGAGGCCGACGACGTTGCCCTGCACGCGCGTGCCGGAGAGCCCGTCGCCGATGACGAGGATCGCGTCGCGCTTGGACGCGGCCACGTGGTTGGCCTCCGCGCCGCGGCCGCCGATCGTCGTGCGCGGCGCGTCCTCGACGCGGATCCCCATGCCGTCGACGCCCAGCGTGCCGCCCTCGGCGCCGGCGACGTGCTCGTGGGAGCGGTCGTAGCCGACCCAGTTGCCCACGATCCGCGTGTCGACCGCCCCCTGGAGGTGGATGCCGTTGGCGGTGCCGGCCAGCTCGGGCAGCGACGGCCGGCCCGAGGAGGAGACGACGTTGTTGATGATCTCGGTCTCGCGCGGCGCGGTGCCGACGAGGCCGAGCGCGACGACGATGCCGTCGCGGTCGTTGCGGATCGGCTCGCGGCCGTCGGCGCTGAGGCCGACGAGGTTGCCCTCGATGCTCGTCTGCAGCGCGCCGTCGACGACGACCACGCCGCGCTCGGTGCCGGAGATGACGTTGCCCTGGCCGGCCAGCGGGCCGCCGATCGTCACGTGCCTCCCGCCGCGCACGAGCACGCCGGCCGGATCGACGTTGTCGGTGGTGTAGTAGCCCGCGTCGAAGGTGCCGGTGCGGTCCAGCCCGAACCAGTTGTTCTCGACGCGCACGTCGGTGCCGCCCACGACCGCGATCCCGGCGCCGACGGTGTGGTTGACGATCAGCCCGCGGATCACCACGTCCTGGGCGTCGGTCACCTGCAGGCCGTGGGGCTCCAGCACGAACCAGCCCTCGCCGGACGGCGCGTTCGGGCGCGTCAGCGCGTCGCCGCCGATCACGGTGTGCGGGCGCCCGTCGTCGCCGGCGCCGTCGATCGTCACCGGCTTGCGGATCGCGGGCAGGCCGTTGCCCTCGGGCTCGATCGTCGCGTCGTCGGGGAGGTCGAAGGTGATCGTGTCGCGGTCGTCCTCGCGGTTGGCCTGCTGGATGGCCGCGCGCAGCGTGCACGTGTGGTCCTCGGTCTCGCAGCGGCCGTCGTCGGTGTCGCTGTCGGGCTTGTCGCGCTCGTCGTCGACGACGAACGTGCGCGCCTGCGCGGCGGCGGGCGCCATGGTCGACGCGGCGGCGAGGGCGAGCGCGATCAGGGTCGCGAGCAGCGACGCGACACGAACGGCGTTGAGGCTCCCGGGGCGGGTGCGAGACGGCATTGGGCCATCGTGCGGACGCCGCTCCCGGCGCACATCGGGGGATCGCCCAGGGGCGGCCGGGCACGGAGGGGCGGCGGGACGGGGGAATGGCACAGGACGCTCCGTCGATGAGCGCTCTCGATGCACTCCAGGAAGGCGGGACGGTCGATTCTCAGCTTCCGAAATTTGCTGGATTTGCAGGGTTTCTGCTGGGCTCCGCCCGCGCTCTCGGCGCGAATGCTTGACGCATAGGAACTTTTACGTTTACGGTTGCGACATTGGGGGCCGGTTGCGTTTCTGAAGGTCGTTAGGTCGAGACGCGACCGGCTCTTGTCTCTGTGGAGGAGGAAGCAGTCGATGAAGCACCTTCAGCGGGCGGCCGCGAGCCGCCGGCTTGTCACGTCGTGCCGTGGCGGGAGTGGGACCGCATGAGGCGCGCGGTGATCCGCGGGCTCGCCCCGCTGGCCGCGGTCGGGGCGCTCGTCGTGCCCGGCATCGCCCACGCGCAGGAGCGCGTCGTCGAGCCGGTCTCGCCGGCCAGGTCGCAGGGCACCGACGTCAACGACGCCTCGGGCTACAACTCGCTCGACGGCAACATGGCGCTCTGGGCCGACGAGTTCTTCGTCGCCGACGTCAAGACCACGAGGCGCACGGCCACCGGCTGGACGACGCCGAGCACGCTCGACGCCCAGCTCAACGGTGCCGGCTTCGGCGTCCAGGATCTCTCCCCGGACGGGTCGGCGGTCGTCTGGAACGAGCTCTCGCCCTATGCGGGCATCCCCGGCTACCCCCAGGGCCTGTTCACCATCCAGGACGGCCACATCTCGCAGCTCGCCGTCTGGGACTCGGCCCTGGATCCCAGCGAGGCGCCGAGCTACCTCGCCGGCTCCAAGGACCTCAGCCGGCTCGTCGTCCGCGCGTCCGCCGGGCAGCTCACCGCGACCACCAGCAACAGCGGGCTGTACCGCTGGTCGGCCGACGGCTATGAGCCCATCGACATCGACATGTCGCGCTACTCCGGTGCCACCTGCGCCGACCCGCTCGCGACGCTCGCCATGCGCGAGAACGGCCAGACGGGCATCTCGGCCGACGGCAGCACCCTCGTCGTCGCGACCCCGGCCTGCACGGTCGGCTCGCCGGCGACGCCGGTCCCGAGCCACCTCGTGCTGTGGCACGACGGGACGTCGACCGACATCACGACGCCGGTCAGCGGCGGCGCCGACGGCAACGCGGCGTTCGTCGGCCGGAGCCCTGACGCGTCGCGCATCTACTTCACGACCGCGGCCAAGCTCCAGGCGAGCGACACCAACGGCGCCACCGACCTCTACGTCTGGGAGCGCGGGCAGCTGACGCGGATCACCGACGGCGTCGTCACCGCCGGTCAGACGCAGGCCTCGCGGGACGGCTCGACGGTCTGGTTCGAGGCCGACCAGCCGCTCGGCGGTTCCGGCCAGGCCGGCAAGCCCAACATCTTCCTCTGGGACGACGGCGCCCTGCACTTCGTCGGGACCTACCTGACCGCCCCGCTGCTCAAGACGTTCGGCGGCAGCGACCAGAGCCAGCTCACCTCCGACGGCCGCACCCTGGTCTACGGAGGGGCCACCACGGACCCGGTGACCGGGGCCTTCCACGGCATCCAGCTCACGCGGATCGGTCGCGACGGCGTGTCGGAGTGCGTCTCGTGCCCGCCGGCCGGCGTCACGGCGGACACGTCGTTTCCCCTGGCCCCGGCCGCGTTCGCCGCGGCCATCTGGCGGCCCTTCGTCAGCGAGGACGGCAAGACCATCGTCTTCATCACCAAGATGGCCCTCGACCCCCGGGACACCAACGGGCTCACCGACACCTATGCCTGGGAGGACGGCAAGCAGGTGCTGATCTCCAGCGGCACCGGCACGACGCCCGGCGTCGCGCGCGGCATGACGCCCGACGGGTCGTCGATCTTCTTCCAGCAGGGCGGCACGCAGAACGTCCCCGGCGTGACCGACATCTACCAGAAGCTCTGGGTCTCCCGCATCGGCGGGGGCTTCCCGGTCCAGCAGACGCCCGATCCGTGCGGCACGGCCTGCCAGGGCCCGCTCGCCCCGGCGCCGAGCCTGCCGGTCGCCGCCTCGGTGACGTTCGCCGGGCCGGGCAACCTCGTGCCGCCGGCGCAGGACGAGCCGGTCTCGAGCACGCCCACGGTCACCAAGCCGTCGGGCACGGTGCGCGGGACCAGCGCGCTGGTGCGCGTCAAGGTGCCGGGCGGCGGCGTGATCCGCATCAGCGGCGCGCGCGTCGGCACGGCCAAGCGCACGGTGCTGAAGGCCGGGACCTACTCGGTGCGCGTGGCGCTGACCAAGGCATGGCAGCGGTCGCTGGCCCGTCACAGCAGCATCACCGCGGCCCTGAAGGTCCAGTTCACGCCCGTCGACGGCCAGGCCGGGTCGAAGACGGTGCAGCTGAAGTTCGCCAAGAAGGCCACCAAGAAGGCCACGAGCAAGAAGGCGGCGCGCTGATGTCCGCCGCCACGAAGGAGACGACGATGACCTCGATGTTCCGGGCGACGCGCGCCGGGATCGCCGCGGCCTGCCTGGCGATGCTGGCCGCGCTGCTGCTGGCCGGGTCGGCGCGCGCCGACTGGGGCCTGGTGCCCGGCAGCTTCCACGTCGACCTGTCGACCACGCAGGCCGGCGGGCACCCGGACGTCCGGACGCG
The DNA here is from genome assembly GCF_035685985.1 of Baekduia sp. Lineage (GTDB taxonomy): Bacteria > Actinomycetota > Thermoleophilia > Solirubrobacterales > Solirubrobacteraceae > Baekduia. Next base: position 46,387 of record NZ_DASRZV010000003.1, read on the forward strand.
CTTCGCGTTCATCAAGGAGCCCGGCGTGTTCTTCGGGTCCCCGCTCGACATGCCGAGCGAGGCCGTCAAGGACATGCAGGTCGACCTGCCGCCGGGCCTGGTGGGCAACCCGCAGGCCTATCCGATGTGCAAGCCGGCGGAGTACCCGGACTGCCCGGCGGACACCGTGATCGGCACGACGACGCTGACCCTCTCGTATGGCTTCGACGTGATCGCGCAGTCGCCGGTCTTCAACATGGAGCCGGCGCAGGGGAGCGTGGCGCAGTTCGCGTTCAACGCGATGCAGGTCGTCCCGACCCACATGACCGCCTCGGTCCGCCCCGGCGACCACGGCTTGACGCTGAACATCCCCCAGGTGCCGCAGGCCGTCCCGCTCTTCGACGTCGACATGACGTTCTGGGGCGACCCGGCGTCGCACGCGCACGACAACGAGCGGGCGCTGAGCTGCCAGACGATGTTCGGCAGCACGGACTGCCACAGCACGACCGATCCGACCCACCCGTTCCCGGCCGCCGGCATCCCGAGCGGCGTCGGGCCGCGCGCGTTCATGAGCAACAGCGCCCAGTGCGGCGTGGCCACCAGCGCGAAGTTCACGATGAACACGTGGGTGCACCGCAACGACCACCGGTCGTACGAGACCGGCATCCCGGCGCTGACCGGCTGTGACAGCGAGCGGATCACGCCGGCGGCGAGCGTGCGGCCCGGCAGCTCCGAGGCCGGAGCGCCGACCGGGCTGGGCGTCGACATCGACATCCCCCAGACCGTCGCCTCGACCGATCCCGCGACGCCGCCGCTGAAGCGCGCGGTGGTCACGCTGCCCGAGGGCATGACGCTGTCGCCGTCGGCCGCCGACGGCCTGGTCGGCTGCAGCGACGCGCAGATCGGGATCGGCAACGACGACCCGGCGACCTGCCCGCAGGCGTCGGAGATCGGCACCGCGTCGATCAAGACGCCGCTGCTGGCCGACGACATGGCCGGGCGGATCTACGTCGGCACGCCGACGCCGGACCAGCTCGTCCGGGTCTTCCTCGTCATCGAGGGCGGCAACGTCCTGCTCAAGATCCCGGGCACGATCGACCTCGACCCGGTCACCGGCCGGGTGACGACGACGTTCGACGACCTGCCGCCGCTGGCGTCGAGCAGGATCTCGCTGCGGTTCAACGGCGGGCCGCGCGCGGTCCTGACCAACCCGGTCGCCTGCGGCGCGAAGTCGGTGGCCGTGGCGCTGACGCCGTGGTCGTCCGACACCGCGGTGAACGCCGACACGGCGTTCACGGTCGACCAGGGCTGTGACAAGGGCGCGGCGTTCACGCCGTCGGTCACGGCCGGCACGGTCAACCTGCAGGCCGGTGCGACGTCGGCGTTCACGCTGACGGTCACCAAGCCCGACGGGCAGCCGAACATCGGCTCGCTGGACGTCGCGCTGCCGCCGGGCCAGCTGGCCCGCCTGTCCGAGGTCCCGCTGTGCCCCGAGGCCCAGGCGGCGGCGGGGACGTGCGGTGCCGACAGCCAGATCGGCCACACGACGGTCTCGGTCGGCCCGGGCGCCAACCCGGTCACGCTGCCGCAGGCGGGCAAGGCCCCGACCGCGGTGTACCTGGGCGGTCCCTACAAGGGTGCGCCGTTCTCGTTGAGCATCGTCGTGCCGGCGCAGGCCGGTCCGTACGACCTCGGCACGGTCGTGGTCCGCGCGGCGCTGTTCGTGGATGCCAACAAGGCGCAGGTGACGATCAAGAGCGATCCGCTGCCGCAGATCCTGAAGGGCTTCCCGCTCCAGTACCGGACGATCAACGTGACCGTCGATCGGCCCGGGTTCATGATCAACCCGACCAGCTGCGCGCCGACGAGCGTGGGTACGACGGTGGCCTCGGCCGCCGGCCAGGTCGCGTCGCTCAGCAGCCGCTATCAGGTGGCCGAGTGCGCCTCGACGCCGTTGGCGCCGAAGCTGACGCTCGGCCTGAGCGGGAAGTCGGAGTTGAAGGACGGCGGGCATCCGGCGTTGGTGGCCGGCCTGACGCAGCAGTCCGGTGAGTCGGGTCTGCGCAACGTGAAGGTGACGTTGCCGTTGTCGATGTCGCTGGATCCCGACAACGCCCAGGCGCTGTGCAAGCCCGAGCAGGCGGTCGCGAAGGCCTGCCCGGAGGGCTCGATCGTCGGCCAGGCCACGGTGCGGACCCCGGCGCTGCACGAGGCCCTGACCGGCCCGGTGTACTTCGTCGAGGCGACGCGGACGACCACGACCGGCAAGGTCCGCAAGACGTTCCCCAACCTCTGGCTGAAGCTCGAGGGCGAGGGCGTGTCGCTGGACCTCTGGGCCGGCTCGACGGTGGATGACGCGGGTCACCTGGTCTCGACGTTCGACAACATCCCCGACGCTCCGGTCTCCAGCTTCCAGATGACGCTGGCCGGCGGGGCGCACGGGATCCTGGTCGGCAACGAGAACATCTGCGCCGCGGCGGATGACTCGGTGGCCGCGTTCACCGGTCAGACCGGCAAGGTGGTCAAGAGCAAGGGCCTGATGTCGTTGGCCGACTGCTCGCTGTCGGTGGCCAAGACGACCACCAGCAGCCGCTCGATCACGCTGCGCCTCGCGGGCCTCGGCGCCGGCAAGGTCAAGCTCAGCGGCAGCGGCGTGACCGCCGTGTCCCGGACGATCGCCAGCGCCCACGGCGCCTCGCTGACCGCCCGGCTCACCGCG
>NZ_DASRZV010000004.1:0-154718 GCF_035685985.1 Baekduia sp.
GCAGCGGCAGGAAGTTGCCCTTGTCGTCGGCGGCGCCGCGCGCGTAGATGCGCCCGTCGCGGACGGTCGGCTCGAACGGCGGCGTGTCCCAGAGGTCGAGCGGCTCGGCGCCCTGGACGTCGTAGTGGCCGTAGATCAGGACGGTCGGCGCGTCCTCGCGCGACGACGCGCGCAGCTCGCCGACGACCAGCGGGTTGCCGCCTTCCACGGGCCGCGCCAGCTCGGCGGTGCCGCCCGCGCGCCGGATCTTCGCGACCGCCCACTCCGCCGCGCGCACCAGGTCGGCGGGATCGCCGCCGCCCGTGGAGATGCTGGGGACGCGCAGCCACTCGAACGGCTCGTCGCGAAGCGCGTCAGACATCGGCAGCCCTCTCGCCGGCCGTGGTGTGGAACTCGTACCGGCAGGCGCGATGGGCAGGTTCATCGCGGCCTCAGCGCTTGCGCACGTCGAGCACGTCGACGTGAGCCGCCAGCCACGTGGCGACGGTGTGCGTGGCGCCGATCGAGGGTTGCACGCAGAGCGTCAGGTGGCCGGGACGGTGGAGGTCGCGGGCCTGGAACTGGATCTCCAGCACGGCGCAGCGGCGGCGGCGGAGCATGACGAGGAGGCGGATGAGCGCGGCAGGGTCGTCGCCGGCGAGCGAGATGTCGTACACGTCGATGCTCTGGCGCGTGCGCGGCGGATCCGGCTCTGCCGCGGCGCTCTGGGGTCCGAGGCGGGCGTCGATCACCGGTCGCCGCGCAGGCCGGGGGAGAGCATGGCCACCAACTCGACGAGGCGGTAGGCCGTCGTGAAGTCCGGGGCGTCGAAGCGGACGCCGCGGCCGCCGCGGCGCTCGACGCCCGGCACGCGCAGCAGCGCCTCGGCCATGGCCGGGTGGACCAGGTCGAGCTCGAGGTCGACGGGCCCTTCGAAGCGCGGCGGCCGTACCTCGGACGCGGCCGCCAGCGCCGCGGGGACCGCTGCCTCGATGCGCTCGCAGGCCTCATCGGGATGCATGCTCTCCGCCGCCCAGACGCCGAGCGCGCGCTTGACCGCCACGGCGTGGATCCCCGGGGCGACGTCGCGCGCCTCGGCGCCGGCTCGGTCGTCGCCGGTGACCAGCACCGGCGCCGCGCCGTGCACGGCGGCGTAGGCGGCGTTCAGCCCGATCTCCCCCAGCGACCGGCCGTCGCAGCGCACGTCCTGGATCACGGCCCCGTTCAGCGTGTGGGCGAGCACGGCGCCCTCGGCGCCGGCCTTGCCGTGGTAGCCCACCATCAGGACCGCGTCGACATGGTCGTCGATCCCGGTGAGCATCAGGTCGGGACGTGGCAGGCCGCGGACCAGTCGCGCACGGCGATCGAGCGCGTCGGGCAGCAGGTTGCGAAGCCGCGCGTGGGCGTCGGCGACCACGACCTCGGCCGACGGCGCGTGGTTCAGCACACCGCGAATCGCGGCGTTGGCCTCGTTCGTCATCAGCCGCCGCGCCGTCGCGTAGTCGGGGGCGCCGGGCAGCGTGTCGTCCCAGTCGACCACGCCGGCGACGCCCTCGATGTCCACCGACACGAGGATCTTGATGGCCTTGGTCCCTGATTCATTGACAACCATGGTCATAGGATCATAGGATCGTTGAACGAAATGTCGAGCATCATCACCTCCAGCGAACTTGACGACCGGCTCACCGACCTCCTTCGGCGGTCCGGCATTCCCGGCGCCTCGGTGGCCGTCGCGGTCGACGGGCGCTCGGTCGCCGCGGCCGCCGGCGTGGTGAACGCGGAGACCGGGGTCGAGGCGACGCCCGAGGCGCTGTTCCAGGTCGGCTCGATCACGAAGGTGTACGTCGCGACCGCCGTGCTCGCGCTCGTCGCCCAGGGTCGCCTGGACCTCGATCGGCCGGTCCGGACGTGGCTGCCGGAGCTGCGGCTGGGCGACGACGACGTCGCCGCCGCCGTCACGCCGCGCCACCTGCTGACCCACACGAGCGGCATCGCCGGTGACTTCTTCCCGGACACGGGTCGGGGCGACGACGCGCTGGAGCGGTTCGTCGCCGAGGCCGCGGACCTGGGGCAGGACGTGGGCCTCGGGTCCGTCATGTCCTACTCCAACACCGGCTTCTGCCTGCTCGGCCGGCTCGTCGAGGTCGTGACGGGGGAGCCGTGGGACGCCGCGATGCGCGCGCTCGTCTACGCGCCGGCCGAGCTGGAGGACACGGTCACGCTGCCCGAGCAGGCGCTCGCCTACCGCGCCGCCTTCGGCCATGTCCTCGGCGCCGACGGTCGGCCCGCGCTGGTCGACGAGTGGGACTTCCCGCGGGCGGCCGGACCGGCCGGCGGCATCTGCGCGACCGCGTCCGACCTCGTCGCCTTCGCGCGGTCGCACCTCGCCGGACGCGTCCTTCCGGGAGCGCTCGCCGACGCGATGCTGGAACCTCAGGTCACGATCCCCGACCGCTGGTCGCTGGGCGACCATTGCGGGCTGGCGTGGATGCTGCGGGACGCCGGCGGCCGTCGCGTGCACGGACACGACGGCAACGGCATGGGCCAGGCGGCGTTCCTGCGCGTCGTTCCCGACCGCGGCGTCGCGATCGCGCTGATGACCAACGGCGGCGACGACCTGCGGCCCGGCCACGCGCTGGTCGCCGCGCTCCTGCGCGACCTGGCGGCCATCGAGCTGCCGGCGCCGCCGCGCTCGGTCCCCGGCGACCCGCCCGGACCGGCGGCCACCTACGAGCGCTTCGGCGTCCGGATGGAGATCGGCGGCGCGAGCGGCGCCGGGCGCGGACGGATCGTCCTGCGCGAGCCGCTGGCCTCGCAGATGCCCGGTCAGCCTCCGGTCGAGCTGCTGCTGTCGCGGTCCGAGGCCGGCGACGACGTGCTGCTGGCCCAGGTCGAGGGCACGGCCCACGCCCCGGCTCCGCTCGTCCGCTTCGAGGACGACGGCGTCGAGCACGTCCACTTCGGCGGTCGCGCGATGCGGCGGGTGGCCTGATGCGGGCGCTGGTCAAGGCCAAGGGCGAGCCCGGCCTGTGGCTCCGCGACGTGCCCGAGCCCGAGGTGGGCATCAACGACGTGCTGATCCGGATCCAGCGGACCGGCATCTGCGGCACCGACGTGCACATCTACAACTGGGATGCCTGGGCGTCGAAGACGGTGCCCCTCGACCTGGTCGTCGGGCACGAGTTCGTGGGCGAGGTCGTCGCCGTGGGGGACAACGTCAGCGACTTCCGGGCCGGGGATCTGGTCAGCGGTGAGGGCCACCTGGTCTGCGGCCGTTGTCGCAACTGCATGGCCGGTCGGCGGCACCTGTGCGCGCGCACGCGCGGGGTCGGCGTCAACCATCCCGGCGCCTTCGCCGAGTACCTCGCGCTGCCCATGACCAACATCTGGCATCACGCCGAGGGCATCGACCGGGACGTCGCCGCGATCTTCGACCCGTTCGGCAACGCCGTCCACACCGCGCTCTCGTTCCCCGTCCTCGGCGAGGACGTCCTCGTCGCCGGTGCGGGCCCGATCGGCTTGATGGCCTGCGCCGTCGCGGCCCACGCGGGCGCGCGCCACGTGGTGGCCACCGACGTCAACCCCGCGCGCCTGGAGCTGGCGCGCGCCATGGGCGCGACGCGCACGGTCGACGTCCGGCACGAGGCGCTCGACGCCGTCCAGGCCGAGCTCGGCATGCGCGAGGGCTTCGACGTCGGGCTGGAGATGTCCGGCAACCCGGCGGCGCTGCGGGGGATGCTCGAGGCCATGGCCCACGGCGGGCGCGTCGCGATGCTGGGGATCCCGACCGAGGACATCGCGATCGACTGGAACGTCGTCGTCTTCAACATGTTGACCATCAAGGGGATCTACGGCCGCGAGATGTATGAGACCTGGTACGCGATGACGGCGATGCTGCAGTCGGGGCTGGACGTCTCCGGCGTCATCACGCACCGGTTCCCGGCCGCGGAGTTCGAACGGGCCTTCGCCGTCGCGGCGAGCGGCGACGCGGGCAAGGTGCTGCTCGACTGGGAGGCGATCTAGATGACCACGGAGACCCTCGAGCAGATCGACGCCGAGCTGCGGACGCTGCGCGCGGAGGGGCTGCACAAGCCCGAGCGCCTCATCGCCTCGGCCCAGGGCGCGCGGGTGACGCTGCGCGACGGCCACGAGGTGCTCAACCTCTGCGCCAACAACTACCTCGGCCTGGCCGACCATCCCGCGGTGCTGGAAGCGGCTCGCGACGCGCTGGAGCGCTGGGGCTTCGGGATGGCGTCGGTGCGGTTCATCTGCGGCACCCAGGTCATCCATCGCGAGCTCGAGGAGCGCATCAGCTCGTTCCTGGGCACGGCGGACACCATCCTCTACAACTCGTGCTTCGACGCCAACGGAGGTCTCTTCGACACGCTGATGGGGCCCGAGGACGCGATCGTCTCGGACGCCCTCAACCACGCGTCGATCATCGACGGCATCCGCCTGAGCCGTGCGCGCCGGCTCCGCTACGCCAACGGCGACATGGACGAGCTGCGCGCCCGGCTGGCCGAGGCCGCCGAGGCGGGCGCTCGCCGGCTGCTGGTCGCCACCGACGGCGTCTTCTCCATGGACGGGTACGTGGCGCGGCTGGACCGCATCTGCGACCTGGCCGACGAGTTCGGCGCGCTGGTCATGGTCGACGACTCGCACGCGGTCGGCTTCGTGGGCCCGGGCGGGCGCGGCACCCCGGCGTTGCTAGGGGTAGCTGAGCGTGTCGACATCCTGACCGGAACGCTGGGCAAGGCGCTCGGCGGCGCGAGCGGCGGCTACGTGGCCGGTCGCGCCGAGATCGTGGAGCTGCTGCGCCAGCGATCCCGGCCGTACCTGTTCTCCAACACGATCGCGCCGCCGATCGTCGCCGCCACGCTGCGGGCGCTCGATCTCGTCGAGGAGGGCGACGCGGCGCGCGCCCAGCTGGCCGCCAACACCGAGCGGTTCCGGGCGGGATTGGCGGGCCACGGTCTCGAGGTGCTGCCCGGCGATCACCCGATCGTGCCCGTGATGTACGGCAAGGCGGACGCCGCCGTCGCCGTCGCCGAACGGCTGCTCGACGAGGGCGTCTACGCGATCCCCTTCTCGTTCCCGGTCGTGCCGCGCGGCCAGGCGCGGATCCGCACGCAGATGTCGGCCGCGCACTCCGTTGCCGACGTCGACGCGGCGATCGCCGCGTTCGCCCGCGCGGGTCGGCCCGAGGCGGTGTCGTGAGCACGGGCCCGCGCACGGTCCACGACCTGCCGACGCCGGCGCTGCTGGTCGACGCCGACGTCCTCTCCGCCAACGTCCGCCGGATGGCCGACCACGCTCGGTCCCTCGGCGTGACGCTGCGTCCCCACGTCAAGACCCACAAGTCGGTCGCGATCGCGCGGATGCAGCAGCAGGCCGGCGCGCCGGGCTTCACGGTCGCCACGCTCGCCGAGGCCGAGGTGCTGCGCGCGGCCGGCCTCGACGACCTCTTCGTCGCCTACCCGCAGGTCGGGCCGTGGCGCGCGGGGCGGCTGGAGCGGCTGATCGCCGCCGGTCCCGTGGCCTTCGGCGTCGACTCCGCGGCCTCCGTGGAGGTCGTCGCGCGGGCGGCGCGGACCGCGGGTGCCGGCGTGCGGTGCCTGTGGGAGGTCGACAGCGGTGCCCACCGCACCGGCACGGAGCCGGGCGCCGCGTCGGTCGACGCCGTGCGCGACCTCGTGGGCGCCGACGACGCCATCGACGTCGCCGGCTTCTTCACGTTCCCGGGGCACGCCTATGCCGCCACCGGCGAGTCGGGGCTCGATCATGCGGTCGCCGACGAGACCCGGGCGCTGGACGCCACGGCCGCGGCGGCGCGAGAGGTGGGACTCGACGTGCGGGTCCTGAGCGGTGGGACGACGCCGACCGCCTGGCATCGGCGCGCGGCCGACGGGCTGACCGAGCTGCGACCGGGCAACTACGTCTTCCACGACGCCACCCAGGTCGCGCTCGGCGTCGCCTCGGTCGGCCAGTGCGCGCTGACGGTGCTGGCGACCGTGATCGCCCGGCCCACGCCGTTTCGCGCCGTGCTCGACGCGGGGTCCAAGGCGCTCGGCCGAGAGCAGATGACGTCGGGGATGCTGGGCTACGGCGTGCTGCTGGACGATCGTGTCGGGTGCGCCATCACCACCCTGTACGAGGAGCACGCGATCGTCGAGTCCGCCGGCCGGCTCGACCACATCGCCGTCGGCGACCGGCTGCCGATCCTGCCCAACCACGCGTGCGTCACCGCCAACCTCCATTCCGAGTACGTGCTCGTCCGCGGCGAGGAGGTCGTGGACCGGCTTCCGCTCGATGCCCGCGGTTGGGCCCAGCGCGGTTGACTGGTCCCACGTTCGAACGTAGGATTGCTCAACGACATGGACATCGGCCTGAAGATCGACCAGCAGAAGAGCACCCCCGAGCGGATCGCCGAGGCGATCAGGGGCGTGATCCTGCGCGGAGAGCTCGCTCCCGGCGCGGCGTTGCGCGAGGCGGACATCGCCGGCGAGGTCGGCGCGTCGCGCAACACCGTGCGCGAGGCGATGCGGCTGCTGGCCCGCGAAGGGCTCGTCACCCACAGCGCCTTCAAGGGCGTCACGGTCGCGGAGCTGACCGAAGCCGATGTCGCCGACATCTTCCGGGCGCGGCTGACGCTGGAGCTCGCCGGCGTCGACGCCGCCGTGCGCGCCACGCCCGAGCAGGTGGCGGTGCTGGAGGCGGCGGCCGCCGGCTTCGAGGACGCCGTCGGGCGCCAGGACTGGCAGGCCGCGTTCGAGCACGACATCGAGCTGCACGCCGGGATCGTGCAGACGATCGGCAGCACGCGGCTGGACACCACGATCGTCGCCATCCTTCGCGAGCTGCGTCTCGCCTACGGCATGTTCCGCGGGCTGGAGACCGAGGCGCAGCCGATCGATCGCGAGGAGCATCACGAGATCGTCGCGCTGATCGCCGCGGGCGAGCGCGCGGCCGGTCGCAAGCTGATCAAGGCCCACCTCGAACGCTCCGAGGCGCTGCTCGTCGACCTGATGCGCGCCAGCGCCGATCAGGGCGATCGGGCCGACCGCGGCGCCGCCGCATGAGCGACGAGGTCCTCGTCCTCGACGAGGCGACCGTTCGCGAGGTCGCGTCCGGCGTCGACGCGCTCGGTGCCGCGCGCGAGGCGTTCGTCGCCCTCTCCCGCGGAGCGGTCGAGCAGCCCGACGTGCTGTCGCTCGACCTGCGTCGGCAGCGCGGCGAGGTCCACGCCAAGGGGGCGTTCATCCACGGCGCGCCGTTCTACACCATCAAGGTCGCGTCCGGCTTCTACGGCAACCCGGCGCTCGGGCTGCCGGTCGCCGGCGGCGCGGTCTGGGTCTTCGACGCCGCCACCGGCGCGCTCCGGGCGATCCTGCTCGACCGAGGCCACCTGACCGACGTGCGCACGGGCGCCGCGGGCGCCGTCGCGGCCGATCTGCTGGCCCGCCCCGACAGCGAGCGCGCGGTCGTCGTCGGCGCCGGCGGGCAGGCGCGCCATCAGATGGCCGCGCTGGCGCGGGTCCGCGAGCTCCGGCACATCACCGTGTGGGCCCGCGATCCCGAGGCGGGACGGCGCTGCGCCGAGGACGTCGCCGCCGCCACCGGCGTCGAGACGACGACGTGCGCCGATCTGCGGGACGCCGTTCACGACGCCGACGTGGTCGTGACCGCCACGCCCGCGCGCGAGCCGCTGGTCCGCGCGGGGTGGATCCAGCCCGGGACGCACGTGACCGCGATCGGCTCCGACCTCCCGGGCAAGGTGGAGCTGGAGCCCGCGCTCCTCGCCGGGTCCCGGGTCTTCGCGGACCGCCTCGCGCAGTGCCGGACGCAGGGCGAGATCGCCGCGGCCATCGCCGCAGGCGCGATCGCGGAGGGCGACGTGGTCGCCGAGTTGGGCGACGTCGCCGCGGGCGCGGTGACGGGACGCGCGGCGTCGCACGAGGTGACGATCGCGGACCTGACCGGGGTGGGGGCGCTCGACGCCGCTCTGGCCGTCGCGGTCGTCGAGCGTGCGCTGGCGGCCGGAGCCGGCATGACCCTGCGTGCCTGAGCCGGCGCGCGAGTCGATCCGGCTCGCGCACACGCGGACGCGGCTGACGCTGCGCGATCCGCTGGTGATCTCCAAAGGCGCCGAGCAGCACGCCGACGTCGTCCACGTGGCGGTGCGCTGGGGCGGCGCGGTCGGCTGTGGCGAGGCGGCGCCGCAGGACGAGGACGGCCAGACGCCCGAGTCGGTGGCGCGCTATCTGGACGCGGCCGCTCCGCTGCTGGGCGACGATCCGTTCGCGCTGGAGGCGATCCTGGCGCGCGCCGGGGCCTCCGATCGCGCGGGGCGCGCCGCGTTGGACGCCGCGCTGCACGACCTCGTGGGCACGCTCATCGGCCAGCCGATGTGGCGGCTGCTGGGGCTCACGCCCGGCGGGCCACCCACCACGTACACCATCTCGCTGGCGGAGCCCCAGGCGATGGCCGACGGCGCGCGGGCGGCGCTGACGCGGTTCGCCGGGCTGCGCGCGCTCAAGCTCAAGCTCGGCGCGGGCCGGGACCTCGACGTCGCGCGCGTCCGCGCGATCCGTTCGGCCGTCGGGCCCGGCGTCGCGTTGGTCGTCGACGCCAACGAGGCGTGGACGCTGCCCGAGGCGCTGGCGGTGCTGCCCGCGCTGGCCGACGCCGGCGTCGCGCTGGTCGAGCAGCCGCTGCCGCGCGACAGCCCCGAGGCGCCGGCGTTGAAGGCGCGCTCGCCGGTCCCGGTCTACGCCGACGAGGCATGCCACACCCTCGCCGACGTCGGCGCGCTGGCCGACCGCGTCCACGGGATCAACATCAAGATGTCGAAGTGCGGCGGTCCGCGCGAGGCGCTGCGGATGATCCACACGGCGCGCGCGCTCGGGCTCGGCGTCATGCTCGGCTGCCAGGTCGAGTCCGGCCTGGGGCTGGCGCCTGCCGTGGCGCTGAGCGGCCTGGCCGACGTCGTCGACCTCGACGCCAACCTGATGCTGGAGCGCGACCCGGCGCCCGGCCTGACGTTGCGCGACGGCGTCCAGACCGCCTCCGCGCGGCCGGGGCTCGGCGTGGCGCTCGAAGCGGTGCCCGGATGACGCCGACCGACGCGGCCCTCCGTGAGCGGCTCGAGGAGGCGATGGCACGCCACCACGTGATGGCCGCCAGCGTCGCGGTCGGCCGGCGCGGATCGATCGCGGTGGCGGCCGAAGGCGTGCTTCACGCGCGCACGCGCGTGCGCGCGACACCTGCGTCGCTGTTCCAGATCGGCTCGATCACCAAGCCGTACACCGCGACGGTCGCGATGCGCCTGGCCGAGGCCGGGCTGATCGATCTCGACCGACCCATGGCCGAAGCGCTGCCCGGGTTCCGGGTTGCCGACGCCGAGGCGACCGCCGTCACGACCCCGCGTCACCTGCTGACCCACACCAGCGGGATCGGCGGCGACTTCTTCCCCGACACCGGCCGCGGTGACGACGCGCTGACCCGATACGCCGAGCTGTGCGCCGACCTGGGCCAGGACGTGCCGGTGGGGGTGATCATGTCCTACTCGAACGCGGGCTACGTCATCCTCGGACGCCTGATCGAGCACGTGACCGGCTCGACGTGGGACGCCGTGCTGCGGCGCGAGCTGCTCGACCCGGCCCGTCTGGACGACACGTGCACGCTGCCCGAGGAGGCGCTGCGGCATCGGGTGGCCTGGGGGCACGTCGCGGGCGCGGACGGCGAGCTGACGCCGGTCGGCGCGTGGTCGCTGCCCCGCTGCCTCGGGCCGGCCGGCGCGGTCTGCGCCACGGCCGCCGACGTCGTGCGCTTCGCCCAGCTGCACCTGGCCGACGGGCGCGCGGCCGACGGCCGGCAGGTGCTCGACGCCGCCTCCGTGACGGCGATGCGCACGCCGCAGGTGCGCGTGCCCGAGCCGTGGTCGACGGGCGAGCACTGCGGGCTCGGCTGGTTCGTCAGCGCCCCCGCCGGCCGGAGGGTGTTCGGCCACGACGGGAGCACCCCTGGCCAGAACGCGTACCTCGTCGCCGTGCCGGAGGACGGGGTCGCGATCGCGGTGCTCACCAACGGCGGTGACGGCGACGGCCTCGCGCGCCGGCTGCGTGACGGTCTGCTCGCCGAGCTGTGCGGCATCGTCATGCCGTCGCTGCCCGAGCCGGCACCCGGCGCGCCGCCGGTGCCCGACGACGTGCTCGGCCGCTATGAGCGCAACGGCGTGCGGATCGACGTGGAGCGCCGCTCCGACGGCCGCGTCCAGATGACCACGCGGCTGATCGAGCCGCTGCTGTCCAGCCTGCCGCCGCAGGCGCCGGTCGTGTGCGTCCTGGCGCCGACCGCGAGCGACGGGGTCTTCGCCACCGAGCCCGAGGACGGCGGCACCGGATGGCCGGTCGCCTTCCTGGAGGTCGGCGGCGCCCGCTACCTACACGACAGCGCACGAGCGCTGAGGAGGATCCCATGACCGATCACGAGCACGGCGGCGCGACCGTCGTCCCCGAGCCGCTGGCCGCCTACGTCAACGTCGTCGAGGCCGAGGGGCCGCTGGCCTTCGTCTCCGGCCAGGTGCCGATCGTCGGCGACACCTATGAGCCCGCGCCGATCGAGGAGGAGACCGCGCGCTGCCTGGCGCGGATCGAAGCCGTCCTGGCGACGGTCGGAGCTGGGCTCGGCGACGTCGTGCGGTGCGGCGTCCACCTCGCCGACCTCGCCGACTTCGCCGGCATGGATGCCGCGTACCGCGACGGGTTCGCCGGCCGTCCGCTCCCGGCGCGGACCACCGTCGGCGCGCAGCTGGCGCTGGGCATCAAGGTCGAGATCGACTGCGTCGCCCGGGTGCCGCGAGCATGAGCACCGCGTCGCCGACCGCGGCCGACGTGCGCGACGCGGCCCGGCGCATCGGCGACGCCGTGCATCGCACGCCGCTGCTGCGGTCGCGGACGTTGGGCGAGCGCGTCGGCGCGCCGGTCGCGCTCAAGGCCGAGCTGCTGCAGCGCAGCGGGTCGTTCAAGTTGCGTGGCGCGCTGAACTGGGTGCGTGCGTTGCCGGTGGCGGAGCGCGCCCGCGGCGTCGTGACCGTCTCGGCCGGCAACCACGCGCAGTCGGTCGCGCTGGCCTGTCGCGAGGCGGGCGTCGACGCGCTGGTGCTGATGCCGCGCGCCGCGAGCCCCGCCAAGGTCGCCGCGGCACGCGGCTACGGCGCGACCGTCGACCTCGAGTCGGTCGACGCCACGGAGGCGTTCGAGCGCATGGCGGTCGTGACGCGGGAGACCGGCCGGCTGGTGCTGCACCCCTTCGACGACCCCGCGGTGATCGCGGGCCAGGGCACGGTCGGCCTCGAGATCGTGCAGGACGCCACGGCGCCCGACGTCGTCGTGGTACCCGTCGGCGGCGCGGGCTTGGTGTCGGGCATCGCCCTGGTGCTGAAGGACGCGCGGCCCGGCGCGCGCATCATCGGCGTCCAGCCGGAGGCGACCGCCACGTTGGCGGCGTCGCTGGCCGCCGGACGTCCGGTCCGCGGCCCGGGACGGCCGACGCTGGCCGATGGGCTCACCGCGCCGACGGTCGGAGCGCTCGGCCTGGAGATCTGCGCGGCGCTGCTCGACGACGTCGTGACGGTGACCGAGGACGAGCTGCGCGACGGGCTGCGTTTCCTCTACCAGCGCGCCAAGCTCGCCGCCGAGCCCGCGGGCGCGGCGGCGGTGGCGGCGCTGATCGCCGGGCGCGTTCCGATCGGCGACGGGGAGGGCGTCGTGGCCGTCGTCTCGGGCGGGAACGTCTCCGAGGCCACGGTCGCGGGCGTCTTCGGGGCCGCCGCCTGAGCCGTCATGAGCCAGGACGGGCGCCGAGGGTCAGCCGGCGGGCAGCGTGCGTGCCAGCAGCGCGAGCAGGTTGCCGCCGAACAGCGCGGCGACGTCGTCGTCGCCGTAGCCGCGCCGCGTGAGCGCGTCGGCGAGGGCGGGGTACTGCGCGGGGCCGTCGAGCCCCTCGATCGCGGCATCGGCGACGGGACCGACCTCGGGGTCGGGCAGGCCGATGGTGCGAGCGATCTGACGCAGGAAGTCACCGCCCAGGGCGACGTGTCGCGGGCCCGCGACGGCGACGGCGTGGTCGACGTGGTCGACGAAGCGGTCCAGCGTCGGCGCCTGCTCGTCGACCACCAGCGGGTGGGGCATCAGGCCTACGACGCCTCCGTGCTCGGCCAACGCGCGGAGCTGGTCGTCGCCGAGGTTGCGCGGGTGGTCGAGGACGGCACCGCACGCGGCGTGGCTGACCAGCGCGTGTCCCGGCGGGACGCGTTCCAGGGCGTCCCAGAACGTGCGCGGCGCGGCATGGGCGAGGTCGACGGCGACGTGGTTGGCGACCATGCGGTCGACGAGCTCGCGCCCGCGGGCGGTCAGCCCGCCCTCGGCGCCGCAGCCGGCCGCGAACGCGTTGGCGCCGTTCCAGGTCGGCGAGGCCATGCGGACCCCGAGGGCGGCGAGGACGTCGATCAGCCACGGGTCCTCCCCGAGGCTGTCGGCGCCCTCCAGGCTCAGCAGCAGCCCGCGACGACCGTCGTCGAGACGAGCGAGGTCGGCCAAGGAGGTGACGGCGAACGCGCGGTCGGCGTTGGCGCGCACGCCAGCGTGGAACGCGTGGGCGAGGCGCAGCGCGCGGAGCAGCCCGCGCCCGTCGCGGAGGTGCTCGGGCTCGACGTAGATCGCGCAGGTCTGGAGGACCACGGCGCCCTGCTCCAGCGACCCGAGCCAGCGGTCGCGCAAGGGGTTGGCCTCGGCGAGGCGATCCTCGGCGAAGGCGACCTCGATCAGCAGGTCGCTGTGGGCGTCGGCGACGCGTGGGCTGGGCACGGCGGGCGATCCTAGCGAACATGCCGTTGACATGTTCTCGGATAGGAGAATAGGATCGTTCAACGATATGACGATCGAGACTTCGACAACCCAACGCTCCGACGCGCTCGTGCCCCGCGAGCACTTCCCCGTCCTGGAGGACGTCACGTACCTGAACACCGCGTCGATCGGCCTCGTGGCCCGACCGGTGCAGGAGTCGGCGAGCGCGTTCGACCGCGAGATCGCCTCGCGCGGCACCACCTGGTTCGACGAGGAGCAGGAGACCGGCGTGCTGGAGCGCGCCCGCGGCGCGGCCGCGCGTCTCCTCAACGTCGATCCCGAGCTGATCGCCATCCCGTCCAGCGCGACCGAAGCGCTCTGCCAGCTGGCCTGGCACCTGCGTCCCGCCGCGGGCGCCAACGTCGTCTCGATCGACCTCGAGTTCCCGAGCGTCGTCTACCCGTGGATGCGGGTCGCCGAGGAGACCGGCGCCGAGGTCCGGCTCGTGGACGTGCGCTCCGACCCCGGGCGGCTGTCCCTGGAGGCGGTCGCCGAGCGCGTCGACGCGCACACCTCGGTGATCTGCGTCAGCCACGCGCAGTTCGCCACCGGCTGCGTGCTCGACCTCGCGGGCCTGTCGGCGCTCGCGCGGGCCCACGACGCCAGGCTCGTCATCGACGCCACGCAGTCGGCGGGCATGGTCCCGATCGACCTCGCCGGCGTCCACGTCGACGCGCTCGTCGCGGGCGGCTACAAGTGGCTGGGCGGCCCGTTCGGGGCGGCGCTGCTCTACGTGCACCCCGAGCTGCTCGACGGCTTTCGGCCGTCGCTGGTCGGCTGGCGCAGCACGCCCGACCCCTACAACCTGGATCCGCGGACGATGCCGCTGGCCGACGGGGCGCGCCGGGTCGAGTTCTCGACCATGTCCTATACCGCGGGCCAGGCGCTCGGCGGGGCGATCGAGTACCTGCTCGACGTCGGCATCGAACGTGTCGCCGCGCACGCCGCCGCGCTCGCCGACCGCCTCGTCGCCGGCCTCGACGCGCTCGGCGCCGAGCTGCTGACGCCGCGCGAGCGCGCGTCGCGTGGCGGCACCGTCGCCGCGCGGTTCCCCGGCCGCGATGGCGAGGGTGTGGCGATGGCGCTCAACCGCGCCGGCGTGATCGTGTCGCCGCGCTTCGGCGCGACCCGCTTCGCGACGCACCTCTTCAACACCCCGGCGGACGTCGACCGGGCGCTGGAGCAGCTCGACGCCGTCCTCGGTCGCCCGGCGGGCGACCTGCGGTAGGCGGACGACGGGCCCACGGACCTGAACACGGAGGAGAGACCGATGACCAGAGCAATGAAGTGCACCGCGGCGGTTGGGATGCTGGCGGCGGCCACCGCGCTGGCGGCCTGCGGCGGAGGCGGCGGCGCGCCCGCCGCGGCGACCGGCGCCACGGACGGCGGCAAGCCCGCGGGCGCCCTCGTCGGCGGCGCGACGTTCACGTACGCCATCGGCGCCGACCCGGGCGGCCTGGACCCGGCGACCAACCTCAGCTCCGCGGCCACGAGCGTGTTCCCGTTCGCCTATGACACGCTCGTCGCCGCCGACCAGGACAACAAGATCGTCCCGAACCTGGCCGAGCGCTGGTCGATCACGCCCAAGGTCGCGCGGTTCACGCTGCGCGACGGCGCCACCTGCGCGGACGGCAGCCCCGTGACCGCGGGGGTCGTGGCCAAGAACCTCAACTACCTCAAGAGCCCGAAGGTGCAGTACCCGGCGCTCGGGACGCTCGACTACGAGGTCAGCACGGCCGGCTCGACCGTCACGATCCGCTTCGGGCAGCCGGTGACGTTCCTGCTGCAGAACCTGGAGTTCGTCCCGATCGTCTGCGGCTCGGGCCTGGCCGACCGGTCCAAGCTGCAGCGCGGGACCAGCGGGTCCGGGCCGTACGTGATGAGCGAGGCCGTCCCCAACGACCACTACACCTTGACGTTGCGACGCGGCTACACGTGGGGGCCGGACGGCGCGTCGACCGACGCGCGCGGGCTGCCCGCGCGGGTGGTCCTGAAGGTGGTCCCCAACGAGACGACGACCGCCAACCTCCTGCTCGCCGGGGACCTGACCGCCGCGGTCATCCGCGGGTCGGAGAAGAGCCGCCTGAAGGCGCAGCAGGTGCCGTCCTTGTCGAAGACGCTCGGGATCACCCAGATGTTCTTCAACGAGGCGGCCGGTCGGCCGACCGCCGATGTCGCCGTTCGCAAGGCCCTGACGGCCGCGCTCGACCGCGCCGCGGTCGCCAAGGTGGCGGCCGGCACGGCGTCGCCGACGCTGCTCGCGCCGGCGGTGAACCCGTGTCCGCCGACCGGCGGCGGTGCGCCGATCGCGTCCGGTGGCGCCGCGGAGGCCGGCAAGCTGCTGGACGCCGCCGGCTGGGTCAAGGGCTCTGACGGCGTGCGCGCCAAGGGCGGCAAGCGCCTGACCGTGACGATGCTGGGGCTGGCCAGCGCCGGGCCGGCGCTCGTCTCGGCCGCGCAGTACGTCGCCGAGACCTGGCGCGACGCCGGCGTCGACGTCAAGAGCCGCTCGCTCTCGGAGAACGCGTCGATCGAGGCCCTCAACAACGGCTCGTGGGACGTCTTCCCGATCAACCAGGTCGGCGTGACCGCGCCGTCGCAGTTCACCCCGTTCGTCTCGGGAGAGGCGCCGCCGAAGGGGGCCAACTGGGGCCACGTCGAGAACGCCGACTACGACCGGCTCGTGGCCAAGGCCGCGACGACGACGGGCGACGCCGCGACCTGCCAGGTCTTCAACGACGCCGAGCGGGCGCTCGTGCAGCGCGTGGACGTCGTGCCGATGGTCGCGCTCGACACGACCTGGTTCGTCAGCAAGAAGGCGGAGTTCCAGGTGTCGCCGCTCGGCGTCATCCCGATGACGATCCGCATGCACGAGGGGTAGCGGTGCGGCGCATCTGGTGCCTCTTCGTCCTGCGCCGGCTTGCCGTGCTGGTCGCGTCGCTGGCGACGCTGGTCGTGGCGACGTTCGCGATCACGCAGCTGGTCCCCGGCGATCCGGCCCGCGCCGGCCTGGGGCCCACCGCGGCCCCGAGCCGGGTGGAGGCCCAGCGCGCCGCGCTGCACCTCGACGAGCCCCTGCCGTCGCAGTTCGGCCACTACGTCCAGGGCCTGGTGAAGGGCGACCTGGGCAAGTCGTTCGCGTCAGGGCAGAAGGTCACCGACATCATCGGCGATCGCTTCCCGGCCACGGCGCGACTGGCGCTGCTGGCCTTCGCGGTCACGATGGTGGTCGGCCTGCCGTGGGGGATGGTGACGGCGGTCGCCTCGCGCGGCCGCCCGCGCCGCGCCCTCGACACGGCGTTCTCGTCGACGACGGGCGTGATGATCTCCGTGCCCGACTACCTCATCGCGACCGGGCTGGTCGCGCTCTTCGGCGTCTGGCTGGGCTGGCTGCCGATCGCCGGCAGCTCCGGCGCCACGTCCTACATCCTGCCGGTGCTCGCCTACAGCGCGCTCTCGACCGGGATGCTCGCGCGCGTGGCCCGCGTCGAGATGCTCAAGGTCCTCGACCAGGAGTACGTGCGCGTGGCGCGCAGCAAGCGCCTGCCGCTGACCCAGCTGTACGTGCGGCACGCGCTGCCCAACGCGCTCACCGCCACGTTGACGTTCTCGGGTCTGCTGCTCGGCGGCTGCCTGGCGGGCACCGTCGTGGTCGAGAACGTCTTCGCCTGGCCCGGGCTCGGCTCGGCGCTCGTGCAGGCGATCCAGACCAAGGACTATCCCTTGATCCAGGGAGTCGTGCTGCTGCTGGGCGGCATCGTCCTGGTCGTGAACCTGCTGGTCGACGTCGCGCTCGGCGTGCTCGATCCGCGCGTGATGACGCGAGAGCGCTGACGCGATGTCCCGTCTGCGCATGCTCACGCTCGGCCAGCGCGCGCTGCTCGCCGCGCTGGGGCTGTTCGTCCTGCTCGCGGTCCTCGGGCCGGTCGTCTGGGGTCACCGGGCCACGCAGCTCGACGTCCTCGCGCTCGACCAGGGCGCGTCGTCGGCACACCCGTTCGGCACCGACGGCCTCGGCCGGGACCTCTTCGCCCGCACGATGGTGGCCACGCGGCTGTCGCTGGTCGTCGCCGCCGTCACGACGCTGCTGGGCTTCGGGATCGGCGTGGTCGCGGGGATGGTCCCGCTGCTGCTCGGCCCGCGCGCCCGGCGGGCGGTCGAGGGGACGATCGGGTTGTTGGTGGCCTTCCCGAGCATCCTGTTGGTGTTGCTCGTCGTGGCGATCGTGGGGCCGGGCGTGAAGGGCACCATCATCGCGCTGGGCATCGCGGCGGCTCCGCCCGCGGCGCGGTTGACTCAGACGCTGGCCGCCGCGGTCGGCGACTCGGACTACGTCGCGGCCGCTCGCCTGGTGGGGGTGCGGCCGGGCCGGCTGCTGCGGCGCCACGTGCTGCCGAACGTCGCGTCGCCGCTGTCGCTGCAGCTCGCGCAGGCGATGAGCGCGGCGCTGCTGGCCTCCTCGGCGCTCAGCTTCCTGGGCATCGGCGTGCAGGAGCCCGACTACGACTGGGGCTCGCTGCTGAACGTCGGCCTGGACCGCATCTACGTGGTGCCGGCCGCGGCGCTCGGGCCCGCGGCGGTCATCATCCTCGCGAGCCTGGTCCTCAACGCGGCGGGCAACGCGCTCGCGGTCGCGCTGGCCGGCGAGCGGCCCGCCCACGGCCGGCGAGCGGCCGGTGACGCCGGGACGGTCCCGGTGCCGGAGGCCGCACACGCGGTGGCGGGCGACGGTGCCGACGACGCGGTGCTGCGGGTCACCGACGTGTCGGTGCGCTTCCCGTCGGCACACGGGTCGGTGCAACCGGTCCGGGGCGTCTCGCTCGCGGTCGGCGCCGGCGAGCGGCTGGGCATCGTCGGCGAGTCCGGCTCGGGCAAGAGCCTGACCGCGCTGGCGGTCGCGGGGCTGGTCGAGCACGGCACCGTCGAGGCCGCGGCGATCGAGATCGACGGCACCGAGCTGCGGACGCTCTCGCGCGCGGAGCGCGACCGCCTGCTCGGAACGTCGATGGCGATGGTCTTCCAGGATCCCCTCGGCGCGCTCAACCCCGTGCGCCGCAACGGCCGCCAGATCGTGGAGGCGGCGCGTGCCCATCTGGGGATGGAGCGCGACCGCGCGCTGGCGGGCGCCGCCGCGCGGCTGCGCGAGCTGGGGATCTCCGCCGCCGAGCGGCGTCTGACCCAGTACCCCCACGAGCTGTCGGGCGGCATGCGCCAGCGAGCGGTGCTGGCGATGGGGCTGATGACCGAGCCGCGCCTGATCATCGCCGACGAGCCGACGACGGCTCTGGACGTCACCGTGCAGCGTCACGTGCTCGCGGCGCTGCGCCAGGTCAACGAGGAGCACGGCACCGCGATCGTGCTGATCTCCCATGACATGTCGGTGATCCGGTCGTTCTGCGAGCGCGTGCTGGTCATGTACGGCGGCATCGTCGTCGAGGAGGTCGACGCCGACCGCCTCGACCGGGCCGCGCACCCGTACACGCGGGCGCTGCTCGCCGCGGTGCCGGACATGGCGACCGACCGCGACCGGCCGCTGGCGACGATCCCCGGTCGCGCGGTCGCGGCCGAGGACGCGCCGGACGGGTGCCCGTTCGCGCCGCGCTGCGCCTACGCGACCGATCGCTGCCGCGCCGAGCGGCCGGCGCTCGTGCCTCGCGGTACACCCCAGCCGGTGGCGTGCTGGCACCCACAGGCCATGACGGCCGAGCTGTCTCAGGAGGCACGATGAGCGATCTGACGATCCGCGGGCTGCGCGTGCGCGTCGGGGTCGGCGCGCGGGCCTTCGACGCGGTCGACGGCGTCGACCTCGACGTGCCGTCCGGGTCGGTCGTCGGCCTGGTCGGCGAGTCGGGGTCGGGCAAGTCGACGCTTGCCCGCGGCATCGTCGGCCTGGTGCCGCCGCGTGGCGGCAGCGTCCTGCTCGACGCGGTCGACCATGCCCGCGCGCGCGGGCGGCGCCTCGCCGATCTCCGCCGCCGCGTGCAGCTGGTCTTCCAGGACCCGCGCGCCTCGCTGAACCCGCGGATGACCGTCGGCGAGGCGATCGGCGAGGCCGTCGCCGCGCACCGGCGCGGCTCGCGCCAGGAGCGGGCCGCCGAGGTCGCGCGCCTGCTGGAGCTCGTCGCCGTCGACCCGGCGTTGGCGTCGGCGCGGCCGGCACGGCTCTCGGGCGGGCAGCGCCAGCGCATCGCGCTGGCGCGGGCGTTGGCCGTCCGGCCGGACGTCATCGTCGCCGACGAGGTGACCGCGGCGCTGGACGTGTCGGTCCAGGGCGCGGTGCTCAACCTGCTGCGCGACCTGCGCAGGGAGACCGGGCTGTCGCTGGTGGTCATCTCGCACGACCTCGCGATCGTCCGCTACCTCAGCGACTCGGTCGCGGTGATGCACCTCGGTCGCGTGGTCGAGCACGGGACGATCGCCGAGGTGCTGGACGCGCCGCGCCATCCGTACACGCGGACGTTGATCGAGTCGGCGACGGCGGCCGCTCCGTCGGCCGCGGTGCCCGTGGGGGAGGCCCCCGATCCGCTCCATCCCCCGAGCGGCTGCCGCTATCGGCTGACGTGCCCGGTGGGACCGGCGCACGACGCCGGCCGCCGGATCTGCCTGGAGGCCGATCCGGGCGCGGGCGCGGCGGAGCGCGCCCATCGCGCCGCCTGCCACTTCGCGCCCGGGGTGGCGGGCGGATGAGCGCCCGTGGCGAGCGCATCGACGACGAGCTGCGCGAGGTGATCGAGACCGCGCTGCGGGAGACCGGCACGCCGGGCTGCGCGGTGGGGCTGGCCGTCGGCGATCGCCCGCAGGTCGAGGGCTTCGGGCTCGCGAACGCCGAGACGGGGCTGCGGTTCACGCCGGCGACGCGCATCCCCGTGGCGTCGATGACCAAGCCCTACACGGCGACGGCGATCCTCGCGCTGGCCGAGGCGGGGCGGCTCGGGCTCGACGATCCCGTGCGGGCACACCTGCCCGGCTTCCGGGTGGCCGACGCGGCCGCCGGCGACACGGTCACGATCCGGCACCTGCTGACCCACACCGCCGGCTGGGCGGGCGACCGCGCCGGCATGAAGGACCCCGACGCCGATCGCGGCGACGAGGCGCTGGCGCGGGCCGTCGCGGGCTTCGACCGAGCCGAGCAGGTGAGCCCGCCCGGCCTTTGGTGGTCGTACTCGAACTCGGCGTACATGGTCGCCGGCCGGGTGATCGAGGCCGTCTGCGGGCTGCCCTACGAACGGGCGGTCGCGGACCTCGTGCTCGAGCCGCTGGGGCTCTCCGAGTCGTCGTTCTTCGTCGAGCGGGTCGTGGCGCACCCGCTGGCGGTCGGGCACGTCCACGACGCGGCGGCGGGAACGTTCGCGGTGGTGCGCTGGCCCTGGGCGTGCGACCGGGCGACCAACCCGTCCGGCGGGTTGATCTCGACCGTCGTCGACCAGCTGGCGTGGGCGCGGTGGTGGGCCGGCACGGCGCCCGGGCCGCTGTCGGCCGACGCCCGCGCTCGCGCGTTGGAGATCGCCGTCCCGGCCGGCGGCATGGCCGAGGCGATGGCGCTGGGGTGGATGGTGGATCGCCGCGGGGATGCGCACGTCGCCCATCACGGCGGAAGCCTCTGGGGCATCCAGACGCAGTCGCTGTTCGTGCCCGATCGCGGGACGGCGCTCGTGATCCTCACCAACGCGCTCGGCGGGCTGGCGGTCCAGCGGCGGGTGCGGGAGCACGTGCTCGCGCGGTACGCGGGGCTCGCTGCGCCGTCGGCGGCGCCCGGCGCGGCGACCGCGACGGCCGTCCCGGCCGGGACGTTCCGGCTGCCCGCGATCGGAGGAGAGCGGCGGCTGACGGTGCGCGCCGGCGACGACGGGCCGGTCGTGCACGTGCCCGGCGAGGAGCCCGGCGACGCGGGGCAGGAGGTGCGGATGCGGCTCGTGTCCGCCGACGCGATGGAGGCCGTCGACGAGCCGTTGACCGGGCTGCGGGCCGAGCTGCTGCGCGACGACGCCGGCCGCGTCGCCGCACTGCGCTACGGCGGGCGCGTCGCGCCGCGGGTCGCATGAGCGGCGCGCCGGACGTCGCGGTCGTGGGCGCCGGGATCGCCGGATGCGCGGTCGCCGCGCTGCTGGCGGAGCGCGGTGCGGCCGTGGCGATCTTCGAGCGCGACGACGTCGCGGCCGCCGCGTCCGGGCGCAACTCCGGGCTGCTCCAGCAGCCGCTGGCGGCCGACCTGGCCGCGCTGCACGCGCCGAGCCTCGACCTCTATCGCGAGACCGGGCTGGCGCTGCCCGACGATCCCACCGGGCTGCTGTTCGTCAGCGACGAGCCCGGCGGCGAGCAGGCCCTGGCGGCAGCGCTCGCCGAGGAGCTGCCCGGCTGCGCGGTGTCCGCGCTGGACGAGGCGGCGCTGCGGCAGCTGGAGCCGGCGCTCGCCCCGGGGCTCGTCGGGTGCCTGGCGGCGACGGGGCATCCCGTGCGTCCGGCGTCCGCCACCCGCGCGTTCGCCGAACGGGCCCGGCGGGCCGGCACGTCGCTCGCGCGGGGGTGCGAGGTGCGTCCGGTCGTACGCGAAGGACGGGCGGTCGGCGTCGTCGACCGGGCCGGGGTCGTCAGCCCAGCCGGCGCGGTCGTCGTCGCCGCGGGGCCGTGGTCGGCGCGGCTCGTCGACCCGACCGGCCGGTGGGCTCCGTTGCTCGCGCGCTGGGGCGCGACGGTCGAGCTGGCGCTCGCGGCGCCGCCTCGTCTGCCGATCGAGGAGGCCGGCGTCGCGGCCGGGACGAGCGGCGGCGACGCGCTGGCGTTCTCGATGGTGACGAGCGACGGCGCCACCGTGCTCGGGTCGAGCTTCGGCGCCGAGGAGCCCGGCCCGCCGGTCGCCGAGGCGGTGCGCCGCCACGGCGAGCGCTTCGTCCACGGCGTCATGGACGCCGCGGTCGTCGAGACCCGCGCGTGCATCCGGCCGATGTCGATCGACGGTCGCCCGATCCTCGGACCGGTGAGTGGTGTCGAGGGGTTGCACGTGTTGACCGGACACGGGCCCTGGGGGCTGTCGATCGGGCCCGCGACCGCGGCGCTGGTCGCCACCGCCCTGCTCGGCGGCGCGGCGATCGACGCGTCGCTGGCCGCGGCGCGGTTCGGGCCGCCGCCGGAGCCGGCGGGATGAGCGGGGCGGAGGACCTGGCGAGCGAGCTGGAGCGGATCGTGACGCGGCTGGCCGACGCCCTCGGCCGGCCCGTCGACCTCGACGACGACGGCTTCCGGCTGTTGGCCCACAGCTCGCACGAGGACCACGTCGACACCGTGCGGGTCCGGTCGATCCTCGCCCGGCGCGCGCCGGCGCCGGTCATACGCCACCTCCGCGGGCTCGGCCTGCCGGACGCCCGCACCCCGGTGCGGATCGGCGCGTGTCCCGACCTCGACATGGAAGCGCGACTGTGCGTGCCGGTGATCGGCGACGGTGTGCTCGGCTACCTCTGGCTGGTCGACGACGGGACGCTCGACGGCCCGGTGGTCGCGCTGGCCGAGGCGGCGGCGGCCGAAGCGGCCGGCGCGCTGCGACGCGGCCGTCGTGCCCGTCTGCGGACGCGCGCCGAGGAGGAGCGCCTCGTGCTCCAGGCGCTCGGTCCGGCGCCTGGACCGTCCCGCGCCGCGCTGACCGCCCTGCGCGACGCGCGGACGCTGCGCGACGGCGGGGTCGAGGCGGTCGCGGTCCTCCGGGCGGAGGCCGAGGGGGCCGACCTCGTCACCGCCGAGCTGCGACGCCGCGCCGGACCCGGCGAGGTCGCCTGCGCGACCCGCGGCGACGACGAGGCGCTGGCCCTCTTCCGCGACCGCGCGGCGGCCGTCCGGCTTGTCGAGGCGGCCGTGGCCGCCGGGGCGGCTCGCGCCGCCGGCCTCGTCGACGTCGTCTCGCCCGAGCCCGAGCCGGCGCTCGGTGTGCTCCTCGCGCGCGCCGAGCACGCGGCGGCCGTCGCCGCCGGCCCCGCCGGCGTCTCGCGCGTCGCGCGCTGGGAGGAGCTCGGCGCGCTGCGCTACCTCGCCGACCACGAACGTCGATTCGGCACACCGGCCGAGCACGAGCCCGCGCTCGCGGAGCTCGCCGGCACCGACGCCGGGCGCGAGCTGCTGCGCACGGTCGAGCGGTACCTCGACCTCGCCGGCGACGCGCGCGCGGCGGCCGAGCAGCTGGCGCTGCACCGCAGCAGCCTCTACCACCGCCTGAGCCGCGCGGAGGAGCTGCTGGCGCTCGACCTTCGCGACGGCCGCGCGCGGCTGCGGATCCACATGGGGCTCAAGGCGGCGCGGTTCGCCGGTTTGCTCGGCGACGACCGCGCGCCGGGCGCGCGCTGAGCCGTGAGCGCGGTCGGACAGCCGTCCGACGAGCGCCCCGGGAGATCCGACACCGGTCGGATGCGCACCCGCGCGCGCTCCTCCATAGTCCCACCCATGCTCGAGCTGCTCGCGCCGTCGCCGTCGGCCTCCCACGAGCGCGTCCAGGTCGTCCGCGACGCGGCCGCCGGCCTGTTGTGCGTGGTCGCCGTCCACTCGACGGCCCTGGGCCCGGCGATGGGCGGCGTGCGCCGCATGTCCTACACCTCGATCGACGACGCGCTCGCCGACGCGCTGCGCCTGTCGCAGGCGATGACCCTCAAGAACAGCGCCGCCGGGCTGCCGCTCGGCGGCGGCAAGAGCGTCATCGTGCACGCCGGGGAGCGGCCGACCACGGCGTTGTTGGAGTCCTTCGCCGAGGTCGTCGACGGCCTCGGCGGCCGCTACGTCGGCGCGCAGGACATCGGGACGACGAGCGACGACATGGACATGCTCGCCGCGCGCACGCCGTGGGTGGCCGGCCGCTCGCCGGGCCAGGGCGGAACGGGCGACCCGGCCCGGTCGACGGCCTGGACCGTCCTGGGCGCGATCGAGCAGGCGCTGGCGCACCTCGACGGCAGCGCCGACCTCGCGGGACGTCGGATCGGGATCGTCGGCGCGGGCAGCGTCGGCGGCCGGCTCGTGACCGCGCTGCTGGAGCGCGGCGCCGAGGTCCTCGTCGACGACGCCGCCCCGCAGGCGCTCGCCGACGCCGTGATCGCCGGTGCGCGCGCGACGCCGACCGCCGACATCCTGGCGACCGAGCTGGACGTGCTCGCCCCGTGCGCGACCGGCGGGCTGATCACCGCGGCGGTCGCCGACGGCCTGCGCGCCCGCATCGTCTGCGGGGCGGCCAACAACGTGCTCGCCGACGACGACCTGGCCGAGCGCCTGCACGCCGGGAGCGTGCTCTACGTCCCGGACTTCGTCGCCAACTCCGGCGGCATCATCCAGGTGGGCGGCGAGTTCCTGGGCTGGTCGGCCGAGCAGGCCGAGGCGATGCTCGACGACGCGGTCGCGCGCGTCGGGACGGTGCTGGCCGACGCGAAGCGGCGCGGCGTCACGCCGCTGGGGGCGGCCCACGCGATGGCGGCCGCGCGGCTGGACGCGGTGCGAGCGGGGGCGGCCCGGTGACCGGCACCCTGCGCGACGTGTCGCTCGCCGACCGCTGGGACCCTCAGGCCGACATGGCCTACATGTCGGGCGTCCAGGCGATCGTCCGCGCGCTCATGGACGTGCGCCGCGCCGACGCCGCGGCGGGCGTGCGCGGCGGCGGGTTCGTCTCCGGCTATCAGGGCTCGCCGCTCGGCGGCCTCGACCTCGAGCTGGGCCGGCAGGAGGAGGCGCTGACCGCGCTCGGCGTGCGCTTCGCGCCGGGCCTCAACGAGGAGCTCGCGGCGACCGCGGTCTGGGGCTCGCAGATGGCAAGTGCCCTGGAGGCGGCCGCCGTCGACGGCGTGCTCGGGACGTGGTTCGGCAAGAACCCCGGCCTGGACCGCGCGGCGGACGCGATCCGCCACGCCACGATCGCGGGCGTCGGCGCCCACGGCGGGGCGGTCGCGGTCGTCGGCGACGACCCCGACTGCAAGTCCTCCACCTTGCCCAGCGCCGCCGAGCGCACCCTGTCGGGCCTGCTCGTCCCGGTGCTGGCACCGTCCTCGGTGCAGGACGTGCTGCGCCTCGGCCGCCACGCCTACCGGCTCTCGCGCTCGGCGGGGCTGTGGTCGGCGCTCAAGGTCGCCGCCGACGTCGCCGACGCCACCGCGACCGCCGCGTTGGCCGACGAGGGTCCGGTCGCGGTCGAGCGCCTCGTCGAGTGGCGGCCGACCGCGCACCTGCTCGGCGCCGCCTCGATCGAGCCCGAGCGGCACCTGCTCGAGGTCCGCCTGCCCGCCGCGCTGGCCTATGCGCGCGCCGCCGGACTCAACCCGATCGTGTCGTCGGGCCCGCGCGACCGGCTCGGCATCGTGGCCGGCGGCACGTCGTACGCCGCGGTGCGGCGGGCGCTCGACGACCTCGGGCTGGGGCCGGACGATCTCGCGGCGCTCG
Organism: Baekduia sp.; assembly: GCF_035685985.1. Classification (GTDB taxonomy): domain Bacteria; phylum Actinomycetota; class Thermoleophilia; order Solirubrobacterales; family Solirubrobacteraceae; genus Baekduia. The sequence continues at coordinate 25,281 of NZ_DASRZV010000004.1, forward strand.
GCGTGCGGATCCTCAAGCTCGACCTCCTCTGGCCGCTGGACGGCGAGCGCGTGCGCGAGCTCGCCGCCGGCCTGCGCGACGTGCTGGTCGTCGAGGACAAGCTGCCGTTCGTCGAGCCGGAGGTCCGGGCCGCGCTCTACGACCTCCCCGAGCGGCCGCGCGTGCTCGGCAAGCGCGACGCCGACGGGCGGCCGCTGTTGCCCGTCCGGGCGACGGCCGGTGCCGACGCGATCGGCCGCGCCCTCGCCGTCGTGCTCGGCGACGCGCTGACGTCGCGTCCGGCCGTGGCTGCCCGCCTCGACGGCCCGCGCCCCGCGATCGCGCCGTTGCCGATCGCGCGCACGCCCGCGTTCTGCTCGGGCTGCCCGCACTCGCGGTCCACCCGTGCCGAACCCGGCGTGCTGGTCGGCGCCGGCATCGGCTGCCACGTGATGGTCGTCAACGAGCCCGAGCGCCATGGCGACGTCGTGGGCGTCACGCAGATGGGCGGGGAGGGCGCGCAGTGGATCGGCATGGCGCCGTTCGTGACGCGTGACCACTTCGTCCAGAACCTCGGCGACGGGACGTTCCATCACTCGGGATCGTTGGCCATCCGCGCGGCGGTCGCGGCCGGCGTGAACATCACCTACAAGCTGCTCTACAACGACGCCGTCGCCATGACCGGCGGCCAGTCGGTGCAGGGCGTCATGCCGGTGCCGGAGCTGACCCGTGCGCTGGCCGCCGAGGGCGTCGCGCGGATCGCGATCACGACCGACGACCCCGCGCGGTACCGCGACGTGGACCTGGCGCCGATCGCGCGCGTGCACGACCGCGACGAGCTGGCGGCCGTGGAGCGGGCGCTGGCCGCCGTCTCCGGCGTCACCGTCCTCGTCCACGACCAGATGTGCGCGACCGAGCGTCGGCGCCTGCGCCGCCGTGGCACGCTGCCCGCGGCGACCGCGCGCCCGTGGATCAACGAGCGCGTCTGCGAGGGATGCGGCGACTGCGGCGACGCGTCCGGCTGCCTGAGCGTCGAGCCCGTGGCCACCGAGCTGGGGCGCAAGACCCGCATCCACCAGGCCGGTTGCAACAGCGACCTCTCGTGCCTGAAGGGCGACTGCCCGTCGTTCCTGACCGTCGTCCCCGCGTCGCGGCCGGCCCGGCCGGCGCTGGTCCCGCCGCCCACCGGCCTGCCGGAGCCCCCGCCGCGCGACGCCGGCGAGATCGTGGTCCGGATGGTCGGCATCGGCGGCACCGGCGTGGTGACGGTGGCCCAGATCCTGGCGATGGCCGCGCACCTGCAGGGGCTCGCCGCCTCGGGTCTGGACCAGACCGGCATGAGCCAGAAGGCGGGACCGGTGGTCTCCGACGTGCGCCTCGGGCCGGACCCCGAGCGCCTGCAGGCACCGCGCGCGGGCGCCGGCGCCGCCGACGTGCTGCTCGCGTTCGACCTGCTCGCGGCGACGGAGCCCCGCGCGCTCGCCGCGGCCGCTCGCGATCGCACGACCGTCGTCGCGTCCGACACGCTCGTGCCGACCGGCGCGATGGTCGTCCGGACCGACGTCGAGCACCCCGGGAGCGACGCGCTCCTGGACCGCCTGCGCGGACACGTCCGGGAGGTCGGCGCGGTGCTCGACGCCCAGCGCCTGGCCGAGGTGGCGCTCGGCGACCACCTTCCGGCCAACATGATCCTGCTCGGCGCGGCCTGGCAGCTCGGCCTGCTGCCGGTCGGTTGGGAGGCGCTGTCCCGCGCCGTCGAGCTCAACGGCACCGCGGTGGCGAGCAACCTCGCCGCGCTGGGCTGGGGTCGCGCGGCGGTCGTGCGGCCGGACGCCGTCGCCGACCTGCTGCGCGGCGCCGAGCCAGTCGCCGCCGAGCCCGCGCCCGCGGTGGTCGAGCGGGTCGCCGCCGCGGGCCTGCCCGCCGAGATCATGGCATCGGTCGCGCGGCGGGCCGACGATCTGGTGGGCTTCGGCGGCCGTCGCGCGATGGAGCGCTACCTGACGGCGCTCGCGCCGATCGCGGCGCTGGAGCGGGAGCGCACGCCGGGGCGGACGGAGATCACGGCGTCGGCGGCACGGCAGCTGCACCGGCTCATGGCCTACAAGGACGAGTACGAGGTCGCGCGGCTGCACCTGCTACCCGAGGAGCGCGCGCGACGCGAGCGCGAGCTGGGCGCGGGGACGACCTACCGCTTCCATCTGCACCCGCCGCTGCTGCGAGCCCTCGGCCTGCGCCGCAAACTGACGATCCCCTCGACCGTCGCGATCCCGGCATTTCACGCGTTGCGACGCCTCCGCCGGCTGCGCGGCACGCCGCTGGACCCGTTCGGCCACGCGAAGGTCCGCCGTGTCGAGCGCGCGCTCCCAGGCGAGTACCTGGACGTCCTCGAGCAGGCGCTGGCCGGCCTCTCGGACGAGACCCACGCGGCCGTCGTCGCGCTCAGCGAGCAGGCGGAGGCGATCCGCGGCTACGAGGACATCAAGTTGGCCAACGTCGAGCGGTGGCGTGCCGCGGTCGCCCGCGCCTCCGCCTCGCCGGCCGGCCCAGAGCTCCCCATCGCGTCCGTGCGATGACGATGGAGAGGCTGCTCCGCCGACCCTGGGCGGAGCACCCAGTGAAGCCCGGCTGCGAGGCGGTCATCCCTGGCCGCCCGCCGGCCGATCGCTCTCCGCGGGCCGAGGCGCACCTCCTCCTCTTCGCGCCTCGGCCCGTCACTGAGGCCCGCTCGTCGCGTGCGGGCCGTGCCGCGAGGCCACGATGCGCGTCGGTGATCGTCCAGCCCGTGCCGCGTTCATCGCCTCGAGATCGGGCGGCTGCGCCCGGCCCAAGCGCTCGACCAACATCCACAACGCCGAGCGGATCAAGGACTTCGTCACCCGCCACGCCGAGGTCCCGTTGGCAGCGATGGCGACGGAGCGTGGCGACGCGATCGTCGCCGAATGGCTGGCCGGCGGTCGACGCAACGGCACCGTCGGCGCGCTGCGCGTCTTCTTCAACGACGCCATGTCGGCCAAGGCGGGACGTCTCCTGTCGCGGAACCCGTTCGCGGGGCTCGGCATCGCCAAGACGAAGGGCAACAAGGACAAGTCGCCGCCCAACCTGGAGCAGATGGAGGCACTGCTCCGGCACGCCCGTGAGCTGACGCCGCCGTCGTTCGCCGCCTACCTGGAGTTCGGATGCGTCTCCGGCCTTCGGCCCGGCGAGATCGACGCGCTGCCGTGGGAGAACATCCGCTGGGACGACCACGAGATCGACGTGCGGGTGCAATGGTCGGCCAAGCTCCGCGAGTTCGACATCCCCAAGTACGGGCCGTACACCGTGGCGCTGACCGCGCGCGCCCGAGCGGTGTTGTTGAACATGAAGCGCGAGCAGGCTGACTCGCCGTTTGTGTTCACCACGATCCGACGCACGCACTACACGCCGTCGTCACGGACGCACCACTGGAACCGCGTGCGCGCCGCTGCTGGCCTTGGCAACACCACGCTCTACATGGCTACGCGCCACCACTTCGGTTGGTGCGCCCTCAACGTCCTCGGCCTCGAGTCCGCCGTCGTCGCTGAGCAGTTCGGCCACAAGGACGGCGGCAAGCTCGTCGAGCAGCTTTATGGGCATCCTGACCGCATGCGACGCCGCCAACGTCTCCGAGAGGCCCACGACCGCGTTGCCCTTTGAACACGGCACCTCAGCCGGTTGGGTCACACGCGGTTGTACGAAAGTCTCGGGCTCGTAGCCGCACGCAGCTACGAGTGCTCTATTCGACAAAAATCAACGCAAGATGCGGGCGGAGTATCCGGAGTCCGCTGATCGCGGCGCTACGTTCGGGCAATGGCGCAGCTTGAGTTGGAGATGCGTACGACCGATCCCGAGATGGTCGTCCTGTGCAGGGCGTACTGGGAGCAGGACGACGAGCACGAGTTCGTTCACAAGGCCAGTGCACTGGCTGCTGGCCACGGCGTACAGGCCAGCAGGCTCGCGCAGATCGTGAGAGAGCACTGCACCGCGCGCCTTGCGAAAGCAACATGTCAGCACTGTGGGCGGGGTGAGGTGGTGCGGAGTCGCGCCGACCTTGCCAGGCACGGCCGGGCATACACCGGCGGCACTTGCGAAGACTGTCGCGCTGAAGAAGCGCGCAAGGTCGCGGCCGCTGACGCCGAGCGGAAAGCTCGTCGACGGCAAATCATTGTCGAACGTTTCGACGAGTCGCTCTTGCCATGCGCTGAAGTAGACGTCCGACGTCTACCGCTTCGTACGGCCTTGAGTCAGCTCGCGCTTGCTCGCGCCGCGACGGACGAGGAACTCGCGGTGCTACGACCTCAGCGCGACTGGACGTCAACGTTGACCCCCGGCGGACGGGGTGATGTGGATGTCCTGAAGGACTTGTTCAATAACTATATGCTCGCGCTGAGTCCGTCTTCTGCACCGGCAGCGTTCGACTGGTCTGAGGACGAACAGCCGGAACGCTTCTGGTATGAGAGCGTGCACTGGCGGCTCGCTACAGAGGGTGAACAGCATGACCTCGCTTCTTCCGTGCGCGCGCTCGATGCTGTTCTTCGGGACCAGCGGGAGTGGCCGGTTACGTGGCATCTCGAACTTCGGCCACTCTGGTTGGCCCTCGCTGTTGATGATTGCCTTGAATATCTTGAGCGGAGATTGGAGGAATATCACCTGCCGCTCAAGGTGGGCGACAGGCTCCGGCAGGTCTTGCTGCAAGCGCTAAACGACTTCTCGGTCGGGCAGGTCTATAACTTCATCTGGCGCGCTGCCAAGGACGCTGCGGCCTTCTACCAGAAGACCGGGAACACCAAAAGCCATGCGGCCAACACGGTTCCAGGGGCTATCGAGCGCGCCTGTGAACGAGCGCTCGCCCAGGGTTGGGACGTCCGTTCGTTCGGTCGTGACTGGAACAGCTCCGAGGGGGCGATGATCCAACTGCTCGCTTATGTCGTCACCAAGGTAGGCGACGACTACATGAACGTCGTTCCGCGCCTAGCCTGCGAAACCGAAGACAGCCTTCGCATCTCGCTTGACGACGCTGCGCAAATGCTGGAGTTGGATGTTGACCAACTGATTGCGATCGTACGCGACACCGGAACGACGGCGCCAGACTTCTGCCGCTGCGTCGATGATGCCAACGCGGCGCTACGTCGGGCAGCGGAGGCGTGGGCTGCGGCGGTGCCTAATTGGCCCGCGCGTGGGGCCGCTTCAGAGGACCTTCTCCGCGATCTCGGTCTAGCCACCAACGACCTCGATCGAGCCCTCGCGGCGCTTGGTAATGCGGTCTTGGTGCCTCCGGTGCCGGTGCCGGACGATCCGCTGGCGCCTCGGCATCCGGTGTATCTCGACACGATTGCCGCTGCTCGGCAGGCAAGCACGACGTGATGACGAGCTCGTCGGAGGCACCTAAGGAAGTAGCTAAGCGGCGGAAGAGCGGCGGCCGTAAGAAGCGTCGCGGTCGCTAGACGCGCGTAAAGCGAGATGGGCGGCCAGATTGGCTTTTGACGGTGGCCCGCCCACGAAACCGCCCACGCCGCCCGCAAACCCCACCAACCACGCGCTTCGCATCCTGTCTCCCTGACTGAAGGAAAAGGCCTACAAATGCAGGCCCTTTTTTGTGCGCTGGGGCGGGTGTGGAGCGAGGCTTGCGGTCCAATTTCTGCGCGGGACGTTGCGTGCGAGTCGGTGCGTGCGCCGCGGAGAGTGGCGAGAGCCGCCCACTGGCACGCTCGCGACGGTGGGGGTCGATCGGTCACGATGTGCGCGTGAGTCCGGTCGGTGCATGCGGCGGCTCCGAAGCCTTGGGTCGCCCCCACCGGCGTGAGCGTCGCCCCTGTCCGCGATCGCGCTCGATTCACGGACCCATTCTGTGACGACATCGGGATCATCCAGGTCGCGCGGGCCGAGGACCTGCTGGACATCGCCTCGGCTTCGCCTTGGAGTGACGATCGCGCGTCGCTGCCACGCCTACGCGCCCTGCCGGCTAGTGCCGGTATGCCCCGGATCCGGAGGCGAGTGCGGGTCATCCGGTCCCTAGGGTCTGACCTGGCACCCGAGAGCGCTGCGGTCTTTCCGCGCCTGGCGGGCGGGCGGCGCGCACATCGTTCTAGGAATCAGAGAGACTCTTGGCGCACTGTCAAACTGCTTTCCGATGGACCAGAAGGGATCGGTATGGCCAAGCGCGGATTCTTCGCGGAGATCCAGTACCAGAACCAGCTTGCCGCTAAGCGGGCGGCACAGGCAGAGCGCGCCCGGGTGAGGGAGTACGAGCGGGCTGTACGGGAAGCGGAGCGCGCGCGTCGTCAGGCGGAGCGGGCGGCCGCTCAGCTGGCTCGCGCGAACGCCGCCGAGCGGAAGGCGGCGGAGAAGGAGGCCAAGCGTCTCCACGAGGAAGCGCGGCTCGCCGAGACAGCGTCGCTGAACGCGCGGCTGGCCGAGACTGCGGACGAGCTGGCGTCGATCCTGGCGGCGACGCTGGACGTCGACGACTACGTCGACCTCGAACGGCTGCGCGTGAGGGCTGAGCATCCGCCGTTTCCGCGCGCCGATCTCGAGGTCCCAACCCCGGCTCCGGCAGCGATCTCAGCGCCGCCGAAGCCGGAGCTCGTCGCACCCGAAGCGCCGAAGGGACTGAGCGCCGTGTTCGGTGGCAAGAAGAGGCACGCGGCGGCGATGGCCGCCGCGCAGGCGGAGTTCGACACCGCGATGGAAGCGTGGCAGGCCGAGGCGGCCCAAGTCCCGGCGAAGCAGCTGGAGCAGATGCAGGACCGCGACGCCGCGGAACGCCGACGGCTGGCGGCGCTTGAGCTCGCTCGGGAGACGTATCGCCGCGAGTGCGAGGATCGCGAGAATCAGGTGGCCGAGGCCAACGCTCGCCTCGACACCCTCATCAGTGGCGTTCAGTCGGGCACCGACGTGGCGATCCAGGAGTACGTCGGGATCGTGCTCGGCAACTCCGTCTATCCCGCCGTCCTAGAGGTCGAGCACGACTTCGCCTTCGACTCCGAGCTCAAGGAGCTTGACCTCACGGTCCTGCTGTCGGGACCAGAGCGGCTGCCGACGGAGAAGGCATATAGGTACGTCAAAGCGAAGGACGAGATCACCGCGACGGCCTTGGCGAAGAAGGACCTGAAGGAGCGATACGCGACCGCGGTGTATCAGGTCGCCGTCCGCACGCTGCACGAGATCTTCGAAGCCGACCGGGCGGCGCAGGTCAACACCATTGCCCTCAGGGTGGCGACGGAAGCGAACGATCCCGCGACGGGCCGGACGAAGCGGACGACGCTGGTGGCGGTGGCCGCCGAGCGCGCGTCGTTCCTCGAGTTCGATCTGTCGAACGTCGTGCCGCTGGCCACCCTCCAGCACCTCGGCGCGTCCGTCTCGAAGAGCCCCTACGACCTCGTCGGGATCGACGAGTCGCATGGCGTTCGCGGCCGATGAGTCCTGAGGGCTACGCGTTCAACGCCCCTCCCGGATGGTCAGTGCCCGAAGGCGATTGGACGCCGCCGGAGGGATGGACGCCTGACCCGGGCTGGCCCCCAGCACCCGACGACTGGGTGTTCTGGGTGTGGAAGGCCCCCGCCCCGTCGCCCGTCCCTCCGCCGCCCATGGGTCCGCCCACACCGGCGGTCACCGAGCGGGCGGCGGACGCCCGGCCTCCTCTGCGCGATGAGGTTGACGACGCGACGAGCCGAGCCCTGCGGACCCGGGTCGTCCAGCTCGAAGCTGAGGTCGAACGGCTCGAAGCGACGATCGCGTCATCGGCGGGTGCCATCGACCTCGACGACGAGCGCGTGCTCCAGGAGGTCGGGATCTACCGCTACCACCACCCGTTGGAGAACGCGGCGGAGTACAAGGAACGTCTCAAGGTCCTCAGCGACCAGATCAAGGACATGGCCAAGGCCGGCGACGCGGTTCTGGCCTCGGACATGTTCACCTACAACAATTCGTTGGCCAAGGGCCGGAAGATGACCTTGGAGTTCTCCAAGCTCATGCTTCGCGCCTACAACGCCGAGGCCGACAACTGCGTACGCTCGCTGCGCGCCGGCAACGTCGTTACCGCCAAGCGGCGCTTGGAAGCGTCGGTGACCGCCATCGCCCGGTTGGGATCGATGATGGAGATGCGCATCAACCCCGAGTACCACGAGCTTCGGCTGCGGGAGCTCGAGTTGACCGCCGACTACCTGATGAAGGTGCAAGCGGAGAAGGAGGCGGCGCGCGAGGAGCGTGAGCGCCTGCGCGAGGAGCGTAAGGCCGAGCAGGAGCTAGCGGCTGAGCGCGAACGTCTTGAGAAGCAGCGCAGCCACTACCTCAACGCGCTCGAAGCGCTGAAGTCCGCCAACGACGAGGCCGGCATCGCGGAGCTCTCGGAGAAGCTGGAGGAGATCGGCGCGGCGATCGAGCGCAATGACTTCCGAGCGGCGAACATCCGCGCGGGCTACGTCTATGTCATCAGCAACCCTGGAGCCTTTGGGCCCGGGATGGTGAAGATCGGGTTGACGCGTCGTCTGGAGCCGATGGATCGTGTGCGCGAGTTGGGCGACGCGTCCGTCCCGTTCCCGTTCGACGTCCATGCGCTGTTCTTCGCCGACGACGCCGTCACGGTGGAGGCCGAGCTCCATCGCGCCTTCGCCGCGTCTCGCGTGAACCACGTGAATCTGCGGCGTGAGTTCTTCTTCGCGACGCCGGCGCAAGTGCGCAGCGTTCTCATGGAGAAGGTCGGCAACCTGCTGGAGTTCGCCGAGGAGCCGGAGGCGACCCAGTACCTGCAGAGCAAGAAGTACTGGTCTTCGCCTGACGACGGCACGGTTTCGGTGGAGGCTTCTTAGGGCCGGGTGCGCAGGGCAGTGGCGGAAGCGGCATCAGCGAGCAGGCTGGAGCACCGATGACGACCTGCGCTCGCTACTTCGTGGCTGAAGGCGGTGCGGCCATCCCTTCGAGCATCGCGGCGCGGGCGTCGACCAGCGTGATGACGCGATCGAGGACGGGGGCGTCCCAGCCCGAGTTGGCGAAGTCGGTGCGGACGTCGCGCGCCAAGCGTGGTGCGGCGTTGGCGTGGGCGAGCAGCCGGCGTCGGGCGGCGGCGGCGCCGAGCCCGGTTTCGGCGAGCGTGCGGGCGAGGTGGCGTGGCTGCAGGTAGTCGGGGCGGTACTCGCCACCGATCGACATCGCCATCTTGCGTGTCAGGTTGTGCTTGCGGTGATAGGCGAAGGTGCTGATGACGTCGTAGGCGGGGGCGAGGACGGCGTGGGCGTTCTCGGGCAGGTAGAGCAAGGAGTAGTTCTTGCCGTGGGCATCGTGGTTGCCGATGAGGAAGTTCAGCGCGATGTCGTCGAGGAGCTTGATGATCTCGGGGGCAGGAACGGCGGTGGCGGTGCGCAGCAGCGCGAAGCAGTCGGTTAGGGCGGGGCCTCCCTCGGCCTGGTACTTGCGCTGGGTTGGGATGCCGAGCGCCTGGCAGAAGTCCTCTTGGTGGAGGCGCGTGACGTTGTTGTCGTCGTCGGTGCGGCGGTCGTACCGCTCCACGAGCAGGAAGTCGCGCTCGTCGACACGGTGGGGTGTCGCGGTCGCGGCGTCGATGCCCATGGCGTGGGCGAGGGTGAGGCAGAACGCCTCGTTGATGACGGTGTCGTCGAGGCGCTCGATCGGCGTCTTGAGGATGTGCGTCGACGGTGTCTGGCCCTTGGTCAGGCCGATCCGTCCGCCGTCTCCGACGACCACGGGGAGCTTGTCCTGGGCGCCGGCGAGCGAGAGGCGGTACTCGCCGTCCTCGTCGGCGTGCATCGGACGGGTCGGCAGTTCGTCGATGAGCTGGATGAGGGCGTCGTCGTCCAGCCACTCGACGTCGCCGCCGTGCGGTGGCGGCTGGCCGAGCGGTTGCACGCTGATCGCGCCGGCGGTGTCGCCGCCGACGGCGGCCAGCAGCCCGAAGTCGTTGCCTGAGCTGACGCCGAGCCGGCGTGCGAGAAGCTCTCGCGGCGCGCCCTCAGGCAAGAGCCCGCCGAAGAACGCGCCCGCCGCCTCGGACGAGAATGCGCCGTCGAGGGGCAGGGATTGCGACAGTGGCGGCAGGCCGCCATCGAGCCACGTCGCGTCGTAGCGGAAGACGAGCGCACGCCCGGTGTCGGTCAGCTCGCCGGCCAGCTGACCGAAGCACCAGACCGAGAGTGCTCGCCGCTCCTCAGCCACGCGGGTCTTCCAAGCTGAGCCGCAGGCCGAGCGCGGAGAGGACGCGGAGCGTCTCCTCCAGCCGCACGGAAGCCTTGCCGCGTTCGAGCTCGCTGAGGAAGCGCAGACCCACCCCGGCTGCGAGGGCGACGTCCTCGAGGCGTAGATCACGTGCTTTGCGGGCGGCGCGTATGGCTGCGCCGAGATCGGTGGCGTCGGAGACTGGAATGGAAGCAGGTGGCATGTTCCCGATCGGGATCGCGAAAGCGAAAGGCGCGCTGGGACAGGTCAAATGTCCCGATCGGGAAGCTTACCGCATGGGCCGGTATTTCGTGCTCCAATTTTCCCGATCGGGAACGACGACGCACCTCTCGGGTCAGACCAGAGCGCGGCGCCTGCAACTCGGACGACGACCTGGTCTTCAGCCGCGCGGAAGGAGCCTCGAAGCGGCAATCCCTGTCGGACACCTCTGGGCGCGGTCCGCCGCGTCGGGAAGGATGGGCGCATGGCAACGCCAAACCTCCACAGCGGCTCCTGGTCGCGCGGCGTGCTCGCCGGCGTGCTCGCCGGCGTCGGCGTCGGCGCTGGCGCGGCGGCGTGGGCGGCGCCTGCTGTGGCGCCGCATCTGCCGCTGGTGGCCCGTGCGCTCGGGATCGCTCGGCGCGTGACGCCGGCCGGCGCGGTCGGCCTGACGTTCGACGACGGTCCGCACCCCGTCGCGACGCCTGCCGTGTTGGAGATCCTGGCCGGCCATGGCGCGACGGCGACGTTCTTCGTCGTGGGCGAGCAGGTGCGGCGGACGGGGGGCTTGTTGGAGGAGATGGTCGCGGCCGGTCATCAGGTCGCCGTGCACGGCGATCGTCATCGCTGCCTGCTGCGGCTGGGCGCGCGCACCGTCGCGGAGGACCTGGACCGGGCGCACGCCACCATCGGCGAGGTCGTCAACGGCCTGCATCGCGCGCCCTACGGCGTCTACAGCTCCCGGGCGCTGGGCGAGGTTCGCGCGCGCGGCTGGCGGCCGCTGCTGTGGTCGCGGTGGGGCCGTGACTGGCACGCCGGTCGCGATCCGGCGCGGATCGCGCGGCAGGTCACGCGGCGCGTCGGCGCCGGCGACGTGCTGCTGCTGCACGATGCCGACGAGTACAGCGATCCGGGGTCATGGCGCTCCACCGTCGCGGCGCTGCCGCGGGTCCTGGAGCGGCTGGGCGAGCGCGGGTTGCGAGCGCGGGCCGTGGGCCCGGCTCAGCTGGCGTCGGGGTGGTAGTAGAGCGGGACGCACCAGTGGTGGTCGGCGACCCAGTCGGTGTTGGGCAGGTCGACGGCGTGGCCCATGATCCGGTGGCAGGGGTTGTCGTAGACCTTGCCGGTCGAGCGCTCGACGGGATCGAAGACGATGTACTTGTACAGGCCGGAGATCATGCCGTCGGGGAGCGCGAGCCGGCCGGGGTGGCGTGGGTCGAGGTGGGCTCGCGCCGCGGCGTTCTTGCCGGCGACGATCTCGGACAGCCGCTCGGTCTGCACGATGCCCAGCGCGGCCGTGAACTCGCTCATGCGGAGGTTGATCCCGGCGACCTGGTGGTCGGGCTTGCCGTAGTTGCGGTAGGCGCGCGCGTAGGCGAGCAGGTCGTCGTCGCCGGAGACGAGCATCCCGCCCTCGCCGGTGGAGATCGTCTTGGTCGCGTAGAACGAGTAGGCGCCCGCGTCGCCCCAGCTGCCGGGCCGGCGGCCGTGCCACGACGCCCCGTGGGCGTGGGCGCAGTCCTCGAGCAGGAACACGTCGTGGGCGCGGCAGAGCTCGGCGATCTCGGCGATGCGGAACGCCAGATGCCCGCCGATGTGCACGACGATCGCGGCCTTGGGGCGGTGCTCGGCGATCGCGCGCTCGAGGTCGGCCGCCGAGAGGCAGAGGTCGTCGCGCTCGCAGTCGACGAACGCGACCTGGGCCCCGAGGTGCAGCGCGGCGAGGGGCGTGGCCATGAACGTGTTGGAGGGGCACAGGACGGTGTCGCCCGGCCCGACGCCGGCGTAGGACAGGGCGGCCAGCGCGGCGCCGCTCCAGCTGGCGGTCGCGACCGTGCCGATGCCGTCGTGCTCGGTGCTCCAGCGCTCCTCGAAGCGCCGCGTCATGGGCCCTTCGGCCCACTGCTCGTTGTCCATCACCTCGTCCCAGAGGGCGTGCAGGCGCGCGCGGTCGCGGTGGTCGAAGCCGATCGCGAAGCGATCGAGGCCTGCGCGGGCGGAGGAGGGCGATGACACGCCGCGAGACGCTACGTGCTCGCGCGGCGGCAGGAGCCGTCAAGCTGGGCGGCGACCGTGTCGCGCGATCTCATCATCGGCCTCCTGGCGGCGCTGGCCGCCGCGGCGTGCTTCGACGGCGCGGTGATCCTGCAGGCGGCCGAGGCGCGGACCGTCCCGGACGAGCATGGGCTGCGGCTGTCGCTGCTGGGACGGCTGGTGGCGCGTCGCCGCTGGGTGGCGGGAACGGCGGTCGCGATCCTCGGGTGGCCGCTGCAGCTGCTGGCGTTCTCGCGTGCGCCGGTGACGCTCGTCCAGCCCGCACTGGGCCTCGGCACGATCCTGCTGCTGGTCGCGGGCGCGCGGGTGCTGGGCGAGCGGGTCGGCCGCAGGGAGTGGGTGGCGGCCGGCGCGGTGATCGCCGGCGTCGCCGTGCTGGCCGCCGTCGCGCCCGACGTCGACGACGCCGTGCCGCCGGCGGGACGGCTCGCGCTCTGCGCGGCGCCGCTGGCCGTCGCGGCGACGCTGCCGTTCTGGCCCTTGGCGCGTCCGCCCGGCCTGTGGCGGCTGGTGGCGGGCGCGGGCGCCGCGTTCGCGCTGTCGGCGATCGGCGGCAAGCTCGTCGCCGTCGAGCTGGACGCCGGGGACCCGCTCGGCGCCCTGGGGTTCGGCGCGCTGACGGCGATCGCGGCGGGCGCCGGGTTCCTGGTGGACATGACGTCGCTGCAGCGCTTCGAGGCCACGCGGGCGTCGCCGCCGATGTTCGTGCTGGAGACCGCGATCCCGGTCGCGGTGGCGCCCGTGCTGTTCGGCGAGGGCTGGGGATCGACGCCCGGCGGCGGCGTCCTGGTGCTAGCGGGGCTGGCGCTCGTGCTCGCCGGCGGGGCGGCGCTCGGCGCCTCGCGGGTCGTCGCCGCTGCCGATCAGCTCGAGGATGACGGCGGCGGCCGACGGCCGGGCTCCGTAGGCCTCGTCGGGGTGACGAGGAGCGGCGAGCGCGCGGCGGACGGCACCGACGAGCTGTGACGGACCGGTCGCGACGTCGGCGAGGCCGAAGCGGCGGTAGGCCTCGTTGTTGACGCGGATGTGCGCGACGCCCCAGCCGTAGGAGATCACGCGCATGCCGCGCACCAGCGCTTCGAGCACGGTCAGGCCGGCCGTGGAGTGCACGAGCACGTCGCCGGCGGCGAGCACGTCGCCCATGCGGTCGGTGAACCCCATGATCGTCACGCGCGGGTGCACGCCGAGCTCGGCGGACATCCGCCGTGCCGCGCGCTCGCTGCGCCCGCACAGCACGACGACGTGGACGTCGGCGCCCGCCGACAGCGCCGCCAGCGCCGCGCCGCGCAGGTCTCCGACGCCCCAGCCGCCGCCGGAGACGACGACGATCGGCGCCGTGGGATCGAGCCCGAGCGACGCACGCGCCCAGCGGCGGTCGACCGGCGCGTCGAACGCGGCCGCGGTCATGCCGCGCACCGGCACGATCGAAGTGTCGCCGCCGGCGATCGCGCGGATCTCCGCCTCGGACTCCGGATGGATCGTCAGGTGCAGATCGCAGCCGGGATGGGCCCAGTAGCGCAGCGCCGCCAGATCGGTGATCGCCGAGACCAGCGGCACGTCCAGCCGGCCGCGGAGCCTGAGCGTGCCCAGGACCTCGGTGGCCAGCGGGTAGGTGCTGACGATCGCGTCGGGACGGCGATCCGCCACGAGCCGGCGCAGATGGCGACCGGCCAGCGCCGTCGCCAGGCGCGAGGACAGGCGCCGCGTCGGCGCCCAGCGCGCGGCCAGCGCGTACTGGAGGTCGAAGAGCCGCCGCAGCCGGCCGAGGATCGTCTCGGCGCCGGTTCTGACGGCGAGGCGCACGGTGCGTCCGGAGACCGCCAGCGTGTCGACGACCTCGACCTCGACCGCGGGCGCGCGCTCCCGCAGGCCGTCGCGGATGGCGCGTGCCGGCAGCTCGTGGCCCTCGCCGATGTCGGCGCTGAAGATCAGGACGCGCACGGGCGGCGAGCCTACGTCACTTCGCCACGACGGTGGCCACTCGACTAGGTTTGGTCCATGCGATCGGTCGTGCTGGTCACGGGTGGTGCCGGCTTCATCGGATCCCACGTCGTGGATCGGCTCATCGCCGCCGGCCACGAGCCGCGGATCTTCGACCAGCGGCCCTCGCCCTGGCACGATCCCAAGGACGTCCAGACGATCATCGGCGACCTGCGGCGGGTGGAGGACCTCCGGCGCGCGCTGCGCGGCTGCGACGCGATCTGCCACCTGGCCGCCGCCGCCGACGTCGGGGAGGTGCACGCCCACCCGCACTGGGCCACCGAGCTCAACGGCGGCGGGACGCTCAACGTGCTGGAGGCGGCACGCGAGGCCGGCGTGCAACGCGTGGTGTACGCCTCGACGGTCTGGGTCTACTCCGACGTCCCGGCGGAGGAGGTCGACGAGGCCACGCCGCTGCTGCCGCCGGCGCACCTCTACACCGCCGGCAAGCTCGCCGGGGAGCTGTACTGCCGCTCCTACGCCGAGTTGTACGGGTTGAAGACCACCGTCGTGCGCTTCGGCATCCCCTACGGCCCCCGCGCGCGACCGGCGGCGGTCATCCCGAGCTTCGTCGACCGTGCCCTGCGCGGCGAGCCGTTGACGATCGCCGGGACCGGCGAGCAGGAGCGCAGCTTCGTCTACGTCGAGGACCTCGCCGACGGCGTCGTCCGCGCGCTCGCCCCGCAGGCGGTCGGCAAGACCTACAACCTGGCGACGCGCGAGACCACGACCATCCGCGAGCTGGCCGAGATCGTGCGCGACACCGTCGGCGCGGTCGACATCGTGCACACGGATGGCCGCGCCGGAGATCTGCGCGGCGCGCGCATCGACAGCACGCGCGCCGAGGACGAGCTCGGCTGGCGCGCGCACACCCACCTGCGCGACGGCATCGCCGCGTACGTCGCCTGGCTGCGCGAGCAGCCCGGCACGAGCGTCGCCGCGCCGACCTCAGCCCCGGCCGAGCACCGGCGCCTGGCCCGCGTCGCGCGCGCCGGCCTCGGCAACCCGGCGGGGGTCGGCATCGTCGCGCTCATCGCCGTGGCCTCGGCGACGATCGCGGTCATCCTCGGCGCACGCCAAGACGCGCAGGCCGCCGACTTCACCGCGCTCGGATCGGCGATCCTCGTGCCGCTGTGGGCCCTGACCGTCGTCCCGTGGCCGCCCGAGCACCGCCGCCACCAGGTCGCGACCACCACGCTGCTGGCCGTCCTCGGCGTCGTCCTGCTCGGCCTGCTCAGCTCGGCCTCCGGCGGCGGCGGCGTGCACCCGATGCGCATCGCGCTGGCCGTGGCGCTCTCGGCCTGCCTGACCAGCGCCTTCCGCATCCTGCCGCGACGCCTGGCCGCCCTCCGCCCCAACGCCTGACGCCGCTCGGCGGCGAGGCGGGGACGCCGCCTACCCGGGCGGCCGGCGCGCCGCCGAGCCGGCTCAGTAGCCGAGCGTCTTGTGCGAGACCGTCTCGCAGTTGCGGATCACGTAGTGTCGCTGGGCGCGGCGGCTGACGTACAGCGTGTCGTCGCCGGGGCCGCAGTCGATGATGCCGTGGCCGTAGTGGGCCTTGATCCAGTCGTCGCCCGCGCCGGCGTCGATCAGGTTGTAGCCGTGCGACGCGTAGATGAAGTCGTTGCCCGCGCCGCCGTAGAGGCGGTCGTGCTGGGAGGTCGGCTGGCCGGAGGGCTTGTAGTCGCCCCAGATCACGTCGCCGTAGGGGCCGGCGTGGATCGTGTCGCCGCCGTGGCCGCCGAGCAGCTCGTTGTGGACCGCGCGGGCCGGCATGACGGGGCCGGCGGCGGAGGCCACGAACACGCGCTGGCAGTCGCCGCGCTGGTGGACGGAGTCGCACGAGTAGCGGGCGTCCTGGCCGCCGAAGGGGTCCATCCCGGGGCGGGCATCCAGCGGGCGGCCGCTGTCGTCTTTGTTCATCAACAACACCCCGGTGATCCGGGGCCAGCCGGCGTGGCTGGTGTTCGCCACGGCCGGCGCGGCGGCGGCGACGGCGACGGCGGCGAGGGCGACGGGCAGGACGACGGCGATCAGGCGGCGCACACCCTCCAGGTCGGCAGGACGGCGGCCGGCGTTGAGCTACTCGGCGTCCGGCGGGCGTTCGTCCGATGACGCCGCGGTCTCGCTGATGCTCTCCTTGAAGCCGCGGATCGCCTCGCCCAGACCGCGGCCGGCTTCGGGCAGCCGCTTCGGACCGAGCACGATCAGCGCGATGACCAGGACGAACAGGAGGTGGGTGGGCTGCATGAGGCCGTCGAACATGGCCTGCCGAGGCTAGCGCGCTATCGCCGGACCCGCGTCACCTTCTCGCAGTCCGCCGCGACCACGTCGTTCGGATCGGCACGCACGACGTCGTAGCCGCTGCCGCACGTGATGTGGTCGACCGCGCCGTTGACGGCGTCGATGGTGTCGTTGCCCGGCCCGCCGCTGATGGTGTCTCCGCCGGGTCCGGCGACGATCGTGTCGTCGCCCGCGCCGCCGACGAGCGTGTCATGGCCGGGACCGCCGTAGAGGTGGTCGTCACCCGCGCCGCCCAGCAACGTGTCGTTCCCGGGGCCGCCGCGCAGGACGTCGTCGCCGGCGTCGCCGATCAGGATGTCGTCGCCGCCACGGCCGATCAGGACGTCGTCGCCGCCGTAGCCCTCGATCCGGTCCGGCCCGTTGGTCCCGACCAGCCGATCCGGGCCGTTCGTCCCGCCGATCGTCTTCGCCCACGCCGCGTAGGCGCCGATGCTCAGCATGAGCGCGAGCGCCACGACGACGGCGACGCGCAGCGACGGTCTCCGGAGAACCATGGCGAGGACGATGGGCGTTCCGGCCCTGCGCGGCGGCCCGTTCTCACCAAGCTCTCATGCCCCATGAGCGGTCGATGAGAGCCACGCGCGCGTCGGCCGGGCGATGGCTACGGGACGCCGGCGAGCGTGTCGGCGTTCGGACGCCAGCGGCTGGGCGCGGGAGCGGGCGGCGCGTCGAAGGAGCGCGGCGGGCTCTTGCGGACGTCGACGCGGCCGTCGTTGGGCCGCCGCCGGCCGCCGCGGTACTGGACGATCCACTGCTCCTGCGGGAAGCCGTCCTCGACCGTCACGCCCTGGTCGGCGGCGGCGTGCAGCGTCCAGTAGGGGTCGTAGAGGTGGGGGCGGCCGACCGCGCACAGGTCGGCGCGGCCGGACAGGAGGATCGTGTTGACGTCGTCGTAGCTGCTGATCGCGCCGACGGCGATCGTCGGGATCCCGGCCTCGTGCCGGATGCGGTCGGCGAACGGCGTCTGGAACGTGCGGCCGTAGGCCGGCCTCTGGTCGGCGACGACCTGGCCGCTGGACACGTCGACGACGTCGACGCCGTGCTCGCGCAGCATCCGGGCCAGCGCGACCGCGTCGTCGCCGTCGAAGCCGCCGGCCTTCCAGTCGGTCGCCGAGACGCGCACCGACAGCGGCTTGTCCTGCGGCCACGCCGCGCGGCAGGCGTCGAGCACCTCCAGCGGGAACCGCGCCCGCGCCGCGAGGTCGCCGCCGTACGCGTCGGTGCGCACGTTGGTCAGCGGCGACAGGAACGAGGACAGCAGGTACCCGTGGGCCATGTGGACCTCGAGCAGGTCGAAGCCCGCCGCGTGCGCCCGCCGCGTGGCCGCGACGAACTGGTCGCGGATCTCGTCCATGTCCGCGCGGGTGACCTCGCGCGGGACCTGGCTGTCGGGGAAGTAGGGGAGGGGCGAGGCCGAGACGATCGGCCAGGCGCCGACGTCGAGCGGCCGGTCGATGCCCTCCCACATCAGCTTCGTCGCGCCCTTGCGGCCGCTGTGGCCGATCTGGGCGCCGACCTTCGCGCGACCGTTGTCGTGGATGAAGTCGGTGATGCGCCGCCAGCCCTCGACGTGGTCGTCGCGGTACAGGCCGCCGCAGCCCGGGGTGATCCGGCCCTCGGCCGACACGCAGATCATCTCGGTCATCACCAGGCCGGCGCCGCCGACCCCGCGGCTGCCGAGGTGGACCAGGTGGAAGTCGCCGACCGCGCCGTCGCGCGCGCTGTACATGTCCATCGGGGAGACGACGACGCGGTTGACCAGCTCCAGCCCGCGGAGCCGCAGCGGCCGGAACATCGGCGGCGCCGCGACCCCGCCGTGCGGGTCGCCCTCGCGGGCGCACAGCTCGCCCTCGACGTCGGCGACGAAGCCCTCGTCGCGCAGCCGCAGGTTGTCGTAGGTGATGCGCCGGCTGCGCGTGAGCAGGTTGAAGGCGAACTGGTGGTGGTCCTGGCCCGCGTAGCGCGCGATGTCCTCGAACCACTCCAGGCTGGCCTGCGCCGCGCGCTGCGTGCTGGTGACGATCGGGCGGCGCTCCTGCTCGTAGCGGCCCAGGACGGCGTCCACGTCCTCGCCCTCGGCGCTCTCCTTGATGGTCCACGCCAGCGCGATCGCGTCCTCCATCGCCAGCTTGGTGCCCGAGCCGATCGAGAAGTGCGCGGTGTGCGCGGCGTCGCCCAGCAGCACCATGTTGCCGTCGTGCCAGCGCGCGTTGCGGACCGTGTGGAAGTTCAGCCACTTGGAGTTGTTGCCGAGCAGCTGGTGGCCGTCCAGGGCGGCCGCGAAGTGCTTGCGGCAGAAGTCGATGCCGGCCTCGTCGTTCTCGCCCGGCGCGAGCTTCAGCCCGGCGCTGTCCTCCAGCCCGGCACGCCGCCACGTCTCCTCGTCGGTCTCGACGATGAACGTGCTCATCGTGTCGCTGTAGGGGTAGGCGTGGATCTGGAAGATCCCGTGCTCGGTCTCGACGATGTGGAAGGTGAACGCCTCGAAGACGAGGTCGGTGCCCAACCACATGTACTTGGACCGGCGGCGCTCCAGGGTCGGGCCGAACGCGTCGGCGCCCGCGCCGCGCAGCGCGCTGTTGAGCCCGTCGGCGGCGACCACGAGGTCGTGGTCGCGGCGCAGCTCGGACGCCGGCGGCGCCTCGGTGAGGTAGCGCACGTCGGCGCCGAGGTCGGCGGCGCGCCGTTGCAGGATGTCGAGCAGGCGCTGCCGGCTGAGGGCCGAGAACCCGTGGCCGCCCGAGGTCATGCGCCGGCCGCGGTAGTGGATGTCGATGTCGGCCCAGCGCGCGAAGCTGCCGGTGATCTCGCGGTAGGTGATCGGGTCGGCGGACTCGAAGGCGCCGAGCGTCTCGTCGGAGAACACGACGCCGAAGCCGAACGTGTCGTCGGGCGCGTTGCGCTCCCAGACGGTGACGTCGTGGCCGAGCCGGCGGAAGAGGATCGCGGCGTACAGGCCTCCGGGCCCGCCTCCGGCGATGGCGATCTTCATCGTTCAGCCCTCCTTCTTGGCGTCGAACAGCGCGCGGGCGATGATCTCCCGCTGGATCTCGGACGCGCCCTCGTAGATGCGGGGAGCGCGGACCTCGCGGTACAGGTGCTCGAGCAGGTGGCCCTCGCGCAGCGCGAGCGCGCCGTGGAACTGGATCGCGGCGTCGACCGCCTCCTGCGCGATCTCCGTGGCCATCAACTTGGCCATCGCGGCGGCCTGCGTGGTCGGGCGGATGCCACGGTCGTAGGCGGACGCCGCGTGGTGGACGAGCAGGCGCGCGGCCTGCACGCGCGTGGCGATGTCGGCCATGCGGTGCGACACGGCCTGGAAGTCGCGCAGCGGGCGGCCGAACGCGTGGCGCTCGTTGGCGTGGGCGACGGTCGCGTCGATCGCGGCCCGCGCCATGCCGATGCCGAACGCGCCGACGCTGGGGCGGAACATGTCCAGCGTGCGCATGGCGACCGCCATCCCGCGGTCGCGCTCGCCCAGCACGTGCTCGGCCGGGACGCGGACGTCCTCGAAGATCAGGCGGCCGATCGGGTGGGGCGAGACCATGGCCAGGCGCTCGCCGCGCAGCCCCTCGCTGTCGCGCGGGACCAGGAACGCGGTCAGCCCGCGGGCGCCCGCGCCCTCGGTGGTGCGGGCGAAGACCGAGTACACGTCGGCGTCGGGCGCGTTGGAGATCCAGATCTTCTCGCCGTTGAGGACGTACCCGTCGCCGTCGGGCACGGCGCTCAGCGCGAGCGCGGCGACGTCGGTCCCGGCCTGCGGCTCGCTGAGGGCGAAGGCGGCGACCGCCTCGCCGGAGGCGATCCGCGGGATCCAGGCCTCGACCGCGTCGCGGCCGCCGGACTGCAGGATCGGGAAGCTCCCGAGGCCCTGGACGGCGAACGCGGTCTCGGCCTCGGTCGACGCGCGGGCCAGGCCCTCGCGGATGAGGCAGAGGTCCAGGGCGGAGACGTCGGGCCGCCAGGCGCCGTCCTGGCGCGTGAACAGCCGTCCGAGCAGGCCGTGCTCGCCGAGCGCGGCCATCAGCGGGCGGTTGACGTGACCCGGGGTGCCGGCCTCCGCGATCGGGGCCAACGTCGTGGCCGCCAGCGCGGTCGTGGCGGCCAGCAGCGCGCGGTGCTCGTCGGAGAGGTGCGCGTCGAGCACCGGGACCGCGGTGGCGGTGCTCGTCACGCGATCACCGCCACGCCCATCAGCTCGATCAGGGCCTCGTCGTCGAACAGCCGCGTGACGCCGAAGAGGCCGGCGGCGGGGTAGCGGCGGCCGAAGTGGCGCTGCCAGACCGGGCCGAGGTCGCGCAGGCGGTTCTTGTAGGCCTCGACGTCGGTGACGAAGATCTGCATCGACACGAGGTCGTCGGGCGTGCCGCCCGCGGCCGCGAGCGCGGCGACGACGTTGCCGGCGGCGACGTCGAACTGCGCAACGACGTCGTCCCCGTGGATCCGGTTGTCGGGCCCGAGCGCGGTCTGGCCGCCGAGGTGGACGACACGGCCGCCCGGCTCGCTGACGACCGCGTGGGAGAACCCGACGGCGGGCGCCAGCTCGGGCGCGTTGACGATCGTGTTGGCCATGGTCAGCGGCCCTCCCAGGCGGGCGGGCGCTTCTCCGACCACGCCTTGTAGAACTCGCCGTGGTCGTGGCTGAGCATCAGCAGCGCCTGGTTGGCGGCCTCGAGCTCGATCGCGCTGCTCAAGTCCATGTCCAACTCACGGCTGAGCAGGGTCTTGGTCGTCGCGTAGGCGAGCGCGGGGCCGTCCGCGAGGCGGCGCGCGAGCGCGCGACCGGCGTCGAGGAGGGCGTCGTCGTCGTGCAGCTCGGTCGCCAGGCCGATCTCGTAGGCGCGCTCGGCGGTGATCTTGTCGCCCAACATGAGCAGGTTGGTCGCGTGGCCGAGGCCGACGATGCGCGGCAGCAGGTAGGCCGAGCCCATGTCGGCGCCGGACAGCCCGACGCGCGAGAACAGGAACGCGAACGACGCCGAGCGCGCGACGATGCGGAAGTCGCTGGCCAGCGCCACGACCGTCCCGGCGCCAGCGGTCACGCCGTTGATCGCCGCGACGATCGGCAGCGGGCAGTCCCGCATCGCCTTGATCGTCAGGCCGGTCATGCGCGTGAAGCGCAGGAGGTCGGCCGCCTCCATCTTCTGCAGCTCGCCGATGATCTCCTCGACGTCGCCGCCCGAGCAGAACCCGCGGCCCTCGCCGGTGACGAGCACCGACCGGACGTCCTCGCGCAGCGGCAGCTCACCGAACAGGTCGCGCAGGTCGGCGTACGCCTCGAACGTCAAGGCGTTCAACTTGTCGGGGCGGTTGAGCGTGATCGTCGCCACGCCGTCGTCGATCGTCAGGTCGAAGTGGTCCCACCGGTCCGTGAACGCCGCCGAGGCTCGAAACCGCGTCATGCCTGAAGTCCTCCACCGTCGAGTACAAGAGCTTGTCCGTTGATCGCCGCCGCCGCGTCCGACGCCAGCCACAGCACCGCGTCCGCGACCTCGTCGACGGAGAGCAGCCGGCCGAGCGGGGACGTGGCCCCCAGGGCGGCCTCGCTCTCGGCCGCCGACCGGCCCGTCCGCTCGGCGATCCGCGCGATCGACCGCTGGGTCATCGGGGTGTCGACGAAGGTCGGGCACACGGCGTTCGCGGTGGCGCCCGTGCCGGCGAGCTCCGCGGCGGCGACCCGCATGACGCCGAGCGCGGCGTGCTTGGACGCCGTGTAGGCGGCGGTGTAGGGGGCACCGACCCGGCCCGCCGTCGAGGCGACCGTCACGATCCGGCCCGCGCCGCGCTCGCGCATCGGCGCGATCACCGCGCGCGTGCACAGGAACGGGCCGAGTGCGTTGACCGCCATCTGCTGGTGCCAGCTGGCGACCGTCGTGCGATGCAGCGGGGCGCTGTCGGAGACGCCGGCGTTGTTGACCAGGACGTCGACGCGGTCGAGGCCTTCGACCAGCGCGGCGACCTGCGCCTCGTCGGTGACTTCGCAGCGGCGGGTGAGGACCGCGGGCCCGAAGTCGCGCGCCAGCTCGGCCAGCGCCGCCTCGTCGCGGCCGACCGCGACCACCGTGTCGCCGCGCTCCGTGAACCGCCGCACCAGGCGGCGGCCGATGCCGCGCGTCGCTCCCGTGAGCAGGACGGCTCGCGCGGTGGGCGGGGGAGGGGCGGGCGTGCCGGGCATCCGGAAAGAGTTTACAGCTCAGCGGGGTGTGCTGTTGTATTTCCTGCGGGACGCGCTCAGCCGCCCGTGGCGTCCGGGTTCTCGAGCACGACCGCGATGCCCTGGCCGACCCCGACGCACATGGTGGCCAGGCCGTGGCGGACCGCTCGGCGCCGCATCTCGTGGGCCAGCGTGCCGACGATGCGGGCGCCGGACATCCCGAGCGGGTGGCCGATCGCGATCGCCCCGCCGTTGACGTTGACGAGGTCCTGGTCGAGCCCGAGCTCGCGCGCGCAGGCCAGGGCCTGGGACGCGAACGCCTCGTTGAGCTCGACGAGCCCGATGTCCGCGACCGTCAGGCCCGCGCGCTGAAGCGCGCGGCGCGAGGCGGGGACCGGGCCCATGCCCATCAGCTCGGGCGCGACGCCGGCGCTCGCCGACGCGACGACGCGGGCCAGCGGCGCGCGGTCCAGGGCCGCGACCGCGTCGTCGTCGGCGAGCAGGAGCGCGGCGGCGCCGTCGTTGAGCGATGAGGAGTTGCCCGCGGTGACGGTCCCGCCCGCGCGGAAGGCGGGGCGCAGGCGCGCGAGCGACTCCGGCGTGGAGTCCGCGCGCGGCGACTCGTCGGCGTCGACGGTCGCCGTCTCGTGCCGGCCCCGCGGAGCCTCGACGCTCACCAGCTCGTCGTCGAGGCGGCCCGCGCGCTGGGCGGCGAGGGCGCGCTGGTGGGACCGCAGGGCGAACGCGTCCTGGTCGGCCCGCGAGACCTCGTGCAGCTCGGCGACGTTCTCGGCCGTCTCGCCCATCGACGCGGTCGCGCGCGCGGGCATCCGGGGGTTGACGAACCGCCAGCCGATCGCCGTGTCGGCGAGCTCGGCGTCGCCCCGGGGCAGCGCCTGGTCGGGCTTGCGCAGGGCCCAGGGCGCGCGGCTCATCGACTCGACGCCGCCGGCGATCAGCAGGCGGCCCTCGCCCGACCGGATCGCGCGGGACGCCGCGATGACGGCCTCCATGCCCGAGCCGCACAGGCGGTTGACGGTGGCGCCGGGGACCGACTCGGGGAGCCCGGCCAGGAGGACGGCCATGCGCGCCACGTTGCGGTTGTCCTCGCCGACGCCGTTGGTGCAGCCGAGGTAGACGTCGTCGATCGCGCTCGGGTCCGCGCCGGTGCGCGCGACGATCGCGGCGACGACCTGTGCCGCGAGGTCGTCGGGCCGCACGCCGGAGAGCGCGCCGCGATGACGTCCGACCGGCGTCCGCAGGGCGTCGACGATCCATGAGCTGGTCATTGACGGTGAACATAGCACTGGGGTACTATGCAGACTCTTGATGGATGAGGTCGTCGAACGGGGGCGCGCATGAGCCGCGGTGAGCGCGTCGGCGTGGCCGGCGCCGGCACGATGGGGGCGGGCATCGCCGCGCTGGCCTGCGCGCGCGGGTTCACCACCGTCCTGCGCGACCCCGACGAGACGGCCCTCGGCCGCGCGCGGCAGCGGCACGCCGCGTCGCTGCGGCGAGCGGTCGAGCGCGGCACGCTCAGCGGCGACGACGAGCGCCAGGCGCTCGCGCGGCTGGAGCTCACGGTGGAGCCCGAGCCGCTGGCCGACTGCTCGCTGATCGTCGAGGCGGCGCCGGAGCGCGCCGAGCTCAAGGCGCGGATCCTGGCGGAGCTGGCGGCGGTGGCGCCACGGGCCGTCGTGGCCTCCAACACGTCGTCGATCTCGATCGCGGCGCTCGCGGCCGACGCGGACCCCGAGCGCGTGCTGGGGCTGCACTTCTTCAACCCGCCGGCGGCGATGCCGCTGGTGGAGCTGGTCAGCACGGCCCGGACGACGCGGGTCGCCGCGCAGCGCGCGCGCCGCTTCGCCGAGGCGCTGGGCAAGACGGTCGTCGAGGTCGCCGACGGGCCCGGGTTCCTCGTCAACCGCTGCGCGCGGCCGTTCTACCTCGAGGCGCTGCGCATCGTCGAGGACGGCCAGGCCGATCCCGCCGCCGTCGACCGCGCCTGCTGCGAGGCCGGCGGCTTCGCGATGGGGCCGTTCGAGCTGATGGACGTCGTCGGCGTCGACATCGGGCTCGCAGCGACCGAGTCGATGTGGCGCCAGGCGCACGGCGAGCCGCGCTGGCGCCCGAGCCCGCTGCAGGTGCGGATGGTGGCCGACGGCCGGCTGGGCGCCAAGAGCGAGGCCGGCGGCTTCTACCCGCCCGGCGAGACGTGGCGCGACGCCGCGGGCGGCGGTGAGGCGCTGCTCGATCAGGAGGGCATCGTGCTCCGGATCGTGGCGCAGTTGGTCAACGAGGCGCACTTCGCGGTCGCCGACGGCGTCGCCGCGCCGCGCGACGTCGACCAGGCGCTCGAGCTGGGCCTGCGGCACCCGCGCGGCCCGTTCGCCTGGCAGGCCCTCCACGGCGCCGGCCGCATCGTCGCCGTGCTCGACGCGCTGTGGGACGCCGAGCACGATCCGCGCTACCGCGTCGCGCCCGGCCTGCGCCGCGCGCGGGCGGCGTAGACGGGCCGCGTCGCGTCGCGCCTCCGCCGACCGGCGCAGGCGATAGCGTTCGCCCCGCGCACATGCCTCGTCCCGTCTCCCTCGCCGCGCCCACCCACGACCCGGTCGCTCGGGGCTAGATGCCGGCCGTTCAGCGCAGCGCGCCCCTGCAGCCGCAGGACCTCGCGCTCACGATCGCGGGAACGCACATCCGCGAGCCCGGCGAGCGCGTGTGGTCCGGGGGCTTCGTGCAGTTGTTGAAGGAGTTCGGGTTCTCCACCGAGGCGTCGCGCGCGGCGTTGGCGCGGCTGGTGCAGCGCAACCTGCTGGAGCGGGAGATGGACGGCCGCCGGGCGCTGTACACGCTCACCGAGCACGCGGTCGAGCTGCTCACGCGCGGCGACGATCGCATCTTCAGCTTCGGCCGCCCGGAGACGACCGGCGACGTCTGGACGATCCTCTGGCACGCCATCCCGGAAGGCCGTCGCGCCGAGCGCACGCGCTTCGCCACCGGCCTGCGCTTCCTCGGCTTCGGGTCGGTGCAGGACGCGACCTGGTTCGCGGCCCACGACCGCGAGGCGGCGGTCACGGAGCTGGCGACGAGCCTGAACCTGATCGACCACATCTCGCTCTTCGTCGGGCGCATGTCGGACCAGGTGCCGCCCGGCCTGCTGGTCCGGGAGGCGTGGGACCTCGCGGCCGTCGACGACCGCTACACCAGGTTCGTCGACGACTACGGCCACCTGCGGCGCGCCGGCGAGCGGCGCGCGCTGTCGCCGAAGGACGCGTTCGTCACGCGGACGCTGATGCTGCACCAGTTCCGCGGCTTCCCGTTCGTGGATCCCGAGCTGCCCGCCGCGGTCGGCGGCCGGCCGCAGCTGCGCAAGCGCGTCGTGGCGCTGTTCGACGTGGTCTACGCCGGCCTGGCCGACGCCGCCAACGCGCACTTCCACGAGGTCGCCCAGCCGGCGTTCTCGCGCGCCGCGCCCGCGGCCTGAGCGCTCACGCCGCCACGGCGGTGGCCAGCTTCGCGTCCAGCGCGGCGCCGCCCTCGTCCGCGAGCGCCGCGGCGCGCAGGTCGGCCAGCCGCGCCGCCGCGTCGGCCGTCCCCGCGAGGCGGCCGGCGGCCCCCATGAGCTTGGCGAAGCTCTCGCTGCCGTGCTCGTAGGTCGCGCCGTAGCCCTTGAGCACGCGCTGGCACTCGACGATCTCGCGGGCCAGCTCCGGGTCGGTCGCCGCGGCGGCGAGCGCCTGGCCCAGCCACTCGTCGATCGCCGCCTGCTCGCGCGCGAAGCGGAACGAGCGCGGGCGCAGCGGCCGGACGCGGGCCATGATCGTCAGCAGCGTGTAGCCGGCCACCGAGGTGGTGTTCAAGATCATGCCCTTGTGCGTGGCCTTGGCCACGACCTTGTTCACCGCCTTGGAGCGCTTCATCGCCTGGCCGATCCACGTCGGCATCGTGTCGGTGATCTCGTCGATCTGCGGGTGCAGGAACTCCCGCACCTCGACGAGCTGGCTCGGCTTGGCCTTGGCCTCGTCGCGGATGCGGTCCATGCGCGCGCGGCGGGTCTTCTGCGCGGCGACCTGGATCGTGTCCTGGTAGCACATCCACAACGCGACGTGCCGGGCCGCCTCCTTGGTCAGGCGCGCCTCGCCGTCCGCGTCCGGGTCGACCGCCGCGAGCCGCGCGACGCGGCCGAGGTAGCGCTCCGCGTAGGCGGCGTCCTGGTAGAGCGCGGTGCGCACGAGCCCGTCGAGCACCATCGACCGCGCCGCGGCCGGCAGGTCGCGCACGCGCTCGGCCAGCGGCCGCAGCGCGGGCCCGACGAGCGCGCCGGGATCGGTCGCCGCCTGCTCGTTGCGCCGGGTCTCGCGGTGGGCCTTGCGCCCGTCCACGGCCTTCGACGTCCCGCCGCCGGCGGGCGCTCCGGACGCTCCGCCGGACGAGGTCGTCAGCGGCAGCTCGACGCCCTGGACGTCGGCCGGGGCGGTCGCGGCGTCGTACCCGGCGGCGAACGCCGCCAGCGACGACTCGACGCCCTTGCCGAACGCGCGGATCGGCGCCTCGAACTGCTCGCGCGTGAACGGCAGCGCGCCGGAGCCGGCGACCGCGCCGAACAGCGACGCGCTGATGACGCTGCCGGCCTGCTCGGCCATGTCGGCGAAGTCGGCGGCGACGAGCTTCTTGGAGGCCTTGCGTGCCGAGGCCAGCAGCGACGCGTCGTCGACGCGGCCGTCGCCCAGCGCCATCTTCTCGTCGATCGAGTACACGCGGCTGGTCGACGCGATCAGCGTCGTGCGGTCCGCCGTCGCGAACCCGCGCTGGATCGCGCGGCCGCACTCCATCAGCTCGGAGGCGATCACGACGTCGACCTCGCCCGGCGTGGGGAAGATGCTCATGATCGGCTCGCGGCGCACCGACGCCGCGCCGTCGCCGTCGTCGCGGGCGCGCGGCGGGAAGATCTCGACGTAGTACACGGTCGCGCCCGTGCGCTGGGCGACGCCGGCGACCGAGGTGTTCTGCGCGAAGGAGCCCTCGCGCTCGGCGACGGCGACGATCCAGTCGGCCAGGACCCCGCCGCCCTCGCCGCCCAGGGCGAGGATCGCGAGCGTGATCGGGCGCTGTCCCTCGGACCAGCTCGACATCAGGCGGCGACCTCGAACCGCGCGGCGCGGCGCTCGGCGCTCGCGGACAGGCGCCTCATCCACCAGCGGCGGACCTTCACCAAGGCCTTGTCCTTCGTCGTCGGGTTGTGGATGACGTCGGTCCGGTAGAACGACGGGCACAGCACGGCCGCGTGCGCGTTGGCGCCGCAGACGCCGCAGCCCACGCAGCTGTCGAGCACGGTCGCGACCGGGTCGGTGCGCATCGGGTCCGGGTTGGAGGCGATCGTCAGCGACGGGCAGCCGGAGATCCGGATGCACGCGTGGTCGCCGGTGCACGTCTCGGCGTCGACGCCGAAGCGCTCGCGCACGACGCGCTTGCCGTCCTTCAGCGCCTTGCGCATCTCGGGCTTGACCCGGCGCTGGCGGTTGAGCTGGCACTCGCTCTGCATGACGAGCACCTTCGGCCCCGGCTCCTCGGAGGTGAACGCGTCGACGAACGTGTCGCGGACCCTGCCGACGTCGTAGGTGTGGTCGATCGTCAGCGCGTACTCGACGCCGATGCCGCGGACGGCCTTCTCGATCGGGTGCTGGGTGGACCGCAGCGGCGTGTCGGCATGCGACGACAGGACGTCCTGGCCGCCGGTGGCCGCGCTGTAGTCGTTGTCGACGACGACGAGCACCTGGTCGTTCTTGTTGAACACCGCGTTGCCGACGCCGCTGGTGAGGCCGTTGTGCCAGAAGCCGCCGTCGCCCATGATCGCCACGGTCTTGCGGTCGGCGTCCTTGCTGTTGAGCGCCGAGGCCGCCGCGGAGCCCAGGCCGTAGCCCATCGTCGTCGCCCCGAGGTCGAACGGCGCGTTGATCGCGAACAGGTGGCACCCGATGTCGGCGCTGACGTGGTGCTCGCCGGTCTCGCGCTCGGCGAGCTTGAGGCCGCTGAAGATCGGACGCTCCGGGCAGCCGGTGCACAGCCCGGGCGGGCGGGGCAGGACCTCGGCGGGGTCGACGTGCCGCGCGAACGGGCTGGCCGGATCGTCCCGGTCGAGCAGGAGCGCGGGGCGATGCTCGACGACCTCCGGCAGGTAGCGGCCGAGGAACGCCTCCAGCCCGCGCGTGATCGCGGCGGTCGTGTACTCGCCGGCGACCGGCAGCAGGTCCTTGCCGTGCAGGGCGGTGCCGATGCCGTTGCGGCGCAGGATCGCGTTGATGTTCTGCTCGAGGTAGTCGGGCTGGCCCTCCTCGAGCAGGAGCACCGCGCGCTTGCCCTCGCAGAACGCCACGAGCTCGTCGTCGACGACGGGGTAGGTGACGTTCATGACGTAGAGCGGCACCTTGGTGTTGCCGTAGGCGTCGGAGCAGCCGAGCAGCTCCATCGCGCGGTTCATGGTGTTGTACAGCCCGCCCTGGGCGATGATCCCGACGTCGGCGAGGTCGTCGTTGATGACCTCGTTGAGGCCGCGCTCCTTGATGAACGCGACGGCGGCCGGCCAGCGCTCGGCGACCTTCTCCTGCTCGTGCAGGAAGCTCGCCGGCGGCAGGACGATGCGGCTCACGTCGCGCGACGGGTTCTCGATCGCGTCCTTGACGGTCACCGGCGGGCGCCGGTTGTCCTTGGCGACGAACCCGCCGTGCAGGTGGCAGGAGCGCAGGCGCAGGTCGAGCATGACCGGCGTGCCGCTCGCCTCCGACAGCTCGAAGCCGGTCTCGACCGCGTCGACGATCGCCGCGACGTTGGGCCGCGGGTCGAGCAGCCACATCTGCGACTTCATGGCGAACGCGTGGGAGCGCTCCTGCATGATGCTCGAGCCCTCGCCGTAGTCCTCGCCGAGGATGATCAGCGCGCCGCCCTTGACGCCGCCGCTGGCGAGGTTCGCCAGCGCGTCGGAGGCGACGTTGAGGCCGACGGTCGACTTGAACGTGACCGCGCCGCGCAGCGGGTAGTTGACCGACGCCGCCAGCATCGCCGCGGCCGTCGCCTCCGAGGCGGAGTTCTCGAAGTACACGCCGAGCTCGTCGAGGATCTCGCGCGCGTCGCCGAGGACGTCCATCAGGTGCGAGATCGGCGCGCCCTGGTAGCCGCCGACGTAGGCGACGCCGGACTGCAGCAGCGCCTTGGTGACGGCCAGGATGCCTTCGACGTGCAGGGTCGTGCCGGCACCATGGCGAAGCTGCTGGACTTCGTTGGCGAACGACCGCTCGGCCATGCGTTCACTCCTCGAGAGCTGGACTTCGGCGCCACGATACGACACCGCGGAGTGTCTTTCTACACAAGAGCGTGGTGATGTGTGTACTGATTGGCGCGGTGGGCGGTGTCCGGGTATGCTGCGCGACATTCGGCAGGTCGCCGTGGTGATCTGCAGTCTTGTTCGTCCTACCGGAACCCGAGGGGTGTTGATGTCACATTCGCGTGTCACGGACTTCGCCGCGGCGCTCGCCGACGGCAGCGTGGAGGTCGTCGACCTGACCCAGCCGTTGAGCGAGCGGACGCCGGTGCTCCGGCTGCCCGAGCCGTTCGCCAACACCCCGCACCTGTCGCGCCGGACCCTGAGCCGGTACGACGACGCCGGGCCCGCGTGGGCGTGGGACGTCCTGGAGCTGGGCGAGCACACCGGCACGCACATCGACGCGCCGATCCACTGGATCACCGGGCGCGAGGGCGAGGACGTCTCCGCGATCCCGCCGCGGCGGCTCGTCGGGCCGGCCATGGTCATCGACCGCACGGCCGAGGTCGCCGCGGATCCCGGGTACGTCCTGACGGTCGACGAGCTCGACGCGTTCGAGCGCGACCACGGGCCGATCGCGCCCGGGACATGGCTGATCTTCCGCACCGGCTGGGGCGCGCGGGCGGCCGACGAGGAGGCGTTCCTGAACGCCGGGCCCGAGGGCCCCGCGTCGCCCGGACCCGACGTCGCGGCGGCGAAGTGGCTCGGCGAGCACCCCAACGTCGTCGGGTGGGGCGTGGAGACCGTCGGGATCGACGCGGGCGCGGCCGGCGGCTTCGACCCGCCGTTCCCGGTGCACAACTTCCTGCTCGGCGCCGGGCGCTACGGCCTGACGCAGCTGGCCAACGTCGAGGCGCTCCCGGAGACCGGCGCGATCGTCGTCGTCGCCCCGCTGAAGCTCGTCGGCGGCACGGGCTGCCCGTCCCGGGTCTTCGCGTTCGTCCCGCGGGAGGCCGTCGCCTGACGGCCTCCGCCGCTCTCCGGGCCGGGCCGAGGGAACGGTCTACACGGCAGCAGGGTGCGATGTAGAGTCGCGTTCATGGATGTGTCGAAGCCCGCGCCCTATGACGAGTTCTACGGTCTGGAGGTCACGCGCTGCGACGCGCTCGGCGTCGCCGGGTCGGTCGTGGTCCAGCCGCACCACCTCCAGCCGATGGGCCTCGTCCACGGCGGCGTCTACGCCAGCATCGGCGAGGCGCTCGCATCGCTGGGCACGAACTGGCACGTGGCGCCGGACGGGCTGCTCGCGCTCGGGATGACCAACGCGACGAGCTTCATGCGGCCGATCGCCGACGGGGCGATCCACGGGACGGCGGAGCCGCGGCACCAGGGGCGCTCCACCTGGGTCTGGGACGTCGACATGCGCGACGACGCGGGTGCCCTGTGCGCGGTGAGCCGCGTCACGCTCGCCGTCCGCCCGGCGGCGCGCGCGGGACTTCGGTGAGCAATCAGGTGCGCTCGCGGGTCTGGGGGAGGTCCGCGCGGCCCGCGCCGGCCGCACGGCGCCGAGCCCGTCGCGTCGTCGCCGCGAACAGTTGACGGGGCAGCACGGTGCTACGTAGCATGACGGCGTGGCCGATCGGTACACCGCGCATGTCGACACGTTCGCCTGGGACGGCCTTCCGCCCGCGGAGACCTCGCCGGAGCTGCTCTTCGACCTGCCGGGGCTGCGGTACCCCGATCGCCTCAACGCGGCCGCGGCGCTGCTCGACGAGGCGCTGGACCGCTTCGGCGATCGTCCCTGCGTCCACACCGAGGACGGGGTCTGGACCTACGCCGAGCTGGCCGCGCGGTCGAACCGGATCGCGCGGGTGCTCGTCGAGGACATGGGGTTGGTCGCCGGCAACCGCGTGCTGTTGCGCGGGGCCAACTCGCCGGAGCTGATCGCCTGCTGGTTCGCCGTCCTGAAGGCCGGCGGGGTGGCCGTGACGACGATGCCGCTGCTGCGCGAGGGCGAGCTCGCCGAGCTCGTCGAGCGCGCGCGGGTCAGCCACGCGCTCACCGACGCGCGGATCGCCGGGGAGCTGATCGCGGCGCGGGGCCGGAAGCCGGTGCTCCGCGAGCTGCTCACGTTCGGCCCCGGCGGCGAGCTCGACGGCCGCGCGGCGGGCAAGGCGGCCGACTTCGCGGCCGTGGAGACGGCGGCCGACGACCCCGCGCTGATCGCGTTCACGTCGGGGACGACCGGCGCGCCCAAGGGCTGCATCCACTTCCACCGCGACGTGCTGGCCGTGTGCGACACCTACGCGCGCCACATCGTGGCCCCGGTGCCCGACGACGTCTTCACCGGGACCCCGCCGATCGCCTTCACCTTCGGGCTCGGCGGGCTCGTCCTCTTCCCGCTGCGCTTCGGCGCCTCGACCGTCCCGGTCGAGCAGCCGAGCGCCGACGCGCTGCTGGACGCGATCCGGACCCGGGGCATCACCACCATCTTCACCGCGCCGACCGCGTACCGCGCCATGCTGCGCCATGAGGGCCTCGCCGCGGTCACGTCGCTGCGCACGTGCGTGGCGGCGGGCGAGCCGCTGCCGGTGGCCACGTCGGACGCGTGGTTCGAGCGGACCGGCATCCGCATCCTCGACGGCATCGGCTCGACCGAGATGCTGCACATCTTCATCTCGGCGCCGCCCGGCGAGGTCCGCCCGGGGGCGACGGGGCGCCCGGTGCCCGGCTACCGGGCGATCGTCGTCGACGAGGACATGCGCGAGCTGGGTCCCGGCGTCGTCGGCCGGCTCGCGGTGCGCGGTCCGACCGGCTGCCGCTACCTCGACGACGCGCGGCAGGCCGACTACGTCGTGGACGGCTGGAACCTCACCGGCGACGCGTTCCGCGTCGACGAGGACGGCTACTTCTGGTTCCAGGCGCGCGCCGACGACATGATCATCTCGGCGGGCTACAACATCTCCGGGCTCGAGGTCGAAGCGACGCTGCTGGAGCACGAGGCGGTCGCCGAGTGCGCGGTGGTCGCCGCGCCGGACGAGGAGCGCGGCCACGTCGTCAAGGCCTACGTGGTGGTGGCCCCCGGCCACGTCGCGGGGGAGGAGCTGGCGGCCGCGCTGAAGGACCACGTCAAGGCGCGGATCGCGCCGTACAAGTACCCCCGCGCGGTGGCGTTCATCGATGAGCTGCCCAAGACGCAGACCGGGAAGGTGCAGCGGTTCCGTCTGCGCGAGCTTCAACCGCCGGTCGCGGGCGGCGAGACGTCCACCTGACGTCGGGGCGTCGGGCCTCCGACCTCAGCCCTTCTGGGCCTGTTCGAGGTCCTTCTCGAACTGCTCGGCGTCGGCGTCGAGCCGCTTCTCGACGCGCTTGGTCGCGTGGTCCAGCGCGCGGTCCAGCGCCTCGGTGAGCTCGTCGCGCCCGATGACGACCAGCCCGGCCTCGCCGGCGTCCAGGGCCTCGCCCAGCTCCTTGAGGTCGCCGCGCGACAGCCCGCGCCAGAGGTGGCCGACCAGGCCGCCGGCCGCCGCGCCGACGACGGCGCTGCCGATCAGCGACGGCGGGAACAGGATGCCGAGCAGCGCGCCGACGCCCGCGCCGGTCCAGGCGCCGTGCTGGGTCGGCTTCTCGTGCTTGTGGACGTGGACCTTGCCGTCGGCGTCCTTGGTCACGATCGCCGCGTCGTAGGTGCCGACGACGCCGTCGGCGTGCAGCCGGCGCAGGGCGTCGTAGTCGGCGCGCGCGTCCGCCTCGGTCTCGTAGGCGGCGAGGTACAGGAACATCGGGTGGTCGGCCATCTGGCGTCCTTTCGTCTCGTTGGGGCGGAGCGGCGCGTGGCCCCAACACGCGGCGTACGCGTTCGGTGGTGGGGCGGCGCGCGGTTCCGCACGACCTCACGACGGGCGGAGCATCGCGTGGCCCCAGGCGAGCGCGCCTCACCCCCACGGGGTGAGCAGGGCAGCCGGCGTGGACCTCATCCGGGATTCGGCGGGCCGGTGAGCATGCCCACGGGCGGGTCGTGACATGAGCACGGCACACGCAACCGAAGCGGCGTTCGTGAAGGAGCTCGGCAAGCTCGCGACCGCCGACATCGCGTGGGCTACGGGCGCGGACGAGACGTCGGCTCGGGCGTGGGTGCGTGGCTGTCCGCGCGGCGGGGAGGGCGCCATCTACCAGTCGGTCGTCCAGGGCCTGATCATCCGGCCGGCCGTGTCGGTGGACATGTGGGCGCGCCGCGGCGCGCGCACGGCCCTAGTCGCTCGTTCGCTCGGGCGTCGTGAAGAGGCGGGCGGAGCCGCGGAGGTGGCTGGTCATCTCGCTGGCGGCGCGCTCGGGGTCGCGGTCGCCGATCGCCTCGACGATCGCGCGGTGGGCGCGGAGGGACTCCGGCGGCCGGCCCGGGATCGAGAGCGACGCGGCGGAGGTGCGGTCGACGGCGTCGGCGATGCTCTCGTAGAGCTGCGCGAGCATCGGGTTGTGCGCCGCGGCGACGATCGCGCGGTGCAGCGCGGCGTCGGCCTGGGCGCCCTCGTCCTCGTGGTCGATCGCCGACCGCATGGCGTCGAGCGCGGCGCGCATCCGCGCGAGGTCGGCGTCGGTCGCGCGCCGCGCCGCCAGGCGCGCCGCGTGGACCTCGATGGCCTCGCGCGTCTCCCAGACCATCGCGTGGTCGACCTCCGACGACAGCATCGCCAGGGCCAGCGAGGTCGCGACCTCCTCGCCGGTGTGCACGAGGAACGCGCCGTCTCCGTGGCGCACGTCGATCATGCCGATCGACCGCAGCGTGGTGAGCGCCTGGCGGACCGACGTCCGGCTCACGCCGAGGCTGTTGGCGAGCTCGCGCTCGCTGGGAAGGCGGTCGCCGGGGGCGAGCTGCCGCGCGGCGATGAGATCGCGCAGCCGGTTGGCGATCTCCTCGTAGAGCGGCGCGCGGCGGATGGGGGACAGGTCGGAGATGCGGCACAACCTAGCGCGGACGCGCGTCGCGGATCG
Source organism: Baekduia sp. (assembly GCF_035685985.1). Taxonomy (GTDB): domain Bacteria; phylum Actinomycetota; class Thermoleophilia; order Solirubrobacterales; family Solirubrobacteraceae; genus Baekduia. The sequence goes on from NZ_DASRZV010000004.1 coordinate 60,407, forward strand.
AGGACTTGCGGTCCAGTGGTCTAGCCAGTACGTTGCCCGGCGTGTTGGCCAGCACCTTCGAGCTCTTCCGCGTCGGCATCGGTCCCTCGAGCAGCCATACCGTGGGGCCGATGCGCGCCGCGCGGCGGGTCTCCGAGGCCCTGCGCGACGCCCCCGTCCGGGAGCTGCGGGTCGTCCTGCACGGCTCGCTCGCGCTCACGGGCCGGGGTCACGGCACCGACCGCGCCCTCGTCGCCGGCCTCCTCGGCGAGGATCCGGAGACCGTCGACCCCGCGGCCGTGCTCGCGCTGGAGCGCGTCCCGGCGACCGTGCGGCTGCACGGTCGCGAGGTGGCCTACTGGTTGGACCTCCAGACCCGCGGTGGGCCGGTCGGCCATCCCAACGCCATGCGGTTCGTCGCCGTCGGCGACGACGGCGCGGTGCTGGCGGACCGCACCTTCCGATCGATCGGCGGCGGCTTCGTCACCGAGGACGGCGTCCCCGACGAGCGCGCGCCGGTCGACCTGCCCCACGCCTACGCGAGCGCCGCCGAGCTGCTCGCGTGCGCCGACGCGCTCGGGTCGGTGTCGGCCGTGACCGCCGCCAACGAGGCGGCCCGCCGCCCGGCGGAGGAGCTGGAGCCGGCGCTGCGCGCGATCGCGCGGGCGATGGACGAGGCGATCGAGCGCGGGCTGCGCGCGGAGGGCGTCCTCCCGGGGCCGCTGGGCGTGCGCCGGCGCGCCGCTCGGCTGCTCGCCGACCTCGCCGCGCCCGGCCAGGACGGGCCGCTGGAGGCGCTGGAGTGGGTCGGGCTGTGGGCGATGGCGGTCAACGAGGAGAACGCCGCCGGCGGCCGGATCGTCACCGCCCCGACCAACGGCGCGGCCGGGATCCTGCCCGCGGTCCTGCGCTACGCCCAGACCTTCGAGGGCGCCGGAGACGACGACGCCGCGCGGATGCTCCTGGCCGCGTCCGCCGTCGGGGCGCTGATCAAGGACAAGGCCTCGATCTCCGGCGCCGAGGTCGGCTGCCAGGGCGAGGTCGGCTCCGCGGCCGCGATGGCGGCGGCCGCGTTGGCGGAGGCCCTCGGCGGGACGCCGGCCCAGGTGCTCAACGCCGCGGAGATCGCCCTGGAGCACCACCTGGGGATGACCTGCGACCCGATCGCGGGCCTCGTGCAGGTGCCGTGCATCGAGCGCAACGCGATCGGCGCCGGGAAGGCCATCGCCGCCGCCAAGCTCGCGCTGCGCGGCGACGGCCGCCACGTCGTCTCGCTCGACAGCGCGATCGAGGCGATGCGCCGCACGGGCCTGGACATGAACGACAAGTACAAGGAGACGTCGCGTGGAGGCCTTGCCGTCAGCGTGCCCGCCTGCTGAGCTCGAGGTCGACGCGCCGCGGACCCCGCGTCGCCCCGCGGCCATGACCAGCGCCGAGATCCTCGACGCGATCCGGCGCTGGAACGAGCTGTACGGCGAGCCGCCGACGATGGCCGACTGGGACCCGTATCGCGCGCGCCAGGTCGGGCAGGCCTGGCGCGTCGCGCGCTATGACCAGGGCGGCTGGCCGAGCGCGCGCACGGTGCGCAACCACTTCGGCCGCATGTCGGAGGCCGTCGCCGCCGCCGGCCTGGTGCCGCGCCGCCAGGGCCAGCATCGCCCGCAGCCGGAGGCCGCGCTCGACCAGGGCACGCTGCTGCACCTCGCGCACCTGCGGGCGCAGCGCGAAGGCCAGTGCACGCCGATGGTCCTGGCGGCCGCGGTGCGCGAGGTGTCCCGAGCGCACGCGGCGAGCAGCAACGGCGACCTGAAGGTCGCGCTCATCGACCTCGCCGCCGCGGCCCTCTCGTGGGCGCGGGCGACCGAGGAGGAGGCCGACGGCGAGGCGCTGGCCGGCTAGCCGCGTGACCGCGCCGGGCGGCCGCGACGGCGGCGGCGCGGGCGCGGGCGAGCCGTGCGGCGACGCCGTGGCGCTGGATGCGCGCGGCGGCGCGCAGCGGCCGGTCGCCGAGCAGGATGCGCAACGCCATGCGCAGGGTGCCGGCGTCGACCTTCTCGGGGTCGCCCGCGTCGAACGGCGGCTGCGGGTCGTACTCGATGACGAGCTGCAGCGTCTCGGCCAGCGGCCGGCCGAAGACGCGCTCGGTGAGCGTCAGCGCCAGGTCGATCCCGGCGGACACGCCGGCGCCGCTGATGTGCCGGCCGTCCCAGACGACGCGGTCGGGCGAGACCGTCACGCCCATCGCGCGCAGCGGGTCGCGGAACCCCCAGTGGGTCGTGACGGTCTTGTCGCCGAGCAGCCCGGCGGCGGCGTAGAGGCCCGCGCCCGTGCAGACCGAGGCGGTCCACCGGCAGCCCGGGGCGGCGTCGGCGATCCAGCTCACCAGGCACCGATCCTCCAGCACCGGCAGCGGGTGCTCGCTGCCCGGCACCACGATGAGCTCCGGCCGGCCGATGGTGGCCGGGGTGTCGGTCGGGAGGACGGTCAGGCCGCGGTCGCAGCGCACGGGGTCCATCGTGGTGGCGACGAAGCGCACCTCGGCCCCGGGCCATCGGCTGATGACCTCGTAGGGCCCCGTGAGGTCGAGCGCCGTGAAGCCCGGGTAGATGACGAAGGCGACGTTCATGGCCTAGGCCTTGGCTCCGGCGGGCACGCGGTCGCCGCGTCCGGCACGGTGGTGGGCGTGGTCGCACGCGTACTCGTCGACCCGCAGGAGCATCGCGACGAGCATCGCCGGCAGCATGACGGCGTGCTCGAGCACCATGGCCGTCCCGAAGCCGATCGCGCCGGCGCCCATGAGCGCCATCGCCGCCAACGCGGGGAGGACCATGGACGCGGCCATCTCGTTGCAGGGACGCCAGGCGTGGCCGTGGCGGCGCATCCAGGCGACCATCGGGACGGTCATGGTGATGGCCATCTGCAGCAGCATCGCCGCCGGCGCCGAGTCCTCGATCGCGCCGCTGCTGGTGCCCAGCAGGCGCAGGACGCCTTCGAGCGGGACGCCGAGCACGAGCATGCCGGCGAACATGACGACGACCATCTCGAGGTAGTGCCGGACGAAGCGCCGGGCCGAGCGGTGGCCGGTGGGGTGGGACGGGGTGGGGGTCATGGCGTTGAGCACCGCCTTGGTGTTGGACGTGGTCTTGGTCGGGGACATCGGGCCGAGGACCCTGAACGGTGGCCCTCAGGGAATGGCGATCGAGGAGACCTCGGCCGCCGCCGTGCGCTGGGCGACGAAGTAGGGCAGCTGCCCGAGCGCGTCCTGGGCGCTGGGCGCGTCGACGAGCCACCAGATCTCGTGGCCGCCGAGCCGGCAGGTGCCGAGCGTCTCTCGGTGACGGAGCGGGCTGTCGTGGCCTCGCCAGGCCGCGAAGGCGACGCCGCACTCGTCCGCGGCGTGCCGGTGGTACAGGAGGAAGCGCGCCATCTCAGGCCTCGAACCGCCGCAGGCGCAGGGCGTTGGCGACGACGCTGACGCTGGAGAACGCCATCGCGGCCGAGGCGACGACCGGGTTGAGCAGCCCGGCGGCCGCCAGCGGCAGCGCGGCCAAGTTGTAGCCGAACGCCCAGGCGAGGTTCTGCTTGATCGTGCGCAGCGTCGCGCGGCTGAGGCGGATGGCCTGGCCGGCGCCGCGCAGGTCACCGGAGACGAGCGTCAGGTCGGAGGCCTCGATCGCGACGTCGGTGCCGGTGCCGATGGCCAGGCCGAGGTCGGCCTGGGCCAGCGCGGGCGCGTCGTTGACGCCGTCGCCGACCATGGCCACCACCTTGCCTTGGTCCTGCAGGCCCTTGACCACGGCGGCCTTGTCGGCGGGCAGGACCTCGGCGATGACCTCGTCGATGCCGACCTCGGCCGCCACGGCGCGCGCGGTCGTCGCGTTGTCGCCGGTCAGCAGGACGGTGCGCAGGCCGAGCGCCTGGAGCTGGGCGATCGCCTCGGCCGACGTCGGCTTGACCGCGTCGGTCACCGAGATCACGGCCAGCGCCCGGCCGTCGGCCGCGAGGAGCACGGCGGTGCGGCCGCGCGCCTCCGCGGCCCGGCGCGCCGCGTCCAGCGCGGCGGGCAGAGCGATCCCCGCCGCGGCCGGCAGCGACGGGCGTCCGACGAGCACGTGGCGGTCGGAGACCGTGCCCTCGACGCCGAGGCCGTCGTGGCTGACGAAGTCGGCGACCGGGGCGAGCGGGCCGCGGGCGGCGGCCGCTCGGGCGATGGCGCGCGCGATCGGATGCTCGGAGCCGTGCTCCAGCGCGCCGGCGAGCGCGAGGGCCTCGTCCTCGTCGATGCCGTCGGCCGTCGCGATCTCGTCGAGGCTCATCTCGCCGGTGGTCACCGTGCCGGTCTTGTCCAAGATGATGGTGTCGACCCGGCGGGTGGACTCCAGCGCCTCCGCGCCCTTGATGAGCAGGCCGAGCTGGGCGCCGCGGCCGGTGCCGACCATCAACGCCGTCGGGGTCGCCAGGCCGAGCGCGCACGGGCAGGCGATGATCAGCACGGCGACCGCGCTGGTGAACGCGAACGTCGCGGCCTGCCCGCTGCCCAGCCAGAAGCACAGCGTGGCGATCGCCAGCGCGATGACGACGGGCACGAAGACGCCCGAGATGCGGTCGGCCAGCCGCTGGGCCGGCGCCTTCCCGGTCTGCGCCTCGGCGACCAGGCGGGCGATCTGGGCCAGCGCGGTGTCGCCGCCGACCCGGGTGGCGCGGACGACGAGGCGGCCGCCCGCGTTGATCGTCGCACCGGCGACGTGATCGCCCGGGCCGACCTCGACCGGGACGGACTCGCCGGTCAGCATGCTCAGGTCGACCGCGGAGCGGCCCTCCTCGACGGTGCCGTCGGTGGCGACCTTCTCGCCCGGTCGCACGACGAAGCGGTCGCCGGCCCGCAGCGCGTCGATCGAGACGCGGCGCTCGGCGCCGTCGGGGTCGAGGATCGCGACGTCCTTGGCGCCGAGCTCGAGCAGGGCCTTGAGCGCGGCGCCGGCGCGGCGCTTGGCCCGCGCCTCGAAGGAACGGCCGGCGAGGATGAACGTCGTGACGATCGCGGCGGTCTCGAGGTAGATCTCGTCGGCGCCGCCACCGGACGACGGGATCAGGTCGAGCCGCATGCGCATGGTGCTCATCCCGGCGTCGCCGAGGAACAAGGCGTACAACGACCACAGCCAGGCGGCGAGCGTGCCGAGGCTGACGAGCGTGTCCATCGTGGCGGTGGCGTGCCGGAGGTTGGTCCAGGCGGCGCGGTGAAACGGCCACGCGCCCCAGAGCACCACGGGGGTGCTCATGGTCAGCGACAGCCACTGCCAGTTGTCGAACTGCAACGGGGAGATCATCGACAGCGCGAGCACCGGCAGCGCGAGCGCCGCGCAGACGACGAGGCGGGCCCGCGGCGCGCGCGCCGGGTCGTCCTGCTCGCCGGCGTCGGAGGCCTCGGCGTCCCGCGCGGGCAGCGTGGCCCGGTAGCCGGCCGCCTCGACCGCGCCGATCAGGGCGTCGGGCGTCACGGCCGCCGGGTCGTACTCGACGGCCGCCGTCTCGGTGGCGTAGTTGACCATGGCGGTGACGCCGTCGAGCTTGTTGAGCCGGCGTTCGACGCGATTGGCGCACGACGCGCAGGTCATCCCGGCGATCGGCAGCTCGAGGCGCGTGGTGGAGGCGATGGCGGTCATGGCTCAGGCGGCGATCTGGGTGAAGGCGGCGGTGTGCACGCGGCCGGCGGTCCGGAACTGCAGGAAGAGCCGATAGGGGCCGCGGGCGCGCAGCTCGGCGTCGAAGGTGATGAGCCCGCCGCGGCGGTCCTCGCTGTTGGGGTGGACGTGCGAGTAGGCGAGGTCCGGGGCGTGGAGCGCGACGAGGTGGCCGTAGGCGCCGAGGTAGGGCTGCAGGTCGCGGACCGGCCGGCCGTCGCGGGTGATGCGGAAGGTCAGCTGGGCCTCGGCGCCGGCCTCGAGGGCCGCGGGGCGCTGCAGCTCGACGTCGTAGCCGTCGGCCCTCGCGCGCAGCCCGGCGCGCGGCAGCCGCCGGTCGGCGCCCGGGCCGGGCGCGACGAGCGTCGTGGCCAGCACGTACTTGCGCCCGCCGACGACGAAGTCGGCGATCGCGCGGTAGCGGCCGGGGCGCGCGACCGCGAGGTCGATCGCGAACGTCCCGTCGGGGCCCAGCCGCGGGTGCAGGTGCTGGTAACCGGTCAGGTCCGTGCGGACGACGATGAGGTGCAGGAGCTTGCCCTGCTCGGGGTCGAACTTCCGGACCGGCCGGCCGTCGCAGCCCATGATCCGGAAGCGCCACGTCGTCGTCGCGCCCGTGGCCAGACGGCTCGACGTGGGCGCCAGCCGCAGGCCCGCCAGCTCGGAGCGGCGGCCGTCGGCGCCCGGGATCGCGGGGATCATCGACGTCTCGCCGTGGCCGTCGCCCGCCATCGCGTCGGCCCGCGGGGCGGCGCGGTCGGCGGCGACCGCGAGGCAGTCCTGGAACGGCGGGAGGGGAGAGGTGGCGGCGCCGAGGGCGGCGGCGCCGCCACCGATCGCGCACAGGCCGGCGGCGAAGGCGGCGAGGCGGCTGACGGAGGAGGAGAGCATGGGGGCAGCCTCCTCGCCGGCCGCCGCGCCGCCATCAGGATCCCACCCGGAGATCGCACCCTGATCCGGTCGGGATCCCGAGTGAGGTGACATGCCGACGCGGCTAGCGTACGGTCGGCCCGTGGCCGCCCCACCCGCCTCATCCCTCGTCGGACGCGAGGTCGAGATCGACGTGCTCGAAGCCGCCCTGGCCGGCCTGGAGGAGCGCCGGCCGCGGGCCGTCGAGATCGCCGGGCCCGCCGGGATCGGCAAGAGCCGCCTGCTCGCCGAGCTGGCCGCGCGCGCGGAGGCGCGCGGCCACGTCGTGCTCGCCGGCGCGGGCGCCGAGCTGGAGCAGGACCTGCCGTTCTGGGTGTTCGTCGACGCGCTGGACGACTACGTCGAGGGCCTCGACCCGCGCAAGCTCGACCGGCTCGACGCGCGTGTCCGATCCGAGCTGGCCCAGGTGCTGCCGGCCCTGGACGGCGACGCGGTGGCCGGCGGCGCGGCGATCCACGAGCGCTACCGGATCCACCGGGCGATGCGGGAGCTTCTCGAGCGGCTCGCCGCGACCAAGCCGCTGGTGCTGATCCTCGACGACTTCCACTGGGCCGACGCGGCGTCGACCGACCTGCTCGTCGCCCTGCTGCACCGGCCTCCGGCCGCGGGCGTGCTGCTCGCCGTCGCCGCTCGTCCGCGCCAGCTCGCGCCGCGCCTGGCCGGCGCGCTGGATCGCGCCCGGCGCTCCGGCGCGCTGACGGCCCTGGAGCTGACCGCGCTCACCGCCGACCAGGCGCGCGCGCTGGTCGGGGACCGGGCCGACCGCATCTACGCCGACAGCGGCGGCAACCCGTTCTACCTCGAGCAGCTGGCGCGCGTCCCGGGGGCGGTCGCCGACGGCGAGCACCTGCGGCTGAGCGGCGTGCAGGTGCCGGCGGCGGTCGTCGCGGCCCTGGCCGACGAGCTGACGCTGCTCGACCCCGCGGCCCGGCTCGTGCTCAACGGCGCCGCGGTCGCGGGCGACCCGTTCGAGCTCGACCTCGCCGCGGTCGCCGCCGACCTGCCAGAGCCCGCCGTCCTCGAGGCCCTCGACGAGCTCGCCCGCCTGGAGTTCGTGCGCGCCACCGACCTCCCGCGGCGCTTCCGGTTCCGCCACCCGATCGTGCGCCGCGCCCTCTACGAGGCGACGCCCGAGGGCTGGCGGATCGGCGCCCACGCCCGGGTCGCGGACGCGCTCGGCGGCCGCGGCGCGCCGGCGGCGGCGCGCGCCCACCACGTCGAGCGAGCGGGCCGTCACGGCGATCCCGCCGCGGTCGCCGTGCTGCGCGAGGCGGGCGAGGAGACGCGCCACCGCGCGCCGGACGCCGCGGCCCGCTGGCTGGCGGCCGCGCTGCGGCTGCTGCCGGCCACGGCCCCGGCCTCGGAGCGTGTCCAGCTGCTGCTGCCCATGGCACAGGCGCAGGCCGCCACCGGCCGCTTCGACCTGAGCCACGCGACGCTGCTGGAGACGCTCGACCTCCTGCCGCGCGACGAGGTCGCCCAGTGGGTCGAGGTGTCGACCTGGTGCGCGCGGGTCGAGCACCTCCTCGGCCACCACGAGACGGCGCAGCGGCGGCTGCTCGCGACGCTGGACGCCGTTCCGGACGAGGACTCCGACGAGGGGTTGGCGGTGCTGGTCGAGCTGGCGCTCGACGGGCTGAACCGCATGGACTACAAGTCGATGCGTGGGTGGTCGGAGCGCGCGATGGCGGTCGCCGACCGTCGTGGCGACCCGCTGCTCCAGGCCGCCGGGGCCGCGGCCGCGGCGCGCGGCCTGGCGTTCTCGGGCGCCGCCGCCGAGGCCGGCCCCGTGTGCGACCGTGCCGCCGCGCTCGTCGACGCGCTCTCCGACACGGAGCTGGCCCGGCGGCTGGACGCGATCGTCCACCTGGCCGGCGGGGAGCTCTACCTCCACCGCTTCGCCGACGCGTCGCGGCACGCCGAGCGCGCGCTGGCCATCGGCCGGGAGACCGGACAGCATCAGCTGTTCCCGGTCGCGTTCGCGATCCTGGCCATGACGAGCCTGTTCCTCGGCCCGCTCGGCGAGGCGCTGGATCCGCTGGAGGGCAACGTCGAGGCGGCGCGCCTGTCGCGCAACGCCCAGACCATCTCCTGGAGCCTGTACGGGCTCGGGAAGGTCGCGATCGCCGCCGGCGACGTGCAGCGAGGCCTGGCGGCGGCCCAGGAGGCGGTCGACGTGGCCGACGACGGCAAGCCCAGCCATCACGTCGCCTATGCCGCGTTGACGCTGGTCGAGGCGCACCTGCTGACCGGCAAGCCCGAGCGCGGCGTCCCGCTGCTGGAGCGGGCCGCGGGCGGGCCCGACCTGCCGCTGATCGCCGACAGCTGGCGCGCCTACCACCTCGAGCTGGTCACCCGCGTCCGGCTGGCGCTCGGCGACCGGGCCGCCGCACGGCGCGCCGTCGAGCTGGCCGACGAGAGCGCCGCGGCGGTCGGGCTGCCGCTGGCGCGGTCGTGGGCGGATCGCGCCGCCGCCGCCCTGGCCCTCGAGGAGGGCGCGGCCGCGCCCGCCGCCCAGCTCGCGCTCGGGTCGGCCGCCGTCGCCGACGCGGCGGGCGGCCGGATGGAGGCCGCGCGCTCCCGCGCGCTGGCCGGCCGCGCTCTCGCCCAGGCCGGGGACCGCGACGGCGCCGTGGAGGCGCTGCGGCGGGCCGCCGCCACGTTCGCCGAGGTCGGCGCCGAGCGCGACCGCGACGCCGCCGAGCGGGAGCTGCGCGCGCTGGGTCAGCGGGTGCGCCGGCGTCCGCCGCCGGCGGCCGCGGCGGCGGACGGGGTCGCGGGCCTGACCGCGCGGGAGGCCGAGATCGCCCGGCTGATCGTCGACCGCCGGACCAACCGCCAGATCGCCGAGGAGCTGTTCCTCAGCCCGAAGACGGTCGAGACGCACATCCGCAACATCTTCGCCAAGCTCGGGGCCGACTCGCGGGTCGAGGTGGCGCGCATCGTCGAGCGCGCCGACCGCCTCGCCGCCTCGTCCGCGTAGCGGTTCGCCGGGCGCCGCCGGGCTCAGGCGCCCCAGCGGCGGGCGACGGCGGCGAACGCGTCGGCGGCCGCCTCGATCCGCGCGGCGTCGGCCCACTCGTCGGTCTGGTGGGCCTGGGCCGCTTCGCCGGGACCCCAGATCACGGTCGGCGGCCCGCCGTAGGCGGGCGTGAGCGCGGCGGCGTCGGTGAAGTAGGACAGGCCGCGCGGCGTGGGGCGGACGCCGACGACCTCCTCGGCGACGGTGCGGCACAACGCCGCGAACGGGTCGGCGGCGTCGGTCACCACCGGCGCGAGGTCGACCCACGGCGTCAGCGTGATCTCCGGCCCGGCGGCCGCCGCGAGGACCTCGAGCACCGCGGCCGTGCTCATGCCCGGCACGGTGCGGACGTCGATGCCGGCCCGCGCGCGATCGGGGACGGCGTTGACGACGGTGCCGCCGGAGATCGTGCCGATGCTCAGCGTCGGCCCGCCGAGGAGGGGATGCTCGGTCGCGTCGAGCGCGACGTCGGCGATCGCGGCGACCGCCGACGCCAGCGGGACGATCGCGTTGCGCCCGAGGTGGGGCGCCGACCCGTGCGCCGCGACGCCCTCGGCGGTCGCGTTCACCCAGAGCACGCCCTTGTGGCCGAGATGGGGAACGCCGCCCGTCGGCTCGGCGACCAGCACCGCGCCGGCCCGGCCCAGCGCGCCGGCGGCGACCAGGTGGCGCGCGCCCTCGCAGCCCGTCTCCTCGCCGGCGCAGAGGACCAGCTCCAGGGCCGGGCCGGGCGCCTCGGCCGCGACGCGCTCGGCCGCGACCACGATCGCCGCCACGCCGCCCTTCATGTCGCTGGCGCCGCGACCGTGCAGCCGGCCGTCCCGAAGCTCGCCGAAGGGCGGGACCGTCCACGGCGCCCCGCCCAGGGGCACCGTGTCGAGATGGCCGGTCAGGCACAGCGGCGGTCGTCGGCCGTCGCCGGCGAGCCGCGCGACCAGGCTGGTGCGTCCCGGCGCGTGCTCGTGGCGCTCGACCTCCAGCCCCGCGCGCTCGAGGCGCCGCGCGAGCAGCTCGGCGGCCGCGGCCTCCCGGCCGGGCGGGTTGATCGTGTCGAGGCGGACGAGCTCCAGGGCGAGATCGACGGCGGGGCCGGGCATGGGCGCGCAGTATGCCGGACGGCGACCGAAAAGATCATTCATCTTTCTCCTTGATCTTTTGTCTTTGCCTCCCTAGAGTCGCGCCGCCAGGGCAGCCCCACGCGCTCGGAGCGTGGTCGCGCTGCCGTCGACAAGGAGGAGAAGAAGTGACCGTCAAACGCGCGGCTCTCGCCGGAGCCCTGCTCATCGTCGTCTGCGTCGGGGTCGTCGTCGCCCTGTCCGGAGGCAGCGACTCCCAGAACGCCGCCCCGGCCCGGTCGGCGGACGGGCGGTCCGGGGGCGCGCTGCGCATGGGGACCACGAACGGCCTCCCGAACCTCAACCCGTTCGTCACGGTGTCCATCAACGGCCTGGCGCTGTTGCGCCAGATGTACCCCTACTTGGTCCAGTACGACCTCAAGCAGAAGATCGCGCCGGACTTCGCCGGCTCTTGGAAGGCGTCCCAGGGCGGCAAGACGTGGACCTTCCGCACCACGCCGAAGGCGCGGTGGAGCGACGGCCGGCCCCTGACCGCGCGCGACGCGGCCTGGACGATCGATCTGATCAAGAAGTACGCCAAGACGGCGGCCGCCAACCTCGCCGGCTCCCTGTCGCACGTCCAGCGGGTCCGCGCGACCGACGAGCGGACGCTCGTGGTCACCTATGACCGCCCGCGGCCCGACAGCACGGTCCTCGGCGGCCTCACGCGCGTCCCGATCCTGCCCCGGCACATCTGGAGCGCCTACGCCGGCGACGACGGCAAGGCCCTGCAGACCGTGCCGGCCAAGGTGATGGCCGTCGGCGGCGGGCCGTTCACGCTGACGGAGTTCAAGGAGGCGCAGGTCGCGCTCCTGAAGCGCAACGACAACTACTACGGCCCCAAGCCCGCGATCGACGGCTTCGGCCTGCAGATCTTCTCGGCGCCGGAGGTCGAGCTGAACGCGCTGCGCAGCGGCGAGATCGACTGGATCCAGAGCGTGCCGCCGCAGGCCATGTCCACGCTGAGCTCCAACAAGAGCCTCGCCGTCGGCCAGGCCCGCAGCTACAACCAGTGCGTGGTGTCGTTCAACGGCAACGCCGCCCACACCGAGCTGCGCCAGCCGCGGGTGCGCGAGGCGATCGCCAACGGCATCGACGTGCAGGACCTGATCAAGGTGGTCATGAACGGCGCGGCGATCCCCGCCCCGTCGATCGTCCCGGCCGCCTCGCCCGAGTGGCGCGACCCGGCGGTCCAGGCGACGCCGTTCGACGTGGCGGCGGGCAACCGCATCCTCGACGCGCTCGGCTACAAGAAGGGCGGCGGCGGGATCCGCACCGCCAACGGGCACCCGATGTCCTACCGGATCGTCTACAGCGCGATCAACCCGCTGCAGCAGGCGGCGGTCAAGTTGATGGCGACGAGCGTCCGCCGACTCGGGATCCAGCTGATCCCGGCGCCGGCGACGGGCGTCGGCTTCTCCGCCGCGCTGAAGGAGGACGACGGCAAGGGCTTCGACTCGGTCATGGACTGCTGGACCAGCGGCGTCGACCCCGAGTTCATCATGTCCTTCAGCCGGTGCGACGCCATCAAGACGTTCACCGAGACCAACTACTGCAACAAGGAGTTCGACGAGCTCTTCGACGCGCAGAGCGAGGAGGTCGATCCCGCCCGGCGCCGGGACGACATCTTCAAGATGCAGGAGATCCTGGCCCGCGACCGGCCGTGGCAGTGGCTGTTCTCGCCCAACGTGGCCGAGGCGTGGAGCAAGCGGTGGACGGGCTTCACGATCGGGCCCGCCGGCACGCTGAACTCGTTGACCAGCCAGGCGCTGCTCAACGTCCGACGAGTGGACGAATGAGCTCCAGCCGAAGCCAGTACGTCGCGACGAGGGCCGTGCAGTCGTTCGGCACGGTCCTCGTCGCCCTGACGGCCAACTTCCTCATCTTCCGGCTCCTGCCGGGCAACGCGGCCGACGACTTCGCGCGCGTGCCCGGCGCGACGCCCGAGTTGCAGGACGCCCTGCGCGACCAGTTCGGGCTCGACGGCTCGCTGTGGACGCAGTACGTGGCGTACATCAAGCAGTTGCTGCACGGCAACCTGGGCACGTCGTTCTACTCGCGTCAGCCCGTGACGCACGACCTGGCGGTCGCCATCGGCAACTCGTTGCCGATGGTGCTCGCCGGGACGCTGATCGGCATCGGCCTCGGCGTCGCCGTCGGGGCGGTCGCCGCCTGGCGTCGCGGCACCGGCTTCGAGCGCGGCGCCACGGCGGGCGGGCTCGTGTTGTACGCCATGCCGGCGCAGTTCCTCGGCCTGCTGCTGATGATCCTGTTCCACAACGTGCTGCCGATCGCGGGCATGCAGGACGAGTTCGCGCCCGCCGGCCAGTCGACGCTCGCCCACCTCCACGACGTCGGCCGGCACATGATCCTGCCGGCCACGACGCTCGGGCTGATCATCTTCGGCAACTACGTGGTCCTCACCCGCGCGGCCGTGCTGGACACGCTCGGGCAGGAGTACGTGCTCGCCGCGCGCGCCCGCGGGTTCAGCGACGCCTACGTGTTGCGCGAGCACGCGCTGCGCAACGCGGCGCTGCCGATCGTCCACATGGTCGCGCTGTCGCTCGGGTTCATGGTCGCCGGCTCGATCCTGATCGAGACGGTGTTCTCCTGGCCCGGCATCGGCCACGCGGTCTTCCAAGCGGTGCTGGCGCGCGACTACCCCATGTTGCAGGGGGCGTTCCTGACGCTCTCCGTCGCGGTGATCGGGCTGAACTTCTGCGCCGACGTCATCTCGATGCACCTCGATCGGCGGGTGGTCGGATGAGCCGCCTCGCGCGTCTCCATCGCGGCGGCCTGCTCGGTGGCGCGATCGTGGCGACCTTCGCCGCCGTCGCGGTCCTGGCGCCGGTGATCGCGCCCTACGGCGTCGACCAGTCGTTCAGCCAGATCTTCGGCCACCCGTCGCTCGCGCACCCGTTCGGGCTCGACGACTCCACCCACGACGTGCTGACGCGCGTGATGTGGGGCGGTCGGACGTCGCTGTCGATCGGCCTCGCCGCGACCGCCATCGCCGTGCTGCTCGGCACCACGGTCGGCGTGCTGGCCGGGTACTCGCGTGGCCTGGTCGATCACGCGCTGATGCGCATCACCGACTACGTGCTCGTCCTGCCCAGCATCCCGCTGGTCATCGTCGTGATCGCGACGTGGGGGCCGAGCGTGTCGCACCTGGCGATCGTGATCGGCCTGCTGCTGTGGACGACGACCGCGCGCCTGGTGCGCGCCCAGGTCAAGAGCATGCGCGAGCTGGTCTACGTCCGGCGCGCCGTGTCGCTGGGCGCGAGCGACGCGCGGATCGTGACGCGCTACATCCTGCCCCAGGTCACGCCGCTGGTCCTGGCCAGCGCGGTGCTCACGCTCGCGCACGCGATCTTCGTGGAGGCGGCGCTCGCGTTCCTCGGGCTCGGCGATCCGGGGTCGGTCTCCTGGGGCACGATGATCGAGGCGGCGTTCCAGCGCACGGCGGTCTCGGCGGGAGCGTGGTGGACGATCGTCGCCCCGGGCACGTGCATCGCGGTCTTCATCCTCGCGTGCAGCCTGCTGTCGAGGGCGTCGGAGGAGGCGCTGAACCCGCGGTTGCGGGTCGCCTACCTCTCGGCCCGCGGACCGAGGATCGTGCCGCGATGACCGCCGTGCAGACGGAGCGCTCGACCGCGCTGGACGTCCGAGGCCTGCGGGTCGAGTTCGACGGCGGCGACGCCGGGCCGCTGGTCGCGGTGCGCGACGTGAGCCTCGACGTGGGCGCCGGCCGGCTGCTCGGGCTCGTCGGCGAGTCGGGGTGCGGCAAGTCCACCACCTTGCTCGCCATGGTCGGCCTGCTGTCCGGCGCGGCGACGATCTCCGGCGCGGTGCGGCTCGCGGGCCAGGAGCTCTTCACGGCCGACCAGCAGGCGCTGCGACGGGCCCGCGGCGTCGGCATCGCGCTGGTCCTCCAGGCCTCGATGAGCACGCTGAACCCGGTCAGGAAGATCGCCGCGCAGATCACCGAGCCGCTCGTCTACCACGGGCTGCTCGGCCCGGCCGCCGCCCGGGAGCGGGCGCGCGAGCTGCTGGCCCTGATGCGCCTGCCCGCGCACGTGGGCGAGGCGTTCCCGCACGAGCTCTCGGGCGGGATGCGCCAGCGGGCGTCGATCGCCGTGGCGCTCGCGCCCGATCCGAAGGTCCTGCTGCTCGACGAGCCGACCACCGCGCTGGACGTCATCGCCCAGGCCCGCGTGCTCGAGCTGATCCGGACGGTCGCGCGGGAACGCGAGATCGCGGTCGTGCTCGTCACCCACGACCTGCCGCTGGTCGCCCACTACTGCGACGAGGTCGCGGTCATGTACGGCGGCGAGGTCGTCGAGCGCCGCCCGACGACGCGCTGGGACGAGGAGCCGTGGCATCCGTACACGCGGATGCTGCTCGCCTCGACGCCGGACCTGCTCGACGCCGAGCTGCCGGCGACGATCCCCGGCACGCCGCCGCGGCTGGACCAGCTGCCGGCCGGATGCCCGTTCGTCGACCGCTGCGACCGCGCGCTGACGGAGTGCGCGACCGTGCGCCCGGCGCTGGACCCGGTCGGACCCGAGCATCGCGTGGCCTGCCACGTCGTGCGCGACGACGGAGGTGAACGATGACGATGGCGGCGACGACCTCCGACGGCGGGCCGGTGCTGTCGCTGGAAGACCTGAGCATGGGCTTCGGGGCGCGGCGCGGCCTGGCCGGGGTGCTCGGGCGCAAGCCACAGGAGCGCCGCGTCCTGCACGACGTCTCCCTGGACGTCGGTCCGGGCGAGATCGTCGCGCTGGTCGGCGAGTCGGGCAGCGGGAAGACGACGACCGCGCAGCTCGCGCTGCGCCTGATGACGCCCGCGAGCGGGCGCGTGGTGTTCGAGGGACGCGACATCACGGGGCTCACGCCCCGTCAGCTGCGGCCGCTGCGGACGCGCATGCAGATGATCTACCAGGACCCCTACGAGTCGCTGAACCCGCGGCACCGGGTCGCGGAGATCCTGCTGGAGCCGCTGCGCATCCACGGGCGTCTGAGCGGCTCGGCGGCCGACCGCGACGAGCGGGTGACGCGCGCGCTGGCCTCGGTCGGGCTCACGCCGCCGGAGAAGTACAAGGACCGCTACCCGCACGAGCTGTCCGGTGGCCAGCGCCAGCGCGTGGCGATCGCCTCCAGCCTGATGCTCGAGCCGCGCCTGCTCGTCGCCGACGAGCCGGTGTCGATGCTCGACGTCTCGGTCCGGGCGGGGATCCTGTCGCTGCTGGTCACGCTCAAGGCGGAGCTGGGGCTCGGGGTCCTGTTCATCACGCACGACCTGTCGACGGCCGTGTCGTGCGCCGACCGCATCGCGGTCATGTACCGCGGGCGGATCGTCGAGCTGGGACCCGCCCGGTCGGTGATCGCCGCTCCGCGGCACCCGTACACGCGCGACCTCGTGGCCGCCGTGCCGCGGCGCGGCTCGCGATCCGGTCCGCCGGTGGTGGCTCCCGAGGAGGACACCGAGGACCAGGTCGCGGGGGAGGAGCCCGACGGCTGCCCGTATGCCGCCCGATGCCCGCTCGTCCAGGAACCCTGCCGGACGTGGACGCCGGAGCTGGAGGCGTCGGACGACGCCGGCGCTCCCCGCGCGGTCGCGTGCCGGCGCGCCGAGGAGATGACCCGATGACGCTGCCCGACGACGATCGGATCCTCGAGCTGGTGCGGTCCTACACGGCGGTGCACGGCTCCGCCGGCCATGAGGCACGCGTCGCCGAGCACGTCCGCGCGCGGTGGGTCGGCCTGGGCGTCGACGTCGGCGTCGACGGGCTCGGCAACGTGATCGGCGCGGTCGGCGGCCGCGGGCCGCGGACGCTGGTCGCCGCCCACATGGACGAGATCGGCTTCGTCGTGCGCAAGATCACCGACGCGGGGTTCCTGCTGCTCGACGTCGCCGAGGGGCGCCGCCGCGACTCGATCGCCCGCCGCTTCGCGGTCGGCCAGCGCGCGGTCGTGCTCGGGCGCGAGGGCGTCGTCGCCGAGGGCGTGTTCGCCGCGGCCAGCGGGCACATCATCTCCCGCCGGCAGCTGGAGTCTCCCGACCTGTACGTCGACGACATCTTCGTCGATCTCGGCGTGGACTCCCGCCGGGAGGCCGAGGCGCTGGGCATCCACGTCGGGGCGGCGGTCGTCTGGCGCGGGGAGACGAGCCGGCTCGGGAGCAAGGTGGTGGCCAAGGCGCTCGACGACCGGATGATGCTGGTGGTCATCGACCTGCTGCTCCAGGCGATCGATCCGGCGCGGCTGGCGGTGGAGCTGCACGTCGCCGCCACGGTGCAGGAGGAGAACGGCTTCCACGGGGCGCGAGGGCTCGTCGCGTCGCGGCGCTTCGACCAGGCGGTCGCGCTCGACGTCGGCCTGGCGGGCGACATCCCCACCGTCGATCCCGACGAGATCGACAATGGGCTCGGGCGTGGCCCGGTCGTCGCGCACAAGGACCAGCAGGTCGTCTACTCGCGCGACGTCGCGTGGCAGCTGAGCGACGCCGCGCGGCGCGCGGGCGTGGGGATCCAGCATGGCGTGTTCCCCAACTACGGCAGCGACGGCATCGCCTTCATCGACGCGGGCATCCCGACCGGCCTGCTGTGCACGCCGGCGCGCTACACGCACACGGCGATCGAGATGGCCGCGCTCGCCGACATCCGCGCCACGGTGCGGGTGCTGGCCGAGCTGTGCGCGCCGGGCGCGGCGCCGCGGGTGGCGTAGTGCTTCATGTCGAGACGATCGAGGGCGCGCGGCTGGCCGGCAACCTGCTCGGCAACGCGACCGCGCGCCCGCTCGTCGTGCACCTGCCCGACGGCTACTCGGAGTCCTCGGACCGTCGCTACCCGACCGTCTACCTGCTGCACGGCTACGTCGCCCGCGCGCTCTCGTGGACGCAGGGCCCGATGCTCGCGGCGGGGACGCTCAAGCCGCCGATCGGCGACGTCGTGGCGGACGCCGTCGCGCGTCACCACGCGCGCGAGGTCATCCTCGTCATGCCCGACGGGTGGAGCCGGTTCGGCTGCGGCCAATGGGTCGACTCGCCGGTGACCGGGCACTTCGAGCAGCACCTGCTGCACGACGTCGTCGCGCACGTCGACGCGACGTACCGCACCATCCCCGAGGCGGCCTGCCGCGGGATCATGGGCATCTCGTCCGGCGGCTTCGGCGCGTGGCACCTGAGCACGCGCAACCCCGACGTCTTCGGGGCGGCGGCGCTCCTGTCGGCCGACGCGCTGTTCGAGGTCACCCAGAAGCCGTTCTTCTATCGGTACTTCGACCGACTGCATCCGGCGTCGCCGAGCGGGCCGATCGACGGCGACATCGACTCCTACATGTGCTATGGCCTGTCGCAGGCCTACAGCCCGGACCTCGCCGCGCCGCCCTTCTACGCGGGCTTCCCGATCGACCATCCCAGCGGCGACGTCGTCGAGGAGCGCTGGCAGCGCTGGCTGGCGCTGGACCCGGTCGTCTCGTGGGCGTCGCGGCTGGATGCCCTGCGGCGGTTGCGCGGCCTCCTGCTCGACGTCGGCGCCAACGACGAGCACGGCCACCACTACGGCCACCGCGTCCTCAGCCGGCGCCTCGCCGGTGCCGGGGTGGCCCACGACGTCGAGGAGCACGACGGCACGCACACGAGCCGGATGTTCGAGCGGATCGCGTTCGCGCTCGGCTGGCTCTCGGGCGTGCTCGAGGCCTGATCCGTCCGCCGATCGGCTTGACGTGGATCGGCATGGTCGATAAAGTTCAAGCATCTTGATATTTGAACTTCAAGCACTGGAAGGCGCTCGATGATCCGCGAGACGAGCGTGCGCCTGCGTCACGTCGAGGAGGCGCGGATCGACGCCGACGCCGAGCAGGTCGTCGCCTTCACGTGTCCCGGCGATCGTCTCGACCCGGCCTCGGCGCGGATGCTCGAGCGGCTCGGCGTCGCGCCGGGCGAGCTCGAGGCGTCGGGCCTGCTTCCCGCGCGCGTCCACCAGGTCGCGACCGGCCCGCTGCTGGGCGCCGGCCGTCCGCGGCGCGTCGTGCTCGTCGGCCTGGATCCGGAAGCCGGGGCCGTCGCGGCCGTCCGCGACGCGGCGACCATCGCCGGTCGCCACGCCGAGGGCGACGGCCCGATCGCCGTGGCGCTGCCGACGCTCGCCGCGCGGCGACCGGGCGCGACGGAGGCGCTGGTCGAAGGGCTGATCCTCGGTCGCCACCGCTTCGACCGCTACCGCTCCGGCGTCGCGCCCCGGCCCTCCGCGCTGGATCTCCTCGTCGCCGCCGACGTCGCGGAGGACGCGCTGATCGCCGAGGCGCGGCGCGGCGCGATCGTGGCCGACGCCGCCAACTGGGCGCGCGACCTCGCGACGACCGCGCCGGCGGACAAGACGCCGGAGGTGCTGGCCGAGGAGCTGCGCGCGGTCGTGGCCGCGGCCGGCGGGTCGGTCCGCATCTGGAGCGAGCGCGAGCTGGAGGCCGCCGGCTTTCGCGGGGTCCTGGCCGTCGCGTCCGGGAGCCCGGCGCGCCCCGCGATGGTCGAGATCGAGCTGCGCGGCGACGCCTCCCGCGACGCCCACGTCGCGCTCGCCGGCAAGGGCGTGACGTTCGACTCCGGCGGCCTGGACCTCAAGGCCGTGGAGTCCATGTACACCATGAAGCACGACATGGGCGGCGCCGCGGCGGTGGCCGCCGCCGTCTACGCGGCCGGGCGCCTCGCGCTGCCGGTCAACCTCCACGTCGCGCTCCCGCTGGTCGAGAACATGCCGAGCGGGACGGCGCTGCGCCCGGGCGACGTCATCGAGCACTGGAACGGCATGACCAGCGAGGTCGTCAGCCCGGACGCCGAGGGCCGGCTGATCCTCGCCGACGCCATCTCCTACCTCACCACCCGCGCGCCGCGGAGCCTCCTCGCGGTCTCGACGCTCACCGGGACGACCGCGGTCGGCGCCGACCTCTGGGGCGTCTTCTCCGATGCGCACGACCTCGCCGGCGACCTGGTCGAGGCGGGGCGCCGGGCGGGCGAGCCCGGGTGGGCGCTGCCGCTCTGGCGGCCGTACCGCTCCTACCTGGACTCCGCCGTGGCCGACCTGCGGAACACCGGCGAGCGGCTGACCTACTCGGTGGCGGGGATCGTCGCCTCGCTGTTCCTCGCCGAGTTCGTCCCGCCGTCGCTGCCGTGGGCGCACATCGACATCGCCGCGACCGTCGCGCGCACGCGGCTGACGGCCAACGCGGCCTGGCCCGCGGGGGCGACCGGCTCGCCCGCGCGGGCGCTCGTCCGCTGGCTGGAGGCGACGGGGGCGGCGGCATGACCGGGGCGGCCGACGTCGCGGAGGTCGCGGACCTCACCTCGCGGATGGTCGCGATCGACTCCGTGAACCCGGACCTCGTCCCGGGCGCCGCGGGCGAGTCCGAGATGGCGGCGTTCGTCTCCGACCGGCTGCGGGACGCCGGCCTGGAGGTGATGGTCCTCGAGCCCGTCCCCGGACGGCCGAGCGTCGTCGGCATCGCGCGCGGGCGCGGCGGCGGGCGCTCGCTGATGCTCAACGCCCATCTCGACACCGTCGGCGTCGCCGGCATGACGGACCCGCACACGCCCGTCGTCGACGGCGACCGCCTGTACGGGCGCGGCGCCTACGACCCGAAGGGCAGCCTCGCGGCCTGCATGCTCGCGGCCGCCCGCTGCCGCGCCGACGACCTGCGGGGCGACGTGATCGTCGCCGCCGTCGCCGACGAGGAGTACGCCAGCCTCGGGACCCGGACCGTGCTCGAGCACGTGCGCGCCGACTACGCGATCGTGGCCGAGCAGACCGGGCTGGGCCAGGTCTGCGTCGCGCACAAGGGCTTCGCGTGGATGAAGGTGACGACGCGGGGGCGCGCCGCCCACGGCTCGCGCGCGGACCTGGGCGTCGACGCGATCGCGCACATGGGCCACGTCCTGACCGAGCTGGGGGACCTCGGCGAGCGGCTCTCCGATCGCCGCCACCCGCTGCTCGGGCCGGCGACCGTCCACGCGTCGCTGATCGCGGGCGGGCAGGAGCTGTCGAGCTACCCGGCCGGCTGCACGCTGGAGCTGGAGCGGCGGACGCTTCCCGGCGAGTCACGCGCGCGGGTGGAGGACGAGCTGCGGCAGCTCGTCGACCGCTGCCGGCTCCGGCTGCCCGACTTCGAGGCCACCGTCGAGACGTCCCTGTGGCGCACGCCGTTCGAGAGCTCGGCCGAGTCGCCGATCGTCGCCGCCGTGCGGCGGGCGGCCGAGGCCCGGACCGGGACGCGGCCGGAGCCGTTCGGCAAGGCGGGGTGGATGGACTCCGCCCTGCTGGCCGACGCCGGCACGCCGGCGGTCGTGTTCGGGCCCGGAGGAGACGGCGCGCACGCCCTGGTCGAGTGGGTCGACCTCCGCGACGTCGCCGCGTGCGCCGACATCTACCACGAGGTCGCGCGTGCCATCTGCCGTTGACGTCGGAATCGCCGCCTGCGGCGCGTACGTGCCGCGCCTGCGCCTCAGCCGCGCGGAGGTCGCGTCGGCGCAGGCCTGGGTGAACCCCGGACTGCGACCGTTGGCCCGCGCCGAGCGCTCGGTCTGCGGCTGGGACGAGGACGCGATCACGATGGCGGTGGAGGCCGCGCGCGCCACCCTCGCCGATCGCGACCGCGCGACGATCGGGCGCGCCTACCTCGGCTCGACGACCGCGCCCTACGCCGACCGGCTCAACGGCGGCGTCGTCAGCGGCGCCCTCGGGCTGCGGGAGGACGCGGCGGCCTTCGACGTCGGCGGCTCCATGCGGGCGGGCACGAGCGCGCTGCTGGCCGCGTTCGACGCCGCGGCCGCGCGGGAGGACGACGTGCTCTGCGTCGCCGCCGACCGACGCCGCGCGGCCGCCGCCACCCAGCAGGAGCTGGTGATCGGCCACGCCGCCGCGGCGCTGGTCGTCGGCCGCGGTCCGGGGATCGCCCGGCTGCTCGGCCACGCCTCCCTCACGGTGGACTTCGTCGACCACTTCCGCGCGGCCGACCGCGAGTTCGACTATCAGTGGGAGGAGCGCTGGGTCCGCGACGAGGGCTACCTGAAGCTCGTCCCGCGGCTCGTCGGCGACCTGCTGGCCCAGACCGGCGTGGCGGCGCGGGACATCGCGCGCTTCTGCCTTCCGAGCCCGATCCGGCGCGTCGACCAGCAGGTCGCGCGGGCGATCGGGATCGCGGCCGAGCGCGTGTCCGACCCGTTGAGCGACGGCTGCGGCGACAGCGGCGCCGCGCATCCGCTGTTGATGCTCGTCCACGCGCTGGAGTCCGCGCGGGCCGGCGACAAGATCCTCGTCGTGGGCTTCGGCCAGGGCGGCGACGCGATCCTGCTGGAGGCGACCGGCGCGCCCACCGGCGGCGCCGCCGCCGGCGTCACCCGCTGGCTGGATCGCCGAGCCTCGTGCTCGTACCCGCGGTATCTCGCGCTCGACGGGCTGGTCAAGCTGGACCGCGGCATCCGGGCCGAGGCCGACAAGGGCAGCGCGCTCACCGCGGCCTATCGCCATCGCGACTTCCTGCTCTCGCTCACCGGTGGGCGCTGCGACGCGTGCGGCACGCACCAGATCCCGCGCGGCGACATCTGCGTCGACCCGGACTGCCATGCCGTCGGCGCGCTGGCGCCGCACTCGTTCGCCGAGTCGGCGGGCCGCGTCGCCACGTGGTCGGCCGACCGCCTGACGTTCACGCCCGACCCGCCGGCCTACTACGGCACGGTCGACTTCGCCGAGGGCGGACGGTTGTTGATGGACTTCGCCGACGTCGACGAGGGCGCGGTGGACGTCGGCACGCCGATGCGGATGGTGTTCCGGATCAAGGACCGCGACCCCGTGCGCGGGTTCGCACGCTACTTCTGGAAGGCCGCGCCCGTCGCGGCGGAGGAGGCATAGGACATGGCGACCGGCATCCGGGATCGGGTGGTCATCCTCGGCATGGGCTGCTCGCGGTTCGGCGAGCGCTGGGACGCCGACGCCGAGCGGCTGATGGTCGAGGCGTTCGGCGAGGCGCGCGCCGACGCGGGCATCGACGCGAGCGAGATCGACGGCGCCTGGTTCTCCACGTCCCAGGAGGAGACCAGCGTCGGGAAGTCGTCGGTCCCGATGGCGACGGCGCTGCGCCTGGGCTACATCCCCGTCTCGCGTGTCGAGAACCAGTGCGCGTCGGGGACGGAGGCGTTCCGCGCCGCCGTGTACGCGGTCGCGTCCGGCGCCTGCGACATCGCGCTCGCGCTCGGGAGCGAGAAGTTGAAGGACACGGGCTACGGCGGGCTGCCGCAGCGCACGCGCGGGCGCGTCAACGACCTCTACTGGGCCAACGTCTCGACCCCGGGCCTGTTCGCCCAGCTCGCCGCCGCCTACCGGGCCAAGCACCGCGTCCCGGCCGCCGACCTCAAGCGCGCGATGGCCCACATCTCGGTCAAGAGCCATGACAACGGGGCGCTCAACCCCAAGGCCCACCTGCGGCGGCGGATCACGATGGACGCCGTGTTGGAGGCGCCGATCGTCGCCGAGCCGCTCGGCCTGTACGACTGCTGCGGCGTGAGCGACGGCGCGGCGGCGGCGATCGTCACGACGCCCGAGATCGCCCGCGCCCGCGGGCGGCGGGATCTCGTCTCGGTCAAGGCGCTGCAGCTGTCGGTCTCCAACGGCCTGGAGGCCCAGCACCAGTCCTGGGACGGCAGCTACTTCATGACGACCCGCCACGCCGCTCGCCGCGCCTACGCGGAGGCCGGCATCGCGAACCCGCGCGAGCAGCTCAGCCTGATCGAGGTGCACGACTGCTTCTCGATCACCGAGCTCGTCACGCTGGAGGACCTCGGCATCTCGCCCGAGGGCGGGGCGGTCGCGGACGTCCTGGACGGCTTCTACGACGCCGACGGGACCGTGCCGTGCCAGATCGACGGCGGCCTGAAGTGCTTCGGACATCCGATCGGCGCGTCCGGCCTGCGGATGCTCTACGAGCTCTACCTGCAGATGACCGAGCGCGCCGGCGAGCGCCAGATGGCGCGCGAGCCGCGGTTCGGGCTCACCCACAACCTGGGCGGCGCGCCCCACGCGAACGTCTGCAGCATCACGATCCTCGGCCGCCAGGCCGGGTAGGAGGCGAGCGATGTCCGAGCGGCAGGTGGTCGTCATCGGGGCGGGCACGATGGGGCGCGGGATCGCCATGGTCGCCGTCGCGTCCGGCATCTCGACGGTGCTCATGGACGTGGACCGCCGCGCGCTGGAGCGCGCACGGGAGCAGGTCGAGCGCCACGCGCCGGAGGCGGCGCGCGCGCTCACGACCACGACGGTGCTCGAGCAGGCGGTCGGCACGGCCTCGCTGGTCGTGGAGGCGGTGCCGGAGCTGCCGGCGCTCAAGCGGGAGATCTTCGCCCACCTGGAGCGCAGCGCCCCCGCCGACGCGGTGCTGGCCACCAACACCTCCACGATCCCGATCGCGGAGATCGCGCGGGCCTGCGAGCGGCCGGAGCGCGTCGTGGGCCTGCACTTCTTCAACCCGGTCCACCGAATGGCGGTCGTCGAGGTGATCAGCGGCGAGCGGACGCGGGCGTCGGCGACCGAGCGCGCGAACGCCTTCGCGGTCGCGCTGGGCAAGGATCCGATCAACGTGCGCGACAGCCCGGGGTTCGTCGCCAACCGCCTCGGCCTCCTGCTCGGCAACGAGGCCATGCGCATCGTCGAGGAGGGCATCGCGACGCCGGCCGACGTCGACAAGGCGGCCCGGCTCGGCTTCGGGCACCCGATGGGCCCGCTCCAGGTCGCCGATCTCGTCGGCCTCGACGCGCGCCTGAACAACCTGCGCAGCATGCACGCGCTCACCGGTCGCGCCGAGCTCCGGCCGCCGACGATCCTCGAGGAGCTGGTCGGCGAGGGCCGGCTCGGCCGCAAGAGCGGCCGGGGCTTCTACGACTACGGCTAGATGGTTCGGCTACGGCCGGCGGGACGCGAGCCGGCGATCGAACTCCGGAGCCAGCTCCTCGAACTCGCGCAGGTGCTCGTCCATCGCGCGCTCGGCGACGTCGGGGTCGCCCGTGCGCAGGGCGGCGAGCGTGTCGCGGTGCTCCTTGATCGTCCGCTCGGGCACGGCGTAGCGCTCGTCGTAGTCGTCCAGCAGGATGGCGAGCTCCTCGAGGATCTCGCGCTGGAAGAACGCCAGGTGCTGGTTGCGCGACGCCCAGCCGATCCCGTAGTGGAAGAGGTTGTTCGCGCGCGTCCACTCCCGCGGGGTCATGGCGGCGACGAGCATCCTGTTGGCCATCTCCAGCTGCTCGAAGTCGGACTCCGTCGCGTGCTCGGCCGCCAGGCGGGCGAGCGCGATCTCCACCGGCCGCCGGGCCTCGCAGAGCTCGGACAGCGTGCTCGCGCGACGCAGCCGCGAGAGCTTGAGCAGCTCCAGCGGGATGTCGGAGGTCAGGACGACGGTGCCGCCCGTGGCTCCGCGCCGCGGCTCGACGACCTTGGCATCGGCCAGGAGCCGGACGGCCTCGCCGATGGTCGGCTTGCTCACGCCCATGAGCTCCGCGAGCCGCCCGACGGTGGGCAGCCGCTCGCCTTCCGGATAGACGCCGGAAGCGATCGCGTAGACGATCTGATCGGCGACCTCGAGCGCTGAGCGAGACCCCGCTATCGGGCGAAAGACGGTCTCCTGCTCGGTGGGGCGCTGGTGGGAAGAGGTCATGGGTGCGGGGGTCGGGGCGCAGCGTACTCGACCTTGACGAAAGGTAAAAGATCAACTAGATTGATCTTATGACCCTCGATCACGGCCTCGCCCGTGAGAGCCTGTTCCAGGAAGTATCCACGCTTTCCCCGCTCGGACACCGCGCGCTCGAGCGGCGCTCGGGGCGAGCCGGGCGCGGGAGCGCGGACCGTCGCGTCGATGAGCGCGTCTCCGCGTTCCACCGCTCGATCCCCGGCTACGGCCCGACGCGGTTGATCGAGCTCGACGAGATCGGCCGGGAGCTGGGGCTCGAGCGGCTGTGGATGAAGGACGAGACGTCGCGCCTCGGCCTGCCGGCCTTCAAGATCCTGGGCGCCTCCTGGGCGGTGCACCGGGCGCTCTGCCGCCGGCTCGGCCTGCCCGACGGCGACGAGGCCGTCCCGCGAGAGGCCGTGACCGCGCTCCTGGCCGAGCATCCGCCGTGCCGGTTCGTGACCGCGACCGACGGCAACCACGGCCGCGCGGTCGCGCGCGCCGCGGCGGTCTACGGCTGCCGCGCGCACATCCTGGTGCCGGCCGGAACGGCCGCGGCGCGGATCGCCGCGATCGCGGGGGAGGGGGCGACCGTCGAGGTGTGGGACGGCAGCTACGACGACGCCGTCGCGGCCGCGGCGGCGCGGGCCGACCTCGACACGATCGTCCTGCCCGACACCGCGACGGCCGCCGACGAGGTCATCCCGCGCTGGGTCGCCGACGGCTACTCCACGGTCTTCCACGAGATCGATGCCGAGCTGGAGCGGCGCGGCGAGGCGGGGCCGGACCTGGTCATCGTGCAGATCGGCGTCGGCGCGCTGGCCTCGGCCGTCGTCGCGCACTACCGGTCGACGCGCCACAGCGAGCGGGCTCCGCACCTCGTCGGCGTCGAGCCGCTCACCGCCGCCTGCGTCCTGGAGACGGTCGCCGCCGGGCAGGTCGTCGAGGTCCCCGGGCCGCACCCGTCGGTCATGGCGGGGCTGAACGCGGGCCTGCCGTCCCTGACCGCCCTGCCGCTGATCGCCGACGGCATGGACGCGTTCTGCGCCGTCTCCGACGACGCCGCGCGGGAGGCGGTCCGCCTCCTGCGCCGGCACGGCATCGAGGCGGGCGAGACCGGGGCGGCGGGCCTGGCCGGGCTGCTGGCGGTCAAGCGCGAGTTCCCCGCGATCTGCGGAGGCGAGATCGACGACGCGCGGCGCGCCCTGCTGATCCTGACCGAGGGCGTGACCGATCCGGTGACCTACGAGCAGGCGCTGCGGGAGGTGCCGCGGTCGTGACGTTCATGCCGTTGTCCGACGCGATCGCGACGTTCGTCCGCGACGACGCGACGATCGCGCTCGAAGGCTTCTCGCAGCTGATCCCCCACGCGGCCGGCCACGAGCTCATCCGCCAGGGGCGCGGCGACCTGACGCTGATCCGCATGACCCCCGACGTCGTCTACGACCAGCTGATCGGCATGGGCTGCGCGCGCAAGCTGGTCTTCTCGTGGGGCGGCAACCCCGGCGTCGGCTCGCTCCATCGGCTGCGCGACGCGATCGAGAACGGGTGGCCCGGACCGCTCGAGATCGAGGAGCACTCGCACGCCGGGATGGCCGCCGCGTGGGTCGCCGGCGCGTCCGGCCTCCCGTTCGGCGTCCTGCGCGGCTACGACAACGACCTCGCGCCGCGCACGCGCGTGGAGCCCGTCCTGTGCCCGTTCACCGGCGAGCGGCTGGCCGCGGTCCGCGCCCACCGGCCGGACGTCGGCATCGTCCACGCCCAGCGCGCCGACCGCCGGGGCAACGTCCAGATGTGGGGCATCACGGGCGTGCAGAAGGAGACGGCGCTGGCCTCGAAGGCCGCGATCGTCACCGTCGAGGAGGTCGTCGACGAGCTCGACGACCGGCGCGACGCCGTCGTGCTGCCCGCCTGGACCGTCGACGCCGTGGCGGTCGTGCCCGGCGGCGCGCACCCGTCCTACGCCCAGGACTACTCCGAGCGCGACAACCGCTTCTACGTCGCCTGGGCGGAGATCAGCCGCGATCGCGAGCGCTTCCGCGCGTGGATGAAGCGCCACGTGCTCGAGACCGGCGACGCCGCGGAGTACCACGCGAGCCTGCGAGCGGAGGTGGCGGCATGAGCGCCGAAGCCGCGGCGGTCACCGCCGAGGAGATGATGGCGGTCGAGGCGGCGCGCCTCCTGGGCGACGAGGACGTCTGCTTCGTCGGCATCGGGCTCCCCAGCCTCGCGGCGAACCTGGCGCGCGAGACCCACGCGCCGGGCTGCGTGCTGATCTACGAGAGCGGGCCGATCGGCGCCAAGCCGACGCGCATGCCCCTGTCGATCGCCGACGGCGAGCTGGCCGCCACGGCGGACGCGCTGGTCAGCGTGCCCGAGATGTTCGCCTACTGGCTGCAGGCCGGCCGGATCGACACCGGCTTCCTCGGCGCGGCGCAGATCGACCGCCACGGGAACCTCAACAGCACGGTCATCGGCGACTACGACCGGCCGGCCGTGCGCCTCCCGGGGGCGGGCGGGGCGCCCGAGATCGCGGTCGGCGTCCGCGACGTCTGCGTGATCCTGCGCCAGTCGCCCCGGTCGTTCGTCGATCGCCTGGACTTCACGACCACGCCCGGCGACCACGTCCGCACGGTCTTCACGGACCTGGGCGTCCTGCGCAAGGTCGAGGGCGAGCTTCAGCTCGTCCAGGTGCACCCCGGCGTGGCGGTCGAGGACGTGCGGGCCGCCACCGGCTGGGAGCTCGTCGTCAGCGACGACCTCACCGTGACGCGACCGCCGACCGCCGAGGAGCTCGCCACGCTGCGCCGGCTGCGGGCGGAGTCCCAGCGGTGAACGTCGAGGGCGCCGCGGCGCTGGTCACCGGCGGCGCCTCGGGCCTCGGACGGGCGACCGCGCGACGGCTCGTGGAGCACGGCGCCGACGTGGTCATCGTGGACCTGCCGGGCTCGTCGGGCGAAGCGGTGGCCGCCGCGCTCGGCGCCCGCTTCGTGGCGGCCGACGTCACGAGCGAGGAGCAGATGGCCGCGGCCGTCGCGGTCGCCGCCGAGCGCGCGCCGCTGCGCGCGCTCGTCCACTGCGCCGGGCGCGGCGGCCCGCTGCGCCTGCTCGACCGGGACGGCACGCCCGGCTCGCTCGCGCGCTACACGGAGATCGTCACCACCAACTTGATCGGGACGTTCAACGTGCTGCGCCTGGCCGCGGCGCGGATGGCGGGCAACGCGCCGCTCGACGGCGACCGCGGCGCCTGCGTGCTGACGGCGTCCGTGGCCGCCTACGAGGGCCAGATCGGTCAGATCCCCTACGCGTCGGCGAAGGCGGGGATCAAGGGCATGACGTTGGTCGCGGCGCGCGATCTCGCCGGTCGGCAGATCCGCGTCTGCACGATCGCGCCCGGGACGTTCGACACGCCGCTGCTCGCTCGCCTGCCCGACCCGGTGCGGGACTCGCTCGCCGCGTCGGTGCCCCATCCCCGGCGGCTGGGCGATCCGGCCGAGTACGCCGCGCTCGCGCTGCACGTCCTGGAGAACCCGATGCTCAACGGCGAGACGATCCGGCTGGACGGCGCCATCCGAATGGCGCCGCGCTGACGCGACGGGGCAGCCACCAGCTCCGGTCGCCGAGGAGCTTCATGCAGGCCGGCAGCAGGACGCCGCGGACGATCGTGGCGTCGAGCGCGACGGCGACGGCGAGGCCGACCCCCATCTGCTTGAGCGGCACGCTGTCCAAGGTGCCGAAGAGGGCGAACACGCCGACCATGACCAGCGCGGCGCTGGTGATCACGCCGGCGGTGCTCTCGATCCCGTGCGCCACGGCGTCCTCCGTGCTCATGCCGCGGTCGTAGGCCTCGCGCACGCGGCTGAGGACGAACACGTGGTAGTCCATCGACAGGCCGAAGAGCACGACGAACAGGAACAGCGGCAGCCAGGCGACGACGAAGCCGTCGCGATCCTGGAGCACCGCGACCAGCACGCCGTAGGCGGCCCCGACGCTCAGGAGGTTCAGCAGGATGGCCTTGATCGGGATCACCAGCGAGCGGAACGTCACGAGCAGCAGCAGGAACGCCGCGCTGAGCACGAAGGCGAAGACGATCGGGGTGCTGTGCTCCAGGCTCGCGTTGAAGTCCGCGGTCCGCGCGGCGAACCCGTCGACGCGCACGGTCGCCCCGCTCTGCCCGAGCGTCGCCGCGCTGGTCCGGCGGAGGGTCGCGAGCCCGCGCTCGGACGTCGCGTCGGCGCCGTCGCCCGCGGAGGGGATCGACAGCCGGGCCAGCGACCGGTCGGCGCTGACCTCGGTCGTGACCGGCCCGGGGAACAGGTCTCGATGGCGGGCGATCGCGGCCTGGAAGCGACGCTCGGCGCGCGTGACGGCGGGCGCGGTGACGTCGTGGGCCTGGAGGACGACGTAGGCCGGCGCGTTCTGGGCCGGGAACGCGGCGCGCAGGTGGTCGGTCGCGCGCACGGCGGGGATCGACCGCGACAGGGAGCCGCTGTCCGGCAGCGAGAGCTTCATCCCCAGCGCCGGGAAGGCGAGCGCGAGCAGCACGGCCACGGCGGCGGTGGCGGAGAGCGCCGGCCGGCGCAGGACGGCGTCGACGATCGAGGCCCACAGGTCGCGCTCGCGCGTGAGGCGCCCGACGAGCGGGACGCGGCCCTTCTCGACCCGGTCGCCGAGCGCCGACAGCGTGGCGGGCAGGACCGACAGCGAGCCGAGCACGGACACCGCGACGACGAGGATGGTGCCGGTGGCCAGCGAGGTGAACGTCGGCGAGCCCGCGAGGTACATGCCGGCCATGGCGATCATCACCGTGAGCCCCGACACGAGCACCGCGTGCCCGGAGGTCGCCGCCGCCGCCTCGATCGCCGCGGCGTTCGAGCGTCCCGCGGCGCGCTCCTCGCGCACCCGCTTGAGGTAGAAGAGCGAGTAGTCGACGCCGACCGCGAGGCCGATCAGCAGGACCACGTTGCCGATCGTCTGGTCGACCGGCAGCACCTGGCTGAGCGGGCCGACGAGGCCGAGCGTCGCGGCGACGCCGGTGAACGCGAGCAGGAGCGGGAGGCCGGCGGCGACGAGCGCGCCGAAGGCGAGCAGCAGGATCGCGAGCGTCAGCGGCAGCGACGTCGTCTCGGCCTTGCCGAGGTTCCGCTCGAAGCTCCGCTCGATGCCGTGCTGCAGGCTCGCGTCGCCGGCCTCCTCGATCCGGAACCCCGGATGCGCCTTCGCGGCGGCGGCCACCGCGGCGAGCGGCGCCTCGACACGGGTCTTGGCCCGCGTCTCGTCGCCGGGGATCGTGAAGCTCACGAGCGTCGTGTGGCGGTCGCGGGAGATCGGCCCGCGACGGACGTCGCGCAGGCCGGGGAGGGCGTGCAGCCGCCGCACGACGTCGGCGGTGACGCGGTCGAAGACGGGCGTGTCGGCCGTCAGGCGGGAGCTGTGGACGACCACGTTCTCCTTCGCGCTCTGCGGGAGCGCCGCCGCGGCGGCGCGGGCGGCATGGCCGGACTCGCCGACGCCCGCCTGGCTGCTGGTCAGCGTGTTCTGGCCGACCGCGCCGCCGATGACGATGGCGGCGACGACGAAGGCCAGCCAGCCGAGGATGGCGGTCTTGCGGTGGCGAGCGCTCCAACGCCCGGCGCGGGCGGCGAAGCCGGAGGACGGATGCTGCACGGGAGACTCCTGTCGGGTTGCGAACGGCACAGCGGCAGCGTCCACCCGCGGCCCTCGCGCGGCATCGGGCCGGCACCCTGACATCGCACCCTGATCCCGACCGCGCGGCCGCCGCGCCCCCGGGCGAGCCCGGCCGGCCGATCGACCAGGAAGAGGCGACTTCGAGACCAAGGTGACACTGTGGGATCGTCGCCCGCGCGCGACGGTCCCGGGGTGCGCATCTCCCTCTCGCTCCCCACCGCCACCGCCACCGCCGCGCTGACCGCGGCCTCCGCGCTCGCGCTGCCCGGCGTCGCCGGCGCCGCCACCTCGGCCGTCACCGCGCCGGCCGACGGCGCGACCTTCGTCTACGACAACGACACGCACCCGGGCGTGGTCGCCGCGGTCGACGGCACCGCGACCGGCGCGTCCCAGGTCGACCTGCGCTGCGCCGACCGCCGGGCGGGGACCTGGTCGTTCTCCGGCGTCCTGGCCGGCGGCGGCGCCCTCGACGCGAGCGGCGGCGGCTTCCACGCCACGAACGTCACGCTGCCCCCGCAGCAGCAGAACTGCCTGCTGGTCGCGCTGCCCACCGGGCAGGCGGTGCCGACCACGCCCGCCGGCTACGCCGGCCCGCGCCTGCGCGTGCTCGACACCCTGCTGCAGGGCACGGGGCTGCAGGACGCCAACGGCGGCGTCAACCAAGGCAAGCGCTATGACTTCTTCGCGCTGGCCAACGGCGCCGAGGGCGACGCGGACTGGTCGTCGGCGGCCGACGGCGGCGTCGAGGACATGTACCTGCTGGCGCCCGCGCCGGAGGAGGCCGGACGCGTCTTCGCGGGCGCCGACGCGATCCCGCGGACCGACCCGGCCACCGGCCCCGACCCGACGAGCACCGCGACCGGCATCGTCGTCGACGCCACCAACGCCTACCTCGGGCCGACGTGGGAGCAGGCGATCACGCCGTCGATGCAGTTCGTGTTCAACAACCTGACGCCGTTCCCGACGGTGACGGCGACGTCCTCGCAGGCGCCGGACGGCGCGCTGGTCACCGACGAGCACGACCTGATCGTCCAGTGCACGGGCGCCGACCCCAACTACTTCTCGCCGGCCGGCTTCACGTGCCCGCCGCTGAAGGACGCGGGCGTCGCGCTGGACCTGCGGACGTCGCTGTCGCCCAGCGGCCATGTCGTCACGCGCAGATGGACCTTCAGCGCGACCGACCACCAGGCGCACACGGTGAGCCTGGTGCTCGCCAACCGCGCGTCGCTGACGTCGCCGGCGCGCACGTGGCGCTTCCCGGGGGAGCCGGGCTACGCGCCGCACGTCACGGGCGACGCGGTCGCGCCGCCGGCCACCGCGCCGTGGACGACGCGCTTCCACGCCGAGGGCGCGCCGGACGGCGACACGAGCACCGGGGTCGGCGCGATCACGTCCAGCGTCGCGCCGGCCGGGATCCGGTTCATCCTCGCGCGCGGGTACACGGCGACCTACGCGCTGCACGTGCCCGCGACGGGGACGACCGAGCTGACCAACGTGCTGATGGCCGAGGCCACGCAGGCGGCGCTGGAGCAGGACATCAAGAACGCCGAGGGCGGCGGTGGGACGCCGCCGACCGGCGGCGGGGACGTCCCGGCCGGCGGTGGCGGGGACGCCCCGGCGGGCGGTGGGACGCCGCCGGCCGGGGGCGGCACGCCACTCGCCATCGCGCCCAAGCCCAAGGCCAAGGCGCTGCCCGCGGCGAGCGCCGTGATCGGCCTGCCGTCCGCGCGGACCTGCGTCAGCCGCCGCCGGATCACGCTGCACCTGCGCGCGCCGGCCGGCACGAAGATCGCGCGCCTGACCGTGAAGGTCGCCCACCGCAAGGCCACGCACCCCAAGGTCCGCGGCACGGCGCCGATCGTCCTGGCCGGCCTGCCCAAGGGCACCTACGCCGTGGCGGTCACGGTCGCGTTCGCCGACGGCCGCGACCTCACGCTGCGCCGCGTCTACCGGACCTGCGCGCCCAAGCGCCGGCGCTGAGGCCGCGCGGGCGGGCCGCGCGCGAGCGGCGGCAGCTAGCGTCCAAGGCGACCGATGACGCTCGCCGACGCGCTTCCCGACCCGCCCAGCCCCGATGGCCTCTACGACGCGTTCGCCGCCTGGGCCTCCGAGGAGGGCCTGAGCCTCTACCCGCACCAGGAGGAGGCGGCGATCGAGCTGTTCAGCGACAACAACGTCGTGCTGGCCACGCCGACGGGCTCCGGGAAGTCGATGGTCGCGATCGCCGCGCACTTCGCCGCGCTGGCCCAGCGGCGGCGGACGTTCTACACGGCGCCGATCAAGGCGCTGGTGTCGGAGAAGTTCTTCGCGTTGTGCGAGGTCTTCGGCGCGGAGCGGGTCGGGATGCTCACGGGGGACGCGTCGGTCAACGCCGACGCCCCGATCATCTGCTGCACGGCCGAGGTGCTGGCCAACATCGCGCTGCGCGAGGGGGCGGGCGCGGACGTCGGCCAGGTCGTGATGGACGAGTTCCACTTCTACGCCGACGGCCAGCGCGGCTGGGCCTGGCAGGTGCCGCTGCTGTCCCTGCCGCAGGCCCAGTTCCTGCTGATGTCGGCGACGCTCGGCGACGTCCGCGAGATCGCCACCGACCTGACGCGGCGCACCGGCCGCGAGACCGCGATCGTCGACGACGCGCGGCGGCCCGTGCCGCTGACCTACTCGTGGTCGCTGGACCCGCTGCACGAGAAGCTGGAGGAGCTGGTCGCGATCGACCAGGCGCCGATCTACGTGGTGCACTTCACGCAGGCCTCGGCGCTGGAGCGCGCGCAGTCGCTGCTGTCGGCCAAGCTGTGCAGCCGCGAGGAGCGCGACGCGATCGCCGCGACGATCGGCGCGTTCCGCTTCACGGCCGGGTTCGGCAAGACGCTGTCGAAGCTCGTCCGCGGCGGCATCGGCGTCCACCACGCCGGGATGCTGCCGCGCTACCGGCGCCTCGTCGAGCAGCTCGCGCAGACCGGGTTGTTGAAGGTGATCTGCGGGACCGACACGCTCGGCGTCGGCATCAACGTCCCGATCCGCACGGTCGTCTTCACCGGCCTGGCCAAGTACGACGGCGCGCGTCACCGGCTGCTGAAGGCGCGCGAGTTCCACCAGATCGCGGGACGCGCCGGGCGCGCCGGGTTCGACACCTCCGGCTACGTCGTGGTGCAGGCGCCCGAGCACGTGATCGAGCGGACGCGCGCGCTGGCCAAGGCGGGCGACGACCCCAAGAAGCGCCGCAAGGTCCAGACGCGCAAGGCGCCCGAGGGCGAGGTGAGCTGGACCGAGGAGACGTTCGAGCGCCTGCGCGACGCGGTCCCCGAGCCGCTCGTCTCGCGGATGCGCGTGAACCACGCGATGATCCTCAACGTCGTCAACCAGCCGGGCGACGCGGTCGCGACGATGCGCGCGTTGATGGAGGACAACCACGAGGACGAGCGCGGCCGGCGCCGCCTCTCCGAGCAGGCCCAGGCGCTGGGGACCGAGCTGCTGGACGCCGGCGTGGTCGAGTGGCTGTCCGAGCCCGACGAGCACGGCCGCACGCTGCGGCTGGCGGTCGACCTGCAGGAGAACTTCGCGCTCAACCAGCCGCTGGCGTCGTTCGCGCTCGTCGCGTTCGAGCTGCTCGACCCCGAGGCCGAGACGTTCTCGCTCGACGTCCTCTCGGTCGTCGAGGCGATCCTCGACGACCCGTTCCCCGTCCTCGCCGCCCAGGCGTTCAAGGCCCGCGGCGAGGCGGTCGCCGAGATGAAGGCCGAGGGGATCGACTACGACGAGCGGATGGAGCTGCTGGAGGAGGTCACCTACCCCAAGCCGCTGGACGAGCCGCTGCGCGCCGCGCTGGACGTGTTCCGCGAGACGCACCCGTGGGTCCGCGACTCCGACCTCTCGCCGAAGTCGGTCGTGCGCGACATGTACGAGTGGGGGCGGACGTTCACCGAGCTGATCGCCCACTACGGCCTGTCGCGCTCCGAGGGCCTCGTGCTGCGCTACCTCAGCAACGCCTACCGGGCGCTGCGCCAGACGGTGCCCGAGCCGATCCGGACCGCGGAGCTGGACGAGATCATCGACTGGCTGGGCGAGACCGTGCGCCAGACCGACTCGAGCCTGCTGGACGAGTGGGAGGCGCTCACCGATCCCGAGGCCGTCGCCCGGGCGGCGGAGGCGATCGCGGACGGCGGCCCACCCGCCCCGCCGCCGCCCCGGCCGATCACCGCCAACGAGCGCGCGTTCACGGTCATGGTCCGCAACGCGATGTTCCAGAAGGTCGCGCTGGCCGCGCGCGACCGCTACGACGCGCTGGCCGAGCTGGACGCCGCGGCGGGCGCGCTGACCGACCCGCCCACGCGCGCCACGATGACCGCGGCCGCCTGGGAGGACGCGCTGGGCGCCTACTGGGACGAGCACGAGTCGATGGGCTCGGGCCCGGGCGCCCGCTCGCCGCGGCTGCTGATGATCGACCGCGACGGCGGCCGCGGCGCCGACGACGGGCGGCGCGTCTGGACCGCCCGCCAGATCGTCGACGACCCCGAGGGCCACCACGACTTCGCGATCGTGGCGACGGTCGACCTCGACGCCTCCGACGCCGCGGGCGAGCCGGTGGTCCACACGCGGTCGTTCTCGTCGGCGGCGTTCCCGGCCTGAGGCGGCCGGGAGAACGGCGACGGCCGCCGCGCCGCCCCGGAGGGCGACGCGACGGCCGGGGGCCGCGAGTGCTACAGGTCGATCGGGTAGATGGTGGTCTTCTTGCCCGTCGTCACGCGCAGGCGGTAGGACCCCTTCGCGATCGAGCGCCTCGCCTTCAGCCGGCCGACCGTGCCCGACGCGTAGGTCTTGCCCAGCCGGGTCAGCGTCGCGCGGGCGCGCGAGCCGGCGGCGGTCGTCTTGCACGTGATGCTGGTCTTGCCGACCTTGCCCACGCGCTTGACCGTGCAGGTGACCTTCGACGCGGGGCCCTTGGGGCCGGTGGCGCCCTTGGGGCCCTGGGCGCCGGTCGCGCCCTGGGCGCCCGCCGGACCCTGGGCGCCGGCGGCGCCCTGCGGGCCGGTCGCGCCGGTCGCGCCCGGAGCGCCGTCGGCGCCCGCGTCGCCCTGCGGCCCCCGCGGACCCGCCGCGCCGTCCGCGCCGTCCGCGCCATCCGCGCCGTCGGCCCCGCGCGGCAGGTCGGTCGACGCGCCGGTCAGCGTGACCGTGCTGCGGCCGTCCTCCACGTCGCTGGCGACCACGAGCGTGGCGGTGGACGTCGTGCGCGCACGCGACGGGGCGAACCGCACGCGCACCGTGCACGACTCGGCGGGCTGGAGCGTCGTCCGCGAGCAGCGGTCGTTGCTGAGCAGGAAGTCCTCCGCCGACGCGTCGTCGGAGTCCTCGGTGAACAGCGGCCCGACGTGCACCGGGTTGGCGCCGACGTTGGAGAACGTCACCGTCTTGGCCGCCCCGATCGTCTGCGCCGGCTGGGCGCCGAAGGCACCCGGGTCGCTCAGCGTCACCGCCGTGCCCATCGGGCCCGACAGCTCGACCACGTCGGTGCGGGCCTTGCCCAGCTCGCCGGCCTTCTTGTTCTCGGTGGAGCCGCCGTAGAGCTTGTCGTAGCCCTGGTCCATGATCAGGCGGACCGGCGCGCCCTGCGTGAGGTGGTCGGGCACCTCGCCGATGCCCTCCCAGACGCCGGCGTTGTCGCTGTACATCGGCTCGACGTCGGTCGGGATCGACGTGGTGAGCTGCTGGGGCGGCGTGGCCGCCTCGCCGTTCCACGCCCACAGGTGCTGCGTCGGCGCCGCCTTGTAGGTGCCGGCCGGGGCGCTGAGGATCAGGTACTCGTCGTTGGCGTTCTTGCGGATCTCGCGGATGCTCTCGCCGTGCAGGTCGAGCAGGATCGGATCGCCGAACGTCGCCTTGGTGGCCGTCCCGCCGGTCAGGGCCTCGAGGTTCGTGACCGGCACGATCAGCGCCTTGCCCCCGGCCACGGCCGGCGCGACCGGGGCTCGGAAGCCGAGGTACAGCTCCCGGTCGTCGGGCGAGAGCTCGACGCCCTCGAGGTCGAAGCCCGCGAAGGCCTGCGGCAGCCCGGTCTGGGCGGCGGCGAAGCCGAACCGGTCGTCGTTGGCCTGGTCCCAGGCGATCAGGTCGGTGCGCAGGTTCTTGTACACCACGCCGACCGACGTCAGCTTGGCGTTGGCGCCCGTCCCGGTCAGCCGCGTCTCGTAGATCTGGTCGCGCGACGTCTGGAGCTTGCCGTCCTTGTCGTTGCCGTGGCTCCCGAACCACCAGATCCGGTCGCCCTTGCGCGCCGCCGCCTCGTAGTCGCGCTCGCCGGAGATCCCGCCGGCGGGCAGGAACTGCGCGACCTCGCGGCCCGACCTCGTCGAGTCATACAACCTGATCGCCGACTTCTCGTCGTCGCCGACCATCCAGTAGCCGTCGCCGACCGCGATCGCCGTCGACGCGTCGCTGGAGCCGATCAGCACCCGGCTCGTCGGCGTGGTCGCCACCGAGGCCTGGTAGACGAACTGCATCTTGCTGACGAGGCCGGTGGTGCCGGTCACGGCCAGCGTGACGATCGCGTCGCCGTTGAGGTCGGTGACGTGATCGGGCGTGACCGACACCGTGCGCTGCGCGCCGGTGCCCGTGACCTTGACGCCGTCGAGCGAGACCGGGTCGTGGCCGTTGCTGTAGTAGCTCACCGAGTCGACGGTCACCTGCAGCCGCGAGGGGTCGACGAGCTTCTTGTTGGCGTCCAGCTGCGCGACGTAGATCGGCAGCGTCGGGTTGGTGGGGTCGCCGACGACCCCGACCTGCGCCGGAGCGTTGGCGTAGTTGTTGGCGCCGCCGAAGCCGGTGGCGCCGTCCAGGGACTGGATGACCGGCTGGTCGTCGGCGGCCGCCGTCACGATCGCCGTCGGGGTCGAGGTGCTCGTCTGGCCGTTGTCCTGGCAGGTGACCCGCACCGACAGGCGGTGGCCGAGGTCGGTGGCCGACACCATGTAGCCGGGCTGGTCGCCCGGGCTGCCCATGACCGACACCTCGCTGACGACGGTGTCCAGCGACGCGAAGTGCGGCATGCCCTGCACCGGCGTGCCGTCGCGCAGCCACTGCGCGGTGGAGGAGACGCAGCCGCTGCCGATCGCGGTCCCGAGGTCGGCGACCTGCAGGGGCTTGCCGACCTGCGCGGTGCCGGAGACGTGGGGCCCGGTGTCGTCGAGCGGGTCGTAGGGCGCGTCGCTGAAGAGGACCGTCCACGACGGGGTGACGGTCACGCTGGGCAGCGTCGCGTCGGTGAGCGTGAGGGTGCCCGTGGCCGCGTCGTAGGCGCCGGCCGTCGAGGGCGAGACCGCCGGGGTCAGGGTGCCGTCGGCCGGCTTGAGCGCGACCTGCACGCCGCCGTCGGCGTACTCGCCGGCGTAGACCGTCTGGGTCTGGGAGCGCGTCGACGTCGGCGGCTTGGGCCAGCCGCGGAACGCGGAGAAGTCCGCGATGCGGTTGCTCTGCAGCAGGATGCCGGTGACCAGCGTCGCGGCGCTGCCCAGCAGGCCGCCGTCGAGGCCCAGCGGGGCCAGCGGCGAGGCGTCGGAGATCCGGTTGTAGCCGAGGTCCAGCTTGCGCAGGACGGTCGCGTCGAGCTTGTCGGGCAGCGTGCTGACGTCGAGGATCAGGTCGTGGTTCAGCGTCAGCGTCACCATCGCCTTCATCTGGGGCAGCCGGCTGATGTCGCGGATCTGGTTGGTGCCGAGGTTCAGCGTCGTCAGGTGCGTCAGGCCGGACAGCGGCGCGACGTCGCCGATCTGGTTGTTGTTGACGTCCAGCGACGTCAGGCCCGTCAGGCCCGACAGCGGCGCGAGGTCGCTGATCTGGTTGCTGGAGAACGTCAGCGTCGTCAGGCCCGTGAGGCCGGACAGCGGCGCGAGGTCGCTCACCGTCCCGTAGCCGGAGGTGAGCGTCCTGAGCTTGGTCAGCCCGCTGAGCGGCGTCAGGTCGGTGAACGTGTTGGTCGGCTGGCCGCCCGCCGGGGAGGGGAGCGCCAGCGACGTGAGGTTCGTGAGCGCCTGGGCGCCGGTGAGGTCGGCGACCGGGCTCGGGAAGCTCGTGCTCGCGATGGCCGTGACGGTCGCGGCCTCGTCCTCGGTGACGTCCTGGGTGGTCGCGCGGCCGGCGCCGAGCGTCTTGTTGATCGCGGCCTTGAGGCTCGCGTCGGGGATGGTGACGGGGTCGGTTCCGGCCGCGTGCGCGGCGGGAGCGTGGGCGGCGGCGGCGAGCGCCAGCGCGGCCAGCGGCAGAGCGATCAGCGTGCGCCACGTCCGTGGCGTACCCCGATCGATGAGCGACAGGGA
This sequence comes from Baekduia sp., assembly GCF_035685985.1. Lineage (GTDB taxonomy): Bacteria > Actinomycetota > Thermoleophilia > Solirubrobacterales > Solirubrobacteraceae > Baekduia. The sequence continues at coordinate 99,837 of NZ_DASRZV010000004.1, forward strand.
CAACAACTGCTCCTTCGACGGATGGTGCCGTGCGCACGTTCCTGGCGCGCGGCCTGGGACGTGCATCGTCGATCCGCCGACCGGCGCCGGGGTCAACGTTCGGTGACGAAAGCGGGACGCCGATGTCCGCGTTGCGGCGACGACGTCAGGCGTCGCGGCGCACGAGCCCGACCGCCGCGGCGGCGATCGCCGCGACCGCGTAGCCGCAGAAGAGCGCGAAGCCGGTCCAGGGCGCGAGGTGCGGGCCGGGTTCGAACGTGCTCGTCGCCACGGCCGTGCCGGCGTTCAGCGGCAGGTAGGGGTCGATCGCGTCCGCGGTCGTGTGCGGCAGGATCGCGGTGATCCCCGGCAGGACGAACAGCAGGAACACGAACGCGGCGATGCCGCCGGCGGTGCTGCGCACGAGCGTCCCGAGCCCGACGCACAGCGCGCCGAGGACCGTCAGGTAGAGCGCGGCGCCGATCACGACGCGCAGCGCGTGGGGGTCGCTCAGCGCATGTTGTTGGTGATGTTGACGGACGATCACCTGGGTGACGAAGAACGAGACGAACGTCGACGCGAGCATCGTCGCGAACGTCACCGAGCAGAACACGCAGAGCTTGGCCCAGAGGACCGGCAGCCGATGCGGCACGGCCATGAAGCTCGACCGGATCATCCCGGTGGAGTACTCGCCGGAGATGATCAGCACGCCGAGCACCCCGATCGCCAGCTGCGCGAGGTGGTAGCCGCCGACGCCGATGTTCCGCGAGTCGAAGCGGGCGCGCTCGAGCGGGTCCAGGCGCGCCCAGCGGTTCATCTGGATGACCGCGATCAGGATCCCGAGGCCGGTCATCGCGATGACGGCCGACAGCAGCGACGAGCGCGTCGAGCGCAGGCTCCAGAGCTTGGTCCACTCCGAGCGGATGACGTGGCGCTGGGTCACGCGCCCGCGCCCGCGCTCCCGGGGCGCGGCGGCGGTGTCGGCCGTGGCGGCGCTCATGGCGCGGGCTCCGCGGGCTCCATCGGGCCCAGGATCGCGCCGGAGGCCGCCGCGGCGGCCGCGGCGTGGTACTCCACCGCGTCGCCGGTCAGGCGCATGAACGCCTCCTCCAGCGAGGCCGTCCGCGGCGTGAGCTCGTGCAGGACGACGTGGGTCCGGGCGGCCAACTCGCCGATGCGCGGCGCGGGGAGGCCGCGGACGTCCAGGGCCTCGCGCTCGGCGGCCGAGACCGTCGCGCCCGCGGCGACCAGCGCGTCGCGCAGCGTGCCGGCGTCCGGGGTCCGCACGCGCACGACGTCGTCGTGCGACGCCTGCGCGACGATCTCGGCGACGCTCGTGTCGGCGATCAGCCGGCCCTTGCCGATGACGACGAGGTGCTCGGCGGTCAGCGCCATCTCGCTCATCAGGTGCGAGGACAGGAAGACCGTGCGGCCCTCGGCGGCCAAGGCCTTCAACAGGTTGCGGATCCACAGGATGCCCTCGGGGTCGAGGCCGTTGGAGGGCTCGTCGAGGATCACGATGCCGGGGTCGCCGAGCAGCGCGGACGCGACCCCGAGCCGCTGGGCCATGCCCATCGAGAACGCGCCGACGCGCTTGCGCGCGACGTGCTCGAGGCCGACGAGCGCGATCAGCTCGTCGACGCGCGCCCGGCCGATGCCGTGGGTCTGGGCCATCGCCAGCAGGTGGTGGTAGGCCGAGCGGCCGGTGTGGACCGCCCGGGCCTCGAGCATCGCGCCGACCTCCCGCATGGGCGCCGGGAGGTCGCGGTACCGATGGCCGTTGACCCGCGTGCTCCCCTCGGTCGGGGCGTCGAGCCCCAGCATCATGCGCATGGTGGTGGACTTGCCCGCGCCGTTGGGCCCGAGGAAGCCGGTGACGATGCCCGGTTGGACGACGAAGCTCAGGTCGTCGACCGCGACCTTCTCGCCGTAGCGCTTGGTGACGTGTTCGACCTCGATCATGTGACTCCGTGGTCGGTCTCCAGGGTGGTGCGTCGACCTGAACCCCTCCTGAACGTCCCGTTGGGATCGATACCCCTGAGGGGTATCGCTACGATGGGCTCATGGACCACGGGCACCAGCACCACGCGATGCCGTCCTCGGGCCGCGCGCTGACGCGGACGGCCGTCAACGCCACGCTGCACTGCCTCGCGGGCTGCGCGATCGGCGAGATCCTCGGCATGGTGATCGCGACCGCGATCGGAGCCTCCAACGCGGTCAGCATCCTGCTCTCGGTCGTGCTGGCGTTCGTCTTCGGCTACGGGCTGACGAGCCTGCCGCTGCTGCGCGCCGGGATGGCGATGGCCGCGGTGGTGCCGATCGCGCTGGCCTCCGACACGCTGTCGATCGCCACGATGGAGGTCATCGACAACACGATCGTCGCCGTGGTCCCCGACGCGATGGACGCCGGCCTGGGCGACCTGCTGTTCTGGGGCAGCCTGACGTTCTCGCTGGCCGTCGCCGGCGCCGCGACCGTCCCGGTCAACCGCGCGCTGATCGCCCGCGGCAAGGGCCACGCGGTGATCCACGAGACCGGCATCCACGGCGGGCCGCCGATCCCGCTCGTCGGCGCCCTGGCCGCCGCGGGCTTCGTCTTCGGGCTCGCGGTCCTGATCGCGACCTGACCCGCCCGCCGCTCCCGTCCGCTCACAGCCCGAGCAGCGTGACCACGACGAGGATCAGCGAGAGCGACCCGCTGAACAGCACGGTGGCAGCGGTCAGCACGTCGATGACGCCGTGGTTGCGGTGCTCGCCCATGAGCGCCACGCTGCGCGACAGCCGCCAGATGAACCACAGGTTGATCGGCAGCAGGACGCCGTTGACGACCTGCACGCCGATCAGCAGCGAGATCACCGGGATGCCCGGGACGATCGCGACGAGCGTCGCGACGACGATCATCGCGGTGATGATCGCGACGAAGACCGGGGCCTCGCGCGGCAGGCGGCCGATGCCCTTCTCCAGGCCCAGCGACTCGCTGACGACGTAGCTGGTGGCGATCGGCAGGATCGCCGCGGCCAGCAGGCTCGCGCCGAGCAGGCCGATCCCGAACAGCGCCTCGGCGTAGCGGCCGGCGAACGGCTCCAGCGCCTTGGCCGCGTCGGAGGCCGAGGTGACGTCGTGGATGCCGTGGGTGAACAGCGTCGCGCCGGTCGCGATGATGATGAACGCGGCGATGAGGTCGGCGAAGACCGCGCCCCAGGCCGCCTCGCGCGTCTCCTTCTTGATGCCCTCGACGCGCACGCCGCGCTCGACGACCGCCGACTGCAGGTAGAGCTGCATGTAGGGGGTGATCGTCGTGCCGGCGGTCGCGACGAACAGCAGGAGGTAGGCGCTGTCGCGATGGATCCGCGGCTCGACGATCGCCCGGCCGACGTCGCCCCAGTCGGGATGGGCGAGGATCGCGGCGATGGGGTAGGCGAAGAACGGGAGCGTCAGCCCGATGAAGACCTTCTCCGCCGACCGGTAGGAGCCGCGCACGATGATGAACCAGATCCCGACGGCGGCGATCGGCACGGTGACCTGCGCGGGCAGGCCCGCCAGCTGGAGCGCGGCGCCGATGCCGACGAACTCCGAGATGCAGACCCCGAGGTTGGCGATCAGGACGGCGACCGTCGAGAACGCCGACCAGCGGATGCCGTAGTTCTCGCGGATCAGCTCGGCCAGCCCCTTGCCGGTCACCGCGCCCATCCGCGCGGCCATCGCCTGGATGATGGCCAAGGACAACGTGATGAGCACCATCATCCACAGCAGCCCGTAGCCGTACTTGGCGCCGACCTGGCTGTAGGTCGCGATGCCGCCGGCGTCGTTGCCGGCGTTGGCGGCGATCAGCCCGGGGCCGAGCAGCGCGAACAGCGCCAGGACACGTCGCAGGCTGTCCGGGACGCGGGCGGCCACGTGTCAACCATCTCAACCGTCACCCAGCAGGCCGAACCGCCGCCGCCAACCCTTGGGCAGCATGGTCTCCAGCACGTCGTCGACGGTGATCACGCCGATCATCCGCTGCTCGTCGTCGACGACCGCGACCGCCGTGAGGTTGAAGTCGGCCATGAGCCGGGCGACCTCCTCGAGGGGGGCGTCCGGCACCAGCGACGGCGCGGCGCTGGTCAGGAGCTCCGCGACCGGCGTGTCCTCCTCGGCGCGGAGCAGCGCCGCGACCGGCACCGAGCCCTCCAGCCGGCGGTGGGTGTCCATCACGAACACGTTGGTCAGCAGCTCGTCGGCGACGTCGCCCCGCTGGATCCGGTCGCGCGCCTCCTGGACGGTGGCGTGCTGGTAGACGCAGACGAACTCGGTGCTCATCAGGCCGCCCGCCTCGGCGGGGTCGAAGCCGAACAGCATCCGCACCTTGCGGCGGGCGTTGGGCGGCAGGAGCGCGAGGATCGCGTCCCGGCGCGCGTCGTCGAGCTCGGCGACGACGTCGGCGGCGTCGTCGGGCGCCATCCGCGCGAGCACCGCGGCGATCTCCGCGTCCGAGCGCTCGCGCAGGAACTCGAGCTGGTGGTGGTCGTCGAGCTCCTCGAAGACGTCGGCCTCCAGCTCGGTGTCCCCGGCCCGGACCGCGCGCATGATCTCGTCGCCCTCGGCGTGGGACCCGGCCTCGACGAGGTCGGCGATCTGCGCCGGGTGCAGCCGCGCGAGCTTGGGGTGGGAGATGAGCAGGCGGACGGACGGCACGTGCCCGACGAACGGCTCGACGCTCGCCCAGTCCACGAACTGGCCCGTGCCCACGTGGCGCCCGGCGACGCGCGGCAGCAGGCGGCGCATCGCGCCGCGCGCGCCGACGTCGACGCCCACCACGCGCCACCAGCCCTCGACGCGCGCCAGCTCGATCTCGTTGGCGCGGACCAGGCGCGCGCCGTCGAGGTTGATGAGCTGGCGGTCCAACATGTCCTCCTTGAGCAGGACCTCCTCGGGCCGGCGCTCGAACGGCCGCAGGTCGAGGCGGGGCCGGCCGAGCACGACCCGGTCCTGGGCGACGTCGGAGACGGCCTCGGCCGGCAGGAACGAGTGGCGCTTGGCGACCGAGACGAGGAAGCCGGTGATCGGCGGGTAGCCCGCGTCGCCCAGCCGGACGATGAGGTCCTCGACCTTCCCGAGCCGGGCGTCGGCGTCGTCGACCAGCGCGCACCCGACGATCAGCGACAGGTGCAGCAGCGGGGGTGCTTCGGAGGCCACGCCCACACGCTAGATCCGCGCGGCCCGCGGCGCCAGTGGCGTCCGCCGGTTCAACGGAGTCCCAAAATCCCCGCGCTCGGGGTCAGGAAGCTCGGAGGTCCCGCGCGGGGCGCTCGTCGAAGCGGTCGAGCTGGGCGACGATCAGCGGGGCGTCCAGCGGCCGCGGTCCGGCCGGGGCGACCTTGACCGCGACGTCGCCGAGCGCGGCCGCGTGCAGGAGCGCCTCGGTGGCCTGCGGCCACGGCGCGACGCCGACGGCCGGGCCCGGCGGCCGGTAGGGCGTGGCGACCAGCAGCTTGCGGACGCGGCCGCCCGGGATCGCGCCGCGCACCGACTCGAGGTCGCAGATCGCCGCCCCGTCGCCGTGGTGGGCCTGGTCCAGGAGCGCGGCCAGCTCGCGCGAGGCGCGGCGGCGTCGCTCGGAGGCGATCGCGCAGGCCGCGGTGGCGCGCCAGGCGGGCGAGGTCATCGCCACGGTGGGCCGCCCGTCGATCACCGTCGGCGGCTCGTCGGAGCCGATCCCGAGGATCTGGTCCACGCCCTCCCCGCGGCCGGTCACGAGCAGGAGGTCCCAGCCGTGGCGCCGTCCGTGCTCGAGCGCCGCGTCGCGCATGCGCATGGCCGAGCGCGCGAGCAGGCGCGGCGGCACGGGGGCGGCGCCCGCGATCTCGTAGAGCGCGCCGAGGTCGTCGTCGACGTGGAGGACCCCCGCCGGCCGCCCGGCCTGGATCGCCTCGCACAGCGGGCCGAGCTGGGCGTGGGCGGCGACCGTCGCCGTGCAGCCGACGGCGGAGGGCAGCGCGAGCTCCACGCTCTCGCCGGCGTCCAGCCGCCAGTAGACCGCCAACGCGGCGGTGCTGCTCGTGGCGGCGGGCTGCCGGACGCGCTGCAGGAGGCGATCGGCGGCGTGCGAGAGCGCGCGGCGGTCGCGGGCGCGCCAGGAGCGCGCGCGTTCGCACAGGACGGTCAGCTTGTCGCGCAGGGCGCGGGCGTCGGGCGAGTTGGGCCCGGTGGCGAAGTAGGCGGACAGCACGCCGATGCGGTCGTCGAGCTCGGCGACCGTGCGCAGGTCGTCCGGCGTGCGTCGCGGGGTGACCGCGACGTGGTGCATGGGCTGGTACATCGTGGGGCCAGTGTCCTGGCCCGGCGCCCGCGCGACGATCGGGCGGCGACCCCATGCGCGGCGGGAGGCCTACCCACTGCCCCCGCGGATGGGGAGCCCTACCCATTGGCGGGCGGGGGCGCCGTGCGCATCCTTGATCGATGACGTCTCCCGATCCTGTCGTCGACGCCGCCTACGTCTCGCCGCGGATGACCGCCGCCGAGCACGCGGCCGCCGTGGACGAGCTGGCGCGCCTGCGGGACCGGCGTGACCGGACGCTGCGCGAGCGTGGCCGCGAGGCCCGCGCGTTCGTCAGCGCCGACGCCGCGGAGGAGATCGCGCAGCTGCGCAGCGAGCAGGCCGTGACCGGCCGGCGCATCGAGGCGCTGGAGCAGCTGCTGTCGGAAGCGGTCGTCGTCCAAGGGGAGACGGGGACCGGCGTGGTGGCATTGGGGTCGACGGTGGAGGTCCGGTACGAGGGCACCGGCCTCCACAAGCGCTACCAGGTCGTCGGCGCGGTCGCCGCGTCGGACGGCACGTCGGTCTCGGCACGGTCGCCGATCGGCGCCGTGCTGCTGGGACGCCGCGCCGGCGAGGTCGTCGGCGCGGCGTTGCCCGGCGGCCGCACCGAGCGGCTGACGATCCTGTCGGTCAGCTGAGCCCGGGGCGGGCCGGCCCGGCTCGCCGACACTAGGGGACGATCAGGCCGCGACGGATCGCGTAGCGGGTGAGGTCGACCCGGTCGCGCATGCCGAGCTTCTCGAGCATGTTGGCCCGGTGGCGGTCGACGGTCTTGCGGCTGATGACCAGCAGCTCGGCGATCTCGTCGCTGGTGTGCCCCTCGGCCACGAGCTTGAGCACCTCCAGCTCCCGCGGCGTGAGCAGGTCGGCGGTCTGGGCGCCGGGCTCGCGCTCGAGGTAGTCGCGCACCAGCGTGGCGACGGCGCCGGAGTAGAGGAACGTCTCGCCGCGCATGGTCGCCCGGCAGGCGTGGACGAGGTCGCGGTCGGCGGCGGTCTTGAGCACGTAGCCGGAGGCGCCGGCGCGCAGCGCCTCGAACAGGAACTGCTCGTTCTCGTGCATCGACAGCATCAACAACCGCGGGCGCGACCCGCGCGCGTTGAGCTGCTGCGCCGCCAGCAGCCCGGTCATGCGCGGCATCGAGACGTCGAGGATCGCGAGGTCGATGTCCTCCTCCGACGCCCGCCGGACGGCCTCGGCGCCGTCGGAGACCTCGGCGACGACCTGGAAGTCCGGCTCGGCGTTGAGGAGGTCGCGCAGGCCGTGGCGGACGATCGGGTGGTCGTCGGCCAGCAGCACGCGCGCGGTCAGCGGGACGCTCATCGCAGCTCCTCCCGCGGAAGCACGAGCCGCAGCTCGGTGCCTCCGCCGTCACGCGCGCCGATGTCGAAGCGGGCGCCGATCAGCACGGCGCGCTCGCGCATGCCGCGCATGCCGCTGCCCATCTGGTCGGCGTGGCGCGGCAGCCCGCCGCCGTCGTCGCCGACCACCAGCTCCACGCCGTCCGCGCAGGCGCCCAGCCGCAGCCAGACGTGGCGCGCCCGCGCGTGGCGCACGACGTTGGTGAGGCCCTCCTGCGCGACGCGGTAGACGACGAGCTCCTGCTCGGAGTCCAGGCCGAGGTCGCGCCCGAGGTCGCGGTCGACCTCCAGGCCCGAGCTCTCCGACATCGAGGCGACGAGCCCGAGCAGCGCGCTCTGCAGCCCCAGCTCGTCGAGCGCCTCGGGCCGCAGCCGCTGGGCGATCCGGCGCACGTCCTCGGCCCCTTCGCGCGCGGCCTCGCGCAGCTCCTCCAGCCCCGGTCGCAGGTTGTCGCCCGCCAGCCGCGCCAGCGTCTCGCTGCGCAGCACAATGCCGGTCAGGACCTGGCCGACCTCGTCGTGCAGCTCGCGCGCGACCCGGCGGCGCTCGCCCTCCTGCGCCCGCAGCGCCCGCCGGGCGCTCTCGCGGCGCTCGCGCTCCAGGCGGTCGAGCATCATGTTGAAGGACTCGCTGAGCCGGGCGACCTCCTCGGCGTCGTCGGAGATCGCCACGCGCTGGCCGGGGGCCAGCGGGTCGATCGTCTGCATCAGCTCGGTCAGGCGGTGCAGCGGCGCGAGCACGCGGCGCAGCAGCGCGTCGGTGACGACGAGCATCACCGCGAAGGCGAGCAGGATCCCGATCAGCTCGGTGGTGGAGACCGGCACCGAGATCGTCACCGGCGCGAAGACCAGGACGAGGACGGCGCACCCGAGGACGGCGGCGTAGGCCAGCAGCAGGCGACGTGCCAAGGTCTTGCGGAACCTAGGTCGACGGACGCCTGGGATCGGGAAGCCGGTGTTGCCGCCGTCCATCACCGGTCGATGCTGCCACAGGCCGCGGCCGACCGACCCCGCCAGGCTGGCGCTCGAACGACGATCGTGGCCGCCAGTGCACGGGACCAGTGTCGACCCCGCGCCCGCGGCGGTCCATGGGGGAAGGTCCCCATCCGCGCGGCGCCGCTAGGATGCCGACACGATGTCGACAAGTTGGCGAGCCTGATGTTCCTCGCGCTGCGCGACCTGCGCCGCGGCGGGCGGCGCTTCGCGCTGATCGCGTCGGTCGTCGCCCTGGTCGCCGTGCTGTCGACCGTGCTCTGCGGCCTGGCCGACGGGCTCGTGCGCGACGGGACCTCGGGCCTGCGCGCGCTGCCGATCACCCACCTGGCGTTCGCGCCGCACAGCGACGCGGTGTTCAGCCGCTCGACGCTCGACGGCCGCGCGCTGGCGGCCTGGCGGGCGCGGCCCGGGGTCCAGGCGGCGCCGCTGGGCGTGTCGTTCGTCAACGGCGCGCCGGTGGGCGGGCGTCGGGGCGAGCCGTCGATCGACCTCGCGCTCTTCGGGGTGCGGGCGACCGACTTCCTGGCCGCCGGCGACGCGCGGCGGGCGCGCGAGCTGCACGGCCTCGTCCTCGCGCGCGAGCTGCGCGACGACGGCGTCCGCTATCGGATCGCGGGCTCCGACGTCGTGCTGCCGGTGCTCGGCTTCACCTACTCCGGGTCCTACGGGCACGTGCCGATCGCCTACACCTCGCTGGCCTCCTGGCAGCGGATCGCCTACGGCAACGACGCGCGCGGGCGCTACTCGGCGATCGCGCTGCGGCTGCCGCGCGACGCCGGGACGGCGGCGGCCGCGGCGGGCGCGGGCACCGAGCTGAAGACCAAGGCCCAGGCCTACGACGGCTCGCCGGGGTTCACGGCGGAGACCGCGACGATGACGCTCATCCGCGCGTTCCTGCTGGCGATCTCGGCGCTGGTCGTCGGGGCGTTCTTCACCGTGTTGACCGTCCAGCGCACGCGCCAGATCGGGCTGTTGAAGGCGATGGGCGCGTCGACGGCCTACGTGGTGCGCGACGGGGTGGCGCAGATGCTCGTGATCGTCGTGCTGGCGACCGTCGCGGGCACGGCGGCCGGGACGGCGATCGTCGCGGCGCTCGACGGCGGACCGGTGCCGGTCGCGCTGCGGCCGGGCGGGATCGCCGCGAGCGCGGCGCTGCTCGTGGCGGCCGGCCTGGCCGGGAGCCTCGTGGCGTTCCGGCGGATCGCGCGCGTCGAGCCGGCGATCGCGCTGGGGGTGGAGGCGTGACCGGCGCCGCGCTCGCGCTCCGAGGCCTCCATGTCGAGGTGCCCGACGGCGAGCGGACGCGCGTTCTGCTCGACGGCGTCGACCTGGCGCTCGCGCCGGGCGAGCTGGTCGTCGTCACCGGCGCGTCGGGGTCGGGCAAGTCCACCTTGTTGACCTACGCCGGGCTGCTGCGACGGCCCGCGCGGGGCGAGGTCCTGGTCGCGGGCGCTCCGACGGCGGGCCTGAGCGAGCGGGCGCGCACCGCGGCGCGGCGCGAGCACGTGGCGCTCGTCTACCAGTCGGCGAACCTGCTGCCGTCGCTGACCGCGCGCGAGCAGCTGGAGCTGGTCGCCCACGTGCGGGGCGAGCACGGCGCGGCGGCCCGCCGCCGCGCCGACGAGCTGCTCGCCCGGGCGCACGTCGCCCATCGCGCCGACGCGCTGCCGGCGCGGCTGTCGGGCGGCGAGCGCCAGCGCGTCGGCGTCGCCCGCGCGCTGATGGCGCGCCCGACGGTCCTGCTGGCCGACGAGCCGACCGCGGCGCTGGACCCCGACCTCTCGGCCGAGATCGCGCGGCTGCTGGCGAGCGCGGCCCGCGACGACGGCGTCGCCACCCTCGTCGTCTCCCACGACGACGCGCCGCTCGCGCACGCCGACCGGCACCTGCGGCTGACCCAGGGCGCGCTCGTGGCAGGATGACCGCGTGCCGCGGATCAGCGCCGACACCGTCGCCGAGCACGTCGCCCAGCAGGAGGAGGCCGTCTTCGCGGCGGCGATCCGCCTGTTCCTGGAGCGCGGCTACGCCGACGTCGGGCTCGGCGACATCGCGCTCGCCGTCGGCCTGAAGCGCACGTCGCTGTACCGCTACTTCCCCGACAAGGCGCACATCCTCGCCCGCTGGCTGCGGCGCGAGCTCGACGCCGAGGCGGCGACCTCCGCCCGGCTCCTGGGCGCCGACGGCGACGTCGCCGAGCGCATCGGGCGCTGGGTCGACCACCAGGTCGCCTACGCCCGCCGGCCCGAGCACGCGCTGGTCCGCGCCGCGCCCGAGGCCGAGCGCGCGCTCGACGACGCCACGCGCGCGGAGCTGGCCGACGGCCACCGCCGCGTCCTGGCGCCGCTGGCCGACCTGCTGCGCGCGACCGGCCTCGGCGCCGCCGAGGCCGCCGCGACCACGACGCTTCTGTTCGGCCTGGTCCGCGCCGCCGTCGACGTCGAGCCGTCCGCCGCGCTGCGCCGGCGGCTGTTCGCCGCGATCGACGGCCTGCTCGCCGGCGCCGGCTGACCCGGACGCGGGGAGCTTGCGCGCGGCGCGGCCCGCGCCGAGACTGGACGGTGCTGTGCCCGCCCCGCGTCGACACCGCCCTGGCCCGGTGGCCGTCCCGCCCGGGGCCGGAGCGATCGTGATGGGCACCGGCATCGTGTCGGTGGCGCTGGAGCACGACGGCCACGAGGCGCTGTCGCGGATCGTGCTCGCCCTCGCGGCCGCCCTGTGGCTGCTGCTGGCCGCCGCCGTGATCGGGCGCGCCGTCGGCGACCGCGCCGGGCTGCTCGGCGACGCCCGGACGCCCGCCGCGCTGACCGGCTCGGCGGCGACCGCGGTGCTCGGGACCCGCCTGACGCTGCTCGGCTGGACGTGGGCCGGGATCGCCGCGTTGTGCATCGCCGCGCTGCTCTGGGCGGCGCTGCTGGAGCCGGTGCTCGGCGCGCTGGAGCGCCCGGCGGTCGGCGTGGAGCTGCTGGTCGCGGTGGCGCCCGAGGCGCTCGCCGTGCTGGCCGCGACGGTCGCCGAGGCCGAGCGCGCGGCCTGGCTGCTGGTCGTCGCGCTCGCGCCGTTCGCGCTCGGGCTGCTCTGCTACGCCTACGTCATCGCCCGCTTCGACGCGCGGCAGCTCGCGGTCGGCCGGGGCGACCACTGGATCGCCGGCGGCGCGGTGGCGATCGCGGCGCTCGCCGCCGGGCTGCTGACCTCGGGCACCGCGACGCTCGGCGTCTGGCCCGGCGCCCACGCGCCGCTGCGCGACGTCGCGCTCGTCCTGTGGGCGACGGCGATGCTGTGGCTCGTCGCGCTGCTGGTCGCCGAGGCGCGGTGGCCGCGGCCCGCCTACGACCCGCACCGCTGGTCGACCGTGTTCCCGCTGGGGATGTACGCCGTCTGCTCCTTCGCCGTCGGCGCCGCCGCGCACGCGGGCGGCGTGACCGACTTCGCGCGCGTCTGGGTCTGGGTGGCGTTCGCGGTGTGGGCGGTCGTGCTCGTCGGGACCGTCCGGCACGCCCGCCAGGATCGCTGAGGTGACCGACCCGGTGCTGATCTACTCCGTGAGCGTCTCGGTGGACGGCTTCATCAACGACCGCGACGGCGACATCGCGTGGGGCGGCGTCCCCAGCGACGAGCTGTTCGCCTTCCACCTCGAGCAGGTGGGCGACCTCGGCGCCTACCTGCTCGGGCGCCGGCTCTACGAGATGATGGCGGTCTGGGACGCCGATCCGCCGCCGCGCGACGACGCGGCCGGGGTCGCGTTCGCCGGCGTCTGGCGCGCGCTGCCGAAGGTCGTCTTCAGCCGCACGCTCGAGCGCGTCGAGGGCAACGCCCGGTTGGCCGCGGGGCCGCTGGCCGACGAGGTCGCCGCGACGCTCGCCGCGAGCGACAAGGACGTCTCGATCGGCGGCGCCGAGCTGGCCGCGGCGGCGATCGGCCTCGGCCTCGTCGACGAGCTGCGCGTCTTCCGCCTCCCGGTCGTCGTCGGCGGCGGCACGCGGCACCTGCCGCCGGTCCCCGAGGCGATCGCGTTCGACCTCGTCGAGACCCGGACGTTCGACACGGGCGCGATCTTCGAGCGCTACCGCCGGCGCTGACCGTGCTATCCCCGTCCCCTGTGCCGGGCGGAAGCTCACGACCGTTGCCCTATCCGGGGATGCCGGTGACCGTGATGCACCTCGGCGTCGTCGAGCGGGCGGTCGTCGACGAGGTGCGCGACGGCGGCCGCACGCTGGTCGTCGGCGGCGTGCCGTTCACGCTGCGCCGGCTCAACGGCTGGTTCGTCCGCGAGGGCGAGCCGTACTACGGGACGCGGCTGGTGTTGACGGCGCCGCCGGAGGACCGTTAGCCAGCCGCCGCACGCGCCGCAGCAGCTCGGCCAGCGCGAAGGGCTTGGCGAGGTAGTCGTCGCCGCCGGCCTCGCGGGCGCCGCGGCGCGTCTCGCGGTCGTCCTGCGCCGAGACGAACAGCACCGGGCAGGCCACGCCGCGCGCGCGGAGCGCGTGGCAGACGTCGCGGCCGTCGGCGTCGGGCAGGCCGATGTCCAAGATGATCATGTCGGGCGGGCGCCGCGTGAACGCGGTCACCGCCTCGGCGCCGCGGGCGGTCGCCGCCACCGCGTAGCCCGCCGCCTCCAGCGCCCCGCGCAGCAGCTCGCGGACGCTCTCGTCGTCCTCGCAGATGCCGACCGTCGGCGTCATCGCCCGACGCCGCCGAAGGCGAGCCCGCGCTCGCGGACGCGCTCGATCGCGATCGGCAGCGCCGCCGCCGTCGTGCGCCACGACCCGGGCGCCGAGTAGCGGTCGGCGTCGTGCAGCAGCAGGACCTCGCCGCCGACCAGGTCGCGCGTGACCTCCGCGGCGACCGAGGACGCGGTCGCCGCGCCGCGCCAGTCGCGGCCCCAGCGCGTCCACAGCAGCGGCTGCCATCCGCGGCGCCGGGCGATCGCCAGCGCCGCGCCGCTGAGCACGCCGTACGGGGGCCGGTAGAGCCGCGGCGCCCGCGCGCAGGCCGCGACGATCGCGGCCTCGGCGTCGGCCAGGTCGCGCGCCAGCGCCGCGGGCGGCACGCGCAGCAGGTTGCGGTGGCGGTCGCCGTGCACGGCGATCTCGTGGCCGGCGGCGACGATCTCCTCGGCCAGCGCGGGCGCCGCGCGCACCTGCTCGCCGCAGACGAAGAACGTCGCGGTGACCGCGTGCGCGCGCAGCACCTCGAGGATCGCGGGCGTGCCGCGCGGGTCGGGCCCGTCGTCGAACGTCAGCGCGACCATGGTCCGATCCGCCAAGCGATCGCGGACGCCCAGCGGTGGGCGCAGCGCGGGGAGGACCGAGCCGAGCGCGGGCCCGGCGTGCGCGGCCAGGGCGAGCGACCCCGCCATCGCGACGCCCGTCGCCCTATGGTGCGTGTCGTTCATGTCGTCGGTGCTCCTCGGAGCCGCCGCGGGCTGCGGCGCGTCCTCGCTGTACAACCTGGGCCTGGCGCTCCAGGCGCTCGACGCGCGCGAGGTCCCGCACGACGAGGGCCTGCACGCGTCGCTGCTGCTGACGCTCGTGCGCCGGCGCCGGTGGCTGGCCGGCACCGCGCTCAACGTCCTGGGGTGGCCGCTGCAGACGGCCGCGCTGCTGCTGGCCCCGCTGGTGGTGGTCCAGCCCTCGCTGGCCTTCGGCCTCGTGCTCCTGCTGGTCGTCGGCGCGCGGCGGCTGGACGAGCCCGTCGGCGCGCGCGAGGTCCTGGCCGTCGGCGGGATCCTCGCGGGCGTCGTGCTGCTGGCGGCCGTCGCCCCGGAGCCCTCGACCCGCCACGCGGCGCCGGTCGCGCTCACCGCGGTCCTGGCCGGCGTCGGGCTCGTGGCGGTGCTGCCGCTGCTGGTCTTCCGGCGGCGGCACGGCGGCGGCGCCGCGCTCATGGTCGCCGCCGGCGCCGCGCTGGCGTGGAGCGGCCTGTCGACCAAGCTCGTCGCCGATGCGCTGCACGGCGGTCATCTCGCGGCCGTGGGCGCGTGGTCCGTCGCCACCGGCCTGGCCTCCGGGGCCGGCCTGCTCTGCGAGATGAGCGCGCTGCAGCGGCGGCCGGCGACGCAGGTCGCGCCGGTGGTCTTCGTCGTCCAGGTCGTCGTGCCGGTGGCCGCCGCGCCCCTGCTGGTGTCCGAGCGCTGGGGCCACGGCGTCGCGATGGCCGGGGGGCTCGTGCTCGTCGTCGGCTGCGCGCTGGTGCTGATGGCGTCGCCCGCGGTGCGCGGGCTCGTCGACGCCGACTCCAGCACCGACAGCGGCGCGACCGACACGCCGGCCGCCGCCAGCCGCCCGGCGTAGCGGGCGACCGCGCGGGCCGCCGCGGTCGCGTCGTGCCCGGGGACGGTGAGCACGACGACGTCGCCCGGCTGGACGAGCGGCGCGGTCTTGACCTCGCTCGCGTCCAGGCGCACCCGGCCGGTGACCGGCGAGGCGCCGACGGTCCGGCCCAGCAGGTACTGGCCGAAGCTCAGGCCGCCCGCCGGGACGAGGTAGAGCCGGCGGCCGTCGATGCTCGGCGCGTTGGAGAGCATCCCGCGGGTCTTCAGCCAGCGGACCGTCGCCGAGCCGGGCAGGGTCGGCAGGACGTCGTCGCCGTCGCGGCCCAACGCGCCGAGCCCGGCGCCGGACGTCGGGGCCCGCACCGCGAACGAGACGTGCAGGCCCAGGCGCGCCAGCCGCGCGGCCGTCGGAGTCAGGTCGCTCCCGGCGCCCAGCACCACCAGGCCGGCGGCGGGCGTCGACGTCTGGAGGTGCGAGGCGGGGCGGATCTCCAGCGGCTTGGCGACCAAGCTGTAGGGGTCGTTGGCGGCCAGCGACGCGAACATGACCGCGACCGTGGCGACCATCGCGGTCGCGCGCTCCAGCGCCATCCGCCACGTCGGCAGCACCCGGACCGACAGCCGCGCCTGGAGCGCCGCCAGCGCCGGGTCCAGCGCGACCGCCGGCAGGGCCGGCGCGGCCTCGACGACCGGGCCGTCGAGGTGCCGGCGCAGCCGGTCGGCGAGGTCCTCGCGGCCGCCCGCCACCTCGATCAGGCCGAGGCGCTCCATCGTGCGGTTGTGCACGCGGATGTGCCCGACGGTCGACCCGTAGGCGATCATCGGGCAGCCGCAGCTCAGCGCCTCCAGCGAGGTGACGCCGCCGGTCGAGTGCACGAGCACGTCGGCCGCCCGCATCAGCAGGTGCATGGTGGTGGCGAAGCCCCAGACGTGGACGCGCGCGTCGCCGGCGAAGCGCCGCCGCAGCTGCGCCCGGGCGGTCTCGTTGCGCCCCGCGACGACGACGACCGTCGTCGCGCCCGCGTCCAGCGCGGCGCGGACGCCGCCGCCGAGGTCGCCGACGCCCCAGCCACCGCCCGACACCGCGACGAGCGTGCCGTCGGGCGGCAGCTCCAGGGCGGCGCGGGCGGCGGGCTTGGGCAGGGGCTCGCGGAACCGGCGGGCGACCAGCGGCGCGACGAGCGCCGTCCGGCCCCGTCCGGCGCGGCGGTCGACGGCCGCGACCGCGTGCGGGTGCATGACGAGGTGGACGTCGGCGCCGCGGTGCGCCCAGAGCGCGTAGTCGGCGAAGTCGGTGATCGGCACGACCAGCGGGACGCCCAGCCGGCGCCGCAGCCGCGCGCGGCCGAGCACGCAGGTCAGCGCCGGGTGGGTCGAGATCACGAGGTCGGGCGCGGCGCGGCGGACGATCCGGACCATCCGGCGCCCGCCCGCGGCGCTCAGCAGCAGCTCGCCGACGCGGCGTCCGACGACGCTGCGGTTGAACAGGGCGTAGACGAGCGAGTAGGACCACGGCGCGATGCGCAGCTGCAGCCGGTACCCGTCGCGGATGATGCAGCGCGCGACCCGGCCCAGCGCGGCCAGGCCGTCCTCCTCGACGACGTCGATGCCCAGCTCCCGCAGCCCCTCCGCCAGCGCGCGGGCCGCGGCGAGGTGGCCCTCCCCGACGTCGGCCGAGAAGACGAGCGCCCGACGCGGCCCGACCGGTGAGAGCTCGTGAGAGACCATCGCACCGCACACTGTGCGCGGTCCCGGCTGAACGCTGCCTGAACGCTAGGCCGACGCGTCCTCGGCGTCGGATCCGCCGCTGCGCTCGGTGGTCTTGCCGATGAGCGCGTCGACGATCCGGTGGCGGGCGCGCTCGAGGCGGCGGTCGTCGGAGAAGCGGTCGCGCGCGCGGGCCATGCGGCCCTCGGAGTAGCGGTGGCGGGCCCAGGGCGAGCCCGGCCGCCCGAGCCGGAAGGCGCCGACCAGGCCGAACAGCGGCACGAACAGGCCGAGCACGCCGAGCAGGATCCGGCCCTTCATGAAGCACAGGACCGAGAGCGCGAGCACGCCGAGGACGACGACCGC
This sequence comes from Baekduia sp., assembly GCF_035685985.1. Lineage (GTDB taxonomy): Bacteria > Actinomycetota > Thermoleophilia > Solirubrobacterales > Solirubrobacteraceae > Baekduia. The sequence goes on from NZ_DASRZV010000004.1 coordinate 116,818, forward strand.
GGTGCCGGTGACCGAGCCGGGGTCGTCGAGGCCGAACGGCGTCGTCCCGGCCACGACCATCGCGGCGAACGCGACGGCGATGACCGCCGCGTCGATCGACCGGCGGCCCTCCTCCTCCCAGTAGACGTCCTCGAGATGGACCCAGAGGGCGAACTCGTCCATCGTGAAGCCCGCGCCGACGCCGAAGCCGATCGCCGTCAGGTGCGCGAACGGCGTGCCCGGCGTGGCCACGAAGGCCAGGAAGCCGGAGAGCATCATCAGGCAGATGCCCCACACCAGGTGGTGGAGGTGGACGTCGCCGGTGCGCACCGAACCGGGCCACCAGGAGACCGAGCGCGTCATGCGCGCGCTGGTGCGGATCGCCAGGAACGCGACGACGAACGACAGCAGCACCAGGAACGCCGCGGAGGACGTCTGGTTCCCGCGGTCTCCGAGCGGGTCGACGCTGACGAGGGCGGCGAGCACCCCTACAGGAAAGCAATCCCGAGCACGCGCCGGCGCGGTCGGCCCCCGCGGCGACGCCGCCACCACGCCGCGCCGACGACCATCGCCGCGTCAGCGATGCCAGAGGTGGCGGTAGGCGAGGACGGCCATGAGCCCGCACACCACGCCGATCGGATCCATGTGCTCGAACATCCGCGTCCAGGATGCCCGGCCCACCTGACCGCGGCCTGAACGGCGGCGCGTGCGTCAGCGCAGGATCCCGGTGTGGCCGATCGAGTAGCGGCCCGGCTGCGGCCAGACGCAGAGCCCGTGCGGGCCGTCGCCCACGCGGATGCGCGCCAGCAGGCGGCCGGTCCGCGTCGAGATGGCGTAGACGACGCGGTCGTAGCGCCCGCTGAGCCACAGGACGCGGCCGTCGGCCGAGACGCCGCCCATGTCCGGCGAGCCGCCGCCCGGCAGCCGCCACTTGCGGTAGGGGCGGCGCGTGCGGAACGAGATCAGGCTGATCGACCCCTCACCGCGGTTGGACACGTACAACGTGCGCGAGTCGCGGCTGGGGTAGAGGCCGTGCGCGCCGAGGCCCGTGCGCACGAACCCGATCTTGCGCAGCGCCCGCGCGTCGACCAGCCAGACGCCGTTGGACGCCATGTCGGCGACGTAGAACGTCCGGCCGTCGGGCGAGAGCTTGACGTCCTGGGGCATGGCGCCGGTGCGCAACATGAAGGTCTTGACCAGCCGCTCGCGCCGGAGGTCGACCACCGCCATGCGCCCGGCGAACTCGCACGAGACCAGCGCGGTGCGGCCGTCGGCGGTGAAGTCCATGTGGTCGATCCCGTCGCAGGCCGGGATGTGCAAGGACTTGGTCAGCCGCATCGTGTGCGGCGTCCGGAAGTCCAGCGACCGGTCGGCCTCGGCGACGACGATCGCCCGGCGGCCGTCGGCGGTGAAGTACAGGTTGTAGGGGTCGCGGACGGGGACGCGGCGTCCGGGCCGGCCGGTACGCGGGTCGATCGGCGTCAGCGAGTTCCCGTCGTCGTTGGTGACCCAGAGCGTGCGCAGGTCCCACGACGGCGTGACGTGCTGGGGGAGGGCGCCGGTCGCGAAGCGCTCGACGATCCGGTCGGTCCGCGGGTCGATCACGTCGACCGAGTTGGACTTGGAGTTGGGCACGTAGACGCGCGGCGGGTCGTCGGCGACCTGGGGCGCGAACCGGCCGGGGCGGTCGGCGGCGTAGACGTCGTCGCGCGCCACCAGCGGCGGGATGCGGCCCGCGCGGGGCGTCGGCGTCCGCGCGCCCGCGCCCGCGCCCGGCCCGGTGGCGGCGGGGGCCGGGCGGGCCGTGGTCGCCGTGGCGGCCGGCGCGGTCGGCGACGGGCCGGCGGCCGACCCGCAGCCCCCGAGGCCGAGGCCGACGCCGACGCCGACGACGACGGCCGCGAGGACGGTGGCGATCGGCGGCCTGCTCATCGTCGCCCGACCGCACGCCGCCTAGGCCAGCGCCCGCTCGATCAGCGCTCCCAGCTCCAGCCAGTTCTCGCGCGTCGCGTTCGCGGTGCCGCGCGCGTCGCCGGCCGCCGCGCGCGCCAGGATCGCCTCGTGCTGGGCCACCGAGCGCCGGCCGGGCAGCGCGCCGCCGGACAGGAGCTCCAGGCGGCGCAGGCGCGGACGCATGTGCAGCAGGCTACGCGCGATCTCGGCGTTGCCGGCGGCTTCGACGAACGTGGCGTGGAAGCGGTCGTCGGCGTCGTAGCTCGCCCGCGCGTCCCGGCGCGTCAGGGCCACCATGAACGCGTCGTTGGCCTCGCGCAGCGCGGCGTGGGCCTCTCGGTCCAGCGCCGGCACCGCCAGCTCGGCGGCCAGCGCGTGGACGGCGGCGGCGAACGCGAACGCGTCGGCCGCGTCGGCGGCGCACAGCCCGCTGACCCGCGTGTAGCGCTGCGGCGCGATCTCGACCAGGCCGTTCTCCTCCAGCCGGTGCAGCGCGTCGCGGACGGGCGTGCGGCTGAGCCCCAGCCAGGCGCACAGCTCGCCGTCGTGCAGCGACTCCCCGGGCGCCAACGTTCCGTCCACGATCGCCCCGCACAACATCGCGTAGGCGTTGTCCCGTAAGAGCCGGCGGTCCACCGCGGCCCGCTGCTGGGGCACTGGCATGACAGACGCCAGTAGACCACCAACCTCGCCGGCCTTGCAAACCCGACCGCGCTCGGAGTAGACCCAGGGCGCCGGTGTTGCTCTCCAACATCGGGGACCCGCAGAAGGAGGCATCGCCCATGTGCCTGGCGATCCCGGGCCGCATCGTGGAGCTGACCGACGAGCGCAACCGGCTGGCGGTCGTGGACGTCGCCGGCGTCCGCCGCACGGTCAACGTCGGGCTCCTGGACGGCGAGGCCGCCGGGCCGACCCGACCCGGCGACTGGGTCCTGATCCACGTCGGCTTCGCGATCTCGCGCGTCGACGAGGAGGAGGCCGAGGCGACGCTGGCGCTCCTGCAGAACATGGGCGCCGAGTACGAGCTGGAGCTCGCCGAGCTGAAGGCCAGCGTGATCGAATGACCGGCTGCGACGACCCGCGGCACTGCGTCACCTGCGGCGACGACGGCACGCCGGAGACCGTCCTCGCGGTCGACGAGGTGCGCGCGCTGGCGCTCTGCGCCCGCGCCGACGGCACCCACGAGAGCGTCGAGATCCTGCTCGTCGCGCCGGTCGCCGTCGGCGACACGGTGCTCGTCCACGCGGGCACGGCGCTGACCACGCTGGAGGGCCGTCGGGCATGAGGTTCGTCGATGAGTTCCGCGACGCCCAGCTCGGGCGCGTCCTGGCGGGCGAGATCCTCGGCGCGGTCGAGCCCGGCCGCCACGTCAAGATCATGGAGGTCTGCGGCGGCCACACGCACTCGATCTACAAGTACGGCGTCGACGACCTGCTGCCCGAGAACGTCGAGCTGGTCCACGGGCCCGGCTGTCCGGTCTGCGTGATCCCGATGGGCCGCGTCGACGACGGCATCGCGATCGCCCGCCGCGAGGACGTGATCCTCACCTGCTTCGGCGACATGCTGCGCGTGCCCGGCTCGACCGGGACGCTGCTGGAGGCCAAGGCCCAGGGCGCCGACGTCCGCATGGTCTACTCGCCGCTGGACGCGCTGCGGATCGCCAAGGCCGAGCCCGACCGGCAGGTGGTGTTCTTCGCGATCGGCTTCGAGACGACCGCGCCGTCGACCGCGCTGACGCTCAAGCGGGCGCGCGCCGAGCACGTCGCCAACTTCTCGTGCTTCTGCAACCACGTGACGATCGTGCCGCCGCTGCGCGCGCTGCTGGAGTCGCCCGACCTGCGCCTCGACGGCTTCGTCGGCCCCGGCCACGTCTGCACGGTCGTGGGCGCCCGCCCGCTGGAGTTCATCACCACCGACTACGACAAGCCCGTCGTCGTCTCGGGCTTCGAGCCCGTCGACATCCTGCAGTCGGTCCTGATGATCCTGCGCCAGCTGGCCGACGGCCGGCGCGAGGTCGAGAACCAGTACAAGCGCGTCGTCCCCTACGAGGGCAACCCGCGCGCGCTGGAGGTCATGGCCGAGGTCTTCGCGCTGCGCCCGCACTTCGAGTGGCGCGGCCTGGGCTTCATCTCCCACAGCGGCCTGCGGCTGTCGGACGCCTACGCCGACCTCGACGCCGAGCGCCGCTTCGAGGTCCCCGGCGTGCGCGTCGCCGACCCCAAGGCGTGCCAGTGCGGCGAGGTGCTCAAGGGCGTCATCAAGCCGTTCGAGTGCAAGGTCTTCGGCAGCGCGTGCACGCCGGAGCGCCCGATCGGGACCTGCATGGTCTCCAGCGAGGGCGCGTGCGCCGCCTACTACAACTACGGGCGCTTCGCCCGGGAGCGCGTGGTCCTATGAGCGCCGACGTCTCCGCCCGCGAGGCGCGGGTCCTGAACATCATCGAGACCGCGCGCTCCAAACGCCCCCGGTTCCGCGACGAGCGCGTCACGATGGCCCACGGCGCGGGCGGCAAGGCCACCGGCGCGCTGATCGAGGGCCTGCTGCTGCCCGCGTTCGGCTCGGCCGTGCTCGACGAGCTCGGCGACGCGGGCACGCTCACCGTCGGCGGCGCGGCGCTCGCGCTGACCACCGACGGCTTCGTCGTCACGCCGATCCGGTTCCCCGGCGGGTCGATCGGCGAGCTGGCCGTCAACGGCACCGTCAACGACCTCGCGGTCGCCGGCGCGCGCCCGGTCGCGCTGACGCTCTCGCTCGTCCTGGAGGAGGGCCTGCCCGCCGACGCGCTGCGCGCCGAGGTCGACGCGATCGCCGGCGCCGCGCGGCGCGCCGGGGTGGCGATCGTGGCCGGCGACACCAAGGTCGTCGAGCGCGGCCACGCCGACATGATGTACATCACGACGACCGGCGTGGGCCGCGTCGACCCGCGCGCCCGGCTCGCGCCCAGCGCCCTGCGGCCCGGCGACCGCCTGCTGGTCTCCGGGCCGGTCGGCGCGCACGGCACCGCGATCATGCTCGCGCGCGGCGAGTTCGAGCTGGACGCGACGATCGTCTCGGACACGCGCTCGCTGTGGCCGGCGGCCGACGCGCTGATGGAGCACGCGGGGCCCGGGCTGCGCTGCCTGCGCGACGCGACGCGCGGCGGTGTCGCCTCGGTCCTCAACGAGCTGGCGCGCGCCTCGGGGGTCGCGATGCTGGTCCGCGAGGCGGCGGTGCCGGTCGACGACGCGGTGGCCGGCGCGGCCGAGCTGCTGGGCATCGACCCGATGCACGTGGCCAACGAGGGCGTGCTGGTGGCCGCGGTCGCGCCCGAGCGCGCCGACGCGGCGCTGGCCGCGCTGCGCGCCGCGGGCGACGGCGGCACCGCGGGCCCGTTCGCGCGCGCCGCGGAGATCGGCGAGGTCCACTCCGACCCCGCCGGGATGGTGCTGGTCGAGACGGGCTTCGGCGGGCGGCGGGTGCTGGACCAGCTCGTCGGCGATCCGCTTCCGAGAATCTGCTGAGCAACGAGGAGGAGCGACATCATGGCGTCGGTCGAGATCAGCCCCAACCAGACGCAGACCGAGGCGGTCACCGCGCACGTGCTCTGGATCACCGTCGGGCTGTCGTGCGAGGGCGACTCGGTCGCGATGACCTCCGCGACGAACCCGAGCCTGGAGGACATCATCACCGGGGCGATCCCCGGGATGCCCAAGGTGGTGGTGCACAACCAGGTGCTGGCCTACGAGGTCGGCCAGGAGTACGTCCAGGCCTGGTTCGACGCGCAGGACGGCAAGCTCGACCCGTTCGTCCTGGTCATCGAGGGCTCGCTGGGCAACGAGAAGATCAACGGCGCCGGGCACTGGACGGGCTTCGGCGTCAACCCCGCCGACGGCCAGCCGATCACCGTCAACGAGTGGCTGGACCGGCTGGCGCCCAAGGCCGCGGCGATCGTCGCGGTCGGCACCTGCGCGACCTACGGCGGCATCCCGGCGATGGCCAACAACCCGACCGGCGCGATGGGCGTGCGCGACTACCTGGGCGCCAACTGGAAGTCCAAGGCGGGCATCCCGATCGTCAACATCCCCGGCTGCCCGGCCCAGCCGGACAACATGACCGAGATGTTGGTGCACCTGGTCTTCGCCCTGGCGGGCATGGCCCCGGCGCCCGAGCTCGACGACGCCGGCCGCCCGGTGGCGCTCTTCGGCCGCACCACGCACGAGAGCTGCAACCGCGCCGCGTTCTACGAGGAGGGCGACTTCGCCACCGAGTACGGCGCCGATCACCGCTGCCTGGTCAAGTTGGGGTGCAAGGGTCCGGTGGTCCGCTGCAACGTCCCGCTGCGCGGCTGGGTCAACCACATGGGCGGCTGCCCGAACGTCGGCGGGATCTGCATGGCGTGCACGATGCCGGGCTTCCCCGACAAGTACATGCCGTTCATGGACGAGGACCCGATGGGCCGCGTCTCGTCCGACGTCGCGAAGTTCAGCTGGGGCCCGCTGCTGCGCTGGGGCCGCCATTACAACGTCAAGCGCAAGTACGACAAGGAGCCCGAGTGGCGGCACAACCGCCCCGAGCTCACCTCCGGCTACAGCAAGCGCTGGTGAGGAGCAGACCATGGCCACCGTCGAGAAGCCCACCGAGCAGAAGGTCACCGTCAAGGAGATGGCCTGGGACCCGGTCACCCGCATCGTCGGGTCGCTGGGCATCCACACCGAGATCGACTTCACCAACCAGCAGGTCCTGAAGTGCTACTCGACCTCGATGCTGTTCCGCGGCTTCGACATCTTCATGAAGGGCATCGACCCGCGCGACGCGCACTTCATCACCAGCCGGATCTGCGGCATCTGCGGGGACAACCACTGCACCTGCTCGTGCCTGAACCAGAACATGGCCTACTCGGTCAAGCCGCCCAAGCTCGGCGACTACGCCTACAACCTGGCCGAGTCGGCGGACTTCATGTTCGACCACGCGATCTACAACGACTGCATGGCCAACGTGGACTACTCCGAGCAGATGGTCAAGGAGACCAACCCGGGCGTCCTGGCCAAGGCCGAGAGCACGGCCGCGCCGCACGCCCACGTCCACGGGTACCGGACGATCGCCGACATCATGCGCGCGCTCAACGCGTTCACCGGCGACTTCTACCTCGAGACCCTGCAGGTGGCGCGCTACACGCGCGAGATGTACTGCCTGTTCGGCGGCCGCCACACGCACCCGTCGACGATCCTGCCCGGCGGCTGCAGCGCCGAGATCACCCAGCAGACGTGCACGGAGTACTACGTGCGGCTGATGCGCTACATCGACTACTGCAAGCGCACCGTGCCGATGCACGACGACCTGTATGACTTCTTCTACGAGGCGCTGCCGGGCTACGAGCGGGTCGGCTACCGCGACACGGACATCATCTGCTGGGGCTGCTTCGACGACCCCGACTACGTGGACTACAACTACCGGTCGATGACCGAGTGGGGCCGGCGGCGGTTCGTCACGCCGGGCCTCGTCTTCAAGGGCGAGCTGATCACGACCGACCTGGTGGAGATCAACCTGGCGATCCGGATCCTGCTCGGCTCGTCGTACTTCGACGACTGGACCGCGGAGGAGACGTTCGTCACCCACGACCCGCTGGGCAACCCGGTGGACAAGCGCCACCCGTGGAACAAGGTCACGCTGCCCAAGCCGCAGGCGCGCGACTGGGCCGACAAGTACTCGTGGGTCGCGTCGCCGCGCATGTACGACGCGCGCAACGACCGCTTCGTGGCCAGCGACACCGGCGGCGGCCCGTTCGCGCGCCAGTGGGTGACCGCGAAGGCCGGGCTCGTCGACCTCGGGTTCCTGAAGGCCACGGGCGAGTCCATCAAGATGGTCCTGCCCAAGACGGGGTTCATGCCCGAGATGGAGCTGGAGTGGCGGATCCCCGAGTGGTCCAACGCGATCGAGCGCCAGCGGGCGCGCAGCTACCACCAGGCCTACGCGGCGCTCGTGGCGCTGCACTGCCTGGAGCGCGCGCAGGCCGAGATCCGGGCCGGGCGGACCAAGAGCTGGTCGGACTTCCAGGTCCCGGACTCGACGATCAGCGTCGGCTTCCACGAGGCCGCGCGCGGCGTGCTGTCCCATCACATGGTCATCCGCGACGGCCGGATCGCCAACTACCAGCCCTACCCGCCGACGCCGTGGAACGGCAACCCGCGCGACAGCTTCGGGACGCCGGGCCCCTACGAGGACGCCGTGCAGAACACGCCGATCTTCGAGGAGAACGGGCCGGAGAGCTTCAAGGGCGTGGACATCATGCGCGCGGTCCACAGCTTCGACCCGTGCCTGCCCTGCGGCGTGCACATGTACGGGAAGGGGCACGGGACCGTCCGCAAGGTCGTGCACACGCCGACCGGGATGTGCTGAGGTGGCGACCCCCGCGCCACCCGCCGTCGCCGAGCAGGCGCTGGTCGCCCGGGTGACCGAGCTGACCGAGCGCGCCGACGCGCTGCCCGACCCGCGGTCGCGGGCGCTGGCCGACGAGCTGGCGGCCGCGATCGTCCAGCTCTACGGCGAGGGCGTGGCGCGCCTCGCCGACGCGCTCGGCCCCGAGGCCGTCGCGGCGCTGGCCGCGCGCGACGACCTCGTCTCCGGCCTGCTGCTGATCCACGGCCTGCATCCGGTGCCGCTGGCCGAGCGGGTCCGGGCGGCGCTGGACGGCGTCCGGCCCTACCTGGCCTCGCACGGCGGCGACGTGGAGCTGCTCGGGATCGACGCCGAGGGCGTGGCGTCGCTGCGGCTGTCGGGCTCGTGCCGGGGCTGCGGCGCGTCGCAGACGACGCTGGAGCTGGCCATCGAGGCCGCGCTGGACGAGGCGGCGCCGGACCTCACCGGCCTGGACGTCGAGGGCGCGGTCGCGCCGCCGCCGCGGCGCGAGGCCGACGCCGGGCCCGACGTGGAGTGGGTGACGCTCGACGGCCTCGAGGCGCTGGGCCGCGGCGCGACCACGGGCGCGGCCGGGTTGTTGGTGGCCAACGTCGCGGGCACGCTGCTGGCCTACCGGGACGCGTGCGCGGCCTGCGGCGCGGCGCTGACCGACGGCGTCCTGCTCGGCGGCCGGCTGACGTGCGCGTCCTGCGGCACGACGTTCGACCTGCCGCGCGCGGGCCGCTGCGTCCGCGACGCCACGCTCCAGCTGCGGCCGGTCCCGCTGCTGCGCAACGGCGGCCCCGTCCGGGTGGCGCTCGCGCCATGAGCGCCGGCGCCGCGCACGGGCTGCGCCGGATGGCGGCGTGGGCGGCGGCGCCCACGCCGCCGCCTCCCGCCGCCGGCCCGGAGCCCGCGGCGCGCGCCCACTGCGAGCTGTGCCCCAACGGGCTGGGCGAGCACCACCGCCATCTCCTGCACCTCGAGCAGCGGCGCATCGTCTGCGTCTGCGAGACGTGCTGGTCGACGCGCTCCGGGGATCCCGAGCTCCGCCCGCCCGGCCAGCGCACGCTGTGGCTGGAGGACTTCCGGCTGCCCGATCACGTCTGGGCCGCGTTCCAGATCCCGATCGGCCTGGCCTTCCTGCTGCGCAGCAGCGTCAGCGGGACGGTCGTCGCGCTGTACCCGAGCCCGGCGGGCGCGACCGAGAGCGAGCCCGCGCCGGACGCGTGGGACGAGCTCGTGGCCGCCAACCCGGTGCTCGCGCGGCTGGAGCCCGACGCCGAGGCGCTGATCGTCGACCGCACGCGCGCGGGCGCGCCGCGCTACGCGATCGCGGGCATCGACCGCTGCTACGAGCTGGTCGGCCGGGTCAAGGCGGGGTGGTCGGGGATCGCCGGCGGCCCGGACGTGGGCGCGGCGATCGACGCGTTCTTCGACGACCTGCGCGCGCGGGCGGTGGTGGCGCCGTGAGCGTGGGCGCGCACGGCGCCGGGCCGGTGGCCGACGCGCGGGTCGACGATCCGGTCTTCACCGTGCTCGGCGTCGCGCCGGTGGAGCGCGGCCTGCTCCCCGGGCTGCGCTTCGACCTGCACCTCAGCGACCCGCTCGGCCGGCGCGTGCTCGTGCTCGCGCTGTCGGCGACGATCCGGATCGACCCCGCCCAGCGCGCCTACGACGACGCCACACGAGCCAGGCTGGTGGAGCTGTTCGGCGCGCCCGAGCGCTGGGCCGCGACGACGCAGGCCGTGCACTGGGCGACGACCGACGTCCTGCTCGACGGCTTCACCGGCGCCACGTCGTTCGCGCTGGACGTGCCGTGCGGCTACGACCTCGAGGTCTCGGCGACCAAGTACCTGTACTCGCTGCCCGGCGGCGTCGCGCCGCTGACGTTCCTGTTCACCGGGACCGTCCTGTACGCCGGCCCGGAGGACCGGCTGCAGGTCGCGCCGGTGCCGTGGAGCGCGCTGGCGCGCTGGCGGATGCCGGTGGAGGCGTTCCGGCGCGCGTTGGCCGAGCACTACCCGGGCGGCGGCTGGGTGCGGCTGAGCACCGAGACGCTCGACGCGCTCGCCGCGCGCAAGGCCGACCGCGGCGACCACACCTTCGACGCGACCGTGAGAGGGCTCCTGGCATGACCGTCACCCAGCTCGACGCGCTGGTCGACACGCTGCTGTGGGAGGGCCACCAGCTCTACCCCTACACGCCCAGCGCGACCAAGAACCTGACGCCGACCCCGTTCGGGATCGTCTACCCGCCGGCCTACGCGGCCGGCAGCCCGCACCGGTTCGCGCGCAGCCGGGTGCAGGCGATCGCGGCCGGGACCGACGACGTCTCGGTGGAGCTGCACTGCCTGGTGGACGGGGAGGAGCGGACGGCCGCGGTCGGGGCGCCGGGGGAGGAGGCGGCGCTGGCCTTCGGCGGCGTGCGCGGCGTGCTGACGCTGGACGTCGAGCGCTTCGACGGCGGCCTGCGGCGCGTCACGGCGGAGGTGGCCAACACCACCAAGCTGCTCCTCGACGCGGAGGCGCTGACCCGCGCGCAGGCGCTGGACCGCTCGCTGCTGTCGGTGCACCTGGTCGTCCGCTGCGCGGCGCCCGGCCGCTTCTTCTCGCCGGTCGACCCGCCGCCCGAGGCCGCCGCGGCGGTCATGGCGTGCGTGTCGGTCAACACCCATCCGGTGCTCGCCACGCCCGCCGACGACGCGGTCCTCGGCGCCGCGATCTTCCTGCCCGACCACCCGCGGCTGGCGCCCGAGAGCCGCGGGTCGCTGTTCGACGCCACCGAGATCGAGGAGGCGCTCGTCCTGCACGTCGCGGCGCTGAGCGACGCCGAGCGGGCGGAGCTGGCCGACGCCGACCCGGCCGTCCGGGCGATGCTGGCGCGCGCCGCCGCGGCGGCGACGCCGAACGACATCATGGCCTTGCACGGCCGCGTGACGCTCGGCGACCCGGCCCCGGCGCCCGCGCGGGAGGTCCGCGGCGAGGAGCGGGTCGTCGCCGACGGCCGCACGTTCGTCCGCGGCCAGCACGTCGTGCTGCGCCCGGGCCCGCGCCGCGGCGCCACCGACCACCTGCTCGCCGGGCGCCGGGCGACCGTCGAGCGCATCTACGTCGACTACGACGACGACGTCCACCTCTGCGTGACGATCGACGACGACCCCGGCCAGCAGCTCATGCGCGACATCGGCCGGTACCTGTACTTCAAGCCCGACGAGGTGGAGGCACCATGACGACCGCCCGGCAGCCGGAGAAGCAGATCCTCGTCGCGGGCGTCGGCAACGCCTGGCTGCGCGACGACGCGTTCGGCGGCGCGTGCGCGCGGCGCCTGGCCGCCGCGGGCGTCCCCGACGGCGTCACCGTCATGGACTTCGGGACCGGCGGCCTGGACCTCGCCTACGAGCTGATGCGCGGCTACGACGCGCTGGTGCTGCTGGACGCCACCCGCCAGGGCGGCGAGCCGGGCACGTTGTACGTGGTCGAGCCCGACATGGAGGCCTTGCGGCGCCCGATCGAGGACGGCGAGGCCATCGACCCGCACGGGATGGACCCGCGGACGGTCCTGCGCTTCGTCGGGGCGATCGGCGGGTTCAACGGCCGCGTCGTCGTCGTCGGGTGCGAGCCCGGAGCGGTCGACGACGTCGGCCTGGGCCTGACGCCCGCGGTCGCGGGCGCCGTGGATCGCGCGCTGGCGCTGGTCGGCGAGACGCTCGACGAGCTGCGCGCCGAAGCGGCCCACCCGCGCTGAGGCCATGCACGAGTTCTCGATCGCCTCCGCCGTCGTCGCGACCGCCGTCAAGCACGCCGACGGCCGGCGGGTGACGGTCGTGTCGCTGCGGCTCGGGGCGCTGCGCCAGGTCGTGCCCGACGCGCTGGCCTTCGCGTTCGAGATCTGCGCGCGCGAGACCCTCTGCGAGGGCGCGCGGCTGGAGTGGGAGGAACTTCCGGCGCGGGTGCGCTGCGCGCCGTGCGACCGCGTGTCGACGCTGGCGCGGCTGCCGCTGCGCTGCCCGGCGTGCGGCGGCGGGGACGTGGCGGTCGTCGGGGGCGAGGAGCTGGAGGTCGAGTCGATCGAGGTCGAGGAGGGAGCCGCATGCACCGTGTGAGGGTGCGCGTCGCCGAGGACGCGCTGGACGCCAACGCGACGATCGCCGCCGCCAACCGCGCGGACTTCGAGCGCGCCGGCGTGACCGTCGTCAACCTGATGAGCGCGCCGGGATCGGGCAAGACCACCATCTTGGAGCGCGTCCTGGCCGACGGCTCCACGATCGGGCGCGGCGTGCGGGTCGGGGTGCTGGAGGGCGACGTGCAGGGCAGCCTGGACGCCGACCGCCTCGCGGACCTCCACGTCCCGGTCGCGCAGCTGGACACCGGCCACGGGTTCGGCGGCGAGTGCCATCTGGACGCCAACATGGTGCGGTCGGCGCTGCCGCTGCTGGACCTCGAGGCGATCGACCTGCTGATCGTCGAGAACGTCGGCAACCTCGTCTGCCCGGCGGAGTTCCGGATCGGCGAGGACGCGCGCGTCATGGTGTCCTCGGTCGCCGAGGGCGAGGACAAGCCGCTCAAGTACCCGTTGATGTTCCGCACGTGCGAGCTGGTCGTCGTCAACAAGCTCGACCTGCTGCCCCACGTCGACTTCGACCTCGACAAGTTCCTGTACCACTTGGATGCCGTCCATCCGGGCGTCGCGCACGTGGAGGTCAGCGCGCGCACGGGGGAGGGCGTCGACGTGCTGCGGTCGTGGCTGGCGGCGCTGCCCGACCGGGCGGGCAGGAGCGCGCTCGGGTGACCGCGTCGGCCTCCGCACCGGCCGCGGGCGAGCGCTACTTCGCGGAGCAGGCGCCGCGGCTCGCGGAGCTCTGCCACCGCCTGTCGGAGCGCTTCGCCGACGGTGGGCGGCTGGTGGCGTTCGGGGCGGGGGAGGTCGAGCGCTCCGACGCGCGCCACGTCGCCGTCGAGTTCGTCCATCCGGTGATCGTCGGCAAGCGCGCGCTGCCCGCGCTGGCCGTCGAGCCCGGCGACGTGGCGTTGCTGGCGCGGCCCGAGGACGTCGCGATCGCCTTCGGCGGCGGCGCGGCGATCGCCCGCGCGGTCGCCGTCGCGCGCGAGCGCGGGTGCCTGACGGTCGCCTTCGTCGACGACGCCGGCGCCGAGTGGGCGTTCGTCCCGCCGACCGCCGACCCGTTCGTCGCCCAGGAGCTGGTCGAGACGACCTACCACGTGCTGTGGGAGCTCGTGCACGTGTTCTTCGAGCATCGCTCGCGCGCCGGCCGCGACGCGGGCGCGTCGAGCTTCCTGTACCCGTTCCTGGCCACGGGCGCCGACCACGGCCAGGACCTCGAGGCCGTGCTGGCCGACGTCGCGGCCTCGGTGCTGGCCAAGGGGCGCGAGACCGCGGCGCTGCGGGCCCAGACCGTCGAGGAGGGCGCCGCGACGCTGGCCGCGGCGGCCGCCGCGCTGCGGTCCCGGCTGGACGGCGGCGGCCTCGTGCTCGCGCTCGGCAACGGCGGCTCGGCGACCGACGCGATGGACGCGGTCGCCGACCTGCGCGCGGGCGGGCGCCGCGCGCTGGACCTGACGGCCGACCCCGCGATCCTGACCGCGATCGCCAACGACGTCGGGACCGAGGCGATCTTCGCCCGGCAGGTCATCGCCTACGGGTCGGTCGGCGACGCGCTGCTGGCGTTCTCCACCAGCGGCAACTCCACCAACGTGATCGCCGCGCTGGCCGAGGCGCGGCGGCGCGGGCTGCTGACCGTCGCGTTCGTCGGCTACGACGGCGGGCGCGTCCTGGCCGAGGGCCTGGCCGACCACGTCGTCGTCAGCCGCTCGGAGCACATCCCGCGCATCCAGGAGGCGCAGGCGACCGCGTGGCACGTCCTGCGCGCATCGACCGAGGGGGCGCGATGACCGGCGCCGTCGCCACCGGGCGGCGCCGGCGCGTGCGCGTGCACGTCGAGGGGACGGTGCAGGGCGTCGGCTTCCGGCCCTACGTGCACCGGCTCGCGCACGCGTTCGCGCTCGACGGCCGCGTCGGCAACGACGCGCGCGGCGTGGTGCTCGAGGTCGAGGGCGACCCGGCGGCGGTCGCGGCGTTCCTGCGGCGCCTGCCGCGCGAGCTGCCGCCGCTGGCGCGCGTCGACGGCATGCACGTGGTCGACGTCGCGCCCGGCGGCGACGCGGGCTTCGCGATCGTCGCCAGCGAGCACGGCGCCCGGCCCGACGCGTCCGTGACGCCCGACGCGGCGACCTGCGACGCCTGCCTGCGCGAGCTGCGCGACCCCGCCGACCGCCGCTTCCGCCACCCGTTCATCTCGTGCACCGACTGCGGGCCGCGGTTCACGATCGTGCGCGGCGTGCCCTACGACCGGCCGCTGACGACGATGGCGGGCTTCGCGATGTGCGCCGCGTGCCGCGCGGAGTACGACGATCCCGGCGACCGGCGCTTCCACGCCCAGCCGATCGCCTGCCCGGACTGCGGGCCGCGCCTGGCGCTGCTCGGCGCCGCGATCGGCGACGCGCGCGACCCGGTGCGGGCCGCCGCGCGGCTGATCGCCGACGGCGCGATCGTCGCGGTCAAGGGCCTGGGCGGCTACCACCTGGCCTGCCGCGCCGACGACGAGGCGGCGGTCGCCGCGCTGCGCGCGCGCAAGCGCCGCGAGGACAAGCCGTTCGCGCTGATGGCCGCCGACGTGGACGGCGCCCGCGCGCTGGTCGTCCTGGACGCCGCCGAGGAGGCGCTGCTGCGCGGGCCGGAGCGGCCGATCGTCCTGGCCGCGCGGCGTCCCGGCGCGCGCGTGGCGGAGGCGGTGGCGCCGTGGGCGCGCGAGCTGGGGGTGATGCTCCCGTACACGCCGCTGCACCACCTGCTGCTGGCCGACGGCGGCGGCGCGCCGCTCGTGCTGACCAGCGGCAACGTCTCCGACGAGCCGATCGCCTACCGCGACGCCGACGCGCGCGAGCGCCTCGCGCCGATCGCCGACGCGTTCCTCGTCCACGACCGCCCGATCCACACGCGCGTCGACGACGGCGTCGCGCGCGTGGCGGCGGGGCGGGCCCGGCTGATCCGGCGCTCGCGCGGGCACGTGCCGGCGTCGCTGGCGCTGCCGCTGCCGGGCGGTCGCGCGGGCGCGGGCGCGGGCGCGAGCGCGCTGCTGGCCTGCGGGGCCGACCTGAAGAGCACGTTCTGCGTCGCGCGCGACGGCCGCGCGTGGGTGAGCCACCACCTCGGCGACCTCGGCGACGCGGCGACGCGGGCGTCCTACCGCGAGGGCGTCGCGCACTTCGAGCGGCTGTTCGCGGTCGCGCCGCGCGCGATCGCCCACGACCTCCATCCCGACTACGCCTCGACGGCCTACGCGCTGGCGCGCGCCGACCGCGAGGGCCTGCCGCTGGTCGGCGTGCAGCACCACCACGCCCACCTCGCCGCGTGCCTGGCCGAGCACGGGGTCGACGGCGTGGCGGTCGGCGCGATCTACGACGGCAGCGGCCACGGCGACGACGGGACGGTCTGGGGCGGCGAGCTGCTGGTCGGCGACGCGCGCGGCTACGTGCGCGCCGGGCACCTGCGGCCGGTGCCGCTGCCCGGCGGCGACCGCGCGGTGGCCGAGCCGTGGCGGATGGCGTGCGCGTGGCTGCGGGACGCGGCGCGGCCCGCCGCCGACGACGACACCGCCGACGGGGCGCCGCCCGGGCTGCCGCCCGCCCTCGTCGGCGCGGTCGATCCGCGGCGCTGGGCCGACGTCGCGCGGCTGGCGCGCAGCGGCCTGGCCTCGCCGCCGACCACCAGCGCCGGACGCCTGCTGGACGCCGTCGCGGCGCTGTGCGGCGTGCGCGCGACCGTGCGCTACGAGGGCCAGGCCGCGATCGAGCTGGAGGCGCGCGCCGACCGGGCCGAGCGCGGCGCCTACGCCTTCGCGCTCGGCGACGACCTCGTCCTCGACCCGCGCCCGGCGATCCGGGCGGCCGCGCGCGAGCTGGCCTCCGGCGTCGCCGTCGGCGTCGTCTCGGCCCGCTTCCACCGCGGGCTGGCGGCGGCGACCGCCGCGGCCTGCGCCCGCGCCGCGCGGCAGGCCGGCACCGAGGTCGTCGTCCTCTCGGGCGGCGTGTTCCAGAACCGGCTGCTGCTGGAGGGCACGCACGCCGCGCTCGCCGCGCGCGGCCTGCGCGTCCTCGCGCCCGAGCGGCTGCCGTGCAACGACGGCGGCATCGCGTACGGTCAGGCGGTGGTCGCGGCGAGCCGGGAGGAGCGGAGCTGATGGTCGCGCGCGTGCGCGCCGCGCTGACGGCGGCCGAGTGGCGCCGCGCGGGGCTGCTGGCCGCGGTCGTCCTGGCGCTGCACGTCGTCGGCTTCGGGCTGCTGGTCGTGGCCGGGAGCCCGCTGGGGGCGGGCGTCGGGATCACCGCCTACACCTTGGGCCTGCGGCACGCGTTCGACGCCGACCACATCGCGGCGATCGACAACACCACGCGCAAGCTCATGGGGGAGGGCCAGCGCCCGCTGAGCGTCGGCTTCTTCTTCTCGCTCGGGCACTCGACGGTCGTCTGCGCGCTCGGGATCGGCGTCGTGCTCGGCGTGCGCGGGCTGGGCGGCGCGGTCACCGACGACGGCTCGGCGCTGCACCGGACGGCCGGCGTCGTCGGCCCGCTGGTGTCGGGCTCGTTCCTGTTCGCGATCGGGCTGGCGAACCTCGCGATCCTTGTGAGCGTCATCCGGGTCTTCCGCGCGATGCGCGCGGGCGAGGTCGACGAGAGCGCGCTGGAGGAGCGGCTCCAGGCGCGCGGCTTCCTGAGCCGCGTGTGCGGCCGCGCGACCCGCGCGGTGCGCCGGCCGTGGCACATGT
Source organism: Baekduia sp. (assembly GCF_035685985.1). GTDB lineage: Bacteria > Actinomycetota > Thermoleophilia > Solirubrobacterales > Solirubrobacteraceae > Baekduia. The sequence goes on from NZ_DASRZV010000004.1 coordinate 133,970, forward strand.
ACCCGCTCGGGCTCCTGTTCGGCCTGGGCTTCGACACCGCCACCGAGGTCGCGCTGCTCGTCCTGGCCGGCGGCGCGGCGGCGGGCGGGATGCCGGTGTCGGCGATCCTCTGCCTCCCGATCCTCTTCGCGGCGGGCATGTCGCTGCTCGACACGCTCGACGGCGCGTTCATGAACTTCGCCTACGGCTGGGCCTTCTCGCGCCCGGTCCGCAAGATCTACTACAACATGACGGTGACCGGCCTGTCGGTCGCCGTCGCGTTGTTGGTGGGGTCGGTCGAGCTGCTGTCGGTGCTCGGCAGCCGGCTCGGGCTGTCGCTGGACCTCAACCTCGTCGGCTACGCCATCGCCGCGCTCTTCGCCGTGACCTGGGCCGCCGCGGTCGCGCTCTGGCGCCTGGGCCGCATCGAGGAGCGCTGGGCCGCGGCGGACGCGCGCAAGGGCTGACGGCGGCGCGAGCACGCGCAGCGGGACGACGAGCGCGAGCGGCGCGAGCGTCGCCATCGCGGCAGCCGCGATCGGTCGCTCAGCGCGCGGCGCGGCCGTCCAGCACGCCGGGCAGCTCCTGGCGCGACCGCACGCCGAGCGTGTCGTAGGCCGCCGCCAGGTGCGACTCGATGGTCTTGACGGTGAGGAACAGCGACTGGGCGATCTGGCGGTTGGTCATCCCGCCGGCCGCCAGCTCGACCACGCGGCGCTGGCTGGGCGTCAGCGACCCGACGCCGATCGGCGTGTAGCCGCGTGCGCGCTCGCCCGTCGCCGCCAGCTCGTCGAACGCGTGCTTGGCCAGGCCGGTCGCGCCGCAGCGGCGGGCCAGCTCCAGCGCCTCGCGCAGCGGCGGGCGGGCGTCGACGTCGCGGCGGGCGCGGCGCAGCGCGGCGCCGAGGTCGGCCAGCGCCTCGGCGCGCACGAGCCGCGCGGGGGAGCCGTCGAGGACCGCGACCGCCTCCTGGAGCGTCGCCAAGCGCTCGGCCGTCGCGCCGTCGACCGTCATCGCCCGGACCCGCAGCGCGCGCGACAGCAGCGTCGGCGCCCCGAAGCGCCGGGCGTGCTCCAGCGCGGCGTCCGCGCGCGGCCGGGCGCGCTCGACGTCCCCGGCGGCGGCCAGCGCGCGCGCCGCGAGGATCCGCGCCGGCGGGGCGGGCAGGCCGATGACGCCCCAGGCGGCGGCCAGGCGCTCCAGCGTGACGAAGTCGGCGGCCGCGTCGGCGAAGCGTCCCCGCGCGAGGCGCAGCAGCCCGCGCGGGAAGAGCCCGATCGCGACCCAGACCGCGTCCGGCAGCTCGCCGAGCATCCCCGCCGCCTCCAGCTCGGCCTCGGCCGCGTCCTCCTCGCCGCGTTGCACGAGCAGCGCGGCGAGCACCGCCTGCAGCGGGCGCAGCGAGAAGCGCAGCCCGCCGAGCCGGGCGACGTCGAGCGCCTGCCGGACGTCGGCCTCCGCCTCGGCGAGGTCGCCGTAGCCCCATGCCACCAGGCCGCTCATCCACCACGCGGCGATCAGCTCCGGCGTCGCGCTGCGCCGGCGGGCGTGCGCGAGCGCCTGGTCCATGCCGCGGCGCGCGGCGTCGAGCTCGTCGGCGACGATCAGCGAGAGCACCGCGCGCCCCGGCGCGAACAGCTCGGGCTGCTCGACGAAGATCCGGGCGTCGCGGGCCAGCGCGAGCCGCGCCGCGTCGGCGGCCTCGGCGGCGGTGCCGTCGTAGACGTGCCACTCCGACGCCAGCGCCGCGGCGAGGCGGCCGCCGGCGCTGTCGGGCGCGAGCGCGTCGAGGTAGGGGCGCAGCCGCGTGCGCCCGACCGGCAGCGGGCGCCAGCCGATCGCGCCCAGCTGCGCCTCCAGGCGGAACGCGCGCTCGGCCTCGCCGCGCGCGACCGCCACGTCGATCGCCCGCACCAGCAGCTTGATCGCGTCGCGTGACTGATCGCTGAGGACCATCCACGTGCTGATCGGGTTCGCCCAGCGGACGAGCAGCGCCGGGTCGTCCTCCAGCGCGGCCAGCAGCTCGGGCTCGATCGCCGCCAGCAGCGCGGCGTCCGAGCCGCGGATCCCGGCGGTGATCAGCGTGCCGAGGATCGCCGGGCGCAGGTCGTCGGGCGCGGGCTCGCGCAGCGCGCGCGTCAGGTAGGCGCTCGCGGCGCTCGGCGCGCCCTCGGCCAGCGCGGCGCGGGCGGCGTCCAGGAGCGTCCGCGCCGTCGCGCGGTCGCCGCGGGGCTCGGTCGCGGCGAGGTGGGTCGCCAGCCGCTGCGGGCTCGCGCCGCGCTCGCGGAGCAGCGCGACCGCGCGCGCGTGGGCGGCGGTGCGCTCGCCGATCGGCCGCTCGGCCTCCAGCGCGGTGCGCACGAGCGGGTGGGTGAAGCGCGGCGCGAGGTCGTGGTCGAGGATCGCGGCGGCGCGCAGCTCGTCGGCGGCCGCCCGCACGTCGGCCTCGCCGAGGCCGGTCAGGCCGGCGACCAGCGGCCCGTCGGCGCCGTCGCCGAGGATCGCGACGGCGCGGGCGACGTCGCGCGCGGCGGGCGAGAGGCGGCCGAGGCGCAGCCCGACGGTGCGCGCGACCCGCTCGGGGACGGTCGCGCGCACGCGCGCGACCTGCTCGGCGGCCGGGTCGATCGCCTCGGCGGCCAGCGTGCGCGCCAGCTCGCCCAGCAGGAACGGGTTGCCGCCGCTGACCTCGTGGCAGGTCGCGGCGAACGCGCCGGCGGGCGGGCGCCGGAGCGTGTCGGCCAGCAGCGCGGCCGCGCCCTCCGGGCTCAGCGGCCGGGGGACGAGCCGCCGGGCGGCGGGGTCGGTGACGATCCGCGCGAGCGTCGGCTCGGCGCCCGGCTCGTCGGGACGGCACGCGACCGCGAGCAGGACCGGCAGCTCCTCCAGGCGCGGCGCGAGGAAGGCCAGCAGGTCCAGCGACGCGGCGTCGGCCCAGTGCGCGTCGTCGACGGCGAGCAGCAGCGGTTGGCGCTCGGCCAGCGCGGCGGTCAGCCAGTAGAGGGCGTGCAGGACGGCGAACGCGTCGGCGGGTGGCTCGGCCTCGCCCCGTGCGAGGCCGAGCGCGCCGCGCGCCGGCGCGACCGCGCCGTCGTCCAGCAGCGCGTCGCGCTCCTCCGCGTTCAGGGCCGCCGGCGCGGGCGCGAACAGCTGGCGCGCCAGCGCGAAGGGGAAGCCGCGCTCCAGCTCGGTCGCCCGGGCCGTCAGGACCCGGAGGCCGGCCGCGCGCGCCGCGTCGCGCGCGGCGTGCAGCAGCCGCGTCTTGCCCAGGCCCGCGGGGGCCTCGATCACGACGAGGCGGCCGGCGCCCGCGCCGGCCTCCGCGGCCAGCGCGCCGATCGCCGCCAGCTCGGCCTCACGCTCCAGCAGCTCGCTCACGCGCGGGACGTTATAGACACACCCCTGGTGTCGGGGCGTCCACGCCCGCGCGTGAGCGGCGCCGGTGGGCGGTGGCCTACTTGGTGCAGGAGATCCGGCCGGTGCCCACGTTCGCTGCGGTCTGGTCGCCCGAGGTCGTGTGCGCGGTCACCTGGTACTTCCAGCCGCCGCTCGGGCACGCGGTGCTGGAGATGTAGTCCTTGGCGTAGCGCTTGCCGCCGATGTTCAGCTTGATCCGGTTCAGCGCGAGCGGGATGCCGGCGACGATCTGCAGGTCGTGCGGGACGGCCACGGACTCCATGTGGCCCCACGGGCCGCTGCTGAAGCGCGTGGAGTGGACGACGAGCGTGTCGCGGATCCGCGCGGGGCGGTTCAGCGTCGCGTAGGCGAAGGTGGTGTTCGCGCCGCCGTTGACGAAGACGACCTTCAGGCGGGCGGCGACCGTGTCCGCGTGGCCGGTGGCGACGGCCGTGCCCATGATCGACTCCTTGGGGCATCGCCGCGGGCCGCCGTGGTCCAGCGTGGCCTTCGTGCACTTCACGAAGTGCTCGCCGTGCCAGTCGATGCCGGGGGCGGTCCGGATCTCGATGGCCGTGACGACCGGCGGGTCGATGTCCTCCGGGAACAGCAGCTCCGCCTCGGCGCGGATCGACAGGCCGCGCGGATGGGCCGGCGTGCCGGCCTTGCTCGGCGTGGCGGTCGCGCTCGATCGGATGCTGATCTGGGCGCTGTCCTGGGCGATCGCCGGCACGACGACGACCGCCGCCGCGCCGGCGACGACCGCGTAGCCGAGCAGGAGATGCGTGGTCTTGATGGGCATGGCGCGAGTCTCCGACGCCCGCGCCGCCGCCGCCACGGGGGCGGCACCCTGAAGTCGACCCTGATCCATGCATGCGCGCCGGCCTCGGCGGGGCAGCCTTGTCGGACCCCCGAGCAGGAGCTGCGCGCGATGCGAGCGACCCCGCGATGTCCGTGACCTCCGTCCGATCGGCGCCGCCGCCGGCGCTCGGCGTCGGCTCGGACGTCGACCCGCTCCTCGCGGTGCTCGTGCACCGACCGGGGCCGGAGGTCGCCGCCGTCGCCGAGGCCGATCCGGAGCGGGCGCTGTTCGCGTCCGCGCCGGACCCGGAGGGCGTCCGCCGCGCGCACGACGTCCTGACCGCGACCCTGCGCGACCACGGCGTCGAGGTGCTGCTGCTCGAGGACCTGCTCCGGGACGTCCACGGCGCGGCGTTCGCGCGCGACGCGGCGCCCGCGCTCGCGTCGCTGCCCAACCTCATGTACGTGCGCGACACGTCGGTCTGGGTCGGCGCCTGCGCGGTGCCCGCCACCATGCGCGAGCCGGTCCGCCGCGGCGAGGGCCCGCTGCTGGACGCGGTCTACCGGCGCCACCCGCGCTTCGCCGGCGCGACCGTGCGCGCGCCGTCGCGGTCGCCGGTCGAGGGCGGCGACGTCCTGCCGGTCGGCGACGGGCGCGTGATGGTCGGGATCTCCGAGCGGACCGGCGTCGCCGGCGCGCTGCTGCTGACGACATGGCTGCTCGTCCACGCCGGGATCGACGAGGTGATCACGCTGGAGCTGCCCGCCGGCGCGGCGTTTCACCTCGACCTCGTGCTCTCGATGGTCGACCACCACACCTACGCGGTGTGGGCGCCGGTGCGCGATCGGGTGCGCGCGCACCGCTGGCACGTCTGCCGCGACGGCTTCGTCAGCGGCGCGCTCGTGGACGACCCGTGGCACGGCCTGCGCGTGCTGGAGATCCCCGGCGAGGACGCCCGCGACCACGGCCGTCCCCGGGACCACGGGACCAACCTGCTGGCGATCGCCCCGGGCACGGTCGTCGCCTACGCGGACGACGCGCGCGCCAACGAGCGGCTGCGCCGCGCGGGCGTCGAGGTCCTCGAGGTCCCGGCCGGCGACCTGGCGGCGGGCCGCGGCGGGCCGCGCTGCCTGACCTGCCCGGTCGCCCGCGCGAGCGCCCCGCGCTGATCGCGTCGCGCCGCCGGCGCGCGGGGCGTCAGCCGCGCTCGGGCGCGTGCCGGTCGGCGTGCGCGCGCTGCGCGGCGGCGGCGTCGCGGTGGAACCGCGCGGCGTCCGCGTGCATGCCGGCCTCGCGCTCGTGCAGCGCCCGCGTGCGCTCGTCCCGCGCCTCGGCGGCCTCCTGCCGGGCCAGCACCTCGCGCTCCTCGGCGTGCTCCTGGCGCTCGCGCGCGGCCCGCTCCCGTCGTCGTGCCGCCTCGCCCAGCTCGCGATCGCCCATGCCCTCGGGCCTGCCCGCCCCGGGTTCGGCGCATGCCCGCGAGCGGGTAGGTGCCCAAGGGATGACCTCCACGGGCCCCGGTCGACCGCTGGTCCGGCTCCTCGACGTCGAGCCCGAGCTCGCCGCGCGCCTGCGCGAGGACGATCGCGCCGAGGCCCGCGAGCGCCTGCGCCTCAGCCGTCTCGACCTCCCCGCCGGCGAGCAGTGGCCCGCGCCGGGCGCGCGGCGCGGCGGCGCGTTCGGCGTCTTCGTCCTCGACGGCCTGCTGCTGGAGGAGACCCGGATCGCCGGCCGGCGCACCCAGCAGCTGCTCGGCGCGGGCGACGTGGCGCTGCTGGCGCCCGTCGACGCGCCCGGCTCCCTGGACGTCGACCTGCGCCTGGTCGCCGCGACCGAGTGCGTGGTCGCGCTGCTGGACGACCGCCTCCAGGCCCCGTTCGCGCTCTGGCCGGGCCTGGCGCTCGGCCTGCTGGAGCGCGCCGGCCGGCGCCTGGCGCGCAGCGCCGCGCAGGTCGCGATCGCCCAGATGCCGCGCGTCGAGGATCGGCTGGAGGCCACGTTCTGGGACCTCGCCGACCGTTGGGGCCGCGTGACGCCGTCGGGGATCCACATCCCCCTGCAGCTCACCCACCAGACGCTGGCCCGGATCGTCGGCGGCCGCCGGCCGACGATCTCGCTGGCGCTGACCGCGCTGGCCGAGCGCGGGATCGTGACCCGGCTCCGCGACGGCTCGTGGCTGCTGGTCGCGCGGACGCCGACGCTGGCGCCCAACGACGCGGCGCCGGCGCCGATGGCGCCGATCGCGCGGACGCCCGAGCACCCGAAGGCGCCGGTCGTGGCGGTCGCCTGGCTGCCCCAGGCCCGCGACGAGCTGCTGGCCACCACGCGCCGGATCGGCAGCGAGCACGCGGCGACCGCGCGGCGCGTGGCCGCCGACCACGCGCGCTACGAGCAGACGCGGCGCGCCAGCGAGGCGCTGCGGCGCCGCACCGCGCGCGAGCGGCGCGAGCGCGAGGCCGACCGCGGGACGTGGGTCATCCCTGGTCGCGCTCCTGCTGCTCCATCAGGAGGATGACCCCGGACACCTCGTCGGGGCCGACGACCAGCGGCAGCGTCCGCACCGCGCAGTGGATCGCCCGGCCGCGACGGTTGGTCGCCTCCAGGACGGCCTCGCCGCGCCCGTCCACGCCGCGCAGCGCGTCGCGGATCCCGGTGCGCAGCTGGTCGACCGGCAACCCGATGTCCAGCCCGAGGAAGTGCCGGCCGACGGCCTCGTCGGCGCGCAGGCCCCACAGGTCCTCCGCGTGGCGGTTCCAGATCTGGACCGTCTGGCGCGCGTCGAGCACCGCGACCGCCAGCCCCATCGACGCCAGGATCGTCTCCAGGAACGCGTTGACCTCGTTGAGCTCCAGCGTGCGCGTGCGCAGCTCGTCGTTGATGGTCTCCAGCTCCTCGTTGGTGGACTGGAGCTCCTCGTTCATGGTCTCGAGCTCTTCGTTGGTCGTCTCGAGCTCCTCGTTGGTCGACTGGAGCTCCTCGTTGGTCGTCTCCAGCTCCTCGACCGTCGACTGCAGCTCCTCGTAGGCCTGCTCCAGCTCCCGCTTTGAGCCCTCCAGCTCGGTCCTCAGGCGCTCGGCGTCGGTGACGTCGGCGTAGGCGATGCTCGCGCCCTCCAACCGGCCGCCGACCAGCAGCGGCGTGATCCGGATGTTGAGGATCCGCGCGTCCTCGCCCTCCTTCGCCGTCCAGCGCACGCCGTCCAGCGGCACCGCGTGGTGGTCGGTGCGCAGGCGGTCGAGGTGGCTGCGCAGCTCCAGCGGCCGGTAGGACAGCTCGAGGTCCCGCAGCGGGCGCCCGACGTCGGCGGGCGTCAGCGAGAACAGCTCGCGCGCCTCGTGGTTGATCGCCACCAGCGCGCCGTCGCGGTCGACGACGACCTGCGGGGCCGGCCCGGCGTCCAGCGCGCCGTCGCGCAGCGAGGGGTGGGCCGGGGCGGGGGCCGGGCCGCCCGGGTGCGTGGCGAGCTGCGGGCGGTCGCGCATCGCGCCGCCGACGACCTTGCGGAAGACGCGCCGCCTGAGGTCGACCGGCTGGAACAGGTCTCCGTGGGTGATCAGCATCTCGGACTTGCCGAGGAACAGCACGCCGCCGTCGTCGAGGCTGAAGTGGAAGCGGCGCAGGATCTGAGCCTGGGTCTCCATGTTGAAGTACATCAACGTGTTGCGGCAGACCAGCAGGTCGATGCGCGAGATCGGCGCGTCCTGCACGAGGTCGTTGCGCCCGAAGATCACCGTGCGCCGCAGGTCCTGGCGGAAGACGTAGTGGCTGTCGTAGCGCTCGAAGTAGCGGTCCAGCGCCTCGCGCGGGACCGCGTCCACCGCCTTGGCCGAGTACGAGGCCTGGCGCGCGGTCTGCAGCGCCTCCTCGTCGACGTCGGTGGCGTAGATCTTCACGCGGTCGCGGTAGGCGGCGTCGCCGAGCACGTCGGCGAGCACCATCGCGATCGTGTAGGCCTCCTCGCCCGACGCGCAGCCCGCGCACCAGACGCGGATCGGCGCGTCGGCCGGCTTGCCGGCGATCACGCTGGGGAGGATCTCCGAGCGCAGGTGGTCCCACGTGGCCGCGTCGCGGAAGAACGCGGTCACGTTGATCAAGATCGTGTTGAACAGGAACGCGAGCTCGTCCTGGTGGACCTCGAGGTGGTCGAGGTAGGAGGCGTAGGTCTCGCAGCCGACCTCGTCCATCCGCCTGCGGATGCGGCGCTCCAGGCTGGAGCGCTTGTAGCCGGTGAAGTCGAAGCCGCGGTTGCGCTTGACGAAGTCCAGCAGCGCCTCCAGGTTGACCTCCGGAGCCGGCGTCACTCGGGGGCCTCCTGGCCGTTGGCGACGGTGGCGCGGGCCAGCTCGGTCAGCACGGCGGCGATCTCGTCGACCGGCAGCGCCGCGTCGACCGCGGTGGCCGCCATCGCGTTGGCGGGCATGCTCGGGTACTCGGCCTCGTCCGGGTCCTGCACGAGCGCGATGCCGCCGGCCCGCTTGATCTCCGCCAGCCCGAGCGTCCCGTCGTCGCGGGTGCCGGAGACCACGACGCCGCAGGCGCGCGCGCCGTAGGTCGCGGCGGCCGAGCGCATCAGCGGGTCGATCGCCGGGCGGTGGCCGTTCTCGCGCGGGCCGCGGCCGAGGACGACGTGGCCGCCCTGCACGAGCAGGTGGCGGTCGGGCGGCGCGACGATCACGCGGCCGTGCCCGAGCTCGATGCCGTCCGCGCCGCGCAGCACCTCCAGCGAGCAGACCCGGCCGAGGATCCGCGGCAGGACGCTCGTGCCCGTCGCCGCGACGTGCAGGACCACCAGGACGTCCGCGGCGAAGTCGGGCGGAAGGCCGGCCGCGATCGTCCGCAGGGGCTGAAGGCCTCCGGCGGACGCGCCGATCGCGATGACGTCGACGGCGGGTGAGGATGCGATGTCGCGCAGGAAAGGGACTGTACGCTCGCACCGGGGCCGATACCGACAGCTGGGCGCGAGCGGGCGACGGAGCCAGGTCGTCTTCGACCCCGCCGGCCCGCGGAGGCCTGAGCGCCCGCGCCGACGCGGCGGGGCCAGCGTCGTGATTCATTCATTCGGTCGCGGCATTCCGGGATGCGCGGCACCGCATGGCGGCGGCGAGCGCCCGGAGGCGGCCAGCGAATGAATGAATCACGACACCAGGCGGAGGCGCGCCGTCGCGGGCGGCGGCCGGGGAGGTTTGTACAGTTCAAACTGTACAGTTGATCTGAAGGACCGTCCGCCATGTCCGACCCGCCCGCCGTCCCGCCCACCGCCGTCCGCGCCGCCCACGAGCTGCGCGTCTGCCTCACGCGCCTGCGTCGCACGCTGCGCCGCGTCGCGGGGACGACGGACCTGACGCCGTCGCAGACCTCGGTCCTCAGCCGGCTGATGCACGACGGCCCGGCGGGCACCAGCGACCTGGCCGTCGCCGAGGGCGTGCGCCCGCAGTCGATGGCCGCGACGGTCGCGGCGCTGCGGGAGCGGGAGATGGTCGACCGGCGCCCGGACCCGACCGACGGGCGGCGGCAGCTGATCGCGCTGACCGACGCGGCGCACGCCTACGTCGCCGGCCACCGCCGGACCCGCGAGGAGTGGCTGGCCGTGCGGTTCGCCGAGCGCTTCACCGAGGCCGAGCGCGGGACGATCCTGCAGGCCCTGGAGCTGCTGACGCGGATCGAGGAGCGGTGAGCGAGGAGGCCTTCGACCGCCGCCTGCCGGCGCCGATGCCGCTCGGCGCGATCCTCAACCCGGTCAACTCCTCGATCATCGCGGTCTCGCGACACCTACGGCCCGCGGCCGCTGGACCTCGGGGGCACGGCGCTGGTGGGCGTGGCCGGCGTCGTCGGCGCGCCGGCGCCGTCGCCCACGAGCACACGCTCAGCCGGATCGTCCCGCGGATCGGGGAGCGGGGGACGACCGCGGAGGTCCGGGCGCTGCCGGCGTGACCGGCACGGGGTCGCCCGGCCCGGCGGCCATGAGGCCGTCGAACGCCGTGCACAGGCGCTCGTGCAGCGCGTCGTCGTCGCTCGCGGCGACGTGCCGCGCCCGGCCGCGCGCGGCGTGGTAGGGGAACAGCACGACGTACGTGCGCGCGAGGAGGTGGCGCGGCCCGTGCTCGGCGATCGCGGCGCCGATGCCCTGGGCGGCGATCCGACGGCGCGTCCGCTCCGAGACGTCGTCGTCGGCGGTGCCGACGGCGTCCGCCGCGAAGCGCTTGAGCGTCTGCCGGCGCTCGCTGTCCAGGCCGTCGTTGTAGCCGCGCAGCAGCGCCGCGACCACCGACGACACGCACGCCGGCCGGTCGGAGAAGCGCTCGCCCGACAGCATCGACGCGAGCTCCATCACGCACACGCCGCCCGCCGGTCCCTCGTGCGATCCCGCTTGGAGGCGAACGGTCTGATGGGAGGCGGTCATGGCGAGAACGGTCCTCGCGTGGCGGGTGGTCCGTCATCCCCCGTTGCGGGTGAAGGCGCCGGCCGCCACGGCGGCGCCGGCGGCGCCCGCGGCCGCGAACGCCGCCACGGCGGCGCGACGGTGCCGGGCCAGCGCGGCCTGGAGGCTGCGCGGATGCGCCTGCTCGTCGTAGGGCCCGTGCGCGCCGGCGTCGCCGGGCGGCGGCCCGTAGAGGTTGTCGGGACGGTCCGGATCGAGCGGCGTGTCGGTCAGCTGGCCACCGACCGCGGTCCGGGCCAGGTAGCGCTCGGCCGGCCACGGCGCCAGCCGGTTGCCCCAGATCGTGTAGACGGTCGGGACGCCGACCCAGACCTCGCGGCGACGGTGGTGGGCGGCCCAGTGGATCGCGTCGGCGGCGACCTCGGGCTGGTAGTAGGGCGCGACCGGGATCGACCGGGTCGGGAACCGGTTGCGGGCGTGCTGGAACTGCGGCGTGTTGACGCCGGGCAGCTGGACGGTCGTCAGGTGGACGTCGGAGCGCTGGTGGCGCAGCTCGCAGCGCAGCGACTCGAAGACGCCCTGGACGCCGTGCTTGGCGCCGCAGTAGGGCGCCTGCAGCGGGATGCCCTGGTAGGCCATCGCCGAGCCGACCTGGACGATCGTGCCGCGGTCGCGCCGGCGCATCCGCTTCAGCGCGGCCTGGATGCCCCAGATCGACCCGAAGTACGTGGTCTCGGTGGCGCGCCGGAACTCGTCGGGGCTGACGTCCTCCAGGAACGCGAAGACGGTGGCCATCGCGCTGTTGATCCAGATGTCGATCGGGCCCAGCGCGTCCTCGACGGCCTGGGCGGCGGCGTCGACGGCCTCGGCGTCGCCGACGTCCAGCGGCAGCACGAGCGCGCGGCCGCCGGCCTGCTCGACCTCGCGCCGCGCGCCCTCCAGGCCCTCGCGCCCGCGCGCGATCAGCGCCAGCGCGACGCCCGGGCCGGCGAAGCGCCGCACGGTGGCGCGGCCGATGCCGCTCGACGCGCCGGTGACGACGACGATCTCCTCGGATGCCATGGTCAGTGCTCCTCCGTGGTCGTGGTCGGGGTCGGGGACGAGGCGCCCGCGTCGCGGCAGGCGGCGACCGCGTTGACGAGCGCCAGGTGGGTCAGGGCCTGCGGGAAGTTGCCCAGGAACGCGCCGGTCGCCGGGTCGATCTCCTCGCCGTAGAGGCCGACGTCGTTGGCCAGGGCGAACAGCGCCTCCAGCGTCAGCTCGGCCTCCTCCAGGCGTCCGCAGCGCGCCAGCGCCTCGGCCATCCAGAACGAGCAGGCCAGGAACGCGCCGTCGCCCTCCTGGTCGCGCAGCCGCGCGTTGCGGTGCAGCAGCGGCCCGCCCGCGCCCAGCTCGGCGCGGATCGCGTCGACCGTGCTCGACAGCCGCTCGCGCTCGTCGTCGGGCGGCAGCGCCCCGCGCGCCGACAGCAGGACGGCGGCGTCCAGGCGGTCGTCGTCGGCGGCCATGGTGTAGGCCCGGCGCCGCGCGCTCCAGCAGCGTGTGCGCACGTGGCGCTCGATCGCGCGCCGCGCGTCCTCCCACCGGCCGGCGGTGGCGTCGGGGACGTGCCCGTCACGCGCCAGCGCCAGCGCGCGGCGCAGCGCGAGGTGGCAGGCCAGCGTGCTCTGGGTGAACCGGCGCGGCTCGGGCAGCTCCCAGATGCCGGAGTCCGGGCGCTCCCAGACCAGGCAGACGAAGTCGGCCAGCTCGGCGAGCGTCGTCGCGGCGCTGCCGGTCAGGACGTTGCCCGCCGACACGTACTTGAACACCATGTCGAAGATGTCGCCGTAGGTGCTGAGCTGGAGCTGGTCGGTGGCGCGGTTGCCGAGCAGGACCGGCCGGGAGCCCGCGTAGCCCGCGAGGTCCAGCTCGCCGTCGGGCAGCGTCGCGCGCCCGTCGAGGCGGTGCATCGGCCGCAGGCGCGGGCGGGCGTGCTCGATCGCCTCGAACGTCCAGCGCAGCGACGCGTGGACCTGCTCGGCCAGGCCGAGGCGCAGCATCGCCTCCAGCGTCAGGTTCGTGTCGCGCAGCCACGCGTAGCGGTAGTCGTAGTTGCGGTCGCCGCCGAGGCGCTCGGGCAGGCCGAGCGTCGGCGCCGCGACGATCGCGCAGGTCGCCGAGTCGACCATCAGGTCCAGCGCCAGCGCCGAGCGGACGAGGACGTCCCGCCACGGGCCGGCGACGTCCAGCGGCGCCACCCAGCGGCGCCAGTGCTCGGCGGTCCGGTCGACGCGCTCCAGCAGCGTCTCGGCGCGGGCCAGCTGGATCGGCCCGACGTCGCAGCTGCCCAGCGTGAAGACCGCGACATCGCCCGCGCCGCAGTCAAACGCGCCGCGCGCGGCGCCGCCCTCCAGCGCGATCGGCCCGGCGCCGAAGGCCTGGAAGGACAGCGTGAGGCCGTCGTCGGCGAACGCCGCGGCGTGGTCGCCGATCGGCCGGCACTCGGCGTCGCGCCGCCCGTAGCGCAAGCGCGGGTGCACCGACCAGCGCATCGGCACGCGCCCGCTCAGGCCGTCGACGCGGCGCACGATCTGGTTGTAGTCCAACGCGCTGGGGCTCATCAAGGCCATGGCGTCGGTCACGCGGACCGTGCCCTCGGCGGTCTCGAACGTCGTCCGGAGCACGTTGGTGTCCCGCACGTAGGCGCGCCGCACGAGCGCGGGGGCGACGGGCGCCAGCGCGAACGCGCCGCCGCGCTCGGCGTCCAGCAGCGACGCGAAGACGCTGGGGCCGTCGAAGGCCTGCGGGCAGTGCCAGTCGATCGACCCGTCGGCGGCCACGAGCGCCGCGGTGCGCTTGTTGCCGATCAGCGCGTGCTCGGCGATCGGGACGCTCATCGCCGGCCCGTCAGCCGGTCGGCCAGACGCGAGGCCAGCGCCATGATCGTCAGCGCCGGGTTGGCCGAGCCCTGGGTGGGCAGCACGCTGCCGTCGGCGATGAGCAGGTTCTCCACGCCCCACGCGCGGTGGTCGGCGTCGACGACCGAGTCCTCGGGCGACGTGCCCATCCGGCAGCCGCCGACGAGGTGGGCGTAGCGGTCGATCGTCAGCACGTCCTGGGCGCCCGCGGCCTCCCAGATCGCGTGCAGCGTGCGCTTGGCCGCCGCGATGTTGGCGCGGTCGTTCTCGCACTGGGTGTAGTCCAGGCGCGCGACCGGCATGTCATGGGCATCGACGTCGTCCGCGAGCGTCACGCGGTTGTCGGGCAAGGGCAACAACTCGCTCAGCACCCCGAGCGTGAACCAGTGGTTGTAGTCGCGCATGTACTCGCGCAGCGCCTGGCCCCAGTGGCCGTCGGCGAGCACGTGCTCGGCCCACGCGATCGGCTGCGGCCCGACGGTCTGGATCGCGAAGCCGCGCGCGAAGCCGTCCATCGCCTCGGTCTCGTAGAACTGCTCGGAGCTGATCTCCGGCGGCGGCGCCTTGTACATGTGCAGGTGGTCGGGAAAGCGGCCGGCGACCTGCGGGGCGCCCTGGACCATGATGTAGCGGCCGACCTGGTCGTGGTCGTTGGCGAGGCCGTTCGGGAACCGGGCGCTCGTCGAGTTCAACAGCAGGCGCGGCGTCTCGATCGAGTACCCGCACACGGCGACCGCCGCCGCGCGTTGCCGATGGAGCCGCCCGTCGCGGTCGTAGGTGACGCCGGTGGCGCGGCCGGTCGCGTCGTCGACCTCGACCCGTACGACATGGCTGTCGGCGCGGACCTCGGCGCCGTGCTCGATCGCGTCGGGCAGGTGCGTGATCAAGGGCGAGGCCTTGGCGTTGACCTTGCAGCCCTGCAGGCAGAAGCCGCGGTAGATGCAGTGCGGGCGGTTGCCGAACGCCCCGTTGGGGATCGCGACCGGGCCGACGCGCATTTCGATGCCCAGCTCGCGCGCGCCGCGCATCGCCTGCTGCGCGCCGCCGCTGACCGGATGGGCGTTGTAGGGGTACTTGTGCGGGTCGCCCCACGGCCAGTCCTGGCCGGAGACCGGCAGCTCGGCCTCGACGCGCTCGTAGTGGGGCTTGAGGTCGGCGTAGGCGATCGGCCAGTCGGCGCCGACGCCGTCGCGCGTGCGGGTCGCGAAGTCGGAGGGGTGCAGGCGCGGCGCGTAGCCGGCGTAGTGCACCATCGAGCCGCCGACGCCGTGGCCGCAGTTGTTCTTGCCCAGCTCGACCGGGTCCTCGCCGCCGATCACGCGCGACGCCGTCCAGTACAGCGGGTGCGCGCCGGCCTCGTCGGAGACCCAGTCACGGTCGGGATCCCAGAACGGTCCGGACTCCAGCACGACGATCCGCCACCCACGCCGGGCCAGCCGCTGGGCCAGCGTGCAGCCGCCCGCGCCGGCGCCGACGATCGCGAGGTCGACCTCGTCGTCGTCGCGGTAGGACGCCATGCGGTCGAGGTTCTGCAGCCCGCGGCGTCGCGGGTGCAGCAGGTACCGCGAGTCGTTGTCCTTGGGGCGCCGCCTCACTCCAGGCCCCGCTGACGGGTGTCGGGCACGGGGTCGAGGCTGAAGCGCTCGTCGGCCATGTCGGGCTCCTCCTGGCCGGGGCCCAGCCGCAGGTAGCCGCGGGGGTAGCGCGGGCCGCCGTAGCCGATCTCGTTCCACGCCCACGGGTGCGAGTAGAACGCCGCCAGCGCGGCGCGCAGGACGACGCTCCAGGCGCGCGACGGGTCGGTGTCGTTCCAGACGCCGCCGGTCAGCTCGCCGTCGCGGAAGCGCTGGGCCAGCGCGCGCCGGCGCTCGTCGGGCAGCGCGTCGAAGTCGCCGCCGGCGGCCTCGTCGAGGCCGCGCGCCACGCGCCGCCAGGTCTCGGGGTCCTCGGGCAGGTCGGCGTAGCGGTAGCCGTCGAGCCTCCCGTCGGCCAGCTTGGCGTCGACCATGTGCAGCACCGGGATGCGCGGCTCGCGGTCCTGGGCCAGCACGGTGTCCAGGAACGCGCCCAGCGTCCGGGCCTCGCGGTCGTCGAAGAAGCGCAGCGGCGGCGGGTCCTCCACGCGCGCGAGGACGACCTCGCGCGTGACCGGATCCCAGTGCCCGGCGTTGTCGAGGATGTCGTAGTCCGGGTAGCGGCCGATCATCTGCGGCGTGGTGCCGCGCCGCTGGCGCGGCAGCTCGTCGGGCGGCGCGGGCCGGCCGTCGGGGCGCCGCTTGGGGAGGTGGCCGGCGTCCCGGTAGGGCTCGGCCATCACCAGCGCTCGCGTCGCATCAGCGCGGCCAGCAGGCCGAGGCCGCCGACCATCGTCAACGACCCGGGCGCCAGCAGCGGCGGGCCCTGGACCAGGTTGTAGGTCGGCTCCGACCAGCCGCCGGGCTTGCGGGCGATCCCGCGCCCGTGCATGAACGTGCCGAAGGCGCCGTTGGCGCAGACCAGCGCGGCGGTGGCGGGCAGCGCGGTCCGGGCGGCGCGCGGCGAGCGCACCGCGGCGGCGGCCGAGACGCTCAGCGCGGGCAGCAGCGCGACCGGCGACCACATCCAGCGGTTGGCGAACGACCCGCCGAAGTGGTTGACGTACACCTCGACGCCGAGCGGCAGCGCCGAGGCCGCGGTCGCCGCCGCCAGCATCTGCTGCGCGCGGCCGCGCCGGAGGTTGCGCAGCGCGCGGCGCGGCCCGGTCATCGCGTCAGGACCTCCGACAGCTTGCCCCGCAGCGACTGCTTCATGAACCGCGGCGCGGCGGCGTCGCCCTCGCGGATCGCGCTCGTGATCTCCTTGACCTGCTCGAAGCGGATGTGCGGCGGCAGCGGCGGGACCTCGGGGTCGGTGACGAACTCGATCAGCGCGGGCCGGCCGGCGGCCAGCGCGCGGTCCCACGCGTCGCCGATCAGGCCGGGGTCCTCGACGCGCTCGCCGTGCAGGCCGAGCAGCTGCGCGTAGCCGGTGTAGTCGAAGTCCGGCAGCTGCTGGGAGACGTTCAGCTTGGGGTCGCCGTTCATCACCCGCTGCTCCCAGGTGACCTGGTTGAGGTCGTGGTTGTTGAGGACCGCGATGACCAGGCGCTGGTCGGACCACTGCTCGGCGTAGTGCGCGACGTCGATCAGCGCGTTGATCCCGAGCATCTGCATCGCGCCGTCGCCGATCGAGGCGATCACCGGCTTGTCGGGGTGCGCGAACTTCGCGGCCAAGGCATAGGGGACGGCCGGGCACATCGTCGCCAACGTCCCGGAGAGCGCGGCCTGCATGCCCTCGCGGACCCGGATGTGGCGGGCCCACCAGTCGGTGGCCGAGCCCGAGTCGGCGGTCAGGATCGCGCCGTCGGGCAGGCGGTCCGACAGCTCGTGGAAGACCAGCTGCGGGTTGATCGGGTCGGCGGGCTGGTGGGCCTGCTCGGCCAGGACCCGCCACCAGCGGTCGACGTTGGCCTCGACCTCCTCGCGCCAGGCGCGGTCGGCCTTGCGCTCCAGCAGCGGGATCAGCGCGCGCAGCGTGTCGGCGGCGTCGCCGACGAGGTTGACCTCCATCGGGTAGCGCAGGCCGACCAGCCGGGCGTCGAGGTCGATCTGCACGCCGCGCGCCTGGCCGGGCTCGGGCAGCCACTCGCTGTAGGGGAACGAGGAGCCGACCATCAACAAGGTGTCGCACCCGTTCATGAGGTCGTAGCTGGGCTTGGTGCCCAGCAGGCCGATCGAGCCGGTGACCCACGGCCGGTCGTCGGGCAGGACCGCGCGGCCGTTGAGCGCGCGGGCGGCGCCGGCGCCGAGCAGGTCGGCGACCTGGGTGATCTCGGCCAGCGCGCCCTTGGCGCCCTGGCCGACGAGGATCGCGACCTTCTCGCCGGCGTTGAGGACGTCGGCCGCCTCGCGCAGGGCGACGTCGTCGGGGACCACGCGCGGCTTGCGGATCGCGGCCGCCGACGAGGGAACCCCGCCGTGCGCGCGCGGCGGCGCCGAGTAGGGCAGCTCCTGGACGTCGTTGGGGACGATGACGCAGGTGGGGGAGCGGGTCGCCTTGGCGATGCGCATCGCGCGGTCGATCAGCAGCGCGGCCTGCTCGGGGACCATGCAGGTCTGGACGAACTCCGAGGCCACGTCCTTGAAGAGCGTGGTCAGGTCGACCTCCTGCTGGTAGTTGGAGCCCAACGACATCCGCGCCTGCTGGCCGACGATCGCCAGCACCGGCTGGTGGTCGAGCTTGGCGTCGTAGAGGCCGTTGAGGAGGTGGATCGCGCCGGGGCCCGACGTCGCCAGGCAGACGCCGACCTCGCCGGTGAACTTCGCGTGCGCGGTGGCGGCGAAGGCCGCGATCTCCTCGTGGCGGACCTGCGTGAAGGCGAGCCGGTCCTGCACCTGGTGGAAGCCGCCGAGGATCCCGTTGATGCCGTCGCCGGGATAGCCGTAGAGGCGCTTGACGCCCCACTCGTCGGCGAGGTGCTCGAGGATGAACTGCCCGGTCGTCTGCGAAGCCATGGTGGAGGCCGTACCCGCTCGGGATGGCGCGGCGTGCATGGGCACGGCCTTGAAGGACGTCGGGCCCTGCGCCGGTCACTCGCCTGACCAGGAGCGCCCGCTGGGCGGGTACGCGCTGCTCGCGCCAAGGCCGAGCGATCGCTTTGAGACTCGATCTCAGATAAGGTCTCGCGCATGTGCGCGGGATGTGCGATGTCGGCGATGGCCGGGGCCGGCGGGCTGCGGGCCTGGCTCCAGACGCGGGGCTGGTCGTTCATGACCCCGGAGCGCCTGCGCCGCGTGACGATCGGCGCGTTCGTCGTCGCCACGCTGGTGTCGACGATCGGCCTGAGCGGGTCGACCAAGCCGGCGCACGCGCGGACGCCGGCGCCGGCGGCGTATCGCTCCGCCGATTCGGGGAGCCCTGGCGCATGGACGACCACCAGCAGCTCGTCAGCTACCTCACCGACATCCACGCCATAGAGGTCCAGGCGCTGGAGCAGATGAAGCGGGCGCCGGGCATCGCCGGCGGCCCGGACCTGGCCGCGATCTTCCGACGGCATCGCGACGAGACCGTCGAGCACGAGCGGCTGGTGCGCCAGGCGCTGGCGGCGCGCGGCGCCGAGCCGTCGACGGTCAAGGACGCGGCGGGCCGCGCCGGCGGCTGGGGGATGCTCCTGTTCGCCAGGCTCAACCCCGACACGCCCGGCAAGCTCGCGATGCACGCCTACTCCTACGAGCACATGGAGCTGGCGGCCTATGAGCTGCTGTCGCGGATCGCCCGGCGCCTGGGCGACGAGGACGTGGTGCGGCTGGCCGGCCGGATCGGCGCCCAGGAGCGCGCGATGGCCGAGCGCATCGGCGAGCGCTGGGACGAGGCGGTGGAGGCGTCGCTGTCGGCGAAGGGCGCCGAGGACCTCGGCGGCGAGGTCGTCAAGTACCTGCGCGACGCCCACGCGCTGGAGGCCCAGGCGACGCAGATGCTCGAGACCGGGCCGAGGATCGCGCGGGACGACGCGCTCAAGCGGGTCTTCGCCGCGCACCTCGAGGAGACCAAGGACCAGCAGCGCCGGATCGACGAGCGCCTCGACGCGCTCGACGCCAAGCCCGCGCGCTTCCAGGCCGGCGCGCTGCGGCTCGGGGCGCTGAACCTCGGCGGCTTCTTCAAGGTCCAGCCCGACACGCCCGCCAAGCTCGCCGGGTTCGCCTACGCCTTCGAGGCGCTGGAGTGCGGCGCCTACGAGCTGCTGCGCCGCGTCGCGGCCCGGGCCGGGGACGGCGAGACCGCGCTGCTGGCGATGTCGATCCTCGCTCAGGAGGAGGCGGCCGCCGAGCAGGTCGCCGGCACCTGGGACGCGGCGGTCGACGCCGCGCTGGCCGAGCAGGCCGCGCGGGCCTGACCGCCCGCGCCGTCGCCCGCGCCCGGCAGCGTCACCGTGAAGCGCGCGCCCCCGCCCGGCGCGTTCTCCGCGGTGACGCGGCCGCCGTGGGCGGCGGCGAGCGCCGCGACGATCGCCAGGCCGAGGCCCGCGCCGGCCTTGCCGCGCTCGCGGCCGCGGTCGTGCTCGGCGCGCCAGAAGCGCTGGAAGAGCGCGTCGGGGTCGTCGGTCGGCAGGCCGGGGCCGTGGTCGCGGACGACGACCTCGACGGTGCCCGGCGCCGCCGCGCCCGCGCTCAGCTCCAGCGGCGTGCCCGGCGGCGTGTGGACGAGCGCGTTGCGCACGAGGTTCAGCACGACCTGCCGCAGGCCGTTGGCGTCGCCGAGGACGATCGCGGGCTCGCGGACCTCCACGCGCACCGCGCGATCCGGCGCGACCGCCCGCGCGTCGTCGGCGGCGTCGGCGACCAGGCGCCCGAGGTCGACCGCGGCCTTCTCGACCTCCGGGATCTCGTCCAGCCGCGCGAGCGTCAGCAGGTCCTCGACGAGCACGCCCATCCGCGTCGCCTCGGCCTCGATGCGGCGCATCGACCGCTCCATGTCCTCCGGGTCGCTCGTCGCGCCCATGCGGAACAGCTCGGCGTAGCCGCGGATCGAGGCCAGCGGCGTGCGCAGCTCGTGTGAGGCGTCTGCGAGGAACTGCCGCAGCCGCTCTTCGCTGGCGGTGCGGGCCGCGAAGGCCTGCTCGAGGCGGTCCAGCATCGCGTTCAGCGCGATGCCGAGGCGGCCGACCTCGGTCTTCGGAGTCGCTGGGCTGACCCGCCGCGAGAGGTCGCCGGCGGCGATCTGGCCGGCCGTCACCTCGATGCGGCTGAGCGGGCGCAGGCCGAGGCGCACGACGAACCACGCCGAGACGCCGAGGGCCAGCAGCACCCCCGCGATCACGAGCGCCTCGACGAGCAGCAGGCGGTGCAGCGTCGAGTTGACTTCGATCAGGGGGACGGCCGCGACGGTGATGCCGCTGTCCTCGGGATCCTGGTGTGCGTAGACGCGGTACTGCAGGCCGCTCGAGCCCTTCGAGCCGACCGTCAGCAGCGTGTTCAGAGGAACGCTCGACGGAAGCTTCGGCGAGGCCAGGACCGGTTCACTCGAGCTGTAGCGGACGCGCCGCTGGCCGAGCACGCGACCGTCGCCTTCGCGACGCTGGCCGTAGGTGCCTGGTGGCAGGTTGACCTGTGGGTTGTGCGCGCCGGGGCCGCCGCCGGGGCCGCCGAAGTCGTCGCGGTCCTGCCCGGCGCCCGCGGGCGGCGGCCCCGCGGGCCGGAAGCCGGCCGCGTCGAGCAGCTGCGAGAGCGCGGTGACCGCCGCCCTGGCCTGCTGGTCGGCGCGCGACTCCAGGAACGA
>NZ_DASRZV010000005.1:0-65011 GCF_035685985.1 Baekduia sp.
TCGCGCCCTGTCCTGAGGGACAGGGCGCGACAGGATGCTACGTCTCGAGCTCTACCGAGCTCTCACCGTGGTCAGTCCGCCGCGATGACCGGACCGCTGCCGCTGACCGTGAACGTCTGCTCCGACAGGTGGCCGAAGCCGGAGGAGGCCGTGCCCAGCAGCGACGAGCAGGAGCCCGAGCCCGTGCCCGTCTCAGGCGTGACGACCAGCGAGCTGGACGCAGTCACAGTCAGACGACCGGCCGTGCTGCCCGCCGGGTTGATGTAGTGACCGGGCGTCGAGCCGGCGATGTGGCACAGCGGCGTGCCCGTCGCAGCCAGCTTGGCCGTGCAAGTCACGGCCGCCGAGCCCGTCGTGACGCCCGACGCGAACGTCAACGGGGTCAGCGTGTACGTGCAGGCGACGTGCGTGGCCGTGCCCGAGATCGAGCAGGGGGTGAAAGTCACCGTGCCCGACACCGTCGTGAACACAGCGGCAGCCGTACCCGTCGCGGTCGCGCCCGTGCACGTCAGGTTGTTCGTCCCGCCGGATCCAGTCACCGCCAGGATCCCGCCGGGGCCCGTGGCGGCGAAGGACGTCGCGCCGGTGTTAGTCCACGTGGTGGCGCCCGCCGTCGAAGACATGACCGCGAACAGCGACGCGAGCGCCGTGACGAGCACGACGAAACGCGAGAACTTGCTCATGAGTACTACTCCTGTACCTCGTGAGATGTGCGACGCCAACGGCGCCGCCTAGGACATTGACGCGTCGTGCGCTAGGACCAGCCAGGAATCGCACGAGACCGCTCTGCCCACCGTCCACCGCGGAGGAGGAAGGGCGGTCGCTCACGCATTCGTGAGCCGTGATGGATCACACACCGACCCACGTTCAGCCACCAGAGCCAGGCGCGCAGGATGTGCCGAACGGCAAGGAAAGGCGTCCTGACCCGCCTACCCAGTCCCGCACACGGGCCTTACCAGGGAACCGGTCAGTTCGACAGCCGCGCTGTCGAACCCGCTACACCGTAGGGAGGTGCCCGCGCGATCCCGCCCCTCCCACTCTCCCCTCAAGTCCCGGAACTACCGCCTCTACTTCTCCGGGCAGCTGATCTCCGTCCCGGGCACCTGGCTGCAGACCGTCGCGCAGGCGTGGCTGGTCCTTCAGCTCACACCCTCAGGCTCAGCGTTAGGGATCACGGTCGCGCTCCAGGCGCTTCCGGTCCTGCTGCTCGGCCCGTGGGCCGGCGCGGTCGCCGACGCCACGGACAAGCGCCGGATGCTCCTCGCCACCCAGGCGATGCAGGCGGTCCTCGCGTTGGTGCTCGGCGCCCTCACCGTCACCGGGGTCGTGCAGCTGTGGATGGTCTGGGTCCTCGCGCTCGGGCTCGGCGTGGCGCGCGCGGTCGACGTGCCGACGCGGCAGTCGTTCGTCTCCGAGCTCGTGGTCGGCGACGAGCTCCCGCGCGCGATCTCCATCAACTCGACCGTGGCCGCCGCCGCGCGCATGGTCGGCCCGGCGGCCGGCGGCACGATCATCGCCGTGCTCGGCGTCGGGCCCTGCTTCCTGATCAACGGCGCGTCGTTCCTCGGGCCACTCGCCGGGCTGCTCGCGATGGACACGGCCAAGCTCCACCGCCCGAAGGTCCCGCCCCGCCGCCAACCGCGCGCCGTGCGCGAGGGCCTGCGCTACGTCCGGCACCAGGAGGACCTGCTGATCCCGCTGTTGATGATGGCGCTCGTCGGCACGCTGGCCTACGAGTTCCAGGTCACGATCCCGCTGCTGGCCCACGAGACCTTCGGCCTCGGCGCCACCGGCTTCGGCCTGCTCTACGCCGCGATGGGCGCCGGCTCGGTCGTCGCGGGCCTCACCGTGGCCGGCCGCGTCTCCCCACGCGTGCGGACGATCACGGTGGCGGCGGTCGTCTTCGGCGCCGGGCTCGCGCTCGCCGCGGCCAGCCCGACCCCTGCCGTCGCGGCGATCTTCCTGGCGCTCGCCGGCGCGGCGTCGGTCGTCTTCTCCTCGAGCACCAACGCGACGATCCAGATGCGCGCCGCCCCCGAGATGCGCGGCCGGGTGGTGGCGCTGTACATCGTCGCGTTCATGGGCTCCACCCCGATCGGCGGCCCGCTGGTCGGCGCGGTCGGCCAGGCCGCCGGCGCACGCGCGGCGCTGGCCGTCGGCGCGTTCGGGTGCGTGGTCGCGGTGGCGCTGGGCATCCTGGCCGCGGCTCCGCGCCGTCGCGAGGCGCGCGTGCCGCTCGTGCCCGTGCGCCGCCGCCGCAACCACGCGCGCCCCGACGAGCCGCGCGTCCACGCCTGACGCTCCTGCCGCCGCCGGCACGCGCGCTCACCGTCGCGGCGCGCCCTCACCGGGTCGACGCGAGCCTCGTCAAGGGACTCATGGGCCAAGTGGCAAGGGGAAGACGCGTGACGCGCTTCGAGCGGGGTAGGCGCGTCGGTGGCCCGCATTTCCTGCCTCATCGCGCGACATTCACCACCCCGAATGTCACTTCCCAGGCCGCTCCATCGTCCGGTGCGCTGAAACCTTTGCACATGTTTCACCATCTGACCGCTCAAGATCAGGCAAACTGGTCCCAGCGACTCGGACACACGCATAGGTTCGGGGCCAAGCGGAAGACAGGAGATCCGAATGGAAGCGAAGATGCAGCTCGCCGCCAACTTGCGTCGGTTGCGCAAGGAGCGGTGTTGGTCCCAGGAGATGCTCGCGCATTTCGCCGGCCTGCACCCCACGGAGGTCAGCCGGTTGGAACGAGGTCTGCGCGAGCCTCGCCTGAGGACGGTCATGCAGGTGGCGGCCGCGCTGAAGGTCCCGGTCCAGGACCTGATCGCCCCGCCGGAGACCGCCCCGGAGCCTGAGCCGGTGGCGTAAGTCCATAGGTCTTGCCGCCCTTGCGGCGGTGTCCGCTGGAGCACCAGGAGCTTGCGGCCCCCTCCGCAAGCTCCTCAAATCCCAGAACCGGTCCGTCGAGACATCAGGACGGAATTGCCATCGGGCAGGGGATTCATCGCTCCGTTCGGGGAAGCGGCGCCGCAAGGGCAGGCAAGCCGGACAACCTCCAAAGCCGCGGCTTCGGCATCAACCGGACCACGGCAAACAGCAGACCTGACATGCCCTGCCTCCGCAGGGCATGAGCCGTTTGAGGGCGCGGGCCGCACGACGCCACCCGGCCTGAGCCAAGCGTCAAGCTCGAATGCTGGTCCAGCGAACAGCGGTCGAATACTCTGACGATTCCGTCTCGTCGTCGCGAGATGGTCCTAGCGCAGCACCAAGGGAGGCCTGCCCGGATCTTCCGTGCGGGCAGGCCTCCCGCTGTGCCTAGATCGCGTCCGGCCGCGCCGCCTCGCCCGTCCCCGGTCCGGGCACGTTGCGGAACTTGAACGGCGCGGGCTCGCGGCCGGGCTGGACGAACCAGGCCTCGCCGGTCGCGCCGCCGGCGATGATGCGCAGGACGGTCCGCGCGACGGTCTCGGCCGGGATCAGCTGGACGCCCTGGGCGTCGAGGATCTCGCGGATCGGGTCGACGATCCGCGACTCCGCGAAGCCGGGGCAGATCGCGTTGAAGGTGATCCCGTCGCCGGCCAGCGCCGGGCCCATCGCGCGCGCCAGCCCGACGACGCCGGCCTTGTTGGCCGCGTAGACCGGGTCGAACGGCACGGCGGTCAGGCCCGCCAGCGAGGCGGTCGCCACGATCGCGCCGCCGCCCCGCGCCTTCAGCGCCGGCAGCGCGTGGTGGGTCCCGAAGACCACGCCGTCGAGGTTGACGCCCATCGCCCGGCGGTAGCGCTCGAGGTCGAAGTCCTCGCCGAGGCTGAACCCGCTCGCCACGCCGGCGTTCAGGTAGGCGATGTCCAACCCGCCGCAGCGCGCCACCACGAGCTCGACCAGCTCCCGGTTGGCCTCGAAGCCCGACACGTCGCCGGCCCAGAAGTGGCCGCCGACCCGCTCGGCGACCTCGCGGGCGCCCGCCTCGTCGAGGTCGGCGACGACGACCTCGCACCCGGCCTCGGCGAGCGCCAGCGCGGTCGCGCGCCCGAGGCCGGACGCGCCGCCGGTCACCAGCGCGACCTTGTCGGCCAGCTCCATCAGGCGACCTCGAGCACGAGCTTGCCGACGTTGTCGCCGCGGAACAGCATCTGCAGCGTCTCGGGGAAGTCGTCGATCCCGCCGCGCACGACGGTCTCCTTGGTCACCATGCGACCCTCGGCGATCCAGCCCGCGATCTCGGCGGCCGCCTCGCGGTAGCGCCTGGCGTAGTCGAAGACGATGAAGCCCTCCATGCGCGCGCGGCTGACCAGCAGCGACAGGTAGTTGGCCGGGCCGCGCACCGCGGTCTCGTTGTTGTACTGGCTGATCGCGCCGCAGATCACGACGCGGGCCCGCATGTTCAGCCGGGTCAGCGCCAGGTCCAGGATCTCGCCGCCGACGTTGTCGAAGTACACGTCGACGCGGTCCGGCGTCGCGGCGCGCAGCTGGGCGGCGAAGTCGTCGGCGCGGTAGTCCAGCGCGGCGTCGAAGCCCAGCTCGTCCGTGAGCAGCGCGCACTTCTCCGGCCCGCCGGCGATGCCGATCACGCGTGCGCCCTTGACCTTGGCGATCTGACCGACCATCGACCCGACCGCGCCCGCCGCGCCGCTGACCAGGACCGTCTCGCCCTCGCCCAGCGCGCCGACGTCCAGCAGCCCGAAGTACGCGGTCATCCCCGGCATGCCCAGCGCGCCGAGGTAGGTCGCCAGGGGCGCGGCGCTCGCGTCGACCTTCAGCGCGCCCTTGCCGTCGGTGACCACGTGCGACTGCACGCCGAACATCCCCACGACGTGGTCGCCGACCGCGTAGTCGGGGTGGTTGGACTCCGTCACCTCGATCACCGACCCGGCGCGCATCACCTCGCCGATGGCGACCGGCGGCACGTAGGAGCGGACGTCGTTGAGCCACCCCCGCATCGCCGGGTCCAGCGAGATGAACCTCGTGACCCCGGCGACCTCGCCCTCGCCGGGCGCACCCGCCGGCGCGTCGACGTGCTCCCAGTCGGTCGGCTTGATCTCCCCCTGCGGCCGTGCCGCGAGGCGGATCTGACGGTTGGTGGCAGACATTGGTACCAGACAGTACCAACGCGCCCGGCCCGGTGCTAGCGTCCGGTCACGCAGACCCATGCCCGCGCCCGTGCCCGCCACCGAGATCCGCTGCCGCGTCGAGAACGCGATGGCCGCGCTGACCGCCGAGAAGGGCTACGCCGCGGTGACGATCGACGACCTCGCGCGCGCCGCCCGGATCTCCAAGCGCACGTTCTACGACCACTACGCGGGCAAGGAGGACTGCCTGCTGGCCGCCTACGAGAGCGCCGCCGGCCGGGTGCTCGACGCGGCCCGGCGCGCGGCCGACGCGGCGGCGGCACGCGGCGAGGGCGCGACCGCGCGCGTCGAGGCCGTCATCTCCACCTACCTGAAGGCCCTGGCCGCCCAGCCGGAGATGACGCGCGTCTTCCACGTCGAGATCCAGGCCGCCGGCGCGGAGGCGCTGCGCCGCCATCTGGCGGTCGACCTGCGCTACGTCGCGCTGCTGCAGCGGATCGTGCGCGAGGACGGCGGCACGCTGTCCCGCGCCGGCGCGATCGCCGCGCTCGGCGCCGTCCACGAGCTGGTCCTGCACGCGGTCGCCGAGGGCCGCACCGCCCGCCTGCCCTCGCTGCTGGCGACCGTGCGCCCGATCCTGCACGCCGTCCTGCCGGCGGCGCGCGGTGCAGGAACGCGGTCTCGCGCGAGTAACTAGCCGGATCTGGGTATCGACGCCACCGCGACAGACGGGACCGCGCCGTGTTGTCACCCATAGATAGATCCAGAATCCCATCGGGAGGGACCAGTGCACCTTGAGAAGATCCGCGCAGGGGCGGCGGCCGTGGCGGCCGCGCTCCTGCTGCCCGCGGCCGCACAGGCCGCGAGCGCACCGGGGGTGAAGACCGGCGGCGTCGCCGACCTTGCCCCGCTGTCCGTGCGGCTGACCGGGACCGTCGACCCCAACGGGGGCGCCACCACGTTCCAGTTCCAGTACGGACCCGACAGCGCCTACGGCGCCGTGACGCCCGAGCAGACGATCGGCGGCGACGGCAAGAAGGCCATCACCGCCAACGTCAACGGCCTGGCGCCCGCGACGACCTACCACTACCGGCTGATCGCCCGCAACTCCCACGGGCTGACCAAGGGCGCTGACCGGACGTTCAAGACCAAGGCCCAGCCCTTGGGCGTGACGTTCGCCGCGACGCCCAACCCGCTGCTGCCCGGCGGGACGACCACGCTCTCCGGCCAGCTGACCGGCACCGGCAACGGCGGTCGCGAGGTCGTGTTGCAGTCCAACCCGTTCCCCTACACCCAGGGCTTCAAGAACGACGGCAACAAGCTGATCACCGACCCCAACGGCAACTTCAGCTTCGGGCTCAAGACCGTGCCGTTCAACACCCAGTTCCGCGTGGCGCTGCCCGAGAAGCCCTCGGTCGTCAGCCCGATCGTCGTCGTCAGCGTCTCGGTCCGCGTCTCGACCCAGCTCGGCACGCACACCGTGCGCCGCGGCCACGCGCTCACGTTCAAGGGCACGATCACGCCGGCCGCCGACGGCACCCCGATCGCCATCCAGAAGCTGAACTCCAAGAAGCACTGGGTGACGATCTCGGGCACCGCCGCCCGGCACAGCAGCAGCAAGTCGTCGTCCTACTCCAAGAAGGTGACGATCCGCAGCGGCGGCAAGTACCGCGTCTACGCCGGCGTCACCAACGGCCTCTACGTGCCCAACACGGGCGCGACGGTGACGATCCACACCAAGTAGGTCGTCGCACGAGCACGGCGCGGGCGGGCGTGAGGGGACGCCCGCCCGTCGTCGGCCCGCGACGCTAACGGCGATCCGCACGCGGTGCGACGGCATCCGCGGCGGAGCGTGCCGGTCGGCACGTCCTGCCCGGCGCGCCCGCGGCCGCGTGGGCCGAACGGCGGGGGCTTCTGGCAAGCTCTCGCCTTCGATGATCGACGCGTTGCTCGCGCACCTGGGGTTCGAGGAGACGCCGCGAGCCGACCGCGACGGGCTGTTCGCCGTCCACGAGCGGTTCCTGCGGACGGTCCCCTACGACGGGCTGACCGCCCAGCTGGGCGAGCATGCGCCGCTGGATCCGCCGTGGCTGGTCGAGCGCGTCCTGGCCACCGGCCGCGCGGGCTACTGCTTCGAGATCAACACCGTGTTGGCCACGTTGCTGGAGGGCTTGGGCTTCGCCGTCGAGCGGCGGGAGGGCATCGTCGACGAGCGCGAGGCGCTCGCCGGCGGCGCTCCGACCAACCACCTGGTGTTGGTCGTGCGCGCCGACGGCGAGGCGTTCGTCTGCGATGCCGGATGGGGAGAGGGGTTCCTGGCGCCGCTGCCGCTGGCCGCGGGGACGTACCCGCGCGGACCGCTCTCGTGGGCGGTCGAGCGCGACGGCTCGGATGGGTGGTGGATCCAGCAGCACATGTGGGGATCGACGCCCGGCTTCCGGTTCGGGGATGACGTGGTGGACCTGGCCGCGTTCGCGCCGCATCACGAGCGGTTGGCGACGAGCGGCGACTCGCACTTCGTGCAGACGCTCGTCGTGCAGAAGCCGCTGGACGACCGCGTCGTCACGCTGCGCGCCCGCACGCTGAGCGAGAAGGGGCCGCGGGTCGACGACCGGCGCGTCCTCGCCGACGCGGACACGCTGGCGGCGACGCTGCGCGACACCTTCGGCGTCCGCCTCGACGCCGGGCGCGTCGCGCGGCTCTGGGACCGCGCGTGCGCCCAGCACGAGGCGTTCGCGGCTACGCGCTCGGCATCGTCTCCGGGGTCGGCGCCGCCGGCACCGGAGCCACCTGCGTCAGCCTGAAGCCGTTGCCGAACGGATCGCGGAAGCCGCAGTCCACGCCGTAGAAGACGTCCTCGGGCTCGCTGATGAACTCGACGCCGCGCGCCTTCAGCTCGCGGTAGGCGGCACGGCAGTCGTCGGTCTGGATGATCGTGCCGTTCAGGCCGCCCAGGGCCATCAGCGCCCGGACGTCGGGCGCCAGCTCGGGCCGCATGTCCGGGTCGATCAGCGAGATCTCGAAGTCCTGGCCCGGCGCGCCGACGGTCACCCAGCGCCACTCGCCGTAGGCGACGTCGCTGCGGACCTCGAACCCGAGCTTCTCGGTGTACCAGGCCAGCGCCTCGTCCTGGTCGCCGACCTGCGCGCAGAGGATTCCGACTCGAAGGTGGTTGCTCATGGGCCCGAAGCTACGCCTCGGGCGACCCCGGCGCTTCTCGAATCCTGCGGTCCGGCACCGCGCGCGGACGCATCCACTCGCGCCGGAAGCAGCCGGGGATGCGCGCCAGCAGCGCCGCCTCCTTCTCACGCTCGCGGTAGGCCGTCGGCGACACGCCGACCGTCCGCTTGAACGTCGCGCTGAACGAGCCCAGCGACGTGTAGCCGACCGCCGCGCAGATCTCCCCGACGGTGAGATCCGTCAACCGAAGCAGCTCCTGGGCCCGCTCGATCCGGCGCGTCTGCAGGTACTGATGCGGCGTCTCGCCGAAGACCGCCTTGAACGAGCGGCTGAAGTGGGCGGTCGACGCGTGCGCGCGCCGCGCCATCGCGGCGACGTCGGTCCGCGGATCGGCGTAGGCGAGGTCCGCGTGGTCGCGGGCGCGCAGCAGATGGCGGGCGACGGGCTGAGTGGACGCGGGCGCGGACACCCGCCAAGCCTAGGTCGTCCCGCGCGGGGTCGCCACCGGCGTGGCCCCGGCGCTACCGTCGGGGCCATGGACGTCGTCATCGCCGGTGGCCATGGTCAGATCGCGCTGCTGCTGGAGCGCCTGCTCGCGGACGAGGGGCACGCCGTGCGCGGCCTGATCCGCAACCCCGATCACGCGCCGGACCTCGAGGCCGCCGGCGCCACGCCGGTCGTGGCCGACCTCGAGGAGCAGGACGTCGACGCGCTGGCGCGGACCATCGGCGACGCGGACGCGATCGTCTTCGCCGCGGGCGCCGGCCCGGGCAGCGGCCCGCAGCGCAAGTGGACGCTCGACTACGCGGGCGCGGTCAAGTTGATGGAGGTGGCCCGCCGCAACGGGATCAACCGCTACATCATCGTCTCCTCGACCGGCGCCGACCCCGAGGCCGAGGACGACGGCGCCTTCGGCACCTACCTGCGCGCCAAGGGCCAAGCCGACCTCAAGCTCACCCAGTCGGGCCTGTCCTACACGATCGTCCGCCCCGGCCGCCTCACCGACGCGGCCGCCACCGGCGCCGTCGACACGTCGACCGGCCGGGGCGAGATCCCGCGCGCCGACGTCGCCGCGGTGATCGCGGAGCTGCTCGACACCCCGGGCACCGCGAGCGTGACGTTCGACGTCAACAGCGGCAACGCGCCCATCGCCGAGGCCGTCGGCGCCCTGGCGTCAGAGTCCTAACGGCATTCGGATAGTTGCATAGTCCACCTATGTAGGATGGGCTATGCATGTCCACCAGCCCCATCTCACCCGACACCGACGCGCTCGCCGAGCAGCTCGAAGCGGCGCTGGTCGTGTTGTGGGCCGACCTGCTGGCCCACACCGCCGGCGACCTCTCGCGCACCGGCGCGTCGGTCCTGAACACGTTGCGCGACGGCCCGCGCCGGATCACCGAGCTGGCCGCCATCCAGAACGTCGCCCAGCCGACGATGACCGTCGCCGTCCAGCGCCTCGAGACGCGCGGCCTGGTCTCGCGCGAGCGCGCCGCCGACGACCGCCGCGCCACCAACGTCGTCCTCACCGACGCCGGCCGCGCGAAGCTCGCCGGCCGCCACGCCGCCCGCGCCGCCGCGCTGCAGGCGCGCCTCGCGGCGCTGAGCGACGACGAGCGCGCCGCGCTGCACGCCGCGCTCCCCGCCCTGTCCACCCTCGCCTCCTCCCAGGACGCCGCATGACCCACGCCACCGAGAAGTCCACCACCTCGATCTTCCACCAGCCCCGCTCGGTCTACGCCGTCGCCTTCGCGTCGGTCGTGGCGTTCATGGGCATCGGCCTGGTCGACCCGATCCTCCCGTCGATCGCCGAGAACCTGAACGCCAGCCACAGCCAGGTCGAGCTGCTGTTCACCTCCTACTTCGCCGTCATGGCGGTGGCGATGCTCGTCACCGGCTGGGTCTCCAGCCGCATCGGCGCCAAGCGGACGCTGCTGGGCGGCCTCGCGCTGGTCGTCGTCTTCGCCAGCCTCGCCGGCACGTCGGACACCGTCGCCCAGCTCGTCGGCTTCCGCGGCGGCTGGGGCCTGGGCAACTCGCTGTTCACCGCGACCGCGCTGAGCGCGATCGTCGGCGCCGCGTCCGGCGGCGTCGCCTCCGCGATCATCCTCTACGAGGCCGCGCTGGGCCTCGGCCTGGCCTCCGGCCCGCTGCTGGGCGGCGAGCTG
Source organism: Baekduia sp. (assembly GCF_035685985.1). Classification (GTDB taxonomy): domain Bacteria; phylum Actinomycetota; class Thermoleophilia; order Solirubrobacterales; family Solirubrobacteraceae; genus Baekduia. The sequence goes on from NZ_DASRZV010000005.1 coordinate 10,415, forward strand.
GGCGCGGTCTCGTGGCGCGCGCCGTTCTTCGGGACCGCCGCGCTGATGGCGGTCGGGTTCATCGCGATCTTCGTGTTGTTGAAGGACTCGCCCAAGCCCAAGCGCAAGACCTCGCTGTCCGAGCCCTTCAAGGCCCTCGGCCACGGCGGCCTGCGGACGATCGCCCTCACCGCGCTGTTCTACAACTTCGGGTTCTTCACGCTGTTGGCCTTCGCGCCGTTCCCGCTGGCGCTCGGCGTCCACGAGCTGGGCTACGTGTTCTTCGGCTGGGGCGCGATGCTCGCGGTGTTCAGCGTCGTCGTCGCGCCGCGGCTGCGCGCCCGGACCGGCACGGTGCCGCTGCTGACCGGCGTCCTGCTGACCTTCGCCGTGCTGCTGGCGATCATGGGCGTCGGCGTCGGCTCCCAGGGCCTGCTGATCGCCGCGGTCCTGGTCGGCGGCGCGCTGATCGGCCTGGTCAACACGGTGCTGACCGAGGCGTTGATGCGCGTCGCGCCGGACATCGACCGCCCGGTCGCGTCGGCCGCCTACTCGTTCGTCCGCTTCGGCGGCGGCGCGATCGCGCCGTGGCTGGCGGGCAAGCTGTCGGAGCACGGCAACGAGGCGCTGCCGTTCTACGTCGCGGCGGTCGTGGTCGCCGCGTCGGTCGTGCCGCTGCTGGCCGGCCGCTCGCTCGTCCGGCACGTCGACGCCGACGAGGCCGCGGCCGCGCACGCCCCGGCGGCGGCGCCGGCGATGGAGCGCCCGGTCGCGCGCCGCGTCGACGAGCCCGCGCCGCTGCTGCTGGCCGTCGACGGCTCGCCGGCCGCCGAGCGCGTGACCGCCGAGGCCGCCCGCGTCGCGCTGCTGCGCGGCCGCCCCGTGCACGTCATGCACGTGCTGGAGACCGACGTCGTCGGCGACGAGGCGATCGCGCGCGAGTCCGACGACACCGCCCGCGCGACGCTGACCGCCCGCCTGGACCAGCTGCACCGCGCGGGCGTCGACGCCGACGGCGAGATCCTCTCGGTCGCCGGCCGCCACGCCGACGTCGCCTCGCTGATCGCTCACCGGGCCGGCGACACCGGCGCGGGCGTCATCGTGGTCGGCCGTCCCGCCGAGCCGGCGTCGCTGACGGACCTCGTGACGCGCGAGGCGCCGGTCAACGTGTTGGTCGTGGCCTAGTCTCCGCGGCGCTATGGCCGCCGATCGTGTGACCCTGCCGCCCGCCCTCCGCACGCTCGTGGAGGCGGGCGGCACGTTGGTGCGGAGGTCGTCGAGCGGGCGCTTCGCGCTCGGACGGACCGCCGCGCTGGTGGAGGAGGACGCGCTGCCGGGCGCCTTGCGCGCGTGGCCGGCGCGGCTGGAGCGGGCGCGGGCCGAGGTCGCGACGCCGATCGCGTTCAAGGACGTGGAGAAGGCGCTGAAGGGCGCCTGGGGCCGTCCGCCGGGCAAGGTGCTCGACGCGCTGGAGCGCGAGCCGGTCGCCGTGACGCCGGGCGCGCAGGTGCACCGCGGCGAGCGCGGCGGCGACGGCGCGGCGGTCGCGGTGAAGGTGCTGCGGCCGGGGCTGGCGAGCGCCGTTCGCCATGACCTTGCCCTGCTCGACGTGCTCGCGGCGCCGCTGGGCGCGGTGTTCGGCGCGATGGACGCGGGCACGATCCTGCGCGAGATCCGCGAGAGCGTGCTGGACGAGCTGGACCTCGAGCACGAGGCCTCGACGCAGCGGTCGGTGCGCCGGACGCTGCGTGGCGTGCCCGAGCTGGTCGTGCCGACACCGGACCTCGAGCTGTCGTCCGCGAGCGTCCTGGTGAGCGAGTGGCTCGACGGCCCGACGCTGGCCGACGCCCGGCCCGGGGATCCGGCGGCGGTCGCGCGGACGCTGGTGGCCGCCCACGTCGCGGCGGCGCGCGCCGGGTACGTGCTGACCGACCCGCGTCCGGGCCACGTCGTCCTGCTGGACCGCGGCGGCGTGGGGCTGCTCGGCGCGGGCGTCGCGCGCCCCGCCGACCGCGATCGCGTGGCCGCGGCGCTGGACGCGCTGGTCGCCTTCCGCTCCGAGGACCAGGACGCCTTCGCGGCGATCGTCGCCGACCGGCTGGCGCTGCTGCCGTCCGCCTCCGACGCGATCAAGACCTATGGGTGGGCGGCCGTGGTCCTCGACGGCCTGCTCGGCGGCGAGGCGCGCCTGGACGCCCCCGCGCTGGCCGGCGTCGGCGAGCGCGCGCTGGAGCACCTGACCGCCGCGCTCGCGTTGGCCGCCACGGTCGCGCCGCGCCCCGCGGACCTCGCCGTGGCGCGGTCGGTCGGTCAGCTGACCGGCGTGCTGTCCCGGCTCGGGGCGACCGAGGACTGGGGCGGGCTCGTGCTGGAGTCCGCGTAGCCCGGCGCCCCCGACGCCGCCGCGTCCGGCGACCACCCCGGCCCGTGCCACGCGTGGCCGACCTTGGCCCGCCACGTCGGCGCCGCGCGGACGTCGTGCCAGAGCGCGATGTACTCGTGGAACGCGACGCGCACCGGGTTGTAGGTGTCGATGTTCGTCGTCAGCCCGTAGCGGACGCGCTCGCGCTCGGGCTCGTAGGTCCCGAACAGCCGGTCCCAGACGATCAGGATGCCGCCGTAGTTCTTGTCCAGGTACTGCTCGTTGGAGCCGTGATGGACGCGGTGGTGGGAGGGCGTGTTCAGCCACGCCTCGACCCACCGCGGCAGGCGGACGACGCGTTCGGTGTGGATCCCGAACTGGTAGATCAGCGACCACGCCTGGGCCAGCAGGATCATCCACGGCGGGAAGCCGACCAGCGGCATCCACATCCAGAACGGCGCGTAGGTCATCGGCACCCACGTCTGGCGCAGGGCCGTGCTCAGGTTGTAGTGCTGGCTGGAGTGGTGGACGACGTGCGAGGCCCAGAACGTCCGGTTCTCGTGCGAGACGCGGTGGAACCAGTAGTAGGAGAAGTCGTCGGCGAAGAACAGCAGCACCCACGTCCACCAGGCGTCGGTCGGCAGGTGCCACGGCGCCAGCTCGTACAGCGCCGCGTAGGCGGCGAGCACGACGAGCTTCCACCCGACGTTGATGATGACGTTCCCGATCCCCATCGTGATCGACGTCCGCGAGTCGCGCAGGTCGTAGCCGACCATCCCGTCGGACTCGAGGTGCTTGAACGACAGGAACTCGACGACGAGCAGCAGGACGAAGTACGGGAACGCGTAGTACAGGACCTCGGCCATGGCTCAGGCCTCCGACGGGATCGAGCGGATCAGCAGGTCGCGGGCGGCGGCGTGGGCGCCCTCCTCGTCGGCGTCGGCGACCGCCTGCGCCAGCGCGGCGACCGCGGGCGCGTCGGCGATCTCCGCGCCGACCGTGTGGGCGTCGAACGAGAGCACGCGCTGGCCGGCGACCATCGTGTTGAGCGCGAGGCGGTAGGCGAGGTTGCCCGAGCCGTCGATGATCCGGTCCCACAGCACGTCGTAGATCGCCGTGCGCGCGGCGGGGTCGTCGGTGGCCGCCAGCGCGGCGGCGCGCGCCCGCAGCTCGGCGCGGGTGACGTCATCGGCCCGCCGCGCGGCCAGCCGCGCCGCGTCGGCACCGACCGACGCGCGCATCTCGAACAGCGACCGCACCAGCCCGAGCGCCTCCGGCGGCATCACGCCCTCGGCGCCGAGCGCCAGCATCAACTCCAGCCCGCCGTGCCGTCGCCAGTCGCGCACCTTCGTCGCCCCGCCCTGCGAGATCGACACCAGCCCCGCCTGCTGCAGCCGCTTCAGCGCCTCGCGCACCGCATGCCGCGACGCCCCCAGCTCCTCGGAGAGCTGCCGCTCGGACGGCAGCGCGGCACCGGGCTCGTAGGTGCCGTCGAGGATGGCCGCGCGCAGTTCGCGGTGGATCGCCGCCGAGCGGGTGCCGGCCGCGACTGGTCCAACCAGTTCCATGCACTGGTTGTACCAGACCATGGCGCCACCTGGCAAGACCGACCCCGACCCCTTCCCGCCGGCAGAACCTGCCGGGCCGGCTCCGAGATCCGCCCGTCAAAGGGTTCCGCGACGCAGATCGATCAGCCACACTCAGTGTGCGCGTGTCGGCAGCACTGGCGCGTGACCGCGCATGGCCCGACATCGCATCCATAAACGAGTCCTAGGAGAACGACCCATGAGCAGGTTCTCGCGCATCGTCGTGTGCATCACGGCGCTGGCATCGTTGTTCGCAATCACGTCCTCGACCGCGGGCGCGGTCACCTGGACCAACTCCGGCGGTACTTCCTTCCACGCCACGGGCGGCTCGGTCTCGCTGTCGCTCGGAGGCAACCTCCTCGGCTGCTCGGGCTCGACTACCGTGGGCGACGCCCCCGTCGGCACGTTCACCGGCGCCGTCTACTCCATCTCGGGGACGATCACTTACACGCCGTGCTCGCTCATCGGCAACGCGGCGGAGATGGGCTGCAACTTCCAGTGGACTGGCGCAACCTGGACCGACGGCGCTCCCGCCATTTCCAGTGGCGCGGTCGATCTGACTTGCGTGTATCGACTCGCGACCACCGGCACCCCGATTTGCCACATCGCGGGCACCACGCCCGCCCACTACTACAACCCGACCGCAACCGTGCCGGGCCGGTTCACTTTCACTGCGTCGACCACGCTGGTCGCCACGAGCGCCTCGGGCACGTCCTGCTCGGCGTTCGGCGTTCCGTCCGGCGGCTCGGCCCCGGTCGGCCTCAACGAGAACACCATCACGATCGGCTCCGTGGCCACCAGCCCCTTCCTCACTCACAGCTGAGGCCGATCCACTCAACGCGCCCCGTCCCCGGACGGGGCGCGTTCGCCTTCCTCCAGGGCCCGCGTGGGGTCCCGGCATCACACCCTCAACGAGTCCCGACCCATGAGCAAGCTCTCGCGCATCGTCGTGATCATCACGGCGCTGGCATTGTTGTTCGCAATCACGTCCTCGACCGCCGGAGCGGTCACGTGGACGAACTCAGGCGGCACTTCTTCCACGCCACGGGCGGCCCGGTCTCGCTGTCGCTCGGCAGCGACACGGTCACCTGCTCGGGCGCCACTGCCGATGGCAGCGCCGCGATGGAGTCCACGGGCGCGGTCGTCACCGGCACTCTCTCGTTCAGCCCATGCAGCCTCGTCGGCGTGAGCTCGTTCTGGCATTGCTCGTACACCATGACTGCCACCGCGTTCGCGACCGGGGTCTCCGCGGGCGCGGTCGACCTGACTTGCGACCAGGCCCTCGTGGCCGCCCCGACCACCACGCGCTGCCACCTCGCCGGCAGCACCTCGGCCACGTACATCAACCCGTCCGGGTCGACCCCTGGCAGGATCGCTTCAGCTCGTCGGGCTCCCTGGTCATGTCCAACGGCGCGGGCGGCTGCGTCCTGGGCACGGGCTCGACCTCGATGTCCGAGTGGACGCTCACGCTCGGCAGCGTCGCCGAGAGCCCGGTGCTCGCGCGCGACGCGTGATCGAAGGCTGAACGCGGCGGCCGGCGCTTCGGTCACAGGATCGGGAGGATGCGCGAAGGACGATCATGGACCGACGCTCCGACACCGAGCTGCTGGCCGCCGCGCTCGCCGGGGACGGCGAGGCGTTCGGGGTCTTCTACCGGCGGCACGCGCGGCGGGTGGCGGCGTTCCACCTCGGCCGGATCCGCGATGCGCAGGAGGCGGCGGACCTGACCGCCGAGACGTTCGCGGCGGCGCTGGAGGCGTTGGAGCGCTTCGATCCGCGGCGCGGAGAGCCGGTCGCGTGGCTGTTCGGGATCGCGCGCCATCGGCTGATCACCGCGATGCGCAAGGGCGCGGTCGAGCAGCGCGCGCGGCGGCGGATGGGGCTGGAGCGGATCGTCCTCGACGACGCCGGGCTGGAGCGCGTGGAGGCGGCGGCCAACGCGGAGCTCGTCCGCGTCGAGCTGCGCGAGGGCTTCGGCAAGCTGCCGCCCGAGCAACGCGAGGCCATTGCCTTGCGGGTCCTGCTCGACCACGAGTACCACGAGGTCGCGGGCGCGATCGGACGGTCGGAGGTCGTGGCGCGCAAGCGCGTGTCGCGCGGGCTGTCCGCGCTGCGCGCGCGGCTGGCCGCGACGACGACCGAGAGGAGCGAGCGATGAAGGACTTCTTCGACGACCTCGAGCGCCAGCTGGTGGCGGCCACGCCCCAGCGCACGGCCCGCCTGCGTCGCGCGCGGGTCCGGCGCACGGCGGCGGTCGCGAGCATCCTGGTGGCCTTGCTCGCCGGCGGCGCCGGGATCGCCGCCGCGGTCGGCGGCGGCGGTGACCCGCGCGGCGGCCACGGCACGCCGGTCGGCCGGACCGCGGCCACCACCGGCGACCACTTCACGCGGACGACGCTCACGAGCACCACCGCGCCGGCCGACCGCGGCGCCTCCGAGATCGCGGTCCTCAACGGCACGACGGTCCCGGGCCTGGGCCGCGGCGTCGCCAACCGGCTGCAGACCGACCGCTTCAAGATCGGCAACGTCACCAACGCCGCGGCCCAGGACCAGCGCCGGACGGTGGTCTACTTCCGCACGCCGGACGACATCCCGGCGGCGACCGAGGTCGCCTCCTCGCTGCGGCTCGGCGACGCGGGCGGCGAGTTCTCGCTGCGCCACGCGCCGCGCGCGCTGACCTCGCTGGCGGGCCCGGGCGCGAGGGTGATCGTCGTCGTCGGCTCCGACCAGAACGCCCCCTCGGGCCCGTGACCCCGTAGCGTGCGTCGCCGTGGCCTGGACCCCCGCCACGGCGACGACCGCGACCGCCGACCCCACGCCGATCGACCGCCTGCTCGCGCGTCCGCGCCTGACCGCGCTGCTCGGCGCGCTGACGATCGCGTTCTCGGCCGTGCTCGTCCGGCTGGCCGAGGTCTCGCCCTCGACCGCCGCGGTCTTCCGCTGCGCCTACGCGGTCCCGGTCCTCTACCTGCTCGCCCGCGCCGAGGACCGCCGCTTCGGCCCCCGCCCCGCCCGCGACCGCCGCCTGGCCGCGCTGGCCGGCGCGTTCTTCGCCGTCGACCTCGTCGCCTGGCACCACGCGATCGAGGATGTCGGCGCCGGGCTGGCGACCGTCCTGGGCAACCTCCAGGTCGCGTTCGTCCCGCTGATCGCCTGGGCGGTGCTGCGCGAGCACCCGTCGCGGCGCGTCCTCGTCACGTTGCCGCTGATGCTCGGCGGCATCGTGCTCATCTCGGGCGCGCTGGAGTCCGGCGCCTACGGCGACCGCCCCGCCGCCGGCGTGGTCTTCGGCGTCGTGACCGGCCTCAGCTACGCCGGGTTCATCCTCGTCCTCCGCCAGGGCGGGCAGGACCTGCGCCGCCCGGCCGGACCGCTCTTCGACGCCACGTGGGTCGCCGCCGTGGGCGCGCTGCTCATCGGCGCGGCCTGGGGCGACCTCGACCTCGTCCCGAGCTGGCCCGCTCACGGCTGGCTGCTCACGCTCGCGCTGACCTCGCAGGTCGTCGGCTGGCTGCTGATCTCCGCGTCGCTGCCGCGCCTGCCCGCCGCGCTGACCTCGGTGATCCTCACCGTGCAGCCCGTCGGGTCGGTGCTCCTCGGCGTGATCGTCTTCACCGAGGCGCCGTCCGCGCTCCAGCTGGCCGGCGTCGCGGCGATCCTGGCCGGGCTGGTGCTGACCTCACGCCGTTCCGCGGGTAGTACCGTAGGAGAATCCTGATGGTGATGAAGGTCGTGCGTTTCTGGATGCCGGCCGCGATCCTCGTCGCGGGGATCGTGCTCGTCGTCGTTCGCGGGGGTGACGAGACCTCGCTGGAGGGCTGCGCCGCCCTCTGGGGCGCGGGCCTCTCCGTCGCTCTGCTGAACTGGCTTCACCGCATGGGCGTCAGCGGCGATCGCAGTCGCGCGCGGGAGGACGAGGCGCGCGCCTACCTCGCCCGTCACGGACGCTGGCCCGACGATGCGCCGCCGCGGCAGGGGTCCTGACGCGCCGGCACCGGACCTTCGCGCTCCACTTGGCCCCCTCGTGTGTCGTTAACGCGAACAGGGCCATCTCATGCTGAGCGACGTCTTCCGCACCGCCGACCACGCGCTGGAGCTCCTGCTCGACCGTGCCACGAGCGTGAACCCGTGGCTGGCGGGCCTCGGCTGCGTCCTGTACGTGCTCGCGCAGGCCGTGCGCCCGCGCGGCTGGCACACGATCCTGCGCGCCGCCTATCCGGACGCCAAGGAGCTGCGGCCGCGCAACACCTCCGCGGCCTACCTGGCGGGCGCGGGGCTCAACGGCGTGATCCCGGCGCGCGGCGGCGACATCGTCAAGCTGTGGCTCGTCCACCGGCGCATCCCGGGCGCGCGCTACCCGACGCTGGCGGCGACGTTCCTCCCCGAGACGATCTTCGAGACGCTCTTCGGCACCGCGCTGGTGATCTGGGCGCTCGCCCGCGGGTTCCTGCCGGTCCCGACGTCCTCGGGCGAGCTGCCGCACGTCGACGTGACGCTGGTCATCGAGCATCCGGTGATCTCGATCTGCGCGGTCGCGGTCGGGACGCTCGGCGCCTGGGCGCTGTACCGCGCGCTGCGCCGCCGGATCTCCGACCTCACCTCGCGCCTGCGCCAGGGCGTGGCGATCCTCGGCCAGCCGCGGCACTTCGTCACCGGCGTGGCGAGCTGGCAGGCGCTCGGCCGCCTGATCCGCCTCGGCTCGATGGCCGCGTTCATGGAGGCCTTCCACCTGCCGGTCACGCCGTCGACGGTCGTCCTGGTGATGGCCGCCCAGGGCGGCGGCCGGATCCTGCCGCTGGCGCCGGCCAGCGCCGGCCTGCGCCTGGCGATGCTGTCCTACGGGTTCGTCGAGACGACCGGCCACGCCGTCGACATCGCCGCGATCACGACGTTCACCTTCGGCGTCGGCGCGCTCACGATGCTCGCGGGCCTGATCGTCGGGCTGATCGCGCTCGGCGCCGAGCTCGAGACGTGGTCGCCGCTCGGCGCGCTCCGCGCGGCCAAGGACGCCGTGGCCCGGCACCGGCAGGCCAGCGCCGAGCCGAGCAAGGCGTAGGACGCGCTACTTGATCAGCACCGGCGTGCCGACCGGCGTGCGGCTGAAGAGGTCCTTGACGTCCGGGACGTGCATGCGGATGCAGCCGTGCGAGGCCGCCGACCCGATCGAGTAGTCCTCGCCGGTGCCGTGGATGCCGACGCCGTTGACGATGCCCATCCAGCGCGACTTCAGCGGGTTGGCGGCGCTGCCGCCCTCGACCGTCGTGCCCTGCAGCTCGCCGGCCCACGGCGAGTTGGGGACCGACCACACCGGGTCGACCTGCTTGTTCTGGATGGCGAAGAGGCCGGACGGCGTCGGGTAGGCGGGCTGGCCGACAGCCACCATGTAGGACTTCTTGAACTTGAGGTTCTTGAAGAGGCGCAGCTTGAAGTGGGCCTTGTCGACCGTGATGATCGTGTTGTACTTCTTGGCCAGGTCGTTGGCGTTGACCGCCGGCGACGTCTTCTTCAGCTTGGCGTGCAGCGTGCGCGGCGCGTTGACGCCGTCGTCCAGCGCGGCGTTGACGTCGCGCTCGACCTTCGCCGTGTCCAGCGCGCGGCCGTGCGTGGCGCGCGTCCGGTAGATGTGGGTCAGCGCGATCTTCACGCGCGCGTCCTTGGCCGGCTTGGCGACCTTGCCGGCCACGCCCGCCACCCAGGCCTTCACGGCCGCGTGCGAGTGCGACAGCTTCAGCCCGACGTCGCCCGGCGCCTTGGCGCGGATCGCGCGCTTGGCGGTCGTCAGCGAGTCGAAGACGAGCTTGGCGTCGGCCGCCTTCAGCGTCCACGGCTTGCCCGAGGCGCCCAGGACGAGGTCCGCGCTGACCTTCGGGCCGATCGTCGCGTCGAGCTTGGCCTGCGCGTCGGCGAGCGTCAGGCCGGACAGGTCGACGCCGCCGGCGGTGACGCCCGCGGGGACGTTGGTGGGATCGGCCTTGGTCTTGGCGGCGGCGGGGGCGGTCGCCGGAACCGCCGCCGCGAGGGCGGCGACGAGCAGCACGGGGAGGGCACGGGCGCGAGACATGGCGGCCCAGGCTAGCGATCGTTCGCGCGCGAACCCGCAAGAGGTTGTGCGGCGAACTACGCGGCTGTCGCCCGGCGACGCCGAGACGCGCCAGGGCGAGCGTCGCCCGCCTCGTGCCGGGCGAAGAACTCGTCGATCCAGCGCCACGTGGACCCCACGGCCGCGCGGCCGGTCAGCACGCCGAGGTGGCCGCCGGGCCCGGACTTCAGCTGGACCTCGGGCGCGCCGGTCAGCAGCGAGCCGACGTGGTGGACGGCCTTCTGGGGCGCCAGCACGTCGTCCTTGCCGGCCACCGCGAGCACGGGGACGCGCACGTCGGCGAGGTCGATGTCGTGGTCGCCCAGCTCCAGGCGCCCGTCGGCGAGGTCGTTGACGCGGAAGAACCGGTGGTAGAGCTGGCCCATGGTCCGCCCCGGGTAGGCGGTCATGTTGTTGGTGAAGTGATCGACGGCCTCGATCTGGGCGAGGAAGTCGCGGTCGTGGAGGTTGAGGCCCACGGCCAGCGGCTTGGTGAGGTACTTGTCCAGCGAGGACAGCTGGAACGCGCGCTTGACCAGCGGCGCCGGCGCGCCGCCCATCGCGCGGTAGGCCAGCGTCGCGAAGAGGCCGTTGGTGACGTTGGCCATCTGCCGGATCGGCGCGAAGATCCTCAACTCGGCGAAGTCGAACGGGCTGGCGACGACCGCGATCGAGTTGACCGGCAGATCCGGCCGGGCGGCGAGCGCCAACAGCGACATGATGCCGCCCAGGCACCAGCCGACGATCTGGACGGGCTTGCCGCCCGCGTCGGCCGACGTCCGCTCGATCGCGCGCGGCAGCACGTCCTGGACCCAGTGCTCCAGCCCCAGCTCGCGGTCGGAGAACCCGATCGTCCCGTACTCCACCAGGTAGGTCGGGTGCCCGAGGCCCAGCAGGTGCTCGGCCATCGAGCAGCCGCGGCGCAGGTCGAAGCAGCTGGTCGGCGCGGCCAGCGGCGGCACCAGCAGCACCGGCAGGTGGCGCGTGCGCTCCTCGCCCGCCAGGTACTGCAGCAGCGTGCCCTGCGGCGCCTCGTCGATCACGCGCGCGGGCGTGCGCCGCAGGTCGGCGACGCCGCCCTTGACGAGCAGGTCGAACGCGTTGGCGGCGGCGTGCATGACGCCGTCGGGGGTGGGGATCAGCGAGGGAGCCATCAGGACCGCACGGCGTGCGAGCGCGGCCGCGGGAGGTTCGCATCGACCATCTACGAATTGTGGCGCATCGTGAACCTCTCAAGCTCCGTGACGAACCGCTCGGGCGCCTCGACCTGCGGGCAGTGCCCGACGCCGTCGAGCAGCACGTAGGTCGTGTCGGGCAGCGCGTCGAGCACGTGGCGCGACCCCTCGTGGCGCACCATGCGGTCACGGTCGCCCCAGATCAGCAGCACCGGGACGGCGATGTCGGCCAGCGCGAAGCCCTCCAGGGTCAGCTCCGGCAGCAGGCGGCGGCCGTTGGCCAGCACGGTGGCGACCGCGTCGCGCTCGCGCAGGTGCTGGGTGAACGACGACACGACCTCGGCGGCCGCCGCGCGCGGCGCCGCGAAGGCGAGCGCGCGGTAGACCTCGCCGACGACCGTCCGCACGAGCGCCTCGGGCAGCGGCACCGGGGCGGCGAGCAGCGCGCGGACGAACGGGTCGCGCTCGATGACCCGGAACCAGCCCGGCATGTCGAGCCCCGCGGGCGCGACCGGGACGATCCCGGCCAGCGGCAGCCCGTCGTCCTCGCCGGCGCGCAGCGCGACCGCGCCGCCCAGCGAGTTGCCGGCCAGGACGACCGGCGCGCCCCCGGCCTCCTCGGAGGCGTGGCGCACCGCGGCCGACGCGAACGTCCGGTACTGCTCGAGCACCGGCACGCCGTCCTTCAGCGCGTCGGCGCGCCCGTAGCCCGGCAGGTCGACGGCCAGCGCGCGGCGGCCGCGGCGCCCCAGCAGGTCCAGCGCGCGGCGCCACGTGTCGGCCGAGTCCGCGAAGCCGTGCAGCAGCACCAGCGGCGGGCCGTCGCCCTCCAGCTCCAGCGCGCGCGTGGTGACGCCGTCGAGCGTCAGGCGGTGCTCGACGAGCGGCTCGTGCATCGCCCCATCATCACCCGGCGGCCTGCTGCGGCCGGCCGTGGGCGACGAGGTCCTTGCTGCGCACGAGCACCAGCGAGCCGACCGCACCGGCCAGCGCGACGACCGCGGCGATGACGAGGATCTCGTTCAGCGCGCCGGTCCAGCCGGTGAGGAACGCGTCGTGGAACGGCGCCGGGACCGCGCGCGCGTTGCCCTGGGCCAGCAGCTCCGACGGCGGCAGCGACGGCGTCGGCTGGGCGTGCAGCGCGTCGATGATCCGGTGCGTGATCGTCCCCTGGAAGATCGCGCCGAGGCCCGCGATGCCGGTCGCGATGCCGACCTGGCGGAACGTGGAGTTCACGCCCGAGGCCATCCCCGCGCGGCGCGGCTCGACGACGCCGACGGCGGTCGAGGCGATCGCCGGGTTCGTCAGGCCGACGCCGAGGCCGCCGAGCAGGAAGCCGGGCAGCAGCGCGGTCCAGCCCGAGTTCTTGTCCAGCCCCGACATGAGGATCAGCCCGATCCCGACGCAGCCCAGGCCGACCGCCAGCAGGTAGCGCACCGGCACGCGCTCGGTGAGGTTGCCCGACAGCGCGGCGGCGAAGAACGACAGGACGGTCGTCGGCAGGAACCGCAGGCCGGCGTCCAACGGGCCGTACCCGAGGATGTTCTGCATGAACAACGTCAAGTACAGGAACATGGCGAACATCGACGCCGACAGCGTGAACGCCGCGATCGACACGCCGACGAACGTCGGCTTGCGGAAGAGCGTCAGGTCGAGCATCGGATGCTCCAGGCGCTGCTCGATGACCACGAAGGCCACCAGCAGGACGACCGCGCCGACCAGCAGGCCCACGATCAGCGCGCTGCCCCAGCCCTCGCCGTTGCCGCGCACCAGCGCGAAGACCAGCGCGAACAGCGCCGCGGAGAACGTGACCAGGCCGGCGACGTCGACCGGCGCGGGGTGCGGGTCCCTGGACTCGCGGACCATCCGCAGCGTCACCGCGATCGCGGCCAGGCCGATCGGGACGTTGACGTAGAAGATCGACTGCCAGCTGACGTGCTGGACCAGCACGCCGCCGACCAGCGGGCCGACGGCGACCGACGCGCCGGTCGTCGCGCCCCAGATGCCGAACGCGGTGCCGCGCTCGCGGCCGCCGAACGAGGCGGCCAGCAGCGCCAGCGAGGTCGCGAACATCGCCGCGCCGCCGACGCCCTGCAGCGCGCGGGCGAGGTTCAGCGCGGTCGGGGACTGCGACAGGCCGCAGAGCAGCGAGGCGAGGCTGAAGAGCGCGAGGCCGGCGACGAAGATCCGGCGGCGGCCGAGCCGATCGGCCAGCGAGCCGGCGGTCAGCAGGAACGCGGCGAGCGTCAGCGCGTAGGCGTCGACGACCCACTGGAGGTCCTCGAAGGAGGAGCCGAGATCCCTCTGGATGTCGGGGAGCGCGACGTTCACGATCGTGACGTCGAGCAGGAGCATGAACGTCGCGACGCACACGGCGCCCAGGGTCCACCAACGATGCGGGTCGGGCTGCATGTTGCGCAGTGAACTACCCGGAGCGCTCCCGGGCAACCGCGCCGTCGAAGACCGTGCCCGCGGCGGCGCGCAGATGCCGGCGCAGGACGTCGGGCCCGTCGCGCTCGATGTCGGCCACGAGCTGGACGTGCTCGTCGCCCAGGCGCTCGAACGTGTAGTACGGGCGCACGTAGAGCAGGAAGAGCCGCGTCTGGGCGCTCAGGCGGTCGTGGACGGCCTCGATCCGCGGCGAGCGGGCGGCGCGCACGATCGTCGAGTGCAGGTCCGCGTGCGCACGCGAGACCGTCGACCAGGTGGGTCGCGCCCGCGAGCAGGCGCGCCGCAGCACCTCGGCGGACTGGTGGACGCTGGGCGGCAGCCGGTCGCCGTGCTTGGCCAGCGCGAGGTGGGCGGCCTCGACCTCCAGCGCGGCGCGCAGCTCGTAGAGCGCGAGGATCGCGTCGGCGTCGAGGCCGGCGACGCTCGCGCCGCGGTTGCGCTGGATCGTCACCAGGCCCTCGTCGGCCAGCGTGCGCAGCGCGGCGCGGACCGTGTGGCGGGCGGCGCCGTGGGTGGTGACGAGGTCGGCCTCGACCAGGCGGGTTCCGGCGGGCAGCCCGCCGTCGAGGATCTGCTCGCGCAGGGTCGCGGCGACGCGGTCGACGGCGGTGGTCGTGCTCATGCGGGGATCTCCAGGACGGGACGGCGGCGGCGCGGCGCCGCCAGCACGACGAGCCCGGCCAGGATGATGAAGATGCCGGCGATCGCGACCACGCCCGGGCGCTCGCCCAGGACGACCGCGCCCAGCAGCGCGGCGGTGACCGGCTCGGCCAGCGTGAGCGTCGCGACCTCGTTGGCGGGCAGGTGGCGCAGGCCGGAGGCGAACAGGATGTAGGCGATGGCGGTCGGGACCGCGCCCAGCCACAGCGCCATGGCGGCGCCGCCGGCGGTCGCGATCCACGCGACGTCCCCCAGGACCAGGACGGGGGCCAGCAGGACCGCCCCGAGCCCGAACAGCCGCGCCATCACCGGTTCGACCTGATGGCCTTGGTCGAGCAGGCGCTTGGAGGCCAGCGTGAAGCCGGCGTAGGCGGCGCCCGCGCCGACCGCGAGCGCGACGCCGGGCGCGCTGACCTCGCCGCCGCCCTCCAGCGCGAGCATCGCCACGCCCGCGCAGGCCAGCGCGGTGGCGACGGCCCACGCGCGGCCGGGGACGCGGCCGTCCAGCAGCCAGCCGCCGAGGCCCGCCAGCGCGGGCGCCGAGCCGAGCGCGACGACCGTGCCGACCGCGACGCCGGTGTCCTTGACGGCCGCGAAGAAGCACAGCTGGTAGGCGGCGACCCCGACGGCGCCGATGGCCAGCGGCACACGCGACCAGGCGATGCGGGTCACCGCGGACGTCGTATGGACGTCGGCAGTGACCCGGGACCGGGTGGTGGCCCACTCGTAGGCGAGCAGGAGCACGGCGCCGACCGCGATCCGCGCCGCGCCCACGGTCATCGACGAGGCGCCGTCCGGCCCGAGTGCTTGTGCCGTGCCGGTCGTGCCGAAGCAGACGGCGGCGAGGAGGACGAGGAGGCGCGGCATGGCGGCGACGATTGTTCCACAATTTGTGGAGATGCTGCAACGAAGGCGCGGAAGCCGGAGGTCCGTCCGCCGAGCGTGTCACCTTGCCGCCGTGCTCGTCCGCGACCTCCGACACGGCTCCGATCTCGACCAGGTGCTCCTGGTCCGCGAGGCCGACCGGCGCCGTCGTCGCGACGGGAGCGAGTTCCTCAAGTTGGTGCTGGGCGACCGCACCGGCGGGGTGCCCGCGATGGTCCGGGAGGACGTCGCGCGGGCGCTGGAGCTGTGCCGCGCGGGGTCGCCCGTGCACGTCGTCGGCCGCTACGAGGTCCACCCGCGCTGGGGCGCGCAGATCGAGATCAACGTGCTGAAGCCCGCGCTGGACGGGACGTTCGACCCGGCCGAGCTGCACGACGGCCCGCCGCACGACGTCGACACGATGGAGGCGGAGTTCCGCGAGGTCATCGCCACCGTGCGCGACCCGCACCTGGCGCGGCTGCTGCACACGTTCCTCGGCGAGGGCTCGGAGACATGGGCGCTGTACCGCGTCGCCCCGGCCGCCAAGCGCTTCCACCAGGCCTACCTGCACGGGCTGCTGGAGCACTGCCTGACGGTCGCCAAGGCCGTCCACGCGACGAGCCAGGTCTTCCCCGGCATCGACCACGACGTGGCTGTCACCGGCGCGTTGTTGCACGACATCGGCAAGTTGGAGGCCTACACCTGCGAGGCGCCGATCGACATGACCGACTCGGGCCGGCTGCTCGGCGAGATCCCGCTGGGCTACTACCGCGTGCGTCGCGTCATCGAGGACCTCGACGGCTTCCCGCCCGCGCTGGCCCAGTCGGTGTTGCACATCATCTTGAGCCACCACGGCGCGCTGGAGCACGGCTCGCCGGTCGTGCCCTGCACCCGCGAGGCGACGCTCGTCCACATGATGGACAACCTCGGCGGCCGCCTCGGCTCCTTCGACCGCCTCGAGAAGGAGCTTCCGCCCGGCGCCGTCTGGTCGGGCTTCGACCGCGCGCTCGGCGGCGGCGCCTACTTCGGCTCCGCCGGCACCGACGCCTCGGCGATCACGGCACAGGACCGCCGCCCGCCGCAGGCAGCCTGAGCGCCGTCTCGACGCCGATCCGGGGCTCAGGAGCGCCTCTCAGAGTTCTGACGACAAGCGATCCTCTCGCTCGTCATCGAGGATGTCCTTCATCTCGCGCCCGGCTTGGGCGATGCGGCCGAGGTACTCGGCGCGTCGGGACTCGTCGAGGGTCGTGTGGCCGCGGTCCAGCAGCTCGGCGAAGCCCTGCACGATCGTCAGCGGCGTGCGCAGGTCGTGCACGAGCTTGGCCAGGCGCTCGTTCGGGTCCTCGGGCCAGGGGACGCCGTCGGTCCCGGGGCTCATCGGTCGTCGCGCGAGGAGTCCAGCGCGATCTCGCCGCGCTCCAGCGCGATGGCGATCGCGTGCACCCGGTTGCGCGCCTGGAGCTTGCGGATCACGTTGCGCACGTGCGTCCGGACGGTCTCGACCGAGACGCTGATCTTGTCGCCGATCGCCTCGGCGGTCATGCCCTCGGCCATCAGGTGCATGATCTCGCGCTCGCGCGGCGACAGCTGCGGCACGTGCGCGGTGGCGCGCGGCGACAGCAGGATGCGGTCCAGGCGCGGGTCCACGTAGGAGCCGCCGCCCGCGACGCGCTCGATGGCGGCCATCAGCTCGTCCATCGACCCGGCCTTCAGCGCGTAGCCGCGCGCGCCGGAGTCCAGCCCGTCGTAGAGCAGCTCGGCGTCGGAGTCGCCGGTGTAGAGGATCACGCCCAGCTCGGGGCGGCGCGCGAGCAGCTCGCGCGTGAGGTCGATCCCGGAGCCGTCGGGCAGCTGGATGTCGACGATCGCGACGTCCGGCTCGGCGTGCTCGACGAGGTCGACGCCGGCGGCGACGTTGCCCGCCGCGCCCACGACTTCCAGCCCGCCGTGCTGCAGCAGGGCGACCAGCCCTTCCCGCAGGGCCTCATGGTCGTCGACGATCACGAGCTTCGTCATTGGGGCCGAACCGTACACGTCGCCTACCCGTCATGGCATCTCTGGACGCCCTGGACGTCACCGCACCGAATCTGCGGAAAGAGCGCGGGGAGTTCTGCAACGAACGGCCCATCGCGCGGGTCGGGGCCGTATCGTCGTCTGCCTATGGCGAAGGACACCGAGAAGCTCATCCGGCAGCTCTCGCTCATCTCGTACCTGATGGCCGAGCGTCGCCCGGTCACCGCGCTCGAGATCCGGCGGGACGTCGAGGGCTACTCGGGCATGAACGAGGACGCCTTCGCCCGGCGCTTCTACGCCGACCGCGCCGAGCTGGAGTCGCTGGGGATCCAGCTGACCGTCGAGAAGCCCGCCGACGGCGTCGCCGAGCAGGAGAACTACTCCCTGCGCCCCGAGAACTTCCACCTGCCCGCGATCGCCTTCACCGACGAGGAGCTGGCGTCGCTGCAGTTCGCGCTCAACCTGCTCGACGGCGAGTTCGCCTACGCCGAGCCGCTGCGCCTGGCGCTCCAGCAGATCACCTGGGGCCGTCCGTCGCCGCTGAACGCGCCGGACCGCGGGTCGATCGCGCTCGGCGTGACCGCGTCGGCCGGCGGCCACGACCTCTCGCAGCGCCTGGCGAAGATCGAGACCGCGATCTTCCGCAACAAGACGATCACGTTCGAGTACTACACGATGGAACGCGACGTGGTCGAGGCCCGCAAGGTCGACCCCTACCACCTGCTCTTCCAGGGCGGGCAGTTCTACCTCCTGGGCCGCTCCCACGAGCGCGACGCCATCCGCGTCTTCCGCCTCTCGCGCATCCAGGGCAAGGTCGCCTACGCGACCAAGGCCGAGCACGACTTCAAGCGCCCCGCCGACTTCGACCCGCGCGCCTACGCCGGGCGCGCCGACTGGCAGTTCGGCGACGCGGTCGGCACCGCCGAGATCTGGATCTCCGGGCGCATCGCCTGGCAGGTCGAGCGCCACTTCGGGCGCTTCGGCCAGGTCCGCCCCGCGGAGGACGGCTCCGAGGACCGCATCTTCACCACCGAGTACGCCTCGGTGCGCCAGCTGGCGGCCTGGGCGCTGCGCCTCGGCGAGCACGCGCGCATCCTCGGGCCCGACGAGCTGGTCCGCGAGGTCGCCGAGCGCGTCGAGCGCCTGCACGACCTGCACGCCGGCGAGCTGGAGCTGGCCGCGCCGGTGCCCGCCGCGGCCGGCGGCGAGGACGAGGCCGAGAGCGGCACGTCGTCCAAGCGCGAGACCGCGATCCGGCCGGAGCGCTTCGCGCGGCTGGTGACGCTGGCGTCGATCCTGATCGAGGCCGGGCGCAAGCAGCAGCTGCTGCCCTTCGCGCAGGTCTGCGAGAAGCTCCAGGTGTCCGACGCCGAGCTGCGCGAGGACATCAACGTGCTCAACGTCGTCAACTTCGGCGGCGGGTCCTACGTCCTGTACGCCGACATCCGCGACGACGGCATGATCGACGTCGACCCCGAGCCCTACAGCGACAACTTCGACCGCCCGGCGCGCCTGCTGCCGGTCGAGGCCAAGGCCCTGGTCGCGGCGATCGACCTGATCGGCGACCACCTGCCCGAGGGCGCGCTGAGCAGCGCCCGCGAGAAGATCGTCGCGGCGCTCGGCGCGGACCCGATGGAGCAGGGCCTCCAGGTCGCCAGCGGCACCGGCGACGACTCCGAGATCGCCCGCGTCGTGTCGCGCGCGATCGCCTCGTCCCAGCTGCTCAAGTTGCAGTACTACAAGGCCAACGAGGACCAGTTCACCGAGCGCGTGGTCGAGCCCTACGCCTTGATCAACGGCCGCGAGGGCTGGTACGTCGCCTCCTTCGACCCGGCACGCGAGGCCGTCCGCCACTTCCGGCTGGACCGCGTCAAGACCGCCGAGGTCCTGGACGAGGCGTTCACGCCGCGGCCCGAGGTCGATCCCGCCGCCGACGTCGAGGGCTGGCCGCGCACCGGCGAGGTCGAGGCCTCCCGCGTCGCCCGCGTCTGGATCTCCGCCGACCGCGCCCGCTGGTCGCGCGAGCAGCGCCGCGTCGCCCAGGAGCTGGCCGACGGCTCGGTGGTCGTCGAGCTGCCCTACAAGGGCACCGACTGGCTCGTGCGCGAGGTGCTCGCCGAGGCCGGCGACGCCGCGGTCGTCGCGCCCGCCGAGGCCCGCGAGGCGGTCCGCGCCGCGGTCGCGCGCCTCACGCCCGCGGTGCGCTAGCCGCCATCACCGTCAGCCGCGGCCCGTCATAGGCGCCGCGCCCGGTCCAGTCCGCGACGCGGCGGGTCAGCTCCAGCGGCCCGTCGAAGCTGACCTGGCCCGCCTTCATGGAGGCGCCGACCGAGGTGCGGCCGGCCAGCCACTTCGCCAGCCACTCCGAGGTCGTCGTCACCACGAGGTCGTCGCCGCCGTCGCCCGGCGGGTGCTTGCAGACCTCGGCGCACGGCGTGTCGAGCAGCAGCCAGTAGCGGCGATGGTGGGGGCCGTGCAGCTCGAAGCGGATGACCGTGCGGCTCGCGGGCAGGTCGGCGGGCAGCAACGACTTCGCCAGCAACCGCAGGACGCTGCCCGCGTCGACGTCGGCCGGGACCAGCTCGATCCAGCGCTCGCCCCACATGCCCAGCGCGTCGCAGACCGGGCGCAGCGCCTCGCCCGCGGGCGTCGGGACGTAGTGCACGGTGCCGTCGCCCTGCGGCCGGCGCTCCACCAGCGCGTGGTGCTCGAGCATCCGCAGGCGCTCGGTCAGCACCTGGCGCGAGATGCCCGGCGCGTGCTCGCGCAGCTCGGTGAACGTGCGGCAGCCGAGCAGCAGGTTGCGCACGATCACCGGCGTCCAGCGCGTCGCGAAGACCTCCGCGGCGCGGCTCATGGGGCAGAAGTCGCCGCTGTCGGCCATGGTCCTGCGCAGTGTGCGCCGGTCGCCGCGCTCGGGCAAGTCCGGATTGCGGACTGGACGGGGCCGCGCCGGCGGCGGAGCCTGCGGCGCATGACCAGCACCCTCCCCATCACCCCGGAGCAGCTCAAGGACGGCCACCGCGTGATCTGGGCCTCCGGCGACTACGCCGCGGTCGCCGACACGATCGACGAGGCGCTCCCCGCCGCCCTGCTGGCCGAGCTGCCGCCGCTCAGCGGCGCCGACGTTCTGGACGTCGCCACCGGCACCGGCAACCTCGCCGTCCGCGCCGCGTCCGCGGGCGCGCGGCGCACGGTCGGCCTCGACCTCGTCCCCGAGCTGCTGGACGTCGCCCGCGCCCGCGAGCACGCCGATGGCGTCGAGTGGGTCGTCGGCGACGCCGAGCGCCTCCCGTTCGGCGACGGCATGTTCGACGTCGTCGCCTCGGTCGTCGGCATCCAGTTCGCGCCGCGCCACCAGGTCGTCGCCGGCGAGCTGCTGCGCGTCCTGCGCCCCGGCGGCACGCTCGGCCTCGTCAACTGGACGCCCGCCGGGCTGGTCGGCCAGATGTTCGCCGTCCTGGGCCGCCACCTGCCCGCGCCCCCGGCCTTCGCCTCGCCGCCGCCGCTGTGGGGCGACCCCGACCACGTCGCCGCGCTGCTGGACGGCGGCGTCGGCGCCCTCACCGCGCGACGCGGCGTCAACACGTTCCGCGCGGCGTCCGCCGACGCCTTCGCGGACTTCTTCGAGGACAACTACGGCCCGATCCACACCGCCAGGAACAAGCTCGGCGACGCCTGGGCACCGTGCGGCGACGGGCTTCGCGAGGTCTACGAGCGCCTCGGCCGCCGGACCGACGACGGCCCCGGCTGGGCGGTCGACAGCGAGTTCGTGGTGATCACCGCGCGACGCGCCTGACCCGTCGGCCAGGTCACCGGCGCGCGAGGTCGTTAGCCTCCTGCGCCGGTGAGCCGACGCGATCAGATCAAGATGACCGAGGCGGAGGTGCTCGCGTTCCTCGAGGAGGAGCGCGTCGTCACCTGCGCCACCTTCGGGCCCAACGGGTGGCCGCACCTGATGCCGCTCTGGTACGTCCTGCGGGACGGCCGCGTCTGGGCCTGGACCTTCGCCAAGTCGCAGAAGACCAAGAACCTGGAACGCGACGCGCGCGCCACGCTCCAGGTCGAGGCCGGCCGGGACCAGTACCCGCAGCTGCGCGGCGTGATGCTGGAGACCGAGGTGCGGATCCACCGCGAGACGCCCTTCGTCACCGACCTCGGGCTGGAGATCTTCGCCCGCTACGGCGGCGCGAGCGTCGAGGACCTCGACCCCGGCGTGCGCGCCATGGTCGAGCAGCAGGCCGCCAAGCGCGTCGGGCTCGAGTTCGTCGAGGTCCGCCGCGCCACCTGGGACCACCGCAAGCTCGGAGGGGTGTACTAGGCGATGACGCCGCTGAAGGGGCTGATCCTGTCGGGGGGCAAGGGCACGCGCCTGCGCCCGATCACGCACACGAGCGCCAAGCAGCTCGTGCCGGTCGCCAACCGCCCGGTCCTGTTCTACGGGATCGACGCGATGGCCAAGGCCGGCATCGAGGAGATCGGCATCATCATCGCGCCGGAGACCGGCGAGGAGATCAAGGAGGTCGCCGGCGACGGCTCGGCCTTCGGCGTGAAGATCACCTACATCCTGCAGGACGAGCCGGCGGGCCTCGCGCACGCGGTGCTGACCGCCGAGCCGTTCCTGAAGGACTCGCCGTTCGTCATGTACTTGGGCGACAACCTGCTGCAGGGCGGCATCGACGACCTCGTCGCGGCGTTCCGGTCCAACGAGCCGGACGCGCTGATCCTGCTGACGCCCGTGCCCGACCCCGAGCACTTCGGCGTCGCCGAGCTGGACGGCGACCGCGTCGTCGCGCTGGCCGAGAAGCCGCCGGAGCCCAAGACGAACCTGGCGCTGGTCGGCGTGTACATGTTCACGCCGCTGATCCACGACGCCGCCCGCGCGATCGAGCCGAGCGCCCGCGGCGAGCTGGAGATCACCGACGCCATCCAGCACCTGGTCGACACCGACAAGCGGGTCGAGCCGCACGTCGTCCAGGGCTGGTGGAAGGACACCGGGCGCCTCGACGACATGCTGGAGGCCAACCGCCTGATCCTCGACCGCTTCGAGCGCCGCGTCGACGGCGAGCTGATCGACTCCCAGGTCGAGGGCCGCGTCGTGATCGAGGCGGGCGCGACGCTGACGCGCTCGACCGTCCGCGGCCCGGCGATCATCGGCGCGGGCGCGAACCTGACCGACTGCTACATCGGCCCGTACACGGCGATCGGCGAGGACTGCGTGGTCGAGAAGGCCGAGGTCGAGCACTCGATCCTGCTGACCGGCTCCTCCGTCCACGACCTCGACGGCCGCATGGAGTCCTCGCTGCTGGGGCGCAACGTGCACATCCGCCGCAGCTCCGGACAGCCCCGCGCGTTCCGGTTCATGGTGGGCGACAACTCGGACATCGGGATCCTCTAGTGCGCCTGCTCGTGACCGGGGCGGCCGGGATGCTCGGCCATCGCGTCGTCAGCGACGCGCGGACGCGCGGCTGGGAGGCCGTCGGCGTCGACCTGCCCGACGGCGACCTGACCGATCCCGAGGCCGCGATGGCGATGGTCGAGGAGCACGCGCCGGACGCGGTCATCCACTGCGCGGCGTTCACCGACGTCGACGGCGCCGAGGAGCGCGAGGGCCTCGCGCAGGCCGTCAACGCCGACGCCTCCGCCAACGTCGCGGCCGCCGCGGCGGCGCTGAGCGCGCGGGTCGTGGGCGTCTCCACCGACTACGTCTTCGACGGCACGTTGACCGGCCGTCCCTACGTCGAGTCCGACCCGACCGCGCCGATCGGCGCCTACGGCCGCACGAAGCTCGCGGGCGAGATCGCGTTGGCCAACCACAACCCCAACCACGCGATCGCCCGCACCGCGTGGCTGTTCGGGGTCGGCGGCAAGAACTTCTGCGACACCATGCTCACGGTGGCCGAGGGCCGCGACGCCGTGCGCGTCGTCACCGACCAGGTCGGCTCGCCGACCTGGACCGGCCACCTCTCGCCCGCGCTGCTGGACCTCGCCGCGAGCGACGCCGTCGGCGTCTTCCACACGGCGGGCGGTGGGCAGGTCTCCTGGCACGGGCTCACCGTCAAGCTGTACGAGTTGGCGGGCGTGACCGCGCGCGTCGACGAGACCACCGCGGCCGAGTTCGCCCGTCCGGCCCCGCGGCCGGCCTGGAGCGTGCTGGCCAGCGAGCGCGACGAGACCCCGCGGCTGCCGCCGTGGGAGGAGGGCGTCGCGGCCTACTTGAACGACAGGAACGGAGGCGGATCGTGAAGCTGCTCGTCTGCGGCGGGGCCGGGTTCATCGGCTCCAACTTCGTGCGCCAGCGCGTCACCGAGAACGGCGACGAGGTCGTCGTCCTCGACAAGCTCACCTACGCCGGGCGCCGCGAGAACCTCGAGGACCTCGGCGACGCCGTCACGCTCGTCCACGGCGCGATCGAGGACCCCAAGAAGGCGGGCGAGGCGATCGGCGACGGCGTCGACGCGATCGTCAACTTCGCCGCCGAGACCCACGTCGACCGCTCGATCAGCGGCCCGGACGCGTTCGTGGAGACCAACGTCCGCGGCTCCCTGACCCTGCTGGAGGCCGCGCGCGAGCGCGAGGTCCCGCGCTACGTGCAGATCTCCACCGACGAGGTGTACGGGTCGATCGAGGAGGGCTCCTTCACCGAGGAGTCGCCGATCGTCCCGTCGTCGCCCTACTCCGCCTCCAAGGCGGGCGGCGATCTGCTCGTGCAGTCCTACTTCCACACCTACGGGCTGGAGACGGTGATCGCGCGCGGGTCCAACAACTACGGGCCCTACCAGTACCCCGAGAAGCTCATCCCGCTGATGATGCTCAGCGCGCTGCACGACGACAACCTGCTCGTCTACGGCGACGGCCTCAACGTCCGCAACTGGCTGTTCGTGGAGGACTTCGGCCGCGGGATCTCCCACATCCTGGCCCACGGCGCGCCGGGCGAGGTCTACAACGTCGGCGGCCCGACCGAGTCCACCAACCTGGACGTCGTCAACGGCATCCTGGAGCACACGGGCAAGGACGAGTCCCTGATCAAGTTCATCGAGGACCGCAAGGGCCACGACCGGCGCTACTCGCTGGGCAGCGAGAAGGTGAAGGCCTTGGGCTGGTCGGCCCAGGTCGACTTCGAGGAGGGCCTGGAGCGGACGCTCTCGTGGTACCGCGACAACCCGTCCTGGTGGCAGCCGATCGTCGACTCGGCGGACTTCCGCGAGTACTACGAGCGCCACTACAAGCGGCCGCTCAACTGGCGCGCAGCGGCGCGGTAGCGCCGAACAGCTCCGGCGAGGGGATCCCGATCACCTCGCCGGCGAAGCGCTTGGTCGTCCCGTAGACGACCCACGTCGTGTCGACCTCGCCGATCAGGCGGTCGAGCTTGAGCTGGTCGGGGAAGCGATCCAGCCACTCCAGGTGCGTGAGCGCGGCGTCGAACTCGCCGCGCAGCAGCGCCTCGGCGGCGTAGGGCTTGGAGATCTGCGGGACCTTGACCTCCCACTCGGAGAGGTCGACGTAGCCCTCGGTCGCCTCGACGATCCCGAGCGAGCGCGCCGGGCCGTCGAGGTCGGCGCGCGACAGGATCGCCAGGGCCTTGGTCGGGTAGATGAAGGTGTCGACGACGAACACCTCCTCGTAGTGGCGCTCGGTCACCTCGTGCACGCCCGGATGCGCGCTGCACTGGACCAGGAACGCGTCCTGGCGGCCGCGGATCCGGTCGAGGCCGTCGAAGAAGTCGGTGATGAACTCGAACCGCACCTCGTCGTCGGGCAGGCCCTGGAAGCGCGCGTAGTTGGCGACCGCGCGGTGGTGGCAGGTGCCCTCGGGGCCCAGCGTGACGAAGGTGACCATGCCTGGGTGGTACCGGCCGCGGGCGGCGGCCGCCAGAGCCAGGCGGCTGTGGACGGGCGGGCGCTACGCCTGGCCCAGCGACGAGATGCGCCAGGCCTTGCCGACCTTGGTCAGCGTCAGCGTGTCGGTCTGCTTCTTCTTGCCGGCCGCGTCGGACTCGACGAGCGCGGTCGCCGTGGTGCCGTCGATCGTGACCTTCTTGACCTGCAGCTCGAAGGAGTCGGCGTCCTTGAGCGGGTCCTTCAGCGCGTCGGCGCAGGTCGCCGTGGGGTTGGCCTTCTTGATCTGGGCGACCAGGTCGGCGGCGAGGATCTGGTCGCAGATCTTGTCGCGGTCGCCCTTGGAGGCGGCCGACTGCAGGTTCTCGACGGTCTGCGCGACGGCCTTCTGCTGACCCTGGAAGTCCTTGGCCGAGTCCTTGGACGTCTGGCCGCACGCGGACAGCGTCAGCGCGGCGGCGACCAGGACGGGCAGAACACGAAGGGGAGCGGCGGCCATCAACCATCACCCTATCTAGGATGCGTCGCACGTAATGGCCCAAGCCCCACGCACCACCACCCCCACCGTCGTCCCCCGCGGCCGCCACGCGCCGCCGCTGGAGGTTCGGCTGACCGTCCAGCGCCGTCGCCTGTTCGAGGCCGCCGCGACCGTCTTCGCCCAACGCGGGTTCGCGGACGCCACCGCCGAGGCGATCTCGCGCGAGGCGGGGATGTCGAAGGCGACGTTCTACGAGCACTTCGCCAACAAGGAGGAGGCGATCCTCGCGCTGTTCGACGAGGCCGCCACCGAGGTCATGCGCCAGATGGCGCTCGCCTCCGAGCAGCAGACCGAGACCTACCCCGAGCACCTGGCCAACGGCACGCGCGCGTTCCTGCGCACGCTGGCCGACTGGCCGGACGCCGCGCAGACGCTGCTCGTCGAGATCATCGGCGCGGGCCCGCGCGCGACCGAGCGACGCGACGCGATCCTCGACGCCTTCGCCGACGCGATCTACCGCGACAACGAGCGCACGGCACCCAAGTACGGGGCGCCGCGCTTCGCCTCGCGCGACGACGCGTTCGCCTGCGTCGGCGCGATCGTCGAGCTGGCCTCGCGGCAGCTGCGGACCAAGAAGCCGCGCGACATCCGCGAGCTGGAACCCGTGATCGACCGGCTGATGTTGGGGATCCTCGAGCAGGCACGATGATGGTCAGCGGATGCCTCGTCGAGAGGTTCCCCAGGATCCTCGAGCAGGCACGATGATGGTCAGCGGATGCCTCGTCGAGAGGTTCCCCAGCATCCTGGAGCAGTCCCACACCGCGTGAGCCCGGGCGCCCACGCCGATCTCGCGGTCCTGGAGGCGGAGGTCACCGCCTGCCGGCGCTGCCCGCGCCTGGTCGCCTGGCGCGAGCAGGTCGCGGCCGAGAAGCGCGCGTCGTTCAAGGACGACATCTACTGGGGCCGGCCGATCCCGGGCTTCGGCGACCCCGACGCGCGCGTGCTGATCCTCGGCCTGGCGCCCGCCGCGCACGGCGCCAACCGCACCGGCCGCGTCTTCACCGGCGACCGCTCCGGCGACTTCCTGTTCGCCTCGCTGCACCGGACCGGCTTCGCCAACCAGCCGACGTCGGTCTCGCGCGACGACGGCCTGGCGCTGAAGGACGCGTGGATCACCGCCGCGGTGCGCTGCGCGCCGCCGGCCAACAAGCCGACGCCCGCCGAGCGCGACGCGTGCCTGCCGTGGACGGTCGCCGAGCTGGACCACATCGCGCAGGTGCGCGTCGTCGTCTGCCTCGGGCAGTTCGCCTGGGACGCCGCGCTGCGCCTGCGCGCCGCGCTCGGCCACGCGCCGCCGCGGCCGAAGCCGAAGTTCGGGCACGGCGCGCTGTGGTACGACGACGACCTCGCGAATCCGGGCTGGGCGTTGTTGGGCACCTACCACCCGTCGCAGCAGAACACGTTCACCGGCGTGCTGACCGAGGCGATGATGGACGACGTGTTCACCACCGCCCGCGAGGTCGCGGGGCTGACGTGATCGGCTGAGGACGGGGCGGTCGTACCCTGAGGGGATCGTGGCCGCGCTCGACGCCTTCAGCCCCCAGACGCAGGAGTGGTTCGCCCGCGCGTTCGCGGGGCCGACGGCCGTGCAGGAGCAGGCCTGGCCGGCGATCGCCACCGGCGAGCACGTGCTGATCAGCGCGCCGACGGGGTCGGGCAAGACGCTGGCGGCGTTCCTGTGGTCCTTGGACAAGCTCGCCCGCGAGCCGCGCGCAGAGGGCGGCGGCACCGGCATCCGCGTGGTCTACGTGTCGCCGCTGAAGGCGCTCAGCTACGACGTCGAGCGCAACCTGCAGGCGCCGCTGGTCGGGATCGGCGCGGACCTGAAGGTCGGCATCCGCACCGGCGACACGCCGCAGCGCGACCGCATGCAGATGGGGCGCACCCCGCCCGACGTCCTGATCACGACGCCCGAGTCGCTGTACTTGATGGTCACCTCGCAGGCGCGCGACGTGCTGCGCGACGTCGAGGCGGTCATCGTCGACGAGATCCACGCGGTCGCGTCGACCAAGCGCGGCGCGCACCTGGCGCTGACGCTGGAGCGTCTCTCCGCCCTGGTGGCGGAGGAACACGGCGGCCGCGACCCGCAGCGGATCGGGCTCTCGGCGACGCAGAACCCGCTGGAGGAGGTCGGCCGCTTCATGGTCGGCCCGCGGCGGACGTGCACGATCGTCGACGCGGGCGTGCGCAAGCCGCTGGACGTCAAGATCCAGGTGCCGGTCGAGTCGATGGTCGAGCCGGAGCAGAGCGCGCCGTCCGATCCGCTGGAGCCGACGCCGGGCGGCTCGGAGGCCACGCGCAAGTCGATCTGGCCGGCCATGTACCCGCAGCTGCTGGAGCTGGTCCAGGCGCATCGCTCGACGATCATCTTCGTCAACAACCGGCGCGGCGCCGAGCGCTTGGCCTTGCGCCTGAACGAGCTGGCCGAGGAGGAGATCGCGCGCGCCCATCACGGGTCGCTGGCGCGCGAGGAGCGGCTGGTCGTCGAGGAGCAGCTCAAGGCCGGGCAGCTGCCGTGCCTGGTGGCGACCTCGTCGCTGGAGTTGGGCATCGACATGGGCGCGGTCGACCTGGTGCTCCAGGTCGAGTCCCCCAAGTCGGTCTCGCGCGGCCTGCAGCGGATCGGCCGCGCGGGCCACTCGGTCGGCGACGTCTCCAAGGGCCGCATCTTCCCGAAGTTCCGCGCCGACCTGCTGGAGTGCGCGGTCGTCGTGCGGATGATGCGCGAGGGGCGGATCGAGCCGACGGTCGTGCCGCGCAACCCGCTGGACGTGCTGTGCCAGCAGATCGTCGCGATCGCCGCCGGGACCGAGGCCGACGAGGACGGCGCCCCGGTCCCGGTCGACGACCTGTACGCCTTGGTCACCAGGACCTACACCTACGCCGAGCTGTCGCGCGAGCTGCTGGAGAACGTCCTGGACATGCTCGACGGGCGCTACCCGTCGCAGGAGTTCGGCGAGCTGCGGCCGCGCATCGTCTGGGACCGCGTCGCGGGGACGATCCGGCCGCGTCGCGGCGCCCGGCAGCTGGCGATCACCAACGCGGGGACGATCCCGGACCGCGGGCTGTACGCCGTCGTGCTGCCCGACGGGCGCCGCGTCGGCGAGCTGGACGAGGAGATGGTCTACGAGGCGCGACCGGGGCAGACGTTCCTGCTGGGCGCGTCGTCGTGGCGGATCGAGGAGATCCAGCGCGACCGCGTCGTCGTGACGCCCGCGCCGGGCGTGCCGGGCGCCGTGCCGTTCTGGCGCGGCGACAGCGTGGGCCGGCCGAAGGAGCTGGGGCAGGCGATCGGCGAGTTCTCGCGCTGGGCGGTCGACCAGCAGGCCGAGACGCTGGTCGCCGACTACGACCTCGACGAGCTGGCCGCCAAGAACCTGCTGGACTTCCTGCGCGAGCAGCAGGAGGCCACGCGCGTGGTGCCGAGCGACCGCACGATCGTGGTCGAGCGCTTCCGCGACGAGATCGGCGACTGGCGGTTGTGCGTGCTGTCGCCGTTCGGCGGGCGCGTGCACGCGGCGTGGGCGCTGGCGCTGAGCGCGCACATCCGCGACGAGGTCGGGCTGGAGTCCGACGCGATCTGGTCCGACGACGGGATCATCGTCCACCTGCCCGACGCCGACGAGCCCCCGGGCGCCGACCTGGTGCTGCTGGATCCGGACGAGGTCGAGGATCGCGTCGTCGGCGAGCTGGGCGCGAGCGCGCTGTTCGGCGCGCGCTTCCGCGAGAACGCGGGCCGGGCGCTCCTGATCCCGCGGGCCTACCCGGGCAAGCGCACGCCGCTGTGGCAGCAGCGGCTCAAGTCGCAGTCCCTGCTGGAGGTCGCCAAGCAGTACAGCGACTTCCCCATCATCTTGGAGACCTACCGCGAGTGCCTGCGGGACGTGCTCGACGTCCCGGGCCTCGTGGACCTGCTGACCGGCCTGCACGCGCGCGACCTCGGCGTGGTCGAGGTCGAGACCCGCACCGCGTCGCCGTTCGCGTCGTCGTTGTTGTTCGACTACGTCGCGACCTACATGTACGAGGGCGACACGCCCAACGCCGAGCGGCGTGCCGCCGCGCTGTCGCTCGATCGCGACCTGCTGCGCGAGCTGCTCGGCCAGGACGAGCTGCGCGAGCTGATCGACGCCGACGCGCTGGAGTCCGTGGAGGCCGACCTGCAGCATCGGTCGACGCGCACGCAGGCGACCGACCGCGACGGGCTGGCCGACGTGCTGCGGCGGGTGGGCGACCTGTCGCGCGACGAGGTCCGCGCGCGGGTGCTCGCCGATCTCGATTGCGACGGCATGGTGTCCGCCTTGGTCGACGAGCGCCGCGCGGTGCGGCTGCGCGTCGGCGGCGAGGAGCGGTTCATCGCGGCCGACGACGCCGGGCTGTACCGCGACGCGTTCGGGGCCGTGCCGCCGGGCGGACTGCCGGCCGCGTTCCTGGAGAGCGTCGAGCGGCCGATCGAGAAGCTCGTCGCGCGGTACGCGCGCACGCACGGGCCGTTCACGACCGAGGACCTGCGAGCGCGATGGGGCGTGGACGTGTCGTCGGCGCTGGCGTCGCTGGAGGCCGCGGGCGACCTCGTGCGCGGCGAGCTGCGCCCCGGCGGGACCGACCGCGAGTGGTGCGACCCCGACGTGCTGCGTCGCATCCGCCGCGCGTCGCTGGCGGTGCTGCGCAAGGAGATCGAGGCGACCGACCAGCGTGCGCTGGCGGCGTTCCAGCCGTCGTGGATGGGCGTCGACCGCCATCCGCCGGCAGGCGCCGGGATCGACCGCCTGCGCGAGATGTTGGTGCCCTTGCAGGGGCTGGCGCTGCCCGCCGACGTCTGGGAGCGCGACGTGCTGCCGCGCCGCGTGGGCGCGTACTCGCCGACGTGGATGGACCAGCTGTGCGCCGCCGGAGAAGTTGTATGGGTCGGAGCGGGCGCGCTGGGGCGCAACAGCGGGCGCGTCGCGCTGTACTTCCGCGACGACGCCGAGATGCTCGGACGGCCGTGGGTGCGCGGCGGGGTCGAGACGCCGTCGTTGCCCGAGCACGACGCGCTGCGCGCGCGGCTGCAACGCGGCCCGTGCTTCTTCACCGACTTCCTCGCCGAGCTGGACCTCGCGCCGGAGATGGTCCAGGAGGCGCTGTGGGATCTCGTCTGGGCGGGCGAGGTGACCAACGACGCGTTCGCGCCGCTGCGCGCGCCGCGGCTGACGCTGGCGCGGGCGCAGAAGTCGGCCATGGCGGCTCGGGCCGGGCGCGGCATGCGCGCCGGGACGCGGTTCGGCTCGCGGCGCGGCATGGGCGCGGCGGCCCAGCAGGTCCAGGGCCGCTGGGCGCTGACGACGTCGATCTTCCGCGCCGAGGTGGATCCGAGCGCGCGCCGTCGCACGATCGCCGAGCTGCTGCTGGAGCGCTACGGGATCGTCACGCGCGAGCACGTGCTGGCCGAGGGCGTGCCGGGCGGGTTCTCGGGCTTGTACGACGCGCTGAGCACCCTCGAGACGCTCGGCGTCTGCCGCCGCGGCTACTTCGTCGAGGGCCTCGGCGGCGCGCAGTTCGCGCTTCCGGGCGCGGTCGAGCGGCTGCGCACCCAGAGCGACCGGGCCGAGGAGGCGCCGCCGATCGTGTTGGCCGCGACCGATCCGGCGCAGCCCTACGGCGCGGCGCTGCCCTGGCCGAAGCGCCGGGACGACGTGGACACGGCGCGCGCGAAGCCGGCACGGGCGGCGGGCGCCTACGTCGTCCTGGCCGGCGCCGAGCCGGTGGTCTACGTCGAACGCGGCGGCCGCGGCATCCAAGTGCTGGTGGAACGCACGGACCCGCGCCTCCGGCCCGCGCTGGACGCGCTGGCCGCCTTCATCACCGGCGACCGCAAGCTGAAGCTGTCGCTGGAGCGCGTGGACGGCGACGCGGTCGTCGGGTCGGACCTGGAAGGACTGCTCATCGAGGTCGGCTTCCGGGCGGGGCCGCGGAAGCTGACGCTGAGCGCCTGATCGCGGACGCTGACGCTCGGCGCGTCCGCCTGGCGCCTACGGCTCCTTCTTGCCCGGGTTGAACAGGCCCTTGGGGTCCAGCGCGCGCTTCACGGCCCGTGCCGCGTCGACGGCCGCCGGCGACCATTGCCGTGACAGCTGCCCGGCCTTCAGCAGGCCGATGCCGTGCTCGCCGGACGCGGTGCCGCCCAGCTCGCGGGCCAGGTCGAAGAGGTCGTGTGCGGCGGCGTTCGCGCGCGTTCGCATCTCGTCGTCGCCCGGGTCCAGGAGGAACGAGGAGTGCAGGTTGCCGTCGCCCGCGTGGCCCCAGGAGCAGCCCTCCAGGCCGTGGCGCTCGCCGATGGCGATCGTGCCCTCGATCGCGTCGGCCAGCCGCTCGACCGGGACCGCGATGTCCTCCGAGAGCTTCTCGCCGCGGGCCGCGCGCACCGCGATCGACACGCCCTCGCGCCAGCGCCAGACCTCGGCGGCCGGCGGGGACACCGCGCCGGACCCCAAGGCCTCCAACAGCTCGTCGCGATCGTGCGCCGACTCGGCTTCGCAGACCACCAACAACGCGGCGTCCGCGTCCAGGAACGGCGGAGGCGCGGCCGTCAGGCAGCGCCCGTCCAGGTACTCGACGGCCGCCGGGACGACGCCGCTGCCCAGCACCGCGTCGATCGCCGCGCAGCCCTCGCGCACGCTGCCGAACGCCGCGGCCACCGGGAACGCCTCGCCCGGCGCGGGCACCAGCCGCAGCCACGCCGCCGTCACGATCCCCAGCGTCCCCTCGGACCCGATCAGCAGCGAGCGCAGGTCCAGCCCCGCGACGTCCTTGCGCACCGGCCCGCCGAAGGACACCACCTCGCCCGGCGCGAGCACCGCCTCGACGCCCGTCACCCACCGGCCCGTCACCCCGTACTTGAACGCGTGCGGGCCGCCGGCGTTGGTCGCCAGGTTGCCGCCCAGCTGCGACTGCTCGGCCGCGCCGGGGTCGGGCGGAAACAGCAGCCCGTTCTCGCGGGCGCGCCGCGCGACGGTCGCGGTCGTCACGCCGGCCTCGGCGTGCATCCGCCACAACAGCGGGTCGAACGAGCGGATCGCGTCGAGGCGGTGCAACGCGATCGCCACCGCGCCCGCGTCGTCGGACCGCGGCACGATCCCGCCGCTGTAGCCCGAGCGGCCGCCGACCGGGATCATCGGGACGTCGCGGTCATAGCACCACGCCACGACCGCGGCGACCTCGCGCGCGTCGGCGGGCGCCACCAACGCGCCCGCGCGCCCCCGCAGCCCCGACGCGTCCTCCAGCGTCACGTCGGCTTCGACGTGGTCCGCGCCCACGATCGCGACGAGATCGGCGTGCACGTCCCCACCGTACCCTTGATGCAGGAGATGCCCGAGGGCGACACCATCCACCACGCCGCCAACCGGATCCGGCCGGTGCTGGCGGGCGCGGTCCCCGACGCGATCGCCACGCCGCACCCGCGCTTCGGCAAGGACCGGTGGCCCGAGCGTCTCGGCGGGCGCGCCGTGGAGGATGTCACCGCCCACGGCAAGCACCTGTTCCTGCGCTTCGAGGGCGACCTCACGATCCACTCGCACCTGCGGATGACCGGCGCGTGGCGCGTGCACCCCGCGGGTGCGCGGTGGGCGCGCTCGCCGCGGCGCGCGTGGCTGGTCATCGCCAAGGACGGCACCGACGTCGTCCAGTTCGACGGCCCCGTGCTGGAGCTGCTGACCGAGACGCGCGTGCGCTTCGACCGCCGCCTCGCGCTGCTCGGGCCCGACCTGATCGACGAGGACTTCGACGAGCGCGAGTTCCTGAAGCGGTTGCGCGGCGACGACCCGACGCGGGGCATCGGCGACGCGCTGCTGGACCAGCGCACGATCGCGGGGATCGGGAACCTCTGGAAGGCCGAGGGCTGCTGGCGCGCGGAGGTCGACCCGTGGCGGCCGACCGGCGAGGTCGGCGACGACGAGGCCCTGCGGATCGTCCACGAGCTGCAGGGCCCGATGCGGCGGTCGGCGCGCGACGGCCACCAGACGCGCGATCGCAACGTGTACAAGATGGAGGGCCGGGCGTGCCCGCGCTGCGGCGTGAAGATCCTCGCGCGCGGGCAGGGCGACGACAACCGGACGACATACTGGTGCCCGGGATGTCAGAGATGAGCACGCAGCAGGGGCGACACCGCAGCCGGCGGATCGGCCACAAGGGCGCCGACCACATCGCGCCCGGCAACACCACCGCGAGCTTCGACGCCGCGCTGGCCCACGGCTGCGACATGGTGGAGTTCGACGTCCTCGACGAGCGCGCCGAGGACGGCTCGCGCACCGGGCGGCTCGTCCTCGCCCACGACCTCAAGGACGCCAAGCGGCCCGACGTCCTCACGCTCGAGGAGGGGCTCGACCACCTGGCCGGCGACGCGTTCGCGGGCGTCGAGCTGGACGTCGACCTCAAGACCCACGGCTACGAGCAGCGCGTCATCGAGGCGCTGCGCGAGCGCGACCTGGAGTCGCGCACGCTCATCTCCACGATGGAGACCGTGTCGCTGCCGGTCGTCCGACGCCACAGCGACACCGTGCGGCTCGGCTGGTCGGTGCCCAAGGTCAAGCGCAACTACCTGGCCAACCCCATCACCAAGCCGCTGGCGATCGCGGTCG
Organism: Baekduia sp.; assembly: GCF_035685985.1. Taxonomy (GTDB): domain Bacteria; phylum Actinomycetota; class Thermoleophilia; order Solirubrobacterales; family Solirubrobacteraceae; genus Baekduia. The sequence continues at coordinate 44,572 of NZ_DASRZV010000005.1, forward strand.
TCGCGCGCCTGCGCCGCACCGTCCCGCGCATGGTCGCCAAGGCCATCCGCGCCGGCGAGGTCGACGCGGTCATGTCGCACTTCTCGCTCGTCACGCCGCACTTCGTCCGCACCGTGCGGCGCGCCGGCGGCGAGCTCTACGTCTGGACCGTCGACGACGCCGACGCCATCCGCCGCTTCGAGGCCATGGGCGTCACCGGCGTCATCACCAACGACCCGCGGCTGTTCGAGGGCGAAGGAAGCGCGCCGCCTACGGCGTGACCGTGCACTCGGCCGCGCTGAAGCCCTTGGGGTCGGCCCCCGAGGTGCCCTTGTGGCCGGAGCGGGTGCGCTTGGTGGCGGAGCGGACGACCTTCTTGCCGACGCGCCACTCGTAGCTGACGATCCCGCGCAGGCGGTAGGTCTGGCCCTCGGGCGGCGGGGTCAGCGAGAAGTTCCAGCCGGACTCGCGGCGCTTGTACTTCGCCGAGCCGACGGGCTGGAAGCCGGAGTCGACGGTCGCGTCGGTCGGCGCCCACTTCTTCTCCGAGGCCTGCCAGTACTGGACCTGGAAGCGCATGTACATGCGCTCCTTGGGCTTGCCGGAGCCGGGCATCGAGGCGCGGATCCCGATCGTGTCCGGGTGCTTGGCCGTGTCGCAGATGTTGATCGTCGACCACAGGTCGGGCGACCGGTCGACGGTCGGCGCCTTGGCGGCCTGGGCGATGCCGGGCGCGACGGCGGCCAGGGCGGCGACGACGGCGGCGGCGGGAAGGAAGGCGGCGCGCAGCGACACGCGCGCAGCGTACCCAGGTGTGATGGATCGGCCGGTGGGACGTAGTGTCGGCGTGGGATCTGTCATGGAGCTCTCGACCTCCGAACCGACGACGGCCCGGTTCGATGCGCTCTACCGCGCGACGGCGTCGGACGTGTTCGCCTACGTGATGACGCTCGTGCGGGACCGCGCGTCCGCCGAGGACGTCACCGCGCTGACCTTCGAGCGGGCCTACCGACGCCAGGCGTCGTTCGACCCGGGCAAGGGCAGCCAGCGGGCGTGGCTGTTCGGCATCGCCCGCAACGCGGCGCTGGACGAGCTGCGCGCGCGCAAGCGCACGACCGCGCTGCTCGCCGACCCGGAGGACCCGGCGGCGGCCTCCGACGCCACCGCCGACCACGACGACGACGCGGCCGTGCGCCGCGCCACCGTCCGCGCCGCGCTCGCGCAGCTCTCGCCGCGCGAGCGCGAGCTGATCGCCCTCAAGTTCCACGCCGGGTTGAGCAACGTCGAGATCGCCAAGGTCCTGGGCATCTCGGCCGCCAACGCCGGCACCCGCGTGCACCGCGCGGTGACCCGACTCCGGAAGGCCTGCCATGCGCCGTCGTGACGCGCTCCCCGACCCCGAGGTCGACCACGGCCTGCGCGAGCTGGAGGCCGCGCTGGCCGGCGAGCCGGCCGCCGACCCCCAGCTGACCCGGCTGGTCGCCGACGTGCGCGCCGCGGCGCCCGCGCCGGACCCGCGGTTCCTGGCGTCGCTGGACGCCCGCGTCCACGCGGGCTTCCCGCGCGAGGAGGACACGCCGCGGCGCCCGAGCCGGCGCGCGGCCCTCCGGGCGCGGTTCCTGCGCCCCACGCTGCTGGCGCCCTCGGCGGCGGCGACGCTCGTCGCCGCGCTCGTCGTGGTCGGGATCGCCACCAGCGGCGGCGGGGACGACCGGACCGACCGCGGCTCCGCGTCGTCGTCCGCGGCCGCGTCCTCGTCGGACGAGGCGGCGAAGGCGGGCCGGACGGCGACGATGGCGCCCGGCGCGGCGCGCGACGAGGCGGCCCCGTCGACCGGCCCGGGCGCGCGGCCCGCCGTGCGGACGCAGTCCGCCGGGACCACCGCCGCGGCGGCCGTGCCGATGCCGACCGTGCCCTCCACCACCCCGCGCAAGGTGCAGCGCGCGGCCGAGCTGACGCTGACGCCCGCCCCCGCCGACGTCCAGGACACCGCCGACGGCGTCGTGCGCGAGACGCAGGCCGCCGGCGGCTACGTCCAGACCTCGTCGATCCGCACGCGCGAGGACGGCGGCACCGCGTCGTTCACGCTGCGGATCCCGTCGGCCAAGCTCGACGACACGCTCGCGAGCCTCTCCAAGCTCGCGCACGTCGGCTCGCTGAGCCAGTCCTCGACCGACATCACCGCGCAGACCGCCTCGGCCGCCGACCGCCTCTCCGACGCCCGCGCCGAGCGCCGCGCGCTGCTGCAGGCGCTGGGCCGCGCGACGACCGACCGCCAGATCGCGAGCCTGAAGGCGCGGCTGCGCGACAACCGCTCCGAGATCGCCCGCCGCCAGGGCGCACTGGACGCCCAGCGCCGCCGCGCGGACCTCGCGACGGTCGCCGTCGAGATCGACAGCGCCGGCCAGGCCGCGGCGCCCAAGAAGGGCGACGGCGCCTGGACGCCGCGCGACGCGCTGCACGACGCGGGCCGCGTGCTCGAGGTCGCGGGCGGCGTCGCGCTGATCGCGCTCGCGGTGCTCGCGCCGCTCGCCGTCCTGGTCGGGCTGGCGGCGCTGGCCGGCCGCGCGGTCCGGCGCCGCCGCCGCGAGTCCGCGCTGGACGGCGCCCGCTAGCGTCACCCCGCGCCCACTGTGCGACGGCCGTCACACAAAGGCCATAGACTCGGAGGCCGTGCCGCCTCAGTCCAGTGCCCAGAGCATCGAGCTGCTTGCCCAGGTGCCGGTGTTCGAGGCGCTGGCACCCCCGGACCTCGCCCAGGTCGCCGACGTCGCCGTCCCCCGCCACTTCTCCGGCGGCACCGTGATCTTCCGCGAGGGCGACACGTCGGACACGTGCTACGTCGTCGGCCGCGGCCACGCCCGCGCCGTGCGCGAGAACGTCGACGGCCGCACGATCACGCTCGCCCACTTCGGGCCCGGCGACATCTTCGGCGAGCTGGCGATGTTCGACGACGAGAAGCGCAGCGCGACGATCGAGACGCTCGACGAGGTCGAGGCGATCGCGATCCTCGGCCAGGACTTCCGCCGCCTGCTGCGCGAGCACCCCGACATCGCGGTCAAGCTCGTCATCGGCCTCGGCCGCCGGCTGCGCGAGGCCAACGAGCGGCTGGCGCGGCAGTCGTTCCAGACCGTGCAGTCGCGCGTCGCGGGCGTGCTCGGCCAGCTCGTGCGCCAGGCGCAGTCCGAGGGCGCCGGGGAGCGCGACGTGCTGGTGACGATCACCCAGGCCGACATCGCGCAGCTGGCCGGGTCCTCGCGCGAGTCCGCGTCACGGTTCCTCGCGGTGCTGGAGCGCGCGGGCGTCGTCACCCAGGGCCGCGGGCGCGTGACCGTCCACGAGCCGTCGGCGCTGGAGCGCTACGTCTACTGATGGCCGGGGCGGGCGGGAAAGGGTCCCCCAGCGAGTGGTCGGCCGGCGGCGTCGTCGTGCGCGGTCGGGAGTGCGTGGTCATCGTGCCGACACGGCGCGCGGCCAACGGCGACAAGGTCCTCGCGCTGCCCAAGGGCCACGTCGACCCGGGCGAGACGCCGGTCCAGGCGGCCGCGCGCGAGGTCCGCGAGGAGGCGGGCGTCGACACCGAGCTGGTCGGCGAGCTGGGCGCCGTCCGCTACTGGTACATGCGCAGCGGCAAGCGGATCGCCAAGCAGGTGGACTTCTTCCTGTTCACCTACGCCGGCGGCGACGTCGCCGACCACGATCACGAGGTCGAGCGCGCCTGCTGGATGCCCCTCAGAGAGGCCGCTGAGCGCCTGACCTACGACGGCGAGCGCGACATGGCCGCCCGTGCCCTGTCGCAGATCACCTCCGACGAGTAGTCTCCGACGCCGGATGCAGGTCCTGAACTTCTACTCCACGATCTTCGCCGACCAGCTCAAGCGCGGTCGCAAGACCGCCACGATCCGGCTCGGCGACAAGTCGCACAAGTACAAGAAGAACCAGGCGGTGCTGGTCACGATCGGCTACCAGCACTCGCCGCGCGAGAAGATCTTCGACGCGGTCATCGACCAGGTCGAGGTCAAGCGCGTCCGGGATCTGACGCCGCGGGACATCGAGCACGACAACCCCGAGTTCCGCCGCCACGAGGAGATGATCCACTTCCTCGAGCAGATCTACGGCAAGAAGGTCACGATGGAGGACATCGTCACCGTCGTGCGCTTCTCGCAGATCATCGTCCACCCTCCGTCGTTCACCGATGCCCGCCTGGGCATCGGAGGGGCGCAGAACTAGCGCTGCGCGCCATCGCGCGCGCCACGGGCAAGGGGGCTTTCCGTGTTGCGAGTGTTCATCGCCGACGACTCGCTCGGGTTCGGCACGCTGGCGTCCGCCTGGCTGGAGGCGCATTCGGACATCGAGGTCGTCGGCGCCGCCCGCTCGGCGCCGGAGGCGATCGACGGGATCCGGGGCACTCGGCCCGGCGTCGTGATCCTCGACCGGCTGCTGCCCCAGCCCGAGCATTCGCAGGAGGTCCTGCGCTGCATCCGCGCCGAGCTGCCGGACACCGCGGTGCTGCTGGTGTCCGGGATGCCCAGCGAGGACCTGGCCGACGAGGCCGCGGCCGCGGGCGCCGACGGGCACGTCTCCAAGGCGGCCAACGCCGAGACGTTGGTCCGAGCCGTGCGGCAGGTGGCCGCGCCGCGCGGCGACGAGGAGGACGTCGCCGAGACGTGAGCACGGCGGCCTTCGACGTCAGCGCCGCGCGCGCGGCGCTCGAGGCCCGTCATCCGGAGTGGGTCCCGCGCGCGCTGCACGCCGCGCTGGACGACGTCGCCGCCGCGCATCCCGGCCGCGCCGCGGTGCTCACCGACGAGCGCGCGGTCACCTACGCCGAATTGGCGGAGTGGTCGGCGCGGATCGCCCGCGGGCTGGTCGCCGCGGGCGTGGAGCCGGGCGACCGCGTCGCGGTGGTCCTGCCCAACGCGCCGGCGTTCGCCGCCGTCACGCACGCGATCTCGCGGGTGGGCGCGATCGGCGTGCCGCTCAACGTGCGCCTGCAGCCGCGCGAGCTGGCCGAGCTGCTGGCCCAGCACGAGGTCGCGGCGCTGCTGGCGGTGGCGCGCTTCCGCGACGCGGGCATCGCGGGCGCGCTGGACGGGATCGCGCCGGGCTGGGAGCGCGAGGGCGGCGGCGCGGCGCTCCCCGCGCTGCGCCGCGTCGTGTTGGTCGACGACGGCGACGACGCGCCGGGCACGCGCCCGGAGGCCACGCGGCTCGGAGCCTTCGAGCGCGACGCCGACCCGGCGCTCGACGCCGAGCTGGCGCGGCGCGCGCGGGCGGCGTCGCCCGACGACGTCGCGACGATCTTCACCACCTCGGGCACGACCGGCCATCCGCGCGGCGCCCAGCTGACCCACGACATGCTGCTGCGCAGCGCCTACGGGTCGGCCTACACGCGCGGGTTCGAGGACGGCCGCCGGATCCTCTTCGCGCTGCCGCTGCACCACGTCTTCGCCTACGTCGAGGGGATGCTCGCCGCCCTGCTCGCGGCCGGCGCGATCGTCCCGCGCCTGGCCTTCGAGCCGGTCGACACGCTGGAGGCGATCGCGCGCCACCGGGCCCACGAGGTGCTGATGGTGCCGACGATGTCGCTGGCCGTCGTCGACGCGGCCGCCTCCGGCGCCTACGACACCTCCTCGCTGCACGCGGTGATGTCGGCGGCCGCGGCCTGCCCGGCGCGCCTGTGGGCCCAGCTGGCCGAGACGCTCGGCGTCAGCGAGCTGGTCACCGGCTACGGGATGACCGAGACCTCGGCGGCGACGACGTTCACGCTGCCCGGCGACCCGGTCCAACTCCTGGTGGAGACCGTCGGGCGCCCCAAGCTCGGCGGCGTGGCCGGCGATCCGGCGCTGGACGGCATGTTGTCGTCCTACCGGACGATCGACCCGGACACCGGCGCGGCGCTGCCCGACGGCGCGGTCGGCGAGCTGGTCGCCACCGGCCCGATCGTGACGCGCGGCTACGCGGGCGACGCGCACGGCGACGCGCAGGCCTTCGACGCCCGGGGCTGGCTGCGCTCCGGCGACCTCGGCCGCGTCCGCCCCGACGGCTACCTGGAGCTCACCGGCCGCGGCAAGGACACCTACAAGTGCGGCGGCGAGCAGGTGATGCCACAGGAGGTCGAGGCGATCCTGACCGAGCTGGACGCGGTCGAGCAGGCGCACGTCTGCGGCCTGCCCGACGAGCGGATGGGCGAGATCGGCTGCGCGTTCGTCGTCGTCGCCGACGGCGCGGACGCGCCCTCCGAGGAGGCGCTGCTGATCCACTGCCGCGATCGGCTGAGCCGCTTCAAGGTCCCGGCGCACGTGCTGTTCGTCCGTGCGGACGAGCTGCCGCTCACGGCCTCGGGCAAGGTGCGGCGCTTCGTGCTGGTGCAGCGCGCGCGGGCGACGCTGGGGCGATGAGCGCGGTGCGCGGAGCGGCGCTCACCGGGATCGGGCACGCGGTCCCGGCACGGGTCGTCGGCAACGCGGAGATCGCCCAGCGGCTCGGCGTCGAGGAGGCGTGGCTGGAGCGCCGGTCCGGGACCCGCGAGCGCCGCTACCTGGCCGACGGCGAGCGGCTGGCCGACCTGGCCGCCGAGGCGGGCCGCGCCGCGCTGGCGAGGGCGCGCGTGGACGGCGGCGCGATCGACATGGTGCTGATCGCGACCACCAGCCCCGACGAGCTGAGCCCGCACGCCTCGACGTGGGTCACCGGCCTGCTCGGCGCCGACGGCGCCTCGACGCTCGACGTCAGCGCCGCGTGCACGGGCTTCCTCACCGGCCTGAGCGTCGGCGCGAGCGCGATCGAGGCCGGGCGTGCCGAGAAGGTCCTGGTCGTCGGCGCCGACGGGCTGTCGCGGTACCTGAACCGCGACGACCGCGACACCGCGATGCTCTTCGGCGACGGCGCGGGCGCGGTCGTGCTGGAGGCCACTGACGCGGAGGCCGCCGACGTCGGGCCGATCCGCCTGCACTCCGACCCGTCCGGCGGACCGCTGATCAACCTGCCCAACGGGGGCACGATCTGGATGGACGGCCGCGCGGTCTTCCGCCGCGCGGTGGAGCTGATGACCGACGTCACCCACGAGGCCCTGGAGGCCGCGGGGATCGCGCTCGGCGACGTCGACCTGTTCGTCTACCACCAGGCCAACGGGCGCATCCTGCGCGCGGTCGGCCACGAGCTCGGGCTCGACGACGCGCGCGTGATCGACACGATCCCGCGCTTCGGCAACACCTCCGCGGCCTCGCTGCCGATCGCGCTGTCGGCCGCCGACGAGGACGGGCGGCTGGCGCCGGGCGCGACCGTGCTGCTGGCCGCCTTCGGCGCCGGCCTGGTCTGGGGCGGCGGGGTCGTGCGCTGGGGCGTGCGGCCGCGCGACGCCTGACCGAGCGCTTGCACCGACGACACTCATCGTTGACCGTGCTTGCCTTTTGGGTCGCGCCCGGCGTAGGTTCGTCGGCGACGTTCGCGCGAACGGTCCCTGTTCAGGTTCACGCGGCGTCGTCTCTGTCCGAAACGAGGAGGACCATCTCATGTCCCATGCCGCTCGCCGGCCGTTGCTGGCGGCTGCCGTCGCCGCGACCTCCCTCGCCCTGTGCGCCCCCGGCGCCCAGGCCGCGACGAAGGTCTCGAAGTCCGAGAAGGCGCAGAACACCGCGATCAAGAAGGCCCAGAAGTCGGCCACCAGCGCCGGGAAGACCGCCAAGTCCGCCTCCAAGGACGCCAAGAAGGCGCTCAAGGACGCGGCCAGCGGCATCGCCAACGCCAAGACCGCCGACGACAAGGCCGCCGCCGCGCAGAACGGGCTCAACGTCCTGTTCGGCCAGGTCCCGGCCGTGCTCGACGGGCTCACGAAGCTCGCCTCCGGCCTGACCGCGGCGGGCGAGGGCCTGACCAAGCTCGGCGACGCGTTCGCGGCGCAGGAGTACGGCGTGGTCAAGGTGCAGTTGGGCGGCAACGACGTGCCCGGAGCGATCCTGACGTCGTCCGACATCCCGGACGACACCAACGCCGCGACGCTCAGCGGCACGGTGCTCGTGCCCGTCCCCGCCGACGTCACGAGCGCGACGCCGATCACCCTCCTGGCCGGGGTGCGCTCCGGCGAGTCCGACGGCACCGGCCCCGACGATCCGGTCGCCTCGGCCGGCATCGTCACGCTGACGACCGCCGGCTCCCCGGGCCTGATCATCGGCGGCGGCAACGCGCCCCTGCCGGCCACCGTGCCGATCACGTCGAAGGCCAACGCCGCCGCGGGCGGGGCGCCGGTCTACCCGATCCCGTTCAAGGCGCCGCGCGTCGACGCCACGCCGAACCCGTTCTCGTTCCCGACCGACAAGGCCATCGACCTGACGGACCCGGCCACGCTGCAGGACTTCACCGGCGCCGGGTCGGGACCGTTCACGGTCGCCAACCCGACGGGCCAGACGGCGGTCGCGACCGTCACGCTCACCGTGCGGTTCAACGACCTCACGGCGTCCGCGACGGACGTCACGGCCTAGCGGCCGGCTCCCGCGCGACTCAGCGGTGCGACGGCGGCGGTACCGAGGAGACCGCCGCCGTCCCGCCCACCGGCTCGGCGAAGACCGGCGGCAGGTCGGGCGTCAGCGGCGGGAACGCGGTGTTCAGCGGCGCGGATCCGGAGGACCCGGTCCCGCGCGCGGTCGCGCCGCCGGCCGCGGGCTGGGCGCCCGCCCACAGACCGCCGCCGAGCATCGCCGCGCCCCCGACGAGCGCCATCCACACACCCTGCTCGACGTGCAGCCAGTCGGCGACCTGGCCCGGCACCGGCTTGTGGACCACGTGCCAGACCGCGAGCGCCAGGACGCCGAGGCCCGCCAGGGAGGCGGCGCGCGCCGCCAGGCCCGCGTCGACCCGCAGCCCGCTGATCGCGCCCGACGCCGCGAGGATCACCGCCGCGACCCCGATCGCCAGCACGGTGATCCCGACGTCGGCGCCGTTGAGCACCTCCCATCCGGACACCGAGACCTGGTCGGGGATCGAGCCCGCCACCGTCCGCGCCATCTGCCCGAACAGCCCGGGATCGCTCCCCAGCGGCCCGCCGGCGCCGAGCATCTCGCGCAGCTCGGGCGGGAACCGCACCGAATACCACGGCCGCCACAGCGACCCGACGGCGATCAGCGCACCCACGAGCGCCAGGAAGTGGCCTGCACGCAGCCCTTTCTGCTCCATAGCCCCGTCCATCGACCGTTCGCGGCCGAACTGGGCCCTGACGGCGTTCACGTTGGACGGACGTCCCAACGCTTGGCACTCAGATGTGAAGAGTGCCAATCAAGGCTTGACCGCCGCCGGTGACTCGCTACTATCGACCGCATCGTTGGCACTCAGCCAGTACGAGTGCCAACAACGCTGTCTCGCACACAAAACGTTGCAGTCCGTCACCTCAACGGAGGTCAAGATGAATCTCAAGCCCCTCGGCGATCGGCTGATCGTCCGCGCCATCGAGGAGGAGGAGAAGACCGCTTCCGGTCTCGTCCTCCCGGACACGGCCAAGGAGAAGCCGCAGAAGGGTGAGGTCCTCGCCGTCGGCGATGGCCGCTTTGACGAGGACGGGGAGAAGCGCATCCCCCTCGACGTGGCCAAGGGCGACACGGTCCTCTACAGCAAGTACGGCGGCACCGAGATCAAGGTCGACGGCGAGGACCTGCTGGTCCTTCGCGAGTCCGACGTGCTCGCCAAGATCGAGAACTAGGAGCTCTTAGAAGCCATGGCTCACAAGGAACTGAAGTACAACGCCGAGGCGCGCAAGGCCCTCGAGGCCGGCGTCGACGCCGTCGCCAACGCCGTCAAGGTCACGCTCGGCCCGAAGGGTCGCTACGTCGTCCTCGACAAGAAGTTCGGCGCCCCCACGATCACGAACGACGGCGTGACGATCGCCCGTGAGATCGAGGTCGAGGACGTCTTCCAGAACCAGGGCGCGCAGCTCGTCCGCGAGGTCGCCACGGCGACCAACGACGTCGCCGGCGACGGCACGACGACCGCGACGGTCCTGGCGCAGGCCATCGTCCGCAACGGCCTGAAGAACGTCACCGCCGGCGCGAACCCGCTCGGGCTCAAGAAGGGCATCGAGATCGCGGTCAACCAGATCGTCGCCAACATCCAGAAGCTCTCCAAGCCCGTCCAGGGCAAGGAGCAGATCGCTCGCGTCGCCACCATCTCGGCCGGCGACGACGAGATCGGCGACGTCATCGCCGACGCGATCGAGAAGGTCGGCAAGGACGGCGTCGTGAACGTCGAGGAGGGCCAGACCTTCGGCATGGACCTCGAGTTCACCGAGGGCATGCAGTTCGACAAGGGCTACGTCTCCCCGTACATGGTCACCGACCAGGAGCGCATGGAGGCCACCCTCGAGGATCCCTACATCCTCATCGCCAACCAGAAGATCGGCTCCGTCCGCGACGTGCTGCCGGTCCTCGAGCAGGTCATCCAGGGCGGCAAGCCGATCCTCATCATCGCCGAGGACGTCGAGGGCGAGGCCCTGGCGACGCTGGTCGTCAACAAGCTCCGTGGCACGTTCACGGGCGTGGCCGTCAAGGCCCCGGGCTTCGGCGACCGCCGCAAGCGCATGCTCGAGGACATCGCGATCCTGACGGGCGGCGAGGTCATCACCGAGGAGATGGGCCTCAAGCTGGAGAACACCCAGCTGTCCCAGCTCGGTCGCGCCCGCCGCGTGGTCGTCGGCAAGGACAACACGACGATCGTCGACGGCGCCGGTGACCTGGAGGCCATCAAGGGCCGCATCAACCAGATCAAGTCCGAGGTCGAGAACACCGACTCCGACTTCGATCGGGAGAAGCTCCAGGAGCGCCTGGCCAAGCTGTCCGGCGGCGTCGCCGTCGTCAAGGTCGGCGCGGCCACCGAGACGGAGATGAAGGAGAAGAAGCACCGCGTCGAGGACGCGCTGCAGGCCACGCGCGCCGCGCTGGAGGAGGGCATCGTCCCGGGTGGCGGCGTCGCGCTGCTGCAGGCCTCCAACGGCGTCAACGCCGACGGCATCGCGGATGAGGACGAGCGCACCGGCGCCCGCATCATCCTGCGCTCGCTGGAGGAGCCGCTGCGTCAGATCGCCGAGAACGCGGGCCTCGAGGGCTCCGTCGTCGTCGCCGACGTGCGCAAGGCCAAGAAGGGCCACGGCCTGAACGCCGCCACGGGCGAGATCGTCGACCTCGTCGCCGACGGCGTCATCGACCCGGCCATGGTCACCCGCTCCGCGCTGCAGAACGCGGCGTCGATCGCCAAGAACATCCTCACGACCGAGGCCATCGTGGCCGAGATCCCGGAGAAGGATGGCGCCGGCGGTGGCATGCCCGACATGGGCGGCATGGGCGGCATGATGTAGCACAAGCTCCTTCGAGCTTGTTGTACGCGAAGGGCCCGGCACCTGCCGGGCCCTTCGTCGTCGGTGGGGTAGCGTCCGCCCCATGAGCCACACGATCAAGAACCTGCGCGAGGTCGAGGACTCCGCGCCCAAGTTCGGCTTCGGCGAGCGGCAGGAGGCGCGGTTCTGCCGCGACGACCTCGACGCCGAGGGCACCGGCGTCGCGTTGATGAAGGTCAAGCCCGGGCAGCGGCAGGGCTTCGCCCACAAGCACGACGAGGCCGAGGAGGTCTACTTCGTGATCGCGGGCAGCGGCCGGATCAAGCTCGACGACGAGATCGTGGACCTGAAGCCCTACGACGCGGTGCGGATCGCGCCCGGCGTCGCGCGGGCGCTGGAGGGCGGGCCGGACGGCCTGGAGTACCTCGCCTTCGGCCCGCACTTCGAGGCCGACGGCGAGCTGATCCACGACCCCGGCTTCTGGGGCTAGCCGGGCGGGCGGGCCGACGAGCGGGGGACTCCCGCTCAGTCGTGGGAGTGGCCGTGCCCGCCGTGCTCGTCGTCGTGCGAGTGGCCGTGGCCGCCCTCGGCGTCGCCGGCGATCGACTCGAGGATCGACATCGCGGCGAGCTGGGCGGGCGTGCCGGCGATCGAGCCGTCGGACATCTCCTCCAGCTGCGGGGAGAACGTCACGTGCACGTTGACCTCCTCGCCGCCGGAGTCCTCCAGCACGATGACCGCGCGGCCGGCGCCCTGGACGGCCTGGGCCTGCGTGAGGGCGTTGCGCGCCGCGGACAGCACCTCGACGGCCAGCTCGCGCCAGTGGTTGGCGGCCTCGACCTGCTCCTCGGGCGCCATCGCCGCGAGGTGGTGCTGGTTGCGGCCGGCCAGCGCCGAGACGCCGGCCTCGACGGCACGGGTGCCGAGCAGCGCGTCGACGTCGATGGAGACTGGGGTGGGGCCCTCTGACATGTGGGTCATGGTCGCAGAACGACATGAAGAAGGCCCGGGCGCCTCGCCGGGCGCCCGGGCCTTCGGGCTTCCCCCCGGAAGCACCGGTCCGTCTGCATCCTTCGTCGACCCGATCCGCGCCGCTCAGCAGGTTCGATGACCGCGCGCGGACGCGTACAGCTCGCGCACGCCCCGCGGCGGGGCGACGCGCAGCAGCGCCAGCGCGCGGGAGCTGTCCAGCGGGCAGAAGCGCGGGCGGTCGGGCGGCGCCGGACGGCCACGGAGCGTCGCCGGGTCCAGGCCCGCGGCGACCACGACCAGCCGCGCGAGCTCCAGCCGGCTGACCGCGTCCGGACCGCCGAGGTGCAGCGCGCCGCGCGCGTCGGTGGCCGCCAGGTCCAGCAGCGCCCGGGCAAGGTCGTCCACCGCGATCGGCGACCGGATCTCGTCGGTGAAGAACGCCAGGTCGAGCTCGCCGCGCGCCGCCGCGACCGCCCGCTCCTCGTGCGGCGAGGGCGCGTGGTCGGGCCCGCCGACGATCAGCGACGTGCGGACCATCAGCGCGTCCGGATGGGCGGCCATCACCAGGGGCTCGGCGGCCGCCTTCGTCGCGCCGTAGGCGGTCACGGGCCGCGCCGGCTCCTCCTCGCGCAGCGGGCGGTCGCCGTCGCCCGCGAAGATCGCGTCGGTCGACACGTGCACCAGCCGCGCGCCCGCCGCCCGCGCGGCGGCCGCGACGTTCCCGGCGCCGTCGGCGTTGACCGCGTGCGCCGTCGGCCCGCTCTGGACGTAGGCGGTGTGGACGACGACCTCGGGCGCGGCGCGCGCGAACGCCGCGCGCAGCGCGTCCGGGTCGCGCACGTCGACCGCCGACGTGAGCCCGGTCACGACGTCGTCGTCGCTCGCCGCCGCGACGAGCGCGCGGCCCAGGAACCCCGAGGCGCCGGTGACGAGGAGCTTGGCCACGCGCGGCCTACGATAGATCGGTGCCCGCCGGAGCCGTCGCGTCCCTCCACCGCTGGCCGGTGAAGTCGCTGGCCGGCGAGGACGCCGACGCGCTGTGGCTCGACGGCCGCGGCGTCGCCGGCGACCGCGCCCACGCGCTGTACGACACCTTCAAGGACGAACCGCGCCGCCTCACGGTGCGCCAAGCGCCCGGCATGCTGCGCTGGCGCGCGGCCTACGCGCAGGCGCCCGGGGACACGCTCCGGCCCGGCGCCGTCCCGCTGCCGACGATCACCGCGCCGACCGGCGAGACGTTCGCCTGGGACGACCCCGCGCTGCCCGCCGCGCTCGGCGACGACCTCGGCCGGACGGTCACGCTGCGCCGCGACGAGGCGCTCATGCAGGACCTCAACGACTCGGTCCTGGTCACGACGCAGGCGACGCTCGAGGCCCTCGCCGCCGCGCTCGGCGACGACGCCCTCGACCTGCGCCGCTTCCGCACCAACGTCCACGTCGTGCTCGGCGACGGCACGGCGCCCTTCGCCGAGAACGACTGGGAGGGCCGGGCGCTGCGCGTCGGCGACGTCACGCTCGACCTCCTGCACCCGTGCGCGCGCTGCGTCATCCCCACGCGCGACCCCGACACGACCGTCAAGGACCCCAACATCCTCAAGTGGCTCACGCGCCACCGCGAGGGGCTGTTCGGGATCAACGCGCGGATGCGCGGCTCAGGCCGGATCGCCGTCGGCGACCCCGTCGAGCTGCTGTGACCACGCGCCGCGCGTGAACAACCCCAACATGGTCGCGAAGAGGTCGTCGGGCACCGCGTCGCCCTCGACGAGGCGCTCGAAGCCGACCCCGTTGGCCATCGCGAAGAACATCATCGCCAGCTGGTCGTAGGGCACCGGCGGCTCCAGGCCGTCGGCCTCCAGCCGCGCGCGCAGCAGCTCGACCATCCCCGCGCGCATCTGCGCGTAGGACCCCTGGAGCTTCTCGCGGAACGCCTCGTTGCGCGACGCGTGCAGCGCCGCCTCGTAGAAGAGCCGCCCCCACTCCGGGTCGCCGCTGATCGTCGCCAGGAACTCGCGGCCCGCCGCGCGCGCCTGCTCCTCCGGCGACTGGCCGGACGCCAGCACGGCCTCCAGCTCCTCCAGGCGCGCCGCGAACTTGCGGTCGAGCATCTCCAGGAACAGCTCCTCCTTGGAGCCGAAGTTCGCGTAGACCGCGCCCTTGGTGAAGCCCGCGTCGGCCGCGACCTCGTCCACCGACGCCTGCGCCAGGCCGCGCCGCGCGAACACGCGGGCCGCCGCCTCCAGCAGGCAGGTCCGCGTGTGCTCCTGGCGTTGCTTGCGCGTCAGGCGTTCGGTCACGTGGCGATGATCTCAGCCCCGCGCCCCGGAACGAGCGTGATCACGCGCCGGCCGACCTTCTCGCTCTCCGGGCGCGCGGCCTCCACGCGGACGTTGCGGACGATCGCCGCCAGCACCGCGCGCATCTCGGTCTCGGCGAACGCCGCGCCCAGGCAGCGGCGCACGCCGCCCCCGAAGGGCAGGAAGGTGTAGGGGTTGGGTCGCACGCCCAGCCAGCGCTCCGGCCGGAACGCCGCGGCCTGCGGGTAGACGTCCTCACGGCGATGCATGAGGTGGATCGACGGCGCGACGCGCACGCCCGCCGGCAGGTCCCAGCCGCCGATCGTCTGCGGCTCGCTCAGCTTGCGCCCCACGAACGGGATCACCGGCCGCAGGCGCAGCGTCTCGCGGATGACGCCGTCGACGTACTCGTCGCCCGCGTCGGCGCGCACCTCCTCGGTCAGGCGCTCCAGGGCCTCCGGATGGCGCGTGAGACGCTCCAGCGACCACGCCAGCGCGGTCGCGGTCGTCTCGTGGCCGGCGACCAGCAGCGTGACCAGCTCGTCGCGCAGCTCGGTGCCGTCCATCGGCGTGCCGTCCTCGTGGCGCGCGAGCAGGAGCATCGACAGGACGTCGTCGCGCTCGGCGAGGTCGTCGCGCGTGCGCCGCTCGGCCACGATCGCGGCGATCGTCTCGTCGACCGGGTCGAGCACGTGCCCGTAGATGCGCTTCTTGTCGGCCTTCTGCGGGCCGTAGAGCAACAGCTTGCGCAGCTCCTTCGGCGCGACCGTCGCCTCCAGCAGCGTGCGGAGCCGCTCGCGCAGCTCGGCCAGCCGCGGGTCGCCCTCGTCGACGCCGAAGACGATCCGCATGATCACCTCGAGCGTGACCTTCTGCATGTGCGGGTGCGCCTTGAACGGCACGCCACGCGGCCAGTCGGCGACCTCGCGCTCGGCGATCTCGCGCATGAGGTCGACGTGGCGGCGCATCTTCTCGCCGTGGAAGGGCGGCAGCAGCAGCTTGCGCTGGCTCATGTGCGCGGCGCCGTCGAGCAGCAGCACCGACTTGCGCCCCAGGAACGGGAGCAGGATGTCGTTGCTGACGCCGGCGAGGTAGACCGACGGGTCGCCGGTGAAGACCTGCTTGACGTCGGCGGGGTCCGAGAGCACCACGAACGCGTCGCGCGCGATGTGGATGGTGAACGTGTCGCCGAGGCTCGCGCGGGCGCGCTCGACGAACTGAAACGGCCTGCTCATCCAGCCGAGCGTCTGGACGGCGCGCGGCATGCGCGGGCTCGGCGGCAGCGGGGCGCGCCGGGACACGCGCGGCAGGGGTGCGGTCGTGGCCTCCATGAGATACCCAACGGTATCCGGATACTGACCAGGATGTCAATAGCATGGTGTGGGCAGCCGTACCCGGCCACCGCGACCGGGAGGTCCCCGATGCGGGCACCCCGGCGCCGGACGCACCATGCGCCGCATGCTCCGTCCGGCCCTCCTCCTCGCCCTCGCCGCCTGGGCGGCCGCCCCCGCCGCCGCCCAGGCCGTCGCGCCGCCGCACCGCGTCCTCTTCGACGTCAAGACCTACGGCGAGGGATCGATGAAGGTCCATTACCACCGCGAGGACCCCGCCAGCCCGCAGATGACCGACGAGACCTACAACTTCGACTTCGCCTATGAGTCGGACTACCAGGACGTGCGGATCGTCGACGGGAAGCTCGTCGACACCGGCGTCCGGCCGATCCAGACCGGCGTGGTCACCCTGCACGACGCCTCGGTCATCGAGCGCCAGGTCACCGGGGACGCCGACACCTACGCCTGCGACGACGCGGAGATCATCTTCCGCGGCGACGCGGAGATCGACAACGACGACTTCGGCAGCGACGTCAGCACGCCGCTGATGTGGCGGCCGGCCGAGCACCTGAACATCGGCCTGACCTGCCCCGGCCCCAGCGGCGTCTGGCACACGGGCTGGGAGCTCACGCAGCCGGGCGGCGAAGCGCAGAAGCCGCTCGGCCAGGGCCCCCTCGACCTGCGCTGGGACCTCCCCTACGAGGTGCTGTGGATGGACCACTTCGAGCAGCACGTCACGCAGGAGCCGTTCCAGAAGGGCCTCGAGATGTGCCCGGGCTTCGCCGACGACAAGACCATCGACTGCACGCTGCGGTGGTCGGGCAAGGTCGTCATGGACCGCGTCCGCGACGACGACGTGCCGGTCGACGCCGGCGGCGACGGCGGCAGCGACGTGGTCGTCGACCTCCCGCCGCCGTCCGGGCCCGGGACGCCCCCGGCTCCCGCCGGCCCCAGCGCGCCCGCCGCCCCGGCCCCTCCGGCCTCCGGGCCGCGCGCGGCCACGCCGGTCCCGAAGGCCACCGGCGCCCGCCTGGCCCGCGACCGCAAGCACATCACCTTCACGGTCAGCTGTCCCGGCGCCGCGCCGTGCTCAGGCCGGGCGACCGCCAAGGGCGCCAAGGCCCGGCGCTTCACGGTCAAGGCCGGCGCGCGCCGGACGATCACGCTCACGCTCGCCAAAACCGCGCGACGCGGCACGAAGACCACCGTGTCGGTCGCGCTGACCCCGAAGGGCGGCGCGACGACCAGGACCGTGCTGAAGGCCTAGTGTCGTGACCCTAGCCCGACGAGGCCGCGGCCTCGGGCGGCACGAAGTCGTTGAGGACCTCGACCACGCGGTGCCAGTCCGCGCGCAGCGAGCGGTAGACGCGGCGCACGGTGTTCTCGCCGACGCCCGCGGGCTCGACGCGGACCAGCTCGATCAGCCCCGCGCGATGCAGGGCGCGGACGGCGTAGACGACGGTGTCCAGCGGGACGTCGAGGCGCTCGGCCAGCTGCGACGGGCTGAGATGCTCGTCGGCGAGCGCCAGGAGGATGGGCAGGCGAACGGGATGGCGGATCTCCGCCAACAGCGACCCCAAACGCTCCCCTCCACGGTGGTCCACGGACCGGCGACATTAGTGGCGCGGAGGGTGTCAGTGGCGTTACGGCACCGGAGCGTGCTGCGGCACGTTTCCAGACACAGACGTTCCAGTTTGCACACGACACCGTATTCGATTACGGTGTGCCCCATGCGCTGGGACCATCGACCCTCCGCATTCGCCGCTCGGCAATCGTGAAAGCGAGCGCCAACGGCGACTCTTCCGCAGGTGCCGGCGTCCTGGATCCGTCCAGGGCGCCGGTGCCATTTAACGGATCGGCCGCGCGACGGCCGGCCCGTCGAAGGCCGGCCGCCCACGGTGGACGTTCGGGCCGCTCAGACCGCCGAGACCGGGCGCGGCGCCGGGCCGACGTACTTCGCGGTCGGGCGGATCAGGCGCCCCTCGCGCTTCTGCTCGAGGATGTGCGCCGACCAGCCCGCAACGCGCGCGCACGTGAACATCGGCGTGAACAGATCCGGCGGGACTTCGGCGAGGTCGAGGATCACGGCCGACCAGAACTCGACGTTCGTGGCCAGCACGCGGTCGGGACGGCGCGCGTGCAGCGCGGCGAGCGCGGCCTTCTCCAGCGCCTCGGCGGCCTGGAAGCGAGGGGAGCCAAGTTCCGAGCAGGTCCGCCGCAGCACGCGCGCACGAGGGTCTTCGGCGCGGTAGATGCGATGGCCGAAGCCCATCAGGCGATCGCCGCGATCCAGCGCGTCTGCGACCCAGCGCTCGGCGTCGCCGGTGGCTTCGACTTCCTCGAGCATCTTCAGCACGCGCGAGGGCGCCCCACCGTGCAGCGGTCCAGACAGGGCGCCGACCGCGGCCGACAGCGCGGCGGCGACGTCGGCGCCGGTGGAGGCGACCACGCGGGCGGTGAACGTCGAGGCGTTCATGCCGTGCTCGGCGGCGGAGATCCAGTAGGCGTCGATCGCCTTGACGTGATTGGGGTTTGCCTCCCCGCGCCAGCGGATCAGAAAGCGCTCGGGGATCGTCCGGCCCTGGTCGATCTCATCCTGGGGCACGGGCGGCTGGCCGGCTTCGCGCGCGGACTGGGCGACGAAGGAGAGCGCCATGACTGAGGCGCGGGCGAGGTTGTCGCGGGCCTCCTCGTCGGTGATGTCGATCAGCTGCCCGAACCCCCACTCCGGGGCGAGCATCGCCAGTGCCGACTGCACGTCGACGCGGTGATCGCCCGAGCGCACGGTCAGCGCGTGCGGTTCGGCGGGCGGCAGGCCAGGCTGCAGGCGTCCGTCGACCAAGAGGCCCCAAACCTGCTCGTAGGGGACCGTGCCGACCAGGTCTTCGATGTTGACGCCGCGGTAGCGCAGTGCGCCACCCTCTTTGTCCGGCTCTGCGATCTCAGTGGCGAAGGCGACGACGCCTTCCAGGCCCGACTGGACCTCTGCTGTATCAACCGCGCTCATGGCACTCGCTTTCGACTTGAAGAGTTTTGACCGGCCCGCCGCCAGCGCATATCGTCGCAGGAATGGGTGCGCGGGTAGGCTCCTACCCGAGTGGAGGCCCGCGCGGGCGCTCTGAAGCAGCGATCCCGAGGAGGCGCCAGTGTCCGACAGCGATCTGATGTTCCGTTCCGCCATCGAGCTTGCCGGCATGGTCCGCGCGGGGGAGATCTCAGCACGCGAGCTGACCGAGATCTCGCTGGCGCGGATCGAGGAGCTCAATCCCGAGTGCAACGCGTTCGTCCAGATCGATGGCGAGCGCGCGATGGCCAGCGCCGCCGAGGTTGGGCCGGGCGATGAGCGGCCGTTCGCCGGCGTGCCGATCGCAATCAAGAACAACCGCGCGGTCGCGGGCCTGCGGCTCACCAACGGCTGTGCGCTGATGGCCGAGTACGTCGCCGATCGTGATCACAACGTGACGCGCCGCCTGCGTGAGGCCGGTTTTGTGATCGTGGGCTCCACGACCCTGCCCGAGTACGGGATCCTGCCCGTCAGCGAGGCGCGCATCTTTGGCCCGACGCGCAACCCCTGGGACCTGCAGCGCACCCCGGGCGGGTCCTCGGGCGGGGCGGCCGCCGCGGTCGCCGCCGGGATGGTGCCGGTCGCGCACGGCAACGACGGCGGTGGCTCGATCCGGATTCCCGCCGCGTGCTGCGGTCTCGTGGGCCTGAAGCCAGCGCGCGGGCGCGTCTCGCTCGCCCCGGTGCAGGGCGACTCGCCGATCGAGATCGACGGTGTCCTGACGCGCACGGTCGCCGACACGGCCGCGATCCTCGACGTGCTCGCCGGCTACGAGCTCGGCGACGCCAGCTGGGCGCCGCCCCCCGCCGAGCCGTTCGCGCTCGCCGCCACCGCGATGATTGGAGGCCCGCCCACCCAGCTGCGGATCGCGATGACGAAGCTGGCGCCGCTGGCGCAGGCCGCCGTCGATCCAATCTGTGCGCGCGGGGTCGATCGGGCGGCCGAGCTGCTGCGCTCGCTCGGGCACGAGGTCGTGGAGGTCGAACCGCCGTGGCAGGTCGAGGGCCTGGCGGAGCTGTTCGGCGTGGTGTTCTGCACGTACATCTCGCTGGGGATCGCCGCCTCGGGGATGATCGCCGGGCACGAGCCGACAGCCACGGACGTGGAGCCGATGAGCTGGGCGATCCACGCGATGATCCAGAGCCTGAACGCGACCGAGGGGCTCGCCGCAGTCGTGCAACTGCAGGCATTCGCCCGCCAGCTGACCACGTTTCTTCAGCCCTACGATGTGCTGCTCACCCCCGCCCTGGCCGAGCGCCCGCTGCCGCTGGGCACGCTCGACACCGCCGCGCCGGACCCGATGTCAACGTTCACCCGCTCGGGCCTCTTCACCCCGTTTACCCCAGTATTCAACGCCGCCGGTCAGCCGGGAATCTCGCTGCCGCTGTACGAGGGCGAGGACGGCCTCCCCCTCGGCGTCCAGCTCGTCGGCCGCCCGGCGCGGCATGTGTCCGGCGCGCACCAGCAGCCGCAGGGCATCCAG
>NZ_DASRZV010000006.1:0-78345 GCF_035685985.1 Baekduia sp.
ATCCGCACCAGCGTCGTCTTGCCGGCACCGTTGGGACCGAGTAACGCCACCACGGTTCCCTTCGGCGCCACAAGGTCGACTGCGGTGAGCGCCTCGGTGGCGCCGAACCGTTTGCTGAGCGCCTCAACCTCGATCATCGGCGTGGTCTTGGAGCGAAACCGACTTGGAGTGCTGCATCCGGCCACTCGCACGTCGCTGGTATCGAACCGCTCCGCAGATTTCTCATTGGTGACGCCCATCGGTTCCCTTTTTTCAGATCGCAGTGTTGTCGCCTCGAGCAGGATCTCGGGTCGACGCGCGTCAGCGCCGCAGTCCCTCGTCTGAGGAGCGTCCAACGGCCCGTGTGCAGACGGTTGGATGATGTCCCGAGCTTCGCGGACTGCCATCCGTGATTTCCCGCTTACAGCTGCGTGAATCGCCCCCAAGAATGCAGGGCGTGGCTGGACCTCGCCGCAGCACCATGCCGTGGCCACATACGGCTCGTCGGCGCTGCTGTGAGCAACTACGGATCGTTGTCGCGGTCGCGCCCCGATGATCGTCCGCGTCGGTGCTGCGACGGTGCCGTCATGACAGCCGATCCGCGTACGCTGACGATCGGGATTCCGGCGGCATGTCGCAACGGCGAGCGGCGGGTCGCGCTCGTCCCCGACGTCATCCGCCGTCTCGTGGCGGCAGGCGTTGAGGTGCTCGTGCAACCGGGCGCCGGAGCCGGCGCGCTGATCGACGACCGGCGGTTCACCGACGCCGGCGCGACGCTGTCAGATGACGCTTGGGGCGCCGCGGTGGTGGTGACGATCGCGCCTCCCAGTGGCGAGGAGATCGCCCGGCTGGCGCCCAACGCGGTGCTCGTCGGGTTCTTGGCGCCGCTGACCGCGACCGACACGCTGGCGTTGCTGCGCCAGCGCGGGGTGACCGCATTTGCGATGGAGTCGATCCCGCGGATCAGCCGCGCGCAGGCGATGGACGCGCTGTCCTCGCAGGCGAGCCTGTCGGGATACAAGGCCGTGATCGAAGCGGCCGAGCATGCGACGAGGCTGCTGCCGATGATGACGACGGCGGCGGGCACGATCCCGCCCGCGCGGGTGCTGGTGCTCGGCGCCGGTGTCGCCGGGTTGCAGGCGCTGGCGACGGCGCGTCGGCTCGGCGCGCGGACGACCGGATATGACGTGCGGCCCGAGGCCGCCGAGCAGGTGCGCTCGGTCGGCGCCGAGTGGCTCGAGCTCGGCATCCAAGCAGCCGGCGAAGGGGGATATGCCAGAGAGCTGACCGACGTCGAGCGCGACCGCCAGCAGCAGGCGCTGAGCGACGCGATCGCGCGCTTTGACATCGTGATCACGACCGCCCTGGTGCCGGGGCGGCCGGCGCCGCGGCTGGTGACCGCCGACGCCGTCGCGCAGATGGCCTCGGGCAGCGTGGTCGTCGATCTCGCCGGCGAGACCGGCGGCAACTGTGAGCTGACTCAACCGGGCGAGACCGTCGTCCGCCGGTCGGTCACGATCGTCTCGCCGCTCAATCTGCCGGCGACCGTTCCTGAGCACGCCTCGCAGCTGTACGCGCGCAACGTGCAGGCGCTGCTCGAGCTGATCATCGCCCGCGACGGCGAGGGGCGACCGCGACTGGCGCTCGACCTGTCGGATGAGATCCTCGCCGCCGCCTGCGTCGTCCGCGGCGCCGCGCTGCAGCAGCCGCCGGCGCCGACGACCGCCGAGGCTCGCGCGGAGGCGCTGCACTGATGCTGCTGACCAATCTCGCGACGCTGGGGCTGGCCGCGTTTGTCGGCTACTTCGTGATCTCAAAGGTGCCCAACACGTTGCACACGCCGCTGATGTCGGGCACCAACGCGATCCACGGCATCGTCGTGCTCGGCGGCATCCTGATCCTGGTCACCGGTGAGGCCGACGGGTTCCTGAACAAGCTGCTGCTGGTGATCGCGGTCGCCTTCGGCACGATCAACGTCGTCGGCGGCTTCCTGGTCACCGACCGCATGCTGGAGATGTTCAAGGCCAAGCCGAAGGACCAGATCGAGGCCGGCTCGGAGGACGTCAAGTGATCGCGTCGAGCTTCATCACGGATCGCAACTTCGTCGCGGTCCTCTACATCATCAGCTTCGGCCTGTTCATCTACGGGCTGAGCGGCCTGACGGGCCCGAAGACCGCGGTGCGCGGCAACCGCATCGCGGCGGTCGGCATGGCGATCGCGGTCATCGCGACGCTGCTGGTGCCGCACGTCAGCAACATCGTCTTGATCATCCTCGGCGTGGCGATCGGCACCGCGGTCGGCGTCCCGGCCGCGCGCCAGGTCAAGATGACCCAGATGCCGCAGATGGTCGCGCTGTTCAACGGCGTGGGCGGCGGCGCGGTCGCGCTGATCGCGTGGGTCGAGTTCCGCGATTCCGGCGGCTTTGCCGACGTGCCGACCTACGTGGCGATCTTCAGCTGCTTTGCCGCGATCATCGGCTCGGTCTCCTTCTGGGGCTCGAACATCGCCTTCGCCAAGCTGCAGGAGCTGATCGACGGCAAGCCGGTCAAGCCGTTCGGCAGCGCGCAGGTGCTGGTCAACGGCGCGCTGCTGCTGGTCGCGGTGGCCTGTGGCGTGGCGATCGTCGCCGGCAGCCACAGCGAGATCCTGATCATCGTCCTGCTCGTCGCCGCCGCGCTGGTGGGCAACTTCCTGGTGCTGCCGATCGGCGGCGCCGACATGCCGGTCGTGATCTCGACGCTCAACGCCTTCACGGGCCTGTCGGCCGCCGCGACGGGCATCGCGCTCAACAACACGTCGCTGATCGTCGCGGGCATGATCGTCGGCGCCTCCGGCACGCTGCTCACGCAGCAGATGGCGGTGGCGATGAACCGCACGATCACCTCCGTGCTGCTGGGCGGCTTCGGCGGCGAGGTCGCCGCCGCGGCGGGCGCGGGCGGCGCGTCGGGTACGGTGCGCTCCACCAGCGCGGCCGACGTCGCCATCCAGATGGCCTACGCGCGCCAGGTCGTGGTCGTCCCCGGCTACGGCATGGCGGTCTCGCAGGCCCAGCACGCCGTTCGCGAGATGGCCAAGCTCCTGGAGGCCAAGGGCGTGACGGTCAAGTACGCCATCCACCCGGTCGCGGGCCGCATGCCGGGCCACATGAACGTGCTGCTCGCCGAGGCCGACGTGCCCTACGAGCAGCTCAAGGAGATGGACGACATCAACGGCGAGTTCAGCCGGACCGACGTCTCCGTGGTCATCGGCGCCAACGACGTCACCAACCCCGACGCCCGCAACAAGGCCGACAGCCCGATCTACGGCATGCCGATCCTCAACGTCGACGAGAGCCAGTCGGTGATCGTCCTCAAGCGCTCGATGAGCTCCGGCTACGCCGGCATCGACAACCCGCTGTTCGTCAACCCGAAGACCAGCATGCTCTTCGGCGACGCGAAGTCCTCGGTGGAAGGCATCACCGAGGAGCTGAAGATCCTCTAGCACCGCTCTGGTCCGGGGCGGCGGGCAATTGCCGCCCCGGACCCCTTTCAAGCGGCGGCCCAGAGGGGTAGCCTCAACGGCGTGAGCGCACTGCCGCTCGAGATCAAGGCCATCGTTGCCGTCGCCCTGGTCCTCTCGGTCGCCCGAGCCTTCCTCGGAGTGCCCGCGCGACGAGCCCACGACCGGCTCGCCCGGACGCTCGTGGGCCTGGCGATCTGCCTGTACATCCTGGCCGGCGAGGCGCTGCTGGAGAACCAGGACGGGATGGCCGGCGCGTTCGTGATCTGCGGCGTCGAGGCGCTGTGCCTGGCCGCGTGGGTCAACCGCCGTCGCGACGACGACGACGGCTGGGACGACGGCGGAGGCGGCGGGGGCGAGGGCCCCGACGACGATCCGCCGATGCCGATCGACTGGGACGCGTTCGACCGCGCCCGCGACTCCTGGCGCCCGCGCGAGCCGGTCGCCTGAGGCCTACGGCAGGCGGCGCGGCGGACGCCGCTGGTGGCGGTGGCGACCGTGGTGGTGGCGCCGGCGATCGCGGCTGCCGTCCTCGCCCAGCGCGCCGAGCAGCGCGACGGCGGTCGGGATCAGCGGCCAGACGAAGCCGTGGGCGCCGGTGGCCAGCCAGATCACCCAGAAGATCGCCGAGAACGCCAGCGCGCCCGCGAGCTTCTCGCCGGTCTGCTTGACGCGGGAGGGCACGGGCGCGGGCGGCGCCGGCAGGTCGGCCTCCAGCGCGGCCAGCTCGCCGTAGGTCTTGGCCGCGTTGGCGGCGGCGGTGCGCTCCTCCAGCTCCTCGGCGTCGAGGCGGCCGGAGCGGAAATGCGCCGAGAGGCGGTCGATCGCCGCTTGGCGGTCGTCGTCGGAGGCGCGGAGGTCGAGGTCAGGCATCGGGTGTCCCGCAAGCGTAGTGCCGCGAAAAAGGCGGCGGGGGCGGCGCCACCACGCGCCGCCCCCGCCTCAAGCGCGGCCCACTCGGCAGAGGACCACGCAGTTGGTCCGCGCCCCGCTGGTCGCGGGGCGCGAAGCTTTGGTCAGGCCACCGCGGGCTGCGGCGCGTCGCCGCGCCGGGCGGCTTCGGCCTGCTCGCGCGAGTCGCGCGAGGAGATCAGCACCGCCGCCAGGATCGCGCCCGCCAGCGCGAAGCACGCGCCGATCGTGAACGCGGTCTGGAAGCCCTCGGTCAGCGCGACCGCCGGGTTGCGCTCGCCGGAGGCGAACACGTCCTCGGTGCGGCTGTTGGCGATCGAGGAGAGGATCGCCAGGCCGAGCGCGCCGCCGACCTGCTGCGAGGTGTTGATGAGCCCGGAGGCCAGGCCCGCCTCCTCCGGCTTGGTGCCCGTGACCGCGCCGATCGTGACCGGCACGAACGAGAGCCCGAGGCCGATCGCGGCGAGCATCGACGGGAACAGCACGTCGCCGACGTAGGAGCCGCCCGGCGCCGAGACCCGCGAGAACCACAGCAGGCCGGCCGCGACGAAGAGCAACCCCATGATCAACGTCGGCTTGAACCCGATCTTGGTCACCAGCGCCGAGGCGACGCCCGCCGACACGATGATCAGCGACGCCAGCGGCAGGTACGCGAGGCCGGTCTTCAGCGCGCTGTAGCCCAGCACCTGCTGGAGGTAGAGCGAGATGAAGAAGAACATCGCGAACAGCGACATGCCGATCAGCAGGCCGACGACGTTGGACCCGCGCAGCGAGCGCAGCCGGAAGATCCCGAACGGGACGAGCGGGTGGCGCGAGGCGTTCTCGACGACCACGAACAGCCCCAGCAGCGCGAGCGAGACCGCGCCGAGCACGAGCGTCTGCGTGGACGTCCAGCCCGCGTTGTTGGCGTCGACCAGCGCGTAGACGCCGAGCGCCAGGCCGGCCGTGACGGTCACGGCGCCCGCGAGGTCGAAGTTCCGCTCGCGGTCGGCGTCGCGCGACTCGGCCAGCAGGCGCGGCGCCACCAGCGCGGCGGCGATGCCGATCGGGACGTTGACGAACAGCACCCACTCCCAGCCCGCCCACTCGGTGAGCATGCCGCCGAGCAGCACGCCGGCGGCGCCGCCGGAGCCCGCGACCGCGCCCCACACGCCCAGCGCGGTGTTGCGCTCGGAGCCTTCCTTGAAGGTCGTGGTGACGATCGAGAGCGCGGCGGGGGAGACCAGCGCGGCACCGAGGCCCTGCACGCCGCGGGCGACGATCAGCCAGATCTCGCTCTGCGCGAGGCCGCCGGCCAGCGACGCCAGCGCGAAGAGCGCGAGGCCCGCGATGAACATCAGGCGCCGGCCGAGCAGGTCGGCGAGGCGGCCGCCGAGCAGCAGGAAGCCGCCGAAGGTCAACGTGTAGGCGTTGACAACCCAGGACAGGTCGTCCTGGGAGAAGTTGAGGTCCTTGCCGATGGACGGCAGCGCGACGTTGACGATCGACGCGTCGAGGACGATGACGAACTGCGCGGTCGCCAAGAGGGCGAGCGCGAGCCACTTGTTGGAGGGAGCGGCGGAGGAAGACAAAGGGGGAGAGCCTCCGGGTTATGGACCTTGCTTGGGGAGGGCCCGGACAATACGGAGATGCGGTTCCGCTTGTCAAGGGGCCGCGCTACAGTGCGGACCGGTGGCCTCCACGGAGCCCCAGAAGCCGCTTCGCGCCGACGCCCGCCGCAACCGCGAGCGGATCGTGGACGCCGCGCGCGCCCTCTTCGCCGAGTGCGGCGCGGGGACCCAGATGGACGACGTCGCGCGCCGCGCGCAGGTCGGCGTCGGGACGGTCTACCGGCACTTCCCGACCAAGCAGGCGTTGTTGGGGGAGTTACTCGCCGCCAAGTTCCGCGGGCACGCCGAGATCGCGCGCCGCTGGGCCGACGAGCCTGACGGCTGGACCGCGTTCGAGGGCTTCCTGCGCGAGACCTTCGCCCAGATCGCGCAGGACGCCACGCTCCAGCAGCGCGTCCACTGGGTCGACGACGACGAGGCGCTGGCGATCGCCGCCGCCGAGCGCGACGTCGTCGTCGAGATCCTCGGCGGGATGATCGACCGCGCCCAGGCCCAGGGCCGGATGCGCGCGACGTTCACCGTCGCCGACATCCCGGCCCTCATGTGCGCGGTCGGCGCGGTCTACTCGGCGCGCAACCGGTCCGAGCTGCGCGCCGACGCGTTCGTCGAGCTGCTCATCGACGGCCTGCGCGCGCCCGCCTAGCCGCGCGCCATGGCCCGAGCCCCGCGCTACTTCTCGTGCGCGGGCCGGTAGGCGTCGTCGTCCTCGTGGGCCTTGAAGAACGACACCATGGCGCCGACGTACTCCGGGAAGCGCGGGCAGCGCAGGCCGTTGCGGCCCAGGATCTCGGCCGCCTGCGTGACGTCGAACGTCACGGGGTGGTTGAGGTAGATGATGGACTCGCGCGGCGGGCCGCCGAACATCCTGCGGATCGGCTTGTACTTCAACGAGCGGTCCACGAGGCCGGGCGGCAGCGGCAGCGACGGCTCCTTGCCCGCGTACTCCAGCGCCAGCAGGCGGGCCAGCTCGAAGGACGAGACCGGCTCGGGGTCGACGAGGTGCAGCGTGTGGCCGACGGCCTCGGGGTCGCGCGCGCCGGCGGCGATCGCGTCGACCACGAAGTCGACCGGCACGACGTTGAACGCGGCGTCGCCGCGGCCGATCTGCAGCAGCGGGCCCTTGGCCGCCGCGTAGGTGCGCAGCAGGTAGTAGGGGCCGTCGAACTTCTGGGTCTCGCCGGTCCGGGAGTCGCCGACGACGATCGCCGGGCGGTAGATCGTCGTCGGGATCTCGTCCATCCGCGCGCGCACGACGACCTCGGCGGCGAACTTGGTGGACTCGTAGAAGTTCTTGAAGTCCTGGCCCTTGGCGAGGTCGTCCTCGAGCACCAGGCCCGAGCGCGTGCCGGCGACGTAGGCGGTCGAGATGTAGTGGTGGCGCTCGAGGTCGGCGCAGCGTCCGCAGAAGTCGACCACGTGCTGGGTGCCGGTCACGTTGACGCGCTCGGCGAGGTCGGCGCCGACGGCGAGGTCGTAGACCGCGGCCAGGTGGAAGACCTTGACGACGTCGGCGGTCAGCCGCTCGTAGGTCCGCTCGTCGAGGCCGAGCATGGGGTCGGTGATGTCGCCGGGCTGGATGTCGACGCCGTCGGGCGCCAGCGCGCGGGCGCGCTCGACCATCCGGGGCTCGACGAGCGCGACGATCCGCGCCTCTTCGTCGTCGGCCAGCAGTCGGGGGACGAGCCGGCCCGCGAGGAAGCCGGGGAAGCCGGTGAGGAGGTAGGTGCGGGGCATGAGCCCGGAGAACTTATGCGTTCAGTCGACCAGGCGTCGTTCCGCCGCCCACCGCGACAGCTCGTGGCGGGTCGAGAGCTGGAGCTTGCGCAGCACCGCGGAGACGTGCGCCTCGACGGTCTTGACCGAGATCCCCAGGCGCTGGGCGATCTCCTTGTAGAGGTAGCCGCGGGCGATGTGGCGCAGGACCTCGCGCTCGCGCGGGGTGAGCTGGTCGAGGTCGGCGTCGGCGGCCGCGACCTCGGCGGCCGAGCCGCCCGCGCCTCCTCCTCCGCCGCCGCCGCCCGAGGCGAACGCGTCGAGCACGAAGCCCGCCAGGCGCGGCGAGAAGACCGCGTCGTCGTCCTGCACGCGGCGGATCGCGTCGGCCAGCTCGGTCGGGGAGATCGTCTTGGTGACGTAGCCGCGGGCGCCCGCGCGGATGATCGCGATGACGTCCTCGGGGTCGTCGCTGACGCTCAAGGCCAGGCACTTGGCGCCCGGGGCCTCGGTCGCCAGCCGGCGCAGGATCTCCACGCCGCCACCGCCGGGCAGGTGGACGTCGAGCAGCACGACGTCGGGCCGGACCGCGGCGATCGTCGCCACGGCGCCGTCCACGTCGCCGGCCTCGCCCGCGATCTCGACCAACCCCTCCAACTCGCTGCGCACGCCGGCGCGGAACAGCGCGTGGTCGTCGACCAGCACCACCCGCGGGCACGTCCCCGTCTCAGCCATCCGCGATCACCAGCTCCACCTCCGTGCCCGATCCGGGCGTGCTCTGCACCGTCGCGCGTCCGCCGTGGCGCGCCATCCGGCCCACGATCGACTCTCGCACGCCGCGGCGGTCGGCGCCGACCGCCGCGGGGGCGAAGCCCTGGCCGCGGTCCCGGACGAAGACCTCGGTCCGGCCGTCCTCGACCTCCATGAACAAGGCGATCTCCGCGGCGCCGCTGTGGCGCGCCGCGTTGGCCAGCGCCTCGCGCGCGGCGGCGACCAGCGCGCGGTGGCGGTCGTCGAGGTCGCGGTCGCCGACGGTGACGACCTCGACCGGCACGCCGTGGGCCTCCTCGACCTCGGCCGCGGCGGCGCGCAGCGCGTCGGCCAGCCGCTCGTCGGGGCGGGCCTCCGGCGCGCCGCTCAGCCACGCGCGCAGCTCGCGCTCCTGGCGGCGGGCCAGCGTCGCGACCGCGCGCGGGTCGTCGGCGCGCTTCTGGACCAGCGCCAGCGTCTGGAGCACGGAGTCGTGCAGGTGCGCGGCGACCTCGGCGCGCTCCTGGGAGCGGATCCGCGCGTTGCGCTCGGTCGTGAGGTTGCGGTAGAGCTGCAGCCAGAACGGGGCGAGGATCAGCCCGAGGCCCAGCGCGACGACCACGAACGACAGCACGACGTCGCGCACGCCGCTGAGCAGGCCGTTGGCCTGCAGGAACAGCAGCGCCGCCCCGATGACGAGCGCGATCGCGAAGCCGCCCTGGTAGATCGAGCGCAGGCGCTCGGGGAGGCCGGCGCCCAGGGGACGGCGCGGCGCCGCGCCCACGGCCGCGCCGGCAGCCGCGCCCGCGCCGACCGCCCCGCCGGATCCGGCGCCCGCGCCGGCTCCGGCCCCGGCCCCGACACCGCCCGCGGACCCCGGCGTCGCCCCCGGCGCGCTCGCCGTCAGCGCCGCGCCCGGCTTCTCCCGCTCCCGCTCGCGCTCCCGCTCCCGCTCCCGGCCGGTCGTCTGGCGCCACAGCATCGCCAGGCCCGAGGCGGCGAGCACAAACGGCCAGACGATCGCGTCGCTCCACCACAGCCCCAGCTCGCGCAGGACCAGCAGGCCCGCGAGCGTCAGGCACGCGACGCCCGCGCTGATCTGCCACGCGCCGGGCCGGGTGCGCAGGCGCGCCGCCACGGCGGGACCGCCGTCGGAGGTCGGCATCAGCATCCAACCCGCGATGTACAGCGGCAGTCCGATGCCCGGCACGACCGTCAGGACGACCACCGCGACCCGGACGATCACCGGCTCGACGTTCAGCCACCGCCCGAGGCCGGCGGCGACGCCGGCGATGACCTTGCGGTCGTCGTCGCGCCGCGGCGGCGGGCGCCGCGGGTGAGCGGTGGGGGCGGCGACGTCGGCGCTCACGACAGGATCATGCGCCGCGCTCGGCCGGCAGGCAACGCCATCGGAGGTCGCAAGGATGACCGGTCACGCGCCATCGCGCTTGGCCAGCCCGCCCACCAGCAGGACGACGCCCAGCACGGCGAGCACGGTCGGGGCCAGCGAGCCGAAGTCGAGGTTGAGCTGACCGGCTTGGTCGAGCAGCAGCACGGTTCCGAGCACCAGGACGGCGAGGCCGGAGATCAGCGTGGCGTAGTTCGGCCTCACGCCCGCTCCCCGGCGCAGCCCGCGGCGGCCAACCCGTCGGTGATGGTGTCGCCGTGGTGCCCGTGGTCCCAGTTCCCGCTGTCGTGGCGGACGTGCAGGACCTCGACCGCCCCGATGCCCATGTCGGCGTCCAGGACCAGCTTGCGCCCGGGCGCCCGGGCGATCGTGCCGTGCTGGTCGTCGACGTCGGCGCCGCCGCCCTCCTCGCCGAGCACGCCGACGTAGCCCAGGCCGTTGTGGGTGTCGGCCTGCACGCAGGCGTCGCGCGGGACGAGCACGAGCAGGTGGCCCATCCCGACCTTGGCCTTGACGTGCGCGGTCTCGCCCTTCGGCCAGTCCATCTGGCGCAGGTCGACGACCAGCTGGCCGACGCCGAGCTCGTAGGACGGCTTGAGGTCGGCGATCGTCGCCGGCAGGTAGGAGCGCTGGCCGATGCCGTTGTCGGCCTTGACGCCCGCGGCCTGCACGACGCCCGAGGGGATCGCGATCGCCAGCGCGGGGACGACCAGCCAGCGCGCGCGGCGGTCCTGGAACGAGAGCCCGACGAGCGCGACGCCGAGGGCCAGGACGACGATCGCGACGACCGTGCCGCCGCCCGCGGCGGTGGCGATCGCCGAGGAGGCCGCCAGGATGACCGTGCCGACGAGGATCGCCAGCAGGATCAGCGCGGCGCCGACGATCCGCCCGGCCGCGGGCCGGCTCTCGCCGCGCGTGGCCAGCAGCCGCTGCCCGGCGACGGCGAGGATCACGACCAGGATCGCGGTCGGCACCAGCGCGCCGAAGACCCAGCCGGAGCCGATGCCCCAGTCGCCGTTGATCAGGAGGATGCCCGCGACGACGATCGTGACGGCGCCGACGATCGTCGAGAAGCGGCCGGGCTTGCCGGGTACCGGCTGACCGGTGCCGTCGTCCTGGGGGACGAGCAGCAGCGCCGCGATGTAGGCGACGATCGCGAAGCCGCCGACGAACACCAGCGCGACGGCCGCGATCCGGAAGATCAGCGGGTCGACGTTGAAGTACTTGGCCAGGCCGCCGCAGACGCCGCCGACGACGCGCTCGTCGCGGGAGCGCAGCAGACGGCGGGGAGGCTCCGGCCGCGCGGGGGAGGAGGTGGTGGTCTGGTCCTCGGACATGGCATCCACGATCCCGTGGCGCGCGCCCGCGCACCATCCGGGATGACCCTAGAGGGGCTCGGGGATGTCCCCCAGGTGGCGGGCCAGGGACGCGTCCGGGTGGCCCTCGACGAGCAGGCCCAGGATCGCCTCGGCGTGCTGGACCTCGAAGCGCACCCCGAGCGCGGCCGAGATTGCCGCGACCTCGCGCAGCAGCGCCAGCCCCTCTACGACTTCACGCGCGCGCACGTAGGTGCCCACGGTGCGAATCTCGCCCCCGTCCGGATCGTCGAAGAACCCGGCGCCCTCCACGCGGCGCGCCGCCGCCCGCAGCGCGTCGGCGTGGCCGTCGGTGGCGGCGTCGGCGACGAACAGGACCAGGTAGGCGTCGGGCATGGCGCGACCGACGGTACTGGCACACTGCTCAGCCCGATGATCGACCGTGCCGCCGCCGTCCACGCGCTTGCCGCCGAGGAGTTCGACGTCGTCGTCGTGGGCGGTGGGATCACCGGCGCCGGCGTCGCGCTGGACGCGGCCACGCGCGGCTACTCGGTCGCGCTGGTCGAACGCCACGACTACGCGTCCGGCACGTCGTCGCGGTCCTCCAAGCTCGTCCACGGCGGCCTGCGCTACCTGCAGAACTTCGACCTCGGCCTGGTGCGCGAGGCGCTGATCGAGCGCCAGATCATGGTCGGCCTGGCGCCGCACCTCGTCAAGCCGCTGCCGCTGATCGTCCCCGCGTTCGACGGCGCGCGGCCGGACCGCATGATGGGCGTCGGCCTCAACCTGTACGACGTGATGTCGGCGACGCGCCGCGGCCGGCGCGGCAGCGGGGAGACGACCTACTGGTCCCCGGACCGCCACCGGATCATCGACGCCGACGAGGTCGTCGAGGGCCTGCCGGCGCTGGCGCCGCGCGAACCGACGTCGGGCTACCTGTTCTACGACTGCCAGACCGACGACAGCCGCCTGGTCCTCACCGTCCTGGCCGAGGCCGAGCGCTTCGGCGCGGTCTGCGCCAACGGGCTGCTGGTGACCGAGCTGGTCGAGGAGGGCGGGCGCGCGCGGGGCGTGCGGGTCCGGCCGGCGGACGACGAGGCCGCCGAGCCGTTCGTGATCCGCGCGGCCAACGTCGTCAACGCCACCGGCGTGTGGGCCGACCGCCTGCGGCCGGAGGAGCTGCACGACGCCGCCGAGGTCCCGATCATCCGGCCCTCGCGCGGCACGCACGTCACGTTCGCCCGCGAGGACCTGCCGCTGAACGTCGGTGCGATCGTCCCGGCCGGCGGCGGGCGCTTCATCTTCGCGCTGCCGTGGCTGGGCGGCTCGCTCGTCGGCACGACCGACACCGACTACGACGCGACCGACCTCGACCACGTCCGGCCCGCCGACGACGACCTCGAGTACCTGCTGGACGCCGTCAACGAGTTCTTCGCCACCGAGCTGACGACGTCGGACATCACCGGCGCCTTCGCGGGCGTCCGGCCGCTGATCAGCAGCGCCGACGCGGGCAAGTCGGTGGACATCTCGCGCAAGGCCGAGCTGTACGAGACCGCGTCGGGCATGGTCACGATCACCGGCGGCAAGCTGACGACGTGGCGGCGGATGGCCAAGATGGCCGTCGATCGGCTGGTCGAGCGCGAGGCCCGCGACGCGCCCTGCCGCACGCACGAGATCCCGCTCGGCCAGGCGATCGAGGCCTCCGAGCTGCCGCGCGTGGAGGGCGTGGACGACGACGCCTACGCGCCGCTGGCCGCCCGCTACGGCCACGCCGCGCACGACGTCCTGGCGATCGCGGCCGAGCGCGGCGAGTACGCCCGGCCGGTCGTCGCCGGGCAGCCGGACCTGCTGGCCGAGGTCGTCCACGCGGCGCGCCGCGAGCAGGCGCGGACGGTCGGCGACGCGCTCCTGCGGCGCACGCGCCTGGGCCTGACGGCCGCGCGGGCGCTGGCCGGCACGCCCGACGCGGTGGCGCGCGCGGCGGCCGCGATGGGCGCCGAGCTGGGCTGGGACGACGCGCGGCAGGCCCGCGCCGTGGCGGCCTTCGCGGACGAGGCGGCGGCCGAGGGCAACGTCCCCGGCTGAGCGGGTCGCGCGGCATTTCTTCCGCGGATGTCCCCGCGCGAGCCGCAACCCGTCCCCGTCACACCGTAACTTCCAGCGTTCCGGCGGTTTCCCCGACACGACCGCCGTACCGTCGACCCCCTCTCGTAGGAGCGAGCTTCGCGACTCATGCGCCGCCGCCTGGCCCTCATCGCCACGTCCATCGCCGTTCTGGCCCCCGCCGCAGCCGCCGGCCCAGCGCACGCCGCGTTCTTCGCCGGCGAGCCGATCGACGGCCCCAGCCCCGACATCCGCTCGGTCGGCGACGTCGACATCGCCCGCGACGGCACCGGAGCCGTCGTCTACGTCAAGAGCGACGCGGGCGTCGACCACATCTTCATCTCGCGGCTGGTCAACGGCGCGTGGCAGGCCCCCGAGCGGCTGGACGCCGGCATCGACGCTACGTCGTCGCAGCCGGTCGTCGCGGCGTCGGACGGCGGCCGCCTCGCGGTCGCGTACATCAGCGGCGGCAGCGTCTTCACGACCGTCCGCCCGGCCGGCGCGCCGGCCTGGGGCCAGCCGCAGCTGATCGCCTCCGGCGCGAGCGACCCGTCGATCGACATGTCGTTCAACGGCGCGGCGTACGCGACGTACACGGTCAACGGCAACGTCCTCGGCGCGCGGATGGACCGCACGGCGGCGGGCTTCACGCCGCTGTCGGGCCCGCTGGACGCCGACCCCAACCTGCACGCGGCGGGCAGCGGCAACGGGCGCTCGCGCGTGTCGATCTCGGCGGACGGCACGGGCGTCGCGGTGTGGGCCGAGGCCAACCACGTCTACGCGCGGCGCATGTACGGGACCAACCCGTCGAGCGCGGTGCTCGACCTCACGCTGCCCACCTACGACGGCCATCCGGGCGGCGCGGCCGACCAGCCGGCGGTGGACATCGAGGACGACTCGTCGTTCGCGTGGGTCGCGTTCCGCCAGCAGTTCGCCGACGGCGCGGGCGGGACCCAGTCGCGCGCGATCGGCGTCCGGCTGCGCGGCTCGCGCGTCGACCCGGACGCGACCGTCGCCTACGACGGCCTGCCGTGGGGCGGCGAGAGCGTCGAGAACCCGGAGATCGACCTCAACGGCAAGGGCGTCGGCGTGGCGACGGTGGGGACCGCCGGCGGCGCCGCGCTGTCGGCCGTGATCAAGGACGACAAGCTGAACCCGGCCCGCGTGATCGGCGGCAGCGGCTCGCCGTCGCAGCCGGTCGGCGCGGTCGCCGAGACCTACGCCCGCGGCGTCGCCTTCGTCGGCGCCGGCGACGGCACCGTGCACGGCGCGTTCTACGACGACAAGTCCTCCAGCCGCGCGATCCCGGGCCCGAGCCCCGACGCGCTGCTGAGCAACGCGGCGCTGGGCCCGGTCGACCCGACGGCGGGCTTCGACGGCTCCGGCGACCGCACGGGCGACTTCGCCTGGGCGTGGGTCCAGGGCACGCCGTCGGAGCGCAAGCTCGTCGTCGGCAGCTACGACCGCCTGCCGGGCGCGTTCACGATCTCCACGTCCTCCAAGAACTGGCGCAACGTGCTGAAGAACCCGCTGGCGTGGGGGACGGCGCTGGAGCTGTGGGGCCCGTTGACCTACACGGTGCTCGTCGACGGCAAGCCGCTGCTGCAGACGCAGACGACCAAGGCGTCGCCCGCGGTCGGCGCGCTCAGCGAGGGCCTGCACACCTGGCGCGTGACGGCGACCGACCGCCGCGGGCAGACCGTGACGACCGCGGTCAAGCCGCTGAAGGTCGACACGGTGGCGCCGACGGTGTCGTTCTCGGTCACGCGCAAGAAGCGCGTGGTGACCGTGACCGCCAAGGCCAACGACGTGCTCCCGCCGTCCGGCCAGGCCGCCGGCGTCAAGTACGTGCGGATCGACTGGGGCGACGGCAGCGGCTATCAGCAGGCGCGCAAGGCCTCGCACAGCTACGACAAGACCGGCGCGTTCACGATCCGGGTCAGCGCGACGGACAAGGCCGGCAACTCGGTCGCGACCGAGCGCGAGATCCACATCAGCGGCGGCAAGAAGAAGAAGTAGGCCTCGCGCGTGCGACGTCTCAGCGACGACGGCGAGCGGTCCGCGCGGGCGTTCGTCGCGTCGCTGGGGCTGCGCACGCGGGACGTCGTCGTCGCCGACATGGTCGCGACGGTCGACGGGCGCGCGGCGGTGTCCGGGCGGTCGGTCGCGCTCGGCCACCCGGAGGATCGCGCGCTGCTGCGCGAGCTGCGCGCCGAGGCCGACGCGATCCTCGTCGGGACGGGCACGCTGGCCGCCGAGCGGTACGCCGACCTGCTCGACGACGAGGCGCGCGAGCGGCGGCTGTCCGAGGGACGGCCCGCGCATCCGGTCGTGGCGACCGTGTCGCGGCGGCTGAGGCTGCCGGTCGACGAGGCCCCGATCTTCGACGAGGCCGGCGTGCCGATCGTGGCGTTCGCGGAGGCGAGCGACGAGCTCGCGCCGCCCCCGGAGGTCGCGGCCCAGCTGGAGGTCGTCACGCTCCCGGCCCCGCTGACGCTGCGCGGCGTGCTCGACGGCCTGCGCCGCCGCGGCGTGCACGGCGTGCTCTGCGAGGGCGGCCCGTCGCTGCTGCGCCGCCTGGTCGCCGAGGGCCTCCTGGACGACCTCTGCCTGACGGTGTCGCCGCTGCTGGCCGCGGGGGACGCGCCGGCCGTCGTCGAGGGCGACGGGCTGCCCGATCCCGCGCGCCTGACGCTGCGCGACGTGCATCGCGCCGACGACCACCTGTTCCTGCATTACGGTCTCACCTCGTGACCGCGCCCACCGCCCGCCTGACCCTCCGCGACCGCGAGCTCGACCTGCGGCCCGGCCGTCCGCTGGTGATGGGCATCGTCAACGCGAACCCGGACTCGTTCTCCGACGCCGTGCGCACGACGACGCTCGACGCCCAGGTCGCCCTGGCGCACCGGCTGGTCGAGGAGGGCGCGGACCTCATCGACGTCGGCGGCGAGTCGGGCGTCACGTACACCGACGTCACCGCCGCCGAGGTCGAGCGCGGGCGCGTCGTGCCGCTGGTGGCGCGCCTGGTCACCGACGGGATCGTCGTCTCGGTCGACACGTGGAAGCCGCTGGTGGCCGAGGCGGCGCTGGACGCGGGCGCGCACGTGCTCAACGACGTGAGCGGCCTGCGCGACGTCGCGCTCGCGGACGCCGTCGCGCGCGCCGGCGCGTCGCTGGTCGTGATGCACACGCGCGCCGCGCCCAAGCAGGAGCACTTCGCCGACTACGGCGGAGACGTCGTCAGCGATGTGGTGTCTTTCGTGGCCGAACGATGCGCGGTCGCGGTCGAGCGCGGGGTCTCGCCGGACCGCCTGATCGTCGACCCGGGCCCGGACTTCGCCAAGTCGCCGGCCGAGTCGGTCGAGACGCTGCGCGCCATCGACCGCCTGGTCGCGCTGGGCCATCCGTGGCTGGCCGCGGTCTCCCGCAAGTACTTCCTGGCGGCGATCACGGGCCGCCCGCCGGCCGAGCGCCTGGCGGGCACGCTCGCGGCGGTGGGCTTCGCGGCCGCGCACGGCGCCGCGATCGTCCGCGTCCACGACGTGGCGGCGACCGTCGACTACCTCGGCGTGCGCGCCGTCCTGGCCGGAGAGGCCGAGATCGGCGCCTTCGACGCCGACGACGACGCGCTGAAGTGGATCCGCGCGCAGACGTCGGACCGGTAGTCACACAACAACCCGCCGCCGACTGCGCTACGGTCCGCGGTCACTGGAGAGTCGCCGTCCCGCTGCATGGCAACGCGGGGCGGACGCCGACCGACACCACCAACAAGGAGGACCATCTTGTCCGTCATCACCCGTTCCGCGCTCGAGGCCAGCCCTCTGGCCGACCTGCACACCATCGCGTCCGAGATCGGCATGGACGGCTACCGCCGTCTGCGCAAGGCCGACCTGATCGACAAGATCATCGAGACCCAGGGTGGGGAGGAGGCGGTCGCCGAGGCCGAGGTCGAGGCCGTCGAGACCGTCGAGGAGGAGGCGCCCAAGCGCCGCTCGCGTCGCGGCGGGCGCTCGCGCCGCAAGGACGCCGTCGAGGACGGCGCCACCGACGAGGACGCCGGCGACGACGTCGTGGCGACCGAGGACGAGGTCGTCGAGGAGCAGATCGAGGAGGACGTCGTCGAGGCCGAGGCCGAGGCCGAGGACGAGGACGCCGAGGAGGAGGCCAAGCCGCGGCGCCGTTCGCGCGGCGGGCGTGGCCGGGGCGGCGATCGGGACCGCGATCGGGATCGCGACCGCGACCGCGACGAGGAGCGCGAGGAGCGCGTCGTCGAGGGCGCGGTCGAGCTGCTGCCCAACGGCTCGGGCTTCGTCCGCCTGACGCCGCCGGAGCCCTCCGACGACGACGTCTACATCTCGGCCGCCCAGGTCCGCCGCTGCGAGCTGGTGTCCGGCGACACGGTCGGCGGCCCGGTCCGCGAGCCGCGCCGCTCGGAGCGCTACCCGTCGCTGGTCCGCATCGACACGATCAACGGCCGCCCGGCCGACGAGGTCGCCGAGGGCACGCACTTCGACGACCTGCCGTGCGCGCTGCCGACCGAGCGCTTCGCGCTGGGCTCCGACGACGCGACGCTGAAGGCGATCGAGTGGCTGACGCCGATCGGCAAGGGCTCGCGCGTGAGCATCGTCGGCGAGGCCCACGCGGGCAAGTCCGAGGCGCTGAAGCGTCTGGCGGGCGCGCTGAACGGCGTCGAGGGCCTCGAGGTCCACGTCGTGCTCGCCGCCGTGCGCCCGGAGGAGTGCGCGGAGTGGCGCGCCGGCGACGTCGAGCCGGTCGCCGCCCTGTCGCTGGGCGCCTCGCAGGACGCCGCGGCCCAGGCCGTCGAGCGCGCGATCGACACCGCCAAGCGCATCACCGCGCGCGGCGGCGACGTCGTCGTCCTGATCGACGGCCTCGACGGCCTGCCCACCCACGCGGCGCGCCGCGCGCTGGCGGCCGCCCGCAACGTCGTCGACGGCGGCTCGCTGACGGTCGTCGCCACGGCCGCCGCGCCGGTCGGCGGCGAGACGACGATCATCGCCCTGGACCGCACGCTGACGCGCACCGGCCAGTTCCCGGCGCTCGACCTCGTCGGCTCCGGCGCGCTGCGCCCGGAGCTCCTCGTCGGCGAGGCCGGCGCGGACGCGATCGCCAAGGCCCGCGCGCAGGCCCTGGGCTAGGGCTCGCCCAGAGCCTTGCGGGTGTTGGCCCAGGGGGGGGCCAAACCCGCAGGGTTCGGCTAGCGCGGCACGTAGGCGACCCGGCCCCACGAGGGCTCGGGCGCCAGCTCGACGGGCTCGCCGTCGCGGTCGGGCTGCACGTACATGAAGGTGTGCGAGTCGGCGTCGAACTCGACGTCGAGCTCGCCCTCCTTCACGCGCTGGTCCAGCCAGGCGGAGCGGAAGACGAGGCGGCGCAGCCAGTGCACGAGCGAGCGATCGCTCGGGCCGACCAGCTCGGGCCAGCAGTCGTTGACGTGCTCGCCCAGCGCGGACGCCGGCTCCTGGATCTCGCCGTTGACGCTCAGCGTCACGAGGTCCTCGAGCTCGGGGTCGTCCAACCGGCCGGAGACGAACCCCAGCTTGTTGGCGGCCTGCTCGCAGCGCTCGCGGAAGTCGCGCTCGTTGAAGGTGAAGCGGAGCTCCCCGTATTCGAGGACGAAGTCCTCTCCGCTGTCGTAATTGCCTCGGCGTGCGTCGTTCATCGTGATGATTCGGTGTGGTCGCGCCGAGGTAGGACGGCGGCTCCCGAAGTCGTCGGCATCGTATGCCCGATCCCTTCGCGTGCGCAGGTCATGGGATGGATCTTGCAGTCCGTCCGCTCGACCTGCGGCCGACCGTTGGGTGGCGAATTCGCCTCACCGACGCGCGCCCCTTCCGATGATCGGATTCGTTCACGGGGGAGGGGGGCGAGTTCTTGACCGTCGGTCCCTACGGGGATCATGAACGATACGCCCGCCACCATCCTCGTCGCCGAGGACGACGCGACGACGCGGACGTTCCTCGCCGACGAGCTGGCAGCCGATGGCCTCGAGCTGCTGGTTGCCGACACGGCCAAGGACGCGCTGCGCCTCATCGAGACGAAGTTCCCGGACCTCGCGGTCCTGGACGTCGGCCTCCCCGACGGCTCCGGCCTGGGGGTGATCCGCGACGTCCGCGGCGCCGACCGCGCCGGCTCACGGATCGACCGCCACCTGCCGGTGCTCGTGCTGAGCGGCCGCGGCAGCGAGCACGACCGCCTCCGCGCCTTCAGCGCGGGCGCGGACGACTTCGTGCCCAAGCCCTTCGCCTATGCGGAGGTCCGTGCGCGGATCAACGCGCTCCTGCGCCGCTCCGAGGGACGCCGACGCACGGGACGGCTGCGCGTCGGCCCGCTGGAGCTGGACCCGACGACGCGCGACGTCCGCGTCTCCGGGCGCAAGGTCGAGCTGACCCAGACGGAGTTCGCGCTGCTGCGGGTGCTCGCGGGCGCGCCGACGGCGGTCCACACGAAGGCCGACCTGCTCCGGACGGTCTGGGGCTTCCGCTCGCACTCCTCGAGCAGGACCCTGGACTCGCACGCCTGCCGCCTGCGCCAGAAGCTCGGCATCGACGGTGCGCGGTTCATCATCAACGTGTGGGGCGTCGGCTACCGGCTCATCGACGACCCCGGGCTGGAGTTGGCATGACCGCGCTGCTGACGGTGGCGACGCTCGCGGTCGTCGCGACGCTGCACGGCCGGATCGTCGCCCGCGGCCTGCGCGAGCGCGCCGCGCGGGTGGCGCACGAGGTGCGCGGCCCGCTGACGGCGACGCACCTCGCGCTGCACGGGGCGGCGCGGCGCGGCGAGATCCCACCCGCGACCGTCGCCGCGTTGGAGCTGGAGCTGCGCCGGGCGGCGCTGGCGCTGGAGGACCCGGCACACGCGCGGCCCGACGACGTCGACCTCCACGCGCTGCTGTCCTGCCAGGTCCGGACCTGGCAGGACGTCGCGGAGGCCCACGGGGCGACGCTGACGCTGGAGCCCGGCGTCGGCACCGCGGTCGTCCACGCCGACGCGCTGCGCATCGCCCAGGCGACCGGCAACGTGCTGGCCAACGCCATCGAGCACGGCGGCGGCGCGATCGTGGTCCGAACGCTGCTCGTCGGGGATCGCGTCCGCGTCGAGGTCAGCGACGGCGGCCCCGGGCTGCCCGCCGCGATCGGCGAGCTGACCCGGCGCGCGTCGGGCGGCCGGGGCACGCGAGGCCGCGGGCTGGCGATCGCCACCTCGGTGCTGCGCCACTGCGGCGGACGTCTCTCGGTGCCGACCGGCACGACCGGCGTCGCGATCGAGCTGCCCGTGCTCGCCGGTCCGGTCACGGAGCCCGTGGCATGACGCGTGCCCGGCTCATGCGCCTGCTGCTGCGGCCGGCGATCGCGCTGGCCGGCCTGCAGATCCGGGCCCTGCTCTTCGTCCTCGCCGTCTTCGCGGTGGTGGCGTTGGGCGTCGAGATGCCCTGGGGCGGCGGCTCCGCCATCGTCCTCTCCGCGGTCGCGGGAGCGGCGCCGTGACCCGTCGCCGCCGCGCCGCCGTCCTGCTCGGCCTCGCGCTCGTCCTCGGCGGCCTGGCGGCCTCCGACGTCGCGGGCCGCGAGGGCGCGTTGCGCCGTGCGGTCGGGCCGACCGTGCCGGTCGTCGTCGCCCGCGCGCCGATCCGTGCCGGGGCGACGCTCAGGCGCGACGACCTCGCGGTGCGGCAGGTGCCGGCGCGGTTCGCGCCGGCGCTGGCCTACGCGTCCCCCGCGGCGTTGGACCACGCCAAGGCCGCGGTCGCGGTGGACGCCGGGGAGGACCTCAGCCCCGCGGTGATCGACGACGGCGCCGCCGCCGCAGGCACCGCGGCCGGCGCGCCGGTGCGTGTCGGCGAGCGCGTCGCCGACCTCGTCGCGCGCGGCCCGTCGGGCCTGATCCACGCGGGCGGTCGCGTGGACGTCCTCGTCACCAGGGAGCGCGGCGACGGCCCGGCCGCCGGGTCCACGTCGGTCGCGCTGGAGGATGCCGAGGTGCTCGCCGCGCACGCCGTCGCGTCCGATCAGGACGGCGCCGAGGCCTCCGCGGGCTCCGACCGGGTGGCGGTCTCCCTGCGCGTCACGGTCCGGCAGGCCGTCTTCCTGGCTGCCGCGGAGTCCTTCGCGCGCGAGCTGCGGCTGCTGCCGCGCGCCGCGGGCGACCGCCGCCACGGCCTGACCGGCACGACGGTGGGCGCCGACCTCCGATGAAGCGCCCACACCGCACGCGCCGGTCTGTCCGCTCATGCCTCGGCCAACCGTCCAGCGCGGGGTCCCCACCTCAAGGGTTCACCCCCACGACCGATACCCGGGGCCGAGGCTCTCACATGCTGCGAATCCTTCGTTCCCTTTCCTTCGCCATCGTCGCCGCCGGTCTTCTGACCCCTGCGGCCGCCAACGCTGCGCCGAAGAAGGTGGTGGTCTATCCCACCGTCTCCAACATCAAGCCGCGCAAGATCACGATCGGCCAGCAGCTGACCGTGAAGGGCGCGCACTTCCGCGCCGGCAAGGGCAAGAGCAGCGTCGTCTTCTACCGCAAGGGCCAGCCCGTGGTCTTCGTCAAGGCCGACAAGGCGACGGCGACGTCGCTCGTCGTGACGATCCCGAGCAAGGTCGCCGAGCTGTTGGTCAAGCGCGACGACAACCTGGTCGCCACCCAGCTGCGCCTGCGGATCGTGGGCTCGCGGATGGGCAAGGCCTGGACGAAGAACAGCCGCTCGCCGATCGTCTCGCCGATCAAGAAGGCGGTCGTCTCCAAGCCGACGTCCGACGGCACCTCGACCTCGACCTCGACCCCGGCGCCCGCCGCGGCGGCCCCGCCGGCGCTGACCTGCCAGCAGCAGGCGGCCCTGACGCCCGACGCCGACACCGACGGCGACGGTCTCACCAACGGCCTCGAGCTGCGCTACCAGCTCGACCCGTGCCTGGCCGACACCGACGGCGACGGCATGGACGACGGCTGGGAGTACTGGTCGGCGCAGCAGCTCAACGGCGCCTCGGTCCCGTACCCCGGCACCAAGCCGTGGCCGAACCCGCTCGACCCGAGCGACCCCAACGACGACTTCGACGGCGACGGCCTCACCGCCATCCAGGAGTTCACGCTCTGGAAGGCCAGCAAGACCGGCTTCCCGCTCGTCGCCTACAGCGACGGCACGCAGAACTCCGGCGGCAAGCAGCCGGTGCTCCCCGGCAACCCGCTCGACCTCGACCACGACGGCAACCTCACCGACGACGAGCGCGACGAGGACGGCGACGGGCTCTCCAACATGGT
The DNA here is from genome assembly GCF_035685985.1 of Baekduia sp. GTDB lineage: Bacteria > Actinomycetota > Thermoleophilia > Solirubrobacterales > Solirubrobacteraceae > Baekduia. The sequence goes on from NZ_DASRZV010000006.1 coordinate 22,568, forward strand.
CGAGCTCAACTTCCGCGGCGAGCAGGAGTGGTGGAAGACCGTCGACCAGTACAAGGACGAGAAGCCCTACGCGATCCGCCAGTTCTCCGATCTCGACCCGACCAACCCGGACAGCGACGGCGACGGCATCCTGGACGGCGCCGACGACCAGGACAACGACGGCTGGAGCAACTTCGTCGAGGCGCAGCTGAGCCGCTTGCAGGTTGGCTACCGCGTGCAGCCGTTCAACCCCTGCCTGCCCGACCCGCACGCCGCGACGTGCGGCCGCTGGACCCGCATCGGCACCGACGCCTGGCCGCCGTTCGACGGCAGCCAGCAGGTGGGCGACGCGATCCCGTTCGCCGCCTACGACGCCGACCCGGGCCCGGGCGTCACCGAGGCATACGACGTCACCTTCGCCGCCTGGGACACCGCCGGCCGGCCCGACCGCGCGACCGGTCTGCTCTTCGGCCCGTGGGATCCGTCCCCCTGGTTCGCTGACGCGGGCTGGGACGGCAAGGGCGGGCCCCAGGGCTGACCTCCCGCGATCGAGCAACTCCCTGTGCGAAGGCCGGGCGGAACTCCGCTCGGCCTTCGTCGTTTTTAGCAATCGATGCCGGAGCGGCGTACGGCGCCGCCTCCCCGATAGGTTGCGGCCGTGCGCCGACTGCTCCTGGTCCTCAGCGCGATCGTCTTCGTGGACACCACGTTCTACGCCGTGGTGGCCCCGTTGCTGCCGCATTACGCGAAAGACCTGGATCTCTCGAAGGCCTCGGCGGGCGTCCTGCTGGCGGCCTATCCCGCCGGGACGCTCGTCGGCGCCCTGCCCGGCGGGATCTTCGCGGTGCGCTTCGGACCGAAGCGAACGGTCCTCGCGGGCCTCGTGCTGCTGGGGGCGTCGAGCGTCGGCTTCGCGTTCGCGTCCTCTGCACTGGTTCTCGACCTCGCGCGGTTCGTGCAGGGCGTCGGCGGGGCGTGCTCGTGGGCGGGCGGTCTGGCGTGGCTGGTGGGCGAGGCTCCGGCGGCACGGCGCGGCGAGCTGATCGGCACGGCGCTGGGCGCCGCCGTCGGCGGCGCGCTGCTGGGGCCGGCGCTGGGCGCCGCCGCGGCGGCGCTGGGGACACGGCCGGTCTTCGGGGCGGTGGCGGCGATCGCCATCGGCCTCGGGTTCGCCGCGGCGGGCTGCCAGGGCGGCCAGGCGGGCGCGGAGCCGGGGGCCTCGCTGCGCCACACGCTGAAGACATCGCGGGTTCGCGCCGGCCTCTGGCTCGTGGCGCTGCCCGGCCTGTCCTTCGGCGTCCTCGACGTGCTCGTCCCATTGCGGCTCGACGAGCTCGGGGCCGGCGAGGCGGGCGTGGCGGCGACGTTCTTGATCTCCGCCGCGGTCGAGGGCGGCATGAGCCCGATCGTCGGCCGGGTCGCCGACCGGCGCGGCGCGCTGGTGCCGATCCGGATGGGCCTGCTGGCCGCGACCGTGATCGTCCTCGTCGTGCCGATCCCGCAGATCGCGGTGCTGTGCGCGCTGGTGATGGTCACGGCGACCGCCGCGTTCGGCGCGTTCTGGGCCCCGGCGATGACGCTGCTCTCGGAGGCGGCCGAGCGGGTCGGCGCCGACCAGGGCCTGGCCTTCGGCCTGGTCAACCTCGCCTGGGCGCTGGGAATGGTCGGCGGGGCGGCCGGGGGCGGCGCCCTGGCCAAGGCGACGTCCGACACCCTCTGCTACGTCCTGCTGGCCGTGCTCTGCGGTACGACGTTGGCCGGGCTGGTCCGCCGGCGCAGCCGCCAGATCGCCACGTCCGCGCGCTGACACCCCGGGGGCGAGCTTTCGGTCCCGCCCGCCTCAGCACGGCATGACCCACCATGCCATCGACGACCTCGCGGACCGGCTGCGCGAACGCCTCCTGGCCGAAGCGGGCGGCGCCACCGCCGACGCGCCGTTGGCCGAGCGCATCCGCGCGCTCGTCGACCGCGAGGCCGGCGTGCTGGACGAGCCCACGCGCGAGGACCTCGCCGCGCGCATCGCGCGCCGCTCGTTCGGCCTGGGCCCGCTCGAGCCGCTGCTCGCCGACCCGACCGTCGACGAGGTGATGGTCAACGGCGCCGGGCCGCGCGCCGCGGTCTGGGTCGAGCGCGGCGGGTGTCTGGAGCGCACCGACGTGGCGTTCGCCACCGAGGCCGAGCTGCGCCACGCCATCGAGCGGATCCTGGCCCCGCTGGGGCGCCGCGCCGACGAGGCCGAGCCGATGGTCGACGCGCGCCTGCAGGACGGGTCGAGGGTCAACGTCGTCCTGCCGCCGCTGGCCGTCGACGGCCCGACGCTGACGATCCGTCGTTTCCGGGCGCGTCCGATCGGCGCCGACGAGCTGGTCGCGCTGGGCACGTGGACGCCGGAGGTGAAGGCCTTCCTGACCCGCGCCGTGGACGCGCGGCTGAACGTGGTGGTCAGCGGCGGCACGGGCTCGGGCAAGACCACCACCTTGAACGCGCTGTCCTCGTTCATCGCGTCCGGCGACCGCGTGGTGACGATCGAGGACACCGCGGAGCTGCGGCTGCAGCAGCCGCACGTCGTGCGGTTGGAGAGCCGTCCCGCCAACGTCGAGGGGCGTGGCGCGGTCACCACGCGCGCGCTCGTGCGCAACGCGCTGCGCATGCGGCCCGATCGGATCGTCGTGGGGGAGATCCGTGGGGGCGAGGCCCTCGACATGCTCGCCGCGATGACCACCGGCCACGACGGCTCGCTGTCGACCGTCCACGCCGGGTCGCCGACCGAGGCGCTGCGCCGCATCGAGACGCTCGCCTTGATGGCCGACCTCGACCTGCCGCTCACGGCCATCCGCGACCAGCTGGCCGACGCCGTCGACCTCGTCGTCCACCAAGCTCGCGCCGCGGAGGGGCGGCGCCGCGTCACGGCCATCGCCGAGGTCGTCCGCGTCGCCGCGGGGCCCGCCACGCGTCCGATCCTCACGTTCGCCGACGGGCAGCCACGCTGGCATCCGCCCTCCGCGGCGCTGGCCGACCGGCTGGGGGAGACGTGACGTCCACGGCGCCCGCGTTGGCCGCGCTCGCCGCCGGGGCGGCGGTGTTCGGCGCGTGGGACCTGCTGACGATCGTCGAGGCCGGCGGCCCGGCGCGGACGGTCGCGCGCGTCCTGGCGCCGCTGCGGCTCGCGGGGCGGGCCGGGCGCGTCCCGACCCCGCCGGAGCGGCGACGGCTGGCGATCCTCGGGGCTTGCTCGATGCTCGCGGCGGGATGGCTGCTCGCCGGTCCCTTCGCGGGCTGCGCGCTCGCGCTGACGGCGCCCGCCTGCGTCGGACCGCTGCTCGCCGCGCGCCGCCGTCGCTGGAGGAGGGCGCTGGTCGCCGCGGTGCCGCAGGTCGCCCGCGCGATGGCCGATGCGCTCGCCGGAGGGCGGTCGATCCGCTCGGCGCTCGCCGACCTCGGCCGGCCGGGCGCGGTGACCGGCGCGGCCGGGACCGAGCTGCGTGGCGCCGCGCACCGCCTCGCGCTCGGGGAGCGAACCGAAGCCGTCCTGCTGTCCCTGCGTGACCGGGCCCAGGACCCGTCGTGGGACACGCTGGTCGCCGCGATCCTGCTGCAGCGTGAGGCCGGCGGCGACCTCGCCGCGCTGCTGCGGACCGTCGCCGACAGCACCGAGAACGCCCGGCGCGTCGAGGCCGACGCCCGTTCGCTGATGTCCCAGGCCCGCGCGTCGGCGCGGCTCGTCGCGGGCCTGCCGGTCGTCAGCCTCGTGCTCTCCGAGCTGGTCGCGCCCGGCTCGCTGAGCGGCATGGCCGCCGACGCACGCTCGCGCCTGCTGCTCGGCGCGGGCCTGCTGCTGGCCGCCTTCGCCATGTTCATCATCAACCGCATCGCGCGGCTGGGGGCGCCGTGAGCGTCGCGATCCTCCTCGCCGGCGTCGCCGGCGTGCTGTCCGCCGTCGGGCTCTGCGACGTGGCGGTGCTCTTCGCCGAGCGACGCGCGGCCGCCGCCGGGCGGGCCACGCCGTCGGGACCGCAGCGCGCCGTGACCGCGCTGGCGCGCCTCGGGCGCCGGATCGGGGCGCCCGCGGCGCCGCGGGACCTCGAGGCGCGGCTGGCCGCCGCCGGGCTCGCCGCGCGGCTCCGGCCCGCGGACGCCATGGCCATGAAGGCGGGCGGCGGCGCGGCGGCGGTGCTCGCGTCGGCGCCCGTCGTCGCGACCTTGCCGCCGCGTCTGATGCTGCTCGCGCTGCCGCTCGCCGCGGCGGCGGGGTTCCTGGCGCTCGACCTCCACCTCGCGCGGCGCGGCCGCCGGCGGGCGCAGCAGGCGCGGGTCGAGCTGGCCGACGTGCTGGACCTCCTCCGGGTGGCGGTCGCCGCCGGGCTGCCGACCGGTCGGGCGCTGACGGAGGTCGGCCGTCATCGCGGCGGCCTCGTCGCGGCGGAACTGCGCGCGCTGGCCGAGCGGCTGACGCTCGGCGTCCCACGGGCGGACGCGTTGGCCGAGCTGCGCCGGGCGCTGCCCGTCCCGGCGCTCGCCACGCTCGTCGCGGCGATCGACCGTGCCGACCGTCATGGGGCGTCGCTGGCGCCCGCGTTGACCGCGCTGGCCGAGGAGGCGCGCGCGGATCGGGCGCGCGCCCTGCGCGATCAGGCCGCCCGGGCGTCGCCTCGGATCCAGCTGGCGATCGCGCTGCTGCTCGTGCCCGCCGTCCTGCTCCTCGTCGCCGCCGGGCTTGTCCATGGCCTGGCGTAGGCGGAGCGGCACCGCGCGGGCGCCCGCGTCCGGCCGCCGATGGCGGCCGTCCCGTCGCACCACGTCCCGGCGCGGCGCTCGCTAGGTTCGCTCGATGGCGCCTGATCCGTTGCGACTCGATCCCGCGACCTTCCAGCTGCCCGTCGGCCGTCTGCGCGCCGGCTACTACAGCGACGCGTACTTCAACGGCACCAAGGAGCTGCTGGAGGCCGAGGACCGCCACCCGCGGGTGCTGATGCAGGTGTTCCAGAAGCAGGAGTCGCTGCTGGGCGGGATCGACGAGGCGATCGCGGTGCTGAAGGTGGGCGCGGGGCACGTCGGCGCCGACGGCGTGTGGGTGCCGGCCTGGGACGACCTCGTCGTGCACGCCCTGCACGAGGGCGACGCGATCGAGCCCTTCGAGACCGTGATGACGATCGAGGGCGACTACGCGCGGTTCGCGCACCTGGAGACCGTCTACCTCGGGTGCATGGCCCGCCGGTCGCTGGTGATGCGCAACGTGCGCGCGGTGGTCGACGCCGCCCGCGGCAAGGAGATCCTGTTCTTCCCGGCGCGCCACGACCACTGGCTCGTGCAGACCGGCGACGGCTGGGCCGCGCACGTCGCCGGGGCGATCGGCGTCTCGACCGACGCGCAGGCCTCGTGGTGGGGCGGTCGCGGCGTCGGGACCGTGCCGCACGCGCTGATCGCCGCCTTCGGCGGGGACACCGTCGCCGCCGCGCGCGCCTTCGCCCGCCGCTACAGCGGCCGCGTGAACGTCACGGTCCTCGTGGACTTCGAGAACGCCTCGGCGAAGACGGCGGTCGAGGTCGCCGACGCGCTCGGCGACGAGCTGTGGGGCGTGCGCCTGGACACCTCGGAGCGCCTCGTCGACGAGACCCTCTCCGACCTCGGGCCCGAGGCACCGCGCGGCGTGAACGTCGAGCTGGCCCGCCGCGTCCGCGCCGCCCTCGACGACGCCGGGCACTCCCGCGTGCGCATCGTCGCCTCCGGTGGCTTCGACGCGACCAAGATCCAGCACTTCGAAGCCGAGGGCGCCCCGGTCGACGCCTACGGTGTCGGCTCCTCGCTCCTACGCGGCCAGAACGACTTCACCGCCGACATCGTCCGCGTCGACGGCAACCCCGTCGCCAAGGTCGGCCGCGGCGAGAACCCGAACCCCCGCCTGGCCCGCGTGCCCTGAGGCCGCGGTCGCCGCGCGCCCGGTACAGGCGCCGCCGCACGTGGCGGCGCCCCGAACGCGAGCGTCTGCTCGTCCTACGGCACGGACACCGCGGCCTTGAGGTGCGTCACGTCGCCCTCGCGCACGGTGCCGGCGGCGGCCGGGCCGAAGGCGTCGAGCGTGGGCTTCGCCTTGGCGAAGTCCTGGTTGGAGCCGGCGACCGAGCCGATCAGCTTGACGACCTGCGGGGTGTCGAGGAAGAGCGACGGCTTGGCGCCCTCCAGCAGGCCCGCGGCGGTCTTGTAGGGATCGCTGTCACCGAGCTTGTCGCTGCCGTCCAGCGCGTCCTTCAGCGCGGAGGCGCCGTAGGCGACCACGAACTTGTCGTCCTTGGCCGCGACCTTGATGCCGCCGGCGACCGGGCCGCCGACGGCGACCGTGAAGCCGGTCGCGCCGCCGGTGCCCGGGCCCGACAGGTCGGCGGTCTTGACGTTCAACCCGGACAACAACCGCTTGAGCTTCGGGATCGCCGCCTTCGACGCGGCCGGGTCCTTGGAGGTCACGACCAGCGCGCCGCCGAGGTCGCTCATCGTGGTGCCCTTCACGAACAGGTCCGCCTTGCCCATCCACGCCAGCAGGTCCTTGTTGATGTCGATGCCGAGCTGGGCCTTCAGCTGCGCCATCAGCGTCGCGGGGTCGATGCCGCCCGTCGCGCCGGCGGAGCCCAGCGTCGAGAGCGACGACTTGAACGTCCCGCCGACGTCGCCCAGGCCGATGCTCAGCCACGCGCCCGCCGGCGCCGACGCGGCCGCCGCCGCGCTGTCGCCCGCGCCCGCGCCCGACGAGGACCCGCCGCCCTGCTTCAGGCCGATCGCCGCCGCGTCGATCCGCAGCGCGTTGCTCGTCACGTCCAGCGACGCCGCCACCGACTGCAGGCCGCTGCCCGTCAACAACCCCTTGAACGCCTGCAGCGACTGCGCGTTGGAGCCCTTCAGCGACCCGGACCCGTTCGCCGCGCCGAGCGCGAGGTCGAAGAACCGGCTCGGATCCACGTAGGCGAAGCCCAGGCCGTCGGTCCCGACGGTCCCGCGCGCCTTCTTGAACGCGCCCGCGCTCTCCAGCGACGTGCCCGACCGCGCGTCGAGCGCCGACTTGAACCCGCGCTCGGTTCCGACCAGCACCGCGTGGTCGACGACCGCCGCGGCCAGGTCGTCGCCGCTGTCGTACCGGTACTCGACGTCGCGGTAGGTCCGCGTCCCGCCCTTGACGTACTGCTCCAGGAACGCCTTGGCGGCGTCGTCGTCCTTGGAGGCGATCGCGCCGACCACGTCGACGTCCTTCCCGCCGCCACCGCGCACGCCGGTGACCGCGATGCCCGCCCGCTGCCCCAGCCACGGCTCGACGTCCTTCTCGTACGACCCGCCCTTCTTCTTGGCGGCGGCGTCGATCAGCCCGACGATCTTGCCGCCCGGGTCGGTCGTGCGCAGGATCTTGCCCGCGACCGTCTTGGCGTTGGCGGCCAGCTCGCCGGTCGGGCGCACCTGCGCCTCGACGTACACGGGCACCGACGCGGGCAGCAGCGCGGCCGGATCGGTCCCCGGCGCGCCGGCGGAGCTGTTGGACGAGGACGAGCCGCAGCCCGCGACGGGGATCGCGACCGCTGCGCAGGACACCGCGAGCAGCGCGACGCGCCGCCGGGCAAGCAGGAGGGAGGAGGGCATGAGCGAATCCTAGGCACGTCCGCTCGCGTGGGAGACGGTGGACAGCCGCCCGCCGGACGGGCGGACAACCGCCCCTCGCGCGTTCCTCCCACGACGCCCCACCGGACGCACACCCCGCGGACGGAACGGGCCAGATCCTGCAACTCGCCTTGCGCGGGCCGTTCCTGCAACCGCGCCTGCGCCAGGTGGCCGCATGTCCCCCCACCGGCTCCCACCGGCGAGAACCCAGCAACGGCAAGGGATCGCGCGGCTCGAACCCGACGTGTGGGTCTGTGCGTGGGGGAAAGTGTGGAATCGGTGTTGCATCGTGGGTGAGAGTGGGATAGAACGCCTTCTGCGGACCGGGGTGGAGGAGCTCCTCCCACTCCTCCACCCCGGCCCCTTCTTTCCGCGATGCGCACGTCCTCATGGACACCTCGTTCACCGGCCAGGCCGACTACACCCTCGACGCCAAGAACCGCCTCACGGTTCCCGCGCGCTATCGAGGGGCCCTCGAGGGCGGCCTGGTGATCGCCAAGGACATCGACCGGTGCGTCGCCATCTGGCCGACCGCGGGCTACGACGAGTTCCGCCGCGCCGCGCTGCAGGACGTGCACCCGATGAGCCAGCGCGGGCGCAAGATCATGACCTTCTTCTCCGCGAACTCGATGCCGGCGCAGCTGGACTCCGCCGGTCGCGTGCCGCTTCAGCCGTTCCTGCTGGACCACGGCAAGCTGCACGACCGCGAGGTGACCGTCGTCGGCGCCGGCGACCACCTCCAGATCTGGAACCGCGAGGCCTGGACGTCGTACAACGACCAGCTCGCGGCCGACATCTTCGACATCTCCGCGGCGTTCGACGCGCCCACCTCCGCGTGATGCTCACTATCCCTTATGACATGACCGCCTCCCATGTCCCCGTCCTGGCGGGCGAGCTGATCGAGGCGCTCGACCCGCAGCCCGGCCAGATCGCCGTCGACTGCACGTTCGGCGCCGGCGGCCACGCCCGCCTCGTGGCCGAGCGCATCGGCCCGACCGGCACGCTCATCGCGATCGACCGCGATCCGACCGCCGAGCAGCACTTCGAGGCGTTCGCCGCTGAGGTCTCCTGCGCGACGCGCTTCGTCAACGCGCCGTTCGCCGACGGCCTGCGCCAGCTCCTCGCCGAGGGCGTCAAGGCCGACCTGGTCTACGTGGACCTCGGCATCTCGTCGATGCAGGTCGACACTTGGGAGCGCGGGTTCTCCTACAGCTACGACGCGCCGCTGGACATGCGGATGGACCCGGGCCAGGAGCTGGACGCCGCGTTGGTCGTCAACACGTGGGACGAGCGTCGCCTGGCGCAGATCCTGCGCGAGTACGGCGACGAGCGCTACGCGACGCAGATCGCCCGCCGCATCGTCTCCACGCGCGCGAACGGCGAGATCACGACGACGAGCGCGCTGGTCGACGTCATCGCCAACGCGATCCCCGCGCGCGCCCGGTTCGCCGGCGGCCACCCGGCCAAGCGGACGTTCCAGGCCATCCGCATCGCGGTCAACGACGAGCTGGGGCAGGTCGACGAGGCCCTGCCGCTGGCCTGGCGCATCTTGCGCCAGAATGGCCGCTTTGCAGGCATTTCCTTCCACAGCGGCGAAGACCGCCGTGTGAAGCGCTTCCTCGCCGCCCGCGCCCAGGGCTGCACCTGCCCGCCGGAGCTTCCGGTGTGCGTGTGCGGCCGGACGCCGGAGGCCGAGTTGATCGGCCGCGGCATCGCGCCGACGGCGGGCGAGGTCGCCGCCAACCCCCGTTCGGCGTCCGCCCGGATGCGCGCCGCCCGCAAGCTCAGGGAAGAGGAGCACTCAGCATGACCCCGCCAGCCGCCGCCGCCACCGGCCGCACGCTGCCGCGCACCGTCGCGCCGCGCGCGCCCCGCCGGGTCTCCGGTCCCGTCGCCAAGCCGCGGCGTGGGGAGGACGCGCGCCCGCGGTCCGGCGCCCGCCGCGCCGCCGCGCCCGACCCCTTCATCATCCGCGCGATCGAGCGCACGATCCGGATGGCGGACTCGCGCTTTTTGGATCGCCTCATCCGCGGCCGCCTCTGGATCCCGCTCGTCGCGGCGGGCCTCATGGGCATCGTCTTCATGCAGGTGTCGATGTTGAAGCTGAACGCCGGCATCGGCCGCGCCGTGCAGAGCGCGTCGACGCTCGAGCGCCAGAACGCGACGATGCGCGCGCAGCTCTCGGGCATGGGGGCCGGCTCGAAGATCGACGAGACCGCCAAGGCGCTCGGCATGGTCGCCCCGGCGGCCTCGACGACCCCGAGCTACGTGAAGGCCGGCGGCGCCGCCCAGGCCGCCGCGGCCGCGCGCCGCATGACGCCCGCCGACCCGGACGCGGTCGCGCGCGAGAAGGCGGCCGCGAGCGCGGCCGCCGCGACCGCCGCGACGACGGGCGTCTCGGCGACGACCACCGGCGCGTCGACGACCGCGACGACCGCGGCCGGCGCCTCCGGCCCGGCCACGACCACCGGCGCGGCGACCACGGGCCCCGCGACCACGGCCACGAGCACCCCCGCCACGACCGGCGCAGCGACGACGCCCGCCGGCACCGCGACGGGCACCCCGTCCACCGGCGCGGCGACCGGCGACGCCGGCACGCCGACCGGCGCCGCCTCGGCCGGCACGGGCACCGCCACCGGCACGGGCGCCGCCACGGCCGGCACGGGCGCGACCTCGGCCGCCACCGGCGCCGCGACCGGCGGCGCCACCACCGTCACACCCACCACCCAACAGCAGCAGTCCACCTCCGGCGGCGCCGTCGCGCCCTCCGCGGGGTAGCCGGCGATGCTCCTGGTCGAGCGTCGCATCGGCCTGCTGTTCGCGTTCTTCCTCGGCCTCATCCTGCTCGCGGGCCTGCGCTCGCTGCAGCTCGGGACGCTGAAGGGCGGCATGCTCACCAAGGCCGCCGCCTCGCAGCAGACCGCCGACACCGTCGTCCCCGCCCACCGCGGCACGATCGTCGATCGCAAGGGCGTCGAGCTGGCGGTCTCCGAGGCCGCCGACGACATCTCGGCCACGCCGTACCTCGTCCCGGACAAGGGCAAGGCCGCCAAGCAGCTGGCGCCGCTCCTGGGCACCGACGAGGCCACGGTCCTCAAGAAGCTCTCCGACGCCTGCTGCTTCGTCTACCTCGGGCGCCGCGTCCCCGGCGACCAGGCCGACAAGATCCGCAAGCTCGACATCCCCGGCATCGACCTCGCGCCCGGCCAGCGCCGCGCGTACCCCGGCGACTACCTGGCCTCGCAGGTCCTCGGCTGGGTCAACATGGCGGGCAACGGCGCCAGCGGCCTGGAGTACTCGCTGGACAAGGTCCTGCACGGCACCGACGGCGAGCGTCGCGTCGTCCGCGACGGCGTCGGCGAGGACGTCAAGGTCGACACGCTCAAGGCCGCCAAGCCCGGTGCCGCGGTCGAGCTGTCGCTGGACTCCAAGATCCAGGACAAGGTCGAGGGCGTCCTGAAGGGCGTCGGCGAGACCTACCGCCCCAAGGGCGCGACCGCGATCGTCACCAACCCGCAGACGGGGGAGATCCTCGCGCTGGCCAACTGGCCGCGGATCAACGCCAACGACCCGTCGGCCGCGCCGACCTCCGCGCTGCAGAACCGTGCTGTGGGCATCACCTATGAGCCGGGCTCGACGTTCAAGGCCGTGACGGTCGCCGGCGCGCTGGAGGACGGCAAGGTCACGCCCGACACGTCGTTCAACCTGCCGCCACAGATCGTCGTCGCCGACCGCACGATCAAGAACGCCGAGGACCGCGGCTGGGCGACGATGACGACGCGCCAGATCCTGGCGCAGTCCGACAACGTCGGCGCGATCACGATCGGCCAGCGCCTGGGCAAGGCGCGCTTCGACTACTACGTCCGCAAGTTCGGCTTCGGCACGCCGACCGGCACCGACCTCCCCGGCGAGGAGCGCGGCATCGTCCCGACGCTCGAGCAGTACAGCGGCTCCTCGATGGGCAACCTCCCGATCGGCCAGGGCGAGGCGGTCACGCCGATGCAGATCGCCCAGTTCTACGGCGCCATCGCCGACGGCGGCATCCTCAAGACCCCGCACCTGGTCCGCCGGATCGACGGCAAGCTCGTCAACCACATGAAGTCCCGCCGCGTGATGAAGGCCTCGACCGCCGCCGCGCTGCGCGACATGCTCGAGGGCGTCCTGGCGCCGGGCGGCACGGCCTCCGAGGTCAGGATCCCCGGCTACCAGCTGGCGGGCAAGACCGGCACCGCGAACAAGATCGACCCGACGACCCATGAGTACTCGCAGTCGGCCTACGTCGCCTCGTTCGTCGGCTTCGCGCCCGCCAAGGACCCGAAGCTCCTGATCAGCGTCATGGTCGACGAGCCGCACGGCGCGATCTACGGCGGCTCGGTCGCCGCGCCGGCCTTCGGCAAGATCGCGCAGTTCGCGCTGAGCTACGAGAAGATCGCCCCGACGGTCGACGCGACGAAGTAGCGCGACGGCCTCCCTCGCTATGGTCGCCGCGATGCTCCTGGGGGACCTCTTCGAGGACGGCGCCCTTCCGGACGTCGACGTCACCGCGCTGCACTACGACGCGCGGGCCGTCACGCCGGGCTCCGTCTTCTTCTGCGTGCGCGGCTTCACGGCGGACGGCCACCGCTACGCGCCCGACGCGGTCGCCAACGGCGCCGTCGCGCTGGTGGTCGACCACCCGCTGGACCTGGAGGTCCCGGAGGTCCGGGTCGACGACGTGCGCGCCGCGATGGCGCCCGCCGCCGCGCGCCTGCACGGCGATCCGACCGCCGCGCTGGCGATGGTCGGGATCACCGGGACCAACGGCAAGACCACGACCTCGTTCTTGACCCGCACGGTCCTGGAGGCCGGCGGGCGCTCCACGGGCCTGGTCGGGACCGTGACGTCGTGGGTGGCGGGCGTCGAGCACCCGGTGGTGCGGACCACGCCGGAGGCGATCGACCTGCAGCGCATGTTCGCGGCGATGCGGGACGGCGGGGACACCGCGGCGGTCATGGAGGTCAGCAGCCACGCGCTGTCGCTCGGCCGCGCCGACGCGATCCACTGGGACGTCGCCGCGTTCACGAACCTCACGCAGGACCACCTCGACTTCCACAGCGACATGGAGGACTACTTCCTCGCCAAGCGCAAGCTGTTCGAGGTGGCGGGCGCGCAGGGCGCGACGCTGATCGTCAACGTGGACGACGAGTACGGCGCGCGGCTGGCCCAGGAGTTCCCCCAGGCGATCGCGATCGGGATCGACGCGCCGGGCGCCGTGCTGCGGGCGGTTGAACTGGACGCCGGCCCGGCGTCCAGCGACTTCACGGTCGACGGCGTGCGCTTCACCGCGCCGCTGCCCGGCCGCTTCAACGTCCTCAACTCGCTCGTGGCCATCGCCGCGGCGCGCGCCCTGGGGATCGACGACGCCACGATCGCCGCCGCGCTGCCTGGCGCGGGCGGCGTGCCCGGGCGCTTCGAGCCCGTCGCCGAGGGGCAGGGCTTCGCGGTCATCGTCGACTACGCCCACAAGCCCGACGCGCTGGACAACGTCCTGCGCACCGCGCGCGAGCTGGCCGGCGATCACCGGCTGATCGTCGTCGTCGGCGCCGGCGGCGACCGCGACCGCGGCAAGCGCCCGATGATGGGCGCCGCGGCGGCCCAGCACGCCGACGTCGTCGTCCTGACCTCCGACAACCCGCGCTCCGAGGACCCCGAGGCGATCATCGACGCGATCGCGGCCGGGGCGGGGGACGGCGCGCTGCGGATCGTCGACCGCCGCGAGGCGATCGAGCACGCGATCGCGCAGGCGGGCGACGGGGACGTCGTCGTCATCGCGGGCAAGGGGCACGAGACCTACCAGGAGGTCGCCGGCGGCGTGAAGCTGCCGTTCGACGACCGCGAGGTGGCCAGGGAGGCGCTGCGTGCGCGGCTGGACGGCTGAGGACATCGCCGCCGCCGCCGGCGCGCGGGTGGTCTCCCACGGACGCGGCGGCGAAGGCCCGACCCGCGCCGTCATCGACTCCCGCCACGTCGGGCCGGGCGACCTGTTCTTCGGCCTGCCGGGCGAGCGCGTGGACGGCGGGCGCTACGCGGCCGACGTGCTCGGCGCGGGCGCCTGGGGCGTCGTCGTCGGCGAGGGCTTCGCGGACGTGCGGGACCCGTCCGGCGAGGGCGCGATCCTCGTCGCGGCCGACCCGCTGGCCGCGCTGCAGCGCCTGGCGACCGCGTGGCGCCGCGCGCTCGGCGCGCAGGTGATCGGGATCACGGGCTCGACCGGCAAGACCTCCACCAAGGACCTGACGGCCGCGATGGTCGACCAGCGCAAGCGGGTCGTCGCCACGCCGCTGAACCTCAACACCGAGATCGGGCTGCCGCTGACCGTGCTCGGCGCGCCCGCCGGGACCGAGGTCCTGGTCCTCGAGATGGCGATGCGCGGCGCCGGGCAGATCGCCGAGCTGGCGCGCATCGCCGAGCCCGACGTCGGCGTGATCGTCAACGTCGGCCCGGTCCACCTGGAGCTGCTGGGCTCGATCGAGGCGATCGCGGCCACGAAGTCCGAGCTGATCGAGCGGCTGCGTCCGGGCGGGACCGCGATCGTCCCCGCCGAGGAGCCGCTGCTGCGGACCCACCTGGAGCGCCTGCCCGAGGGCGTCACGACGGTGACGTTCGGTTCGGAGGGTGACGTCCGCGCGCTGCCGGCCGGGCTGGAGCTGCCGTTCACGAGCGCCCACATGCGCGGCAACGCCCTGGCCGCGCTGGCCGCCGCGCGGGCCGTCGGGGTCGAGCCGACGGGCCGTCTGGAGGTCGCTCTGAGCGGGCTTCGTGGCGAACGGCGCGAGCTGCCGGGAGGCATCGTCGTCGTCGACGACTGCTACAACGCCAACCCGATGTCGATGCGCGCCGCCCTCGACGACCTTGCCGCGTCCGCTTCCGGTCGCCGCGTCGCCGTGCTCGGGGACATGCTGGAGCTGGGCCCCGACGAGGTGCGCTTCCACGAGGAGGTCGGGGCGCACGCCCGCGGCGTCGGCGTGGACCTGCTGGTGACGGTGGGGCCGCTGGCCCGCGCGATGGGCCCGGCGTTCGGCGGCGAGACGCTCGCGGTCGACCGCGCCGACGAGGTCGTCGGCGCGCTGCGCCCGCGCCTGGCCGACGGCGACACCGTGCTCGTCAAGGCCTCCCGAGGCGTCGGCCTCGAGGTCGTGGCCCAGGGGCTGGGGACGGCCTAGTGGGCGAGGTCCTCATCGCCGGGATGGCGTCGCTGCTCATCTGCATCTTCCTGAGCCCGTCGTTCATCTCCTACCTGCGGCAGCGCGAGTTCGGCCAGAACATCCGCGAGGAGGGGCCGGAAGGCCACCACTCCAAGGCGGGGACGCCGACGATGGGCGGCATCATCATCTTCACGGCGATCAGCGTGCCGTTCCTGCTGCTGAGCGACTACGACTGGCGCTCGGTCGGCGTCTACCTGGCGGCGGTGCTCAGCGCCGGCCTGGGTTTCGCCGACGACTTCACGAAGATCATCCGGCGGCGCTCGCTCGGCCTGAGCGGCAAGGCGAAGCTCGCCGGCCAGGTCCTGATCTCCGTGCTGCTGTGGTACATCGCGACGCAGAAGGCCGACCTGCCCGCGACGCTGCGCCTGCGCACGATCGACGCGACCGTCGACCTCGGCGTCTTCTACCCGCTGTTCATCTACCTGGTGGTGGCGGGGACGACCAACGCGGTGAACCTGACCGACGGCCTCGACGGCCTCGCCGCGGGCTGCGCGGCGATCGTGCTGCTGGCCTACATCGGCATCACGTTCATCACGGCGGGCCAGGACGACCTGGCGCTGCTGGCCGGCTGCCTGGTGGGCGCCTGCGTCGGCTTCCTGTGGTTCAACGCGTTCCCGGCGACGATCTTCATGGGGGACACCGGATCGCTCGGGCTGGGCGGCGCGATCGCGGGCCTGGCCGTCATGACCAAGACGGAGGAGATCCTCATCCTGCTGGGCGGGATCTTCGTGGTCGAGGCGCTGTCGGTGCTGATCCAGGTGTTCAGCTTCCAGACGTTCCGCAAGCGCGTGTTCCTGATGGCGCCCATCCACCATCACTTCGAGATCTTGGGGTGGTCGGAGACCAAGATCATCCTGCGCTTCTGGATCATCGCGGCGATCTGCGCCGCCAGCGGGTTCACGATCTACCAGCAGTCGATCCACTAGGCCGCGCCCTCGGGATCCGGGTCGCGTAGTGACTGCATAGCAGTCACTGGGCGACCCGGATCCCCCGCACCTGCTCGTCGACCCGCACGCGGCGGGCCGAGGTGTCGCCCGTGCCCGGGTCGATCGTCACCTGGTCCACCGCCAGCGGCAGCGGGCTCGGCCGCAGCCGGTAGGTGGCGATCGCCAGCGACAGGTTCGAGCGGTCGGTCAGGTTCCCGGTGCCGCCCGCCCCGATCGTCCCGGAGTTGACCTCCAGCAGGTTCGGGTCCGCCTGCAGGAACAGGTGGTGCGTGTGGGCGTCGATGATCATGATGGGGTGGTCGGGAGGCTGACGGCGCAACTCGCCCAGGACGCTCGCCGCCACCGCAGGCTCGTGGACGACCACGACGTCGACCTTGTCCTCGATCCCCTCGAACCAGCGCCGGAACTCCTCCTCGGCCGCGTTCGTGAGCCCCACCTTGAACTTGTCGTCGTACTGCTGGTCGGCCCGCCGCAGGAACGGGTCCGTGAAGCCCGCCATCCGCAGCCCGCCGACCTTCACGACCATCGGCCCGTGCGATCCGTCAGGCCGCAGACGCCCGAACTGCGTCAGCACGATCGCGCCGTCGCCCGCCAGGTCCTTCAACAACGTGTCGGAGTCGTGGTTGCCCCCGACGACCACGGTCGGCTTGCCCATGCGAGCGATCCGCTGGACCAGCGACGCCTCCAGCGGCGTGCCCTTGTCGGTCAGGTCGCCGGCGAAGACCAGCGGCAGGCCGCTCGTCGCGCGCTCCAGCGTCGGCAGCGCCAGGACGTTGTTGTGGAGGTCGCTGGCCACCACGAACCGCGGACGCCCGCTCAGCTCCGGCCGCTGCCCGGGCGCGACGACCAGCCGCGCCAGGCCGACGAGCTGCCCGTTGAGCTCCTGGTCCAACGCGGTGCTCGACCGCTGCAGGGACTGCAGCGCCTCCAGCGCCCGCGGCAGGTCCGGGCCGTGGGCGTAGTAGGTCGGCTCGGCGATCCGCCCGCGCGGCGGCAGCAGCACCGCGACGGCCGCGACGGTCGCCAGCGACGTGCCCACCGCGATCAGCCCGCCCCAGCGCAGCCGCACCGACGCCTTCGGCAGCACCGACCGCTCCGCCGCGGCGACGAGCCCGCCCAGCGCGACGCCGGCGATCAACCCGATGACCAACAGCTTCTCGATGACCGACACGACGGCGTCGCGCGCCTCGGCCCGCACGTTGTCGACGTCGAGCTTGTGCCCGCGCGCCAACGTCTCGGCCGCGCCGCGGTCGACCGACCGGACCTCGACGGTCAGCCGCGCGGGCAGCCGCACGCCGCCGAAGCGCGCGCCCCAGTCGACCAGCGGCACGTAGACGTCCAGCGCCCCGTGGTGGAAGGGCGAGATCCCGATGTTGATCGTCCCGACCGACAGCCGCCGCTCCCCCTGGACGAGCGACAGCGCGCCGACCGCGCCGGTGACGGCGGCGGCGACGATGAGCAGGATGGCGATCGTCCGTCGAAGGCGGGCGGCCATTCCCCAAGGGGATGCCCAATCGCGCGAAGGACTACCGTCCTGCGCCGATGTCCCCGCGCCCGCCGCTTCCGCCCGGCCCCTACCTGATCGTCGGCCTCGCCCGCTCCGGCCGCGCCGCCGCGGCGCTGCTGCACGCGCGCGGGCACGAGGTCCTCGCGCTGGACGGCGCGCCGCGCGAGCGCCTCAAGGGCCTCGACGAGCTGCCGCCGCCGGTGGAGGTCCACGCGGGGACCGACGGCGTCGCGCTGCTGGAGCGCGTCCGCGCGGTCGTCAAGTCGCCCGGCGTCCCGCAGACCGCGCCGGTCGTCGCCGCCGCCCGCGAGCGCGGCCTGCCGGTCTTCGGCGAGCTGGAGCTGGCGTGGCGCTGCGTGCCCAACGAGGTCATCGCGGTGACCGGCACCAACGGCAAGACCACCACGACCGAGCTGCTCGGCCACCTGCACCGGACCGCGGGCGTCCCGGTCGACGTCGTCGGCAACGTCGGCACCGCCTACGCCTCGCTCGCGCTGGCCGAGCGCGACGAGCGTGCCGTCGTCGTCTGCGAGTGCTCGTCCTTCCAGCTCGAGGACACCATCTCCTTCGCGCCCGAGTGCGCGGTCCTGCTGAACCTGGAGTCCGATCACCTCGACCGCCACGGGTCGATCGAGGCCTACCACCAGGCCAAGCTGAAGGTCTTCGCCCACCAAGGCAATGACGATGTGGCGGTCGCGCCCGAGGGCCTCGGCGTCGTCGACCTCGGCGGCTGCGCGCGGCGCGTGTGCGTCGGCGACTCGCCGGAGGCCGAGCTGTCGCTGCGCGCCGACACGCTGTGGTGGGACAGCGAGCCGCTGCTGCGCGTCGAGGAGCTGGCGCTGCGCGGCCCGCACAACGTCCGCAACGCGATGGCCGCCGCGGCCGCCGCGCTGGCCCGCGGGCTGCCGATCGACGCGGTGCGCCAGGGCCTGACGACGTTCGCCGGCGTCCCGCACCGCCTCGAGGAGGTCGCCCGGCGCGACGGCATCACCTACGTCAACGACTCCAAGGCCACCAACGTGGCCGCCGCGCTGGTCGGCCTCGCGTCCTTCGAGCAGCCGGTCCACGCGATCCTCGGCGGTATCGGCAAGGGGGAGGACTACCGACCCCTCAGGCCCGCCGTCCAGCGGCACTGCCGCGCCGTCTACCTGATCGGCGAGGAGGCCGGAGCGATCCGTTCGGCTCTTGACGGTCTCGAGGGGATCCCGCTGCACGACAGCGGCGACCTGGCCACCGCCGTGCGCTCCGCGCGCGCCGACGCCCGGCCCGGCGACGTCGTCCTGCTCAGCCCCGCCTGCGCCTCCTACGACCAGTTCGAGAACTTCGAGGTTCGCGGGGAGGCTTTCCGGGAGGCAGCGCGAACTTAAGGGCCTGATGGCCCGCCGCCGCCATCCCCACCCGATCGAGCACAGCATCTTGATCACCGCGACCCTCTGCCTGTTGGCAGCAGGGGCCGTCATGGTGTTCTCGGCCAGCTCCGCTCGCTCCGTCCTCTCCGGCCAGGGGGACGGCACGTCGTTCATGGTCAAGTACGTGATCTACGGCGGCATCGGGTTCGTCCTGATGCACGTGATCGCGCGCCGCGGCCTCGACCTGGTGTTGAAGGCGACGCTCCCGCTGCTGGCCTTCTCGTTCGTCTGCCTGGTGCTCGTGAAGATGCCGGGCTTCGGCGTCAGCGTCAACGGCGCGCGCCGCTGGCTGGGCGCCGGCCCGCTGGTCTTCCAGCCGTCGGAGCTGATGAAGCTCTCGCTCGTGCTCTACGCGGCCAAGCTGCTGGCCGAGCGACCCAAGGTCCTTGCCCACCCGCGCAACCTGATGCCCTTGCTGCTGGTCGCGGGCGGCGCGGTGCTGCTGATCGCCTCGCAGCCGGACCTCGGGACCTCGCTGGTCATCTGCTTCACGATGGCCTCGATGCTCGTCGCCGCGGGCATGCCGATCCGCTGGCTGGCGACGGCGACCGGCGGCGGGTCGGTGCTGATCCTGCTGTACGCCATGAGCGCCTCCTACCGGCGCGACCGCCTGATGACGTTCCTGGACCCGTGGGCGCACGCCGGCGACGAGGGCTTCCAGGCCGTCCAGGGCCAGATCGCGCTCGGCTCCGGCGGGCTCTTCGGCCGCGGCCTGGGCAACTCCCAGCAGAAGAACCTCTTCCTGCCCGAGGCCCACACGGACTTCATCCTGGCCATCGTCGGCGAGGAGCTGGGCGTCATCGGGATCTGCGGGATCCTCTTCCTGTACGGGTTGGTCGCCTACGCGGGCCTGCGCGTCGCCAAGAACGCGCGCGGCACCTACGCCAAGCTGCTCGCCGCGGGCGTGACCTCGCTGTTCCTCTCGCAGGCGATGCTCAACGTCTTCACGGTCCTCGGCCTCGCGCCGCTGACCGGCGTGCCGCTGCCGTTCATCTCCTACGGGTCGACCAACCTCATCGTGCTGCTCATGGGCATGGGCGTCCTGCTCAACGTCGCCGCGGGCGGGCACGTGACGCTCCGGGTCGTGCCCGGGGCGCGGAATGTGGCAGGGTCCAAGAGGAATGGCTCCAACGATCCTGATCGCCGCCGGAGGGACAGCCGGGCACGTGGTGCCGGCTCTGGCGGTCGCCGACGCGCTGCGGGCTGAGGGCGCGCACGTCGTCTTCGTCGGCGGCGAGCGCGCCGAGAAGACGCTGGTTCCCGAGGCCGGCTACGAGCTGCGCCCGATCCGCGTCGAAGGCCTCTCGCGCACCAACCCGCTGAAGGCCGCGCGCGGGGCGCTGAAGGCGGTCGGCGCGCTGCGCACCGCCCAGGCGATCCTGCGCGACGTCAGGCCCGACGCCGTGATGGGCGGCGGCGGCTACGTCGCCGGGCCGGTCGGCGCGGCGGCCGCGGCGGGACGCGTCCCGCTCGTGCTGACCGAGGCCGACAGCCACCTCGGGCTGACCAACCGCCTGCTCGCCGGCCGCGCGCGGCGGGTCTGCCTGGCGTTCCCGATCGCCGGGCGCGACGACGCCGCCAAGTACCTGGTGACCGGCCGCCCGGTGCCACCGCCCGCCGACCGTGCCGCCGCGCGCGCCCAGTTCGGCCTGGGGGAGGGCGAGACGATGGTGTTGGTCTTCGGCGGCTCGCTGGGCGCGCGGACGATCAACGAGGCGTCGATCGACGCGTTCTCCGACGCGCCGTTCCGCGTGCTGCACGCGTCCGGCACGCGCGACTACGCGGCGCTGCGCGAGCGGCTCGGCACGCCGCCGCCGGCCAACTACGACCTGCGCGAGTACATCTCGCCCTTCGGCCCGGCGCTGGCCGCCGCCGACCTCACGGTCGCGCGCGCGGGCGGCTCGGTCTTCGAGATCGCCGCCGCCGGGCTTCCGGCGATCCTCGTGCCCTATCCGCACGCGGCCGCCGACCACCAGACGACCAACGCGCGGTGGATGGCCGACGCGGGCGCCGCGGTCGTGATCCGCGACGGCGACGTGACCGCGCAGCGGCTCGACGACGAGGTCGGCGCGCTGCTGAGCGATCCTGCGCGCCTGGCGTCGATGGCGGAGGCGTCGCGCGGCCTGGCGCGGCCGGACGCGGCGCGGGCGATCGCGCGCGAGGTGCTGGACGCGGCGGCGAGCCGTGGCTGAGCCCGCCGCGGCCGGGCCGTGGGCCGGCCGCAAGGTCCACCTCGTCGGCATCGGGGGCGCCGGGATGAGCGGCTGGGCGCGCGTGGCGGTGCAGCTCGGCGCGACGGTCTCCGGCAGCGACCGCGCCGAGTCCCCGGCGCTGGACAAACTCCGCGCGCTCGGGATCACCGTGCACGTCGGGCACGACGCCGCCAACGTCCCGCCCGGCGCCGACGTCTTCGTCTCGACCGCGATCCCGGCCGACAACCCCGAGCGCGTGCCCGGCGCCCAGCCCCGCGCCGAGCTGTTGCGCGAGCTGACCTCGCTCAAGCGCGTCATCGCGGTCGCGGGCGCGCACGGCAAGACCACCACGACGTCGATGGTCGCCCACGCGCTGCTGGGCGCCGGCGCCGCGCCGGGGTACCTCATCGGCGGCGCGCTGCGCACGACCGGCGAGAACGCCGACTGGGGCGAAGGGGAGTGGCTGGTCGTCGAGGCCGACGAGTCCGACCGCTCGATGCTCGCGCTCGACGTCGACGTCGCGGTCGTCCTGAACATCGAGCTGGACCACCACGCGACCTACGGCGGCTCGCCGGCCGCGCTGAACGCCGCGTTCGACGAGCTTCGCGACGGCGCCGCGCGCGGCACCGTCGCGCCGCCCGACCTCGCGCGCCCCGGCGACGCGGTCTTCGACCCGCGGGACGTCACGCTCACGCCCGGCGGCTCGACGTTCGCCTGGCGCGAGCGCACGGTCACGCTCAACGTCCCCGGCGTCCACAACGCGCGCAACGCCGCGGCGGCGCTCGAGGCGATCCACCTGGCCGACGCGACGCCCGACCTCGACGCCGCCGTCGCCGCCCTCGCCACCTTCACCGGCGCCGGACGTCGCTTCGAGCGCCTGGGCACCACGCGCTCCGGCGCCGAGGTCGTCGACGACTACGCCCACCACCCGACCGAGGTCGCCGCGACGATCGCCGCCGCGCGCTCGCTGAGCCCGCGCCGCCTCGTCGCGGTCTTCCAGCCCCACCTGTACTCGCGCACGCAGGAGCTGCACCGCGAGTTCGGCGCGGCGCTGGCCACCGCCGACGTCGCCGTGGTCCTCGGCGTCTATCCCGCCCGCGAGCGCGCCGAGGACTTCCCCGGCGTCACGGGCAGGCTCGTCGCCGAGGCCGCCGCGGACGCCGCCCACGGCCGCACCGTCCTCTGGCTCCCGACGCTCGCCGAGGCCCACGCCGCGCTCGCGCCGCGCCTGCGCGCCGGCGACCTCGTGCTCGTCCTGGGCGCGGGGGACGTCGACCGGCTCGGCCGCGCGCTGGTCGCCCACGAGCCGATCGTCCCGTCGCCCTCCTGACGAGCAAGCAGGGACCGCCGCCCGCGCGGCGAACCAGGCAGCGGATGCACCGCGCCGCCGCCATGCCGCGGGTCCGCTCCCTGCCGCGTCTCCCGCGGTGGGCGGTCTGGGCCCTTGCCGTCCTCGCCCTGCTGATCGCGGGCGGGATGTGGCTGCGCGACTCGTCGCTGGTCGCGGTGCGCCACGTCGAGGTCGTCGGGCTCAGCGGCCCGGAGACCGCGCGCGTCACCCGCCAGCTGGAGAGCGCGGCGCGCGACATGACGACGCTGCACGTCCGCGGCGACCAGCTGCGGTCGGTCGTCGCGCCCTACCCGGTCGTCAAGGACCTCCGGGTCGGCACCGACTTCCCGCACGGCCTGAAGATCACGGTCGTCGAGAACACGCCGGTGGCGGTCGTCACCGTCGACGGCGCCAAGACGCCGGTCGCGGGCGACGGCCTGCTCCTGCGCGGGGCCGACCAGCGCGACCTCCCGACGGTCCCGCTGCGGGTCCCGCCCGGCGGCGACCACGTCGCCGACAGGTCCGCTCGCGGCGCCATCGCCGCCCTCGCCGCGGCCCCCGCCGCGCTTCGGGCACGTGTCATCAGGGCGACCACGACGAAGGCCGAAGGTCTGACGATCACGCTTCAGAGCGGCCCCGAGCTGCGCTTCGGCGGAGCCGACCGGCTCGCCGCCAAGTGGGCGGCGGCGGCCGCCGTGCTGGCCTCGGCCGACTCCCGGGGCGCCACGTACCTCGACCTCCGCTACCCCGAGCGGCCCGCCGCCGGGGGCCTGGAGGACCCCACGCTCCAGCAGGATCCGGAGGCGGTCAACCAGGCCGATCCGGCCGACACCACCACGTCGGCGGCGCCGGCCACGGGATCGACGCCATAGTAACCGTCAACCTCAACTCGAGCCTTGGGTCACCCTCAAGTCTCGAGTCGAACTACAGACTTCCGCAAACTGCAAGCAAGATTGCGCTCTAAGATGGTGATGGCATTGCTGAACGCCGATGCGTACAGTGCTTTTGCCGAGAGGCGCGCATAGAGCGCGAACTCTCGACGCTACCTAGAGGGTCGGACAGGAACTTCAAGCACATGGAAAGCGGCAGCTACCTCGCGGTCATCAAGGTCGTCGGCGTCGGCGGCGGCGGGACCAATGCGGTCAATCGCATGGTCGACGCCGGCCTGCGCGGCGTCGAGTTCGTGGCCGCGAACACCGACGCGCAGGCGCTCGCCATGTGCGACGCCGACATCAAGCTGAACATCGGGCACGAGCTCACCAAGGGCCTCGGCGCCGGCGCCAACCCGGACGTGGGCTTCGGCGCCGCGGCCGAGTCGCGCGACGACATCAAGGAGGCGCTGAAGGGCGCCGACATGGTCTTCGTCACGGCGGGCGAGGGCGGCGGCACCGGCACCGGCGCCGCGCCGGTCATCGCCGAGATCGCCAAGAACGAGATCGGCGCGCTGACCGTCGGCGTCGTCACCAAGCCGTTCGAGTTCGAGGGCACGCAGCGCATGCGGCAGGCCGAGGAGGGCGTCCAGCGCCTCCGCGACGTCGTCGACACGCTGATCGTCATCCCGAACGAGAAGCTGCTGGCGCTCGTCGAGCGCCGCACGACGATCCTCGAGGCGTTCCGCGAGGCCGACAACGTCCTGCGCCAGGGCGTCCAGGGCATCACGGACCTGATCACGATCCCCGGTCTGATCAACCTCGACTTCGCCGACGTCCGCACGATCATGCAGGACGCGGGCAGCGCGCTGATGGGCATCGGCCAGAGCGGGGGAGAGACCCGCGCCGCCGACGCCGCCAAGACCGCGATCAGCAGCCCGCTGCTGGAGCAGTCGGTCGAGGGCGCGACCGGCATCCTGCTGAACATCACCGGCGGTCCCGACATCGGCCTGTTCGAGATCAACGAGGCCGCCGAGATCGTCCAGGGCGCGGCCGACTCGAACGCCAACATCATCTTCGGCTCGGTCATCGACGAGTCGCTGGGCGACGAGGTTCGCGTGACGGTCATCGCCACGGGCTTCGACCACGGCCGCGCGCGTCCGCGTCAGGCCCGCGAGGAGACGCGCGAGACCGCGCGTCGTCGTGACCGTTCGCCGCGGGTCGAGCGCGAGTCGCTCGAGATCCGCGACGACGAGATCGACATCCCGCCGTTCCTGCGCTGAGCGGCCGCCACTGACCGAACGGTCGGCTCCGGGCGCCCTGTCGGCGCCCGGACGCCCCGGCCGTCTCGCGGGCGCCGACACCCCTCCGAACGACCAGGTTCGGTCCTCTGCCGGACGCTCGAATCCCGAAAACCGGGGATGGCGCGCGACGCTGGACTTGACGACACTAAGGGGAGCACACCCGTTCCACCTGTTCCCTTCGCAAGGACGCCCAGCAAATGCAAGACATGACCACGGACGAGCTCGCAGAGCTCTTGGCCCAGTTGGAGCTGAGCACCGAGGACTCGCGCGACGAGCTCCTCACCGACTTCCTCGTCCGGCCCTACCCGACCAGGGTCACGCAGGACAACTGACGTCCTGGGTCGCCTCGCCGGCCTCGACGCCCGCTCGGGCGGAGGCGACGCGCGAGGCGCGCGCTACGCCGCGACCGCCGCGGGGCTCTCGCCGCGCCGTGCCGACTCGAGCTCGTCGAGCATCCGCTCGATGTGGTCGGGCAGCGGGCGGCGGGCGATCCCGACGGTCCCGGTGAGGACCTCGCCGAAGAGCGAGTTGACGGCGTCGGCCTGGGTCTCGCGCAGGCGGGCTCGCGCGGCCGCCGCCAGCACGACCGGGCAGTCGTTGCAGCGAGGGCAGGAGCGGCAGCAGCGGGACGTCGAGGGCATGAGCCGAGCGGGAGCGTAGCACGACTCGTAGGGCGCCCTAAGCAGGGTGCCCTAAGGGAATTTCGGTGGCCCTAAGTTGTTGATGTTCTTGAAACTTTTGGGTAGGGTCGCCGCCATGCCCTCAGAGCGCTTCGTCGACGCCCTCAACGACCAGATCGCGATGGAGTTCGCGGCGGCCCATCAGTACACGGCGATCGCCGCGTACTACGCCGACAAGACCTGGCCGCAGCTGTCCTCGTTCTTCTACAAGCAGGCCGACGAGGAGCGCGAGCACGCGCTCAAGATGGTCAACTACCTGCTCGACACCAACGCGCCGGTGAAGATGCGCGGGGTCGACCAGCCGCAGACGGACTTCGACGACCACATCGCTCCGATCCGCCTCGCGCTCAAGCAGGAGCAGTCGGTGACGGTCTCGATCAGCAACCTCGTGTCGGTCGCGCGCGAGACCAACGACTACCGGTCCGAGCAGTTCCTGGACTGGTTCCTGGAGGAGCAGACCGAGGAGGAGTCCTCGATGTCGGACCTGCTCGACATCGCCGAGCGGACGGCGACGGTCCCGATGCTGCTCGAGGAGTACCTGGCGCGCGAGACGCCGGGCGGGCACGCGGGCTGAGGAGCCGCTCACAGCGACTGCTAGCCTCGGCCGGGTGGCCGCCGCCCCGACCGAATCCGCGCTGAAGCGCACCGCTCTCCACGACAAGCACGTCGCCGCCGGCGCGAAGCTCGTCCCGTTCGCCGGCTGGGAGATGCCGGTCCAGTACCCCGAAGGGGTGAAGGCCGAGCACCTCGCGACGCGGGCGACGGCCGGCGTGTTCGACGTCTCGCACATGGGCGAGATCGCCACGTCGGGCAAGGACGCCGAGGCGTTCCTGCAGCGCCTGCTGTCCAACGACGTCAGCAAGCTCCAGACCGGCGGCGCGCAGTACAGCGTGCTGTGCCGCGAGGACGGCGGCGTCCTGGACGACCTCTTCACCTACCGCCTGGCCGCGGACGAGTTCCTCACCGTCACCAACGCCGCCAACCACGAGAAGGACCTGGCGTGGTTCCTCAAGCAGGCGGAGGCCTTCGTCGGCGACGTGACCGTCGAGGACGTCGCGTCGCGGTACGCGATGCTCGCCGTGCAGGGCCCGCAGGCGCGCGAGATCGTCGGCGCGCTCTCCGACGGCCCGCTGCCCGATCGCTTCACTTGCCGCTACAAGGTGCTGCGCGGCCGGCGCGTGCTGGTCTGCGGCACCGGCTACACGGGCGAGGACGGCGTCGAGCTGCTGCTCGACCCCGCCGACGCGCCGATGATCTGGGACGAGGTCGTGCGCCGCGGCGCGGTCCCGACCGGCCTGGCCGCGCGCGACACGCTGCGCCTGGAGGTCGGGTACCACCTCTACGGCAACGACCTGATGGAGTCGCGCGGGCCGATCGAGGCCGGGCTCGGCTGGGCGTGCAAGGAGGACACCGGGTTCATCGGGTCCGACGCCGTGCGCGCGGTCCGCGAGGCCGGCCCGTCCGAGAAGCTCGTCGCGTTCACGATGGAGTCCGGGATCGCCCGTCAGGGCAATCCCGTCATCGGCGGCGGCGAGGTGACGTCGGGGACGATGTCGCCCTCGCTGGGCATCGGGATCGGCATGGCCTATGTGCCCGCCGCGTCCGCCGAGCCCGGCACCGTCATCGAGATCGACGTTCGCGGCAAGGCGCGCAGCGCCACCGTCGCGAAGAAGCCCCTCTACAAGAAGTAGGCTGCCGCGCCATGGCTGACGCGAGCTACCCCACCGACCTGCTCTACCACTCCGAGCACGACTGGGCCCGCATCGATGGCGACACCGCCGTCTTCGGGGTCACCTGGTACGCCCAGGACGCTCTCGGCGAGGTCGTGTTCTTCGATCCGCCCGAGGTGGGCTCGACGGTCACCGCCGGCGAGTCCTACGCCGAGGTCGAGTCCGTCAAGGCGGTCTCCGACGTCGTCGCGCCGCTGTCGGGCGAGATCGTCGAGGTGAACCTCGGGCTGGGCGACACGCCTGAGAACATCAACAACGATCCGTACGGCGACGGCTGGATGGTCAAGGTCAAGCTCTCCGACGAGTCGGAGACCTCGACCCTGCTGGACGCCGCCGCCTACGAGGCGACCCTCTCTTAACTCACTCCCCGAAGGACCCCCTTGACGCAGTACACCGCCGTCACGGACGCCGATCTGGCGGAGATGCTCTCCGCGATCGGCGTCGGCTCCGTCCAGGAGCTGTTCGACCGTCAGATCCCGGCCGATGTGCGGCTGGGGCGCCCGCTGGACCTCCCGGCCGGGCTGCCGGAGCAGGAGGTCTACGCGCACCTGCGCGACCTCGCCGCCCGGAACACCTCGGCCGAGGACGAGATCACGTTCCTCGGCGCCGGGATGTACGACCACTACGTCCCGGCGGTCATCGACATGCTGCTGGGGCGGTCGGAGTTCCTGACGCCGTACACGCCGTACCAGCCGGAGGTGTCCCAGGGCAACCTCCAGGCGATGTTCGAGTACCAGACCGCGATCAGCGAGCTGACCGCGCTGCCGGTCTCCAACGCGTCCGTGTACGAGGGCCCGTCCGCCGTCGCCTCCGCGGGCTACCTCGCGCGGCTGGCCAACGGCAAGCCCAAGTTCGTGGTGTCGCGCGGGCTGCACCCGCACTCGCGCGAGACGCTTCAGACCTACGCGCACGGGTTCGGCGCCGAGATCGTCGAGGTGCCGCTGAAGGACGGCGTCACCGACGCCGCCGCGTGGGCCGAGGCGATCGACGAGAACACCGGCGCGGTGTTCTTCCAGCAGCCGAACTTCCTCGGCGCGGTCGAGGACGCCGAGGCGCTGGCGACCGCCGCCAAGAACTCGCCCGCCGTCGTGATCGGCCAGTACGACCCGATCCCGCTGGGCATCCTCAAGCCGCCGGGCGAGTGCGGCGTGGACGTCGCCGTCGGCGAGGGCCAGCCGCTCGGCAACCGCCTGGACTTCGGCGGCCCGTCGTTCGGCTTCTTCGCCGCCACCGAGGCCTACCTGCGGCGGATGCCGGGGCGGATCGCGGGGGAGACCGTCGACGCCGACGGCCGCCGCGGCTTCGTGCTGACGCTCCAGACGCGCGAGCAGCACATCCGGCGCGAGAAGGCCACGTCGAACATCTGCACGGCGCAGGCGCTCAACGCGCTGGCCGGCGTCGTCTACCTGTCGTGGCTGGGCAAGGACGGCCTGGTCGAGCTGGGCGAGCTGCTGCTGCAGCGCACGCACCACGCGCGTGAGCGCCTGGTCGCGCTGGACGGCGTCGAGGCGCTGCACACCCAGCCGGTCGTCCGCGAGTTCGCGGTGTCGCTGCCGGGCGTGGACGTCACGGCGGTCATCCGCCGCTGCCAGGCCGAGGGCGTCAACCCGGGCTTCGCGCTCGGGCGCGAGTACGACGAGTTCTCCGACGGGTTGTTGGTGGCGTTGACCGAGCAGCGGTCCAAGGCCGACATCGACAAGCTGGTCGACGTCCTGGGCGCCGCGGTCGCGGCCGAGCGCGGCGCGGTGGGGGCGACGGCATGAGCCGGCCGCTGGACGACAACCACCTGCACGCCGACCCCGGCATCGAGGCCCATCCCTTGCATCACGAGATCCCGGTGTCCTCCGAGGGCGCCACGCCCATGCAGCGCGACCGCGCGACGACGATCTTCGAGAAGGGCGCCGCCGGGCGTCGCGCGTTCGTCGCGCCGAAGCTCGACGTCCCGCGGGTCGACGGGCTGCTGCCCGACGGCTTCCGCCGCGCCTCCGAGGCGCGCCTGCCGGAGGTCTCCGAGCCGGAGCTGGTGCGCCACTACGTCAAGCTGTCGCGCCGCAACTTCGACCTCGACACGGGCTTCTACCCGCTCGGGTCGTGCACGATGAAGCACAACCCGCGCCTGCACGAGCGGGTCGCGGGCCTCAGCGGCCACTCCCGCCTGCACCCGCTGCAGTCGCCCGAGCACTCGCAGGGCGCGCTGGAGTTGATGTACAACCTGGAGCGCGCGCTGGGCGAGGTGAGCGGCCTGCCGCACGTCTCGCTGCAGCCGAGCGCCGGGTCGCACGGCGAGCTGGCCGGCGTGCTGCTGACGCGTGCGTTCCACGAGGACCGCGGTCAGACGCGCACGAAGGTGCTGACGCCCGACACCGCGCACGGGACCAACCCGGCGACGGTGACGATGGCGGGCTTCACGGTCGTCAAGGTGGGGACCAACCCCGACGGCGGCGTCGACCTCGACGACCTCCGGGCCAAGGCGGACGAGACCGTCGCCTGCCTGATGCTGACCAACCCCAACACGTTGGGCGTCTTCGACCCCAACATCACTGAGATCGCCCAGATCGTCCACGACGTCGGCGCGACGCTCTACTACGACGGGGCGAACCTCAACGCGATCATGGGCAAGGCGCGCCCGGGCGACATGGGCTTCGACATCGTGCACTTCAACCTGCACAAGTCGTTCACCCAGCCCCACGGCGGCGGCGGCCCGGGCTCCGGCCCGATCGCGGTCAGCGAGCGCATGAAGCCGTACCTCATGAACCCGCGGATCGTGCGCGGCGAGGACGGCGTCTTCGACCTCGACGACCACGGCTACGAGAAGTCGATCGGCCGCCTGCGCGGGTTCCAGGGCAACTACGGGTGCTTCGTGCGCTCCTACGCCTACATCCGCTCGCTCGGCGCCGAGGGGCTGACCGACGCGAGCGAGACCGCGGTGCTCAACGCCAACTACCTGCTGGCGCGCCTGACGGCGCTCGGCGTGGCGGACAAGCTGCCCCTGGCCTTCGGGGACCTGTGCATGCACGAGTTCGTGCTGAGCGGGTCGCCGATGAAGAAGGACCTGGGGATCAAGACCCTGGACCTGGCCAAGCGGCTGCTCGACCACGGCTACCACCCGCCGACGGTCTACTTCCCGCTGCTGGTCGACGAGGCCCTGCTGGTCGAGCCGACCGAGACCGAGACCAAGGAGACGCTCGACGGCTTCGCCGAGGCGATCGCGGCGATCCTCACCGAGGCGGGCTCCGACCCCCTCATCGCGCAGAGCGCGCCGTACACGACGCCGGTCCGCCGCCTCGACGAGGCGGGCGCGGCCAAGCGGCCGATCATCCGGCAGCCGATCCCGGCCTAGCGCGGAGCGCGGCGCGCCACGCTCGGCGCGCCGCGCTTCCGCCCCTGCCTCAAGACGACGGCTTCGTCAGCCGCGCCAGCCGCGGGCTGCCCTGGCTCTTGGACGTGATGTCGCACAGCCACGACCCGAGGCCGTCCCCGCTGCTGGAGACCGCCAGCGACGGCTTCGCGCAGTTCTTGTCGCCGCCGCGCTGCGCCACCTGGTCGTAGGCGCCGGGCGGGTTGCTCGAGGAGCTGGAGCGGGCGGTGAGGATCCGGTTCGGCGCCGAGGACGCGGGGCCGTCGTCCCAGAGCAGGACGACGCGCCCGGAGGCGTCGACGCCGACCGACAGCGTCCGCACGCTCCGCTTGCCCGACGGGCCGACCGCGCGGGTGGCGCCCCAGGTCCCGGACGTCGAGCGCAGCGTCACCCGCGGGCCCGCGCTGGTCAGGTAGAACAGCGCGACGCGGCCGTCGAGCGCGCCCGCCCAGGAGACGGCGCCGGTGACGGCGGTCGAGATCGTCCGCGGCGCCCCGAAGGCGCCGCCGGCGGGCGCGTCGGCGGTCCGCAGCGTGGCGGGCGCGCTCGGCGTCGAGCCCGACTCGACCCAGACCGCGGTCAGCGCGCCGCCGTCGCGCACGAACGTCCGCTCGGACGACACCGGCGCCGTGGCGGTCAGCGTCTGCACGGTCGCGGGCGCGAACGCGCCGGTCCCGTCGCCGCGCGCGACGGCGATCGTCGTCGGCGTGCCGTTCGGGGTCGTCGACGTCCAGGTCACGGTCGGACGCCCGCTGCCGTCGAGCCCGGCCGAGAGGTTCTCGACCTCCGCCGAGCCCGTGTCGGTTCCCAGCACGGTGACGATCGGCGTCGCGTCGGCGCGCAGCGTCGCCGCCTTGATCCACGTCGTCGTCGCGTCGCTCTCGATCCAGGCGACGGTCGCGGTGTTGGCCTGCGACATCGTCGTCGCGACCGCCGACACGCTGCCGGTCGTCGGCAGGACCGTGCCGACCTGCGGCAGCGCGGTCCGCGCGCCGAGCGCCGCCGCCAGCCCGATCGGGCCGACGCTCAGCGTGTCCAGCGACCACGCCGACACCAGCTTGGCGTTGGTGTTGATGGCCAGCGACAGCAGCCCGACGCCCGGACGGCCGTTGGCGTCGATCGTCACGGCCTTGCCCTGCGTCGCGTCGCTCTTGATCGCGCGCATCGCGGCGGTGCGGCTCTGCGACGCGCCCGGCGTGGCGAACAGCTGCACGCCCTGGCCGTTGGGGGCGGCCCCGTAGATCCCGAACGGCACGACCGACGCCGTGTGCGGCGTCGACCAGCCCGGGGCGCTCGCGGTGGCGGCGGGCGCCATCGCGCCGGCCCCCGCGGCGGCGATCAGGCAGGCCGACGCCATCGGCGCCCGACGGAACAAGGACATCATCGACATCACGACCTTCGGCTCAGGGTGGGTTCGGGCTCGGGGAGGGGCGGAGGGGGCGGTGCGGGCGCGCCGCCCTCGATCGAGAAGTTGGGCACGATGCGGTCCAGCCAGCGCGGGAACCACCAGTTCGCGCGGCCCAGCAGCGTCATGACCGACGGGACCAGCAGGCAGCGCACGACGGTCGCGTCGACGGCGACGGCCACGCCCATGCCGACGCCGAACTGCTTGACGGTCGGGTCGCCGTTCAAGATGAAGGCGAAGAAGACGCTCACCATGATGAGCGCCGCGGAGGTGATCACGCGGCCGGTGTGCGCGACGCCGTCGATCACGGCCTGGCGGTTGTCCCCGGTGCGCTCCCAGGCCTCCTTGACGTGGGTCATCAGGAAGACCTCGTAGTCCATCGACAACCCGAAGAGGATCGCGAACATCATCAACGGCACGTAGCTGACGATCGCCACCGCGTCGGCCAGCCCGACGACCTGGACGCCCCAGCCCTTCTCGAAGACCGCGGTCACCACGCCGAACGCGGCGCCGATCGAGATGAGGTTCATGATCCCGGCCGTCAGCGGGATCACCAGCGAGCGGAATGCCAGCACCAGCAGCAGGAAGCTCAGGCAGACGACGACCGCGATCGTCAGGATCAGCCGGCCGGAGATCTCGTCGGCCAGGTCGACGTAGCCGGCGGTCGTCCCGCCGACGTAGGCGGTCATCTTCTGGCCGTCGGTCGCCGCCGGGATCGTCGTGTCGCGCAGGTCGCGCACGAGCGTCTCGGTGGCGTCGGCCGACGGCGCGGAGGTCGGCGTCACGGTCAGCACCGCGGCGGTGCCGTCGCCGTTGACCGACGGCGGGGTCACGCTCGCGACGCCCTTCGCGCCCGCCAGGTCGCGCGCGAGCGTCTGCAGCCGCGGGTCCTGCGCGCCGTTGGCCGCCGGCTGCCGGGAGAGGTCGACCGCGATCAGCAGCGGGCCGTTGGAGCCCGGGCCGAAGCCCGCGGTCATGCCGTCGTAGGCGCGCCGCGCCTGCGTGTCGGTCGGCAGCGCGCCGTTGTCCTGCTGGCCGAGCGTCAGCGACAGCGCGGGGAGCGCCAGCACGGCGAGGAGGATCAGCGCCGTCCCGGCGCCGAGCACCGGGCGGCGGGCGACCGCGTGCGCCCAGCGCGCCCAGCCGTGGGGGTGGCCGTCGGCCGCGCGACCGCCGGCGTCGGCGGCGCGATCGCCGCGCCCGGGCAGCGCCAGCCGGTCGATCCGGTCGCCCAAGATCCCCAACAACGCCGGGAGCAGCGTCGTCGCGGCGGCCATCGCGACGAGGACGACGATCGCCGCCGTGTAGCCGAGCGTCGTCACCAGCGGGATCCCGACGACGGCCAGCGACAGCAGCGCGACGATCACGGTCGTCCCGGCGAAGACGACCGCGCCGCCCGAGGACGCCGCCGCGGCCGCGATCGACGCGCGCGTCTCCATCCCGGCGCGCCGCTGCTCCTGGTGGCGCGTGACGATGAACAGCGCGTAGTCGATGCCGACGCCGAGGCCGATCATCGTCGCCAGCGTCGGCGCGACCGTCGGGACCTCCGCGACGTGGCTGATCAACGTGATGATCGACAGCCCCGCGACCAGGCCGAGGACCGCGGTCGCGATCGGCAGCCCCATCGCCACGACCGTGCCGAACGTGAGCAGCAGCACCAGCACGGCCATGCCGAGGCCGACGGCCTCGCTGGAGTGCGTCTCGGGCTTGGAGACCTTCTGGCCGACGTAGCCGCCGACGGCGACCTTCAGCCCGGAGCCGTGCAGGGCGTTGGTCGCGGCGTCGACGATCCGCTGGGCGCCGTCGACGGTCAGGTCGCCGGGCGCGGGGCGGACGTTGAGCCCGATCACGCCGATGCGGCCGTCCTTGGAGACCACGCCGCCTGCGCCGAGCGGGCTGGTGGCGTCGCGGATGTCGGGGTCGGCCTTCAGCGCGCTGACCGCGTCGTCGATCGGCGTCTTGTAGGCGCTGTCGGTGATGTGCTTGCCCTGCGGCGCGGTGAGCACCACCGGGTTGCTCCCGTTGGCCTGCTGGGGGAAGCGCGACGTGAGCAGGTCGGTGGCGTCCTGGCTGCCGGTGCCGGGCAGCGACAGGTTGTCGGTGGTGTTGGAGCCCACCGAGCCGGCCCAGATCGCCAGCGCGACGACGACGACCACCCAGATCCCGACGACCGGCCACCGGTGCCGGACGCAGAGCGCGCCGAGGCGGTGCAGGCGCGCGCTCACGGCGATCCCGTCAGCGTGCGCAGGAGGTCCAGGCGGCCGCCGGTGGCGACCTCGCCCGTCAGCGCCGGCAGCCGGTCGACGCCGCCCAGCAGCCGCGAGCGCAGCTGCTGGTAGGACATGCCGGGGTGCTCGGCGAGCAGCATCGCCGCCGCGGCGGAGACGAACGGCGCGGCCATCGACGTCCCGCTGAGCACCTTGTAGCGGTTGGTCGGGTAGGTGGACAGGATGCCCTTGGAACGGGCCTCGTCGACCGCGTCGTGCAGGGCCTGCGACGGCTGGGAGGATCCGAACGAGCAGTTGATGATCTTGGCGCCCGACCGGATCGCGTAGCGCATCCCGGCGATCGCGTCGGAGGCCGAGCCGCGCCCGCGGGAGTCCATGAAGCGCACCGGGACGATCGCGGTCGTCCAGCACGTCCCGGCGATCCCGGTCGCGTTGTCGGTCCGGCCGCCGATGATCCCCGCGACGTGCGTGCCGTGGCCGTCGGCGTCGGTCCCGGACCCGTGGCCGGCCTCGATGTTCACGCCGTAGTAGTCGTCGACGTAGCCGTTGTGGTCGTCGTCCTTGCCGTTGGCCGGGATCTCCTTGGCGTTGTGCCAGATGTTGGCGCTCAGGTCGGGGTGGTCGTGCTGGACGCCGCTGTCCAGCTCGGCGACCTTCGCGCAGTGCGTGCGGTGGTCCCAGGCGGCGGGCGCGGAGATCGAGCCGGCGTTGCCGGGCGGGGCGAGCGCGACGCCGTGGCGCGGGCGGACGACGACCGCGTCGATCGAGGGCAGCCGGAGCGCGACCCGCCCGCCGAGCCGGGCGGCGACGGCGGGGGCGCGATGCGCGGCGGTGGCGCTGGAGAAGCGCGCGATCAGCCGACGACTCACCGTGTCCGCCGCGCCCGCACGCGCCGGGGAGAGGTGGGCCTGCGACAGGACCACCACCACGGCGATGAAGGCCGCGGATCTCACGGCGCGAGGCTACCTCCGGGCCCGCGGCGCGTGGTGAAGCTTGGCGGGTCCGCGTCCGGACCGCGGACGTTCTCCGGGTAGCCGGGGTGGGCTTCCTACGTCCGGATTCCGGCGCCGGTGGGGAAGCGTCGGACGTTGGTCTCGCGCTCGCCCGCCTCGCGCGCGTCCTGGGCCGCTCGGGCCCGCGCGGTGTCGGCCTGCGCGCACAGCGTCGTGAAGCCGGACTGCAGCCAGTCGTTGGCGCCCGCCAGCGCCAGCATCGGCACGATCACGCCCGCGTCGCGCGGGCGCAGCAGCCGCAGGCCCACGAGGCCCAGCGCGCTCCACGTCCCGACGCAACGCGTACACGACAACAACTCGCCGACCGCGTAGCGCAGCCGGCGGCCCTTCGGGCGCCGCCGGCCGTCGGGACGCTCCTCCAGGAACGGCTCGCGGACCCACGCGTCGACCTTCTCCTTGGCCACCAGCTTGGCCAGCGCGAACGTCGCCAGCCCGAGCGCCGGCATCTCGGTCGGCCGGATCGGCGTCGTGCGCGTGGACCGCGCCGCCACCACCAGCGCGCCGGTCAGCGCGCCGTACCCGGCCGACAGCGCGGCGTAGTCAATGGGCTTGGTCGGCGTCCGGCTGACGGGGTCCATCCCCTCGCGAGTACCCCACGGTTCGAACCACGAACCGCGCCCGCCCGGCCGCTTCATAGACTCCGCCCGGAAATGCGCATCTTCAGT
The DNA here is from genome assembly GCF_035685985.1 of Baekduia sp. Taxonomy (GTDB): domain Bacteria; phylum Actinomycetota; class Thermoleophilia; order Solirubrobacterales; family Solirubrobacteraceae; genus Baekduia. Next base: position 58,063 of record NZ_DASRZV010000006.1, read on the forward strand.
GGCATCCAGCCCACCGGCCGCAAGCACCTCGGCAACTACATCGGGGCGATCGTCCAGTACGTGGAGGGTCAGCAGCGCGCCGCGGACGCGGGCGACGTCGCGATCTTCTGCGTCGTCGACCTGCACGCGATGACGGTGCCGTGGCAGCCCGCCGAGATGCGCGAGCGGGTCTACGACACGGCCGCGATCCTGCTGGCGGCGGGCCTCGATCCGGAGACGTGCGTCTTCATCCGCCAGAGCGACGTGCCCGAGCACACCGAGCTGGCGTGGCACCTGGGCGCGGTCACCGCGCACGGCGACCTCAACCGGATGCACCAGTTCAAGGAGAAGTCGGCCAAGCAGCGCGACCTGATCTCCGCCGACCTCTTCACCTACCCGGTGCTGATGGCCGCCGACGTGCTCGCCTACCGCGCCGACGAGGTGCCGGTCGGCGACGACCAGCGCCAGCACGTCGAGCTGATGCGCGACGTCGCCCAGCGGTTCAACGAGCGCTTCGGCGAGGTGCTGGTGGTCCCGGAGCTGCGGATCCCGACGGTCGGCGCGCGGATCATGGACCTGCAGAACCCGACGTCGAAGATGTCGACCACGTCCGGCTCGCCGGAGGGCACGGTCTACGTCCTGGACGACGCCGAGGCGACCGAGAAGAAGTTCAAGCGCGCGGTCACCGACTCCGACGACCCGCCGCGGATCGTGGCGGCCGACAAGGAGAAGCCGGGCGTCTCCAACCTCGTCGACATCCTGGCCGCGACGCGGGGGATCACGCCCGACGAGGCCGTCGCCTCGCTGGCCGACGCGCGCGGCTACGGGGACCTCAAGCTGGCCACCGCGCGGGCGGTCAACGAGCTGCTGGAGCCCGTGCGCGCCCGCTACGCCGAGCTGCGCCCCGACGAGGCGCGGCTGGAGGCGATCTTCGCCGAGGGCGCGCGGAAGGCGCGCGCGATCGCGGTGCCGGTGTTGCGGGACGTTCGCCGCGCCATCGGCGTGGGCCCGAATCCTCGGTAAGAGCGGGAAACCCGCGACCGTGGCGTCGGCCCCGGCCGCTACGTTCTCTCGGGTATGAGCACCCTGGTCGCCGAGCTCGAGCTGGACCTCGAGGTCTTCACCGGCCCGTTCGACCTCCTGCTGACGCTGATCCTCCGCGAGGAGGTCGACCTGCTGGAGGTGGAGCTGGCCGACGTCGTCCTCTCCTACATCGACATCCTGGAGGCGCGCGGCGAGCTGGACCTGGAGGTCGCCACCGAGTTCCTCGTGCTCATCGCCGCGCTGCTGGAGCTGAAGTCCCGGCTGATGCTCCCGCGCGAGGAGGAGGAGCTGCTGGACGTCGAGCCCGACGTCGCGCTCGAGGAGCTGCTGGCGCGCATGCTGGAGGCCAAGCGCTACCGCGGCGCGGCGATCCACCTGATCGAGAAGCTGCGCGGCGAGGACGGCGTGCGGTTCCGTAGCGCGCCGCTGCCCAAGCACCTGCAGGTGACCGAGCTGGTCGACCAGGAGGGCGTCTACAGGCCGGCGCGCCTGGGCCGCGCGATCGGGTCGCTGCTGGCGATGCCGCCGCAGGTCAACATCCGCCACCTGACGATCCCGCGCGTGACGGTCGCCGACCGCCTCGCGCACCTGCGCCGCATGCTCGGCCGCGGGCGCGGGCGCACGACGTTCGAGGAGACCGTCAAGGGCGCCGACCGCGTGACGGTCTGCGTGACGCTGTTCGCGCTGCTGGAGCTGTACAAGCAGGGCGAGGCGACCTGGTCGCAGGACGAGCCGTTCGGCGAGATCGAGATCCGCGCCGGCGCGGCAGGCGCGGCCGCCTCGCCGTCCGCGGCCGCCGTGGCGTGAGCGGGGAACGCTCGCCCGGAGGGCGAGGTTCCCTTCCGGGAACTCGCCTGGCGGCTCCTTCCCGCGCCGGAGGTGCTTCGTGACGCCCTTGGCGCGCACGATCGAGGCGCTCCTCTTCCTCTCGGCCGAGCCGGTGACGGAGATGGAGCTGCTCGCCGCGTGCGAGTGCTCCGAGGAGGACCTGGCCGAGGCGCTGGCCGAGCTGACCGAGGCCTTCGCGCCCGGGCAGCGCGGGCTGGAGCTGCGCGAGCTGTCGGGCGGCTGGACGTTGGCGACCGCCGCCGACACCGAGCCCGCCGCGCGCCGGCTGCTGTCCAAGCCGCGCACGCCGCCGCTGTCGCCCGCGCAGGCCGAGACGCTGGCGATCGTCGCCTACCTGCAGCCGGTGTCGCGGCCGGAGATCACGCGCATCCGCGGCGTCTCGGCGGACTCGGCGGCGGGGACGCTGCTCGAGCGCGGCCTGATCGAGGAGTCCGGCCGCTCGCCGTTCGGCGCCGTGCTCTACCGGACGACCTCGCTGTTCCTGAAGCTCTTCGGCATGACGTCGCTGGACGACCTCCCGGACGTCGCCGAGTGGGACCCGACGCCCGAGGAGGAGTCCGACCTGCGCGAGCGCCTGCTGCGCGCGGGCGAGGCCCGGGCGGGCACCGCGCCGGCGACGACCGAGCTGGAGGCCGACGCGGCCGAGGGCGACGCGGCCGACCCGGCGGCCGAGGGGCTGACGCCGGAGGCGGACGCGGAGGCCGAGGCGGCGGAGGCCGAGGCCGGCGCGGCCGCGGGCGAGGAGCCCGAGATCGCCGACGAGCCGCCGACCGACGACGTCCCGCCGTCGGCCTGACAGCCGGCTCAAGCCCCGGCCGACTGTCAATGACAGCCCTGGCGCGGGGCGTCGGTCACGTGTGAGACTCGCGCGGCGCTCGGGGCGCGTGTGGGTCGATCGAAGGTGAGGGAAGAGGAATGATCGAAGACTTCAAGGTTCTCGATGCTCGTCGCACCCGGATCCGTCCGTGGGCGGTCGCGCTGGCGCTGATCGTGAGCGCCATGCCCGTGGCCGGCTGCGGGGATTCGTCCAGCGAGGCTGACGGCCACGCGTCCTCGGCTCAGGCGAAGGCAGCGTCTCGGGGGATGCCCGACCCGCGGGCCGCCACGGCCGCTCACGGCAAGGTGCGCGTCAGCGCTCTGCGGCTCGGCACTCCCGGCAAGCTGATCGTCTCGCCGAAGGGGAGCGTTCCTGGGCCGGGCACTCTCCACTGGTACAAGCTCGGCACGGTCGTGACGATCCGGGCGAAAGACACGAGGACCGCGCGCTTCGGAGGGTGGGGCGGCGACTGCCACGGCAAGCAGCGGGTGTGCCGGTTCAAGCTACGCAGGACCATGGCCGTGGTCGCCGGGTTCGCATTCGACAAGCGGGGCGCGAAGGGGCTCAAGGTCGGCGACCCCCGGCTCAAGGTCGTCGTCAACGACTAGTGTCGTGATCCATTCATCGGTCGCAGCTTTCCGGGATGCTCGGCCCCGTCAGGTGGTCGTCGATGACCGCAGGCGACCCTTTGGGTCGTTGAGGATCAGCGACGAGCGCATGACGGCGGCGAGCGCCCGGAGGCGGCCGGCGAATGAATGAATCACGACACTAGATCTAGGCCGACGTCTCGCCAGGCCGGGCCAGGCGCTCGGCGAGCGCCGTGTGCCCGCCCTGGCGGGCCCAGCCCGAGGCGGTGCCGTGGTGGAGCGCGTCGCGCAGCGACGGGTCGGCGCTCGCGCTGAGGAGGGCGTCGACCGCGCGGGCGTTGCCCGCCTGCGCGGCGATGTGCAGGGCGGTGACGCCGTCGCCGTGGTCGGGGCCGCCGAAGGTCGCGCGCTGGTCGACGTCGGCGCCGAGCGAGACCAACGCCGTGATCGCGTCGGCGCGGTCGACGGCGGCCGCCCAGGTCAGCGCGGTGCCGCGGTAGACGTCGGCCGACGCGTCGGCGCCGAGCGCCACGAGGGCCTCGATCGCCTCGACGCGGCCGGAGCGGGCGGCCCAGGAGAGCGCCTCGTCGAGGATCTCCTGGGGGTCGTCGGAGGGCGCCCAGGCCGGGAAGCCGCCGTGCGGGCGGTAGAAGCCGCGCAGCGCGCCGGCGGCGTCGGTCGGCGCGCCCGGCGTCGGCACCAACTCGGCGATCCGCGCGACGTCCCCGAGGCCCGCGGCGACGCGGAGGTTGTCGGGAAGGCGGCCCGCCGCGGCCAGCGCCGCGGTCACCGACCGGTGCCCCCAGAACAGCGCGACGACCAGCGGCGTCCCGCCCGCGCCGCGCGCGCTGACGTCGGCGGGCGCGTCGCGCTCCAGCAGGAAGCGCGCGAGGTCGGCGTCGTCGCGGTAGGCGGCCTGGTGCAGCGGCGTCCAGCCGTGGGCGTTGGGGTGGTCGATCGCGGCGCCCGCGTCGAGCAGCAAGGCCACCATGTCGACGGTCGAGGCCATGTTGATCAGGGCGTTGCCGTTGGTCCCGCTGACCCGCGCCAGCTCGGGGAACCGCTCCAGGATCGCGCGGACGCCGTCGACGTCCCCGGCCTCCAGCGCCACGTACGCGCGCCGGAACGGGTCGCCGGACTCGTCCAGCGCCCGCGCGTGGCGTCCCAGCGACGACCACGACGGGAACCCGTGGCGCCGCGCGACGACCGTCCGCGCGCCCGCCTCGTCCAGCTCCACGCCCTCGGCCTCGAAGCCGGCGGCGGCGCTCGGCGTGCCGTCGCGCGCGCTCTCCAGCAGCCCGGTCGCGCGGCCCTCGTAGTACTCCATGTCGGTGTGGAACGCGTACTCGCCCGGGTGGCGCTCCACCCACTCGCGCAGCTTCGCCCACGACGCGAACCCGTGCTCGCGCGCCACGACCATCTGCGCGCCCGCGTCCTTCAGCGCCTTGCGCGCGTCGGGCCGCCACGGCGCGACGCGCTCGAACGCCGCGGGATCGCCCTTGCGATGGGCGCGTTCGAGCAGCCGCGCCTCGCGGTGAAGGTCGTCGAGCGATGGCACGGCGCTAGGACGCGGAGGCCAGGGCCTTCGCCGCCAGCTGGCCGCACGCCGCGTCGATGTCCTGGCCGCGCGTGAGCCGCACGGTCGCCCCGATCCCGTGCTCCTCCAGCGCCGCCTTGAACGCGGCGATGGCCTCGCGGCCGGACCCGTCGTAGGAGCCTGTCGGGTTGTAGGGGATCAGGTTGATCTTGTACTTCTTGGGGTCGAGCACGTTCGCGAGCTGGACGGCCTGCCCGTAGGAGTCGTTGACGCCCTTGAGCATCACGTACTCGATGAAGACCATCCGGCGCTTGGCCTCGTAGAAGCGGTCGCACGCCTCCAGGACCGAGGCCAGCGAGTAGCGGTCGTTGACCGGCATGATCCGCGAGCGCAGCGCCTCGTCGGCGGCGTGCAGCGACAGCGCGAGGCGGATCGGCATGTCGGTCTCGGTCAGGCGCTCGATGCCCGGCACCCAGCCGACCGTGGAGATCGCGGTGCGCCGGTTGGTGACCCCGACGTCGGGCAGGCGCCGGCAGGCCTCCAGCACGTTGTCGAGGTTCATCATCGGCTCGCCCATGCCCATGAACACGACGTGGTCGACCTCCTCGATCCGGCGGAAGTGCAGCGCCTGGTCGAGGATCTCGCTCACGGTCAGGTTGCGCCCGAACTTCATCGTCCCGGTCGCGCAGAACGTGCAGGTCAACGGGCAGCCGGACTGCGAGGACAGGCACAGCGAGCGGCGCCCGTCGCGGTAGCGCATCAGCACGGCCTCGACCGGGCGGCCGTCCTTGACCGTCTTGAACAAGGCCTTGATCGTGCCGTCGCGCGAGTGGGCCTCGTTGGTGACCTCCAGCGTGGAGAACGGCACGCGCGCGGCCAGCTCGGCGCGCAGCGGCGCCGGCAGGTTGGTCATGCCGTCGTAGCCGTGCGCGCCGCGCGCCGTCCACTCCCACACCTGCTTGGCGCGGAAGGACGGCTGGCCGAGGTCGCTCAGCGTGGTGTCGAGGAGCTGGAGGTCCATGGGCGAGAGCCCCTACAGGCTAGCCCGCGGAGGCCGGCAGCTCGGCGAACGTCACGACCAGCGACCCGAACGTCGCCTGGACCAGCGCCGGGCGCCCCGTGCCGAAGTCCGTCGTCCCCGCCGCGCTGAAGTCGCCCTCCAGCAGCACGAGCGTCGCGCCGCCGACCGACCACGCCTCGATCCGCCCGGGCGTCGGGTCGATCAGGTTGATGTCGCCGGCGTCGACCTTCAGCAGGTGCCCCTGCACCGACATGGTGGTGTTGCCCTCGGCGGTGGTCGCCGCGACCACCCGCTGCCCGAGATGGTCGCGCAGCCACGCGAGCACGCCGTCGAAGTCCATGCGGGTAGCCTCGCAGGCCGATGCGCCTCGCGAAGTTCCTCGCCCACGCCGGAGTCGCCAGCCGCCGCGCGGCGGAGGCGATCGTCCGCGAGGGCCGCGTCGCGGTCGCGGGGGAGATCGTCACCGACCCGGCCCGCGACGTCGACGGCTCCGAGCCCGTCACGGTCGACGGTGCCCCCGTCGCCATCGCCGACCAGCGCGTCGTCTGGATGGTCCACAAGCCGCGCGGCGTCGTCTCGACCGCCAAGGACACGCACGGCCGCCCGACGGTCGTCGCGATGGTCGACGAGCCGGGCAAGCGGCTCTATCCCGTCGGCCGCCTCGACGCCGACACCACCGGCCTGATCCTGCTCACCGACGACGGCGACCTCGCCAACCGCCTCACGCACCCGCGCTACGAGGTCCCCAAGACCTACGTGGCGCACGTCGGCGCCTTCGTCGACGAGCGGGAGCTGCGGCGGCTGCGCGAGGGCGTCGAGCTGGAGGACGGCCGCACCGCGCCCGCCCAGGTGCGCCAGCTCGAGGTCGGCGTCCTGCAGCTCACGATCCACGAGGGCCGCAAGCGCCAGGTGCGCCGCATGTGCGCGGAGATCGGCCATCCGGTCACCGAGCTGCGGCGCGTCGCGTTCGGCCCGCTGCGACTCGGGGACCTGGGGGAGGGCCGCGTGCGGCGGCTCAGCCCCGCTGAGGTCCAGCGCCTGCGCGACGCAGCGGCACCACCTGCGCGCGCGCCGGGCTGACCACCTGGTCACGCCCGTGCGCCTTGGCCTGGTTGAGCGCCAGGTCGGCGGCGGCGAGGGCGTCGGCGACCGCGGCGTCGCCGGAGCCGACCATCGCGATCCCGGCGGACGCCGTCGTCCGGACGTCGTGGGCCCACGTGCCGACCTTCTGCTCGCGGACCGCCGCGATCGCGCGGTCCATGGCCATCGTGACGCCCTCGGCGTCGGTGCCCGGCAGCAGGACCAGGAAGCCCTCGTCGCCGGAGCGGCCGAGGACGTCGCCGTCGCGCAGCACGCCGCGCAGGTTGCGCGCGACCGACATCAGCACCGCGTCGGCGGCCAGCGGCCCGTGCTCGTCGCCGATCCGGCGCAGCCCGTCGACGTCCAGCAGCGCGAGGCCCAGCGGCACGCCGGACGCGCGCTGGGCGTGCAGGTGCTCGGCGGCCACCAGCGTGGCGGCGCGGGTCCGGACGCCGGTCAGCGGGTCGCGGGCGCCGGCCCGCTCGTCGGCGCGCACGCCGAGGACGCCGAGCCGGCCCAGGCCGCCCGCGACGACCGACAGCAGCAGCGCCGAGCCCGCGAGGTCCAGCGCGCCGGCCGCGTACCAGCCGACGGTGTCGCGCGAGAGCGCGGCGAGCGTCAGCGCGGTCCCGGCGAACGTCGTGGCCACGACGATCAGCAGCCGCCGCTCGATCGCGCTGCGCCGCCCGCGGCGGGCGACGACGACCAGCGCGACGAGGTCGAGCCCGAGCGCGATCGGCGCGGCGAGCAGCCCGGAGTCCGAGAGCCGGTCGCCGGAGACGATCGTCGGCAGCGACGGGCCGATCGCCACCACGACCGCGGTGATCGCCGCGACGACCGCGATGACGAAGCCGCAGGCCAGGCGCAGCGCGCGCAGCCGGCGGGCGGTCGGCCCGGCCAGGCGGCGGCGCCACTCCGGCGGCCCGCCCCAGAGCGCGAGGGCCAGCGCCGGCGGCAGCCCGCCGTGCCAGACCGCCCACAGCCACGCGGCGGCCTGCGGCCCCGCGTCGATGACCGCGCCGTGCTCGGCGCCGAAGACGCCGCGCAGCACCAGCAGGTGGACGACGGCCAACAGCCCGGCGCCGAGGTAGGCGCCCGAGAGGGCCAGCAGCTGCGACGACCCGAGGCCGAGGAAGCGCGCGGCCAGCAGCCCGGCGGTCGCCAGGTCGCAGAGCGCGACGAGGACCAGGCAGACCGGCAGGAACGCCGAGGACGAGCCGAGGTCCTCGCGGAGGAACGGGAGCAGCGCCAGGCACCCGGCCAACATGCCGAGCACGAGGACGCGACGTGCGGGAGGCGACGCCATCGACTGGGATGTCGGCCGCCCGCGGGTCAGGCCGCAGGCTCCTGGACGAACGAGCGACGCCGCACTTCCTGACATCATGCCGCGTCCGATGCGCCTCTTCGCCCTCCGTGGGGCCAACACGGCCGAGAACAACACGTCCGCGGACATCCTCTGGGCCACCGAGACGTTGATGAAGGAGATCCTGCGCCGCAACGACCTGACGCCGGACGACGTCGTCAGCTGCATCTTCACGGTCACTGCCGACCTCGACGCCGACTTCCCGGCGGTCGCCGCGCGGCGTCTCGGCTTCGACCAGGTGCCGTTGATGTGCGCGCAGGAGATCCCGGTGCCCGGCTCGCTGCCCAAGGTCGTGCGCGTGTTGATGCACTACCACGCCGCCGAGGACCACACGGCCAAGCACGTGTACCTCGGCGAGGCCCAGCGGCTGCGCCGGGACCTGGAGTCCGCGCAGTAGCCGGGCCGGGAGGGACCGATACCCTCCCGGGCGATGGCGATCGAGTTCTCCGCGGCGGTCCGCCGCATCCCCGTCTATCCCGCCGCGGCCGCCTACGCGCTGCCCGAGGACGTCGCGCTGCTGGCGTCCAACGAGTCGCCCGAGCCGCCGCTGGAGCCGGTCGTCGCGGCCGTCCAGGCGATCCTGACCGGCGTCAACCGCTATCCGGATCCGACGAACGCGAAGCTGCGCGGCGCCCTGAGCGATCGCTACGAGGTGCCGGCGTCGCGGATCGCGATCGGCAACGGGTCCTGCGACATCCTGCTGGCCGCCGGCGAGGCGCTGCTGGAGGAGGGCGCCGAGCTGGTCTACGCGTGGCCGTCGTTCAGCGTCTACCCGCACCTGGCGGCCGCGACCGGCGCGACGCAGATCCAGGTGCCGCTCAACGACGCCCAGGAGCACGACCTCGACGCGATGCTCGCGGAGATCACCGCCGCCACGCGCCTGGTGGTCGTCTGCAACCCCAACAACCCCACGTCGACGGCGCTCCCGCTGGACGAGATCGCGGCCTTCGTCGCGCGCGTGCCCAAGCACGTCTGCGTGATCCTCGACGAGGCCTACTGCGAGTACAACACGCTCGACGACCCCGACGCCTCGATCGACCTGTTGAAGAAGCACCCCAACCTGGTGCTGTTGCGGACCTTCTCCAAGGTGTACGGGTTGTGCGGCCTGCGCGTGGGCTACGCGCTGTGCGGAAGCGACGCCTTCGTCACCGCGGTCAACCAGGTCCGCCAGCCGTTCTTCTGCAACGCGGCCGCCCAGGCGGCGGCGGTGGAGTCGCTCAAGCACGGCGACGCGGTCGCGGCCCGGGTCGAGCGCGCGATCGTGGCGCGGCTGGAGCTGGAGGACGGGCTGGGCGAGCTGGGCATCGCGCCCGCCGCGTCGCAGGCGAACTTCGCGTGGTTCGACCTGCCGAGCCGGGACGGCGAGGAGCCGGGGGAGACCGAGGCGCGCGTGGTCGCCGGGTTGACCGAGCGCGGCGTGCTGGTGCGCGCCGGGGCGGCCCTGGGCCGGCCGGGCGCGCTACGGGTGACCTACGGGACGCCGGCACAGAACCGGCGCTTCCTGAGCGTGCTCGGGGCGTTGCTGGGGGCGTAGCGCACGCGCCGTTCGCCACCGAACGAGCGGCTTCTGAGGGATCGGGGTCGAGTATTGACTGCATAGCAGTCATAGGGCGACCCGCATCCCCCAGCCACCCGGCACGACGGCGCCTTCCCACAGCCCAACGCATCTGCTTACATACGCGCCGCAGCATGTCCCGCTCGCCCTTCACCACGCGCACTTCGCACGCCGGCCCGGCCGGTGGCGACGCGGTGGTCGCGAACGGGTCTCTCGTTGCTTGGTATTGGCGATTTAGCTAGGCGCTCGGTCCGGCCGTGTGGCCGTGTCCCTGCGGGCCATTCGCGTCCGCGGACCCTCGGGGTCGAGCGCCGGTAAAGCCCCCTCCGTGCGCGTGGACGCTTCCACGCGTCCACGCTGATCGCCTCCCTTTAGACTTCCATCCCAAGCAGCAGAAAAGAGCAACAAGATGATGATCGTGATGAAGCCGACGGCCACCGAGGAACAGGTGCAGGCCGTGATCGAGCGGATCGAGTCCGTCGGAGCCCACGCGCACCCCAGCCGTGGGGAGGAGGTGACGATCATCGGCGCCATCGGCGACCGCGAGCACGTCGCCCGCCTCGGCCTCGAGGGGCACGAGGGCGTGGAGAAGGTCGTCCCGATCCTCAAGCCCTACAAGCTGGCCTCGTCGCAGATCAAGGGCGACGCGCGCACGACGCTGGAGATCGGCAACGCCAAGGTCGGCGGCGACCACTTCGCGCTCATCGCCGGGCCGTGCACGGTCGAGACGCGCGACCAGACGCTCGACACCGCCGACGCGATGCTCGCCGCCGGCGCCAACCTCTTCCGCGGCGGCGCCTACAAGCCGCGCACCTCGCCCTACGCCTTCCAGGGCCTCGGCCAGGAGGGCCTGCGGCTGCTCGCCGAGGCCAAGGCCCGCACGGGCCTGCCGATCGTCACCGAGCTGATGGACGCGCGCGACATCGAGGCCGTCGCCGAGGTCGCCGACGTCATCCAGATCGGCGCCCGCAACATGCAGAACTACCCGCTGCTGAGCGAGATCGGCCGCTCCGGCATCCCCGTGCTGATCAAGCGCGGGCTCTCCTCGACGCTGGAGGAGCTGATCATGGCCTCCGAGTACGTCCTCAAGGAGGGCAACGAGTCGGTGATGCTCTGCGAGCGCGGCATCCGCACCTTCGAGACCGCCTACCGCTTCACGCTCGACATCACGGCGATCCCGGTGCTGAAGGAGATGACGCACCTGCCGATCGTCGTCGACCCGTCACACGCCGCCGGGCGCCGCTCGCTGGTCGAGTCGCTGTCGCTGGCCGCCGCCGCCGCGGGCGCCGACGGCATCATCGTCGAGACGCACCCCGAGCCCGACGAGGCGATCTGCGACGGCCCGCAGCAGATCCGCGTCGACCAGTTCAACGCCTACGCCCGCAAGGTCGAGCAGGCGGCCGAGCTGGCGGGCAAGCTGCCCTTCGGCGCCGCGGCCAAGCAGGGCGCCGCGGCGTGACGGAAGCCTCCGACGAGCCGTCGTTTCGCCCGGAATCCGAGCCTTCAGGCGAGGCATTCCGCTTGGCCCTCGTCGGGCTGGGGCTCATCGGCGGCTCGGTCGGCCTGGCCGCGCGGGAGCGGTTGGGCGCCGAGGTGGTGGGCTTCGACCCGGACCCCGAGGTCCGGGCGAAGGCGCTGGAGCGTGGCGTGGTGGACGCGGTGGTGGACGAGCCGGGCGACTTCCCGCGCGAGGTCGACGTGGCCGTCATCGCCGCGCCGATCGCGGGGCTGGCGCGGCACGTGGCCGAGGCGTGCGCGTTCTTCGCGGGCGCGGTCGTCACCGACGTCGGCTCCACGAAGGCCGCGCTGGTCGCCGGCCACCCGCGCGACCCCTACATCGGCGGCCACCCGCTGGCCGGGGCCGAGGTCGCGGGCGTCGAGCACGCGCGCGGCGACCTGTTCGCCGGCGCCACCTGGTACCTGACGCCGCGCCCCGACTCCGAGGGCATCCTGCTGGAGCGCCTGCACCGCTTCGTCACCGGCCTCGGCGCGGTGCCGACGATCATCGACGCCTCCGACCACGACCGCCTGATGGCCGCGTTCTCGCACGTGCCGCACGTCGTCGCCAACGCGATGGTCGCGCAGGCGACGCGCGCGCTGGGCGGCGAGGCGATCCCGGTCGTCGGGCCGTCGTTCCGCGACGCCACCCGCGTCGCCGGCGCCAACCCGCCGCTGTGGGCCGGGATCTACGACGCCAACCGCGACGCGGTCCTCGCCGGGCTCGACGCGACGATCGCGCTGCTGACCGAGGCCCGCGACCTCCTCGCGCGCGACGACACGCACGCGACCGAGGCCTGGCAGGCCGAGGCGCAGCGACAGCGCCGCGCGCTGCTGGACGTCGGCATGACCGGCGGCGAGCTGACCGAGATCCGCCGCGTCGTCCCCAACCGCCCCGGCGTCGTCGCCGACCTCGCGCTGACGCTCTCGCGCGCGGGCATCAACATCCACGACATGACCCTCTCCCCCCAACCCGACTTCCGCAGCGGCGAGGTCGCCCTCTGGGTGGCCGAGGAGCACCACGCCCGCGCGCGGTCGCTGGTCGACGAGGTTCTCTCCCAATCATGACCACGCGTCGACTGCGTCGCCGTCGAGACAGGAACAGCACGTGACCACCGTCCACTGGGCCCCCGCCAAGAAGTTGAAGGGGTCGGTTCGCCCGCCGGCCGACAAGTCGATCTCCCACCGCGCCGCGATCCTCGGCGCGATGGCCGCCGAGCCCGTCCGCGTGCGCAACTACCTGCACGCCGAGGACACCACCTCGACGCTCAACGCGGTCCGCGCGCTCGGCGCGCTGGTCACGGTCGACGAGGGCGGCGACCTCGTCACGATCCGCGGCACCGGGCTGCGCAACGCCCAGGTGCCCGACGGGCCGATCGACGTCGGCAACGCGGGGACGCTGATGCGCCTGCTGCCGGGCTGGCTGGCCGGGCAGGAAGGCCAGGCCTACACGTTGGACGGCGACAGCTCGATCCGCCGCCGCCCGGTCGACCGCGTCGCCGAGCCGCTGCGCCGCATGGGCGCGACGATCGACGCCACCGACGACCGCCTGCCGCCGTTCACGGTCACGGGCGCGCGGCTGCGGTCCATCGCCTACGACCTGCCCGTCGCCTCGGCCCAGGTCAAGTCCTGCGTCCTGCTCGCCGGCCTCATGGCCGACGGCGCGACGACGGTGGTCGAGCCCGCGCCCAGCCGCGACCACACCGAGCGGATGCTCGCCGCCGCCGGCGTCACCGTGCACCGCAACGGCCGCCACGTCACGGTCACCAACGTGGACGAGCTGGTCCTCGACGACCTCGTCGTCCCCGGCGACCCGTCGAGCGCCGCGTTCATGATCGCCGCCGGCGTGCTGGTCGGCGGCTCGCGGATCACGATCACCGGCTCCGGCACGAACTGGACGCGCACGGGCTTTCACCGCATCGTCCAGCGCATGGGCGGGATCGTCGTCGGCGAGCTGGAGGACGCGCCCGACGACGGCGTCGTCGGGACCGAGCCGATCGGCGACCTCGAGGTCGCCCACGGCCCGCTGACCGGCACGGTCGTCGAGGCCGATGAGGTCCCGCCGGCCATCGACGAGCTGCCGCTGGTCGCGCTGCTGGGCTGCTTCGCCGAGGGCGAGACGATCGTCCGCGGCGCCCACGAGCTGCGCCTGAAGGAGTCCGACCGGATCGCGACCGTCGTCGACGGCCTCAACGCGCTGGGCGGCGACCTGACCGCCACCGACGACGGCTTCGTCGTGCGCGGGACGGGCGGCCTGAAGGGCGGGACGATCCACTCCCACGGCGACCACCGCCTGGCGATGCTCGGCGCGATCGCCGGGCTGGCCTCCGAGGAGGGCGTGACCGTCGAGGGGATGGAGGCGGCCGACGTCTCCTACCCGACGTTCGCCGACGACATCGGCTCGCTCATCGGCGGCTGAGGCCCCGCGTCGAGGCCGGCGGCGGTCGCGCGCGCGATCCCGCCGTTCTCGTCGCGCAGCCCCGGGACGACGTACAGCAGCGTCAGCGTCCCGCCGCCGGCGACCAGGCCCGCGACGACCAGCACCGCCGCGGGCCCGAACGCCGCGGCCAGCGGGCCCGTGAGCCCGAACGAGATCGGCGTCAGCGCGAAGGACACCAGCCAGTCCAGCGAGCCCACGCGCCCGCGCATGGTCGCGGGCACGCGCACCTGCATGAGCGTCGACCAGATCGGGTTGCCCGCGCCGCTGCCCAGCCCGAACAGGAACGAGAGCACGACCAGCTGCCAGACCGCGGTCGCGAACGCGTAGCCGCACAGCGCGAAGCCCGCCAGGCCCCAGAACCAGTACAGCGCGCTGATCTCCTTGCGCGGCATGCCGAAGTGGCCGATCGCCGCGGTGCCGAGCGTCGCGCCGATCCCGCCCGCGGCGAGCACGATGCCGAACGCGCCCGCGCTGTCGCCGAGGTCGCCGTCGATGCGGATCGGCAGCAGCACCTCGACCGGCCCGAGGAAGAACAGGATCGAGATCCCCGCGCCGATCAGCGTCGCCCACAGCCACGTCTGGGTGCGCACGAAGCGCGCGGCCTCGCGGATCTGCGCGCGCAGCGGCTCGTGCTCGCCCTCATGGACCGGCACGCGCGCCCGCATCGCCAGCAGGCACGCGATCGACACCGCGAACGTCCCGGCGTCGACCAGCAGCGCGCCGCCGGTGTCCAGCAGCGCGACGGTCGCGCCGCCGAGCGCCGGCCCGGCGAGCCGCAGCGCGATCGGCCGCAGCGAGCCCTGCAGCGCGTTGGCCTCGATCAGCCGGTCCTCGGGGACCAGCTCGGGCACGATCGCGCCCATCGCCGGGCCGCTGAGGCCCTCGCCCGCGCCGAAGACGAACCCGAGCACGACCAGGTGCCAGATCTCCAGCACGCCGCCGACCGACAGCCCGCCGATCGCGCCGACCGCGGCCAGCCGCACGGCGTCGGCGACCAGCAGCTGGCGGCGCTTGTCATAGCGGTCGGCGGCCAGCCCGCCGAGCAGCAGGAAGCCCACGATCCCCAGCGACCAGGCGAAGCCCACCAGCGACAGGTCGGTGGCGGATCCGTCCAGGTCCAGGACGGCGAACGGCAGCGCGACCAGGTAGATCCCGTCGCCCAGAAGCGACACGAGCGTCCCGGCCCACAGCAGCGCGAAGTCTCTCTCCCGAAGAGGCCCGATGAGGCGCACCCCAATGCGGAGGATGCCACACCGGAGGCGGTACGCCTACCCTCCCGGCCGTGCTTGTGGCCATTGATGGACCCGCGGGAGCGGGCAAGTCGACCGTGGCGCGCGCCGTGGCGGAGGCGCTGGGCTTCACCTACCTGGACACCGGGGCGATGTATCGCGCGGTCGCGCTGGCGTCGCTGCGCGGTCTCGACGAGGTCGGAGCGCTCGACATCCAGCTCGACGGCGGCCTCGTGCTGCTCAACGGCGAGGACGTGTCGTCGATCATCCGGACGGCCGCGGTCAGCGAGCAGGCCTCGATCGTCGCCAACGACCCGGCGGTGCGCGAGGCGATGGTCGCCCAGCAGCGCGCGATCGTCGCCGGCGGCGACTACGTGGCCGAGGGGCGCGACATCGCGACGGTCGTCGCGCCGGACGCCGAGGTCAAGGTCTACCTGACCGCCGACCCGGCCGAGCGCGCGCGCCGCCGCGCCGCCGAGCTGGGGATGGATCCCGCGGAGGTCGAGGCCGACCTGCGGGCGCGCGACGAGCGCGACTCCAGTCACGGTCGCACGACGCTGTCGGCGGCTCCCGGGGCGTGGGAGCTGGACACGACCGGGCTGTCGATCGACGAGGTCGTCGACGCGATCGCCGCTCGGGTCTCGGAGGTCTCGGCATGAGCACGGGTCCGAAGGTCGCCGTCCTCGGCTATCCGAACGTCGGCAAGTCGTCGCTGGTCAACCGGCTGAGCGAGTCGCGGGTCGCCGTGGTGCACGAGGCGCCCGGCATCACGCGCGACCGCCACGAGGTGCCGTGCGAGTGGAACGGCCGGCGCTTCACGCTGATCGACACCGGCGGCATGGACCTGTTCGACGAGGACCCGATGGCCGGGTCGATCCGCGAGCAGGCCCAGGCCGCGATCGCCGACTCCGACGTCGGGCTGCTGGTCGTCGACGGCCAGGCGGGCGTGCGCCCGGGCGACGAGGAGCTGGCCGACCTGCTGCGGCGCTGGAGCAAGCCGGTGATCGTGGTCGTCAACAAGATCGACTCGGTCAAGAACGTGCCGTCGGCGACCGAGTTCTACGCCTTGGGCCTCGGCGACCCGATGGCGGTCAGCGCGACCCAGGGCCTGGGCACCGGCGACCTGCTCGACGCCGTGGTCTCGCACCTGCCCGACGGCGACGCCGAGGACGAGGACGACGACATCATCCGGCTGGCGCTGATCGGCCGGCCCAACGTGGGCAAGTCGTCGCTGGTCAACAAGTTCGTGAGGTCCGACCGCGTGATCGTCTCCGACGTCGCGGGCACGACGCGCGACGCGATCGACCTGCCGATGGAGGTCGACGGCCGCCGCGTGATCGTCGTCGACACCGCGGGCATGCGCCGCCAGGCCAAGGTCACCGAGTCGGTCGAGTACTACACCACCTTGCGCTCGCAGCGGGCGGTCGAGCGCGCGGACGTCGCGCTGGTGATCTGCGACGCGCACGACGGCGTCACCGCGCAGGACCTGCGGATCGCCGAGCTGGCGATGAAGGAGGGCTGCGCGACGGCGTTGGTCCTCAACAAGTGGGACGTCGCGCCGATGGAGGAGTCCGACCTCGACCACGAGCGCGCGCGGGTCAACAACAAGCTGCGCCTGCGGCCGAAGGTGCTGACCACGTCCGCGGTGAGCGGGCGCAACGTCGAGCGCCTGCTGAAGGAGGCGATCATCCTCGGCGACCGCGTCCGAACCCGCATCCCGACGCCGCAGCTCAACCGCTTCATCAGCGAGGTCGTCCAGGAGCGCCAGCCGCCGGCCAAGCAGGGGAGCCGCCTGCGGCTGCTGTACATGACGCAGTTCGAGACGCGGCCGCCGCGCTTCGCGATCCAGGTCAACTCGCGCAACCGGGTGACGCGCGACTACGCGTACTTCGTCGAGAATCGGTTGCGGCAGCGGTTCGGGATGGACGGGATCCCGTTGATCATCGACTTCAAGGAGCGCGCGAATCGCCGTGGCGAGTAGCACTTCGACACGCCCCGTCGGGGCGGCGATCCGGGCAGCGCGATGAGCGCTGACGCCCCCAAGCGCATCGACCTGACCGCTCGCGGGCGGCTGTTCGCGGCCGGCGGCGCGGTGGCGATCGTCGTGGTGCTCGTCGTCGCCGTGATCGCGATCGCGGGCGGCGGGGGAGACGGGGGCCGCGCGAAGCCGCCCGCGTCCGCCGCGGCGCGGCTGGTGCCCGCCGACGCGCTGGTCTACGTCCACCTCTCGACCGACCCGGGGCGCGCGCAGACGCGCGACGCGGCGAAGGTCGCGTCGTCGTTCCCGTCCTACGCGAAGCTGCGCGACAGCATCGTCTCCCGCCTGCAGGCGCCCGGCTGCGACGTCGCCACCAAGGCCCTGAAGACGGCCGACGAGGCCGCGCTGGCGATCTTCGACACCGGCACCTCGTCGCAGGCCAACTCGCTCGTGCTCGTCGACACCGGCAAGGCGCACCCCGGCGCCCGGCAGCAGGCGTGCGGGTCGCTGGCGTCGACCTACGTCGGGACGTTCCTGGCGATCGGCCAGCCCGAGTCGCTGAACGTCGCCGCCCGGCTCCAGAAGGCCGGCGGCCGGGGCTCGCTGGCGCAGGCGGCGGGGCCGAGGAAGGAGCTGGCCGCGCTGCCCGAGGACCGCGTCGCCGACGGCTGGCTGTCGGCCGACGGCCTGCGGCGGCTGCTCGCGCCCCAGGGCGGGCTGCTCGGCGCCGCCGGCGTGCTCTTCGACCAGGCGACGCTGAAGGGCGCCGCGTTCGGCCTCCAGGCCAAGGGCGACCGGGCCGAGCTGACGGTCAAGTCCCAGCTCGACCCGTCGCTGAAGCGCGGTGGCGCCGAGGGGTTCAAGCCCTTCAAGCCGACGCTCGCCGCGGCGGTCCCGGCCGACGCGATGGCCTACCTCGGCGTCAGCAACCTGGCCCCGGCGCTGCAGCGGCTGCTGGCCGCCGCGGGGTCGTCGTCGAAGACGATCCAGTCGCTGGCGTCCTCGCTGGACAAGCCGCTCCTGAAGGTCTTCCCGGGCGAGGCGGCGGTGGTCCTGACCGAGGCCACGCCCGCGCCGATCCTCACGATCATGGCCTACGCCTCCGACGAGGCGGCGGCGCGCCGGACCCTCGACGGGCTGCCCGCCGCGGTGCGCACGACGCTGTCGACCGCGGTCTGGGACGGCAAGGTCGCGGTCTCGACGAGCCCGAAGGGGATCGCCGCGGTCAAGGCCGGCGGCAAGCACCTGACCGACACCGAGAACTGGCGAAAGGCAGTAGGGAATCATCCTGATTTGCTGTCCTCGCTACTCTTCCTGGACTTCACACGGCTGTTGAAGCTGGGCGAGGCGACCGGCCTCGACCAATCACGTGCCTACCAGGCCGCCAGGGCCGACCTCCAGAAGGTCCGGGCCATCGGCGCCAGCACCATCGGCAACGACAGCGAATCCACCGCGGAGATCTCCCTCCTACTTACCCAATGAGCTACGCCGACAACGAGTACCTCTTCACCTCCGAGTCCGTCACGGAGGGCCACCCCGACAAGGTCGCCGACCAGATCTCGGACGGCGTCCTGGACGCCTGCCTCACCGACGACCCCAAGTCGCGCGTCGCCTGCGAGACGCTCGTCAACACGGGCCTGGTCGTGGTCTCCGGCGAGATCACCACCGAGACGTACGTCGACATCCAGGAGATCGCCCGCGAGACGATCCGCAAGATCGGCTACGTCGACGGCGACCTGGGCTTCTCGGCCGACAGCGCCGCGGTCCTCAACGCCATCGACAAGCAGTCGCCCGACATCGCGCAGGGCGTCGACACGGCCGACGAGGCGCGCACCGAGGGCTCCACGGACGCTCTTGACGTCGCCGGCGCCGGCGACCAGGGCATGATGTTCGGCTACGCCTCCAACGAGACGGCGAACCTGATGCCCGCCCCGATCACGTTCGCCCACCAGCTCGCCGAGCGGCTGAGCGCGGTGCGCAAGGACGGCACGCTGGGCTACCTGCGTCCGGACGGCAAGACCCAGGTGTCGGTCCGCTACCGCGACGGCAAGCCGGTCGGGATCGAGAAGCTGCTGATCTCCACGCAGCACGCCGAGGAGGCGACGCGTCAGCAGATCACCGACGACCTGTGGGAGAACGTCGTCCTGCCGGTCCTGCCGGCCGAGCTGTACGACGCCGACACGCTGCGCAAGGAGTTCCTGGTCAACCCGACGGGCCGCTTCGTCATCGGCGGGCCGGTCGGCGACGCGGGCCTGACGGGCCGCAAGATCATCGTCGACACCTACGGCGGCTTCGCCCGCCACGGCGGCGGCGCGTTCTCGGGCAAGGACCCGTCGAAGGTCGACCGCTCGGCCGCCTACGCCGCGCGCTGGGTCGCCAAGAACGTCGTGGCCGCGGGCCTGGCCGACCGCGCCGAGGTCCAGGTCGCCTACGCGATCGGCGTCGCCCGCCCGGTCTCGGTGATGATCGAGACGTTCGGCACCGAGAAGGTCTCGCGCGCCCTGATCCTCGACCTGATCCACGACCATTTCGACCTGCGCCCCGGAGCCTTCCGCGAGGAGCTGCGGCTGCACCGGCCGATCTATCGCAAGACGGCCGCCTACGGCCACTTCGGTCGCGACGACGCCGACTTCACCTGGGAGCAGACCGGCAAGGCCGAGGCGCTGCGCGCCGCAGCCGGACTCTAGGGGGCGGGCGAGGGTGCCGACGCGCTGCGCCGGCACCCTCGCGCACGCTCAGGCCGCCCGGTCGCGAGCGCCCACCATTCGTCGAAGAGCAGCCACGCCGCGGCGCGAGCGGCGGGCGAGCGACGCTCGCTCTCGGCGAGCAGCTCGTCGGCGTCGATGCCGAGCTCGCGCAGGCGGCTCGACGATCGCACCCAGTCGGCGATCACCGCGGTGGTGACCTCGGGGTGGAACTGCATCCCGAGGTGGCGGCCGGCTCGAAACGCAGCCGGGCCGACCGGGCTGCGGGCGAGCAGCTGCGCGCCGGGCGGCACCGAGAGCTGCTCGTAATGCCAGTGAAACCACGGTCCGTGCTCGAGCTCGTCGCCGTCGATCGCGAGCCAGCCGATCTGCGGTCGCTCGGCGTGGTCGACGTCGCCTCCGAGCGCGATCGACAGCGCCTGGCCGCCGAAGCAGACCCCGAGCACCGGCAGTTCGGCGGCGATCGCGGCGCGCAGCAGCTCGACCTCCGCCGCAACCCACGGCAGGCGCTCGTCGCGCGCCGACTCCTCGGCGCCGAGCGAGACGACGAAGCCGGCGCCGTCGAGCGCCGGCAGCGACCCGGTCGTGGCGTCCCAGACCTC
>NZ_DASRZV010000007.1:0-28402 GCF_035685985.1 Baekduia sp.
CCCCCCCCCCCCCCCACCCCCCGGGTCCGGCGGATCGGGCGATCCGCCGGCGATCAGGGGCTGGTGGTCGACAGCGTGAACACCAGCGTCTTGCTGTACTTGCCGGTGCGCAGCGGGTCGTTGGCCCCGATGTGCTGCTGGAACTGCACCGTGACCGGGTCGTTGCTGACCGGGCCCGAGTAGCTCAGCAGCGACGTCGGCGTCGTCGAGCCGCCGACCGGCGCGAACGCGCTGGCGCCGGCGCCGTTCGGGCTGCTGGCCTTGGCCTGCAGGGCCGAGGCCAGGCTGTAGCTCCCGTTGACCAGGCGGCCGACGGCCGCGTCGCTCGGGTCGGCGACCGTGAGGACGCCGTCGCCCGCGGACGAGACGACGTTGGCCGTCATCGACGCGACGTAGTCATTGGCGACGCCCGGGGTGAACGCGCTGAACGTCGGCGGCGTGTCGAGCTTCAGCGACAGCGTCGACGGCACCGTCCCGCTCACGGGAGCGGCGTTGCGGTAGATCACCGTCTTGTCGACGATCGAGCCGACCGGCTGGGCCGGGGTCGCGCCGCTGTTGGGGCCGCACCAGGAGACCTTGCCCAGCTCGACCGCGGCGTTCGGCGCGGCGCACGTCCCGCTGCGGATCTCCTGCACCGTCAGCGAGTCGTCCTTGACGCCCACCTTGACGTAGGTGCGGACGTGCTCCTGGTTCTCGACCGAGTTCGCGTAGTGCCGCTTCCCGGTCGGGTCCAGCGGGTCCGGGCCGTACTCGCCGGCGACCGGGGTCGTCAGGTCGTAGTACTTGGAGCCCGAGGCGGAGTTGGCCGTCACGTAGATGACGCCGCCCGGGCCCGCGGAGACCTCGGTGGCGCCGGGCTGCTCGCTCGTGTTGGCCTTCTGGCCGTTCTTGATGGAGTAGCTGCGCGAGTAGCTGTGGTCGTGGCCCTGCAGCACGAGGTCGACGCCCAGGTTCGAGAACGCGGTCGGGAAGTCGATGCGGCGCTGCTTGTTGTCGCTGTCGTTGGCGTGGTCGGCCGGCGAGTAGATCGCGTGGTGGTAGACCAACACGATGTGCTTGGCCTCGGCCTTGTGGGCCTGGACCACGCTGGTCACGTACGCGATGTGCGCGGCGTCGGCGCCGTTGGCGTACGCGTTCGAGTTGAGGTGGATGAACAGGACGCCCTTGAAGATGTACCAGTAGTCACCGCCGGACTGGGTGGCGGCGCTGCCCTGGTAGAAGGACGTGGACCGGTCCGTGTTGGGGGTCCAGAAGTGCTGCTCGTAGGCCTTGCCGCCGACGTCGTGGTTGCCGATCGTCGGAGCGGTGGGGACCTGGCGCAGCTTGTCGGACGCGAAGTACGCGTCCCACTGCGACTCGGTGTTGGCGGTCTCGACCTGGTCGCCGCCCGAGACGAGCAGCTCGCTGTCGGGGTTGGCGGCCAGCGACACGTCGAGCGTGTCCTGCCAGCCCGCGCCGTCCTTGGCCGTGTTGCCCGACGACCCGATCTGCGGATCGCCGAAGAACAGGAAGTCGAAGTTGCCGGAGAACTTGCGCGTCTTGAACGCGTAGGTCGACGACCAGGCGCCGTCGCTGCCGACCCGGTAGGAGTACGCGGTGTCCTCCTGCAGGCCGTCGAGCGTGGCGTGGCCGTTGTAGCCGCCGTTGACGGTGTTGGCCGCGAGCGTGGCCGGGTAGGTCGTCGCGTTGGCCGGGAACTCGCCGTTGACGAGCTGCGAGGTCGGCGCGACCTGGACCGACTGGGCGCCGTTGCCGGACGCGTACCAGGAGACGACGCGCTGCGCCGCGTTGGCGCCGACGGTCAGCGTGATGTCGGTCGACGTCACCGGGCTCTGGGCGCTGGCACCGGTCATCGACCCGATGCCGAAGACGCCCGAGACGGCGAGCGTGGCCAGAGCCGCCCCGGCGGCCGCGCGGCGCCCATGACGCCTCGTGGACCGCGGCGTCCCTGCCCGCTTGTTGGTGTGGCTAGAAGGCACCACTGATGTTTCCTTGCCTTTCGTTTGGACCGAGATGGACGCGCGGCATCTTCAAACGGCGCCAGGGATCCAGATGTGGCCGAGTGGTGAAGGAAGCGTGTCGATCCGGTAGAGAAGGCGAGGTTCGCCGGGCGGCGGACGTCAGCGGACGCGGAGCACGATGCCGGTGATGCCGTGCAGCACCGCCGCGACGCCGGCCCGGACCGCGCGCCCGGCGCGCTCGGGCGTGAACGACGCCGGGTCATAGGCGTTGGGCAGGCCGAGCCCTTCGCCTCGGAACGAGGCGCCCTTCCAGTCGGCCGCGGTGACGTTGGCGGTCGGCTCGGCCACCTCCGCCCCGACGACCAGGAACTGCTGGTCGAGGTGGTTGGCGGTCACCAGCGCGAGCGGATCGACGAGGCTGTTGCCGACCGAGATGATGAGGTCGGGCTTCAAGGCCATGGCCTCGGTGATGCTCTCGATGAGCTTGTCCGGCCGCTGGGCGGTGACGGTCTTCAGGCTCGCGTCGACCTGGCCGGCCCAGTCGCGCACCGCGTCGGCCAGCGTGCGCGTCTGGTCGTCGCCGCCGTAGCGCAGCAGCACGACCCGGTAGCCCCTGGACGGGCGCACGTCGTCCCAGGATCCGGGCCGCGGCGCGATCGTCGCCTCCGGCGCGGGCGGGTGCTCGCGGTCGACGAAGCCCGCGCCGAGCGCGCCGACCGCGGTCGGCCGGGCGTGCGGCGACGACCAGTCCTCGGAGGAGCCGCAGCCCGCCGCGCCGACGGCGCCGGCGGCCAACACGGCGGCGGCCGCCGCCGCGAGCAGCGCGCGGCCGCGTCGGGTGGTCGTGCGCAGGGGGCGTCGGCGGGGCTGGCGGGCGATGGCGGGCATGTCGGCGAGCGATCTTTTCCGCCCGCGCGGCTCCCGTCGAGCCGATTTCACACCAAGTTCACCGCTCGGCCGCACGGGGCCGCCAGGATGCCCGCCGCCCAAGGAGCCTCCCATGCACGCCGTCCGCCACCGCACCCGCCCCGTAGTTGTCGTCCTGCTGATCGCCATCGCCGCGAGCACGCTGCTGAACGCCGCGTCCGCGTTCGCGCACGGCTTCAGCTCGGTCGTCTACATCGACATGACGTCGCCCGAGAAGGGCCACGTCCGCACCGAGCTGCAGTTGGAGTACGACCTGCTCGTCGTCTCCGCCGCCGACGCCGAGCACGACGACCCGCTCTTCCGCCAAGGCACCCCGGCCTTCGACGCGCACGACCACGCCGCGGAGGCCAAGGCGCTCGACGACCACGCCAAGGCCGTCATGGCCTACATCGAGCGGCACCAGCGCCTGACGGTCAAGGACGGCACGGCCTGCACGCCCACGCAGGACGGTCCCGCGCGGATCACCCAGCGCGACGGCACCGACTACGCGATCGTGGACCTCGACTACCGCTGCCCGGAGAGCGGCGGCGCGCACGAGCTGCGCAGCGCGCTGTTCCCCAACTCCGAGGGCTACGTCCGCGGCACCAAGACGATCGTGACCTACGAGGAGCTGGACCTGAAGTCGGGCACCGCGAGCCTCGACGCCAGGCACCCCGCGTTCTCCACCCAGCAGTCGCTGCTGACGGAGTACTGGGAGTTCTTCCGGCTCGGCGCCAACCACCTGCTCACCGGCATCGACCACATCCTGTTCCTGTTGGCCTTGATCGCCGGGTCCCGCCGCCTGCGCGAGATCGTGCTGGCCGCGTCGAGCTTCACGATCGCCCACTCGGTGACGTTCATCCTCGCCGCGCTCGGCGTCGTCGCCGTCCCGTCCGGCCTCGTGGAGCCGACGATCGCCCTCTCGATCGCGATCGTCGCGGCCCTGCACCTGCGGCGGATCTGGGAGCTGCGCGGCCGGGCCGCCGACGTCGAGGAGGTCGGCCCGGGCCCGCTCGGGCTCGACGCCGCGGGCTGGACCCGCCTCGGCGTCGTCTTCTGCTTCGGCCTGGTCCACGGCCTCGGCTTCGCCTCCGCGCTGGGCATCGACCAGGGCGCGTCGTGGAGCCTGCTGTCGTCCCTGGTGGTCTTCAACCTCGGCATCGAGTCCGTGCAGCTCGGGCTGATCCTGCTGACCTTCCCGGTGCTGACCCTCCTGCGCCGCCGCGCCCCGCTCGTCAACGTCGGGACGACCGGGACGATCGCCGCGGGCGTCTGCGCGATGGGCCTGGTGTGGTTCTTCGAGCGGGCGTTCCTGGTCTGACCCGCGTCACGGGGCGCCGCGAGCGGCTACCCCGTGACCCCTCCGCCCCGCGCCGCCGCGACCCGCTGCGCCGCCGCCGTGATCGTCGCCGCGGCGCGGCGGCTGCTCGCGTTGCGGGCGGTCACGCTCGCCACGTTGCGGATCCGGCCGGGGCGGGCGCCGCCGGTCAGCCGCGCGGTCAGGCGGAACGTCGTGCCGTGGCCGGCGCGCAGCATCGCGATCGTCCAGCACGGACGGCCGTGCCGGAACTTCGCGCCCGGCGCGGAGACGACCACGAGCGCCTTCGGGAGCGTGTCGCAGACGACCACGTCCGCCGCGGCGCGCGTGCTGACGTTGGTGACCCGCACCTGGTAGGTGACGTGCTGGCCGGCGCGGACCGGCGACCGCCGCGTCGTGGTCTTCACCAGGCGCAGCGTGGCGCGCGGCGCGGTGACCGTCGTGCCCGCCGAGGCGACGTTGTCGACCGCCCGGGTCTCGGCCGTCGCCGACAGCACGCTGGCCGTGTTGCGCACCGGGCCGGGCGCGATCGGCCGCGTGGTGACCGTCGCGCGCCGGGTCTCGCCCGCCGCCAGCGACGCGACGGCGCACGTCACGACCGAGTTGGTGGCCTTGCACGTGCCGCCCGGGATCGCGGACGTGACGTACTCCAGGTTGGCGGGCAGCGTGTCGGTCACGACCACGCCGGTGGCCGCCGCGTCGCCGGCGTTGGTGACGTCCAGCGCGTAGCGCAGCGCGCGCCCGAGCTGCGGCTTGGCGTCGCCGATCACGGACTTGACGAGCTTCAGGTCGGGGCCGGTGACGGCCGCCGGCCCGACGGTCGTCGTCGCGCTGGAGCGATCGTTGCCGGCCACCGGGTCCGGCTGATCGCCCCGGATCTCCGCGCCGTTGGTCAGCGTCGCGCCGACGCGGTCGGCGGCGATCGTCCCCACCAGCTGGATCTGCGCGGCCCCGCCGGAGGCCAGCGAGCCCAGCGCGCACGTGACGGTCGCGCCCGCGATCGCGCACGCGCCCTGGGTCGGCGTCGCGGAGACCGGCGTCACGCCGTCGGGCAGCGCGTCGGTGACCGTGACGCCGGTGGCGGCCGACGGCCCGTGGTCGGTGGCGACGATCGTCCAGGCGATCTGCCCGCCGGCGGCCGCGGAGGCCGGACCGGTCTTCACGACGCCGAGGTCGGCCGCCGGCCCGACGAGCGTGCTCGCCGACGCGGTGTCGTCCTCGGGATGGTCATCGCCTTGGTCGGCGGTGGCGGTCACGGTGTTGATCAGCGTCTGGTCGGCCAGCGCGACCGGCACCGTCGCGGTGATCGTCCGCTCCGCGCGGTCGCCGACGGCCAGCGCCCCGACGTCGCAGGTCACGGTGCCCGCGGCCTCCGCGCAGCCGGGGTCGGCCGCCACGAACACGGTCCCGGCGGGCAGCGGATCGGTGAGCGTCACGCCCGTCGCCGGGTCGGGCCCGGCGTTGGCCACCGAGACCTTCCAGGTCAGCGTCCCGCCCGCCGCGACCGTCCCCGGCGCCGTCTTGGCGACCTGCAGGTCGGCGACCGGGCCGACGACGACCGACGCGTCCGCGCTGTCGGGATCGCCCCCGCCCGCGGGCTGGCTCGTGATCGTCGCGACCGTCGCGGTGTTCGTCCACGTGCCGTTGTCGATGCCCTTGGCCACGACCGTGACCGTCGCGTCGGCGCCGACGCCCAGGTCACCGAGCGCGCAGGTCACCGTGTCGGCGGCGACCGCGCAGCCCGTGCCGGACGCCGAGACGACCGTCAGGCCCGCGGGCATCGG
Organism: Baekduia sp.; assembly: GCF_035685985.1. Lineage (GTDB taxonomy): Bacteria > Actinomycetota > Thermoleophilia > Solirubrobacterales > Solirubrobacteraceae > Baekduia. The sequence goes on from NZ_DASRZV010000007.1 coordinate 5,970, forward strand.
GTCGGTGAGCGTCACCGAGCGCGCGACGGACGGCCCCGCGTTGTGCACCACCATGGTGAACGTGGTCTGGCCGTTCTTGAGGATCGCGGCCGGCGCGGCGGCCTTCGTCACCGACACGTCGGCCAGCGTCGACCCGCCGGCGTCCCACGTCGACACGTTGTCGTAGGGCACCGGGTCGGTCGTGCTCGCCGACACCGTCGCGGTGTTGGACAGCGACGGCCCGGTCCGGCCCGGATCGACGGCGACCTCGATGTCGTAGGTGTGGTCGAAGCCCGGCTCGATCGTCCCGAGCGCGCAGGTCACGACGCCCCCGGCCTCGGCGCAGGGCGCGTCGGCCGAGACGAACGTCGTCCCGAACGGCAGCGCGTCGGCCACCGTCGCGGCCTGGGCGTCGGACGGCCCGAGGTTGCGGACCCGCAGGTGCCACGTGTAGCTCGTGCCGGCGACGTAGCGCGCGGCGCCGGTCTTGGCGATCGACAGGTCGGCGCTCGCGCTGACGTCCAGCGACCCCGTGTCGCCGACCGGCGTCGGCACCTCGTCGGAGCGGGCCTCGGCGGCGTTGGTGAGCGTCGTCCCGTCGGCGACGTCGTGGCCGACCGTGACCGGGACCGTCACCGTGACCGTCGCTCCGGCGGCCAGCGTCGCGACCGTCCAGTGCACCGTCGTCTGGCCCGTGCCGGGGCCGGCGGCCACCGACGCCTCGGAGAAGCCCGTCGACGGCGAGGCCGTGGCGTCGCCCGCGGTGTAGGTCAGCCCCTCGGGCAGGACGTCGGCGATGTCCACGCCGCGCGCGGTGGCGTTGCCGTTGTTGGTGACCGCGACGTCGAACGACGACGTCTCGCCCGCGTTGACCGCGCCGTGGTCCGGCGTCTTGACGATCGCCAGGTCCGGCAGGTGCAGCGTGGCGGTGGCCGTGTCGGGCGCGCTGCCGTAGTCGCCGTCGGCGTTGCCGCGGTTGCCGGCCTCGTCGGTGGCGGCGGTCACCGCGGCGCTGTTGACGTTGGCCGCCGTGCCGGTGCCCGGCGTGGTCGCCGCGGCGGGCAGCGGCCGGGCCACGAGCGTCACGGTCTTGCTCGCGCCCGCCGCCAGCGTGCCGACGTTCCAGTCCAGCGCGTCACCGGTGGCGTGCGCGGTGACCGTCGGCTCCAGCGCGGCGCCGCCCGGCGCGATCGTCGCCGAGCCCGCCTTGTACGCCCAGTTGGGCGGCAGCGTGTCGGTCACGTGCACCGCGCTCGCCGACGCCGTGCCCGACGTGTTGGTGACGGTCAGCCGCCACGTGAAGTCCTGGCCGACCTCGGCCGTCCCGGTCTTCGCCCCGCCGGACGCGCCGACGTTCTTGACGAGCGTGAACGTCGGGAAGTCGAGGACCACGCGCGTGGCGTCGCTGCCGCCGTCGGTGTAGTCCCTGTAGATCGTCGTCGGGTTGGCGGTCCGCGTCGCCTCGGGCGCGCCGAAGTAGTGCGGGACCGTCGCGGTGTTGTCGACGTTCTGGCCGTCGTGCAGGCCGCTCGCCGCGACGAGGTCGGCGGTGTAGGTCAGCGTGACGCTGTCGCCCGCGGCGATCGGGCCGGCGATCCGCCAGGCCATCGCGGGATCGGCCGCCGTCCAGCCGTCGGTGACCGTGACGCCCGTCGGCGGCGTGCCCGGCGTGACGCCGGTCAGCGCGGCGTCGGGCGTGTCGCCGACCGTCACGTCATAGGCCGGCGCGTTGCCGGTGTTCGTCACGACGATCCGGTAGGTCAGGCCGCTGTCGGACCGCGCGGTGGCCGGGCCGTCGACGAACGATCCGCCGCCGACCTTGACCTGCTTGTCGACGGTCAGCTTCGGCTCGACGACCGTCACCGTCGCCGTGGCGGGCGTGGAGGTGTCGTCGAAGGTCGCCGGGATCGTCGCCGCGTCGAACGCGCCCTTGAGGTCGGTGCGGTCGCTGGCCACCGTGGCCGAGTTGACCGCCGTCTGGCCGACGACGACCGCCGCGCCGCCCGTGCGGTGCGTGGCGCGCACGTGGGCCTGGTAGGTCAGCTCGACGACCTGCGGCGTGGCCAGCGGCGTCGCGAAGTCGCCGAGGTCCCAGGCGAGCTTCGTCGTGCCGGAGACGACCGAGGTGTAGGTGTTGACGGGGTTGACCAGCGGGCAGCCGCTGACGCACGTCGCGGTGCCGTAGCCGTCGAAGTCGAGGCTGTCGGGCAGCACGTCGACCGCGGTCACGTCGTAGAGCGCGAGGCTCGCCGGGATCGTGACGCGCAACGTGTAGGTGACGGGCGTGCCGATCGTCGCCGTCGTCGGGCTCGCGGACTTGGCGATCGTCGCGCCGACCAAGGTGATGGTGTCGCTCTTGGACGCCGAGTAGCCGGTGCCGGTCGTGCGCTCGCCGTCGGCGTCGGCCGGTGAGCCGAGGCTCGTGGCGGTCGTGGTGACCGTGTTGACCTTCGTCGCGCCGCCGACGCCGGGGTCGTCGACCTGCACGCGGTAGCTGAACGACGCGCTCGCGTCCGGGGCCAGCGTGCTGACGGCCTTGCTGATCGTGCGCGTGCCCGCGTCCCAGGTCGCGCCGCCGCTGCCGGGCACCGTGGCGCCGTCGGCCAGCGCGGCGTTGCCGGGCGCGGCGCCGATCGGGGTCAGGCCGACCGGGACGACGTCCTCGGTGACGAGGTCATGGGCGGTCGAGACCCGGCCGGGCGTCGACGGGTTGGTCGTCGTGACCGTGTAGGTGATGATGTCGCCGGGCGCGGCGCGGCCCGGGTTGACGTCGTCGCGCTTGTCCTGGGCGATGAGCGGCTCGACGATCTGCGTCGCCACCGAGGCCGAGTCGCGCGTCTGCGCGCCGTCGGTCGGGTCGGTCCAGGTCAGGTGGGCCTGGTTGGTGAGGTTGCCCGAGGTCCGCGTGTTGCCGGCGACGTCGGCGACCTTCGTCTTGAAGACCAGCTCGATCGTCGCGTCGGTCGCGCCCGCGGGCACGGCGTAGTCGGTGGGGAACACGACGCGCGGCGTCGAGCCGCCGGTGTCGAGCGTGAAGCCGGCGGGCAGCGCCGCGCCGTCGAGCGTCGCCGTCGCCGAGCCCGCGACGTAGGGCTGGCGCGTCGAGCTGTCCACCGTGTCGGTCAGCTGCGCCGTGCCGTGCAGCGTCGTCCCCGCGCGCACGGTCGCCGACAAGGTGTAGGTGATCTCCTCGCCGATGGTCGCCTGGGTGGCGGAGTTGCCCGCCTCGGTGATCTCGGTCTGGCGGGACTTGGTCACCACGTCGTCGGCGGTGTGGACCTCGCTGACGTCGTCGGCCGCGGGGGCGTTGGGCGTGGCGGGGTTCGTCGGGTCGATGTTGCTCGCCGGCGTGTAGACGTAGGTCCCGCCGAGGTTCGTCGCGCCCTCGAACTGGCGCACGCCCGCGTGGTTGACCAGCGAGCGATGCGGCCCGATGTCGGACGGCACCGTCAAGGTGTAGGTGAGCGTCGTCGTGGCGCCCGCCGCGAGCGTGGGCAGCGTCCACCGGACCTGGTCGTTGGCGAGGCCGCCGTCCACGCACGTGCCGCCGTCGCTGATCGGGCCGGGCGTCAACGGGCACTGGTAGTCGGCGGGCAGCAGGTCGCGGACCTGGACGTCGATCGCGTCCTGGGCGCCCGAGTTCGTGACGTCGACGCGGTAGGTGACCTGGTCGCCGCCCTGGACGGCGATGTTGTCGCTGTTGGGAGCGAGCGGGCCGGTCACGGTGGTGCCGCCGCGCACGACGGTGCGAACGCCCTTGGTCAGCTCGACGCTCGGCGTGTCGAGGACGTAGTCGGCCTCGTCGCGCAGGGACGTCGAGACGCCCGGCGTGTCGGTCGAGGAGAACTTGAGGAGGTTGCCGGTGATGTCGCCGGTGGCCGGGCTTCCGGTCGGACGGGCGATCGTCGAGAAGACGCGCGAGAAGACCTTGCTGCCGGACGGGACCGTGCTGCCGCTGACCGTCCAGCGCAGCACCTTGTCGCTCGCGGCGCCCGAGGCGTCGAGCGTCGAGGTCACCGTGTCGCCGGGGCCGGCCGTCTCGCTGCCGCCCTCGTAGTCGGCGCCGGCGGGCAGGAAGTCGGCGAGCGCCTGCGGCGTCGTGTCGACCGCCGAGGGGAACGTCACGCGCACCCACCAGCAGACGCGGTCGCCCGGGTGGTAGTGCGGGACGGTGTCGACGAAGGTGACCGCCGAGCAGTCGGCCCCCGAGGCGGCGACCTTCTTGTCGATCACCGGGTCGGTCGCGGTCTGCCCCGCCTCGCTGGCGTCGGCGATCGCCGAGCCGTCGGCGATCGTGGCGGCGACCTTCGGCCCGGGCGTCGCGCAGTCCGCGGTGCCGGGCGCGGTGCAGCGGGCGTACTGCTCGGCGTCGGTCGTGACCGTGTTCTTGACCGCGTCGCGGGTGAGGATCGGCCCGGCGGGCAGGAAGTTGGACTGGTAGCGCGCGCGGGTGCGCGTCGGGAAGGTGATGGTGAAGCTGTCGTCGATGCCGATGTGGCCGAGGTGGGCCAGGACCGACGCGTCCCACGTCAGCGTCCAGGTGCCGTCGGCGTTCTCGACCGCGGTCTCGTACGGCGCCGAGGGCTCGTTGCCGGCGACCGGGTCGCACTCGCTGTCGGCGCCGTCGTTGCCGGAGGTGCGGTTGGTGGCGTCCAGCGGGCAGAAGCCGTTGGGCAGCGTGTCGGTGACCGTCGCGTCGTCGACGTAGCGGTACTCGGAGGTCGCGAAGCGCAGCGTCCACGTGGTGATCGCGCCCTCTTCCAGCGCGCCCGCGGACGCCGTCTTGCGCACCACGTAGTCCTCGGCGGTGCGGGTGAGCGTCGCGTCGTCGGAGACCGGGACCGGCGTGCCGCCCTGGTAGTCGCCGGTCGCGTGGACGAGGTTGGTCAGCGCGGTCTCGTCGGCGACCTCGGGCCCGTTGTTGTTGTCCAGGTTGGCGCCCTGGCCGCCAGACGCGGCGGTCGGGCGCGTGCCGGTGAAGGTGGTGGTGTTGGCGCGCAGCGGGACCGCGGCGCGGTAGGGGAACGTGCGCGTCTCGCCGGGCGCGAGCGTGCCGACGTCCCAGACGACGTGGGTGTAGACCGCGCTGGGCAGCGGGCCGGGGCCGTCGGGGTCCACCGTCTCGGTGTCGACCGAGATCGGGTCGACGCACCCGGTCAGCGACGGGATGTCGATCGGCCCCGCGCCGGGGTACTCCTCCGTGGAGCCGGGGTTGGTCGGCGCGTCGGTGGTGTGGTCGTCGGTGCCGTTGCCGCAGCCGAGGAACTCCAGGCCGGCGGGCAGGTAGTCGTCGAGCGTCGTGCCGGTGGTGGAGTGGACGTCGTTGTTCTCGACGGTGACCGTGTAGACGGTCTGGTGGTCGTGGACGCCGCGCAGGATCTCGCCCTCGGCCGAGGGCTCGTCCTTGGTCACCTTGATGGCGTTGATCTTCTGGGCGCCGATGACCGTGCCGCCCGTGCCGGCCGTGCCGGCCGTGCCGGTCGCGCCGCCGCCGGCCGCGCCGGTGGCCGGGTCGAACTTCGGCACGAAGCGCGGGTCGTCGTTCACGAACGCCTGGCCGAGGACCCCGAACGTGTCGCCGACGTCGTAGGTCGCATGGTCGTAGGCGATCGTGAAGTCCAGCGCGCGGCTGGAGTTCGGCGAGAGGTCCGAGACGTTGCTGAAGATCAGCGTCGTCTGGCCGACGAGCGGCTTGTCGGCGACGACCTGCGGCGCGACGGAGGCGCCGCCGGCGTAGCTGACGCCCGCGGGCAGGACCACCCGGAAGCTCAAGTTGTAGCCGTAGGTCCCGGGCGGGTTGGTCGCGGTGACCGTGACCGGGACGTCCTCGCCGTAGAGGACCGACCGCGACGAGACCGCCACGGAGATGTCCGGCGTGCCGTCGGCCTGCGCGGCCGCGGGGACGAGGAGGGCGAGCGCGAGCAGCGCGCAGAGCACGAGGCGAAGGCGAGACGGCATCTGGAGAGAGGCGGCGGACCGGTGGAGAGCGGCTGGACGGGACGGCCGCGCCCCGGGCGAACCGGTACGAGCCAGACCCCTTTTCGGCACCGGTTTCCGGTCCCCTGCCCCGCCCACGGCAGCGGGCAGGCGGATACCCGCGCGCGATCCGGGGGATAGCTGTAGGGACTCCCGTCGCGCGCGTGCGTAGCGTGGGCGGTCATGTCGCAGCTCTCTCAGCGCGTTCGGCCGTGGCTGGAGCGCCATCGGCGGTTGGTCGCCGTGGTCGGCTCGGTGGTCGCCGCGGGCGTGATGGTGCTCGTGCTGGCCGGCCATCGGGACGACTTCGCGACCGCGCTGTCGCGGGCGTCGATCCCGGTGCTGCTGCTCGCCGCGTTCCTGCAGGTCGTCGCGCTGGTGTCGCGGACCGAGGCGTGGCACCGGACGATCGAGGCCGCCGGCGGGACGCTGTCGCGGCGCCCGCTGTACCGGGCGTCGAGCATGGGCTACGTCGGCTCGCTGCTGAACGCCCAGCTCGGGACCGCGGCCCGGATCGCCGCGCTGCGGCGCAGCAGCCCGGCCGACGCGCCGGGCGTCGCGACGCTGATGGCCGCTGAGCTGCCGATCCTGGCGGTCGAGGCGGGCCTGGCCGCGGCGACGTCGGTCACGCTGATCGGCCCGCTCGGGCTGCCGTGGTGGTGCCCGATCGTCTTCGTCGCGGCCGTCGTCGGCCTGACCTTCGCGCTGCGCCGGATGTCGATCCGCGCCGCCCGGCCCCTGTGGCAGGGCCTGGCCGTCCTGCATCGCCTGCGCGACGGGCGGCGGCTGTTCGGGCTGGTGCTGATCGCGGTCTTCGCGCAGATCGCGCGCAACTGGTTGCTGCTGCACGCCGTGGGCGTCGACGCCTCGATCTTCGACTCGATCGCCGTGCTGATCGCCATGGTCGCGATCGGCCAGCTGCCGGTCGGGCCGTCGGTCGGCGCGGGCGCGACCGTGCTGATCCTCGGGTCCGGCGGCGTGGCCGCGGCCGCCGCGGCGGGCGTGCTGGCGACGGCGACCGGCCTGGTCGGCGGGCTGTCGTTCGCGGCCTGGGCGATGGCGGATCGCCTGTGGACCCGCCGGCGGGACCGCCGCCGCGGCGCCGCGACGGCGGCCGTGCCGGCGCGGCCGGCGACGCCGGTGCTGGCGAACCAGTAGGCGCGGCGGCGCTACTCCGAAGCATCCGGTCCGGCCTCCGCCCACACCAGCCACCCCACGTGGCCCGGCGGCAGGCCGGTCAGCGAGCGCGCGCGCCAGCGGCCGGCCCGGTGGCCGGGCCACAGCAGCGGCGCGTCGAGGCGGGACGGCTCGTAGCGCCGGGCGTCGCCGGCCGCCTTGGCCATCGCCTCCTTGCCCGACCACAGCGAGGTCAGCAGCGCGTCGTGGGCGCCGACCGGCCGGCCGGCGAGGTGCGCGCGCTCGCGTGGCGTGCACACCAGCCGCGCGAAGGCCATGTCGCAGGGCGCGACGCGCTCGAGGTCCACGCCCACGCGACCGGTGTGCCAGGCGAGCACCGCGTACGGGAAGCAGTAGCTGCGCGACGTCCTCGGCGCGTCGGTGCCGGCGCTCGCCACGCGGGCGCGGGCCACGAGCTCGGCGTACGGCTCGGCCGGGCGGGCCACCAGGAGGCGGACGGCCGGCTCGGCGAGGGCCCGGGTCATCGCGTCACCCCGCGGGCAGCGCCGCGACGCCGACGACCGGCGCGCCATGCCAGCGCGTGCGCGGCGGGAGCACCTCGCCGCGCAGGACGACCGAGCGCCCGCCGACCACGGTCTCGGCGCCGAGGCGGCAGTCCGGCAGGACGGCGCTCACGGTGCCCAGCGACGATCCCGGACCGAGCTCCGCCGGCCCGATCCTCAGCACGCGGTCGTGGAACAGGTGCGTCTCCACGCACGCCCCGCGGTTGACCGCGCAGCCGTCGTGGAGCGTCACCACGTCGAACTCCGTGATGGCCAGCGAGTCGACCCACACGTCCCGGCCGACCCTGGCGCCCATCGCCCGCAGGTAGGCCGGCACGATCGCGGTGCCCTGCGCGGTCTCCAGCAGCCACTCCCCCGCGAGCTGCTCCTGGCAGCTGTTGACGATCTCGTCCCGCCAGACGAACGACGACCACAGCGGACGCTCGCCCGCTCGGTAGCGGCCGATGATCGCCCACTTGACGACGACGGTGACGACGGTCGCCGCGACGGCGCCCAGGACCTCGAGCGGGAGGGCGGCGGCGAGCATGCCGACGACGCCCGCCCGGTCGCCCGCGCCGTTGAGCCCCAGGAAGATCAGCGAGCCGAGCGCGATCGACACGCTCGTGGGCAGCAGGATCCGCACCACCTCGACCGCGCCCCGCGCCACCACCAGGCGCCGCGGCGGGTTCGTGGTCCGGCGGGGGTCCGCGGCCTCGGGGATGCGCGGCAGCTCCAGCGGCGGGTTGCCGAACCACGACGAGCCGTCCGGCATGTCGGCGGGCGCGTTGGACTCGATGCCGACGAGGCTGCCGTGCCCGACCCGCGCGCCGCCCGGCAGCACCGCGCCGTTGCCGATGAACGCGCGATCCCCGACCTGGATCGGCTCCACGCGCAGCCACCCCGCGCGGGCACGGCCGACGGCGAAGAACGGGTGGTCGGCCATGAAGCTCGTCGCGCCCAGCTCCACGAGCGGGTTGAGCCCCTCCGTCGTGGAGATCTCGGTGCGCCGCCCGACCGCGATGCCGTGCAGCCTCAGCCACGGGCGCGTGTAGATGGAGGCGTAGAGCGGGAACAGCGGCTTCAGCGTCGTCTCGACGATCGCGCCCGTGAACCACAGCGCCCATCCGACCGCGCCGGTGTCCGCGTGCAGGCCGGGCCGCAGGAGCCGGCTCGCGGCGCGGAAGGCCAGCGCGGTGACGACGGCCTCGGTGACGATGAACATGGCGGCCAGCAGCGGCGCGCTGGCGAGGATGATCACGACCGTGGCGCTCGTCGACGAAGTGGTCCAGGCGCCGAGGAACGCCAGCAGCGTCAGCGGCGGGAGCGCGGCGATCAAGGACAACATGTTGGTGGCGGCGAGGCCGAGCCCGTAGAGCGCGGACCAGTGGCCTCGTCGCGGCGCGGGCGGGGCCTGCGCGGGCCACGTCGCGCCGGCCTCGCCGAGGTACGCCGCGGGCGAGCCGCCCCAGCGCTCGCCGGGCGGCACGGTGCCCGTGATCACGCTGCCCGGCTCGATCTCGGCGTGCGCGCCGACGACCGCGCCGGGCATCAGGACCGATCGAGCCCCGACGCTCGCGCCCGGCCCGACGGTCACCGCGCCGAGCACGAGCGCGTCGCCTTCGATCGACCAGCCGTGGGTCTCGACGCTCGCCTCGATCGTGGCGCCGGCGCCGACGGTCATCAGGCTCGTCGCGGCGGGCAGCGTCCCGAGCCGGGCGTCGGGCGCCACGTCGGCGCCCAGGGCGCGCGCCACCCGCGGGGCCCACGGCGTGCCGGCCAGGCGCTCGACGTGCAGCACGCGCGCGAGCCGCTCGACGAACCAGATCCGGTAGGCCAGCCAGCCGTGTCGCTCGTGGCGGCCCGGCCGCAGGTCGGCGAGCAGCAGGCGCCGCGTGACGATCAGCAGCAGCGCGCCCCCGGGCGGGCTCAGCAGCAGGAGCCACGCGACCACCAGGACCGGCCACGGGATCCGCGGACCGTTCCCGGTCACCAGGTTGTAGAAGAACATCGACTCCAGCCACACCGGCACGCCGAAGGCCAGGAGGACCACGACGCCGGCGAGCTGCGCGGCGTGCCAGACGCCGCGCCGCGGTGGCGTCGCCGGCCGGGAGTCGTCGTCGCCGTCGGAGGACGGCGCCGGCGGCGCCATCCGCTCCAGCCGGGCGGCGAGCGCCCCGAGCGTCGGGTGCTCGTAGACGTCGGCGACGGCGGCCGCGGGGAACCGCCGCCGCAGGTGCGACACGAGCTTGGCGACCACGACCGACGTGGCGCCCAGCGCGAAGACGTCGCTGTCGGCGGTCAGCGCGACGGGGCCGAGCTGCTCGCGCCAGGCGGCGGCCACCCAGGCCTCGACCTCGCCGAGCTCCGCCGCCGCCCGCTCGGGCGCCGCCGCCGCGGGCGGGGGCCACGGCAGCGCGTCCCGGTCGACCTTGCCCGAGCTCCTCAGCGGCAGGGCGTCCAGCACGACGACGACCGGCACGATCCCGGCGGGCAGCCGCTCGGCCAGCGCGGTGCGGACCGCCGCGGCGTCGAGGCCGTCGCCGACCGCGTAGCCCACCAGGACGGCGTTGCCGGCCGGGCTGCGACGCACGACGACCGCGGCCTGCGCGACGCCCGGGACCTGCCGCAGCAGCGCGTCGACCTCGCCGAGCTCGAGCCGGCGGCCGTTGATCTTGACCTGGTCGTCGGCGCGGCCGACGAACGCGTGTCCCTGCGGCGTGTCGCGGACGAGGTCCCCGGTCCGGTAGGCGCGCTCCCAGCCCAGGGCCGCGACCGGCCCGAACCGCTCGGCGTCCAGGGCCGGGTCGAGGTAGCGGCCGAGGCCGACGCCCGCGATGACGAGCTCCCCGCACGCGCCGGGCGCGACCGGCGCGCCCGCGTCGTCGAGGATCGCCGTCGCCCAGCCGTCGAGCGCGCGCCCGATCGTCACCGGCGCTCCGGGCCGGACGGCCGCGGCGGTCGTGACGACCGTCGCCTCGGTGGGCCCGTAGGTGTTCCAGACCTCGCGGCGGCCGTCGGCGAGCAGGCGCTGCGCGAGCGCGTCGGGCAGCGCCTCGCCGCCGAGGATGAGCAGCCGGACGCCGCCCAGGACGTCCCGGCCGTCGCCGTCGCCGCCGTCGTCGTCGTCGCCGAGCCAGAGCTCGGCGAGCGTGGGCACCGTCGAGACCACGGAGATCCGGCGCGCGGCCAGCCAGGGGCCGAGCTCGGCGCCGGCGCGCACGACGGCGCGCGGCGCCGGGACGAGCGTCGCGCCGTGCCGCCACGCGAGCCACATCTCCTCGCAGCTGGCGTCGAAGCCGACCGAGAGGCCCGCGAGCACGCGGTCGTCGGCGCGCACCGTCCACAGCCGGGCCTCGGCGTCGACGAACGCGGCGGCGCTCCGGTGCGTGACCGCCACGCCCTTCGGGACGCCGGTCGAGCCGGAGGTGAAGATGATCCACGCGTCGTCGGCCGGCGTGGGCGGCCCGCCGCGACCGCTGCCGGGCCCGCGCCCGACGACGCCGTCGTCGACGACGATCGCCCGGACGCCGGCCGCCTGCCACGCGCGCTCGGCGCGCGCGGGCGGGTCGTCGGCGTCGACGGGCACGTAGGCGGCGCCCGAGCGCAGGACGCCGAGGATCGCCACGTACAGGCGCGCCGTGCCGCCGGCGACGCGCACGCCGACGCGGTCGCCGCGACCGATGCCCGCGGCGCCGAGCTCGGCCGCCAGCGCGGCCGAGCGATCCCGCAGCTCGCGATAGCCGAAGGTCCCGTCGGCGGCCTCCACGGCGATCGCCTCGGGATGCGCGGCCACGGTCGCGTCGAAGACGTCCAGCAGCGTTCGGGGCTCCGAAGCTGAAGCGCGGCCATCCGGCGCGAGCGGTTGGTCAGTTGCCTCGTACCGTTGGTCGATGAGCGCCATGGCGCCTGCGAACGTACGGGCCGACCCGTTCGCATCGGCTAAGGCGGCTGTTGAGGTTTCTATGGGAAAAGGCTTGGAGCTGCTTGAGAAGCGGTTAAGCGTCGGCGCGGGGGCGGCGGAGAGGGTCGGCGGCCGGCGGCGGCGATCCGCTCGGGGCTTGACGGATCCGGTGGGAGGCCGTCACCCTTCAACGATCCCAACCGGGTCGCCACCGACCGGGACGCGAACCCCGTGCTGCGCACCGACAGCTCCCTTCGCACCGCCGCCCCGTCGGAGGCCGGCTCGCTCAGCGCCGTCCTGGCCGCCGCGTTCGAGCACGATCCCGTGCTGGGCTGGCTGATCCCGGACGGGCCGCGACGACGGCGCCGGCTGGAGCGGTTCTTCGCCCTGGAGCTGCACCACGTCGTCCTTCCCGTCGGTCGCGCCTGGACCGTCGACGGGAACGCCGGCGCGTCGCTGGAGCTGCCACCGAGCCGTTGGCGCATGTCGTTGCGCACCCAGGTCGCCCACGGCCCGGCCTTCACCCGGGTCTTCGGCCGCCGCCTCCCCCACGCCTTCGCCCTGATCACGCTGATGGAGCACCGCCACCTCCGCGAGCCCCACTACTACCTCCCCTACGTCGGCGTCACCCCCGACGCCCAAGGCCAAGGACTCGGCACCACCCTCCTCCGCCCCACCCTCGACCGCTGCGACCACGAACGCCTCCCCGCCTACCTCGAAGCGACCAGCGAGCGCAACGCCGCCCTCTACGAACGCCTCGGCTTCGAGCACCTCGGCCCCTTCCAGCTCGGCACCAGCCCACCCCTCTGGCCGATGCGCCGACCACCGAGCCCGCCGGCGTGGTGAAGAGGCGCGGGCCCGTCCCCGCCGCCGCCAGCGTCACGTGGAGCTGGGCACGCACCCACGTGCCTTGCCCCACGAATCGTCGGGAACCCGCCTCTAGACTTGGCCTTATGAGCGCGCGGCAATCCGCAGCTTGCCGCGCCTGGCGTCGGCTGAGTCAGCCATCCCCGCCCCGTTCGCCTCCTTCGAGGCCAAGAGGCCTTTCCGGACTTGCTCAACCAGGCAGCGGTCCTGATCGCCCTCTCGCCCAGAACCATCCTCTGGCCGCACCGGTTCCAACGAACGAGCCACAGCGTCGCCGCCCGGAACGAGAACACCGCCGTGTCCGTGGACACGAGGAGGTCGGAAAAGCGGGAGCCACGGGGGAGAAACCCGGGATTCCTACCCCCGGGCCGGTGCCGCCCATCGAGATCCGCTTCTAGGTTCGGGGTGGTCGCGGTTGGCATGGGCGATCCAGGCTGGGACTGGCGCGCGCGTTCGCCCCCGCAGCAAGGAGGTTGGGCTGGGCGGGCAGTTTCGCGGGCAACAGCCACGAGCTGGCGGCGACTATGCGTCACCTTCTCGGTAGACCAGGCGCCAGCCGGCGAGCAACGGCATGAGCGCGCGGGTCAGGGTGCCGCTGCGTGCGGTCAACGCTCGCGTCGAGGACCTCAGCTGGCTCCCTCGCGCGCTGTCGCTCGTGAGGTACATGGCGATCATCGAGGCGACGAGCACGAGATGCCGTTGACCCCGCGGCAGGCTGGAAACCTCCCGGAGGGCCCGTTCGATCAAGAACGTCATGCGCTCCAGGCTGGACTCCCGACTGTCGTAGTAGTCCATGTAGTTATGGGTATCCGTCGCGGTGTCGGCGTGCTGGTCGATGTAGTTGTCGAGCAGCGAGGCAATCGTGCCGACCCAGATGTAGGCGTCGGCGGCGCGGGCGTGTTCGTCCGGCGTGGTCCGCTTGTCGGCCGCCAAGGCCAAGGCGACGTGAACGGACATCATCGAAGGGGCTCCCGCCGCCGCTTCCCACCAGAACATGTCGGGATGCGCAAGGCGTGCGGTCGCGAAGCGTTCAAGTTGTTCAAGTCGGTCGACAGAGCGCGCGTCGTGGTCGATGTCCATCACCTCGGCACGTGCGGCGTGGTCGATCAGGATCGGCCGGATGTCGTCGTAGTGCGGAAGACTTGCGGCGACTGACCGGCAGGTGAACGCGAGCGAGTCGAGGTAGCCGTCGTCGGGCGGGGGCGAGCCGACGAAGTACCCGCGCCAGGGACGGTGGATGTCAAGGACCGCACCGAGCGTGCGGATGCTCGCGGCGGCCTCCACAGCGCCGTGCCCGGCCCGCTCGCCTGCATGGTCGTGGAAGTTGGCGAGGATCTGGAAGGCGACCAGCAGTCGGATGAGTTCGAGATTTCGGGTACGCGGCAGGGTCCAGAACAGTGCGGCGCCGTCGAGCAGCGGCCTCTTGTCATCCAGGGCGTCGAGGGCGTGGCGTCGCAGCATCGGGTCAGGGATCGCTGCGGCGCGTCCGCGCCATGCGCGGACGGTCGAGCGCACTTCGCGCAGGCCCCAGAGCAGCTCGCGCGTGGCCGCGGCGGTCAGCGTGCTCAGCTGGGTGGGCGTTAGCGGTGCGGGGTCCGAGTTGCGAGCCCTCGCCGACACGCGCGCGAGCTTAGCTGCGCCATGACGGCCGCACGCGGGCGATCAGCCACCCTGGCAGCGCAACGGCCAGGAGTGACGCGGCGACGACGATCCCGACGGTCATCGCGGCGACGTCTAGGCGCAGTCCGTCGGCGGCGGGGAAGCCGGTCACCGCTTGGACACCATCGCTGCCGAGTACCTGGCCGAGCAGACCGAACATGCCGCCGGCGAGGGCACCGGTGCCGAACAAGACGCCGGTCTCGATGAGCAGCATCCGCCACATCACCGTGGCGCGGACGCCGTGTGCCTTCATGTGGGAGATCATCGGCCGGTGCTGCCAGAGCAGGCCGACCATGGCGGCGGCCATCGCCAGCACGGCCGCGATCAACGTCACGGTGGTGATCTGCCGCAGTCGTGCCAAACCCGCCCTGGTGATCCCACGCTGGCGGTCGCCGCGCTCCCGTCCTGTCTCGACGCGCAGCGCCGACGCCCTGCCGCCGAGGGCGGCTTCGACCTGCTCGCGTCCGATGGACGGTGGTGTGCCGGGCCGAAGGCGGACCTGGTAGGCAGCGATGGCGTCGCTGCCCCATGCGCGTTCGAAGTCGTTGGCGTTGATGACCAATGCGCCGGCCGCCCATCCCAAGTTGGTTGTGATGGCGGCGAGGCGAAGTCGGACGGGATGCGGTGCGGGCAGGTCGAAGGTCTGGCCCACGCGCAGGTGGAGCTTGTCGGCGAGTGCGCGGGAAACGGTCGCCCAGCCGCGCTTACCGCGCAGGTCGGCGGTCGCCTGGCGCTCGCTGCCGTCGAGCACCTGGTGCGGGGGGATCGGGAGCGTGACGGCTTCGGGCTGTCCGATGACCCATGTCCGCTGCTCGGCGAGGTCGAGAAGCCCGGCGCGGTAGAGATCGACGCCGGCGACGGCGGGCTCGTCGGTGAGCGCCCGGGCGGCGGTCGGCGCGAACCGGGCGGTGCCGATCGAGCTTCCCGCGCCGCGCGGCGCGGCCCAGACGTCGGTGGTCTCGGTGAGCCCGGTCGTCAGGTCGTCGAGCCCGGCCTGGAGGTTGACGCGCGCGCCCTGCAGAGCGGTCGCGCCGAACACGGCGACGGCGCCTGTTGTGGCGATCGCCAGCGCCCGTGGTCGCCAACTGCGGGTCTTGAGCTGCTGAAGCGCCAGCTCGGTGGTGTTCCACGACCACGGTCCCCGCCGGTTCCACCATTCGAGCGTCGCGATCGCCGACGCCAGGATCGTTGGGAGGCACAGCACAAGCGCAACGCCCAGCAGCGCGAGGCCGATCATCACCGCGGCAGGTGCGAAGACGGCGATGACCGTCGCCGCCGCCAGGCAGACGATCCCGGTGGTCATGAGCGGACCGCCAGGGCGTGCCGCGAACCGGCGCGGTCGGCGCTGACGCCGCATCCAGTGCGGCAGTGCCGCCACGACGACGTCGCCCAACGGGGCGAGCACCCCGACGACCGCGGCAGCCATGCCGCCTGCCGCCGCGCCGGCGACGCTCTGCCAGGTGACAATGCGTTGCTCGCCGACCGGGAAGGCGCCGGACAAGAAGCTGACGTCTGAGGAAAACCCGGCGCGGGAGAGCGCCTCGCCCGCCGCGAGCCCGACGATGACGCCGAGAGCGCCGACGATCGCCGCGTCGATCAACATGGTGTACAAACGAGCCCGTGGAGGGACGCCTAGCTCGCGCTGCTGGACGATGGTCTTGCGGCGGTCGGCCGTGGTCACCAGCAACGCGCATGCGGCGAACAGGAAACCGACGAGCGCGCTCAAGACGCTGAAGACCAGCGTCGCCTGGTCGGTGGGCTTGGCCGCGTTTGCGAACGCGCGGCTGTCGAAGTCCGACGGCTTCACGTCGACGTGAAGCCGCGCGGCGATCGGGCGGAGCCGGCGGCGCACCTCGTCGACCTTCCCCGGCTCGGCCTCGACCAAGATCCGTGTCACCGTGGAGCCGCTGCGGGTGAGGCGCTGGAGATAGCGCAGCGGGGCCAGCGCGATGGACGTCTCGGTCAGCGGGCCGAGCTGGTCCTTGCCGGCCACGACCGCCGGCACGGCGAGCCTGCGGCCCGCCATCTCGACGCGAATGTCGTCTCCGAACTTCACGCCGATGTGCTTGGCGATCGGCGCGGTGATGACCGTCGCCTCCTGCGCCGCGGCGTCGGTGCTGCTGAGCCCCTTCAACAGGTTGCCGCGCAGGCGCACGATCCGCGGGTCCGACCCGAAGAACGTCACGGCGCGGTCGCCCTTGGGACCGACGACGTTGCCGGGCACCTCGAGCACCGGCGCCGCCCGACGTACGCCATCGATCGCCACGATCTGGTCGTAGGCCACCTCGGGCATCCCAACGCCGCCGCGAGAGAGCAGCTCGATCTGGCTGTTTCCTACGATCCCCTCGTTCAGGCTCCGAACCGGCGCGGAGAGCGACTTCGATGCCACGCTGGCGGCGTAGAGGAGCGCGACCCCCGCGGCGATCCCGAGCACCGCCATCGCCTCGGCAGGCCATCGGCGCCTGAGCCGCAGCAGGTACAGCAGCAGCAGGCTGCCGACCCGCGGGCGCTTTGGCGTGACCGGCTCCAGCGTGGCCAGGCTCACCCGGCGGGTCTCCTCGATTGCACCAACTGGCTGAGAGTGCCGTCGCGCAAGGTGTAGGCCAAGTCCGCGTAGTCTTTTGCACGCTCGTCATGGGTGACCAAGATGGTGGCCATCTCGCGTGTGTGCGTGACCGTGCGGAGAAGGCCCAGCACTTGACGGGTGCGCTCGCTGTCGAGGTTGCCGGTCGGCTCGTCGGCGAGCAGCACGCGAGGGTTCAGGGACAGGGCGCGCGCGACCATGACCCGTTGCCGTTCGCCGAGCGAAAGCGTCTCGGCCGTCTGCCCTTTGCGCACCGAGAGGTCGACCACGGCAAGCGCCTGCGCCGCCCGCCGGCGCGCGTCCCGGACCTTCATGCCGGCGCAGATGAGCTTGAAGGCCGCGTTGTCCAGCGGCGAGGCGCCGTCGACCAGATCGGAGTCCTGTCCGATCCAGCCCAGGACGTTCATGCGGTAGTCGGCCGCCCGCCTCTCGTCCAGGGAGGTGACGTCGGTCCCGTCGACGATGATCGTGCCGGCGTCCGGTCGCTCGATCGCGGCCAGCAACCGCAACAACGTGCTCTTGCCCGAACCTGACGGTCCGTAGAGCGCGACCATTGCGCCGGGTGTCACGGTCAGCGAAACGCCATCGACGGCGCGGACGACCTCGTCGCCCACGAGGTAGTGCTTCCGGACGTCCCGTAGCTCGATCACGGGCGAGGCACCGCGGTCCGAGTGCTCGGCCGGACGGGCATGCGCGGCCGGACCATGGCCCGCAGTCACGGCAAGACCGGTTGATCAGCAAGAGCGCGCGGCATTTTGGAGACGTGAGCATATCTGACGTCTCTTGTGCGGCAAGGCGGTCACGGCCTTCAGGCACTGGCTGTACCGATACCGCCAACGACGTGCATCACAGCACGCCGGGCTCCGTGGTCGCCAACCAGATCCCGGCGCGCCTAGTTGCGCGGCTGGCCGTCTTCGTCTGTCTCGGCGTGCTCGGCGCGTGCCACGGACTCAGCCACGATCTCCTGGACCTCGGGCCGCAGACGATCCAGGACGCCGACGAGCCGTTCACGGGCAAGCTCGTCCAGGACGCCAGGACGCGGGTAGCCACCATCCGTTGCGGGAACGGTCAACGCCCCGCACAGCCCGAGCAGCTGGGTGACCGGGTCGATGATCCGCAGACCCTCATCATCACCAGGAACAAGCGCGTAGAAATGCTCGACGGCGCCGCGCACACGAACCTCGTCGGCGAGCTCTATGACGCCGGCCGAGACCAGCGTGCGCACGTGGTAGGCGGCCGAACCCAGGGTCCCGCCGGTGATGCGGGCGATCTGGATCGGGCTGATCGGCTTGCCGTAGCTGCGCATCAGATCCAGGATCTGATCCCGCGCCGGATGGGGTCGCAGGCGCTCGCGCCGTTGCTTCTTCTCTTTCCTGGAGGTCATTGGTGTCGGTCTTTCTCTTCGACATCGGGGACGGGGGCGCCCTCTCGCGCAGCTCGCGCTGCGCGGGCCGCCTCGAAGACGGTCTTCAGGGCTGCTGCGGCGGCCTGATCGCCGGCGTCCCTGCGGTCGGCCAAGGCGTTCATCGCGTCGGCGAGATCGAGCCCCAGACTCATCTCAGTGAACAGCGAATCGGATGCCGCGCGCATCCCTTCGAGCGCGAGATACCGCTTCTGGGGGTCGGTCACCGGGCCTGAAGCTCGTAACGACGCGAAGCTCGCACGGATCGGCACGCTGTGCCCACCTTCGGGGTCTTGGTCGTCGCCGGCGAACGGATCACCGAACATCGCCACGACCAACACGCGGACGTCCAACTGCTCGGTCGCCGCATACAGCACGTCCAGCATCTCCTCGACGGCACCGTCGAGCGCTGTGCGGTCCCGCTCGTCCCGCAGTCCGCGACGGCGAGCGAGGTCCGACACCTCGCGGACCCGACGATCGCACCGGTCCCCCATCAGGCAACGATCCCTGCCCGCATCGGCGTCGCTCGCCTCGTCGGCCGGGGGGGCGACCTACGCGCGCATCCCGGACGAAGCCCGTGGGCCGGCGAGCGACGCCCATGGGCGTCGAGGCCAACGGAAGGGAATTTGCGGGCCTCGAAGTCCTTGGCCGTCGTCGCGATGCGCTCCGCCATGCCTGCTGACCGTAGGCGGAGCCATGGGACGGGACTAGTGCCACGGGCACTAGTGTCGCGGGCACTACCGTCGAGTGCTCAGAAATCGTGTTCGTCGAGGCGGGTACTCAACGTCGGGCCGAACGCCGGGTTGCGAGCGCGCGACGACGCGGCGGCGCGACCGGCTGCTCGGGCGGCTTGAGGGGCGGACCATCAAGCGTGCCGTCCTCCAGCTCCCAGAGCCGTGCGACGCCGCGGAGGTCCGTCATCTCGGCGGCGGTGATCAGCACGGACATCCCATCGCCGGCGAAGCCGCGGAGCAGGTCCATCATGCTGGCTCGGTCACCCACCCCGAACCCGGCGACGGCGTCATCGACCACCAGCAGGCGTGGCGTCTTGGCGATCGCGTGGGCGATCGACGCGAGGGCTCTGGTGCTGTCGGATAGGTGCGCCCACCGCTCGTCGGCGAACTCGCCGATCCCTACGCGGTCGAGTGCCACATGAGCGCGACGTCGAATGGTCCGCCAGGGGAGTCCCAGGTTGACCATCGAGGCCGTGATCCAATCCACGGGCGTCCAGTCGTCGTAGGGCGGCCCGTGCCTGGTCGCCGCGAACCCGACGTGCGCCGCCACCCTGCCTTCGTCCTGATGCCCGCGCGACTCGCCATTGTCGAAGAGGACCTGACCGTGACTCGGCGGCTGCATGCCCGCGATGGCCGCGGCCAGCGTCGTCTTGCCCGCGCCGCGCCGGCCCCACACGCCGCCCAGATCGCCAGGGAACAGCTCCATCGAGACGTCGCGCAGCACGTCGACTCTCAATGGGCCTCGGTGGAAGACCACGCTCACGGCGCTGAGGTGGACGACCGGCTTCATGGTACGGCCGAGGTGGCGTCGAATCGGAGGTAGGCGTACTCCAACTCGCGACGGACGTTCCGGAGAAATCCCGCTCGAGCGGCGTTCTCGTTCCATTCCGTGGCTTGGAGAAGGGCCGCTGAGACCTCGCCCCACGACGCGCCGGCGTCGACCAGCGAGGCTGGCTCGGTCAGTTGGAGGTCTTGGGCCGACGTGACGAAGCTGCGCTCCGCAGCCCGTACCAACTCGATCAGTACCGGCAGGTCGCTGTGCCTCGCGCTCCCCAGACGCCGGAAGAGATCGGCAAAGGAGCTCGCAGGGCTTCGCAGCCAGTTCTCGTAACGCTCCTCACCCATCGGCGTCGCGACGTAGCGGCGCCGCTGCACCGAGGTGACGTCGGTGGTCGCGACGGGGGCGATCAGCTCTCCGTCACGAAGGGCTTCAAGCGCCTTGTAGACGGCTCGGACCGATGGAGCCACGCCTTCCGGCGCCGACCACCGGCTGATCTCGTCAACGATCGAGTAGCCGTACGAATGCGGCCGCCGTCGAACCATTCCCAGAACTGTCAGCCGTGTCGCTTCCGACATCACGTCGCCTTTAGAGACACAAGCATATATCTGTGCGTTGCATCCCACAACGCGCGACACCCGCCTTCCGCGGGAGCCGCGCTCGCCTCAGGCGGGGGCCTACCGCTCGTGCGGGCACGCCGCCCGCGCGTCCTGCACCAACCGGAGGCCGCCGGCGAAGCGCACGATGGCGCGGAACCCAAGTCCGTGGCGCGAGCAGGTTCGAGGCACGGGGATGGCTCTTGGCCGGTAGGTCTCCCGGCGCCCATGCCGCACGCGAGTGTAGCGAAGGGAGGCCCGGCCAACCACGAGCCTGAAGCTCGAGAGCGCCACCGGGGCGCCGAAGGGCGGCTTCGGGATCGGGGTGACCTTGATCGCCATCCCCAACCCGAAGCCGCGAGGCGGCACGTACAGATAGCCCTGGTAGCTGAACTGCGTGCGCATCGGGCGAAAGGTGTCGGCGATGACCAGCAGCCCGGGCTTGTCGCCCACCGACTCGCCCGCGTACAACGCGATCCGGGCCGCACCGGAGTACATATCTTCGGGATCGAACCGCAACTGAGCCGTGGCCGAGCCGGTGCCCATCAGAGAGTTCGCCGGGCACGGCCGGTGATACAGCGTGTGCATGACGTCGAGCACCTCGGACAGCGGCCGAACGCACGTCGCGACCCCCAAGCCCGTGGTGCTCAGGTCCATGCCCGACGGGGTCAGCACCCGGAACTCGGTGACCGGCGGCAGCTCGCTGGAAACCCGGAGGCGGAAGGTCAACGAGGTCGTCGCGCCGGGCCGAGCGTCTCCGCCCAGCTCGACCCGAAACCGAACCGGTGCCGCGACCGCCGTCGAGGTGGCGATCAGCAGGACGCCCGTTGCGACGGCGGCGACACGGGCGACCAGCTCAGTAGCGATACGTGCCCGTCGCGTCGATCGTCGCATGCCATGTGTCACGGTTCACGACGCCGGTGAACCGCCCGACCCCGGTCGCCTTGGCGTAGCGCCCGGTCCCGCCGGCGATCGTCGCCTTGCCCGTGAACTTGGTCCGGAGCCCGAGCGAGCGCGCGCGACCATCGACGGTCATCCGCACCGCGCCCGCCGCCGTGGTGATCGTCACGGTGCCCTTGAGCACAACTGAATGCGTCAGCGTGATCCGGGACCGCACCGTTCCGGCCACCGTCCCCGTGGCTCGGCCCTTGTGCTCGAACTTCGTCATGCCGGACTTCTTGACCAGGACGAGGTCGACGTGCTCCTTGACCGGCCTGTCCCGCCCGGTCGCCGTCGCCGAGCTGGTCGCCACGAACAGCGAACAGAGGCAGAGCGCTCCAAGACCCCGGACGAACACGCAGCAGAACCTACCAGTGTGCCTCTCTTGCTGACGCAAGTACCCCTTGGCGGTCCCGGTCCTCGGCGGACTGTGAGCGCTCGCGCGGCCGAGGCCTCCGCGCGGGCTGGCGCCGGAACCCGTCGAGACCGACGTCGCCCAGCGGTCGCCGACGGCTACCCGGTGTTCCGGCCAGCGCGGCAGCGGCCGAGGACGCCGGGCCAGCGGCCTACCCCCGCGAGTTTGAGCGGGGGCAAGCCGCCGGGCGTCAACGATCCTTCGGCCGCGACGTCGTGGCAGATAGCTTGCTGATCGGGAGCGTCGTCAGCCAGCTGAGGCCTTAGTGGTCTCCGGCCTTGACCAACGCGCACGAGCCGGCTTCTTGGCCCGAGATCTCGTTTGGACACCAGACAGGGCGCTGTGGCTTCACATTCGCCCATCGAGGGCAACGCGTACAACTCGAACGCGGTGGGTTGGGCCAGCACAGACCAACCACAGGGCGCCTCGGCTGTCGATCGTCGTTGCCGTGTCGTGCACAGCGCCCGTGCCCCAGCGGTGCAACTGAGGTTCATGGTGGCGATACCCCCCTGCGCCGGCGCCAGCGGCTCAAAGGCGGCTGCCACGAACAACCCCGCAACCACGACCCCAAGGATGGCGGACCACCCGCGGCAACCTGTTCTGCGCGGACACCGTGCGCGACATCATGGGGAACCTGACGTACTGCGGCTACGTGACTACGCAGCGGGGCACGAGCCGGGACATCCGCGGCAAGCACGCGGCGATCGTCCCCGAGCCGAGTTTCGCCGCCAGCGGTCGACGACACGGCACCCCGGCCAGTCGATCTCGACGTACCTGCTGCGGAACATCGCGCGGTGCGACCGGTGCGACGGGCGGATGCACGGCCAGAAGTCCGGCAAGAAGGGACTGCCGCGGTACTACTGCACCACCCGCAAGAAGGCGAAGGACGCGTGCGGCCAGCCGCTCGCGCCGGCCAGCGAGATC
>NZ_DASRZV010000008.1:0-247984 GCF_035685985.1 Baekduia sp.
CGCTCGCACGACACGACGATCGAGGTCGACCTGGAGCTGGCGAAGTCCGAGACCAGCGACAACCCCGTCTACTACGTGCAGTACGCCCACGCGCGGATCAGCGCGGTGCTGCGCAAGGCGGGCGTCGAGCGGGTCGCGGACGCGCTGGCCGAGGGCTTCCCGGCGGCGGGCCTGTCGCTGCATCCGAGCGAGCGCGCGCTGATCGCCAAGCTGCTGGCGTGGCCGGCCGAGGCGACCGAGGCCGCCGACCGCCGCGCGGTCCATCGCGTGGCCGCCTACGCGCTGGAGCTGTCGCAGGCGTTCTCGGCCTTCTACCGCGACTGCCAGGTCGTGGGCGTGGAGCCCGAGGAGCTGGAGACGTTCCGGATCGCGCTGTGCGTCGTGACGCGGCGGACGATCGCGCGGGCGCTGGATCTCCTCGGCGTCTCGGCGCCCGAGGAGATGTAGCGCCCGGCGCCGCTACAGGTTGTAGATGAAGTCCAGGCCCAGGTGCGACAGCGCCGCCTGGGCCTTGGAGTTCAGGACCGTCAGCTCGCCGCTGAGGATCAGCACGCCCATCGCGATGAGGATCGCGCCGGAGACCGCGGTCACCAGGACGTGGCGGTCGCGCAGCCAGCGGAACGCGGAGGTGGCGCGGTCGAAGGCGACGGCGGTGACCAGGAACGGGATCGCCAGGCCGAGGCTGTAGAAGGCCAGCAGCAGCCCGCCCTTGCCGACGGTGTCGGACGTGGAGGCGGCGGCCAGGATCGACGCGAGCGTCGGGCCGACGCACGGCGTCCACGCGACCGCGAAGGCCAGGCCTGCGATGACCGGCCCGCCGGCGCCGGCGCGGGTGATCAGCGCCTCGGGGCGCCACTCGCGGTTCAGGCGCGGGACGAACAGCGTGCAGACGAAGAAGACGCCGAGCACGACGATCAGCCAGCCGGCGATGCGGTTCAGCGTCGTCTGGTGGTCGTGCAGCGTGGAGCCGATGCCGGTCGCGCTCATGCCCAGCGCGACGAACATCACCGTGAACGACAGGCAGAAGATGATCGCCGGGCCGAGGATCTTGCCCAGCGGGCGCTCCTGGCCGCGGATCTCCTCGAGGCTCACCCCGGAGATGGCGGAGAGGTAGCCGGGCACGAGCGGCAGGACGCAGGGGGAGATGAACGACACGAAGCCGACCGCGAAGGCGGCGAAGACCGTGGTGTCGACCTGTCCGGCGGCGATGATCATCAGGGAGCTAGACCTCGTAGCGAGCGAGATCTTCCTCCAAGCGGCGCGCGTCCGCGTCGGTCAGGGCCGGGCCTTGGTCGAGATCGTCGCCGGCCCCGCCGCGCTTCTTGCGCCACTTCGGCACGAAGTAGAGGCCGGCGGCGAGCGCGATCACGACGATCGCGATCGGGACGAGGTACGCGGCGGCGCCAAAGCCCTTGTCCTTCGGGAGCGCGAGGACGCGGTCGCCGTACTGGGCGACGAGCTCGTCCTTGATCTCCTGCTTGGTCTTGCCCTGGGCGACGAGCTGGCGGATGTAGGACCGCTCCTGGGCGGCCTGGGGCGACTCGGCGATGTCGAGCGGGACGCCGCAGGCGACGCACATGACCTCGTCCTCGACGTCGGTGACGGAGGTCTTGGGGGTGGCGGCGGTGGCGGTGGCCGCCGTCGTCGCGATGGGCAGCGCGGCGAGCAGCAGCGCTGCCAGGAGCGTCGCCAGCTTGCGGATCATGCCGACGCCTTCGCCTTCTCGATCGCGCTGTCGAGGAACTTCTGCGAGATCTGGCCGCGCGAGATCGCGACGATCCGGCCCTTGCGGTCCAGGACGAAGGTCTCCGGGAGCTTGGAGGTCCCGTACTTCTGGGCCAGCTTGGTCTCCATGTCGCGCACCGACGGGTACGTGATCCCGTGCTCGCGCTCGAACTGCACGGACTTGTCGGAGACGTCCTGGTAGGTCGCGCCGAAGACCGTGCCGTCCCCGGACGCGGTGAGCGCCTTCTGCGCCTTCTCCAGCACCGACGCCTCGTCGATGCACGGCTCACACCACGACGCCCAGAAGTTCAGGACGACGACCTTGCCGCTGTAGTCGGCCAGCGACTTCTGGCCGCTGCCGTCCAACAGCGGCCGCTCCAGCGTCCGACCCGGCGCGACCGGCAGCTCGCCCTTCTTGACCGCATCGTCCAACGACGTGTCATCCCCACCGTGCACGACCCCGTACACGAGCAACCCGACCAACGCCAGCGCCAAAACCCCGACGACGATCGGCACCAAACCCCGCTGACGCTTCTCGGTCACGGCCCACAGGGTAATCCGGTCGCCCCTCCGGCGACCGTTCCACCTCCATCATCCCTCCGCTAGACTTTCCCCACCCGCGCGGGTGTAGCTCAGTTGGCAGAGCGTCGGCTTCCCAAGCCGAAGGTCGCGGGTTCGACCCCCGTCGCCCGCTTAGAACGAAAGCCCTGGAATCCCAGGGCTTTCGTCGTTCCGGGCGCCGGGACGGAACCGATCTATCGACGCTCATCCCACTAGTTCATCCCACCGACGGCGGCAGGATTGCGCGAGGAACGGCACGAACCTCCCGGCGGCGTGCCACTTCGGTGTGCATGGTCAGCAGACGACCGCTTGATGGTCGAGAATGAATGAACGTGACCGTCCGGGTCGACATAGAGCCTGAGGTTCTGGAGTGGGCAACCGCGCGGTCTGGGCTTGACCGCGAGGAAATCCTGCGTCACTTCCCGAGGTTCGACAAATGGGTTGGACGCGATGGGCCTGGGCCGACGCTTCGCCAGCTGGAGAGCTTTGCCCAGCGCACGCACACACCGGTTGGGATGCTCCTGCTCCCGACGCCGCCCCGTGACGAGTTGCCCGTCCCGGACTATCGGACCTTCGGGGACGCTGGCGTACGAGAGCCTTCGGCGGACCTGCTGGACGCGGTCTTCCTATGTGAACAGCGGCAGGACTGGTACCGGGATTACGCGCTGAGCGTAGGCGAAGATCCCCGTGCCTTCGTCGGGTCTGTGGGTCTGGGAAGCGATCCGGTTGTCGTTGCCGACAGCATCCGCGCAGCGCTGGGATTCCAGGTCGAGCAGCGACGCAGTCACCCCACGTGGACGGAGGCGCTGCGTGCCCTGATCGACTTGACCGAGAACATCGGGATTCTGGTCATGGTCAGTGGGATCGTCGGTGCGAACACGCACCGCAAGCTCGATCCGGCGGAGTTCCGAGGCTTCGCGCTTGTCGACGACATCGCGCCGTTGATCTTCATCAACGGCGTCGACACCAAGGCCGCTCAGATCTTCACCCTTGCTCACGAGGTCGCGCATGTGTGGCTCGGTCAGTCTGCGGTTTCCAATCCGCGACTCGACCGTCCCAACGAGAGCAACGAGACGGAGCGCTGGTGCGACTCCGTGGCGGCGGAGGTGCTGGTCCCGGTCCGGAGCTTTCAGGAGCGGTTCAATCCCCGGGTAGCGCTCGACGGCGAACTCCAGCGGCTTGCGCGCGAGTACAAGGTCAGCACCCTCGTCATCTTGCGGCGTGCTTATGACGCGGGTTTCTTGACCTGGGATGCCTACCGCGACGCTTACAAGGCGGAGTTGGATCGCGTCATGGAGATCGTGGGTCAGGAGGGTAAGGGCGGCGACTTCTATAACACCCAGCCGCTACGTGCTAGCCGGCGCTTCTCCCGAGCAATCATCGCCAGCACCCTGGAAGGACGGACGTTGTACCGCGACGCGTTTCGCCTTCTCGGCCTCAGAAAGACCGAAACCTTCGAGAAGCTCGGCCAGGCGTTGGAGGTGTCTTGATGTACCTCCTGGACTCCAACGTGTTCATGCAGGCCAAGAACCAGCACTACGGCTTTGACTTCTGTCCCGCATTCTGGGATTGGCTGGACGTCGCGAACGCTGCTGGCCGGGTGGCCAGTGTGGTCAAGGTCGGTGACGAGCTAAAGGCAGGCGGGGACGAGCTGGTGGGCTGGGCGTCGGCGCGCACGGCCTTCTTTTTCGAGCCTGATGACGGAGTAATCACCAGCGCGCGCGTGCTCAGCGGCTGGGCGATGGGCGCGAGCCAATACACAGGCGCCGCGCGGAACGAGTTCCTTGCATCGGCGGACTACTACCTGGTTGCTCACGCTCACGCCCAAGGGCATGTCGTCGTGACCCACGAGATTGCGGCGCCGAACAGCCAGAAGCGCATCAAAATCCCGGACGCGTGCAACGCGCTGGGGGTTCGGTGCATCAACCCGTTCGCGATGCTGCGAGCGGAGCAAGTCAGCTTCGTGCTTGGCGCCTGAGACCGACGTCGCTCGGTCCATGCGGGATGCAGGCTTCCGTCAGTCGTCGTGGCCTGGCGCCGACTCTGGAGGCTGCGGGAGATCAGGCACCCCCATCAATCGCGTGATGCGGTGGTGGATTCCTTCTGCTAACCCGGTCGCGGTACCAACCCCTATCCCGAGGGCGACACCTGCGATGACGATGCCTGCGGGCACCGTCACGAGCACGAGGGGTTCGCCCGTCGCCGCATATCCCAGCGCTGCGCCTGTCGTGCCTGTCGTTGCGCCTATTAGGGAAGCCAGCGCCTTAGCGCCGAGTGGCGAGGACTCGAAGGGGATGATCGCCTCGAATGCCAGGTACTCGGCAAAGCGAGACGGTCCGATCTTCTCCCCGAAGGGAACATCGGGGTCGAAGTAGAACCGGAACGATTGCCTGCGTCCGAGTGCACCGTCGATCAAGAACGGGAGACCCCAAGGTCGCAGGTTGCGCCGGAACGCGCGCGGTCCGTCTTCCATGAAGAACGCCCCGAGAGCGCTCGCCACCTGTTCAATCTCTGGGGTCTGTCCGTCCGGAAAGCTCCGTGCGGGGATGGTGACGAACGAGAACGACTGCCCGGCACGATCCCGGTTGTAGATCGTCGTCTCGTAAAACTGCGTAGGCCTCATGGCGGTGAGTCTCTTCAAGCAGTCGGACAGGTCACACTCGGGGCAGGGAGCACGTCGCCTGGCAAGGCTGTTCGCCGTTGGCGGTTGATCTGACGGTGGACTTGACCGTGGATCGAGGGTTCACGCCCGCTGCGCCCGCCTTGCAGGCATTTCGGCCCTTCAGCGCTTCCGACCACCCGCACACATGATGAGAGCACAGACCGGGGGTGTGCGGGTGGTCGGAAGCACTTCGGTTGAAAGCCAGCAAGGCGGGCGCAGCGGGCTACGTGAGTGGAGGGACGAAGGGCGGGACAGGTGGTGTGGAAGGGGAGAGGACAACAGCGATGAGGTTGATGGGAGGGAGTGCGGTGCGGGGCGGCGTCGTGTGCGCAGGAGCGCAGGAAGAGAAGAAGTTGGTGGGGAAGTAGATGACGGCCGATCTGTCGGCAAGACGGGTCGACGGCGAGGGGCAGAGGTGGCGGGACGATCACGTCAAGGGGTTGCATCGGGTCGCGGGAGTGGCGGCAATGGACGAGCGGGATTGCGGCAGGTCGCGGCGATCGGCTCGGGCGTCGCCGGGGTCAATGACCACGTCAGCCATCAGCGCGGCTGGCGTCGTCTCGAGCGCCGTCACGATGCGCGCGACCGTCCGCACGCCGGGATCGACTTTCGCGCGCTCGATGCGGCTCCAGTAGGACATGTCCATCTGAACGCTGAGAGCCGCCGCTTCCTGCGTCAGCTCTAGCGCCTTGCGTCGCGCACGGACGTTGTCGGCGAACCGCCGGGTCGCGTCGATCACAGGCTGGGGCGCTCGGCGCCGTGGAAGCGTGCGATGACCTCGGCCAGGTCGCGGATCACGGCGCGGTCCAAGAGGTTCGCTGTGTGGAGGGCGGCGATCTCGGCGGGCGCGGGGAGCTGATCGCGCTCAACCAGCCGATCAGCGATGGCGAGCACCAGGTCGCAGCGGCGCGCCTTCAGCAGCTCGACGTGACCTGCCGTGAGCGGGACGTCGCCAGGCGACTCGGAGTCACCGGCGTCCCAGCCGGTGGCGTCCAAGACGTCGAAGGCGTCACGGAAGATCTCCGCTGCGGCCATCTGCTCCGCCGGGGTCCGGTCGGCGAAGGCGTCGAACCGGTGGTGTTCGAGTTCAAGGATCTCCAGCGTCTGGTGACGCAGGGTTGCCCGCTGGGAGGCGTCGACGTGCACGACGCGCACGTCGTTACGCTGCTTGCTGCTCATGGAGTGCTAGCTCCTTGGGCCATGCCCCCGGCCGTTCGCGCGGCGCGGGGGCGATTTATGTAGTTGGTGCTGCTTGGTGGTCCCTCGCATGGGTGATCGGCGGAGCAACCCTCAGCGAGCGCCCTTCGGCGCGACGAAGGGGCACCGAGGGGGAAGGCGTCGAGGCGGCGCGACCGCTGCCGAGCTCCGCGGGCGCCGAGGTCGCACGGCTCGGGCCTCAGCGCCGTTACGCACGCAGACGACCGCTCGGCGAGACGATCCGTGATCGCCCCTCTCGGTGCCATGCCCGCGCCTCATCGGGCCCCGTCCTCGACAGCGACCGTGGGCAGCTGCGCTTCCAGCGCTGCCGTCAGCCGGTCGGCGTCGTCGGCCGCGCTTCGCGCGTGCGCGTACCTCTGCGCCGTCCGCGCGTCCTCGTGCCCGGCCATCTGCTGGACGCGATCGGCACCGAAGCCCTCGCGCGCGGCGGTCACGAAGCTGTGCCGTAGCCCGTGCCAGCGCACGACGCGCATCCCGATCGCCTCGCACGCCTTCTTGTAGCGCCTGGTCAGCGCGGAAGCGTCGAGCGTGTCGCCCGCAGTGGTGCCAAAGACGGGATCGGCGTCGCGGAGCGCCGGAGGGAATCCGGCAGCGGAGGCGTGTGCGCGCCGCGCAGCGTCGAGGTCGGCAAGCGCCTGGGCGACCTGTCGCGCCATCGGCACGGTCCGGGCCTTGCCGCTCTTCGGCGTGACCTCCTTGCCGAGCACGACCGCGCGGCGGACGTCGATGCGGGCGTCCATCAACGACACGTCGCCCCAGCGGAGGCCGACGATCTCGCCGCGCCGCAGCCCGGCGAAGCCGGAAACGAGGACCGCCGCCGCGTCGCGCACGTCGTCGGCCTCGCGCGCCAGGCGGTGGACGTCCTTCGCGAACGCGCCGCCCGCGGGCATGACGCCGTCCGTGTCGCGGTGCGCTCCGCGGCGCATGGCCGCCGCGACGGCGATGATCTCCGCGGGCATCAGGTAGTCCGTCGAGTCGTCGCGCTCCTCGCCGAGCTTGTCGACGTGCGATGCCGGTTCGCAGGGAGGCCGAGCCTCCGGCGTCGGCGGGGCGGCAGGCGTGGCCGAGGATGCCGCCGATGATCGTCAACTGCTTGTTGATGGTCCGGGGCGACAGCTCGGGCTCGTCGTCCTCGTCGCGGAGAGCGGCCAAGTCATCGCGGAAGTTCGTGAGCGCGCCGACCCCGACGTCGACCAGCCGCATCGGGCCGAGCGCGGGGAGGATGCGCCCGTCGAGCGCTGACCGGTAGTCACGGAGGCTCGACGCCTTGATCCGCTTCACGTCGCGCCGGTGCGAGTACCAGGCTTCCGCCGCCTGGCCGAAGGTGACGACGCGATCGCCTTCGAGCAGTCGCGCCTGCTGCTCCAGCGCGAGCGCTTTGCGCGCGGAGCCGAGTGGCCGTCGCCTGCGTCTCGTCCAGCTCGGACGTCTCGCGCCATGCCTCGATGGCGGCCGGGACCGCCTGCGTCGCGGCATCGACCGTGAGGAAGCCCTCGGCCGGGCGGCCGCGCCGCTCGCGCCAGTCGCCGATCGTCTTCCCGTTCGGCTTGGCCCCGGCATCGTCAACGCGCACCAGCCAACCCGGCCCGAGCAGGCGCTCGACATACCGCGAGCCGTCACGCCAACGGGCATAGATCCGCGGTCCCGCGCCCTGGTCCTTGACGCGCAGCGTCGCCACGCCTCAGACCTTGTTATCCGTAAACCGGAAGCTCATCCCACCGAACATCCCACACACTGGGGAGGTTAACAAGGCCCACTAAGCCCTTTGATTGCAATGAATCTGTGGGTCTGTCGCGTACCAGACACGTCCATCAGATTTCTCAAGCCGAAGGTCGTGGGTTCGACCCCCGTCGCCCGCTTTTCGAGAGTCCCTGGAGTTGCCGGACTTTCGGCTTGGTCGCGCTCTCTGGAGCAGTGGTTCATGCGCGCGATGGGTGATTTCCGCGAAGTCAGCGGCCGCGTCTTCCGGCGCGAAGGCGAGCGCTCAGGTCCGGTTTGGTACGCGAAATATCGGCTGCCGGACGGGCGTCAGGTCCAGCGAAGATCGGGCCGGCGTGGACGGAGCGGGGAGACCGGCTTGCGGCTTCTTCGCCGAGCGGACGGCTGAGGCGTGGCTGCGCGATGTCCGGGACCAGGCCCGCGCCGGCACTTTGGCGGGGATGGTCCGTACCAACGCGACCCGTCGCCGACGCCTGTTTCGGATGGCGTCGCTGCTCCGCCGAGGAGCGCGGCTGCTCGCCGGGCACGATGCGCGGCCGCCGCTCCGAGGTACGGGCGCACCTTCTGCCGGCCTTCGACGAGATGCCGTTGGAGCCCGTGACCACCCGCGACATCGAGCGCCGGCGCTCCGGCCTGCCCGGCCGCCTCTCGGTCCGCACCAAGAACAAGCTTCCGACGGAACTCCGCGGCATCTGCAAGCGGGCCAAGAAAACCTGGGGCCTCCCACTCAGCCCGGTTCTCGAAGTCGAACCCCCTCCGCGAGCGACCGCGCGTCGACTTCGAGGCCTACCCACCCGAAGAAGTCCTCGCGGCCGTCCCCGCTTCGCCTTCCGAGCAAGACGCCGCGATCTTCCTCACCGCCGCCTTGACCGGCCTACGACGCGGCGAGCTGATCGCTCTCCGCTGACGGGATGTCGACTTCCCCGCCTCGGGTGATCCGCATTCGCCGCGCGCACTCGTACGGCGCGCTGACCGTGCCGAAGTCGGGAAAGCCCGCGCCGTGCCGCTCGCCCCCGAGGTCGCCCAAGCGCTCGCCCGCCTGTCGACCCGACCGCTCTGGACCGGCGAAGAAGACCTCGTCTTCCCCCGGCGAGACCGGCCACTTCCTCGACGTCTCCGCACTCCGCCGCCGCTACACCGTGGCCCAGCAGCTCGCAGGCATCAAGGCGCTCCGCTTCCACGACCTCCGCCACACGTTCGGCACCCGCATGATCGCCGTCGCCGACATCGTGCGCGTGAAGGAGTGGATGGGCCACGCCGACATCGAGACGACGACGCGCAACCTGCACTTCGCGCCGCGCCCGGAAGACGCGGAGCTTGTGGCGAAAGCGGTCCGGCTCGCAAACGACGAAGCCTCCTCCGGCACCTGGACGCCCGCGCTGATGGACGACGCCCCGATCGCCGGCTGACGTGCCGGAGCACGACCCGGCCCGCGCCCTCACGCCTATGACCGCACCCACCCGCGTTGACCGCACCCACCAGTGTTGCCCTCGCCGAACCGCTCCTCACCGCCGACGACGTCGCCGAACTCCTCTCGATCCCTCGATCCAGCGTCTACGAGTACACCCGCCACCAGCACAACCCGCTGCCGTCGATTCCCGTCGGCCGCTACCGCCGCTTCCACCGCAGCGCCCTCGAAGCCTGGCTGACGGCTTGCCAGTCCGCCGGACCCCGCAGTATCCTCAACCAGTAGAGCAACATCCTTAACAAATCGCCCCCGCGCCGCTGGAACGGCCGGGGGCACGGCCCAAGGAGACAGAACCTCCATGAGCACCCAGCAGCGTAATAGCGCCTGCCTGGTCGCCGTCGACCCGTCCACGGCCGACGTCCTCCGCCGCCAGACCCTCACGGTCCTGGAGGCCAACCACTACTACTTCGAGGAGATCCTCGAATTCGGTCCCGAGGCGCAGCATGCGCTCTCGGTCATCTACCGCGACGCCTTCGCCGTCCTCGACGCGATCGGCTGGCGCCGCCCCGACGAACCCGTGGCCGTCGACGTCCCGTTCACCGCCGGCTTCATCGAGCAGCTCCACCGCCGGCGCTACGACCTCGGCCACACCAACATCGACCGCGTGTCGCAGGAGACCTGGGACCAGGCGGTCGTCGACCGCGACCGCGAAGCCGCCATCACCCTCGACCGGCTCCTGGCCCAGGTCTAGACGAAGGACGCGCGGGCGGCGTCCACCGCCGCCCGCACCTTCGCCCGCTCCGCGTCGTCCAGCCGCAGCCACGGCCGCACCCGAACCTCCGGGACGCGCGGCAAGCCAATCATCTTGGTCAGCTTCGCCGCCAAGTCCGGATCGGCCGTGAGGTAGGTCACCAGCGCGAAGTCGCTGTAGGCATAGGCGTCGATGATCCGCTCCAGACGCTCGTCCGTCTTCTGCGTGAACTCGATCTCCAACGCCGACACCTTGACGCCCCGCTCCAGCAGAAGATCCGGCCACCGCGTCTGCTGACCCCGCGGCGCACCGTCTAGTCGCACGCTGTACCTCGGCGCCTCACCAAGCCGCTGCCGCTCACCTTCCAGCGCTCGCGCCTCCTGCTCCGTGGGCACTTGCGCGCCGGCGTACCTCGCGCTCGTCTCGACGAGCGCGCACAGCCACCCGATCGCCAGCCCATGCGTCTGATGCAGCTCCGCTTTCGGCGCCCGTCTCGGCCGATGCCCGATCGCCTTCGCACCCGCCGGCGTCAACGACACGATCCACGGCTCCACCACCGACCGCCGCTCCAAGCGCACCAACCCGCTGGCCTCCAATCGCTTGAGCCGCACCCTCACGTTCTGCACCGCGATGCCGAACCGCATCGCCAGCAGCGCGACGCTCGTGTACCGGAACCGATCGATCCACTTCACGAACTCCCGATCCCGCGCGGCCTCCCGCGACCCATGCCGCGCCCTCCACACCAACTCCCCAGGCTCCATGACCACCAAGGCGCAATACGACCCACCTTCCGGCACCTGAAGACCCCACCGGGCTGCCGCCCGGCAACCCCACCAACAACCTCAGCCTCGGACGGGCTTGACCACCCGCTCTCGCCATCGCTACGAAGTACATGGTGTGAGCGGGTGGTCAAGCACGCCCGAGGCGCCACAACCCACCAACCACAAGCCGGGCGGCAGCCCAACCCATGTCACGGAGACACGAGTCCCGACACGGGGCCGAGACACGGCACCAGCGGCCGCGCCGCCACCAACCTCTCCTCCCCCGATGCCCTCTCGACCGCAACGCAGCACCACAGCGTGCGAGCTGAGCGCCTTCGCGGCCAGGTCCCGAGAGCCAGCGAACTCCATGGCGCGGGTGATGACGACCGCTCGGATAGGGTCGGGCTCCTTCGGCCGTTGCGGGTCGTTGAACTCAGTCGTCCCCGACGGCCGGTCGTGGCACGATCTCGCTGACGCTTGGCTTCTCGTCGAGCTTCAGTTGAGTACGCAGTGCGGCCTTCACTCGTCGCTCTGCTACATCGACGTAGGGTTCGTTGATGTCGTAGCCGATAAACCGTCGTTCGAGCTCGACAGCTGCGACTGCGCTGGTGCCCGAGCCGACGAATGGGTCGAGCACGAGGTCTCCGGGCTTTGACGTCAGGGCGATGCAGCGACCTGCGAGCGGTAGCGAGAACTCCGCGCCGTGGCCGTTCTTCCCGTTTGAGGTCGGCAGACACCACACGTCTGTAGGGCGTTTGGCAGACTCGAAGTTCGTATTGGGTCCTCCGAGTCGCGGGTCGAGATCCTTCCAGGCAGCTTTGTTGAAATACGGCGTGCGGTCGACTGATAGATGGAGGACGTATTCGGCCTGTCGCGACACCCGGCTCTTGACCGGCTCCGGCGTCGACGTGTCCTTCCGCCAGGTGATGAAGCTCTTGAGCTTGTAGCCGGCACGCGATGCGCGCTCGGCGATGCGCGATGGGATAGAGCTCAGCTCCGTGTCGTCTAGGTACATGTGGCCGGCGCTGTGGCGCACGGCGCCGTGTTCGGTCCAGCCGCGACGGCTGCCCGGCTTGGCCGACATCTCGTCAAGGCGTTCACGCGCGTTGCCGCGGATCGGGGTGCGCGTGTTGTAGGTGTCCATGATGTTCCACCACACCGAGCCGTGCTGGGCAATCGCGGGCTTAAGCAGGACGAGCAGCTCGATGGTGTGGCGGATGAACCCTTCCGGTGTCTGCTCAAAGCCATACGGGCAGCTTTCGCCGTCGGCCCACCGGACGTTGCGTTCGTTCTCGTAGACGCGCATCCCCCAGTACGGCGATGACGTCGTGACGCACTGGATCGAGCCAGGCTCGAGTCGCGGCAGCAGTTCGAGTGCGTTGCCGACGACCAAGGTGACGTCGTCGATCTTGCGCTCCGATCGCCTAAGAGCGGGGAGATCGGTTGGTGGGGCTTGTGCGCCCTCTAGGAGGAACTTGGGGATCTTGCTGCGCGGGATGAATGTCTCCTGAAACCCATCGACATCGAGCAGGGTCAGGACTTCCGCAAGCGTGAAGGTCTGCGGTCGCGTGCCCGGGCGGTCGAGGGCACGGGCGATAAATGCGCGGCTCATGCCCACGACTGCAGCGACCAGCTCAGCGTCGAACTCGCGCTGCTTCTCCTTCTTACTGTAGTCCCTGGTGAGTCTGTCGACAGGGGACTTGGGGGTGATGTCCTCGATCACTTCGACGACCGTCGCGGCATCGAAGCAACGATATCTTCGGGCCCGGCGTCGCGCGCAGCCGCCGACCGGCGAGGTCAACCACCGGGTCCCCTGCTTGCTACGTCGATCGGGAGTCGAAGCTCGCAACCAGCCATTCGCGGATGTCGTCCCATTCAGGGTCGATCTTGCGCTTGGCGGCCCGCCGCGCCTCTTGCATCGCGGCGATGCCGGCGATCAGGTCGTCGGCCCTAGCGAAGTCAGCCTTCTTGCCGCCGGTGTACGGGCTCCGCGCCTTCTCGAACGCGACGAACTCGTTCAACGTCTTGATCCGATCACTTCGGAGGATACCCGCCACCTCCAGCAGCGACCGCACCATAACCTTGTCGTCCGGCGTAACTTGGATCTTGGGCTCAGCTCCGGGACGAAACGCGACCTTGCGCGCCTCGAAATGCGGCACGTACTCAGCGGGTACCGCCAGGCGCCACTCCGCGGTCAGCTCCAGGTCGGCCGCCGTGTCCGCCCATACGCGCTTGGTGACTTTTGCGACGGCCTCGTGGACTGCCTGGACGGTCTCGGGGTCGAGCCGGTGCAGGTTGCTCTGGATGGCGAGCATCACCCGGTTGAGCGGTGTGTCACGCCGACGTGCTGCGTTGCGGTCGCGGTCGGAGCGGTACTGGACGTACTCCACCTCGAGACCAAGCATCTCCGCGGCGCGTTTGCGGGCGCGACCGTCGATGACAACGTCGTCGGCGAGCGCGGCGATCCAGAACTGCCGCAGGAATCCGTGCTCGCGCATTGATGCCAGTAGCGCCTGAAACTCCGGGCCGTTCGGTTCATCCGCGCTGCTGGGGATCAGCGCTCGCACATCGAACTCGGCGGCGCGGAGGCGAGCATTGTCGCCGTCGAGCCGCTCTCGGGCGAGCTCAAGGCCGGGGGTGTAGTCCCGGAGCTCTCCGTCCGGGTAACGGATCAGCGGCGCCTGCCCGGTCAACGCGAGGATCGCGTCGCCGTCGAGTGAGCCCATTGAGATCAGGCCTGCCTCGGCACAAGCTTCCAGCTTGTTGTGCACGTAGGTCGCTTCCCCTGCGAGGTGCAGCTCACGTGGAACCAGAACGCGCAGTCGGCCGATGACGCGCTCGAACAACTCATTCTCGGTCAGCGATTGCGGTGTGCTCGAGCTTCCGACGTCATAGAAGGCGTCGAAGATCGCCAGTCGCGAGGCGTTGTCGGGCGGGAGGTCGATGGCCTTGTCTGCGTGCGTCAGCGTCATCTCAGGCCACCTCGACGAAGTCGTGATCCGCGTCGAGGTCCCACTCCTGCTGAGCGCGGTTCAGCACGCCGTCAAGACGGCTGCGCAGCGTGCTGAGGCGCTGGTAGGTCTCGCCCTGCTTCTCGGGCGCCACGTCCAGCAGGTCGGCGACATCGAAGCGCAGCAGACCTCCAATGTGGAGTGCCGCCCCAGCGCTACGACGCTTGGCGTGCCGGAAGCCGCCGGCGATCGTCTTGATGTCGTCGGCCCTCGCGTCGCGGGCGCTGGCTACGATCTGCAGGGCGGCATCTTCGGAGGCCGCGGCGTTGGCCTGGGTGACGAGCAGCTTGATCTGCGAGGTGGGCATGCGGGCATCGGCAGCCAGGCTGGCGATGGCGACGAACACGCTTCGGAGCTTCGCGACGTTGATCGCGGCGAGAACGCTGTCGGACATGTCCTCCAGGACGTCCGGCGTGACCCCTTCGCGGTCGGCGCGGACCCGGCAGTGCATCGCTCCGACCCAGCGCGCCAGCGTGGCGGCCTTGACGCCGGTCATACGGGCGTAGGCCTTTGCGTCGAGCGTCTGACCCTCCTGCACGGCGCCGCGCACGAAGGCCCGCAGCTCCGCTTCGGTCATCGACAGCCCGTGGGTCTGGTTTAGCTCGACTGACAGGGACCGCGCCTCCAGCGCCGAGACGCCGCGGCATACGTAGGCGGCGATCGTCTCGCGGTCGTTACGCCGGGCAGCGGCCGTGCGCGTGTTGCCGTCGATCAGTTCGTGCTGGTCATTGACGACGATCGCGGGGAACACAGCGCCGCGCTTCATCTGCTCCGCGTACCGATCGACCATGTCCTTCGGCGCGCGGTGTTCGGTCAGGCGAACCTGGTTGCCCTCGACGTCGCGAATCGCGTCAACACGAAGGTTAGGCTCGAACGCGAATTCGATGTGCCGGGCCTCCAAGCGGCTCTCGATCTGCGGTGACGCGCACGGATGCAATGCCCGAGCGTCGGTGGACGGTGTGCGAGCCATCGTTGCGTCTCCTAGCTCGCGACGGCCGCGGTGGCCGGCGCGGTGAGGGTGTCGTCCGCTTGGGCCTCGGCGGCGTCGCCCGCATCGGCGCGCGGGGTGAGGTCCCACTCCCGCTCTGCACGGGCGACGACCTCGTCGAGCCGGTCACGCAGCAGCTTCATCCGCGTGTAGGTGTCAAACTGCTTCTCGGGTGCGACGTC
This sequence comes from Baekduia sp., assembly GCF_035685985.1. Taxonomy (GTDB): domain Bacteria; phylum Actinomycetota; class Thermoleophilia; order Solirubrobacterales; family Solirubrobacteraceae; genus Baekduia. Next base: position 14,987 of record NZ_DASRZV010000008.1, read on the forward strand.
GAGCAGGTCCTCGACGGCGAAGCGCGCGAGCCCGCCGAGGTGCTGGGCCGAGCCCTTCGAGCGTCGATCATCACGGGGACTGAACCCGGAAGCGACCGCACGGATCTCGTCGATGCGCAGCTCGCGCTCGGCGTCGACGACGGCGAGGGCCTCCGACTCCGAGGAGGCCGCGTTGGCCTTAGCCACAAGCTTCTTGACGTCGGCGACCTTCATCCGTGCGTCGGCGGCAAGCTCGGTGGCGCCACGGAACACGGCGGCCAGGCGCGCGGGCTGCAGCGCGGCCCGGGTGCTGGGGGCGAGCACGCTGACGTGGCGCTCGTCGATGTGCTCGCGCTCGGCGCGCGTTCCGAACTGCGATTCGGCCACCCAGCGCGCGATCTTGCTGTCCTTCACGCCGGTCATACGCGACAGCGTGCGGAGATCGGCGTGCTGGCCCTCGCGGACAGCTCCGTCGACGAAGCGCCGGATCTCTTCTTCGGTCATCGCGAGGCCATTGGACTGGTTCAGCTCGACCGACAGCGACCGGGCCTCGAGAGGTGTGAGGCCGTGGCAGATGTAGGCCGCGATCGTCTCGTCGCCGTTCTTGATCCGCGCCTCTAGACGGGTGTTGCCATCGATGCGCTCCAGGCGGTCATTGAGGACGATCGCCGGGAAGGTGGCGCCGTGCTTCATGGCCACCGCGTACTTCTCGACCTGCTCCTTAGGGGCTCGATGCTCGGTGAGGCGGACCTGGTTGCCCTCGGCGTCGCGGATTTCCGCGATTTGGACGTTGGGCTCGAAATCGAAGTCAATGCTGCGCGCCTTGAGCATCTGCTCGATCTGCTGGGAAACGGACGGATGCGCCGTCCTGGAACGAGGGGCCACGGGCCCGTCCTTTCGTTGATGTTGTAGAAAGACTAGCGAATTACGAGCGAAGAACGCAAACGGCGACGCGAGGGCGAGCGGTTCACTATCTCAACAAGGTGCAGATATGCAGGGATATTCTCTTAGAAAGATCTGTCTTCTTCCCTGAACACGGTAGGCAAACGTGTCGCGAAAGCGTGGGCTCCTGGGCGAAATATACGTCCGTACAGCGCGCATATTTTGCTAGGAATCAACGCTCAAAAGGCCTCCAGCGGAGCGACGATTTCTCGGCGACTGGCAACACACCAGACCGGCGGCGTACTCGCGGTGTTCGGTTGGAGCCGGACGTGCGAGGTCCGCGAAGACCGGCTGATGCGCCAGCCGCCAACGGCCATCGTCGGACCGATTAGTCCCTGGGGCTCGCTCGGGCCATGACCCCGTCCTCGATCCTCAGCGCGAGTGGGTCGATCTCCTCGCTCCGCCTGAATGGCCTCCGGCGGCGCTCTCCGTCGACGACGCCAGATGCGGTATCGAAGAAGCCGAACCTGGCGACTAAAGCGCGGGACTTGCTGTTCGCGGGTCGCCGGGCCCTCACGACGATCCCTAAGTTCGTCGGAGAACTTACGCCCGGCCATTTGCGTTACGCGTGCTGACGCTCTAGCGGAGGGCCACGCGGCGCTCACCGCGGCTGCTAATACGAGCCGCTACGTCTCTTCGAACCGTGGGCCGAGCTGGTTCACCCAGCTGCCCAGGCCGATCAACTCAATCAGCATCTCGTTCGCTCGACCGACCGTCCAGGCTGGGTCCCGTTTGATCGCACCGGCCTTGATTAGAATTTGCCCGGCGAGGTCGGCGGCTGTCATGAAGGGATCGAGGCTATCGGCGTAGCTGGCCTCGGTGTCGATATCCGATACCGCGCCAGGCAAGTCCATGATCTGCTCGGCTAGGGCGTGCAGATCCTCGTCGCCGATCGAGAGGGCCCACGAGCGCTCGTCGTGAGCCGCTGGCCACAGCGCCTCGTCTGCGCTTTCCGGCCTGCCGATCACGCCGACCTTCCCGTATCGACTGGCGCGCCCCGCCGGCGGGCCTGCGCGGCGGCATCGGCCCACTCGGCCGCGCGGGTCGCCGGAATCAGAGGTCGGTGCATGTCGCGGGTCGCAGGTCCGCTGCCAACCGCGTTCCGTAACAGCTCTCGATCATCCGGAGCCAGCCGTGCTGCGACCGCAGCGTGGAAACTCACGATCACTGGCGATGCCATGGGGAGATCGTAACCCTGTCCCCAACCGTGTCCCCGACCCCGCAAAAGTGACCCCTGGCGCCCATGCCACCTGCCCCGTAAACTCCGGACACAACCGTAAAACCCCTGCTCAGGGGCCATTCCCAAGCCGAAGGTCGCGAGTTCGACCCCCGTCCTCCTCTCTTGTTCGAAGGCCCTACAGATCGCGGGGCTTTCGTCGTTCTGGGCCGCGTGAGGGCGATCGCCCCGAGCTTGGCGGATCCGCCGGGCGGTGCGGGTTGCGCGCGGGTGGGCCAGAGCAGTGCGCGCGTGGAGAGGCAGTCGGGCGCCTCGCGGCGTGCGCACGTCCTCACAGCAGCAGGCGAAGGACCCGCGTATCGCGCTCGCGGAACCCGAGCGAGGTGTACAGCGCGCGGCCGGCGATCTTCTGGTCGCCGGCGGTGAGGTCGAGGCGGATGGCGCCAGCAGCGCGGGCTTGGGCGGTGTCGTGGTGGACGAGGGTGCGACCGATGCCGCGGGCGTCGCGAATTGGGGGTCGGCCATGAGGGGGCCGAGGTAGGCCTTGGGGCCGGTCAGCGTGCGCGTGACCATGCCGAGGACGTGCGTGTCCTGGACCGCCGCGTGGGTCGGGGAGTCGCCCGGGGGAGACCTCGGAGTCCGGGACGAAGAGCTTCAACAACGGTTGGACAGCGTCGCGGTCGCGTGGCTCCCAGGGGCGGATGACGGTGGGTATCACCGCTCAGGAGGGCGTCTCCAAGATGCGGTGGTAGCTCACCGCGACGTCGTCGTGCCAGGCGCCGGGGGACTCGGCGAGTTGCCAGAGGCCGGTGAAGGACTCGTCGTCGAGGGCGGCGGTGTAGCGCTGGTCGAAGCCGGGAGCGTCGCGCCAGATGTGCAGGGTGCCGGCGTCGCAGGAGATGTCGTAGGTGCGCCGGACGCCGCGGGAGTCGAAGTACTCCATCAACAGGCTGTCGCCCGACTCCCGCGGGCCGATCACGGAGATCGAGTCGGGGAACGACTCGTGGTCGTTGTGGGCGCGCTGGATGAGGTACCGATCGCCGGGGAGCCACTCGAAGGTGGTGTGGCCGGTGACGGCGGCGTCGAGCTTGGGGTGGGTGGACTCGGTGGACCAGTGGCCGATCAGGGTGTCGAAGGACGTCATCGGACGATCTTGAACGCCTTGCGCGCCGGCGTCCCGGAGCCGGTCGGCGTGGCGACCAGGCGATAGGAGCCCGGCTTCAGGCGCGTCGAGCCGAGACGGGCCTTGAAGGTGAAGCGGTCGGTGCCGGCCTTGACCGTCCGGGTGACGCTGCCCGGGACCTTCACCCACCTCACGCACGCCTTGCGCTGCTGGTTGGCCTTGGTCGGCTTCACGCACGTCCCGCCGGCCGAGCGGCCGGGCCCGGCGCGCTCGACGGTGAAGCGCACGGTCGCGGGCATGGTGATGGTGTAGCTCACCTTCGTACCCGTCTTGGCCCGGAACGTCGCGGGCGAGAGCTTGAGCCCCGTGATCCGCGGGACGACCGGCGCGGGCGGGCTGGGCGTGCCCCCGCCGCCGCCTGCACCGCTCCCGCCGCCTCCACCGCCCCCACCCGCCGGCGGCGCCGGCGTGGGGGACACCACCACGTCCCGCGTCACCACCGTCGCGTTCCCGACCCCGTCGACCACCGTGATCGTCACCGTCCGCGCGCCCGCGCCCGCGTACACGTGCGACACGCTCGCGCCATCCTCGACCGGGCTCCCGTCCCCGAAGTCCCAGGTCGCGCTCGCGCCGGTCAGCGCGTCCCAGGGCGCCACCGACATCCCCACCGAAGCCCCCGCCGTGACCGAAGCGGGCACCGCCACGTCCCGCGCCTCCGGCGCGCCCGCGTCCCAGACCGACAGCCGCAGCGCCGCGCTCGTCGCGTCCCGCGCGCTCCACAGCACCGCGGCGTCGCCGTCGCCATCGCCCGCCGGCACGGAGCGGTTCTGCGTGGTCGCCGCGGTCGGCGACAACACCTCGTCGAAGGACCCCAACAACGCTCCGGCGGGCGCGAACGCCGCGGTCAGCGACTTGTCGTCGACCACCAGCAGCGACGTCCCCACCGCGCTCGCCGTCAGGCGCGGCGCCATGCCCGACGGTCCCACCGCCGCGGTCGCTCCGAAGCCCGTCCCGGCGCCGGCTCGCGACGCCATGCTCAGCCCGGCGCCCTGCGCCAGCGTCGGCCAGGCGAACGACGTCCGCCCCGACGCGTCGGCGACCAGCGCGCCGTCGTTCAGCGGCGCCGGCAGCGTGTTGTTCACCGTGTTGGCCTCGAAGTCGTGCGGGATGGCGCCGGGGAACGTCCCGCTCGGGCCCGCGGTCCGCCACCGGCCTTCCCAGACCGTCAGGGTCTTGTTCTGCGCGCTGTCGGTGAGCGCTCGCAGCCACACGACCGACGCCTCGCCCGCGGCGTCGAAGACGACCTTCGGCACGTTGAAGTAGACGGACTGGTTGGCCGCGGGCGTGACGGTCCACGCGGCCACCGGCGACGCGAACGAGAACGCGCCCGCCGCGCGGTAGGCGGTCATCAGCCGGCCCTGTGCGCCGCTGCTGTCGGCCCAGGCCAGCAGGATGTCCGAGGCCGGCCCCGCCGCGATCGCCGGCGCGTGCGGGTCGGTGCCGCCGGCGATCGTCGTCGGCGACGAGAACGCGCCGGCCGTCCCGCGGACCGAGACCTTCACCTGGCCGCCCTCCACCCACGCGACCGCGACCGTCCCGTTCGGCGCGATCGCCAGCACCGGCGCCCCGCCGACCCCGGATCCCGACAGCGGCACCGCCACCGGCTGCCACGGGCCGCCCGCCGGCCGCGTCGCCGCGCGCACGTACCCGCCCTCCAGCCACGCGACCGCCTGGGCGCCCGACGGGTTGGTGGCGAGCGTCACGCCCGACACGCTCGCGCCGCCCGAGAGCGTCGCCGGCGCGCCCCACGGCCCGCCCGCGGGCCGGTCGGCGACGACCAGGTCCGCCGCCGCGCCGCCCGACAGCCACGCGGCGGTCAGCGCGCCGCCGGGGCCGAAGGCGAGGCCGGCGGGGAAGACCAGCGTCGGGCCCGGCGCGACCAACCCGACCGGGTCCGGCGCCCAGCCCGCGGCGGACGCCCACGACGGCGCGACGGCGACCACGACCAGCATCGACAAGGCCAAGAACGTTCTCCGCACGGGCGCCATCCTGCTGCGCGGTCCGCCGCCCCACAGTGTCAGCTTGGTCTCATCTGGACGGACCGATGAGTTCTCGCAACCCGCCCCGTCCAGAGGGCATGAGCAACCCCACCCAGGCCTCCACCACCCTCAACAACCTCGGCGTCGCGATGTTCACGGTCGCCGACCAGGACGCGGCCCTCGCGTTCTACACCGGGAAGCTCGGCTTCGAGGTGCGCGCCGACGTCAGCTTCGGCGAGAACGGCGCGAACCGCTGGCTCGAGGTCGCGCCGCCCGGCTCGACCGCGCGCCTGGCGCTGAACCCGCCGATGGGCCCGTACCAGCCCGGCGGCGGCGGGATCGGCGTCGAGACGGTCGACATCAAGGCCGAGCACGCGCGCCTGACGGCGATCGGCGGCATCGACGTCGATCCGATCATGGACGCGCCCGGCGCCCCGACGCTGTTCATGATGCGCGACCCCGACGGCAACAACATCGCGGTCGTCGAGGTCCCCGCCTCCTAGCCGTCCTCCGATCCCCCGGCCGGCGCGCCCCTCCAATATCGTCCGCCCATCATGGGCTCGGCGATCGGATGGGGCGCGTTGGCCGCCTCCTCGCTGGTCATCGGCGCGCTGCTGGGCGTGGCGCGGACGTGGCCGGACCGCGCGGTCGGCCTCGTGCTCGCGTTCGGCGCCGGCGCGCTCATCAGCGCGGTCAGCTTCGACCTCGCCGAGGAGGGCTCGAAGCTCGGCGACGCCGGCGTGATGGCCTTCGGCCTGGCGGTCGGCGCGCTCACCTACTTCGGCCTCGACCGCCTGATCGGCCGGCGCGGCGCGGGCCGGCGCAGTGGCGGCGGTGGCAGCGGCGACGCCGGCACCGCGCTCGCGCTCGGCGCGTTCCTGGACGGCATCCCCGAGCAGCTCGTGCTCGGCATCGGCATCGCGGCGGGGGACGGCGTCTCGATCGGCCTGCTCGTCGCGATCTTCGTGTCCAACCTGCCCGAGGCGATCGGCTCATCGACCGAGCTGGCCGCGGAGCACCGCTCGCCGGGCGCGATCCGCCGCCTGTGGATCGGCGTCGCGGTCGTCTGCGCGCTGGCGACCGTCGCCGGCTACGCGATCGCCGACAACGTCACCGGCAACGTCCACGCCTGGGTCGACGGCTTCGCCGCCGGCGCGCTGTTGGTCATGTTGATCGACTCGATGATCCCGGAGGCCGTCCGCAAGGGCGGCGACGTCTCGGGCCTGGTGACCGTGCTCGGCTTCGCGGTCGCCGCCGGGCTCAGCGGGCTGAGCTAGGCGTTCGAGCTACGGTCAGAGAGCGATGAGCGCCGAGGAGCCGGACCGCCGTTCGACGTCAGGCCCGTTGCGGCGGCACCCGTCGCTGGACGACCGCTTCGACCCGGCCGTGCGCATCGTCGAGTACGACAGCGCGTGGCCGGCGATGGCCGCCGCGGAGCTGCGCCGCATCGGGGATGCCCTCGGCGACGTGGCCGTGCGGTTGGAGCACGTCGGCTCGACCGCCGTGCCCGGCCTCGCGGCCAAGCCGATCATCGACCTGCAGCTCTCCGTCGCCACCATGGAGCCCCGCGAGCTCTACGTCGCGCCGCTGGAGCGGCTGGGCTACCTGTTCGCGCCGGCGCCGGAGTCACCGGGGTACCACTTCTTCGCCAAGCCGCCCGAGCGGCCTCGCACGCATCACCTGCACGTCTGCCGGACCGGAAGCGACCACGAGGTCGACCACGTCGCCGTCCGGGACTTCCTGCGCGCCCATCCCGACGAGGCGGCGAGCTACGCGGCGCTCAAGCGCGAGGTCGTCGCGCGCCACCCGCGGGACCGTCTGGCCTACATCGACGGCAAGGACGCCTACGTCACGGCGCTCGAACGGCGCGCGGTGACCTGGGCGCGGGGCCTCTAGATCCGCCCCTACACCCGCCCCAGCGGGTGCGTCGTGGCGTCGTAGAAGTACAGCTCGTGCGCCGTGAGCGCGCCGCGCAGCTCGCCCTGGCGGGCACGGACCTCGGCGACCGGGCCCGGTAGGAGCCCGACGGCGATCGGTCGCTCGGGCTGGACGTTGAGGGCGTCGACCAAGTGCTGGTCCTGTGGGCCGAGCGCGTGGCCGAAGACCACGAGCGGCGGCTTCTGGCGGCGGAGCCGCGTCAGCGCGAAGTTGAGGTACTCGTTGTTGACGATGACCTTGAGCTTGTCGGCCGACGAGCCCTCGGTGATCAGCAGCGGTCGCGAGGGCGGCGGCTGGTCGTCGAACTGCTCCAACAACGTCTGCTCGCCGCTGCGTCGCTTGGTGGTCACGCCCGCGCCGTCGACGACGAGGTGCAGCGCGCCGTGGAGGTAGGCGATCCGCGTCGGGACGGTCGGCGACACGCGCGTCCGGCCCGGGTCGAACGCGTTGCGCCCGTCCGACCAGAAGAAGTCGGCGAAGTCGGCGAAGTCCGGCGCCGCGGCCCAGTAGACCAACAGGTCATAGGACGTGGTGAAGACGTAGCGGTACTCCAGCAGCGCCGCGCGCAGCGCCGCGCGGCGCTCCTCGGGCACGTCGGACATCGGCGCGTGGACGTCGCGGACCGCGCGGCCCAGCGCGCCCTGGACGCTGGCGTAGCGCTTCTCCAGCGCGTCGGTCCCGCGCCCCAGCGCGGCGAGCGTCTCGATCGACGTGGCCAGCGCCGACAACACCAACTCGAAGTTCTCGGTGCCGCGCGCCTCGAACAGCGCGCGGTCCTTCTTCGTCAAGGCCTTGGTCTCGCACGCGCGCTCGTAGAGCGACGTGTAGGCGAACGACGGCCAGACCTGGCGGCTGAGCCCGTTGCCCGCCAGGAGGTTGCGCCAGGGGTGCGCGTCGGCGACCGCCTCCCAGGGCGCGAGCTGTCCGTCGATCTGATGGCCCATCGGCCCGTCAGACCATAGCCACGATGCCGCCCGAGTACTTCTCGCCCAGCGGATCCCAGCCGGGCGCCGGCTCGAACGTCGTCTCCAGCCGCTCGGCCGTGACGATCCGGTCCAGCCGGAACGTCCGCCACGCGGGCAGCGTCGCCGTCCGCGTGAAGCCCGACACCTGGTAGACGTCGACCTCCGCCCGGCCCTCCGGCGTGAGGAACAGCGCATGCGGATGCCCGAGCCGCTCGGGCAGCTCATCGCCCTCGTAGCTGAACAACAACGGCGCCCGACCATGGATGGCGGCGATGACGACCCCCTCGATGCTCACGGCGGAGCATTCTAGGAACGGAGCGGTATCTGTCCAGGGCGTATGCTCCGCGGCGCCGTGCTGCACGTCCATCGCGCCGACCGCGCAGATCGCCTGATCGGCGCGCTCGCCGGGGTTCTCGCGGTGCCCGCGCGCGACCCGTTCGCGCCGGAGGTCGTGGCGGTTCCGACGCGCGGCGTCGAGCGCTGGCTGACCCAGCGGCTGTCGTCCCACCTCGGGGTCAGCGCCGAGGACCGCGCCGACGGCGTGTGCGCGAACGTCGCGTTCCCGGCGCCGCGGCGCCTGGTCGACGCGGTCGTGGCGGCCGCGTCGGGCTTCGACGCCGACGTCGACCCCTGGCAGCCGGAGCGGATGGTCTGGCCGCTGCTGGAGGTCGTCGACGCGCACCTGGACGAGCCGTGGCTGGCGCGCCTGGCCGCGCATCTGGACCCGGAGCGCGGCGACCGCTCGCGGCGGCTGCGGACGGTCGCGCACCTCGCGACGCTCTACGACCGCTACGCGCTCTACCGCCCGGCGCTGCTGGAGGCCTGGCGCGACGGGATCGACCTCGACGGTGCCGACCCCGCCGGGACGCTGGCCGCGCAGGACGCGTGGCAGGCCGAGCTGTGGCGGGCGCTGCGCGCGCGGATCGCCGCGCCCGGGCCGGCCGAGCGCCTCGCCGGCGCGTGCGACCGCCTGCTGGCCGACCCGGACCTCAGCGACCTGCCCGAGCGCGTCGCGCTGTTCGGGCTGACCGCGCTGCCCGCGCGCCACCTCGAGGTGCTGCGCGCGCTGGCCGACGCGCGCGACGTCCATCTCTTCCTGCTGCAGCCCTCCGACGCCGCGTGGCGCGCGCTGGCGAAGGAGATCGAGCGCTCCGGTCCCGAGCGCACGCGCGCGCGGCTGCCGCGGACGTTCCTGCCGCGCCATCCGCTGCTGGCCTCCTGGGGCCGCGACGCGCGCGAGCTGCAGATGGCGCTGGCGACGGTCGCCGATCCGGTCGACGTGCACCACGGAGGCGACGAGGCCGCCGCGCCGCGCGCCTCGCTGCTCCAGCGCCTCCAGGACGACGTCCGCGCCGACCGCGCGCCGGCGCCGGCGCCGGCGTCCGCGCCGGACCCCGGGGGCGACGCCTCCCTCCAGGTCCACGCCTGCCACGGCGCCGGCCGCCAGGTCGAGGTCCTCCACGACGCGATCCTCCACGCCCTCCAGGACGATCCGACGCTCGAGCCCCGCGACGTCATCGTCATGTGCCCCGACATCGAGACGTTCGCGCCGCTGATCCAGGCGACGTTCGGCGCGGGCGCGGAGATCGAGCGCGACGAGGACGACGACGGCGCCGACGACCGTCCGCGCCTGCGCGTCCGCCTCGCCGACCGCGCGCTGCGCGAGACCAACCCGGTGCTCGGCGTCGTCGCCCGGCTGCTGGAGCTGACCGCCGCGCGCGTGACCGCCTCCGAGGTGCTCGACCTCGCCGACCGCGAGCCGGTCCGCCGCCGCTTCCGGATCGGCACCGACGACATGTCGCGGTTGGAGGAGTGGGTCGCCGCAACCGGCGCGCGCTGGGGCCTGGACGCGGAGCACCGCGCGCCCTACGGCCTCGCCGAGGTACGGCAGGGCACCTGGGACGCCGCGCTGGACCGGCTCCTCGCCGGCGTCGCGATGGACGAGGAGGGCCCGCGGCTGATCGCCGGCGTGCTGCCGCTGGACGACGTCGACAGCGCGGCGATCGACCTCGCCGGGCGCTTTGCGGAGTACGTCGACCGGCTCGGCGCGACGCTGCGGGACTTCGCCGGCGCGCCGCGCAGCGCCGACGCGTGGGTCGAGGCGATCGGCGCGGCCGCCGACGCGCTCACCGCGCCCGCCCCGCGCGACCAGTGGCAGCGCGCGGAGCTGGCGCGCGTGCTGGCCGAGGTCGCCGACGAGGCCGCGGGCAGCGCCGCGCTCCTGGACGCCGCGGACGTCGCCGCGCTGCTGGAGCCGCGCCTGGCCGGCCGCCCGACGCGCGCGAACTTCCGCACCGGCCACCTGACGGTCTGCACGCTGCGGCCGATGCGGTCGGTCCCGCATCGCGTCATCGCCCTGCTGGGGCTCGACGACACGATCTTCCCGCGCCGTTCCCCGCGCGACGGCGACGACCTGCTGTTGATGGCCCCGCACGTCGGCGACCGCGACGCGCGCGCCGAGGACCGCCAGATCCTGCTCGACGCGCTGATGGCCGCGACCGACCGGTTGATCATCACCTACACCGGCAACGACGAGCGCACCAACGCCCGGCGCGCGCCCGCGGTGCCGGTGGGCGAGCTGCTCGACGTGGTCGGTCGCATGACCGGCGACCGCGACGCGGTCGTGCGCCGCCACCCGCTGCAGCCGTTCGACCCGGACAACTTCGCCGCGGGCGGCCCGTGGTCGTTCGACCCCATCAGCCTGCTCGGCGCCCGCGCGCTGGTCGGCGAGCGCCTGCCGCGGCCGCCGTTCCTGGCGGGGCCGCTGCCGCCGCGGCGCGGCGACCTGATCGAGGTCCGGGACCTGATCGCCTTCCTCGACCATCCGGTGCGCGCGTTCCTGGACCAGCGCCTCGGGGTCGGCGCGACGAGCAAGGCGCGCGACACCGCCGACGCGTTGCCGGTCGAGCTGGGCTTCCTGGAGCAGTGGCGGGTCGGCGACCGCCTGCTCGCCGCGCACCTCGGCGGCCACGACGCGCTGGGCGCCGAGCGCGCCCGCGGCGACCTCCCGCCGGGCGCGATCGGCGAGCGGGCCCTCGCGGCCCTCGACGAGCGCGCGCGGGCGGTCGTCGCCGAGGCGCGCCGGGAGCTGCCCGCGGCCGATGACGACGCGCCGGCGTCGCTGGACGTCCGCGTGGCGCTGCCCGACGGCCGCACGCTGGGCGGGACGGTGCCGGGCCTCGTCGGCGACGTCGTGCGGGTGGTGACGTTCTCGCGCGTCACCGCGGGCCGCCGCCTGCGCGCGTGGGCGCAGGTCCTTGCGCTCACGGCCACCGACCCGGAGCGGCCGTTTCGCGCGGTGACGGTCGGGCGTCCGCGCCGGGGAGCGCCGCGGACGCGGCACGCGACGATCGCGACGGTCCCGGCGCTCCTGCCCGACGCGACCGCGGAGGAGCGGCGGGACAATGCCATTGCCTTGCTCGCGGTCCTCCTCGACCTCTACGACCGCGGCATGCGCGAGCCGCTGCCGATCTACGCCGAGACGTCGGCGGCCTACGCGTCCGGCGGCCGGGCGGGCCAGGCGCTGGCGCGCAAGGCCTGGACGACGCCCTTCGGCGGCGTGGCCTTCGAGGACCGCGACGAGGAGCATGTGCTGGTCCTCGGCGCGCGCGTGCCGTTCGAGGAGCTGCTCCTCGAGCCGCCGCGGGACGCGGAGGAGGCCTCCTGGGCCGACGACCGCTCGCGGCTGGGCGTGTACGCGCACCGCCTCTGGGCGGACGTGCGGGAGGAGGTGCGCGACCGGTGAGCTTCGACGTCTGCGGCGAGCTGCCGACCGGCGTCACCGTGCTGGAGGCCAGCGCGGGGACCGGCAAGACCTACACCATCGCCGCGCTCGCGACGCGCTACGTCGCCGACGGCGTCCCGCTGGAGCAGCTGCTGCTGGTGACGTTCACGCGGTTGGCGACCGGCGAGCTGCGCGACCGCGTGCGCGGGCGGCTGACCGCGGCGCGCCAGGCGCTGGAGACCGTGCTGGACGGCGGGCCGGCGCCCACCGATCGCGTCGAGGCGCTGCTGGCCGAGGGAACGCCGGTCGAGATCGAGCGGCGCCGCGACCGGCTCGCGGTCGCGCTGGCGGACTTCGACGCGGCGACGATCACCACCACGCACGGCTTCTGCCAGGAGGTGCTCGGCGGGCTGGGCGTCGCCGGCGACGTCGATCGCGGCCACCGCTTCAGCGAGGACGCGCGCGACCTCGCCGACGACGTGGTCGACGACCTGTACGTCAAGGAGTTCCTGAACCACGCGCCGCAGTTCGGCCGCGACGAGGCGCGCGAGGTCGTGCGGGCGGCGATCGCCAACCCGACGGCGCCGTTGGCCTCGCCGCCGCACGAGGACGCCGCGCGGCGACGCCACGACCTGGCGCTCGACGCGCGCGAGGAGCTGGATCGCCGCAAGCGCGCGCTGGCGCTGATGACCTACGACGACCTCGTCACGCGGCTGCGCGCGACGCTCGAGGGGCCGGGCGGGCCCGCCGTCGCGGCCCGGCTGCGGACGCGGTACCGCGTCGCGCTGGTCGACGAGTTCCAGGACACCGACCCCGATCAGTGGGCGATCATGCGGACGGCGTTCGGCGAGGGCTCGGGGACCACGTTGGTGTTGATCGGCGACCCCAAGCAGGCGGTGTACGCCTTCCGCGGCGCCGACGTGTACGCCTACCTGGAGGCGCGGCGCGCGGCGCGGCGCTCCGAGACGCTCGGCGTCAACTGGCGCTCGGACGGCGGCCTGGTCGCGGCGCTCGACGCGCTGTTCGGCGGCCGGACGCTCGGCCATCCGGAGATCGCCTACAGCACGGTCGTCGCCGCGCCCGAGCACGAGGCCACGCGGCTGGACGGCGCGCCGGTGCCGACGCCGCTGCGGATCCGGGTGGTCGCGCGCCACGACCCGGACGTGCGGCGAACGCCTACCGGTTGGTCGTCGGCCGTCGGCGCGCGGGAGCACGTGGCGCGCGACGTCGCGGCCGACGTCGCGCGGCTGCTCGCGGCGCGGGCCCGCGTGGGCGACCGCGCGCTCGGGCCCGGCGACGTCGCGGTGCTCGTGCGCAAGAACGACCAGGCGCGGGCGGTGAAGGCGGCGCTGGAGGCGGCCGGGGTCCCGGCGGTCGTCAACGGCGCGGGCAGCGTGTTCGCGACCGAGGCGGCGCGCGACTGGCTGCGGTTGTTGGAGGCCTTGGAGCGGCCGGAGTCGTTGGCGCGGGCGCGCGCGGCGGCGCTGACCGCGTTCGTGGGCTGGTCGACCGAGGCGATCGCCGACGCGCCCGACGACGACTGGGACGTGTTGCAGCAGCGGCTCCACGGGTGGGCGGCGGTGCTGCGCGCGGCGGGCGTCGCGACGCTGATGGAGCACGTCACGCAGGGCGAGCGCCTGCCCGAGCGGTTGTTGTCCGTGTTGGGCGGCGAGCGCGAGCTGACCGACCTTCGCCATGTCGGGGAGCTGCTGCACGCGGCCGCGGTCGACGGCCGGCTGGGGATCACCGCGCTGGCCGGCTGGCTGCGACGGCGGATGGCGGCCGACGAGCGCGACGCGGGCGCCGAGGACCGCGCGCGGCGGCTGGAGTCCGACGCCGAGGCCGTGCAGGTGCTGACGATCCACCGCTCCAAGGGCCTGGAGTTCGGCGTCGTCTACTGCCCGTTCCTGTGGGACCCGTTCTGGATCTCCGACGATCCGGCGCCCGCGATCTACCACGACGCCGCGCGGGGGGACGCGCGGACCATCGACGTGTCCTTGGACCCGCGCGACGCCGCGTTCGCGGCGCACGCGGCGCAGGACCGCGCCGAGCAGCGCGGCGAGGAGCTGCGGCTGGCCTACGTGGCGCTGACGCGCGCCAAGCACCAGGCGGTCGTGTGGTGGGCCTCGACGTTCAGCAGCCGCGAGTCGGCGCTGGGCCGCCTGGTGCTGGAGCCGCGCCCGGCCGACGAGCGCCGCGGCCCGGGCGCCGAGGAGACCGCGGCCGAGGCGCGCGAGCGCTTCGCGGCGCTGGCGGCGCGCGCGCCGGAGGCGATCGGGCTGGAGCGGTCGCTGGTCGACGCCAAGGCGCGGTGGTCGGCGGCCGCGCCGGTCGCCGCGGAGCTGGAGGCGGCGGTCTTCGACCGCACGCTGGACGAGCGCTGGCGGCGGTTGTCCTACAGCTCGATCACCGCGGGCGCCTACGAGGCGCGGGTGGCCAGCGAGGTCGAGGAGGCGGCGGGCGCCGACGACGCGGCGACCGAGGCGCCGCTGCCCGAGGCGCCGGACGGTGCCGACGGCGCGTCGCCGGTCGTCCCGCTGGCCGACGCCCCGGCGGGCACGCGCTTCGGCACGTTCGTGCACGCGGTGCTGGAGGCGGCGGACTTCGCGGCCGAGGACCTCGCCGGCGGCCTCGCGCTGGAGATCGCGGCCGCCCAGCGCCGGCGCCCGGTCGACGTCGGCGACCCCATCATCTTGGCCGACGGGCTGGCGCGGGCGATCGAGACGCCGCTGGGACCGCTGCTGGGGGAGCGGCGGCTGCGCGACCTCGGCGCGCGCGACCGCCTCGACGAGCTGACGTTCGAGCTGCCGCTGGCCGGCGGCGACGACCCGTCCGGCGCGCTGACGCTCGGCGCGATCGCCGCGACGCTGCGGGCGTTCGTCCCCGCCGGCGACCCGCTGGCCGGCTACGCGGACCGGCTGAGCGACCCCATGTTGAAGGCCGACCTGCGCGGCTACCTGACCGGGACGATCGACCTCGTCGCGCGCTGGGACGACGGCACGTTCGCGGTCGTCGACTACAAGACCAACCGGCTGGCGGGGCCGGGCGAGCCGCTGACCGCCGCCCACCACCGCCCGGCGCTGCTGGCCGAGGAGATGCGGCGCTCGCACTACGCGCTGCAGGCGTTGTTGTACGGGGTGGCCCTGCGCCGCTACCTGCGCTGGCGCGCGCCCGGCGCGACGGCGCCGCCGATCGCCGTCGCCTACCTGTTCCTGCGCGGGATGCTCGGCGCCGACACGCCGCGCGAGGACGGTGCGCCCTGCGGCGTCTTCGCCTGGCGGCCGCCGGACGGGTTGTTGGAGGCGTTGAGCGATGTGCTGGATCTCGGAGGTGGTGCCGCGTGACCTCGCTGCGCGATCGGGACCCCTTCGACGTCCGCCTCGCCCGCGACGCGCCCGGCCCGCTGCGCGCGTTCAACGACGCGGGCGTCCTGTCGGCGGCTGACGTCCACGTCGCGCGGCGGCTCGCGCGCCTGGGCGGCTGCGAGGGCGACGACGCGATCCTGCTCGCGCTCGCGCTCGCCGCCCGGGCGCCGCGGCTGGGCCATGTGCTGGTGGATCTCGCGACGATCCGCGCGACCGTCGCGGTCGACACGGAGGAGCCGATCGACCTCGCCGCGCTGCCGTGGCCGGACGCGGCGACGTGGCGCGCGGCGGTCGCGGCCTGCCCGCTGGTCGGCGACGCCGACGACCGCCCGCTGCGGCTGGAGGGCGACCACCTCTACCTGGATCGCCACTGGCGCGAGGAGCGCGCGGTCGCGGCCGCGCTGGCCCGGCGCGCCGGCGCGCCCGCCGACGCGGACCCCACCTTGGACGCCGCGCTCGCCCGGCTCGACGCCACCGCCGCCGTGCCGGTCGCGCACGGGCGCCTGGCGGTCATCGCCGGCGGCCCGGGGACCGGCAAGACCACGCTCGTCGCGCGCCTGGTCGCGGCGCTCGCCGAGCGGGACCCCGACCTGCTCGTCGCGCTCGCCGCGCCGACCGCGAAGGCCGCCGTTCGGCTGCGCGAGGCCGTCCACGAGGAGGCGGGCGCGCTGCCGGTCGACGAGGCGGTCCGCGCGCGACTGCGGGACCTGCGGGCCTCGACGCTGCACCGGCTGCTGGGCCGGCGCGGCGACTCGCGCAGCCGCTTCCTGCACCACGCGGGCAACCGGCTGCCGCACGACGTGGTGGTCGTCGACGAGACCTCGATGGTCTCGCTGACCATGATGTCGCGGTTGCTCGACGCGGTCCGCGACGACGCGCGGCTCGTGCTCGTCGGCGACCCGCACCAGCTGTCGTCGATCGAGGCGGGCGCGGTGCTCGGCGACGTCGTCGGCGCGCCGCGGCTGTCCGACCGCGTCGTCGTCCTCGAACGCGTGCACCGCTTCGGCGGCGCGATCGCGGCGCTGGCCGACGCGATCCGCCGCGCCGACGCCGACGCCGCGATCGCCGCGCTGCGCGACGGCGGCGAGCACGTCGTCTGGCTGCCCGTCGACGCGGCGGACGCGGACGCGGACGACCTGGCGCCCGTGCGCGACGCCGCGACCGCCACCGGCCGCGCGGTGATCGCCGCCGCCCGCGCCGGCGACGCCGCCACCGCGCTCGAGGGCCTCAACGGCTTCCGGCTGCTCTGCGCGCACCGTCGCGGGCCCTACGGCGTGAGCACCTGGACGTTCGCCGCCGAGCGCTGGCTGGCCGGCGAGATCGATGCCGCGGGCGGCCGCCTGCGCGACTACCCGGGCCGCCCGCTGCTGGTCACCGCCAACGACTACGACCTCAACCTGTTCAACGGCGACACCGGCGTCGTCGTCGCCGACGGCGACCGGCTCGTCGCGGCCTTCGAGGACCGCACCGCCCGACCCAACCAACTCGGGTCGGTCGAGACGATGTACGCCATGACCGTCCACAAGGCCCAGGGCTCGCAGTTCGGCACCGCCGCGGTGATCCTGCCGCCCGGCGCCTCGCGGATCCTCACCCGCGAGCTGCTCTACACCGCGGTCACCCGCGCCCGCGACCGGCTGATCGTCGCGGGCACCGAGGACGCCATCCGCGCGGCGATCGACCGGCCGGCCGCCCGCGCCTCGGGCCTGGCGGCGCGGCTGAGCTAGCGGGCGTCGCGAGGGGGGAGCCTCAGACCGACACGCGGCGCGGGTCGCTCGGGGCGATGTGGCGGTAGGTGCAGTCGAGCACGGGGGTCGTCCCGTCCAGCCAGAACGGCACCGTGCCGGGATGCACGCACGCGATCACGATCAGGTCGTGCTCCGCGGCCGTGGGCGCGGCCGAGGTCAGCGTCGTCTCGCCGTCGCCCAACGCCACCGTCGGCACGAGCGGGTCGTGATAGGCGACGTTCGCGCCGCGTTCGCGCAGGCCGTTCAGGATCTCGATGCCGGGCGACTCGCGGATGTCCGCGACGCCGGACTTGTAGGCCACGCCGACGATGAGGATGCGCGGCGCCCGGCGGTCCGGCGCGGTGCTCGTGACCGCTTCGAGGGCGCGGTGGACCATCCGCTCGGGGCGCGCGTCGATCGCGCGCATCGCGGCCGCGACGAGGGGCGCCTCGACGCCGCGCGCCGCCAGCGGGTGGAGCAGGTAGTGGGGATCGCAGGGGATGCAGTGGCCGCCCACGCCCGGGCCCGGGCTGAACGGCAGGAACCCGAACGGCTTGGAGGCCGCGGCGTCGACGACCTCGGCGACGTCGAGGCCGTGGCTGCGGGCGATGTCGGCCAGCTCGTAGGCCAGCGCGATGTTGACGGCGCGGAACGTGTTCTCGTGCAGCTTGGTCAGCTCGGCCGCCTCGGGGCTGGTGACGCGGTGGACCGGCGCGACCACGCCGAGCGCCTGCGCCGCGCGCTGCGCGCAGGCGGCCGTGGCGCCGCCGACGACCCGCGGGACGCGCTCCTGCGGATGGCGCTCGTTGCCGGGGTCGATCCGCTCGGGAGCGAACGCGACGAAGACGTCCTCGCCGACCACCAGGCCCCGCCGCCGGAGCGGCTCGACGAGCAGCTCGCGCGTGCAGCCGACGTAGGTCGTGGAGGTCAGCACGATCAGCTGTCCGGGGACGACGTGCGTCAGCACCGTCTCGCAGGCCGCCCGCAGCGGCCCCAGATCCGGCCGGCGCCGGTCATCGGTCGGGGTGGGGACGCAGACGATCACGGCCTCGGCCTCGGCGAGCACGGACGGGTCGCTTCCGCAGGTCAGCTCGGCGGAGCGGTGCGTGGCCAGGCGGGCACGGTCGGTCGCGAGGAGATCGACGTCGCCGGTGGCGATCTCGGCGAGGCGGCGGGGCGACACGTCGACGCCGAGGACGCGCGTGCCCGCCGCGGCGAACGCCAGCGCGGTCGGCAGGCCGACGTAGCCGAGGCCGACGACGGCGACCGTGCCGCCGGACGCGACGGCGGGACCGGCGACGGACGGCGCGGGGACGACGGCCCGGGAGATCATGTTGGAGGACATGCCGTGATCAGCCCGTGACCGTCGGTTGGCTCCAGAAGGCCGGGTCCTCCTGGCCGAGGCGCCACACGCCGACGCCGCCGAGGCCGCGGTCGAGGGCGATGTGGAAGCGCTGGTCGAGCGTCGCGCCGTCCTGGTACCAGACCTGGTGCGGCACGCCGCGCTCGTCGGTGTAGGAGAACGTGAGCTCGGCCGCCGTCGGGTCGACGTGCGGCTGGACGCCGTACTTGGCCAGGAGCGCCTGCACGTCGGCGTACGAGACCGCCGTCGCGGGGCTGGCGGCTCCGCCGTTGCCCGCCCAGTCGAAGCCGTACATCGGCATGCCCATGACGAACTTGCGGACGTTGAGCTGCGCGCCCACGTAGGTGTAGACCTTGGTCAGCCAGTCGGCCGGCGCGATCGCCCCGGGCGGGGACGTCGACCAGTGCAGGCCCCAGCCCATGACGAACAGCGTGTCGGCGTAGTCCGCCAGCGCCGGGTAGTCGAACGCGCCCGAGCGCGGGTGCGTGAGGTCGTCGCGGTACTTCGGGGAGACGTCGACGGACAGCCGGCGGCCGGCGGCGTGCAGGGCCGTCGCGAGGTCCCGGACGAACGCGGTGTAGCCGTCGCGCGAGCTCGGCGGCATCGCCTCGAAGTCGAGGTTGATGCCGTCGTAGTCGTAGGTCAGGGCGAGCGACACGAGGTCGTTGATCACGCGCGAGCGGACGGCCGGGTCGGTGAGGATGACGCCGAGGACCTTGGGCCGCTGGCAGTTGAGCCGCGGCATCAGCGCGATCCGGCGGTCGCGGATCCACTGGGTGATGAGCGGGTCGTCCTGGCCCTCGATCGCGCCCATGTCGGCCGTGCTGCAGTTGAAGTAGGTGGGGTAGGCGGTGCCGACCTGGTCGTAGTGGCTCTGGAGGTCGCGGAAGGAGTCGTCGGTCGAGGCGAGGACGTAGGCGTGCAGCCGGCCGGTGCTCGCGGGCGGCAGCGCGGTGCGGAAGGTGAGGGTCGCGCTCGGTCCGAGCACGCCCTGCGTGTCGACGGCGGCGACGGCGACGTCGTACTGACGGTCCTGGCCGAGGCCGTCGACGGTGGCCTGGGTCCCGGTGAACTGGCCGACGACCTGGCCGTTGCGGAAGACCCGATAGGCGCGCACCGGCGCGGTCCCGGCGGGCGCGGCCGCCCACGAGAGGCGGACCTGGCGGGTGGTGACGACCGGCGCGGCCAGCTGCGACGGTGCTCCCGGAGGGCGCGTGCCCGCGGCCCAGGTCAGCGACGCGGCCGGTCCGATACGACCGCGAAGGCCGACGGCGGCGACCGCGAACCGTGCGCCGCGCCCGGGCGTGACCGACGCGGCGAGGGTCGTGCCGGCGGTCTGCCCCACCGGGCGATCGTCCTTGAGGACGCGGTAGCCGCGAGCGCCCACGACGGGCCGCCACGAGAGCGTGATCCGGGTGTCTCCGGCCGCCTGGGCGGCCAGGTCCGCCGGCGCCGGGAGGGTGGCGGGCAGGGCGACGCGGACCTGGCGGGCGGTCCAGCATCGCGGGGCACGGCCGCCGGCGCCGACCACGCCGACCTTGATGGTGATCTTGCGGCCCGGGAGGCCCCGGACGAGCATCGACGTGCGCTGCGTCTGGCCGACGACGGCCTTGCCGCGCAGCACGCGGTAGGACGTCCGGGCCTTGCGAAGCGCGGCGCGCGGCCGCCACGCCGCCGTGACGCTGCCCAGCGCGTGCTGGCGGACCGTCACCGGTCCGGGCTTGGGGCAGGCCACGCCGGTGGCGGGCATCGCGAGGATGCCCGCCACCAGACCGGCCATGGCGACGATCGGCCGCGGCACGCGCATCGGGCTAGCGGTGGCTCTTCTTCTTGGCCTTGGCCTTGGCCCGCTTGGTCGTCACGGTCACGGCCGGCGACGGCTGGGTCGCCTTCCCGTCGGCCGTGACGCCGACGATCCGGTACTGGTAGGTCGTGCCGGGCTTGACGTGCTTGTCGGTGTACCCGGTGCGCTTGACGACCGCCAGGGCGGTCTTCGACCAGCGGTGGCCCTTCAGCCGGCGGAACACGCGGTACTTGGACACGCCCTTGCGCGACGCCCAGGTCAGGACGACGAGCTTGGACGTGACCTTCTTGACCTTGGGGCGACCGGGCGCGGCCGGGACCTTGGAGGTCCCCCCGCCGTTGTTGGTGCCACCGTTGTTGGTGCCACCGTTGTTCGTCCCGCCGTTGTTGGTGCCGCCGCCCGGGGGGACCGGCGCCGCCGGCGTGACGGCGACCTTCACCGACTCCGGCGAGAGGTTGCCGGAGGCGTCCTTGGCGCGGACGTAGTACTCGTAGGTCGTGCCGTTGAGCAGGCCCGTGTCGGTCAGCGCCGAGTCCGTCGGCTGGGCGACGAGCGAGAACGCGCCGCCCTGCACGCGGCGATAGACGAGGTAGCCGGCGAGGTCGTCCTCGGTGTTGTCGGCCCAGTCGAGCGTCGCCGTCTTGTCGCCGCCGACGACCGTCAGGCCGGCGGGCGCGGCCGGGGCCGTCGTGTCGGGCGTGTCGACGCCGCTGCCGGCGAAGCTGTGGGCGCCGGAGAGCGTGACGTCGGCGGTCAGGATCGCGGCGTCGGTCCCGCCGCAGCTGTCGGGCTCGGTGCCCAGCGCCTTCCACCGGAACGTCCCGGGCAGGGCCGCCACGGGCACCGTCACGGTGTAGCTGGAGCCGTCGGATGCGACGTTCTTGGTCGCGCCGGAGATGGCCGTCGCGCCGCTGCCGCGCAGCTGCTGGCAGCTGGACGTGCTCTGCGTGGTCCTCAGGACGGTCACCGTCGTGGTGCCCGCGGCGCGGGTCGCGACGATGGCGCGATCGCCGGCACCGTCGTTGTTGGTGTCGAACAGGACCGCGCTGAAGTCGCCGTCGGCGATCGGGCTGCTCGGCGTGACGCGCACGCTGATCGTGCCGGCTTGGTCCTCGTCGGACAGGCGGACGGAGGCCAGGCCGGGGGCCGGGTTGGCGACGACGTCGGTGGTCGCGTGAGCGGCCGCAGGCACGAGCAGCGCGAGGCTGGCCATGCCCACGGGCAGGCTCAGGGGGCGGAGTTTCATCTTCACCTCTGGTTGTGTCGGGGCGTGTTCAGTGGACGGAAGGGGGACGCGTCCCGCGGCGCCGGCCAGCGCGCGGCGGACGCGGGGCGGGCGGTCGCGGCAGCGGGCGTCTCGCGATGGGCGGCGCGATAGGCGCTGAGGACGGCGGGCCCGACGAGCGCGAAGGGGACGACCGAGAGGCAGATCAGGCCGCCGCGGAACGCCGCGGTGAGCGGCGCGCGCATCAGGCGGCCTCCCGGGCCGGGGACGCGGCGCGCTCGAACGCCGTGGCGGCGCCCGCGGTCGCCGGTCGCGTGCCCCACGACGACGAGCGCGCGGTCAGGATCGCGTAGTAGGTCTGCCACACGAGGAAGCCGAGGTAGAAGAAGACGAACGCGACGCCGTAGAGCCACAGCGCGTCGAAGCGGCGCTTCATCACCGCGTAGGTGAGGCTGTAGACCAAGGCCATCGCGTAGACGCCGACGACGTAGAGGACCGGCATGCCGAGCCCGCCCACGAGCGGATGCCAGACGGTCGCCCGGAGCACCGTGATCGGCGCGATCAGCGGCAGGACGATCCCCGTGTAGACGGCGAGCGCCGCCAGCGGGTGCTTGCGCCAGATGAACCGCGCGACGATCAGCGACTCGCGCGTCCACGAGCGCTTCCAGCGGGTCTGCTGCTTGATGAACTGCTTGAGGCGCGTCGGGACGATCGTGTGCGAGACCGCCGTGGCGTCGTAGACGACGCTCCAGTCGCGCAGCACGCAGTTGGTCAGCGACCGGTCGTCGCCGAAGGTCGAGAGGCGCCCCAGGAAGCGCTGGCTCTCCCACCACTCCAGGTGCGGAAGGATGGCCGTCCGGCGGTAGGCCGAGAAGCAGCCCGAGCAGCACGTGACCGCGCCGAAGACCGACTCGGCCGCCTTGACGATGCGGAAGGCGACGAAGTAGCGGACGGCCTGCATCTTGGTCAGCCAGGACTCGGAGACGTTCTGCACGTCGGCATGGCCGCAGACCGCGCCGACCGCCGGGTCGGCGAAGGACCGCACGAGCCGCGCGAGCGCCTCGGGCTCCAGCGTCGAGTCGGAGTCCACGAAGGCGACGACCTCCGCCGAGGTCGCGCGGATGCCGGCGGCCATCGCCGCGCGCTTGCCGCGATTGCGCGCGAAGTGGATGACGTTGATCCGGCCGCCCGCGGCGGCCGCCACCGCGTCCAGCTCCTCGGCGGTGCGGTCGGTCGAGCCGTCGTTCACCGCGACGATCTCCAGCAGGGCGGCCGGGTAGTCGACGGCGAGCAGGGAGCGCAGCGACGTGGCGATCGCCGCCTCCTCGTTGAACGCGGGCATGACGATCGCGACCGCCGGAAGCTCGGCGGCGCTCCCGGCGGGCGCCCGGTAGAGCAACGCGATGCCGAAGCGCGACACCAGGTAGCCCACGACCACCAGGCCGTAGATCGCGAAGAACGGGTCGGCCAGGACCGCGTCCAGGAACGCGATCTTGTAGGCGACGATCGCGACGACGATCGCCAGCAGATACGCCATCACGAGCAGGCGCGCGGCGATGCGAATGCCGCGACGCGCGGCGCTGGTTGGACCAACGGTAGGCACAGACAAGAACAAGGCCGAACGCTCGAACGAACCGATGCGGAAGGGGACGCGGCGTTCTACCGTGCGGATCGATTGAAGCTCAGCGTTTCAGAGCAATGTCGGCGGAGCGTACAGAGGTGGTGTGTTTGCAGGATCGCTGATCGAGCAGAACTAGCTAGTCGTCTAGGAACGCGTGCGCGGGAAGTGGGAACGGCCGGCTGGAGGCCCACGCTGGGGCACGGCTCCAAACACGCACGTGTGTCAAGGTTTGCGCACGTTAGCGCAGGTCAGGGCATTGGTGCAAAGAGAGGCGACCAGGGAGGGCCCTGAGCGGAACGGACCTCCGGTGCGACAGCCCGGAGCGTGGGTCGACGGCGAACCCGGCTGTTCGGCGGGTCCGCGAGCGGAACGGCTAGAGGCCGGCGGCCGCGCCGCCGTCGTCCTCCCCGAACACCGCCGCCAGCTCCTCGGCCTGCGCCTCCAGGCGCCGGCGGGCGGCGGTCGCGGCGCGGCGCTCGGCGCGGAGGGTCTCGACGCGGTCGTCGTCGCCGAGGGCGCGGGCGTCGGCCAGTGCGCGCTCCAGGTCCTCGACGATCGCGAGCTGCTCGTCGATCCGCGCGGCGAGCGCCGCGCGTCGTGAGGGGTCCAGGCGGTAGAAGCCGGGCTGCGCGCCGCGCACGACGGCGGGGGAGTCGCGGACGTTGGTCAAAAAGCTCGCCAGGGGATCGCGCCCGCCGACCGCGTATCCGGCGGCCAGCAGCCGCTCGAACCACTCGCGGTAGTGGACCTCGCCGTCGCCCGACGTCTCCCACAGCAGCCGGGCGGCGACCCGGCGCAGCTCGCGGCCGCGCACGGCCGTGACCCCGGCGCGGGGCGACGGCACGGCCGACGCGGACGCCGCCAGGCCCTCGGCGGCCTCGGGCCCGTCGACGAGCATCGCCAGCAGCCGCCGGCGCTCGTGCAGCTCGCCCATCTGCGTCTCGAGGTCGCTCAGCTCCGCCGCCAGCGTGTCGCGCCGGTGCGCGAGCCGCTGGAGGGCGCGGTCGACGCGCTCCTCCTCGGCCGCCGCGGCCCGGACGAGTGACGCGTGGGGTGGGGTGCTGGTCGCCATCGGGCTCTATCAATAGCCATCCGACCGGAGGGATCGCCGGCCCCGGGCCGTTCGGGCTGTGGAGCGCTGTGGACAACCCGCGAGCGCTAGCGCTATCCGGTAGCCGAGTTGTCCACAGGACGGTCCACACGCCGCGAAATCTCCCGCAACGTGCAGGGACTTCTCCGTTGTCCACAGCGAACTTCCACGCGCGGTGCGAGATCGGCGCGGGAACGCACGGTCCTTCTCCGGGGCGTCGGGCACGGAACCGCGCGAGCGAGAGGACCCGCCTCCTCGCTCTCGCTTCGCGGTTCCGTCCGGCGTCGCCTCTACCGTCATCGCACCGTTCTCGCCCTAGAAGCTATGGCGAGAACGGGCATCGATCTCACGCAGAACGAGAGGACCATCGAGATGCCCGATCCGCTTCGCCCCGAAGACGACGAGCTGGCCGGCTACCTCATCGACGAGCTGACCGCCGAGCTGGACCCCGACGACGCCCGCGAGCTCGCCGCCGAGCTGGCGCGGATGGTGGAGATGGGCGTGCTGGAGCTGGACGCCGACCAGCGGGTCGGCAGGGGACCGCGGGCCGACGAGGTCTCGCGGCCGTGGCCGTTCGCTAGTCGTCGCCCGGATCGCTGGTGCGGGAGCCCAGCAGCGTCCAGCCGAGGCCGATGACGACCAGCACGACGCCGAGCACCAGCCCGGCGGCCCGCGTCGCGCCCAGCGCCGCGAAGATCAGCGGGATCGCCAGGACGGCGGCGATGGCGATGATGGTCGTCCGGCTCGGCATGCGCCGATGCAGCGTCGCAGACGCGGGCAGGCGGCGGCGCACCCGCGTCGAACCCCACGGCGATGCACGACCGCCTCGAGCCCGACGCCCCGGTGACGTGCGACGCGTGCGACGCCGACGCGTTCGCGATCGCCTCCACGCGCGAGGAGACCATCACCGGCCACGTGCACCTCACCCTGCGCTGCGGCGCGTGCGGCCACTGGCAGGACCACACGATGAGCTTCCGCGAGGCCGCCCGCTTCCACGAGCACTACGAGGCCACGCGCCGGCAGATCACGCGCCTGCTCGTCGCCTACATGCGCTCCGAGGCCCTCGGGGCCTAGTGCCGTGATTCATTCATTCGCTGGCCGCCTCCGGGCACTCGCCGCCGCCATGCGCTCGTCGCTGATCCTCAACGACCCAAGGGGTCGCCTGCGGTCATCGACGACCGCCTGACGGGGCCGAGCATCCCGGAATGCTGCGACCGAATGAATGAATCACGACACTAGTCCGGCGGCGGCAGCAGCGACTCCGGCAGCGCGCGGCTGAAGCGCACGTCGGCCGTCACCGGGGGATCGAGGCTCAGGCGCAGCAGCTGCTGGGGCTCCAGCGTCAACGACCAGCGCGTCCCGCACGCCATGCAGTGGCTGCGGCCGTCGAGGTCGGCGCCGACCACGACGCGCGTCGCCTCGCTCAGGCAGGACGGGCACGCGAGGCTCGCGCCGACGAGCGGCTCGGGATCGTCCATGGCGAAGAGGGCTGAGTAGCGCATCGCAGCGGACCTTCCCGACCCGGCCGGCCGGCCACCATCGATTCGGCGCTCAGTGCACCCGAGTGGGGGGAGCTGTCAGGAAATCAACCCGAGCCGCTGCGCGCGCTGCACGGCCTCGGTGCGGTTGCGCGCGCCGATCTTGCGGAACATGCCCGACGCGTGCTGCTTGACCGTGTTGGGCGAGAGGTGCAGCTCGGTCGCGATCTCGGCGTTCGTCATCCCGCCGGCCACCCGCTCCAGCACCTGCCGCTCGCGGTCGGTCAGGACCATGCCGCTCGGCGTCGCCTCGTCGAAGAACGTCAGCCCGCGGCCCACGCGGCGGATCGCGTCGGCCAGCTCGGACGCGTCGCGCTCCTTGGTGATGAACCCGTGCGCGCCCGCCGCCCGCGCGGCCTTCGCGCTCAGGCGCCCCGCGCCGCTGTACAGCAGCGCGCGCGTCGTCGGCGACGCGCTGCGGATCATCCCCACGATCTCGGTGCCCGACTCCTCGCCGACGAACAGGTCGACGAGCGCGACGTGCGGCTCGTAGCGGCGCGCGAACTCCGCGGCCTGGTCGCCGCTGGCCGCCGGCACCACGCGCTCGACCCAGTCCAACCGCCCCAACATCAGCCGCAGCCCCCAGTGGACCACCTGGTGGTCGTCGACGACGAGGACTCGGAGGTTGCGATCGGTCATCTGCTGCATCAGGCGTGCTCTGGTCGTGGGAGGACGAGTCGGACGTGCCAGTGCTCGGCGCCGTCCGGCCCGAAGGTCAAGGATGCCCCATGTTGTAGGGCTTCGAAGGCGGCGATGCGCAGGCCCATGCCCGCGCCCCCGCGCTGGGCGGGGCCGACGCCGTCGTTGGTGATCTCCAGCTCCACCGTATCGGCGTCGCCGCGCACCGCGACCCCGATCCGGCCGGGCGCCGCGTGGCGCCGCGCGTTGCGGATCGCCTCCGCGAGCACCGACTGGGTCACGGGCTCGAACAGGGCGGGGATCTCGACGTCGTCCTGCCACTGCACGTCGACCTCCGCGGACTGCGAGACCAGGCGGTCGAGCTCCTCGCGCAGCGTGAACGTCACCAACTTGGGCGTGGCGGCCAGCGGCCGCGCCATCGCCTCGCGCAGGTCGTCGAGCGCGGCGCCCAGCTCGGCGGCCGCGCGGCGCTGGTCGACCTCGTCCAGCAGCGCGCCGGACTGCAAGGCCATCACGACGCCGAAGACGCGCTGCACGACGCGCTCGTGGATGTCGCGCGCGAGGTCGATGCGGTCGGCGAGGTGGCGCCCGTCGACCTGCTGGCGGGTCGCCAGCCGCGCGCTCAGCGCCAAGGCGCACACCTTGCCCAGCGACCGCAGCACCTCGCGCTCGGAGTCGGTCAGGTGGCGGTCGGTCCCGTCGGCGAAGATCACGCCGAACCCGCGCCCGCCCGCGGCCAGCGGCACGACCACCAGGTGGTCGATGCCGAGCAGCGTGTCGTAGGGCGCGGTCAGCTCGGCCGACGGTCCCTCGACGACCGTGTCGAGGTCCAGCGCGCGGCCCGCGATCGGCGCGGACTCGATCGCCAGGATGTGCCCGTCGAACAGCTCGATGTCGACCTCGTGCGAGCCGACGACGCGCACGCGGCGCGCGACGTCGTCGTACATGAACACGACCGCGCGCGGCATCTGGCCCAGCCGGCAGACCGCCTCGGCCAGGCGGTTGTAGAACGCGCCCGGCGCGTCGGGCGTGGCCTGCTCGACCTCGCCGAGCAGCGACACGAAGACGTGCAGGGCCGAGATCGGCGAGAACTGCTGCGGCTCGGGCGGCCCCACGGTGCTCATCGCAGAACAGGCTAGGCGAGGGTCGATGGGCCGGGCGCCATCGCCCGGCCCACCAGAGGAGAAGGAACGCGCTCACGGCTGCCGGCGTCCCGAGGCCGGCGGGAGTCCTGACCAGATCCCATGTGAGCGGGCACCGGAATCCACCCTGATGGGTGGTCGTCTCGCGCGCGACCCCGGCGGCCGGGTGAAACACCCGGTCGGGTGGTGTCGGTCGCGGTGCCGACGCGGACATGGTCGCGGCGGGTTCTTCAAGTTCCGGTGGTTCGGGGCCGAGCTTCCTTCTGATGGTGCACCGGTCCGCGCCCCCTCGCCTCACCGCCGCGTTCGGGATCATGTTGGTCGCCGCCGGCGCGATCACGCTGACCCGCGGCGCGCTGGTCGGCAGCACCGTGCCCGTCGCCGCCGGCGGGATCGTCGCCTTCGCCCTCGGCGCCGGCATCCACGCCCGGCGCGAGCGCCTGAGCTTCGCGCAGGTCGGCTGGATCGCGGTCGCCTCCACGGTCATCGTCGCCTTCGTCACCGCCAGCCGCGACACGCCCGAGGGCTCGGGCTTCGCGCTGGCCTGGGCCGCGCCGTTCGCCTACGCCGCCGGCCGCCGCGTCGGGATCGCCCACACGCTGGCCTCCGGCGTCGCGCTCGCGGTCGCCTTCGGCCTGCAGGCGCTGCGCGTGGACCACCCGCTCCCGTTCGGGACCTACGTCTCGTCGTGGGTGGCGGCGGTCGCGACCGCCGCGATCGTCGGCGCGGTCGCGCGCGTCATCCTCGACTCGCTGGAGCGCACCCAGCGCCAGCTCGACGCCGGCTTCGAGCAGGGCCTCCTCGGCCAGGCGTTCATCGACCTCTCCGGACGCTGGACGCAGGTCAACGGCGCGTTCGCCGCGATGATCGGCCGCACGCCCGAGCAGCTCGTCGGCCGCCCGGTCATCGAGGTCACGCACCCCGGCGACCACGCGACCGCCCACGAGAACCTCGCCGACGCCGAGGCCGACCAGCTCGACACGGTGGTCTACGACAAGCGCTTCGTGCGGCCCGACGGCACGGTCTGCTGGACCACCGTCCACGCCGTCGTCCTGCACGACCGCGGCATGCCGACCGGCTTCTTCGCCGAGTACACCGACATCACCGCCCAGCGCGAGGCCGAGGAGCGCCTGCGCACCAGCGAGCGCCGCTTCGAGCGGATGTTCCGCGACGCCGGCGTGGGCATGGTCATCATCTCGGCGGGCGGCCAGGTCCTGCAGGCC
This sequence comes from Baekduia sp., assembly GCF_035685985.1. Classification (GTDB taxonomy): domain Bacteria; phylum Actinomycetota; class Thermoleophilia; order Solirubrobacterales; family Solirubrobacteraceae; genus Baekduia. Next base: position 43,608 of record NZ_DASRZV010000008.1, read on the forward strand.
AACCCGGCCGCCGCCGAGATCCTCGGCACCACGCTCCGGCGCCTGCTCGGCGCCGACATCCGCGACTGGCGCCATCCCGACGACCACGAGGCCGGCGAGGCCGCGGTCCGCTCGGTGATGGTCGACGGCAACGACGCCTACCACCGCGACGGCCGCATGGTCCGCGACGACGGCCGCGAGATCCACGTCGCGCTGACCGGCGCGGTCGTGCGCGACGCCTCCGGCGCGGTCGACCACGCGATCCTGCAGCTGCTCGACGTCACCGACCGCGACGCCGCCCAGCGCCGCGAGTCCGCGCTGGCCGAGCTGGGCCGCCTGGCGTTGGCCACCAACCCGGTGGAGCTGCTCGGCGCCGCGGTCCGGGCGATCGCCCAGACGCTCGGCGTCCCGTTCGCGACGGTCGTCGGCGCCGACTCCGGCGCGGTCATGGCCGCCCACGGCTGGGACGGCGCGGCGGCGATCGAGCACGCGCGCGCCGCGCTGGACGGCGTCGGGCCGCTGGAGCTGCACGACCCCGAGACCGAGCTGCGCTTCCCCACGCGCGCGTTGACCGACGCCGGCGCGGTCGCGGGCGTCGCGGTCGCCGTCGCGGGGGAGGGCGACGCGCCGTTCGCCGTGCTGACCGTCCACGCCGCGGTCGGCGCACGCCGCTTCGACCACGGCGAGCTGGCGTTCCTGGCCTCCGCGGGCCACGTCCTGACCGCCGCGGTGCGCCGCGACGCCGCCGAGCGCGAGCTGCGCCACCGCGCGCTGCACGACCCGATCACGCGCCTGCCCAACCGCGCGCTGCTGGTCGACCGCCTGCGCCACGCGCTGACCCGCGCGCGCCGCGAGCACCGGTCGGTCGCCGCGTTGTTCATCGACGTCGACGACTTCAAGGACGTCAACGACCGCCACGGCCACGAGGGCGGCGACGAGCTGTTGCGGATGTTGGGCCCGCGCCTGCAGGGCGCGCTGCGCGCCAACGACACGCTCGCGCGCTTCGGCGCCGACGAGTTCGTGGTGGTCTGCGAGGACCTCGACGACCCCGAGGAGGCGCTGGCGGTCGCCGACCGGCTGCTGGAGGCCGCCGCGGCGCCGTGCACGCTGGCCGGGCACACGATCCGCCAGACGGCGTCGATCGGCATCGCGCTCTCCCAGGGCGCCGAGGCCGACGTCGACGCCGAGGCGCTGCTGCGCGACGCCGACCTGGCGATGCACCGCGCCAAGCTCGCGGGCAAGGGCCGCTACGAGGTCTTCGCGCACGCGATGCGCGAGCTGGCGCTGGACCGCGTCGCGTTGTTGAACGACCTGGACCGCGCGATCGCCCAGGACGAGCTGGCGCTGGTCTTCCAGCCGATCGTCCGCCTGAGCGACGGCGCGCTGCACGCGGCCGAGGCGCTCGTGCGCTGGCACCACCCCGAGCGCGGCACGATCATGCCCGACGAGTTCATCGGGCTGGCCGAGCGCACGGGCCGGATCGCCGAGCTGGGCCGCTGGGTGCTGCGCGAGGCGGCGCGGGAGGCCGCGCGCTGGCCGGGGCTGATCGTCGGCGTCAACGCGTCGCGCCTGCAGCTGAGCGCGCCGGGCTTCGTGGACGACGTCGCGCGCGTGCTCGGCGAGCACGGGATCGCGCCCGGGCGCTTCACGGTCGAGGTGACCGAGACCGCGCTGATGGAGGACCCGGCCGCGGCCGAGGCGACGCTGCAGGCGCTGCGCGACCTCGGCGTGCGCATCGCCTTGGACGATTTCGGCACCGGCTACTCGTCGCTGTCGTCGGTCTCGGACTTCCCGTTGTCCACGTTGAAGCTCGACCGCGCGTTCCTGGCCGACCACCGGCCGGAGTCCCAGCGCTGGTCGATCGTCCGCGCGGTGCTCGACATGGCCCGCACGCTGGACCTCGACGTGGTCGTCGAGGGCGTCGAGACCCATGCGCAGCGGATCGCGCTGAGCGAGCTGGGCGCCGTGCACGGCCAGGGCTTCCTGTTCAGCCGGCCGGTGCCGCCCGACGAGCTGACCGCGATGTACGCGGCGGCGGCCGTCCCGAGCCAGGCGATCTAGGACCCCAACAACGCCGCGCGCAGCCGGTCCAGCTCGTCGTCGAGCAGGGCCAGCCACGTCGTCTCGCCCGCCAGCAGCGCGCGGCGCTTGACCTCGCGCGTGACCGCGGGCGGCGCCTGGGCGATCTGGGCCGCGAGTGCCATGCCGTCGCCGAGCGTGCCCAGGCGGGTGACGACGCCGCGGCGCTCGGCCTCGGGCGCGTCGAGCACGCGGCCGGTCAGGCACAGCTCGCGCGCGAGCGCGTCGGGCAGCGCGGCGCGGGCGGCCGCGTAGGACGGCGGGATGTGGCGGCCCAGCTCGGGGAAGCCCATCCGCGCGGTCGGCGCCGCGACGCGCACGTCGCACAGCAGCGCCAGCGCGAAGCCGCCGGCGATCGCGGGGCCGTTGAGGTAGGCGACGGTCGGCTTGGCGCAGCGGGCCAGCGCGCCGAAGGCCGCGGCGCTGGAGTGCAGCAGCTGCTCCTTGTGCTCGCGGTCGCCGCCGAACTGCGTGACGTCCATGCCCGCGCAGAACGCGCTGCCGGCGCCGGTGAGCAGGATCGCGTGGACGGCGTCGTCGGCGACGGCCTCGCCGAGCGCGGTGGCCAGCGCCTCGCGCAGCGCGATCGACAGCGCGTTGCGCTTCTCGGGGCGGTCGAGCGTCAACGTCCGCAGGCCGGCGCCGTCGTCGGTGACGCGGACGGTCCCGTCGCTCACAGGCCGAACACCCGCTGGGCGTTGCCGCCGAGGTACAGGGCCCGCGTCTCGTCGTCGAGGCCGAGGTCGTCCAGGCCCTGGAGCGCGTGCGCCGGGCGGATCATGGGGTGGTTGGAGCCAAACAGGACCTTGTGGCGCCCGGAGCCGGTCTTCATGTAGGCGATCAGCTCGGGCGGGAGCCGCTTGGTCGTGTAGGCGGACGTGTCGATGACCACGTTGGGGTGCTTGCGCGCGACGGCGACCATCTCCTCGGTCCAGGGGTACCCGACGTGGCCGCAGACGATCGTCAGCTCGGGGAAGTCGATCGCGACCTGGTCGATGTAGGGGATCGGGCGGCCGACCTCGGACGGGCGCAGCGGGCCGGTGTGGCCGACCTGCGTGCAGAAGGGCACCCCCAGCTCCACGCAGGCCGCGTACAGCGGGTAGAAGCGGCGGTCGGTCGGCGGGACCTCCCACAGCCACGGCAGCTGCCGCAGGCCCTTGAAGCCCTCGTCGGCCACGCGGTGGCGCAGCTCCTGGATCGCGCGCATCGGGCGGCGCAGGTCGACCGAGGCGAGGCCGACGAGCCGGTCGGGCGCCTGCGCGACGAACCGCGCGACCTCGTCGTTGGCGATCAGCGGGCCGGCCGGGCCGTGCCAGGCGGCGATCAGCGCGCGGTCGACGTCGGCCTCGGCCAGCGCGTCGAGCGTGAGCTTCAGCGGGATCTCGCCCTCGGGGATCGCTTCGCCGGTCCAGCGGCGCAGCGAGTCGAGCATGTCGTGCGCGAGGAAGCGCGCGGTCGGGTGCTGGATCCAGGCGTCGACGATCATGGTCATCGGGTCGCTTTCAGTCCGGCCCACGCGGCGTCGCCGAGCGCCGCCGCGTAGGTGGTGGGGTCGTTCTCGATGCGCTTGGCCACCCACAGCGCGCCGATCGAGCGCGCGGGGGAGAAGACGACGGCGTGCAGCAGGTCGAGGTCGATCTCCGGGCCGATCGCGGCGCGCGCCCACGCGTCGACGGCCCGCAGCACCGCGCGGTTGGGCGCGCGCAGGCGGCCGGTGGCGGCGACGGCGTCGCGGTGGGCGAGGAGCAGCCGCGCCTCGCGCGGGTGCCGCGCGAACCACGCCAGCTCGTGGGCGACCGCGGCGCGGACGCCGCCCGGGCCGTCGCCCTCGTGCGCGGCGAGCGCCGCCAGCAGGGTCCGGTGGTAGCCCTCCAGCGCGCCCGCGACGACCTCCGCCAGCACGCCCTCCTTGGAGCCGAAGTGATGGTAGATCGACCCGTTGCTGACGCCCGACGCCGCGGTCAGCTCGCCGATCGAGACCGCCGCGAAGCCGCGCGCGTCGAACAGGCGGGCGGCGGCGTCGAGCACGGCGGTGCGGGTGTCGGCGGCGGGCACGGAGTGGAGCGCCACTCTAGAGCACGACTCCAAGCGCCTCTTCACCATCGATGGCAGCTCGGGGGCGTCATGCGCCCTCCAGCTGCCATCGATCCGCGGAGCAAGCGCACACCGCGCGGCGCCCGGGCCTGGTGGAATCCCGCGCGTGACCGCCACGTCCCCCAAGCAGCTCCTCAACCGCGTGCTGGCCGTCGGGATCGCCGACGCCGTGCTGCTCGTCGTCCTCGTGTACTTCGCGTGGATCGACCGCTCCGACAACGCCGTGCACGTGCTCGGCCCGATCCACGGCCTCGGCTTCCTGGCCCTGCTGTTCCTCACCGCCGACGGCGCGCTGCGCAAGCTCTGGGGCTGGTGGTTCCCGGCGATCGTGCTCGTCACCGGCGGCCCGGTCGGGTCGATCGTCGGCGACGTGATCCTGCGCAAGCGCGTCTGATCTCCGCGGCGCTGTCACACGGCGCCCCGGTCGTGCGAATGACCGAGGATGCGCCGGGTGAGCGAACGCGACGACGCCACGCTGCTGGCCGCCGCGGCGGACGGCGACGAGCGGGCGTTCGAGGCCTTCTACCGCCGCCACCTGGCGGCGGTGACGGGCTTCCACCTGCGCCGGACCGGCCGCCCGGAGGTCGCCTTCGACCTGACCGCCGAGACGTTCGCGGCGGTCGTCGTGTCCTGCGGCGGCTTCGACCCGGCGCGCGGGAGCGCGACCGGCTGGCTGTTCGCGATCGCCGCCCACAAGCTGCGCGACAGCCTGCGGCGCGGGCGCGTCGAGGCCACGGCGCGCGAGCGCCTGCGCCACGAGCCGATCGCGCTCGAGGACGCCGACCTGGAGCGCGTCGAGGCGCTGGCGTCGGCCGCCGACGAATGGCGGCTGACCGCGTTGTTGGAGGACCTGCCCGCCGAGCAGCGCGCGGCGCTGCTCGCGCGCGTGGTCGACGAACGGCCCTACGAGGAGATCGCCGCCGAGCTGGCGTGCTCGGAGGCCGTGGTGCGCCAGCGCGTGCACCGCGGGCTGCGGCGGCTGCGAAGCGGACTGGAGGGAACGGCATGAGCGCCCACGACCACCTGCTCGACCAGCTGCGCGACAGCGTGCGCGCCCGCGCGCGGCGCGGGTTGTTGTTGTCCTTGGCCGGCGCCGTCGTCGTCGGCGGCGGCGTGGCGACCGCCGCCACCGGCGTCCTGCCGGTCGTCGGCCACGACGACGGCGGCGGGACCGCCGCCGGCCTCGCGTCGCGCGCCGTCCGCGCGACGCTGCACGAGCCCGCGTGCGCCCTGACCGACGCCGACACGCCGGTCCGCGCCGTGCGCGTCGAGCCCGCGCGCGCCGCGCGGCCGCTGCTGGCCGGGACCGCGCCCGACGCCGCCGCCCAGCGCGCGCTGCTGGCGCGCCGCTACGTGGGGTCGATCGTCGACGGCAGCGTGCGGCGCGTCGCGCTGCCCGGCGGGCGGCGCGTGTTGGTGTTCTTGGCCCTCGGCGCCGGCCCGCTGTCGTTCCGCGACCCCGGCGCGTGCCTCTCGGCGCGGCTGGCGTGGCTGGCCGCGCACGCCTCCGGCGAGCGCCGCGCGCGGGCGGAGGCGATCGTGCGCGGCTACCGCGACACGATCCCCGGCCTGCAGTCCCTCAACATCATGACCCTGCGCGCCGGGCCCGGCCTCGCCGGCCCCGGCACGGGCATCCCGCTCGACGGCCGCCCGCTGCCGACCGGCGTCGTGTCCGGCGGCAGCGACGGGATCTCCACCGGCATCGCGGTGCCCGGCGCGCGGCGGGTGACCGTCGACGGCCGCCACGGCCCGCACCGGTCCTTCGCCGTGCGCCACCGGATCTTCGTCGTCGCGCTGCCGGCCAAGGGGACCGGGCCGGTGCGCCTGCGCCAGCGCGCGGCGGACGGCCGCGTGCTCGCGGGGCAGACGCTGCGCGGCTGAGCCCGGACGGCAGGCGCGCTGGTGAATCACGACACTAGCCGTACAGGTGCGCGGTGTCGTTGAAGCCGCGCAGCAGCCAGCGGCCGTCGGCGAAGACGACCAGCCGGGTGACCGACGTGTTCTCCGCGTGCACGAACGCGAGGCGGGGCGCGTCGGTCGCCTGGCGGGCCAGCTCGCCGATGACGCCGCCGTGGACGACGGCGGCGGCGACCTTCCCCGGACCCGTCAGCGCCACGACGCGCTCCAATCCGGCGCGGCAGCGGGCGGCGAACGCCTCGGCCGGCTCCGCGCCGGGGATGACGTCCCAGCGCTGCTCCTCGAAGATCCGCGCGACGAGCGGGTCGCCGTGCGCGGTGCGGAAGCGCAGCTCGCCGCCCTCCCACTCGCCGAGGTTGACCTCGGCCAGCTCCGGGACGACCGTCGCCTCCAGCCCGGTGGCGGCGATCAGCGGCGCGGCGGTCTGCGCCGTGCGCCGCAAGGTGGTGATGAACAGCGCGTCGGGCGGCGACTGCGCCAGCCGCGCGCCGACCTTCTCGGCCTGATCCCGTCCGATCTCCGACAGGGGCGGGTTGGAGTGGCCCTCCAGCAGCTCGAACGGCTCGCCCGGGACCGCGTCCTGCGAGGCGCCGTGGCGCACCAGGAGAACCTCGGTCGCGGTGTCGGGAAGGGACCACGCACGCTGGGGATACCGCCGCTGCTCGCTCATCGGAACGGCACCTTGTCAGAAGCACGGTGCGTGGTACTGTCAGCGCCGTGCCGCGAAGGCACGGGAAGTCGGTGAGATTCCGACGCGGTCGCGCCACTGTGACCGGAGGCCTACATGTTGGTCAGGCACTCCGGAAGCCAGGAACTTAACTCGGGTCTTCGCCTCCCCTTTTCCCTTTGACTCCGGGACGCGAAATCCCGAGGAGGTTCCTTCGTTGGTCGACCCCGCAGCACCCCTCTCGCGCCGGACGGCGTGAGCCTCCGGGTCCTCTTCGTCTGCCACGCGGCGACGGCCGACACCCGTCGCGCCGCGTTCGGTGGCGACGGCCCGCTGCTGGACGGGGCCGTGCGGCGCGTGGGCGATCTGGCCGCTCACCTGCCGAAGGCGCGCGCGGTGCTGCGCTCCGACGCGCGTTGCACGCTGGAGACGGCGGTCGCGCTGGGGCTGGGGTACGACGCGTCCGTCGACGCGGGCGTGGCCGACTGGGACTTCGGGCGCTGGCGCGGGCGGTCGCTGAGCGACGTCGAGAGCGACGAGCCGGAGGCGATCCGCGCGTGGCGCGCCGACCCGGCGGGCAAGCCGCACGGCGGCGAGTCGCTGCGGGAGCTGCTGGCGCGCGTGCGCGGGTGGCTGGAGTCGCTGGACGGCGACGGCGTGCGCATCGCGGTCACGCACCCGTCGGTGATCCGCGCCGCGGTCGTCTGCGGGCTGGAGGTTCCGGAGGAGGCGTTCTGGACGATCGACGTCGCGCCGACGTCGGTCACCGAGCTGCGCCGCCGCGGCACGCGCTGGCGCGTGGCGCGGATCAACTGGGAGCCGGCGCTGTACCGCGACCCGCGGCCGCGCGTGGAGCGGGTGGGGGCGGCGCGGTGAGCGCGGCGCGCGGCGAGGCCACGGCGGCCGCGTCCTCGGAGCCCGGCGGCGGCCCGCTCGACGGCGCGCGGCTCGCGCTGTCGTTCCTCACGATCGTGCCTGCGGGCGGCACCGCCTCGGGCGACGCGTGGCTGTCGCGCGCGGCCGTGTGGTTCCCGGCCGTGGGCGCGCTGGTCGGCGGCGGCGCGGCGGGCGTCGTGCTGCTGAGCGATTGGGCGGGGCTGTCGCACGCGGTCGCCGGCGCGTTGGCCATCGTCTTCGCGATCGTCGTCACGCGCGGGCTGCACGAGGACGGGCTGGCCGACACGGCCGACGGGCTCGGCGTGCACGGCACGCGCGAGCGGCGGCTGGCCGCGATGAAGGACTCGGCCGTCGGCGCCCACGGCGCGCTGGCCATCGCGTGCGCGCTGCTGCCGGCCGCGTTGGCGCTGGCGTCGCTGGACGCCGAGCACGCGGCGAAGGCGCTGATCGTCGCGCACGTGCTGTCGCGCGCGGCGATGGTCGTCGTCGCGGCGGCGCTGCCGAACGCGCGGGTCGGCGAGGGGCTGGGGCGGTCGCTCACGGTGGCGCCGCTCGCCGCGGTCGTCGCGATCGCTGTCGCCGTCGCGGTCGCGGTCGGCCTGGGCGCGTGGGTCGCGGCGGCCGCCGCGGCGGTCGCGCTGCTCGTCGCGCTCGCGGTCCAGCGGCGCGCGTTCGGCGGGCGAACCGGCGACACGCTCGGGGCGTCGGGCAAGTTGGTGGAGATCTTCGCGCTGGTCGCGCTGAGCGGGGCGTGGTCGTAGATGGGCGGCGCGCTCCTCGTCTGCGGCACCGCGTCGGACGCGGGCAAGTCCTTGGTCACCGCCGGCCTGTGCCGGTCGCTGGCGCGGCGCGGCGTGTCGGTCGCGCCGTTCAAGGCCCAGAACATGGCCAACAACTCGGCGGTCACGCCGTCGGGCGCCGAGATCGGCCGCGCGCAGGCGATGCAGGCGGCGGCGTGCGGGATCGAGCCCGAGGCGGCGATGAACCCCGTGTTGATCAAGCCCGCGGGCGACACGTCGTCGCAGGTCTTGTTGATGGGCAAGCCGTTCGCCGACGCGACCGCGCGCTCCTACCAGGCCCTGAAGGCCAAGCTCGAGCAGCCGGTGCTCGACGCGCTCGCCGCGCTGCGCGAGCGCTTCGACGCCGTCATCTGCGAGGGCGCGGGCTCGCCCGCCGAGATCAACCTGCGCGCGCGGGACCTGGCGAACATGGGGCTGGCGCGCGCGGCGGACCTGCCGGTTCTGCTCGTCGGCGACATCGACCGCGGCGGCGTCTTCGCGTCGTTGGTCGGCACGCTCGCGGTCCTCGACGCCGACGACCAGCGCCACGTCGCCGCGTTCCTCATCAACAAGTTCCGCGGCGACGCGACCGTGCTCGCGCCCGGCCTGGACATGTTGTACGACCTGACCGGGCGCCGCGCGATCGGCGTGCTGCCGTGGCGCGAGGGCCTGTGGCTGGACGCCGAGGACTCGCTGGCGCTGGAGGCCCCGGCGCCGGCGCCCGCGCCGCCGGTCGGCCGCGACACGCTCGACGTCGCGGTGCTGCGCCTGCGCTGGATGTCGAACTTCACCGACGCCGACGCGCTGGCCGCCGAGCCCGGCGTCGGCGTGCGCTTCACGCGCTCGCCGGTCGACGTCGAGCGCGCCGACCTGGTGGTCGTCCCCGGCACGAAGGCGACGGTCGCCGACCTCGAGCGCCTGCGCCGCGACGGGCTCGACGTCGCGCTGGCGCGCCGCGCGGCCGCGGGCGCGCCGATCCTCGGCATCTGCGGCGGCTACCAGCTGCTCGGGCGCCGGATCGAGGACGACGTGGAGTCGCGCGCGGGCGTGGTCGACGGCCTCGGGCTGCTGCCGGTGGAGACCGTGTTCGCGCCGGAGAAGCTGCTGCGCCGCGTGTCCGGCCGCTCCGCGCGGTTCGGCGACGCGCCCGCGACGGGCTACGAGATCCGCCACGGCGACCCGCGCCCGGACGACGGCGCCGAGACGCTGATCGACGGCGAGGGCTGCGTCACGGGCAACGTGATCGGCACGTCCTGGCACGGGCTGCTCGAAGGCGACGCGTTCCGCCGCGCGCTGCTGGCCTGGGTCGCCGCCGAGCGCGGCCGCGACTGGCGGCCCGGCGACGTCGCGTTCGCCGACGTCCGCGAGCGGCGGTTGGACGTGCTCGGCGACCTGATCGACGAGCACGTCGACCGCGACGTCCTCGACACGTTGTTGGCCGACGGCGTTCCTGAAGGCCTTCCCACCCTCGACCTCCGGAGGACCGCGTGCTCCGCGTCCTGAGCCACGCCGACACCGACCTGCTCGCGGTCACCCGCGCCCTGTCCGAGCTGCCCGACGGCTTCCCGGAGGTGCGGGTCGCGAACCCGGCGGCGCTCGACGCGGGCACGCTCGACCCGATCCTCGACGGCGCGCGCGTCGTCGTCGTGCGGCTGCTCGGCGGCCGCCGCGCGTGGGAGGACGGGGTGGAGGCGCTGCGCGCCCGCGCGACCGCGGAGGAGGGCGGCTTCTCGCTGATCCTGCTCGGCGGCGAGCCCCAGCCCGACGCCGAGCTGGCCGAGCTGAGCCACGCGCCGGCGGGGGCGCTGGCGCAGGCCTTCGAGTACCTGCGCCACGGCGGCGTCGACAACGCCACCAACTTCCTCAAGTTCCTCGCCGACACGTTCCTGCTGGAGGGCTACGGCTTCGAGGACCCGCGCGCGCTGGAGGACCACGGCGGCTACGAGCCGGTCGGCGTCGAGGTGCCCGACGAGGGCCCGCGCGTCGGCATCGTCTTCTACCGCTCGCACCTGGCGGCGGGGAACACGGCGTTCGTGGACGCGCTGGCGCGCGCCGTCGCGGAGGCGGGCGGCCGGCCGGAGTGCGTCTGGACCCAGTCGCTGCGGCCGGACGCCGACGACGACGTGCCGGTGCTGCGCGCGTTGCGAGGCAAGGTGGATGCCTTGATCGTCACGGTGCTCGCGAGCGGCGGCTCGACCGCCGCCGACGAGGGTGCGTGGCGCGCCGACGCGCTGGCCGCGCTCGGCGTCCCGGTGATCCAGGCCGTCTGCGTGACCCGCTCGCGCGCCGCGTGGGAGGAGTCGCCCGCGGGCCTGAGCCCGATGGACGTCGCGATGCAGGTCGCGATCCCCGAGTTCGACGGGCGCCTGCTCGGCGGCGTGGTGTCCTTCAAGGAGCCGCACGCGGAGTTCGAGGGCGTCTCGCTCTACGCGGCCGACACCGAGCGCTGCGCGCACGTCGCGTCGCTGACGGTGCGGATCGCGAAGCTGCGGACGACGCCGCCCGCCGATCGCAAGGTGGTGGTGATGCTCTCCGCCTTCCCGACCAAGCACGGGCGGATCGGCAACGCGGTCGGCCTCGACACGCCGGCGTCGGGCGTCGCGTTGTTGGAGGCCATGCGCGAGGCGGGCTACCGGATCGACGAGATCGCGGAGGACGGCGACGCGCTGATCCACGGCCTGATCGCCGCCGGCGGCTACGACCCCGACCACCTCACCGACGCGCAGCTGGCCGCGGCGGTCGCGCGCCTGCCGGTCGCGCAATACGAGGCGTGGTTCGCGGAGCTGCCGGAGGCCCTGCGCGCGTCGATCGTCGACACCTGGGGCCCGCCGCCCGGCACGCAGTGGCGCGACGGCGAGGACCTCGTGCTCGCGGGCGTCGACCTCGGCGGCGTCTTCGTCGCGATCCAGCCGCCGCGCGGCTATGGCGAGGACCCGAGCGCGATCTACCACGACCCCGAGCTGGCGCCGTCGCACCACTACCTCGCCTCCTACTGGTGGCTGGAGCGCGTGTGGGGCGCCGACGCGCTCGTGCACCTCGGCAAGCACGGCACGCTGGAGTGGCTGCCGGGCAAGGCGGTGGGGTTGGGTGCGGCGTGCGCGCCGGACGCGGCCCTCGGCTCGCTGCCGGTCGTCTACCCGTTCGTGGTCAACGATCCCGGCGAGGGCGTGCAGGCCAAGCGCCGCATGCACGCGACGATCGTCGACCACCTGATCCCGCCGATGGCGCGCGCGGGCACCTACGACGAGCTGGCCGTGTTGGAGGACCTGCTCGACGAGTACGCGCGGATGGAGGCGCTGGACCCGTCGAAGCTGCCCGCGCTCGGCGGGCGGATCTGGGAGGCGGTCAACGCCGCCAACCTCCAGCACGACCTGTCGCTGACCGAGGACCACGCCGAGGAGATCGACACGGTCATCGAGCACCTCGACACGTACCTGTGCGAGGTCAAGGACCTGCAGGTGCGCGACGGGCTGCATGTGCTGGGCCTTGCTCCGTCCGGTGAGGCGCTGCGCAACCTCGTCGCGGCGATCATGCGCCTGCCCAACGCGGACGTCCCGGCGCTGCGGCGCGCGATCGGCGCTGCTCGTGGAGTCGATGAGCCGGCGTTGATCGAGGCGGGCGACCGCACGGCGCTGGACGCGCTGGACGCCGCGCAGGACATGGTGTTGGACGCGCTCTCGGCGCGCGAGTGGGACGTGGACGCCGTCGGCGAGGTCGCCCGCAACGTGCTCGACACCGACGCGCCGGACGTCCTCGGTGCCCTGCGCTTCGCGGCTGCCGACCTGGTGCCGCGCCTGCGCGCGACGACGGGCGAGATGGACGCGGTGCTCGCCGCCCTCGACGGCCGGTACGTCGACGCCGGCCCGAGCGGCTCGCCGACGCGCGGGCGCGTCGACGTCCTGCCGACCGGGCGCAACTTCTACGGGGTCGACCCGAAGGCCCTGCCGTCGCAGCTGTCGTGGGACGTCGGCGTGCGGCTCGGCGACGCGCTGCTGGAGCGCCATGTCGCCGAAGACGGCCGCCATCCCGAGACCGTCGGGATCGTCGTCTGGGGCACGGCCGCGATGCGCACGCACGGCGACGACGTCGCCGAGATCCTGCACCTGCTCGGCGTGCGGCCGATCTGGCATCCCGACACGCGGCGGGTGACGGGGATCGAGGTCGTGCCGCTCTCCGAGCTGGGGCGCCCGCGGATCGACGTCGTCGTCCGCATCTCCGGCTTCTTCCGCGACGCGTTCCCGCACCTGGTGTCCTTGATCGACGACGCGGTGACGACGGTCGCGGCGCTGGACGAGGGCGACGACGACAACTACGTGCGCAAGCACGTGCGCGCGGACGCCGATCGCCTCGCCGGCGAGCTGGGCGATCGCGGAGCGTGGCGTCGCTCCTCCGCCCGCGTCTTCGGCAGCGCGCCCGGCGCCTACGGGGCGGGCCTGCTGGAGCTGATCGACGCGCGCAACTGGCGCGACGACGCCGACCTCGCCGCGGTCTACGAGGCCTGGGGCGGCTACGCCTACGGCGCGGGCCTGGACGGGGTGGAGGCGCGCGGCGCGGTGCGGGACGCGTTCGCGCGGATCGAGGTCGCGGTCAAGAACGTGGACAACCGCGAGCACGACCTGTTCGACTCCGACGGCTACTTCCAGTACCACGGCGGGATGGTCGCGGCGGTGCGCGCGCTGAGCGGGCGCGACCCGAAGGCGTGGATCGGCGACAGCGCCGACCCGGCGCGCGTGCGGGCTCTGTCGCTGGCCGAGGAGGCGCGGCGCGTCTTCCGGGCGCGCGTGACGAACCCGCGCTGGATCGGCGCGATGACGCGCCACGGCTACAAGGGCGCGTTCGAGCTGGCGGCGACCGTCGACTACCTGTTCGGCTACGACGCCACCACCGGCGTGGTCGACGACTGGATGTACGAGGCGATCAGCGACAAGTACGTCCGCGACCCGGACGTCGGGGCGTTCCTGCGCAAGTCGAACCCGTGGGCGCTGCACGCGATGGCCGAGCGCCTGCTGGAGGCCGCCGACCGCGGCCTGTGGACGGCGCCGGAGCCGGGGACGCTGGAGGCGCTGCGGGAGCAGCTGCTGGACGTCGAGGAGCAGCTCGAGGAAGCGGGAGACCCGGCATGAGCAAGGTGATGGGGTTGGTTCCGGAGATCCGTCCGGTCGACGCGGCGGCGCGCGCGGCGGCGCGGGAGCGGCAGGCCCAGCTGCTGAAGCCGCCGGGCTCGCTCGGGCGCCTGGAGGACGTCGCGGCGTGGGTCGCGGGCGTCACCGGCCGGGCGCGGCCGGGCGTGCCGCGCACGCGCGTGGTCGTCGCCGCCGCCGATCACGGCGTGGTCGCCGAGGGCGTCAGCGCGTTCCCGCAGGAGGTCACCGGCCAGATGCTCGGCGCGTTCGGCGCGGGGTGGGCGGCGATCACCGTGCTCGCCGAGCACGCGGGCGCCGACGTCGTGCTGGTCGACGCGGGCGTGATCGCGCCGCCGGACGGCGTGGCCGCGGTCGACGTCGGACTTCCGACGCCGTCGCGCAACCTCGCGGTCGAGCCGGCGCTGATGGAGGACGAGGTCCGCTCGGCGATCCGCGCCGGCCGCGCGCTGGCGGGCCGCGCGCAGGCCGACGGCGTGGACCTGCTGATCGCCGGCGAGATGGGCATCGGGAACACGACGCCCGCGGCGTGCCTCACGGCGGCGTTGTGCGGGTTGTCGCCCGAGGCGGTCGTCGGCCGTGGGACCGGCGTGGACGACGCGGGCCTGTGGCGCAAGCGCGCGGTCATCGCCCGCGCGCTGGACCTCCACGGCCCGCACCTCGACGACCCGCTGGAGATCCTGCGGCGTCTCGGCGGCGGCGAGCTGGCGGTGCTGGCCGGCCTGGCGCTCGGCGCGGGCGAGCACGGCCTCGGCCTGATCTGCGACGGCGTCATCGCCACGGCCGCGATCGCGGTCGCCGCCGAGCTGGCGCCGGAGCTGAAGCCGCGCCTGCTGGCGGGGCATCGCTCGGTCGAGCCGGCGCACGAGCACCTGCTGTCGCGCCTGGGCCTGCGTCCGCTGGTCGAGCTGGACCTGCGGCTCGGCGAGGGCTCCGGCGCCGCGACCGCCTTGTTGTTGGTCAACGCCGCCTGCCGCCTGCACGACGGGATGGCGACGTTCGCCGAGGCCGGGGTGGCTGGGGCATGACCCGCGCAGAGCGCGCGCATGCCGGGCGGCAGCTCGCTCCCGCGCCGGGGGCGATGCGGTCGTGACGCGGTTCCCGCTCACCGCGATCGTCGGCCAGGAGGACCTGGTCACCGCGCTGCTGCTGTGCGCCGTCGACCCGGCGCTCGGCGGCGTGCTCGTGCGCGGGGAGCGGGGGACGGCGAAGACGACGGCGGTCCGGGCGCTGGCGGCGCTGCTGCCCGAGCAGGAGGTCGCGAGCGGGTGCCCGTACGGCGTCGCGCCCGGCGAGCCGTGTCCGTGCGAGGTCGAGCATGTCGGGGTGGAAGTCCGCGAGGCGCCGATGGTCGAGCTGCCGCTGGGCGCGACGATCGAACGTGTCGTCGGCGCGCTGGACGTGCGCCGCGCGCTGCAGGAGGGCGCCGCGGTCTTCGAGCCCGGCCTGTTGGCCGCCGCGCACCGCGGCGTGCTCTACGCCGACGAGGTCAACCTGCTGCCCGACGCGGCGGTCGACGTCCTGCTCGACGTCGCGGCGTCCGGCGTCAACGTGGTCGAGCGCGACGGCCACGGCGTCCGGCATCCGGCGCGGTTCCTGCTGGTGGGGACGATGAACCCCGAGGAGGGCGAGCTGCGCCCGCAGCTGCTGGACCGCTTCGGCCTCGGCGTCGAGGTCCACGCGCCCGACGACGCGGCGCTGCGCACCGAGGTCGTGCGGCGCCGCCTGCGCTTCGACGCCGACCCGGAGGCGTTCGTGGCGCAGCACGTGGGCGACGAGGCCGCGCTGGCCTCGCGCCTGGTCGCCGCGCGCGACCGCCTGCCCGGCGTCCGGTTGCCCGACCGCCAGCTCGTGCGCATCACCGCGCTCTGCGCGCGCCTCGGCGTCGACGGCCTGCGCGCCGACCTCGCGACGACCCGCGCCGCGCTGGCGCTCGCCGCGCTCGACGGGGCGGACGAGGTCCAAGACCACCATGTCGAACGCGCCGCGACGCTCGCGCTGACCCACCGCCTCCGCCGCGACCCGCTCGCCCCGCCGCCCTCGCCGCAGACCGTCAAGGACGCGCTCGACGACGAGCCCGACCCGGACCCCGAGTCGCCGACCGACGGCGGGCCGAGCGACACGCCGCCGGCGGACGACGACGCGCGCGCGGGTGAGAGCGACTCCGCCTCCCGCGCCGACGCGGCCCGCGCCTGCGCCGACGACCGCGAGCGCGAGCGCGAAGGGCGCGGAGGGGAGGCGGACCGCTCCTCCTCCGCCGACCGCCGCTCCTCCGCCGGCGACGCCGACGCCGACCCCGACCGCTCCGCGCTCGCGCCGGTCATCGACCTCGAGCGCCGCCGCACCGCCGGCGCCGCCGGCCGGCGCGCCCGCTCGCGGGGCACCGGCACGGTCGTCGGCGCGCGGCAGGGCGACGACGACGTCGCGATCGTCCCGACGCTGCTGGCCGCCCGGCGGCAGCCGGTCCAACCCCATCATTTGCGCTCGCACCTGCGCGAGGGCCGGCAGGGCGTGCTGCTCGTGCTGTGCGTCGACGCGTCCGGCTCGATGGGCGCGCGCAAGCGCATGGCCTTGGTCAAGGGCACGATCCTCAACCTGCTCGGCGACGCCTATCAGCGCCGGGACCGCGTCGCGCTCGTGACGTTCCGCGGCGCGGGCGCGGAGCTTCCGCTGCCGCCGACCGGCGCGGTCGACCACGCCGCGGCGGCGCTCACCGCGCTGCCGACCGGCGGCCGGACGCCGATCGCCGCCGGGCTCGCGCTCGCCGCCGACGTCGTCCGCCGCGAGCGGCTGCGCGAGCCCGACCGCGCCGCGGTCGTCGTGCTCGTCTCCGACGGGCGCGCCAACGCGGGCGCCGATCCCGTCGCCGCCGCCGCGCGGCTGGCCAAGGACGACATCCAGCTCGTCGTCGTCGACGGCGAGCAGGGGCCCGTCCGCCTCGGCGGCGCCCGCCGCATCGCGCTCGCCGCGGGCGGCACCACGCTCACCCTCGACCCACGCGCCGGCGGCCAGGCCCTCGCCGCCCGCCTGCGCGCCCTCGCCGCATGACCGACACGCCCGACACCACCCACACGCCCGACGACCAGGGCTCCGCCGACCCGATCCGCCGCAAGCCGCGCGACAGGCCGTTGTTGATCGTCAACACCGGCCACGGCAAGGGCAAGTCCAGCGCCGCCTTCGGCATGCTGCTGCGCTCCTGGGCACGCGGCTACCGCTGCGGCGTCTTCCAGTTCGTCAAGTCCGGCAAGTGGAAGGTCGGCGAGGCGAAGGCCGCCGCCGCGTTGGGCGGGATCGACTGGGAGAAGATGGGCGACGGCTGGTCGTGGATCTCGCGCGACCTGGACGAGTCGGCCGACAAGGCGCGCGTCGGCTGGGAGCGCGTCAAGGAGCTGATCGCGCAGGAGCGCTACGAGTTCCTGCTGCTCGACGAGCTGACCTACCCGATCAAGTACGGGTGGATCGAGGAAGACGACGTGGTCGCCACGCTGCGAGACCGCCCCGGCTTCCAGCACGTCGTCGTCACCGGTCGCGACGCGCCGCGGGCGCTGATCGACGCCGCCGACCTCGTCTCCGAGGTCGTCAAGGTCAAGCACCCGATGGACGCCGGCATCCGCGCCCAGCAGGGGATCGAGTGGTGACGCGCATCCTCGTCATCCTGGACGGCGCCGCCGAGCCGCTGTGGCCGTGGCCGTCGACCCTCGAGGAGGCGCGCATGCCCGCGCTCGACGTCCTCTGCGACCGCGGCGCGGTCGCGCGCGTCGCCACGACGCCCGCGGGCCTGGAGCCCGGCAGCGAGGTCGGCATCCCGACGCTGCTCGGCGCGCCGCCGTCGGCGCCGGTCGACCGCGGCCTGGTCGAGGCGGCCGCCGCCGGCCTGGACGTGCCCGCCGGGGCGAGCGCGTGGCGCGTCGACCTGCACCATCCCGACGGGCGCCGCGCGGTGACCGCCGAGGCGCTGCTGCTCGCGCCCGACGTGGCGCGCGCGCTGCCCGACCATGATGTCCAACATCTCAAGGGCCACCGCTTCCTGGCGGTCGGCACGACGCGCCCGGAGCTGCGCGCGGTCGCGGCGCTCGACGCGTTCGTGTGGGCCGACGGCGCCGGGCTGGACCCGGTGCTCGACGGCACGACGACGGTCGTCGCCGCGCCCGGCGCGGCCTCGGGCTGCGCGCGGCTGCTCGGCGCGCGCGTCGTCAACCCCCAGGGCGCGACCGGCGACGTCGGCAGCGACCTCGCCGCCAAGGCCGGCGCCGCGCTGCACGCGCTGCGCGACGGCGCGCGCACGGTCGTCGTCCACGTCGGCGGCGCCGACGAGGCCGCCCACCACCGCGACCGCCT
Organism: Baekduia sp.; assembly: GCF_035685985.1. Taxonomy (GTDB): domain Bacteria; phylum Actinomycetota; class Thermoleophilia; order Solirubrobacterales; family Solirubrobacteraceae; genus Baekduia. The sequence continues at coordinate 61,499 of NZ_DASRZV010000008.1, forward strand.
CGGCAAGCGCGTGATGCTCGAGGCCGCCGACACCGACGTCATCGGCCCGCTGGCGCGCGCGGCGGCGGCCCACGGCGGGACGATCGCCGTGACCTCCGACCACGCCACCTGCGTGGAGACCGGCCGCCACCACGGCGACCCCGTGCCCGCGGTGATCGCCGGGCCGGGGATCGCGCGCGGCGGCGCGGTCCGGCTGCACGAGCGGCTCGTCGTCCGCTCTCCGATCTGGGACGGCCCGTTCACGCCCGCGCCGTCCTCGGCGCAGGAGGCCCGCCGGTGACCGGCCGGCTCGTCATCGCCGGGACGCACTCCGGCGCGGGCAAGACGACCGTCGCCTCCGGCCTGATGGCCGCGCTCACGCGCGCCGGCCACGCGGTCGCGCCGTTCAAGGTCGGCCCGGACTTCATCGACCCCTCCTACCACCGCCTCGCCACCGGGCGTCCCGGCCGCAACCTCGACGCCTACCTGTCGGGCCCCGACCTGATCGCGCCGCTGGCGGCGCACGGCGCGGCGGGCGCCGACCTGGCGATCGTCGAGGGCGTCATGGGGCTCTTCGACGGCGCGAGCGGCAGCGGCGAGCTGGCCTCCACGGCGCAGGTCGCCAAGCTGCTCCGAGCGCCCGTCGTGCTGGTGGTCGACGCGAGCGCGATGGCGCGTTCGGTCGGCGCGATCGTCCACGGCTTCGCGACGTTCGACCCCGAGCTGCGGCTGGGCGGCGTCGTCCTCAACCGCGTGGCCTCGGACTGGCACGAGGAGCTGCTGCGCGAGGCGATCGCGCCCGCGGGCGTGCCGGTGCTCGGCGTGCTGCGCCGCGACGCGTCGCTGACCGTGCCCGAGCGCCACCTGGGCCTCGTGCCGGCGGTCGAGCGGGAGGCGCACGCGCGCCGGACGATCGACGGGCTGGCGGAGACCGTCCGCGCGGGCGTCGACCTGGAGGCCTTGGTCGCGCTGGCGCGCAGCGCGCCGGCGCAGGCGGGGGAGGCGTGGTCGCCGGAGCCGTCCGCCGACGACGGAGCGCCGCTGCGCGAGGCGCGGATCGCCGTCGCCGGCGGTCCCGCGTTCTCGTTTCACTACACCGAGAACCACGAGCTGCTGGCCGCCGCCGGGGCCGAGTTGGTGCCCTTCGACCCGTTGGCCGACGAGGAGCTGCCGCCGCGCTGCGGCGCGCTGCTGCTGGCCGGCGGCTTCCCCGAGGTCTTCGGCGCCGAGTTGAGCGACAACTGGGCGCTGCGCGCCGAGGTCGCGGCCTTCGCGCGGCGCGGGCGGCCGATCCTCGCCGAGTGCGGCGGGTTGTTGTACCTGTCGACCGAGCTGGACGGGCGGCCGATGTGCGACGTCGTCCCGGCGCGCGCGTGGATGGGCGAGAAGCTGACGCTCGGCTACCGCGAGGCAACCGCGACCGGCGACCACCCGGCGTGGCCGGCGGGCACGGTGACGCGCGGCCACGAGTTCCACTACAGCTCGGTCGATCCGGCCGCCGACGCGAACGCGCCCGCATGGACGCTGCGCGCGCGGGGCCGCGAGGAGATCGAGGGCTTCGTGCTGGGCGGCGTGCACGCGTCGTACCTGCACACGCACTGGGCGGCGACGCCGGAGGTCGCGGCGCGGCTCGTGCGGGCCGCGGCGGAGGCGACGGCGTGACGAGCCCCGGCGCGGGCGCGCTGGTCGGCGTGGGCGTCGGCCCCGGCGACCCCGAGCACCTGACGCTCAAGGCGGTCCGCGAGCTGCGCGCGGCCGACCGCGTCTTCGTGCCCTCCACGGCGGCCTCGTCGGCCACGGGCGGCGCGGGGCGGGCGGAGGCCGTGGTCGCCGAGCACGTCGACGAGGCGCGGCTGGTGCGGCTGGGCTTCGCGATGACCGACGCCGGCGGGCGCGACGCGAAGTGGGACGCCGCGGGCGCGGCGATCGCGGAGGTCGTGCGCGGCGGCGGCACCGCGGCGTTCGCGACGCTCGGCGACCCGGCGCTGTACTCCACCTTCGCCTACGTCGTGCACACCGTGCGCGGCCTGGTGCCGGACGTGACGGTCCGCACCGTGCCCGGCATCACCGCGATGCAGGACCTCGCCGCCCGCACCGGCGCGCTGCTCGCCGAGGGCACCGACGGCCTCGCGCTCGTCCCGTGGACCGCGGGCGAGGACCGCGTCCGCGCGGCGTTGGCGGCGTTCGAGACCGTCGTCATCTACAAGGGCGGCCGCCAACTGCCGCGCGTCCTCGACGTCATCCGCGCCGCCGGCCGCGAGTCCGAGGCCTCGGTCGGCACTCACCTCGGGCAGGCGGGCGAGTCGGTGGCGACCGCGCGCGAGACCGACGGCCCGGCCTCGTACTTCTCCACCGTGTTGGTCACGCCGGCGCGCGACGGCGCGCCGCGAGGAGGACGGATCCGATGAGGCGACATCGACCGCGGAGGCGAGCCGCCAGGCGAGCTTCCGCCCGCGAACGAGCCCTCCGGGCGAGGCTCGCGCCGTGAGCGGCGCCGCGCACGGCGAGCCCGTCGTCGCCGAGGTCCGGACGGCCCTCCATGACGCCGCGCCGGAGGTCAAGGTGTTGGCCTTGGTCGTCTTCGCGCTGAGCGTCGCGTTCGTGCCGCGGGGCGCGTGGTGGCCGTTCGCGGTCGACGCGGCGATCGTCGCCGTGCTCGCCGCGTGGGGGCGGGTGCCGGTCGCGTCGCTGGCGATCCGGCTGCTGGTCGAGATCCCGTTCCTGTTGTTCATCGTGGTGCTGCCGCTCGTCGCGGGCGCCGAGGGGCTCGCCCTGGCGGGCGCGATCGCGGCGAAGGCGACGCTCGTCGTCCTGGCCACCGGCGTGCTCAGCGCGACGACGCCCGCGGCCGAGATCGTCGCCGGGATGGAGCGGCTGCGCGTGCCGGCGACGTTCACGGCGATCGGCGCGCTCGCCGCGCGCTACCTGCAGGTCGTGCTCGAGGAGCTGCGCCGCGTCAACACCGCGCGCCAGGCGCGCGGCGACGACGCCCGCTGGCTGTGGCAGGCGCGCGCGGTCGCGCAGTCGACCGGCGCGCTGGCCGTCCGCTGCCTGAACCGCGGCGAGCGTGTGCACGGCGCGATGCTCGCGCGCGGCTGGGACGGGCGGATGCCGCGCGTCGGCACCGAGGCCGTCCTGCGAGCCAACGCCATGGCCATCGCGGTGGTCGCCGCGCTGCCGGCGCTGCTCGCCACGATCGGAGCGCGGTGGTGAGCGTGGACGACCTCGCCCAGGGGGCTCGGCGTCCGGGCGCCGTCGAGGCCGCGCCGCCCGCGCTGCTCGTCGTCGGCCACGGCACGCGCGACGCCGACGGCCTGGCGGAGTTCCACGCGCTGGCCGCGCTCGTGCGCGACGCCGCGGGCGAGATCCCGGTCGAGACCGGGTTCATCGAGCTGGCCGAGCCGCTGGTCGACGAGGCGGTCGACCGGCTGATGGCGCGCGCCGCGCCCGCGTCCGTCGTCTCGGTCCCGCTCGTGCTGCTGGCCGCCGGCCACCTCAAGAACGACGGGCCCGCGACGCTCGCGCGCGCCCGCGGCCGCCATCCCGGCGTCGCGTTCGCGATGGGCCGCGACCTCGGCATCGACCCCGCCGTGCTGGCCGTCGCCGAGGACCGCATCCGCGCCGCGCTGCCGCCGGAGGGCCACGACCCGGAGACGACCGGCGTCGTGCTCGTCGGCCGCGGCTCGTCGGACCCCGACGCGTGCGGCGACCTGTACAAGGTGGCCCGGCTGCTGGCCGACGGCCGCGGGCTGGGGATGGTCGAGCCGGCGTTCGCGGGCGTCGCGCGGCCCGACGTCCCCGCCGCGCTGGAGCGCCTGCGGCGGCTGGGCGCGCGCACGATCGTCGTCGCGCCGTTCCTGCTGTTCACGGGGATCCTGGTCCCGCGCCTGTACGCGGCGGCCGAGGCGTACGCCGACGCGCACCCGGACCTCGACGTCCGCGCCGCCGCGCACCTCGGGCCCGACCGGCGGCTCGCGCGGCTGGTGCTGGAGCGCTACCGCGAGGCGCTGCGCGGCGACGTGCGCATGAACTGCGACCTCTGCACCTACCGCGTGCGGCTGCCCGGCTACGAGGACAAGGTCGGGATGCCGATCTCGCTGACGCCCCACGGCGACGGGCCGGCGACCGGCCGCCGCGGGCGGCGGCGGGCCACGCGCGCGCCGCGGCCGGCACCGGTGGCGCTCACGCCGCCGCGCGAGCGCGCGCTGCATCCGGTCCCGGCGGCGGCGACGGCGGCGGGCGACGACACCGCGACGCCCGCCGTCGAGCTGCGCGACCTGTCCTACGCCTACCCCGACGGCACGCCGGTGCTCGAACGCGTCTCCCTGCGCATCGCGGCGGGCGAGCGCGTCGCGATCCTCGGCCCCAACGGCGCGGGCAAGACCACGCTCGCGCTCCAGCTCAACGGCATGCTCGACGGCGCGACCGGCGACGTCGCGATCGGCGGCACGCCGCTCACGCCCAAGACCCGCCGCGACATCCGCCGCCGCGTCGGACTCGTCTTCCAGGACCCCGACGACCAGCTCTTCCTGCCGACCGTCCGCGCCGACGTCGCGTTCGGCCCCGCCAACCTCGGGCTCAAGGACGAGGACCTGACCGCCCGCGTGGACGAGGCGCTGGAGCGCGTCGCGCTGACCGACCTCGCCGACCGCGCGCCGCACGCGCTCTCCGCGGGGCAGCGCCGCCGCGCCGCGCTCGCCGGCGTGCTGGCGATGCGACCCGATGTGCTGGTCCTCGACGAGCCCTCGTCGCACCTCGACCCCGCCGCGCGCCGCGAGCTGGCCGACGTCCTCGTCTCGCTGCGCCTGACCACCCTGCTCGTGACCCACGACCTGCCCTACGCGCTGGAGCTGTGCCCGCGCGCGATCGTCCTCGACCAGGGCCAGGTGGTCGCCGACGGCCCGACGCGCGAGGTCCTCGCCGACGAGGGCTTCATGCGCGCGCACCGCCTCGAGCTGCCCGCCGGCTTCAACCCGCTCGCCGCCTGACCGATGACCGGGACGCTGCACATCGTCGGCCTCGGCCCGGGCGGCGCGGAGCACCGCACGCCGGCCGCGGCGCGCGCGGTCGCCGAGGCCGAGGTCGTCGTCGGCTACGGCGCCTACGTCGACATGGTGGAGGACCTGCTCGGCGCCGCGCAGCGGGTCGTGCGCGGCGTCATGGGCGAGGAGGAGCGCCGCGCCGACGAGGCGCTCGTGCTCGCCGCCGAGGGCGCGCGCGTGGCGCTGGTCAGCAGCGGTGACGCGGGCGTCCACGGCATGGCCGCGCGGACGCTGGCGCGCGCCGCCGAGCTGGACGCCGGCGAGCGACCCGAGGTGGTGGTCGTGCCCGGCGTCAGCGCCGCCCAGGCCGCCGCGGCCGTCGCCGGCGCGCCGCTGACCGACGACTTCGCGGTGGTGTCGCTGAGCGACATCCACATGTCGTGGGACCGCATCGAGCACCGCCTGCGCGCCTTGGCCGCGAGCGGGATCGCGATCGCCCTCTACAACCCGCGCTCGTCGCGGCGGACCGAGGGCTTCGATCGCGCGGTGGCGATCCTCCGCGAAGCGCGCGGGGACGACGGGCCGGTCGTCCTCGCGCACGACGTCACGCGCCCGGGGGAGGCGGTGCGGCGCACGACGCTCGGCGCGCTGGACCCCGAGCGCGTCACGATGCGCACCGTCGTCCTGGTCGCGGGGGACACCGCCCGCGACGCGGGACCCTGGCTGGTCGCCGTGCGCGGCGCCGCAGCGGTGCGCGCATGACGGTCACGCTGGTGGGCGCCGGGCCGGGCGACCCCATGCTGTTGACGGGCGCGGCCCGCGCCGCGCTGGCCTCCGCCGACGTGGTGGTCTACGACCGCCCGTCGGCGGACGCCGTCGTCGCGCTCGCGCGGCCCGAGGCGGAGCGCCGCTGCGTCGGGCTCCAGCCCGGCCGCCGCGCGCTGCCCCAACACGAGGTCAACGACTTGCTCGTCGCGCTGGGGCGCGCCGGGAGCAACGTGGTGCGGTTGAAGAGCGGCGACCCGTTCGTCGCGTCGCGCGGCGGGGAGGAGGCGCTGGCGCTGCGCGCGGCCGGGGTCGACGTCGCGGTCGTCCCCGGCGTCTCCAGCGCGCTGGCCGCGCCCGCCGCCGCCGGCATCCCGCTGATGCTGCGCCAGCTGAGCGTCACCGCGACGTTCGTGGACGGCAACGACGACCCCGAGCACGGCACGCCGCCCGACTGGGACCTGCTGGCGAGGCTCGGCGGCACGCTGGTGATCCTGATCGGCCGCGGCCGCATCCGGCGGATCGCGGCGAAGCTGATCGCCGGCGGCCGCTCCGAGGACACGCCGATCGCCGCGATCAGCGGCGCGACGCGCGACGCGCAGGTCGTCGAGCGCGGGACGCTCGGCGCGCTGCCGCGCCCGCTGCCGCCGCCGGTGACGTTCGTCGTGGGAGAGGTCGCGGCGCTGGAGGTGGCCAATGCACATCCCTGACGGCTTCCTCTCCGGGCCGGCCTGCGCGGTCGGCGCGGTCGCGGCGGGCGCCGGGCTGGCGGTCTGCCTGCGCCGGTTCCAGCGCGAGGAGCGCGAGCGCGACCTGCCGATCGCCGGCCTGGCCGCCGCGTTCTTCCTCGTCGGCGACGCGCCGATGTTCCCGATCACGGTCGGCACGCAAGGGCACCTGCTCGGCGGCGCGCTGGCCGTCTGCCTGCTCGGCCCGTGGCTGGGGGCGATCACGATCGCGGTCGTCGCGGCGATCCAGGCGCTCGCGCTCGGCGACGGCGGGATCTCGACGCTCGGGCTGACGATCGTGACGCTCGCGCTCGTCCCGGCCTTCGCCGGCTACCCCATCATCTTGCTGCTGAGACGCGTGATCGACCTGCCGCTGGCCTGCGGGATCGGCGCGGCGATCGCGGTCGAGCTGTCCGCCCTGACGTTCGTGGCCGAGTTCGCGCTCGGGGCCGACGTCCCGATCGACCTGGCGAAGATCGCGTGGTCGACGCTCGGCGCCTACGCGGTGATCGCGGTCGTCGAGGGCACGCTGACCGCGCTGATCGTCAAGGCCCTCATGTCGGTCCGGCCGGACCTCGTCCGCGTGCGGCGCGCCCCGGCGGCGGTGGCGTCATGAGCGGCCTGGTGTCCTTCGTCGGCGCGGGCCCGGGCGCGCCGGACCTGCTGACGCTGCGCGCGGCGAGCGTGCTCGCGCGCGCCGACGTGATCGTCTGGGCGCGCTCGCTGGTCGACCCGGCGATCCTCGACCACGCGCGCGCGGGCGCCGAGCTGGTCCCGTCCGACGACCGCACGCACGAGCAGGTGGTGGAGATCTACGCGCGCGCCGCGCGCGAGGGCCTGCGCGTCGCGCGCGTGCACAGCGGCGACCCCACCGTCTACGGCGCCCTGCACGAGCAGCTCGCGGCCTGCCGCGCGCTGGGCATCGCGACCGAGATCGTCCCCGGCGTCTCGTCGGTGAGCGCCGCGGCCGCCGCGCTGGGCCAGGAGCTGACGATCCCCGACGTGTCGCAGTCGCTGATCTACACCCGGCGCCCGACCCGCACGTCGATGCCGCCCAACGAGCAGCTCGTCGAGTTCGCCAAGCACGGGACCACGTTGGTGTTGTTCCTGTCCGTCCGCCGCCCGCGCGAGCTGCAGGCCGACCTGCTCGAAGGCGGCTACGCGCCCGAGACGCCGTGCGCGGTGGTCTACCGCGCGTCGTGGCCCGACGAGCTGGTCGTGCGCTGCCCGCTGAGCGAGCTGGCCGCGTCGATCAAGGCCAACAGGATCACCACGCAGGCCCTGGTGCTGGTCGGCCCCGCGCTCGGCGACGCGTCGTGCGCCGGCCGCTCGCACGTCTACGACCCCGGCTACGGGCACCGCTACCGCCCGCTGGGCCGCCCCGACCGCTACAACAAGACCAAGGAGGCGCCGCGTGGCTGACCTCCGCACGCCCAACCTGCCCGCCAGCGCGCGCCGGGTCGCCACCGGCAAGCTGCGCTACGGCTGGACGACCGGCACGTGCAGCGCCGCCGCCGCCAAGGCCGCCGCGCTGCTGCTGCGCGACGGCGACCCGCCGGCCGAGGTCGTCGTGCCGCTGCCCAAGGGCGACCGGCGCCCGACGTTCGGCGTCGAGCGCTGCGAGCGCGACGGCGACGCCGCGGTCGCGGTCGTCGTCAAGGACGCCGGCGACGACCCCGACGTCACCCACGGCGCGCACCTCACCGCGCGCGTCGCGCTGACCGAGACGCCCGGGATCGTCCTGCGCGGCGGCGAGGGCGTCGGCACGGTCACGCGCCCCGGCCTCGGCCTGGAGGTCGGCGGCCCGGCCATCAACAAGGGCCCGCGCGCGCAGATCACGGCGGCGGTGAGCGAGGTCTTCGACCTGGACGAGGTCGGGGTCGAGGTGATGATCTCGGTCCCCGGCGGCGAGAAGATGGGGCGGCGGACGTCCAACCCGCGGCTGGGCATCCTCGGCGGGATCTCGATCCTCGGCACGACCGGGATCGTCCGGCCGTTCTCGACCGCCGCCTGGCGCGCGAGCGTCGGCCAGGCGATCGACGTCATGGACGCGCAGGGCGCCAAGACGGTGGTGTTGACCACCGGCGGCCGGACCGAGAAGGCGGCGCGCAAGCTGCTGCCCGAGCTGCCCGAGGTCTGCTTCGTCGAGGTCGGCGACTTCACCGGCTACGCGCTCAAGCGCGCGGCCAAGCTCGAGTTCGAGCGCTGCGTGTTCGTCGGCATGGCGGGCAAGCTGGCCAAGCTCGCCGCGGGCATCATGATGACCCACTGGACGCGGTCCAAGGTCGACCCCTTGTTCTTGGCCGAGGTCACCCGCGAGGCCGGCGGCGACGCGGCGCTGGCGGCGGAGGTCGCGGCGTCCAACACCGGCCGCCACGCCTGGGAGCTGTGGGAGGGCGCGGGCCTGCACGCCGCGTCGGACCTGCTGTGCGCCAAGGTGGCCGACAACCTCGGCGCCTACATCGACGGCGCGCTGGTCGTGGACTGCGCGATCGTCGACTTCGAGGGCGCGCGGCTGGCCGGCGCGTCGCCGGGCGCGCGCGGGCGGCTGGCCGTGGAGGCCCTGGCGTGATCGCCGTCCTCGGGGTCCACGGCGACCGCGTGCCCGCCGGGACCGAGGCGCTGCTGGAGCGCGCCGAGCTGGTCGCCGGCGGCGCGCGGCAGCTGCGGGCGCTGGCGCCGGGCGGCGTGCCGACGCTGACGCTCGGCGCGGGGATCGACGGCGCGCTGGGCGAGCTGGCGGCCTTCGACGGCCCGGCGGCCGTGCTCGCCTCGGGCGACCCGGGGTTCTTCGGCATCGTCCGCGCGCTGCGCCGCGCGATCCCGCCCGAGCGGCTGAGCGTGCACCCCGCGCCGGCCAGCGCCGCCGTCGCGTTCGCGCGGCTCGGGCTGCCGTGGGACGACGCGCTGCTGGTCAGCGCGCACGCGCGCGACCCGCGCCCGGCGCTGGCGGCCGCGCTGCGCCACCCGAAGGTCGCGATCCTCACCGACGGCGCGGCGACGCCGGCGTGGTTCGCGGAGCGGATGCGCGGGTGGGAGGGACGGACGCTGGCAGTGGCCGAGCGACTGGGCGCCGCGGACGAGCGCGTCGTCCACGGGACGCCCGAGGAGATCGCGGCCATGGCCTTCGACCAACCCAACGTGGTGGTGTCGCTCGCGGCGGCCGAGTCGATCGAGTTGACCGGTCCGGCGTGGGCGCTGCCCGAGGACGACTTCGACCACCGTGCGGGGATGATCACCAAGCGCGAGGTCCGGGCCGTCGCGCTCGCGCACCTCGGGCCGCGGACCGGGCGGCTGGTCTGGGACGTCGGCTGCGGGAGCGGCAGCGTGGCCGTCGAGTGCGCGCGGCTGGGCGCGGCGGTCGTGGCGATCGACGACGACGCCGACGCGGTGACGCGCACCGCGCGCAACGCCGAGGCGTTCGGCGTGCCGGTCCGGGTCGTCGAGGGCCGCGCGCCCGCGGCGCTGGACGGGCTCCCCGATCCCGACGCGGTCTTCGTCGGCGGCGGGGGCGCGGACCTGGAGGCGATCGTCGACGCCGCGGCGACGCGCGCGACCGCGCGCGCCGTGGTCGTGACGCTGGCGCTGGTCGAGCGCGCCGGGCCGGTGCTGGAGCGCCTGCGCGCGGCCGGGCTGGAGGCCGAGGCGACGCTCGTGCAGGCGTCGCGCCTGGCGCCGCTGGCGGGCGGGCACCGGCTGGCGGCGATCAACCCGGTGGTCGTGGCCGTGGGGCGGCGGACGTGACGGTCGCGCTCGGCGTGGGCGCCAGCCGCGGCTGCCCGTCCGACGAGTTGGAGGCCTTGGTGGCGGCGGCGCTCGGCGAGGCCGGGCTGACGCACGCCGACGTGGCGCTGCTGGCCTCGGCCGACGTCAAGGCCGGGGAGCCCGCGCTGCTGGCGCTGGCCCGCGCGCGCCGCTGGCCGCTGCGCCTCTACACGGCCGGGATGCTCGCGGGCGTGCCGGTGCCGACGCCGTCGGCGGTCGTGGCCGCCCACGTCGGGACGCCGAGCGTCGCGGAAGCGTCCGCGCTGCTGGCGGCCGGGCTCGGCGCGGAGCTGTTGGTGGACAAGCGACGCAGCGCGCACGCCACCTGCGCGATCGCGGCGACCCCATGATCTACGCCGCGACCACCGACTGCCGCGGCTGCGGGGCGTGCCTGAAGACCTGCCCGGAGCGCGCGCTGCGCCCGGCGCCCGCGTGGTTCGACGGGCCGCCGCTGCTCACGCTGATCGACAAGTGCACGGGCTGCGGCGAGTGCCTGGAGATCTGCCCGGCCGACGCGTTCATCCCCATGTCCGAGGAGGAGGCCCCGTGGCCGGTCGTCGCGTAGCCCATCCGATCGAGGTCGAGTCGATGGCGATCCTGCGGTCGCGACACGACTTCACCACCCTGCCGCCGCTGTCGCGCGCGGTCGCCGAGCGCGTCTGCCACGCCGGCGCCGACCTGTCGTTCGCCGAGTCGTTGGTGTTGGACGAGGCGGCGCTGCGCGCCGGTCGCGCCGCGCTGGCCGGCGGCGCGCCGATCTACGCCGACGCGCGGATGGTCGCGGCGGGGATCACGACGCGCGAGGCGATCGTGCCGCTGACCGACCCGCGGGTGCCGGCGCTGGCCGCCGAGGCCGGGACGACGCGCAGCGCCGCCGCGATGGCGCTGGCGGCCCGGGAGGCGCCGGCGGGCGCGGTCTGGGTCGTCGGCAACGCGCCGACCGCGCTGTTCCAGCTGTTGGCCCAGCCGCCCGCGGAGCCCGCGCTGGTCGTCGGGCTGCCGGTCGGCTTCGTCGGCGCCGCCGAGGCCAAGGCGGCGTTGGTCGACAGCGGGCTGCCGTGCGTGGCCAACCGCGGCGAGCGCGGCGGCAGCGCGGTGGCGGTCGCGGCGGTCAACGCGTTGTTGTACTTCTCGGAGGACGGCGCGTGACCGGCGCGGTCGTCGTCGACTTCGGCGGCGTGCGCCGCTGCCTGTCGTCCAGCGTCGTCGGCGGCGGGCTGCGCGACGCGCGGGCCTGGTTGAACCTCCAGGTCGAGCACGGCTACGCGCGGATGGACCCCGACGAGCACCTGCGCGAGGAGATGCGCGCCCGCGGGCTGGACGCGGCGACGACGCTCGGCGCGATGACCGCCGCCGACGTGTCGCGCGCGACGACCTGCGAGGAGGCGGGGGCCGCGCGCGCGGTGGCGACCGTGGGCATCGGCGTGCCGCTGGCCGCGGCGGGACGGCTGCTGCGGTCGGTCCCGGCGGTCAACACCATCAACGTGCTCGTGCTCGTGGAGGCGCCGCTGACCGACGCGGCGCTCGTCTACGCCGTCCAGACCGCGACCGAGGCCAAGGCCCAGGCCTTGGCCGACGCGCGCGTCGCGGCCGAGAACCACGACGGCTTCGCGACCGGCACCGCGACCGACAGCATCTGCGTCGCCGCGCTGCCGGGCGCGACCGAGCCGTTCGCCGGGCCGATGTCGACGGCCGGCGCGGCGATCGCGCGCTGCGTGCACGCGGCGGTCCACGAGGGCGCGCGGGACTTCGTCGCCCGCCGCGACGCGGAGGCCGCGCGCTGATGCCGGCGGCTCGCGCGGTGGGGCTGCTCGGGGCGGTCGCGCTCGACGCGCTGCTCGGCGACCCGGCGCGCTTCCACCCGGTGGCGGGCTTCGGCCGCGCGGCGCTGGCGCTGGAGCGCGTCGCCTACCGGCCGTCGCGGGCGGCGGGCGCGACCTACACCATCATCTTGGTCGTCGCGCCCGCGCTGGCGGCGCGGCGGGTCGGCGGCGGACGCGGTCGCGCGGTCGCGCTGGCGGCCTGCGGCTGGGCGGCGCTCGGCGGGCGGTCACTGCGGCGGACCGCGGCGCGGATGGCCGACCTGATCGACGCGGGCGAGCTGGAGGCGGCGCGGGCGCTCGCGCGGTCGCTCGTCGCCCGGCGCACCGCGACGCTGGACGGCGCGGAGCTGACGCGCGCGACGCTGGAGTCGCTGGCCGAGAACACCGCCGACGCCGAGGCGGGCACGCTGCTGTGGGGCGCGGTCGCGGGCGCGCCGGGCGCGGTCGCGCACCGGGCGGCGAACACGCTCGACGCGATGGTCGGCTACCGCAGCGAGCGCTACGCGCAGTTCGGCTGGGCGGCGGCGCGGCTGGACGACGTCCTCGGCTGGCCGGCCGCGCGCGCCTGCGCCGGGGCGACCGTGGTCGCGGCCGTGCTGTGCGGCGAGGACGCGCGCGGCGCGGTCCGCGCCTGGCGCCGCGACGGCGCTCGCCACCCGAGCCCGAACGCCGGCCGCGTCGAGGCCGCGTTCGCGGGCGCGCTCGGCGTCACGCTCGGCGGGCGCAACGACTACGACGGGACGGTCGAGGACCGGCCGCGCCTGGGCGACGGCCCGCCGCCGGACACCGCCGCGCTGCGCCGGGCGATCCGGCTCAGCGCGACGACCTCGGCGGTGCTGGCGCTCGGCGCCGCGGGGGTGGCGGCATGGCGCTGACGCTCGTCCTCGGCCCGCGGCGGTCGGGCAAGAGCCGCGTCGCCGAGCGGCTCGCGGGGGAGGCCGGCGAGCAGGTGGTCGTCCTCGCCCCGCTGACGGTCACCGACGACGAGATGGCCGCGCGCGTCGCCGCGCACCGCGCCGCGCGTCCGGCGGGGTGGGAGACGGTCGAGCGGGTCGACGTGGTCGCCGCGCTGCGCGGCGCGCCGCCCGAGGCCACCGTCCTGCTCGACTCGCTGGGCACGTGGGTCGGCGAGGTGCTCTGGCGCGCGGGCGCGCTGGACGACCCGAAGCGGGCGCCGTCGCTCGAGGCGGAGACCGCCGCGCTGGCGCGGGCCGCGAGCGCGCGCCCCGGCGCCACGATCGTCGTCGCCGAGGAGGCCGGCTGGGGTCCGGTGCCGCCGTCCGGCGCCACGCGCCTCTGGCTCGACGTCCTCGGCGACGCGTCGCAGGCGCTGAGCGCGGTCGCCGAGCGCGCGCTGCTCGTCGTCGCCGGGCGGATCGTGGAGCTGCCGTGACCGGCGGCGACGTCCACGGCGACGTCTGGGCGCGCGGCGCGCGCGACGACCACGCGGTCAACGTCGCCACCGGCGGTCCGCCGGACTGGCTGCGCGCGCTGCTGCGGCGCGAGCTGGACGACGCGCTGGCCGCCTATCCCGACGAGACGGCGGCCGCGGAGGCGATCGCGTTCCGCCACGGCCGTGACCCGGACGAGGTCGTGCTCCTCAACGGCGCCGCGCAGGGCTACGCGCTCGTCGCGCGGGTGCTGGCGCCGCGGCGCCCGGCGATCGTCCACCCGCAGTTCATGGAGGCCGAGCGCGTGCTGCCCGGCGCGACGCGCGTCGTGCTCGGCGAGCCGTTCGCGCTGGACGGCGCGCGGGTCCCGACCGACGCGGACCTCGTCGTCGTCGGCAACCCCACCAACCCGACCGGCGTCCTGCATCGGCGCGCGGACGTCCGGGCGCTCGGGCGCACGGTCCTGGTCGACGAGGCGTTCATGGACTTCGTCCCCGGCGAGCCCGAGACGCTGGCCGGGGGAGACCGCCACGGCGACGGCGCCGGGGGCGACGTCATCGTGCTGCGCAGCCTCACGAAGATCCTCGCGGTGCCCGGGCTGCGCGTCGGCTACCTGCTCGCGCCGCCGGCGCTGGCGCGACGCCTGCGCAACGCGCGCCCGGCGTGGTCGGTCAACGCGCCGGCGCTCGTCGTCGCCCGCGCCGCCGCGCTGCATCCGGAGCGCCTCGCGCCGATCGTCGAGCGCGCGCGGCGCGACCGGGAGGCGCTCGCCGCCGCGCTGCGGGACCTCATGAAGGTCCACCCGGGCGCCGCCGCGAACTTCGTGCTCGCCGAGCTGCCGGGCGACGGCCCCGACGCGCTGACGCTGGCGACCGCGCTGCGGCAGGACGGCATCGCGATCCGTCCCGCCTCGACGTTCCCGGGGCTCGGCTCCCACCACGTGCGGCTCACCGCGCGCGGCGGCGCCGCCGACGCGCGGCTGGTGCAGGCGCTAGGCCGGCGTGCGGTCCAGGGCACGCCGGCCTGAGCGCTGCTCCCTACCCCGCGCGCAGCGCGAGCGGCCGCGACACCGCCGCGGCGACGCTCGCGGACGGCACGACCGCCGCCGTTGCGCGCAGCTTGGCCCGCTTGGCCACCTTGACCTTCGCGGAGAACGTGCACTTCTTGGTGGCCTTGACGGTGGCCTTGGCCACCGTCTTGCGACCGGCCGTGACGGTGACGAGCACCTTGGTCCCGGACGGGCAGGTCGGCGACAGCTTGCCGCTCAGCGCGAACCGGTAGGGCGCCCGGCGCACGCGCTTCTGCTTGGCGCTCAGCGACACCTTGACGGTGGCCGGGCGCTTCGGCGTGCCGCCGCTCGGGCCCTTCGTGCCGCCGGACGGCGGCGTCGTCCGAGGACCGCCGTCGCCGCCGGGGCCGGGGCCCACGGGGCCGTCGCCCGACGGGTCCGAGGGACCGCTCGGACCGGGGTCCGACGGATCCGTCGTGGCCGCCGCGGCGCCGAGGTCGGCGAACCGCTCGCCCTGGGCCGACGTCGCGTGGACGGTCCCGAACCACTCGCCCGCCGGCAGGTCGGTCGTGGCCGAGTACGCGCCGGCGCCGTCGTCGTGCAGCGTCAGCGTCCGCGTCGCCCCGCCCGGGCTGCGCAGGTCGGCCGTGACCGTCGCGCCGCCCACGGCGCTGCCGCCGTCGCGGAGCGTCGCGGTCACCTTCCCGCCCTCGCGGGCGGCGTGCAGCACCAGCGGCGAGCCCTCGAACGCCGCGACGACCGCGACCTTCGTCGCGCCCCCGCCGACCTGCGACAGCCGCAGCGTCCACGTGCCCGCCGCCGGCGAGGCGGCGCGCTGGAAGCGCATCGGCGCGCGCGCGGCGTCCGAGCCCGCGGCGACCGCGTCGACCACCGCGCCGCCCGGCGCGATCAGCGACGAGCTCACGTCGGACGGGGCCGTCGTGCCGACCGACAGCGCGGTCGCGACGCCGACCGGGAGCGCCACGTCGACCGTGCCGCCCGCGGGGACCGTGACGGTCTTGGCGACGCCCGTCTGGACGGCGGGCTCGGCGTCGGCCTTGGCCGCCACCGCCTCACGCTCGACCGGCGCGGTGGAGCGCGCCGCGACCTCGGCCCGCGGGCCGGTCGCGGGCAGCTGGAAGACGTTCTGCAGCTGGTCGGGATCCTGGCCGACGCGCGGCTTGACGAACGACGAGAAGATCGACGACAGGTCGGTCAGCTCCATGTGCTGGGCGTAGGTCTTGGCGACGTCGGAGATCGTCCACCACGCGCTGGGGACCGACACCACCAGGTCGCCGTGCTCGGGATCGGTGCACGTGCGCTCGTTCCAGTCGCCGGCCATCAGCGAGAACGGGACCATCCGGCGGTCGGTGATCTGCTGGTTGAACACGCCGTCGACGTAGCTGGGCTTGAGCTGGTCGGTCGGCGTGCCCCACGCGGCCATGCCGATCAGGTCCGCGCACGGCGAGCCCATGTTCGGCGTGCCGAGCATCACCAGGTGCGTCACCGTCGGCCGGTAGTCGGTGTACGGGTCGGGCATGAGCTTGGCGATGTAGTACCGCGAGATCAGCCCGCCCATCGAGTGCGCCACGAGGTCGACGTGCTCCGCGTTCTCCGTCTCGCGGATCGACTGCACGTACCTGGCTTCCTGCGCGGCGTTCTGGGCGATCGAGTCGCCGTTCATCGGGTCGGTGTTCATGATGCCGATGCCTCGGACGTCGCCGACCGCGTAGACGCGGTCCTTCAGCTCGGGGTGGATCGCGGACGGGATGACCTGCTTGGCGACGTTCCAGCCCTTGTAGTTGGCGTTCCAGCCGTGCACCGCCACGATCGGCTTGGGCAACACCTTCACCTTGACGTAGCCGCCGCCCCAGCCGGTGCGGATCTCCAGCTCGCGATCGGACTTCGGGGCGCCCTTCTCCCACGCGAAGCCCGAGGTGTCCCACTCGAACTGGATCTTCTTGGACTGCCCGGCCGGGAACGTCGTGAACGGGCCCTCGGTGTTCGTGCCGGCGTCGATCAGCTGGCGCTTGCCGACGCGCTCGCGCCAGTTGACGATGCCCTTGACCGTGTAGGGCGAGGTGTTGGTGAACGTGGCGGTGACGAACACGCGGTTGCCGTCGATCGTGCCGGTCGCGGGGACCGGCATCAGGTCGCCGGTGATCACCTGGACCTGCTCCAGCTCGACGTTCGTCAGGCAGATCGCGCACTGGACGGTCGCGTGGCCCTCGCCGCTGTAGCTGTAGCGGCAGTTCGGCAGCCCGTTGGGCGGGCACGCGGCGTCGTCGTTGAACGGGACGTCGAACGTCTTGCTCGCGCCGGTCGGCGGGGTGCCTCCGACCGGGATCGACGCGCCGCCGACGATGCCCGACAGCATCGGGCCCACCACCGAGCCGGTCTTGCTGCCGTTGCTGCACGAGCTGCCCGACGCCCAGTCCAGCGCGGCGACGCCGCTGCCGGGCTTCAGCTTGCCGGCGCCGGCCCGCGCCGGCTGCGGCGGCGCGATCGCCTTGCCCGAGATCTGGCAGCTCACGTTCTCCCACGTGTAGCCCTTGACCGAGTCCCAGTGGCGGAAGCGGGCGCTGAGGCTGCCGCTGCCGGGGATCTGCGTGTACTGCTTGACCTGCGTCGAGGCGCCGCCGTCGTCGATCATCGACAGGCCGCCGTAGAGGTCGCCGGCGTAGGAGACCATCGAGAAGTCCACGGCGGCGTTGTCGTTGTAGTTCTCGTCGGTGTCGGGGCTGGAGGACTTCAGCGAGCCCGAGACGCCGCCGGCGTAGGTGACCTTGCCGCCGGTGATGACCTGGGTGATCGGCCAGGAGGAGGCGGCGCCGGCGGAGGTGGGGAGGACCGCCGCCGCGCAGGCGCACGCGAGGGCGAGGAGCAGGGACGGGGAGCGGAGCATGTCCAGACCTTCCTGGAGGCGTGCCCGGGGCACATCAGGGTGTCGCCTAGTCGCCGGCGCGGGTGAGGTTCGGGACCGGCAGCGAGGCGCATCCGGGCCGCACGCACGACGTCCCGATCGTCGGCAGCTCGATCGACGACGCGTGGCCCGGCTCGGTCAGCACCTTCACGGTGCCGCCCAGGCGCGCCAGCAGCGCCGGGAGCGGCGGGAGCTGGTGCGGGAAGTCGGCCGGGTCGACGACGACCTTCAGGCGGTGGCCGGCCTTCAGGACCCAGTTGGTCGGGAAGATCTCGACGTCCAGCGCGGTCGGCTGCCCGGCGGTCACGGGCAGGACCGACGCCTGCGTGAACGGGTGCCACGGCTGCAGCAGGTGGCCCTTGACCACCCGGGCGCGCGACGCGTCGGTGGCCCGGAACGACGCGGTCTGCCAGCCGGTCGTCATGCCGGTCGACGTCCCGTCGGGCGCGACGTCGTCGACGCGCACGGTCACGGCGGCGTCCGCGGCCGTCGTCGTCACCCACAGCTTCGCGGCCAGCGGCCCGCTGATCCGCAGGTCCGCCGACAGCGGCGCGCTCTGGTAGGTCGCGCCCCCGCTCAGCGAGTTGGGGCGGTCGTCGGTGAAGCACGGCAGCGCCTCGGCCAGGCCGGCCGTCCACTGCCCGGTGCTCATGGTGCAGAGGCCGCTCACCGGATGCTGGACGAACGACTGCGCCGGCTCGCTGGTCCCGGGCGCGTCGCGGGTCAGCGTCTGGCCGCCGCGCAGGTACCAGGTCTGCGGGTCGAGCTTGGGGTCGGGCCAGTCGGCCTGCGTCTCGTAGCGCTCGTCGCCGTAGGCGTACTGGGTGACCTTGGGGATGCCGGCGATGTTGGTGTCGATCCCCTTCAGGTAGCGGTCGAACCAGCGCAGCTGGAGGTCGCTCAGCGACGGCACGCCGTCGGCCGGCAGCCCGGAGCCCTGCGAGCCGCCGACGTGCGTCCACGGGCCGATCAGCAGGCGCGCGGGCACGCGGCTCTTGAGGCGCTCGTAGATCAGCGGCTCGCCGCGCTGGAAGATGTCGTGGAGGCCGCCGACCACGAACGTCGGCACCTGGATCTTGTCCAACACCTCGATCGGCGAGCGCGTCTTCCAGAACGGCCCGTCGTAGGCGACGCTGCCGCTGCCGGTCAACGACCCCAACAACGTCGGCATGGTGAAGCTCAGCGCGCCCCCGACGTGCTGGAGCAGGGTGATGGGGTCGGTGACGAGGCCGCCGCCGGTGACCAACCCCAACCACAACGGGATGAACGACAGGTTGATGTCGCCGCCGCTGAACACGATGTCGCGGTAGCCGTCGGCCATCGGCACGACCGGGAAGATCGCCTTGAGGTGGGGCGGGCGCAGCGCGGCCGTGTAGAGCTGGGTGAGGCCCATGTACGACGGGCCGTCGAGGCCGACGTGGCCGTCGCTCCAGGACTGCCGGGCCGCCCACTCGACGATCTCATAGCCATCGTGTTGCTCGGACGGGCCGAACGAGTCCCACGACCCGGCGGAGTGCCCGGTCCCGCGGACGTCGACGGTCACCTGGACGTAGCCGCGCTGGACCAGCGAGCTGCTCCCGCCGCCGAGCGCCGCGCCGGCCGCGTCCTTGCCGTACGGCGTCTGCGTGACGAGCACGGGGAAGGTGCCCGGCGCGTCGGGCCGCTCGACGTTGGCCTTCAACACCGTGCCGTCGCCCATCGTGATCGGCACGTCGGTGTCGGTGACCGTCGCGTACTGCGCCGGGCGCGTGTACGCGCTCCACGCGCCGCCGTCGCCGTCGGCCGCCTGCGCCGCCGCGGGCGCCATCGCCATCGCGGTCGCCGTCGCGGCGGCCAGCAGCGCCGCGACCCTCCTCCCGATCGAACCCATGGAGGCGGGAACGCGCCGGTTCCCCGGAACTTGCGGTCACATCCCGCGCCTGCGATACGACCTGCTCTCCGACGATGCGGCACGACGACCTCGACGACGCGGCGCTGCTGGCGGCGCTGCGCGACCAGCCGGAGGCGTTCGCCGCCCTCTACCGCCGCTACGAGCGGCCGGTGCTCGGCTACCTGCTGCGCCGCACGCGCGCCCCGGAAGCCGCCGCCGACCTCGCCGCCGAGACGTTCGCCGCGGCGCTGGAGGCGCTGCGCCGCGACGCCGGCCCGCGCGACCCGGCCGCCTGCGCGGCGTGGCTGTTCGGGATCGCCCGCCACAAGCTCGCCGACAGCGCCCGGCGCGGGCGCGTGGAGGAGGACGCGCGGCGCCGGCTGGCGATGGAGCGCCTGGCGCTGACCGACGCCGACCTGGAGCGGATCGAGGCGCTGACCGGCGACGAGCTGGTCGCCGCGCTGCCCGCCGACCAGCGCGCGGCCGTGCTCGCGCGGATCGTCGACGAGCGCGACTACGAGGAGATCGCCGGGACGCTGGAGACCTCGGCGCTCGTGATCCGCAAGCGCGTCAGCCGTGGCCTGGCCACGCTGCGCGCCCGACTGGAGGAGGGCCGATGACCGCGTCGCTGCTGCCCGAGCTGGAGGCGCGGCTGCGCGAGGCCGCGCGGCGGACGCAGCCGCCGCCCGCGTCCGGGCCCGCGCCGCGACGCCCTCGGCGCCTCGCTGCCCCGCGCGGTCGCCGTCGCCGCGCCGTCGTCCTGGCGGTCGCGCTCGCGCTGCTGCTCGCCTCGGTCGCCGTCGCGGCCGTCCGCCACTTCACGCGCGCGGGCGACCCGGCGCCCAAGCGCTACGGGCTCGGCACCCCGTTCCGCGGCCCGGGGCGCCCGCTGCCCGGCGGCGCGCGGCTGCTCGACGTGCGCGCGCCGGACCCCGACGGCGGGCTGCCGTGGGGCATCCGGCTCTACCGGACCAACCGGCACGCGGCGTGCTGGCAGGTCGGCCGCGTGCTCGACGGCCGGCTCGGCGTGCTCGGCGCCGACGGCCTGCTGGACGACGACGGGCTCTTCCACGAGCTGCCCGTCGAACGCGACCAGTGCCGTCCGCTGGACGGCGCCGGGCACGTGTTCGCGTTCCAGAACGCGCTCGCGCTCGACAACGGCATCCAGGCGCGGCTGACCTGCCACCCGCGCGGATGGGTCGCCGACCGGCAGCGGCGCACGGTCTGCCCGGACGGCAGCGGACGCCTCGTGCTGTACGGGTTCCTCGGGCCGCTGGCGCGGACGGTGCAGCTGACCGGTGCGGGGCCCGCGCGCGTGGTGCGCGTGGGGGAGGAGGGCGCGTTCGTGCTCGCGCTCGCGCTGCCGGATCCGCTCAGGAGCCCCGACTACACGCTGACCGCCACCTACGCCGACGGCACGACCCGGCCGGTCGACGACGTGCCGCCGGTCGAGTCCGTCCCCGACCCGCGGGCCGACCGCGCGCGGCCGCCGGGCTACGTGGATCCGCTGCGCGGCCTGCCCGACCCGGCCCGCGTGCGCCGTCCGCTGCACGTCACCCGCGAGCGCTGGGGCGGCAACGTCGTCTACCGGATCGCCTTCCGCGCGCCGGCGGCCACGCACCGCTACGGCGTGCAGTACACGCTGCGCGTCGACGGGCCCGCGAGCGGCCGGGCCTGCGAGGACCGCCCCTGGCACTCCAGCGGCGGCCCGCTGCCGGAGACCGTCCGCGCCGGGCAGCGGCTGGTCGTCGCGTTCACGCCCGGCTGGCAGATGCGCTGGGGCCGCGGCTGGTGCCCGGGCCGCTACCGGGTCACGGTCGTCCTGCACGACCGCGCGCACGCCGTCGGGTCGTTCGCCTTCACCGCGTAGGGGCGGCGACGGCCCCTGGCCGATCGTCCGGGTGTCGTCGGTGACGCCGTTGTGTAGGGTGCCGCGCGATGTTCGCTCAGAGCCGTTTTGTACTTGGGATCCTCGCGGCGCTCATGCTGGTCGTGGGCCTGCCCGCCGCCGCGCTCGCGGCCGACGCCGACCCGCCCGCGCCGTCGGTGGTCGTGGGCGAGGCGACGGACGTCACCGGCACCGCGGCGACGCTCCACGCCCAGGTCGACACCAACGGGACGCCGACGACCGGGTACTTCGTCTACGGGACGACGCCCGACCGGCTCACGCAGCGGACGCCCGAGGTCGACCTCGGCTCCACCGGCACGGTCCCGCTCACCGCGACGGTGACCGGGCTGGCGGCGAAGACGACCTACTACTACAACGCGATCGTCGAGAACGACGACTGGTTCGCCAACGGCGACGGCAAGACGTTCGTGACGCTCTCCCCGCCGGAGACCGTCGCCGGCACGACGACCGACATCACCTACAAGTCGGCGACGCTGCACATCGGCGTCGCCACGCACGGGCAGCCGATCACGATCAGCGGCCGCGTCGGCACCGGGCGCGTCCTCGGCCCGCATGGGATCGTCGGTCCCTTCAGCGTCACCGCGACGTTCGGCCCGATCGCCGTGGCGGCCGACGGCGACGTCGCGATCCCGCTGCCCGCGCTGGCGGCCGGCACGAGCTACGTCTGGGCCGCGACCGCCTCCGGCCCCGGCGGCCAGAGCCCGAGCGTCGGCGAGTTCCGCACCGAGTCGCTGATCTACATGCCGCCGCCGCGGGTCTCCGAGAAGAAGGTCGCCTACGGCACGCACGTCGCGATCACGGGCTCGATCAGCAAGCCGGCGCGCGTCCTCACGCTGGTCGAGCAGGCGTCGCCGTTCACCGGCGTGATCACGCCGCTGCTGGGCACGGTCGCGACGACCGACGCGACCGGCGCCTACGCCTTCGACCTCCGCGCGGAGCACTCGGCCCGCTACGGCGTCACCACCGACGGCGCGGCCGAGTCGACGGCGGGCAACCTCACCAAGGTCGAGGTCTTCCCGGTCGTCACGGCCAAGCTCCAGCGCGCCAAGGGCCACCGCTTCGTGGTCTCCGGCCGCTACCAGCCGGCCGTCGACGGCAAGGTGACGCTCTTCCGCCGCGACGCCGGACGCGTCGGCACGGCGCTGACGAGCAAGGGCACGTTCCGCTTCGCCGCCCGCGCGCTGAGGCCCGGCAGGTACGAGGTGCGGGTGACCCCGGCCCCCGTCGCGGGCCTGCTCATGGGCAAGAGCGCGACGGTCGTCGTCCCCAAGCGCTAGCCACGAGCTAGCGTTCCGGCCGATGTCCGAGGACCAGGAGAACCCCGAGTACGAGCGCCCCAGCCCCGAGCGCCTCGCGCGGCGGCGCGCGGCGCTGTCGCAGCTGACGCAGTACGGCAACCCGGTGCTGCGCAGCACGGCGTCGCCGGTGACGCGCTTCGACAACGAGCTGGCCGAGCTGGCGGGCCGGATGGGCTTCCTGATGGACGAGGCGATCGGCGTCGGGCTCGCGGGCCCGCAGGCCGGCGTGCTCAAGCGGCTGTTCGTCTACCGCTTCGCCGACGAGGAGGCGCTCGGCGTGCTCGTCAACCCCGAGGTCGTCCGGCGCGGGGAGGAGGTCCAGACGATCGAGGAGGGCTGCCTCTCGATCCCCGACGTCCACGTGCCCGTCGAGCGCCCGGCGCTCGTCGAGGTCACCGGCGTCGACCTCGACGGCCACCCGCTGACCGTCGTCGCCGAGGGCCCGGACGCGACCGTCCTGCAGCACGAGATCGACCACCTCGACGGCGTGCTGATGCTCGACCGCACCGACAAGGACTCGCGCAAGGCCGCGCTGCGGGCGCTGCGCGAGGCGGCGCAGGGTGACTAGGCGCCGGGCTCGTCCGCGAGCAGGCGCTCGACGGACGCGACCTTGTCGTCCAGCGTCTGCGGCTTGTCGCGGCGCTCGTCGAGCTTGAGCACCGTGTAGACGCGCGGGAGCCCCAGCTCGAACGGCACGGCGTGCAGCTCGCCGACCAGCTCCAGGATGTCGGCGGTCTCGCCCTCCAGCGACGTGCCCATCGCGTGCAGGCGGTGCCGCACGCGATCCTGGGCGTTCAGCTTGCGCTGGATCGCCGCGATGTAGCGGCTGGCGCTCGGGTCGCTGCGCCCGAGCCCGATCACGGTGAGGTCGGCGGTCGCCATGCCCGCGACGCTAGCGCGTCGGGCCGGGGCGCTACCAGGCCTGGCCGGACCCGCAGCGCGGGCAGGCGACCGACGTGGAGACCGCGGCCTGGAAGGCGAACCCGCAGCCGCACGTGTAGAGCGCGGAGTCCTCGGGCGCCACGCAGGCGCGGTGGCGGCGCTCGGCGGGGTGCTCGTCGGCGGGCGGCGGCGGCGTCGCGGCCGGCCGCTCGAGGACGTGCGGACGGCGATCGGTGCGGGGACGACTGGGGGTCAGAGGTCGAACGCGCATGAGATGTCCGGGTGATCGTCGTCTCAGAAACGGCGCTTGAACCCGCGTGGACACGCGCCCTACCCAACTTCGGGGCCCACCCGGAGGCGCTTCCCGCGCGCGAGGCTGCGATACTGGTGGGCGATGGACCCTGCACGCAAACGCCGCGTACGTCTCGTCGTGGCGTTGAGCACCGCCGTGATCCTCGCGGTCGCGCTCGTCTACACCAGCTTCAGCGCCTCGTCGGAGGCGCGCTCACCGAGCCAGCTCCTGGCCGGCGCCCAGACCGGGAAGAGCTACCAGCTGACCGGCAAGGTCGTGAACGGCTCGATCGAGAAGTCCGGGACGACCTACCGGTTCCGCGTCCGTGACCGCTCCGGCACGACCTCGGTCCCGATCGTCTACACCGGCTCGGTCGCCGACACCTTCCGCGACGGGCGCGAGGTGATCGTCACGGTCAAGCGCCAGGGCGACGCGTTCGTCGGCGAGAAGGACTCGCTGGTCACGAAGTGCCCGTCCAAGTTCCAAGAGCAGTCCAAGACGCAGAAGACCTGAGCGGGGCCCATGTCTGATCTGGGTCGCGGTCTGCTGTTCCTGGCGTTCGCCGTCGCCGTCTACGGCGTGTTCGCCGCGCTCTACGGCGGGATCGGCCACCGCCGCGAGTGGGTCACGAGCGCCCGTCGCAGCGTCTACGCGCTGGCGGGCCTCAGCACCGCCGCCTTCGCGGTGCTCGAGATCGCGTTCCTGCGCAACGACTTCTCGTTCGCGGTCGTCCAGTCGCACAGCTCGACGACCACGCCGTTCTTCTACAAGTTCGCGGCCGCCTGGTCCTCCCAGGAGGGCTCGCTGCTGCTCTGGCTGTGGCTGCTGTCGGTGTGGTCCAGCCTCGTCGTCTTCCTCACGCGCCACCGCATGCGCGACGTGCAGCCCTACGCGATCGCGACGCTGCTGGGCTTCGCGACGTTCTTCGGCGGCCTGCTGGTCTTCAAGGTCTCGCCCTTCGACACGCTGCCGATCGCGCCCCAGGACGGCACGGGCCTCAACCCGCTGCTGCGGCACCCGTCGATGATGATCCACCCGCCGATGCTCTACAGCGGCTACACGCTGTGGTCGGTGCCGTTCGCCTTCGCGGTCGGCGCGCTGGTCGTGCGGCGCGTGGACGCCGAGTGGATCCAGGCCACGCGCCGGTTCGCGCTCGGCGCCTGGTTCTTCCTCGGCGTCGGCATCCTGCTCGGCGCCCGCTGGTCCTACGCCGAGCTGGGCTGGGGCGGCTACTGGGCCTGGGACCCGGTCGAGAACGCGTCGCTGCTGCCGTGGCTGACCGGCACCGCGTTCCTGCACTCGATCATGGTGCAGGAGAAGCGCGGGATGCTGAAGACGTGGAACGCGTCGCTGATCCTCGGCACCGGCACGCTGGCGATCCTCGGCACGTTCCTCGTGCGCTCCGGGATCCTCGACTCGATCCACGCGTTCACGGGCTCGGACCTCGGCGTCCCGTTCGTGATCCTGATCGGCGCGATGATCCTCGGGTCGGTCGCGCTGGTCGTCTCTCGGCGCGACGTGCTGCGCTCGGAGCACAAGCTCGACTCGCTGCTGTCGCGCGAGGCGATGTTCCTGGCCAACAACCTCGTGCTGGTCGGGATGGCGTTCGTCGTCTTCTGGGGCACGTTCTTCCCGCTGATCTCCGAGGCGATCACCGGCGAGAAGCAGTCGCTCGGGCCGCCCTGGTACGACAAGTACGTGGTGCCGCTGGCGCTCGCGCTGGTGCTGCTCAGCGGCGTCGGCCCGGTGATCGCGTGGCGGCGCGCGACGCCCAAGAACGCGCGGCGCAACTTCACGTGGCCGATCGCCACCGGCGTGGTGACCGCGATCGTGCTGTTGCCCTTCGGCGTCGGCGGCCGGCCGTGGGCGCTGGCGATGTTCGCGCTGGCCGCGTTCGCGATCGCCACCGTCGTCCAGGAGTTCGTGCGCGGCGTGCGCGCCCGCCGGGCGATGACCGGCGAGCCCGTGCCGCTGGCCTTCCTGACGCTGATCCGCCGCAACCGGCGGCGCTACGGCGGCTACGTCATCCACCTCGGCATGGCCGTGCTGTTCATCGGCGTGGCCGCCTCGTCGGCCTTCCAGCACGTCAACACGATCGAGCTGAAGAAGGGCCAGACGACGAACATCGGCCGCGGGTACTCGGCGCGCTACGACGGCCCGACGTCGCGCATCGACGTCAAGGCCGACGGCGTCGAGCGGCTGGTCTTCGGCGCGAAGCTGACCGTGATGAAGGGCAAGAAGGTCGTCGCGCACCTCGCGCCGGAGCGCGGCTACTACCCGATCTCGGGCGCTCCGTTCGCGGGCGCGATCGGCAAGTACTTCGACGGCGAGTCGACGTCGGAGATCGCGATGAGGGCCGGGCTGGGCATCGACATCTGGAGCGCGGTGACGCCCGACCTCGACCCGACGCTGGCCGACGTCAAGAAGGGCGACAAGGTCTTCGCGGCGGCGCAGGGCAAGATGAGCGACACCGAGTACGCGACCGCGCTCGGCACGGCGATCCGCGGGCTGACCGACAGCTACGCGTCGAAGGCGCCGCCGGCGACGTTCCGGCTGATCGTCTCGCCGATGGTCACGTGGATCTGGATCGGCTCGCTGCTGGCGTTCCTGGGCGGGATCATCTGCATCTGGCCGACCGCCGACCTCGCGCACCGGCGGGCGACCGCCGGCTACGCCGCCCGCGTCGCGCGCGACCTCGGCCGCACCGGCGCCGAGCGCGCCTAGGCGCCGCGGATGGACGTGGTGGCGGTGGTCGGGGTGCTCGCGGCGGCGCTGATCGTGGGCTGGGTCATCGCCGGCCCGCTGCGCGGCGGCCGGGCCGAGGCCGACGACGCGGCGCTCGCCGCGCGCCTCGAGGACCTCGAGGCCGCCAAGGAGGCGCGCTACCGCGAGATCCGCGAGGCCGAGATGGACTTCCGCACCGGCAAGCTGTCGGAGGCCGACTACAAGGCGATCGACCGCCAGCTGCGCCAGGAGGCAATGGAGATCCTCCGCCGCCTGGATGCGCTGGGCGGCCCGGCCGAGTAGCCTCTAGGACGCAATGCTCGAGACGATCCTCTCCGTCGTGCAGGTCGCCATCTGCGTCGTCCTCATCTTCCTGGTGCTCATGCACTCGGGCAAGGACGCCGGCCTCTCCGGCGCCTTCGGCGTCGGCACCGGTCAGGGCTCGCTCGGCGGCGGCTCCATGGTCGAGCGCAACCTGAACCGCTGGACGATCCTCTTCGCCGTGCTCTTCGCGGTGAACACGATCATCCTGTTGAAGATCAACTAGCCCGTGGCGCGTTTGCGCGCCGTCTCGCCGCGCCTGACGGCCGCGGCGCGTTTGCGCGCCGTCTCGCCGCGCCTGGCGGCACGCGACGGAGCTTGACGGGCGGCCGCCCGCCGGCGCTCGCCGCGCACCGCCAGCCACGACGATCCGGGGCGCAAACGCGCCACGGTCGCGTGTGGTGGCGATCCACTCAGCAGCCGATGGGCTTGCCGCTGCGGTCGCCGACCTTGCGGTCGCGCAGCGTGATGGTCTTGGTCGAGGAGACGGTGGAGCCGTCGGCGGCCTTGGCCGAGAGCGTGACGGGGTAGCGGCCGGGGGAGGCCTTGGCGCCCTTGCCGGAGGTGCCGGCGACGGGGTAGAAGCGGCCGTTCTTGAGCGGCACGGTGAACGTGTAGCACTTGCTGGCCTTGCCGCCGACCGAGCCGATCGAGCCGCCGCCGTGCTTGGCGAACGTGCCCGAGGCGCGGATCAGGCCGTCGAAGCGGCGCGGCAGCTGGCCGTGGGTCTTGACGACCACGACCACGAGCTTCTTGCCCAGGTTGGGCTTGAACGCGTCGTAGTAGGCGTAGCCGGACACGATCTTGATCGAGGCGGGCGTCGCGGGCCGGGTCGCGGCGAGCACGGCGCCGGCGGGCAGGGCGGTGGCGCCGGCGGTCGTGGCCAGAGCGAGCAGGGGGAGCAGGCGGGAGCGGGTCATGTCCTCGGAACGTGGCGATGGGCTGGGAGGTGACGCCGGGATCCAGGTTGGCGCACGCGAGGCCGTCCGCCAACCCGGCGGACACGCCCCTAACGCACGGTCAACGCGAACGTGCCGACCCGGTCGCGCAGGCTGCGCGGGCGGGCGCTCTCGTCGGCGTTGGCGCGCACGAGCGTCACCGCGCCGAAGTAGTGGCCGGGATGCTTGAAGGGAAACGTCACGGTGACGAGGTCGCCGGCGGCGTGGTCGCGGCCGGAGGGCCCGACCGCGTAGGTGCTCGCCCCGGACCGGGTCAGCGAGACGTCGTAGTCCTCCAGCGTGCCGTGCACGGCGACCGGCGCGCGGAAGCTGACCTGGATCGCGATGCGGCCCCGGCGGTCGTGGACCGCGCGCGCCCGGACGGCGGCGCGGGCGCGGCCGGCGCGCAGGCGGCGCAGCGGCGCCGTGCGACGGCCCGGGATCGCGCAGCGCCCGCCCGCGGCGCCGCGCTCGGTGACCGCGCACCGCTTCCCGCCCGCGAACGCGATCTCGGTGATCGGCGAGTTGGTGGGGACGACCCCGCCGGTGACGCCGTTGAAGTCGCGGCTCGCCGTGTCGGGCAGGACGATCAGGTACGCGCCCTCCGGGCCGACCGTCGGGACCGTGTGCGGGCCGTCGGCCAAGGTGTAGGTGACGCTGCGGGCCCGCGGTCCGAGCGTCCCGAAGTACAGGTTGCGGACGTCGCCGTCCGGGCACAGGTCCGACTCGGGCGCGCCGACGACGAACTGCCGCGGCTCGCAGCTGCCGCCGGGCGTGGCGGCCGAGGCGATGCCGGTCGCGGCCGCGCCGGCGTAGAGCCTGCCGTCGCGGTCCAGCGGCGCGCAGGCGGAGATCGAGCTGACCGCGTCGACCGGGATCGGGTGGAAGCGCCCGTCGTCGCGGAAGGCGTGGTCCTGGCCCAACGCGCCGAGCTGCCCGTCCTGCACGCGGCCGACCTGCACGCAGCCGAGGCCGCGCGTCGTCCGGAGGTACCGCAGGCCCCACGGCGGGCCGCCGTCGGACGGGTCGGCGGGCGCGATCCCGTCCAGCAGCCGGGCGCTGCCGGCGACCGGGACGCCCATGCCCGAGTGCGGGTCGTGCGCGACCCGGCCCGGCGGCTGGACGGGCGTGCCGACCGGCAGGGCGCCGAGCGCGAGGACCGACAGGGCGAGGGCGAGGATCACGTAGGTGAGTACGTTCTCGCGGTCGTTCTGTGACGGCGCGAGCGGGGCTCACCACGCGGCGCGGTAGAGCGCGAGCAGCTCCTCCGCGTCGGCGGCCGGCGGCGTGTAGCGCAGGTCGGGGCGCTGCGCGGCGGCCCGCGCGCACGCCTCCAGCTGGTCCTCGTCGACGCCGAGGCGGCGGATGCCGTCGGCGCCGGCGCGGCGCGCCAGCCGGCGGGCCAGCTCGACGAGCGTGCCGTCGGGGTCCACGCGGCCGGGGTTGCGCTGCTCCAGCGCGCCGATCGCGACGGGCAGGACCGCCGCGTTGGCCTGGCCGTGGCCGGCGCCGCCGACGCGCACGAGCGTCTGGCTCATCACGTGGCTGAGGCCGTAGCGCGTGGCGTCGATCGCGTAGCCCGACAGCAGCGCGGCCTGGGCGAGCTGCTCGCGGCCGAGGTAGGACGGGTCCTCGCCCTCGACCAGCCAGGCGACGTCGATCAACCGCATGGCCTCGCGCGCGGCGAGCGTCGGGACGGGGGAGGCGAGCGTCGTGACCGGCGCCTCGACCGCGTGCGCGAGCGCGTTGGCCGAGGAGGCGGCCAGCTCGGCGGTCGGCTGGGAGGCCGACAGGTCCGGGTCGTTGACGACGATCGCGGCGCGGACGTTGCGCGCGCCCTCGTGGCCCGCGGGCGTGCGGTGGATGCGCGTCATCTCGGCGGCGCTCAGCGTCGTCGGGATCGCGGCGGCGCGCGTGCCGTGCGGCCGGACCCCCGCCAGCGCCTTGGCGACGTCGACCACGCGGCCGCCGCCGAGCGCGACGATCAGCCGCGCGTCGCCGACCGCCTCGTGCAGCTCGGCGGCCAGCTCGTCGACCAGGCCGGGCCCGACGACGTGGACGGCGCTCGCGCCCTCGACGACCTCGGGCGCCGCGGCCCGCGCGCGCTCGGTGGTCAGCAAGGTGTAGGAGTCGCCCAGCAGCCGCGGCGCGTCGGCGACCGCGCCGCGTCCGAACCGGATCGTCCGCTCGCCGTCCTGCCAGGTGAAGTTCATGGTCTTGACCCTACCCCTCGTCGAGCGTCGAGCGGCTCAGCGGCACGAGGCGGTGGTCGGCGGTGAAGAGCCGCCGGCAGCCCAGCAGCGCGATCACCGAGGCGGTGGTCGTCACCGAGCCGAGGATCACGTACAACAGCGCGAGCTGGACGCGGACCGCGTCCAGCGGCGCGACGCCGGCGAGGATCAGGCCCGTCATCGCGCCGGGCAGGACGATGATGCCCAGGGCCTTCAACCGCTCGACGTCGGGCGCGATCCCGGTGCGCAGCACCTGCCGGACCGTCGGGCGGACCGCGCGCTGCCACGGCAGGCCGAGCGCGAGCCGCGCCTCCAGCTCGGCCTGGCGCTCGCCGATGGTCTCCACCAGGCGTCGCACGGTGAGCACGCCGGCGGCCAGCGAGTTCCCGATGACCATGCCCGCCACCGGGACGACCGTCCGGCCCGTCACCGGGAAGATCCGCAGGACGAAGAGCAGGCCGAGGCCGGCGGTCGCGCCAGCGGTCAGCGCGGTTGCCGCCACCGGTAGCACGCCCGGGAGCATCGGGGCGCGGCGCGCGACGGTGAACGCGGCGAAGACGACCATGCCCGCCACCCAGAAGAACGACCAGCCGACCCAGGTGTGCGGGTCGACGATCAGCCCGAGCGCGATCCCGACGAGCAGCATCTGCGCCAGCGACCGGACGACCGCGATCGCCAGGTCACGCTCCAGGCGCAGCTTCTGGCGGATCGACAGCAGCGCGACCGCCGCGATCATCACCAGCGACGCGGCCAGGCCCCACCAGGAGACTTGTCCGCTGCTCACGCCGCCACCCGTCCTT
Source organism: Baekduia sp. (assembly GCF_035685985.1). GTDB lineage: Bacteria > Actinomycetota > Thermoleophilia > Solirubrobacterales > Solirubrobacteraceae > Baekduia. The sequence continues at coordinate 92,129 of NZ_DASRZV010000008.1, forward strand.
CCCGCAGCACGATCACGCGATCGCCGAGCCGCGCGGCCTGCGCGCGGTCATGGGTCACCAGGACGATCGCGACGCCCTCGCCGGCGAGGCGCCGGGTGAGGGCCTCGATCGTCGCGGTGGCGTCGGCGTCCAGCGCGGACGTCGGCTCGTCCATCAGCAGCACGCGCGGCCGCGTGCCCAGGGCACGGGCCAGGCAGGCGCGCTGGGCCTCGCCACCGGAGAGCGTCGCCGCCTCGCGCTCCAGGAAGTCCTCCGGCGCCAGGCCGCAGCGGGCCAGCAGCGCGGCGAGGTCGGTGCCCTCGTCCGGCTCGGCCACCGCGAGGTTGTCGGCGACCGTGCCCGGGAAGAGCACCGGCGCCTGGAAGACCATCCCGACCTCGCGCCGGTGCGCGAGCACGTCGTGGGTCGCCAGGTCCGCGCCGCGGTAGCGCACGCGCCCCGCGTCGGGCGCCACCAGCCGGTTCAGCAGCCGCAGCAGCGTCGACTTCCCCGACCCCGACGGACCCTGCAGCACGGTCACGCCGCCGTCCTTCCCGAGCGCCATCGAGACGCGATCCAGCCGCGGGCGCATCGCGCCCGTGACCGTCACCTCCTCCAGCGCGAAGAGCGGTTCCACACCCGCATCATGCCTGGCGGGCGCGGCCTCGCCCGGCGTGCCCCGCGGCCCGGCTCAGCGCGGTCCCAGGATCAGGCACGTGGAGGTCGCGTGCGCGACCTTCTTGCCGGACTCCGCGCCGGTGATCGTCGCCTCGGCGAGCACGGCGGTCGACCCGCGGTTGAGCACCGTGCCCTCGGCCAGCAGGCGCTCGCCGCCGCCGAACGACGGCCGCAGGAAGTTCACCTTCAGCTCCAAGGTGGTGTACATGCCGCCGCGCGGCAGCGTCGTGTGCACCGCGCAGCCCATGGCGCTGTCGAGCAGGGTGGTGACGATGCCGCCGTGGACGGTGCCGAGCGGGTTCTGATGGGCCTCGATCGGCTCCATCGAGAACACCACGTTGCCGTCGTCGACGCGGTCGATGTCGAAGCCGAGCAGCCGCGCGATCGGCGGGGCGGGCAGCGCGCCGGAGGCGATCGCGCGCATCAGCTCCAGGCCCGTCCGGTCGGCGGCCGCGGCGACGATCGGCGCCGGGTCCTCCCAGGTCACCGTGCGCCGGCGCGCCGCGTCCACGGGGCCGCGCGGGTCGGTCGCGGTCATGCGACCACCTCCGGCGTCGGCGCGCCGAGGCCCGCTTCGCGCCCCTCCGCGAGCGGCTCGTCCGCGGTCGCCCGGGCCGGCGGACCGACCGCGACGAACGACAGCGACGCCAGCGCCGCGGCGCCCGCCATCAGCCACCAGGCGTCCTGGAACGTGGCGACGACGTCGGCGGGCGACGGCGTCCCGAGCACGGCCACCAACAACGCGACGCCGAGCGCGCTGCCGATCTGGCGTGACATCGTCAGCACCGCGCTGCCGGTCGCCAGCCGCGTCGGCGGCAGCTGCGCGGTCGCCGCGCCCGCCAGCGACGGGTTGACGAGGCCGACGCCGGCGCCGCCGATCAGCATCCCCGGCAGGTAGTCGGCGGCGTAGCGCACGTCCATCCCCAGGTGCGTCGCCCACCACACGCCGCCCAGCCCGAACAGCGCCGCGCCCGCCGCGCCGACCAGGCGCGGCCCGACGCGGGCGCTCAGCACGCCGCCCGCGACCGCGAAGAGCGCCGCGGTCGCCGGGCCCGGCGCGATCTTCAGGCCGGCGCCGATCGCGCTCTGGCCCCAGACCTCGGTCAGCCACAGCACCGACCCCAACAACATCGCGCTGAACCCGATGAAGAAGAACAGGCCCGCGACCTGCGCGAACGCGAACGCGCGCACCTTCAGCAGCGCGGGCTCGACGACCGGCACCGGGTGGCGCGTGGAGCGCGCCGCGAACGCGCCGAGCAGGATCGCCGCCGCCGCGAACAGCCCGATGACCCGGGGGTCGCCCCAGCCCCAGCCCGGGCCCTCGACGATCGCGGCGATCAGCGTCGCCACCGCCGCCGTCAGCACGCCCGCGCCGACGAGGTCCGGCCGCGCCGGATCCGGGTCGCGGACCTCGCGCAGCACGCGCGCGCCGGCGGCGATCGCGGCCAGCCCCACGGGCACGTTGACGAGGAACACCCAGCGCCACGACAGCTCCACCAGCAACCCGCCGATGACCGGTCCGGCCGCCGCCGCGGTGCCGCCGACCGCCGCCCACAGCCCGATCGCCAGCCCGCGCTTCTCCGGCGGGAACTCCGGCAGCAGCAGGCCCAGCGACGACGGCGTCAGGATCGCCGCGCCGGCCGCCTGGACGATCCGGGCCGCGATCAGCACGCCGACCGACGGCGCGGCCGCGCACGCCGCGCTGGCCGCCGTGAACAGCGCGAGCCCGCCGAGGAACGCGCGCTTGCGCCCGGTCCGGTCCGCCCAGCGCCCGGCGGGGACCAGGAGCGCGGCGAAGACGATCGCGTAGGCGTCCAGCACCCAGGACAGCGACGCCAGCGACGTGCCGTCGAAGTCCCGCTGGATGTCGGGGAACGCGATGTTGACGATGAACAGATCGAGGCTGGCGACGAAGACGCCGACCGAGACGATGGCCGCGACGCGGGCGCGGTGGCTCATGGGGCGGGCCCTTCCGAGGGGTCAGGTGCGTGAGGAGGCCGTCCGCACGGTAGCGGAGTCGGTTTCGTCATGCAACTGATGTGTCTCGACGGCGGCGACGGCGTCCGCGCCGGCCTCCCCGCCCGCGCTCTCCTGCCGGACGATCACCCAGACCGACGCGAGCACCAGCGCCATCCCGGCCAGCGTCGCGACCGCCACGTCCTCCGACAGGAAGACGGCGCCGAGCAGCACCGCGATCACCGGGTTGACGTAGGCGTAGGTCGAGACCTTCGAGATCGGCGCGTGCGTCAGCAGCCACGAGTAGGCCGAGAACGCGACGATCGACCCGACGACCACGAGGTAGAAGAACGCCGCCACCGACTTGGCGCTGAACGCGCCGAGGTCCAGCGACTCGCCCGCGACCACGCCGCCGACGACGAGCACCAGGCCGCCGGAGGACAGCGACAGCGCGGTCGCGGTCAGCGGGTCCGACGGCACGTTCACGCGCGACTGCAGGAACGACCCCAGCGCCCACGACAGCGACGCGACGAGGACCAGCAGCGTCATCCCGAGCGGCACGTCGTCGGGCCGTCCGCCGGGCAGGAGCAGGATCCCGACGCCGACGAAGCCCAGCGCCACGCCGCCGAGCGTCGCGGCCCGCGCGCGGTCGCCGGCCAGGCGCCGCAGCAACACGATCAACAACGGCTCGGACGCGATCAGCAGCGCCGCCAGCCCGGACGGCACGTCGCGCTCGGCGACCGTCACCAGCCCGTTGCCGCCCGCGGCCAGCAGCGTGCCGACCGCCACGCACCAAAGCAGCTGCGCGCGCCCGACCGCCAGCGCGCCGGCGCCGCGCCGCACGACCAACACCACCATCATGATCGCGCCCGCGAGCACGAACCGCAGGCCCGCCCCGAGCGCCGGCGGGACGGTCTCGACCATCAGGCGGATCGCCAGGTAGGTCGAGCCCCAGATCAGGTAGATGGCCCCGAGCGCCGCCCACACCCGCATCTCCTGAGGAGGGGGATGGAACTCGTGGGTGGGAGCGGCGCTCGTTGGGGCCATGTCCCGGCGGGCTACCCGCGCGCGAACGCGGGGCGCCGCCGGGCTGTCGCCCCGGCACGCCGGAGGAGATCCCGGGCACCCTGGGCAACGCCGCGGGAGGTCGCCGCGGAGGACTCCGCGGCGGCGCGCAGGCGCAGGAGGGCGACCAGGTCGGCGGTCGGGGCGAAGGGATCGGCGATCGCGCGGCCGTCGGCCACGGAGAGCGCCGCGAGGATCCGGCCGTCCCGCTCGGCGACCAGCACCGGGCCGCGGCCCGCGAGGGGCCGTTGGCTGTCGAGGCGCGCGAGGCGCTCGAGCGGCGCGTGGTCGTCGGGGTAGGCGGGGCGGATCACCAAGGCGTCCATGCTGGGGAGGGAGGGGGTGCTGCCGGACATGGTCAGGATCATGGTGGGCAGGGTCGATTAGCTCAAATGACATTTGGTGACCGACGGAGTAAGTTCCGCTTATGCTCGACGTCCGCCGCCTTCGCGTGCTCCGGGAGGTCGCCACGCACGGCTCGTTCAGCGCCGCCGCCGAGGCCCTCTCCTACACGCAGTCCGCGGTCTCCCAGCAGATCGCGGCGCTGGAGCGGGAGGCGGGCGCGCGCCTGGTCGAGCGGTCGGCGCGCGGCGTCAAGCTCACCGACGCGGGCCGCGCGCTGGTCGGTCACACCGACGCGATCCTCGCCCGGCTGGCCGACGCCGAGGAGGAGCTGCAGGCGATCAACGGCCTGCGCGGCGGGCGCCTGCGGCTGGCCGCGTTCCCGTCCGCGTGCGCGACGCTGATGCCGCTGGCGGTCGCGACGTTCCGCGAGCGCCATCCCGGCGTCGACCTGTCGCTGTGCCCGGCCGAGCCCGACGACGGGCTCACGCTGCTACGCGCCGGCGAGGTCGACGTCGCGCTCTCGATCGAGGCGACGTTCGCGCCGCCGCGCACCGACGCCGCCGACCTGGAGGCGCTGCCGCTGCTCGACGACCCCATGTACATCATGCTGCCGCGCGAGCACCCGCTGGCCGGGCGCTCGCGGCTGAAGCTCGTCGACCTCGCCGACGAGTCCTGGATGATCGGGACTGCCGCGACGTGTCCCGACACGTCGATCTTCATGCGCGCCTGCCAGGTCGCGGGCTTCGAGCCGACGATCGCCTTCAACCTCGACGACTACAACGCGATCCAGGGCTTCGTCGCGGCGGGCATGGGCGTGTCGTTCATCCCGGACCTCGCGCTGATCAACGTGCGCGACGACGTCGTCATCCGCTCGTTCGGCAGCGGCCGCTCGCCGGTGCGCCGGATCATCGCGCTGACGCTCGCCGACTCCTACCGGTCGCCGGCCAAGCAGGCGATGCTCGACGTGCTCGTCGAGGTCGCGGGCGAGTTCGGCGCGCGGCGCACCGAGCTGGCGCTGGCCTCTTGACCGTCTACACCGTCGGGCACTCGTCGCACACGTTGGCGCGGTTCGCGGAGCTGCTGCGCGGCCACGGCGTCACGCAGGTCGCCGACGTGCGGCGCTGGCCGCGGTCGCGCCGCCATCCGCACTTCGACGACGACGCGCTGGCGGTCGAGCTGGCGCCGTCCGGGATCGCCTACGCGCACCTGCCCGAGCTGGGCGGCCACCGGGATCCGGTCGGCGGCTCGGTGAACGACGGCTGGGACGTGGCGGCCTTCAACGGCTACGCCGACCACCTCGGCAGCGCCGAGTTCGCGCGCGGTCTGGCGCGGCTGGCGCGGCTGCGCGCGGCGCGGGTGACGGCCGTGATGTGCGCGGAGGGCGACTGGCGGCGCTGCCACCGGCAGCTGCTGGCCGACGCGCTCGTGGCGCGCGAGGGCGTCGAGGTGGTGCACATCGCGCCCGACGGCGGGCTGGAGCGCCACGCGGTGACCGCGTTCGCGCAGCGCGGGGGAGACGGCGCGCTGACCTACCCGGCCCAGCAGCTCGGGCTGGGCTTCTGAGTGGCGCTAGACGACCGGCGTGCGCAGCTCGCCGAGCCCCGGGGCGGCCAGGACGACCTCGTCGCCGGGCTCCAGCCAGCGGACGTCCTCCGGCGCGCGCTCGGCGTTGAGCTCCAGCAGGCAGCCGCGGTGCAGCGTGCCCGACCCGAGCACGTCGCCGGGGACCAGCCGCGTCTCCTTGGCCGCGTGGGCGACGAGCTGCGGCCACGACCAGCGCATCGCGCCCGCGTCGCCGCGCGCCAGCACCTCGCCGTCGACGGAGACCGTGGCCTCCAATCGGATCCGGCCGTCCTCGATCGTCAGCTCGTCGGGCGTCGCCAGCCACGGCCCGATCGAGGTCGCGAAGTCCTTGCCCTTGGCGGGCCCGAGCCCGACGGCCATCTCCTCGCGCTGGACGTCGCGCGCGCTCCAGTCGTTGAGGAGCGTGAAGCCCGCGATCTCGCCCTCCTCGCCGATCACCGCCGCGATCTCCAGCTCGAAGTCCAGCCGCCGCGAGCCCGCCGGGCGGCGCACCGGTTGGCCGGGCCCCTGGATCGACGCCGGGTTGGAGAAGTAGAAGACCGGCGCCACGTACCAGGCGCTGGGGATCTCGGCGCCCGCCAGCCGGAAGCCGGTGGCGACGTGGCCCTCGTAGGCGAAGAAGTCGCGCACCGACGGCGGCGTCGGCACCGGGGCCAGGAGCGCGACGTCGGCCAGCGCGTGGTCGCGGCCCGTCGGCGCGTGGCCCTCGCCGCTCAGCCAGTCGAGCATCGTCGCGGCGGCCAGCTCGACGACGCGCTCGCCGTCGTCCAGCCGCCCGACGCGGATCGCGCTGTGCGGGTCGCGGAAGGTCACCAGGCGCATGGCCGCGGACGCTACCGGTATCGGCCGTTCGCTCATCGAGGTCGACAGCAATGCGATAGTCCACGGACCGTGGCGTCGCGCAACGTCGAGATCGTCCAGCAGCTCTTCACCGCCTTCGAGCGGCGCGACCGCGACCAGGTCCTGGTCCTCTGCGCCCGGGACATCGTGTTCGAGCCGCAGACCGCTCAGATCGCGGCGGCGGGGCAGCCCTATCGCGGTCACGCGGGCATGCTGCGGTACCTGGAGGACGTCGCGTCGATCTGGCAGGAGCTGCGTCCGACGTCCGACGCGTTCTTCGAGGGCGACGACGGCGTCGTCGTCGCGACCGGCCGCGTCTACGCGTGGGGCGCGGGGCGCGTGATCGACTCGCCGGCGGGGTGGCTGTGGCGCGTGGACGACGGCCAGGTGGTCTACGGCCGGGTCTTCCAGACCGCCGCGGGCGCGCTGGAGGCGGCCGGGATGAACGGCGCGTCGGACGGGTAGCGCCGCGGCGCGGCGCGCCCGTCGTCAGCGGTTGCCGTTGTAGCGCTTGGTCAGGACCTGCACGTACTGCACGCGGCGCGGGTTGACCAGGAGCTGGATGTGCGGCGACTGGTCGATCGTGCCCTCGTCGTCGATCCGCGACACGCGGCCGATCTGCAGCTCGGGCGGGTAGATCGACTCGATGTCGGCGCGCTTGGACGTCGTGCCCTCGGTGACGATGAGCGTGTTCTGGCGCACGTCGGACTTGGTCGGGACCTGCTGGAGCTCGAGGTCGCGCGGGTTGCCGGAGCTGGCGACCAGCGTCCCGGCCGAGTCGCCGTCGGCGGTCTTGGCGCCGACGCCGACCGTCGAGTTCGTGAGCAGGCGGATGACCGCCGAGTTGTCGCCGACCTTCTCGATCTTGCCGATCAGCCCGTGGTCGTCGGACCCGGACCCGTCGGCGGCGATCACCGGCTGGTCGACCTTGATGCCGTCGGTCGCGCCCTTGCCGATCGTGATCTTCGTGTAGGACAACGTGGGGGAGCGCGCGAGCACGCGGGCGGTGACCGGCTTGTAGGGCGTGAGGTCGACCGGCTGGCGGTCCATCGTCTGGAGCCCGAGGAGCTGCGGGTTCTGCGCCGCCGCGGCCTGCCCCTGGATCGCGAGGTCCCGGAACTGGTCGCGCTCCTTGCGGACGTCGTCGACCTTCCCCTTCGCGGTGATCGTGTCGTCGATCCAGCCGAACAGGTTGCTGATCGGCTTGACGGTCTTCGACGCCCCGTCGCCGACCGGCCCCGACACCGCCGAGATCCCCCGCCGCACGTCCGCGAACGGCCCGAGCCCCGCCACCACCAGGATCAGCACGACCAGCACGACGACGACCCCGAGCGCGGTACGGCGCCGGCGGCGAATGGTCTCGTCGGGATGGGGACGGTACGAGGGCATGGAGGCGGCCAGTGGAGGCTACGAGGTCGGCGCCCGAGGCGACCCCACCGCATGCGCCTTTGCGGCCCAGGCGCCTGTGCTGCTGCCGCGATCAGCCGGTGATCTGGACGCGCGCGCTCGTCGCGTTGGTCGCCTCGACGGCGTCGAACCAGCGGACGCCCTCCTGAACGGCCGTGAGGATCAACGTGTAGGCGGCCGCCCGGTCGGGCGCGGTGAGCACGATCTCGCCCTCGGTGGAGGTGCCGGGCGCGACCGTGCCGGGCAGCTTCGCGCGCATGCCGTCGGTCACGCTGCCGTCGTCATGGGCGACCCAGCGCGCCCCGACCTGCACGGGGAAGGGCTCGGCGGCGTGCAGGACGGCACCACCCTGGTTGACCATGCGCCACGGCAGCGTCGCCGTGGCGCCGGTGCCGAGCGTGGCGGGGAGCTCCGCCAAGATCTCGACGCGGCAGGCGGCCTCAGGCGGCGGCTCGCTGATGGGCCACAGCTGCTCGGGTTCGACGTCGGCGCTGCGAAAGAGGTCGAGCTGGCGCTCGTCGCCCGCCCGCATCGGGTTGGTGCCGAAGCCCCGCTCGATCCCGGCGATCAGTGGGTCGGGGAGGACGGCCAGCGCATAGACCTCGCGCGCGCGGAGCGGCACGCGGTCTCGGGTGTCCGGCGTGCGGCGGTCCAGGACCGCGACGTGCGCGCGGTGCCCGTCGCCGGCTCCGCGACGCGCGCTTCAGCCGATGTAGAGGTCGTCGCCGAGGATCGCCACGCCCCGCGTCCACGCGCCCAGGTCCGCGCGGCCCTCGACGCGGCCGTCGTCGTCGAAGACCAGCACCGCGACGGCCGCGTGGCTTGATCTCGGCCGCACGCGGTTCGAGCCGCGATTCGAACTCGTCGGTGCAGCAGTGCGGTCGCCCTGTCCACGCTGCAGGCCGACGACCATCCGTTGTTGCCCAAGAAGCTGGCCACCGTGATCGTGTGGACCCGACCGCCATCGCCCAGGACCGGCAGGTCCGGCCGATCCCCGACGTTCGTGGCGATCGAAGAGTTCGGACCATCGAGTCCGACCTGGTCATGCGGCTGCTGTCGTGGGAGCGCGGCGACGGGTTCTCGGTCTGCCTGGCCGCTCAGACGCCGGCCGACTTCTCGGTCACGTCGCCTGAGCCGGCCTGGCGGGTGATCGGCAACCCCAACGTGATTTCCGTGCTGGGTCGACGCGCACGCCAACTGCTGATCGTCACCTTGGCGGCATAGGCCCGCGCCGCTGAGCTGTCTGAGGGCTCAGCGGCGGGACCCCAGCACGAGGGGGATCCAGTGTCCCTCCCAACGCTCTCAGCGCGGCATCGGCCGCGCTGAGAGCTAGAGCTGGCTAGCCGGTGTAGGACGGTGCGGGGATCGTCACCAACGCTCCGGCCGCGTCGGTGTACTCGACACGTTCGGTCGGTCCCATGACGTCAGCCGAAATGGCGTTGCCAACGACCTTGAGGCTCTGTGACTCGCCGCTCTTGAGGTACAGCGTTGCGTTCGTGACTCCGTCGGGAACGACGCCGTAGATGAGCACCTCACCGTCCTTGAAGTCCGGCCCGCCACCTGCTCCACCGAGAGCTTCGACGATGCCTCGCCCTGCATTGTCGGCGTTCTGGCAGCCGGCGGCGCCCAGTTCGATGATGAGGCAGATCCCCCCGTCAACGGTCGAAGCCAGCCACGACCGACCTCGCGAAAGCTGCGTTCGTAGTTGGTGCGCGTTGTCCAACGTGCTCGGCGCAAAGCCCTTGGCGACGTCAGCAGGTACCGCGTCGGAAGCGCTCTTCGCAGCACGCAACACCGAGTAGTTGCCGGCCACGCGAGCCGGTGGTGACGCCAACGTGTCTGGTGAGGTGCCCTGATCGCTGCTAGCGAAGGCTGCTACCGCTCCACCGGTCACGGCGATCGCCAGCACGGCCATGACAAACGCGCTGATCCTTGAGATACGCATCATCTGCTCCTAGTTGCTGTACTGGAAGTAGCCCCAGCCGTAGAAGCCGGTGATGGATGACCAGTTATTGACGTTGGTCGCGTAGCCACTGCAGGGGTTGTACGAGGTCGTGCAGTCCGACTGCTGTGAGTAGGCGTAGGCGCATGCCGGCAGCGAGCGGTTCGCGCCGCCGCCACTCGCCGTTTCCTTGACCAGCGCGCACATGAAGTTTTGGCCTTCCCAAGAAGCCACTGTGAACCTCGTGAACCCAACGGCGCCGTGGTAGCCAGCTGCGCAGCGATCGCCGTAGGGGTATCCGCGAGGACTTGCGGAGGTCCCGCAGAAGTCAGCCGTCGCGGCGTGAGCGGTCGGCACGGCCGCACACAGGGCGACCAGACAGCCGACTGCACACAGGCCCCGAGCCACTTTCAGCCAGCGCGTGAAGATCGACAAGCTCGCCTCCTCTGACGAGAGTTGTGTTTGCTCAGGAGGCAAGAGTCATGCTTGGAACCGCCACGCGCGAGTCGACGGACCCGATTGATCGGGAGCTGCCGCTAAATCGTCACAAATCTCCTCGGCGTGGTCACAAGCCGGGGTCTCATAGCTCTTAACTGAGTTTCGATGCGCGAGTGAGTGCGCGGTCTTAGCGGCGAACCTCTGCGACGAGCCGTGTCAGCGTCTCCCGGCGCTGCTCGCGCGTGCCACCCTTGACCACTAGCCAACCACCGTCGATTCGTTGTGCCGATCGCTGAACCGCTGCGTCATGGGTGTCGAAGCCTGCTGCCGTATTGACCGCCGGTGGCGCACCTCCGCCGGCCGGGTCTGCTAGCACGACTACCTCGATACTCGCCCCGCCGACCTTGGCTGTGGCCGTAGCGCAGCTGAGGAACGCATATCCCGTAGCTCGATCGAGCGTCGCTTGCGGGACGGTTCGCGCGTCGTGCAGTGAGACGCCTGCATCCGCGGCGGTGAGTCGGCAGGCCGCGTCAGCCGCAGACGAGGCCAGCCCCCTGGTCGGCCGCTCCTGTCTAGGAAGGTCTTGCAGACTGCTGGCCTGTCCCGCCAGCGGCTTGCCGTCAGCGGCGAGCAACTGGACGCGCAGATATCCGGGGTCGACGTGGTAGGCCTGCGCGCGCACCGTCGCTGCGACGAGTCGCATCGTGCTCGGCAGGCCCGGGTCGGAGGTGGCCTCCACGACGCGATCGTTGTTGAGTCGGGCAGCGGCGACCCTTGAGTCGACGAGGTAATACACCAGCGCTCGACTGCTCGACAGCAAGAAGATCCCTCCGCCGACGAGGAGGGTTCCAACATGAGGGGCTTGTGTGCAGCCTTCGCCGACCGTTGCCTGTTCCGTGCCAACCGAGGTGCTGGTGCTGACACACCATCCACTGGATCCGAGCACCGTGTTTGGGGTCACGCTGATTCGGTACCGGTCGGCCTGGCCGCGTGCGGCTCCCGGAATCGGGCCCGAGGAAGGCTCAGAGGGCGCACCATGCAGCGCCACAACCGCAGCGGTTGCTCCGCCGCATGCCACGAGCGTCGCGAGCGTCGTTCCCAACACCATGCGTCGCCGATCTGTCCAACGACTGCCGCCAACGCCTGAGGCCGTCCGCTCCAAGAGCCGACGACGGAGCGTCGGCGGCGCTTCCGACGCAGGCTCCGGGTTGGCGTGACGGAGTTGCTCCATTAGGTCAGTCACGGGCTGTTGCCTCCTTCGGCGCCGCTGCGCAGTGATGTGGCGTCCGCCTTTCAAGCTGTGCGCGCAGCCGCTGCCGCGCCCGATGCAGTCGTTGATGGACGGCTGGTTCCGACCGTCCAAGAACCGCCGCGATCTGTCGCGCGTCGAGGTCCTCCCAAGCGCTCAGCATCAGGACCTCTCGATCTGCCTTGCCGAGCGCTGCGAGCGCTTCGAGCAACGGGCCCGGCTCGCGGACGTCGTGCGTGGCCGGCGGGCGGATCCCCTTGAGGGCGGTCAGAAGTGCCTCGCGCCGGCGCTGTGCACGGTGTGCGTTGGCCAGCAGCCGCCGCGCAACTCCATAGAGCCATAGCAGCGGCTCGACGTCAGGTACGTCCGCTGTACGCCGCCACGCGACGACGAACACATCGACGGTGATCTCCTCGGCGGTCGCCGGATCGGTGCGTCGGCGCGCAAACGCGAGCACGCGCGCCCCGTATTCGTCGTACAGATCCTCGACCCGTTCCCGCCTCACACCCACCCCATGTCCGGCAGCCCAGACATTCTGACCGATGAAGGGCCGCGGTCGCTAAGGCCAGAGCGCCGCCGGACGCCCACCCGGTGCTTCGGGCGTCTGCTCGCGGCGGTATACGCAGGACGACCTGACGAGCGCGGATTCGGCTGCGTGTCGACCCTGGGACGCCGCCAGAATTGGAGGGCTGCTTGTCGGCACGCGTGTGTGGGACGCAGGGGTCCGATCCCTGGTGGCATCGACGCGGAACCAAGGGGCACAACGAAGAAAGCCCCGCGCTTGCGGGGCTTTCGTCTCATGCGCCGAAGAGGACTCGAACCTCCACGGGGGAATCCCCCCACAAGGCCCTCAACCTTGCGCGTCTACCAATTCCGCCACCGGCGCGTGACAGGCGAGGTCAGCATAGCGAGCGGGGTGCTTCGCGGGCGCTCGGCTTGATTCCGTCTGGAGACCCCGCTACCTTCACGAACACATGTTCGACCGAGAGAACAAGAGCTGCGAGAGGTGACCCCGGTGGACCTGACCAAGCGCCAGCAGGAGATCTTCGACTTCATCAAGCGGTACTCGGCCAAGCACGGATATCCGCCGACGGTGCGGGACATCGGCAAGGCCGTCGGTCTCGCCTCGTCCTCCACCGTCCACGCGCACCTGGCGAACCTCGAGAAGCTCGGGCTGCTGCGGCGGGATCCGTCCAAGCCGCGCGCGCTGGAGCTGCTCGACAAGGCGGGTGCCGCGGTGGCCAGCACGGTCGGGGAGACGGTCGACAACGTCCGGTCGATCGTCCGGCCGGCGGGGCTGCCGCTGGTCGGCTCGGTCGCGGCCGGTCAGCCGATCCTCGCCGAGGAAAACATCGAGGAGTACGTCGAGGTGCCGCCGGTCGCCGGCGGGGACCAGGGCGAGTACGTCCTGCGGATCCGCGGCGAGTCGATGAAGGACGCGGGCATCCTCGAGGGCGACTACGTCGTCGTCCGCAAGCAGGAGAACGCCGCCGACGGCGACATCGTCGTGGCGTTGGTGGGGGAGGAGGCGACGGTCAAGCGGTTCTTCCGGGAACCCGATCACATCCGCCTTCAGCCCGAGAACGCGACGATGGAGCCGATCCGGTCCAAGGACGTAAGGATCATGGGTCGGGTCGTCGGACTCTTCCGGAGCGTGTGACATGACCGCGACCTTGACCCTCTTCCGTCCGTCGATCCTCGATCCCGTCGAGGACGCCGACCGGACCCAACTGCGCGAGCCGGGCTTCGTGCACGACCGCTCGCGGCGGTCGGCTCCCGGTGACGGGGAGCAGCCTCAGCTGCGCGAGCCCGGCTCCGCGCGGATCGCCGCGCCGGCGCCGGCCACCGTGCCGGACGCCACGCCCGCGCCCACGCGCGACGACACGCACCAGCCGATGGTCCAGCAGGACGGCGGGCCGACCCTCGACGAGCTGCTCGTCGGGGTCTGGGAGGGCCTCGCCGCGCACCGCACCGTCGCGTGCCCGGCCTGCGGCGAGGCGATGACGCCCCGCTACAGCGCCGGGCCCGCGCCGGTCGGCGGCCGCTGCGGCTCGTGCCGCACGACCATCGCCTGACCGGGGCCCAACCCCACCAACAACCCCTCATCCCCTCCGGCGCCCGCGCTCCCCGCGGGCGTTCGTGATTCTCGGGACGCTCGCCTTTCCGGCGGGCGTTCGTTGGCTCTCAGGACGCCCGCGCTCCCGCGCTCCCGCGCGTTCGTGGTGCCTTCGTGGCGCCACGGTGGTCGACCTCAGCGCGAGGGCGCCGTCCCGACCAGCACCGCGAGGTCGCGGTCGCGCCACGTCAGCTCGGCTTCCAGGCCCGCGCTCGTCAACCACCCCAACTGCTCGTCGATGCTGCTCGGGGTGTCGAAGACGCCATCGATCGGGGTCACGACGTCGCTCGGATCCTCGGGAACGATCAAGTCCCCCAACACGAAGCGGCCGCCGGGGGCAGCGCCGTGGCGACGCGCGCGAACAGCGACGCCTTCTCGGGGCCGTCGAGGTGGTGGACCGCCAGCGCCGAGAACACCAGGTCGAACGGCCCGTCGGGGAGCGGGTCCTGCAGCCGCGCCGGCTGCAGGTCCGCGTCGGGCAGCCGCGTCCGCGCGCGCTCCAACATCTCGTCGCCGGAGTCGACGCCGATCAGCGACGCGCCCGGGTGCGCGGCGAGCACGTGCATCGCGGTCTCGCCGGTGCCCGTTCCCAGCTCCAGCAGCCGCGCCGCCAGCTGCCCGCCGCCCCGGGCGCCCGCGCCGGCCGCCTCGGCCACGGCCGCCTGCAGCGCGGCATAGGCCGGGATGTCGTCGGCCATCATCTGGTCGTAGGAGTCCGGGTCGAAGCGGAACTCGTCGCTCATGCCTCCGGACGCTACCGCGCACCCGGGCGCCGGCGAACGGGGCCGAGTCGAGGCGAACCGGGCGGACGACCGACCGCTGGCGCGGCCTCTGCTCGGGCGCCGCCGTCACCCCGCCCGCCACCACCACGCGCCTCACCCGCACCATGTTCATCAACTCCCCAACCCCTTCACCGGGCCCACGAACCAACCCCTCCAGCCCGCGCCCCGGACGCACGTCGCGCTCGCGCCGTTGCAGCGCTTTCACCCCGCCCCGCTCGGCGCTACGCTGACTGCTGCACGCCGGACGGCCGCGGCGGGAGAGACAACCCGTCGAGGAAAGTCCGGACACCACAGGGCATGGTGGTCGGCGCAAGCCGACCCGGTGAAAGCCGCGGGACAGTGCCACAGAGACATACCGCCGATGGCCGGGCTGCACGTGCGTCCGGCACAGGCAAGGGTGAAAAGGTGCGGTAAGAGCGCACCGGCGTCATGGCGACATGGCGGCCAGGCAAACCCCACCAGGTGCAAGGCCAAGCAGGACCGTTCGCAGGCTGCCCGCCGAGGTCCAGGTCGGCCGCTCAGATGGATGGTCGTCCACGACAAGATCCGGCTTACAGGCGTGCTACGGCGGGGGCTCCCGATCGGGAGCCCCCGCTACGTTCCCCGGGTGCGCTTCTCCCTGCTCTACGAGCTGCAGCTGCCGCGGCCCTGGGACGGCGGCCAGGCCGAGGCCGAGCGGCGCCTGATCGCCGAGGCGCTCGACCAGCTCGCGGCCGCCGACCGCCTAGGCTTCCACGCCGCGTGGATCGCCGAGCACCACTTCCTCGAGGAGCGGTCGCTCGCGAGCGCGCCCGACGTCGTGCTGAGCGCCGCGTCGCAGCGCACGACCGACCTCGCGCTCGGGCTCGCCGCCCAGCCCGCGCTTCACCATCCGGCGCACCTGGCGGCCACGATCGCGACGCTCGACCTCGTCTCCGGCGGCCGCGCCCACCTCGGCGCGGCGGCGACCGCGACGGGCGCGGAGCGCGCGGCGTTCGCGCCCGCCACGCCCGCCGCCGACGTCTTCGCGACCGCCGTGAGCATGATGGTGGAGTCGCCCTACGCCGGCGACGACGCCTTCGGGATGCCACCCCGCGACGTCGTCCCCAAGCCCCTGCGCAAGCCCCATCCGCCGCTGTGGTCGGTGATCTCCAAGCGGGCGGAGGCGCGCGTCGCGGGCGAGCGCGGGACCGGCGTGCTCGTGCTCTCCGCGGTGGAGCCGGAGGACCTCGCCGCGTGGGCGTCCGAATACGACGGTGCCCTCAACTCTGAGCGCTGCGTTCCTGTTGGCTTCGCGGTCAACGCGACCTTCGCCGCCGCGCTTCCCCTCCATGTCCACCATGATGAGGCCGAGGCGATCGCGCGTGGCATCGACGGCGCCCACTTCGCCGCCTACGCGCGCGGCCACTATACGACCTTCGGCGAGCACCGGCCCGGCCGGACGTCGGTGTGGGAGGACTTCCAGGCCCGCCGCGACGACGTCGGCCTCGCGCGTGCTCCGATCGTCGCCGATGGCGCGCCGCTGCGGGTCAGGCCGATGGGCGGCGGCCTTGCCTCGCAGCGTGGAGCGATCGGCACACCTGACCAGGTCCGCGACCTCGTCGCCCGCTTCGCCGCGGCCGGCGTTGACGAGTTGGTGTTCATGGTCCAGACCGGGCGCACGCGCCACGAGCACGTGCTCGAGGCGCTGGAGCTGTTCGCGGCCGAGGTGATGCCGGCGTTCGCCGAGGACCCGACGCCGCGCCTCTCCGAGGGGGCCGCGCGACGCGCGCTGGAGCGCCGGCCGGCCCGTCGCAGGCCGCCGCGCGACTACGCGTTCGCGGCAGGGGATGATGTGGCGGTGTCCGCGCCCGAGAACTCACCGACTCCCGACGACCGCGCCCCCGAGTCCCGCGGCGCCGCGCTGCGCCGTGCGCTGGAGGCCCGCGGCGAGCGCGCGTTCCAGGCCTTCGTCGCGCGCTCGCCCGACGCGCGCCTGGCCCGCACCGCCGGATCGGGTCCCGGGCTGCGCGTGATCTTCGCCGCGATGGAGCGCCAGTTCGTCCCCGAGAAGGCCAATGGCTTCACCGGCGACATCCAGTACAACCTGCGCGGCGAGGACGGCGACGTCCGGTCGTGGACGGTGTCGATCGACGGTCCGCGGGCGTCGGCCCGGCCGGGTGCGACGGGCAATCCGCGGCTGGCGATCACGGTGTCGGTCGCGGACTTCATCCGCATCGCGGGACGTGACCTGGACCCCGTGAAGGCCGTCCTGACCGGTCGTCTGGAGCTGGCCGGCGACTTCACGGTCGCGATGCGGCTGGGCGAGATGTTCGGCCAGCCCGGACCGTTCTGACCCGAACGGCCGGCTTGCGCATCGTCCGCCGTTCATGCGAACATGTGTTCGGTTCGCATGATCGTCGCCGTTCTCCTCTCCCGCTTCGAGCTCGTCATCGCCGCCGGCGGCCGCGAGGCGCTGGCGCGCGGTCCAGCGGCGCTCGCGCCGGAGCCCGGGCGCGAGCAGCGTGTGGGGGAGGTGTCGTCCTCGGCGGAGGGGTTCGGGATCCACAAGGGGATGCGGTTGGGCGAGGCGCTGGCGCGCTGCCCCGCGCTGGCGCTGATCCCGCCGGACCCGATGGGCGTCGCCGACGCGTGGGAGAAGGTGCTCGCGCGCCTGGAGTCGGTCGGCGCGGCGGTCGAGAGCGAGACGCCCGGGCTGGCGTTCTTCGACGCGTCGTCGCTGGCGCGGCTGCACGGTGGCGGGGGAGACCCCGCGACGGCCTTGCAGGCGCGCGCGTCGTCCGGCGCGCCGCCATGGCTGGCGGGCGTCGTAGCGGCGGTGCGGGCGGCGCTGCGCCTGCCCGCGCGGATCGGCGCGGGTCCGTCGCGGTTCTGCGCGCTGGCGGGCGCGGTGAAGGCGCGCTCGCGGCGCGTCGAGGTCGTCGACGGCGCGCGCGGGTTGGCGTCCGAGCCGGTGGCGCTGCTGCGGCGTCGACCGGAGGTCGCCTCCACGGTGGAGCCGCTGATGCGTCTCGGCGTGACGACGCTGGGGCAGCTGGCGGCGCTGGGCCGACCGGTCGTCGCGGACCGCTTCGGTCGCGTCGGCGAGCACGCGCACGATCTCGCGTGCGGGAAGGACGACGAGCTGCGGCCGCGCCTGCCGGGCGAGGTGCTGGAGGAGGTCCTGGAGCTGCCGGAGTCGGCGTCGGGCGTGCAGTTGGAGCGCGCGCTGGTGCTGTTGGTGGACCAGCTGCTGGCGCGGCGCGAGCGTCGCGGGCGGACGCTGCGCGCCGTCGTGCTGGGCGCGCGCCTGGTCGAGGGCGGGACGTGGCGGGAGCGCATGGTCTTCCGCGAGCCGCTGGCCGACGGGGCGCGGATGCGCCTCGCGCTCGGGCAGAAGCTGGTGCTGCTGCCCGCGCCGGCCGAGTCGCTGCGGCTGACCGTCGAGCGCTTCGGGCCCTCCGGCGCCGGCGCCCACGCGCTGTTCGACGACGGCTCCGCCGCGCGCACCGCCCGCATGCGCGAGGCGATCCGCCAGGCCCGCGCGGTCGCCGGCCCCGAGGCCGCCCTGCGCGTCCTGGCCGTCGACCCCGACTCGAGGGTTCCCGAGCGCCAGGCGGTTCTGGCGCCCTATGAGCTGTAAGGCCGCGGGGTCGTGACCGGTCCGCGCCGCATCAACGTCCCGCTGCCCGCGACCGTCCGCGCCGACGGCCGCGGCCGCCCGCTCGCGGTCGACGGCCGCGCGGTCGACGCGGTCCGCGAGTCCTGGCTGGTCGAGGACCGCTGGTGGACCGACGCGCCGCTGCGCCGCCGCTACTGGGAGGTCGTCACGACGCACGGCGACCTCGTCGTGCTGTTCCGCGAGCTCGACCAGGTCGGGGGCTGGTACCGGCAGCGCTGATCCGTGACGAACGCATGCTGTTCCGGCACAGGTTCTCCGAGACCGTGGGGGCTTGGTGCCTTCACGTCCGCAACGCCGTCTCCTCCGCGATCGGGGTCAGGCCTCGCTCGAATGGCTGGCCGTCGTCGCGCTGGTCGCCTCCTTGATGGCGCTGGGCGCCGGCCTGGCGCAGGCCGACGCCGTCGGGCGCCGCGTCACGCGCGAGATGGCGCGGGCCCTGTGCCTCGTCCGCGGGGGCGACTGCCGGCGGGACCAGGAGCCGTGCGTGACGTCGTCGGAGGCGGATCGCTCCACATGGACGGCGGGGATCCTGATCTTCCGCTACAGCCACGATGGCATCGGGATGCTCGAGCAGCAGTCCGACGGGACCTACGCGGTCACCGTCGGGCACGCGAGCTCCGGCGGCGCGGAAGGCGAAGCCGGGTTCGGTGGCAGCGTGAACCTCGGCAAGCTGAACGCGTCGTTCGGTGGGGCCGTGACCGCGACGTTGCTCGGCCGCCTGGAGGACTCTCGCACCTGGATCGTGGGATCGAAATCCGAGGCGCAAGCGATTCTCAAGGCCGGTGGCGCCTCGCGCGCGCCGGATCGCACCAGCAGCGATCGCGCCTGGTTGCCGTCGGCGGGAGCGTCGGTCGAAGGCGGCGTGCGCGGGCTCATGGACGCCAAGCTCAAGATCCTCGATGCCGCGGCGAGCTGGGGCCAGCACGCGGGGACGGTCACCGACCACCGAACCGGACGGCAGACGACCTACGTCGACGCCAAGCTGTCGGCCTCGCTGAGCGTGCTCGAGGGGGTCCTGGGCTCCGCCACCGGTGACGCGAACGAGGTCTACGCCGTCGAGCGCGCCCCGGACGGTCGCCCGTTGGCGCTGCGGATCACCGCGACCGGCTCGTTCGCGGGCTCGCGCGACCTGCCGTCGGTCGTCCAGTCGATCGCCGGTCGCCTCGAGGTGCCGGGCGCCGAGCGCTACGAGGTCACCGCGACGCTCGATCTCGGCGACCCCTCGGCGCTCGACGCGACCATCGAGCTGCTCGATGACATCGCGCGCAAGCGGGGTCGCGCGAAGCCGTCCGCGGAGCTGCGCCGGCTCGTGGAGTCGAGCGGGACCGTCGAGGCGCGGATGTTCTCGACCAGCGACGCCACCGGCGGCGAATACGGCGCCGGCTTCGACCTGGGCACCCGCATCGTCGACGTCAGCCACGAGAGCGAGCATCATGGGCAGCGGCTCCTCGCCGCCGCCTCCCGCGGCCTCGACGGCCAGTGGATCGCCCGGGAGGACTGCGTCTGATGGGCCGCTCAGCGCGCGTCCGGCGGTGCCGCCTTCATGAGCTCCGCCGACTGGCCGTGCGGGGTGACTCCGTCCACGACCTGTGCGAACATGTGTTCGTGTCGTACGTCGAGCTCCATTGCCATTCGGCCTTCTCGTTCCTGGACGGCGCCTCGCTGCCCGAGGAGCTGGTCGCGGCGGCGCTGGATCGCGGCCACGAGACGCTCGCGCTGACCGACCACAACACCGTCTCGGGGTCGATGGAGTTCGCGCAGGCCGCGTCGTCGCTGGGGCTGCGGGCGGTCCACGGGGCGGAGATCGATCTCGTCGACGCCCACACCGCGCGCGAGCGGCGCGAGGGCGCGATCCTGCGCGACGAGGAGCGGGAGGCGTGCTGGTCGCGCCACGTCACGCTGCTGGTCCGCGACGCCACGGGCTGGCGCAACCTCTGCCGCCTGCTCACGCGGGCCCACGCGCACACGCGCGACACGCCCGGGCGACGGCGCGTGCTCGGGCCGCTGCTGACGATCGACGACCTCGCCGAGCATGCCGAGGGCCTGGTCTGCCTGTCGGGGTGCGCCGACCACGGGGTCCACGACGAGCCGACCGCCCGCGCGCTGCTGGCCGTCTTCGGGCGCGACGCGTTCCGGGTCGAGCTGCAGCGGCCGTTCCATCGCGACGACCGCGCCCGCAACCGCGAGCTGGCCGACCTCGCCGGGCGTCTGGGCGTGCCGTGCGTGGCGACCGGCAACGTCCACGCGCACGAGCCCGCGCGGGCGCGCCTGCAGGACGCGTTCGTGGCGATCGCCCAGCACACGACGCTCGACGCGTCCGAGCCGCTGCGGCGCGGCAACCACACGCACGTGCTCGCGTCGCCGGCCGCGATGGCCGCGCGCTTCGAGGACCATCCGGACGCCGTCGCCGAGAGCGCGCGCCTGGCGGCCACGCTGCGGTTCGACCTCACCGCCGACCTCGGCTACCGCTATCCCGGCGCCGAGGACGCCGCCGCCGACCGCAAGCTCGCGAAGGTCTGCGCGTCGCTGTTCGACGGCCGCTATCCGTCCGGATCCGCGCTGCGCGCCGAGGCGACCGCCCGGCTGGAGCAGGAGCTGAAGCTGATCCGGACCCTCGACCTGTCGGGGTTCTTCCTGCTGCACCACGAGATGCTCGAGCTGGCGCGCGAGGTCGCCGCCGAGGTCCGCGGGGGCGGGGCCGCGCGCGGGCTGATGCCGCCGGGCCGCGGGCGCGGGTCCTCGGTCTCCTCGATCGTCTGCTACCTCACCGGCCTCTCGCACATCGACCCGATCGCCAACGACCTCTTCCTCGGGCGCTTCCTCAACGAGGAGATCACCGCGCTGCCCGACATCGACCTCGACTTCCCGCGCGACGTGCGCGCGGTGCTGATCCCGCGCGTCCACGAGCGCTTCGGGCCGGAGAAGTCGGCGCTCGTCGCGGCGTTCCCGACCTACCGCGCGCGCGGCGCGATCCGCGAGCTGGGCAAGGCCTTGGGGTTGCCGCCGGGGGAGATCGAGCGCGTCGCACGGTCCTCGGAGGCGTACTCGGCGCAGACGGTGGACCACGACATCGCGGTCGCCCTCGGCGAGGGGCGCGTGAAGGCGGACCCACCCACCCGCTGGCGGTGGCTGGCCGATCTGTCGAGCGAGGCGCACGGCCTGCCGCGCCACCTCAGCCAGCACTCGGGCGGGATGGTCGTCGCGACGCGGCCGCTGATCGACTGCTGCCCGGTCGTGCCCGCCGCGATGGAGGGCCGCCAGATGGTCATGTGGGACAAGGACTCCTGCTCGGACGCGGGCTTCCTGAAGATCGACCTGCTCGGCCTCGGGATGCTGTCGGCGGTCGAGCGCTGCGTGGAGATGGTCCACGCCCGCCGCGGGGAGCGGATCGACCTGTCGCGGATCCCGATGGACGACAAGGCGACGTTCGAGTGCATCCAGAACGCCGAGACCACCGGCGTCTTCCAGATCGAGTCGCGCGCCCAGATGGGATCGCTGCGGCGCACGCGCCCGGAGACGCTGCAGGATCTCACGATCCAGGTCGCGATCGTCCGCCCGGGACCGATCGTCGGTGGGGCGATCAACCCCTACATCGAGCGTCTGCAGCGCCTGCGCGCCGATCCCACCTACGAGGTGCCCTACGAGCACCCGTCGCTGAAGGAGATCCTCGCCGACACGCTCGGGACGATCATCTTCCAGGACCAGGTCATCGAGGTCGCGATGTCATTCGCGGGGTTCTCGCCCGGCGAGGCGGAGGGCCTGCGGCGGGCGATGTCGCGCAAGCGGTCGGACGCGGCGATCGAGGCCTACCGTGACCGCTTCGTCCGCCGCGCGATGACGCGATGGGACGACGTCGACGAGGACCTCGCCCAGCGCATCTGGGACATGGTCAAGGGCTTCTCGGGCTTCGGCTTCCCCAAGGCCCACGGCGCGGCGTTCGGGCTGCTGGCCTACCAGTCGACGTGGCTGCGGGTCCACTACGGCACCGAGTTCCTGGCCTCGCTGCTGGACGAGCAGCCGATGGGCTTCTACCCGCCCGACTCGCTCGTCCACGAGGCCCAGCGGCGCGGGATCGTCGTGCTGCCGCCGGACGTCAACGCCAGCGCGGTGGAGTGCACGGTCGTCGACGCCGACGAGGCCGGCACGCCCGGCGTGCGGATCGGCCTGGGCTACGTGATGGGCGTGCGCGAGGACGACGTGACGGCGCTGGTCGCCGCGCGCGAGGAGGCGGGGGCGTTCCGGACGATCGAGGACCTCGCGTCGCGCGCGGGGGCGGGGCGGGCGGCGCTGGAGCAGCTGGCGTGGTCGGGCGCCTGCGACGCGCTGGCGGACGGCGCGCGACGCCGCGCGCTGTGGGAGCTGGGCGTGGCCGCGCCCGGCAAGCGCCTGCTGACGTCGGTGGTCGGCGCCTCCGGGCGACGCCTCCGGACCGACCACGGGACGCAGCTCGCGCTGCCGCTGGACGTGGGGGCGGCCCCGGCGCTGGCGGCGCTCACCGGCTGGGAGGCGATGATCGCCGACTACACGACGACCGGGCTGACGACCTCGACGCACCCGCTCGGCCTGCTGCGCGACGAGCTGCAGGCCAAGGGCATGGTCACCAGCGGCGATCTCAGCCGCCTGCGCCACGGGTCGCCGGTCCGCATCGGCGGCCTCGTCGTCGCCCGTCAGCGGCCGGGGACCGCCAAGGGCGTCTGCTTCATGTTGCTGGAGGACGAGACCGGGACCGTCAACCTCGTCGTCCCGCCCAACGTCTACGAGCGCGACCGCACCATCGTGCGGGCCGAGCCGCTGGTCGTCGCCGAGGGCGTCCTGGAGCGGCACGCCTCGGCGGGCGGCGCGATCAACGTCGTCTGCCACCGCCTCGCCCGCCTCGACGCGACCGGCCACCTCAGCGCCCGTCCGGCCGCCGACGTCGCGACGCCGCACCTCACCTCGGTCACCGGCGGCTCCACCGACCCGCTCGCCGCCGACGTGGTCACGGTCAAGGACTTCTCGATGCTCGACGCCATCGAGCGCGCGCGCCAGGACGCCCGCGGCGCCGCCGAGGCCGACGACGCCACGGCGCCGGCGTCCACGCCCAGGGCTGCGCCCACGCCCTTGCGCCCCGCGGCCGTCGAGGACGACGACGACCTCGCCGCGACCGGCACCGACGACTTCCGCGCCGTCGCGCCTGCCGTCCAGAGCTTCGCGTCCGGGCGCCGCCGTTGAGCACTTCGACCGCCTCCACCGACCGCGGCCGGCGCCCTCGATCCGCCGGTTCGGCAGTCCGGTTCCACGGTCCGGACTTGATTTGTGCCCCGGGTCTCCGGATAGGGTCACGCTCGTGATCGGGACCCTGGTGTTCGTCCTCGCGTTCCTGGCGATCGGCCTTTCGGTCGTGCTGGCGGCGATGCGCAGTGGCCGGCCTCCCGCCGGCTCAAAGACCGAAACGCGCGCGACGCGCCGCGCATGGGGCGTCGGCCTGGGGGTCGTCATCGTCCTGCTCGGCATCGCCGTTCCGGCGGTGGTCCTCATCACCAACGGCGACGACCACGCCAGCCAGGGCATCGGCGGCGTCGAGCTCACGAGCGCGCAGACCAACGGCCGCGCGCTGTTCGCCAAGAACTGCGCGACCTGCCACTCGCTCGCCGGCTCCGGCGCGGTGGGTCGCGTCGGCCCGGACCTCGACACGCTCAACGGCGGCGACCTCAAGCCCGCCTTCGTCCTCGACGCCATCCAGAACGGCCGCGCTCGCGGCAACGGCCAGATGCCCGCCGACCTGCTGTTCGGCAACGAGGCGAAGGACGTCGCCGAATACGTCAGCACCGTCGCCGGTCGCTGATCTGAGCGCCGCCTCGCCGCGCCTGGCGGCACGCGGCGGTGCTTGACGGGCTGGCGCCCGCCTGCGCACGCCGCGCACCGCCAGGCACGACGATTCGGGGCTCAGATCAGCGACCGGGCCCGGGCCGGAGGGCGCCGGGGGGCCCAAGGGGCGGGCGATGCGAGGCGTCGTCGCTCGACGGGGCGTCGCGGCCGCGGCTTGTCAAGAGCGGATTCGCACGAGGTTGGGAAGTCGTCGGAGCATCGGTTTGGCGAAGTCAAGCGACGGTTTCCCGCAGGTTGCGGCGTCATTCCGTCCGACGCGTGCCTGACTATCCCGTCAGTTGGCGTTTGCCATAACTCTGCGAACTAGCAGGGAATTTCGACGTTGCTACGATGCCGCCGTTCACAACCGCTGAATCCTCGCCAGGGTGACCTGTCGTGGAGCGGGGGACCCATGTTGGTTTGGGGCGAATCGCCTTCGCGTAGCGCCGCTCTTTCGGCGCGAGCCCGTCAGCTAACCCCGTAAGCCCAAGGAAGAGGACCGAGAACACGTCATGCCATCGACGGACGCGCCCAACTGGTGGGCCGATGTGCAGCAGGAGCGCGAGGATCTCGCCGGCTCTGGCCGTCGCCCGGCCGATGACTGGCTCGGCGAGGACATCGACTTCGTCCCGCGCCGCCGCATGACGCGTGAGCGCGCCGCCGCACCCGCCTCCGCCGCACCTGGCGCCGCGCCGCTCGACGACCGCCTCGCCGCCGCCTCCTCCGCGTCCGACGACGCCGACCTCGGCGCCGCCCACAACCTGCACGGCGTCTTCGTCCCGGCCCCCGGCGCCGACGCCGCGACGACCCGCACCGTCGAGCTGGTCGCCGACGATGACGCCTACGCCTACGACGACCCGCGCGCGTCCCGCCGCCGCGTCGCCACGACCGCCTCCGGCACCGGGACCGGCACCGCGACCGCGCGCACGATCGAGCTGCTGACCGACGACGCGCCCGCCGAGGGCCCGGCGCCCACCGGCGCGGTCGACCACGACCCGGCGCACCTCAGCGCCGCCGACGACCCGTTCGCGTCCCCGCCGCCGCCCGTCGGCGTCCGTCGCACCGTCCAGATCAAGG
The DNA here is from genome assembly GCF_035685985.1 of Baekduia sp. Classification (GTDB taxonomy): domain Bacteria; phylum Actinomycetota; class Thermoleophilia; order Solirubrobacterales; family Solirubrobacteraceae; genus Baekduia. Next base: position 117,074 of record NZ_DASRZV010000008.1, read on the forward strand.
GCCGCCCGACCGAGGCCGGTCGCCTCGCGACGATCGCCCAGCGCTCGATGGCCCAGCGCCATCGCGGCCGGTCGGCCTCCGACCGCGTCGGCCACCGCCCCGACCGCATCGCGCTCTGGGCCGTCGCGCTCGGCGCGATCCTCATCCTCCTGGCCGCGATGACGTCCTCCTCGCAGGCCGCGGTCCGCCACGCCAAGGCCGCCGCGCCCGCCGCCGTCACCGCGAAGGTCGCCCACACGGCCACGCACGTGTCGCCGGCCTCGACGGTGCGCCCGCACCGCTAGCGCGCCGCGGCCACGAACTGCCCGCGCACGCCGTCGTTCGGCCACCCGGCGCGCGCCGCAGCACCACGCAGGACGCCCGACACGATCGCCTCGGCGGTCGTGTCCGGCTGCCCACATCACGGTCCCGGCACCGCGCCGCACCTCGACACGAGGGCGGTCGGCTTCCGACCGGCGTGACACCCGCGATCCTCTAGGGTCCCGGCAATGAGTGACTCGCCCCGGACCGTGGAGGACGTCAAGGCGCTCGTCGACGAGCATCGGCTGCGGTTCATCCGCTTCTGGTTCACCGACGTCCTCGGGCAGCTGAAGTCGTTCAGCATCAACTCGGCCGAGCTCGACGACGCGTTCGAGAACGGCATGGGCTTCGACGGCTCCTCGATCACCGGCTTCAACGCCATCGAGGAGTCCGACATGGTGGCCATGCCGGACCCGTCGACCTTCGCGATCCTCCCGTGGCGCCCGGAGGAGCAGGGCGTCGGGCGCGTCTTCTGCGACATCCTGACCCCGGAGCGCACGCCCTACGAGGGCGACCCGCGCCACGTGCTGCGCCGCGCGCTGGAGCGGATGCAGCAGATGGGCTTCGACACCTTCAACGTCGGTCCCGAGCTGGAGTACTTCCTGTTCAAGGACAAGAACGGCACCGAGGTCCTCGACGAGGGCGGCTACTTCGACCTCACCACGCTGGACGCCGGCTCCGACGTGCGCCGCGAGACCGTCATCGCGCTGGAGCAGCTCGGCATCCACGTCGAGTACTCCCACCACGAGGTCGGGCCGAGCCAGCACGAGGTTGACATGCGCTACGCGCCCGCCCTCAAGATGGCCGACGACTGCATGACCTACAGGATCACGGTCAAGGAGTACGCCATGAAGTACGGCTGGCATGCCACGTTCATGCCCAAGCCGCTCTTCGGCGAGAACGGGTCCGGCATGCACACGCACATGTCGCTCTTCAAGGACGGCAAGAACGCGATGTTCGACGCCGACGACCCGTACTTCCTCAGCGACGTCGGCAAGGCCTTCATCGCCGGCCAGCTCAAGCACGCGCGCGAGCTGTCCTCGATCTTCGCCCAGTGGGTCAACTCCTACAAGCGGCTCGTCCCCGGCTACGAGGCGCCGGTCTACGTCGCCTGGTCGCGGCGCAACCGCTCCGCGCTCGTCCGCGTGCCGCTCTACCACCCCGGCAAGGAGAAGGGCACGCGCATGGAGCTGCGCTGCCCGGACCCCGCGTGCAACCCCTACCTCACGTTCGCCGCGCTGCTGCAGGCCGGCCTCGAGGGCATCGAGAAGGGCTACGAGCTGCCCGAGCCGATGGAGAAGAACCTGTACCACCTGTCGCCCGACGAGCGCAAGCGCCTCGGGATCGAGCAGCTGCCCGAGACGCTCGGCGAGGCCGTCGAGCTGACCGCCGAGTCCGAGCTGGTCCTGCGCACGCTCGGCGAGCACATGTTCAACCGCTTCATCGAGATCAAGCGCCAGGAGTGGGAGGACTACCGCGTGCAGGTCACGCAGTGGGAGCTCGACCGCTACCTGCCGGTCCTCTAGACCAACCGCACGCGCGCGTCGCCCAGCGACGCGCGCGCGACGACCGCCAGCCCGCGGTCGCGCGTGAGGAGGATGCCGTCGCGGACCTGCTCGGTGAGCGCGACGTAGGCGGCGTCGTAGGTGTTCAGGTTGTGGCGCAGCTCCCAGATCCGCTGTTGCAGGGAGCCGACGGTGCTCAGGACGAGGCGCATGTTCCCGAGGTCTCGGACCGCCCGCTCTGCTCGCGCGGGGGTCAAGCGCTTGCCGCGTTCCAGGCCGCGGAGCGCGCTGAGGACCTCCATCTCCGTGAACGAGGGGCAGTACAGCGGATCGGCTCTGCTCCGCGCGCCGTTCGTCACCGCTTCGACGGCCTCGGGAACGTCGAGGAGGAAGTCGGTGAGCACCGACGCGTCGGCGATCCTCACCCGCGGCGATCGCGTTCGGCGCGGATGAGCTCGACGCTCGACGGGCCCGTGTAGGGCTCCTCGCGCTCGTGGATCCTGCGCGCCAGCTCGGCGAACGTGGGCCGGTCGGCGAGCTCCATCAGGCGCCATAGGAGGTATTCGTTCAGCGACTGCCCCGACTCGGCGGCCTCGACCTTCAATCGCCGGTGGACCTCCTCCGGCACGTTGCGAATCTGGACGGTGGCCACGCGGGCGATGCTAGCGGTGTGCATGCAGTGCATGCAAACTGCCGGCACCGGGGCTGGGCGCGGCCGGCTACCCGCCGAGCAGCTCGCGCAGCGCCTCCGGCTCCGTCACCGGCAGCCGGCACGCGAAGCCCTGACACACGTAGGCCGCGGCGCGGCCGTCCACCGGCGTCCGGCCCTCCATCAGCGGCACGCCGTCGCCCGGCGGTCCGGCGACCACCACGCCCGGCCGCAGCGCCTCGCGAACGACCGCGGCGAGCGACGCGACGTCCTCGCCCGCCAGCGCCACCTCGTGCCGCTCGCCGAGCACCCACTCCAGCGCGATCAGCGCCTGCGCGAACGCCTGCGGGTGCTTGCCGAGGTACGGCGCCACCAACCGCAGATGCGACTCCGCGGCCTCCGCGTACCGCGCCTCGCCCGTCAGCGCCGCCAGCCGCAGCAGCCCGACCGCCGCCGACGAGGCCCCCGACGGGATCGGCGCGTCCTCGATCTCCCGGCGCCGGACCAGCAGCTCCTCGTGGTCGGCGGACGTCGAGAAGAACCCGCCGGCGCCGGCGCCGCCCCCGCCGAACCGCGCCAGCATCGTGTCGGCCAGCGCCCGCGCCTCGCCGAACCAGCGCGGGTCGAACGTCGCCTCGTACAGCGCCAGCAGCGCCTCGACCATGAACGCGTGGTCCTCGAGGTAGGCGTTCAACTTGCCTTCCCCGTCCTTCCACGTGCGCAGCAGCCGCCCGTCGGCGTCGCGCATCGATCCCAGCACGAACTCCGCGGCGTCGGCCGCGCACGCCACCAGATCGGGGCGCGACAGGACCGCGCCCGCCTCGGCGAACGCGTGGATGGCCAGGCCGTTCCACGCCGCCAGCCGCTTGTCGTCCAACCCCGGCCGCACCCGCGCCGAGCGGGCGCCGAAGAGCGCCCGGCGCACGCGCCCGCGCACCTCGGCCGGCGGCTCGGGCCCGCGCGCGGTCAGCACGTTCAGGCCCGCCACGGGGTGGTGCGGGTCCACGAAGTTCCCGTCCTCGGTCACGCCCAGCCACGCGACCGCGGCCTCGAAGTCCTCGACGCCGACCGCCGCGCGGACCTCGTCGACCGTCCACACGTAGAACTTGCCCTCGACGCCCTCGGAGTCCGCGTCCAGCGCCGACAGGAACCCGCCCTCGGGCCCGCGCAGCTCGCGCGCGACGAACTCCAGCGTCTCCTCGCACACGCGCCGGAACAGCGGCTCGCCGGTCATCAGCCAGCCGTGCAGGTAGGCCCGCGCCAGCAGCGCGTTGTCGTACAACATCTTCTCGAAGTGCGGGACCGTCCAGTCGGCGTCGACCGCGTAGCGCGAGAAGCCGCCGCCGACCTGGTCCCACAGCCCGCCGCGCGCCATCGCCCGCAGCGTCGCGCCGGCCATGTCGCCGGCCTTGGTCGCGAGCGGCGACGTCCCGCGCGCGGCGACGATCCACAGCAGCCGCAGCACCGACGACGGCGGGAACTTCGGCGCGCCCCCGAAGCCGCCGTCGGTCGCGTCGAACGAGCCCCGCAGCGCGCGCACCGCCTCGTCCACGGCGTCGTCCGGCAGCCCCGGGGCCGGGGCCAGCGCGGCCGACCGCCCCAGCGCCTCGGCCATGCGCGCGCCCTGGGCGACGATCTCGTCGCGCTGCGTCCGCCACGCCTCGGCGACCGCGGCCAGCACGGCCGGCCACGCGGGCATGCCCTGCCGGACGTCCGGCGGGAAGTACGTGCCGCCGTAGAACGGCACCTGGTCGGGCGTCAGGAACACGTTCAGCGGCCACCCGCCGGAACCCGTCATCAGCTGCACGGCCTCCATGGCGAGCGCGTCGACGTCCGGCCGCTCCTCGCGGTCGACCTTGACGCAGACGAAGTGGTCGTTCATGACCCGCGCGATCGCCGGATCCTCGAACGACTCGCGCTCCATCACGTGGCACCAGTGGCACGACGAGTAGCCGATCGAGACGAGCAGCGGACGGTCCAGCTCGCGCGCGGCCGCGAGCGCCTCCGGCCCCCACGGCCGCCAGTCGACCGGGTTGTCCTTGTGCTGCAGCAGATAGGGCGAGGTCTCGGACGCCAGGGCGTTCGCCATGGCGTCCGACACTACCCGCCTATCGCTTGGCCAGAAGCTCGGGCTTCGCCAGCACGGACCTGATCGACGGCAGCGACGAGCGCAGCGACGCCGAGGCGGCGAGCGTGACCTTCTTGCCGCCCAGCGTGCCGTTGACCGCGCCGGACGCGCTGATCTTCAGCGTGCCGCGCAACGCGCCGCCGCCGTGGATCGTCACCTTCGCGTTGCGGTTCTCGTCGACCGTCCCGCTCACCACCACGCCCTTGACGTACTGGTAGGCGTTGAGCCGGAACGACCCGCTCTTGTTGATGGTCGCGTTGCCGGCGCGCAGGCCGCCGACGTGGTGCGGCAGGGCGCCGAGCGCCAGCGCGTCGCCGATGATCTGGCGTGCCGCGTCGGTCACGGTCGCCTCGGCGGCGATGATCGTCCGCTTGGACGCGCTCGACGCCTTGATCGCCTTGAGACCCGTCGGCGGCCGCGGGGTCGGCGCGTACGGGTTGCTCGACGCCGCGCACGGCGTCGGCGCGCCGCCGGCGAAGAACGTCGACAGCGCGGTCTTCGTGCAGGCGCTGTCCTCGGTCAGGTCGCTGCTGACCGTCGAGTGGCCGGTGTTGGGCACTTCGACGACCGAGGCGCCGGGGATCCGCTGCGCGATCTGCGCGGCGTCCTCGTAGGGCGTGCGCAGGTCCATCTGGCCGTCGAGCACGAGCGTGCGGACGGGCGGCAGCGGCGCCGAGGCCACCGGCGCGGGCGACGCGTCCGGCCAGCCCAGGCAGTACGGGACCGGCCCGCCCCCCACGGCGGCGGCGGGGGAGAACGGCCCGAGCTGCGCCTTGGGGATCTGCTTGGCGGCGGCGGTGATCTCGGCGTAGCGCTGCTCGGCGCCCGCGGCGCGCGTCCACGCGAACGGCGCCTCCTCGCAGGTCGTCGCCAGGAACAGGGCGTCGGAGTCGCCGCCCTCGCTCTGGTGGCCGGTGAGCTTCAGGCCCGTCGTCAGGCCCTCCGAGCGCACCGCCAGGCGCAGCAGCGGCGACGCGTCGTCGCGCAGCGCGGCGCGCATCGACCCGGGCAGCTCGGCGCGCAGCGTCGGGTTCAGGTCGCCGGCCAGCAGGATCGCCAGCAGGTCGTCCTGGCCCATCGACAGCGACGTGCGCTTGCCCGACGACAGGACGACCTTGCCCTTCAGCGACTTCTTGCGCAGCTTGGACGTCAGCGACGACAGGTCGCGGGTGACGCTGTCGGTCGCGCCGCGGCACGCCTTGCCGGCGCACAGGTCGCGCAGCACGCGGGGCGCGCTGGACATCGTCGAGCGCTGGAACGGGTCCGGGCCCTCGGGCAGGACGACCGAGTCGAGCACGAGCGCCTCGACGTTCTGCGGGTAGGCGGCCGCGTAGTCCTCGGCGACCTTCGTGCCGTAGGAGACGCCGAACAGCACGAGCTTGGAGTAGCCGTTGGCGACGCGCAGCGCCTCGATGTCCTGGACGCTGTCGGCGGTCCGGTAGAACCCGCGCTGCGGCCCGATCTGGTTGGCGCAGCTCGCGGCGATCTTCACGATCGACCCGCGCTGGCTCAGCGCCGGGCAGTTGAGCGCGCCCGAGGCGCCGGTGCCGCGCTGGTCGAAGACGAGCAGGTCGCGGTCGGCGATCGCCGGGGCGAGCACCGAGGCGAACGTCGACTTGAGCGGCAGCGCCGCCTGGCCGGGGCCGCCGGCCAGCGGGACGACCGCGACGTTGTTGGGGTTGCTCGCGGCCCTCACGCGCGCGACCGAGAGCGTGACGTTGGCGCCCGCGGGGTTGGCGCGGTCCAGCGGGACGGGGAGCGTCGAGCACTCGTAGCCCGCGGGCTGACACGCCGCCCAGGGCAGCGCGGCGGACGCTCCGGTGGGGGCGAGCGCGCACGCGAAGGCGGCGAGCGCACCGGTCAACACGACGGAGCGGAACGGGCGTCGGGCGAGCATGAGGCGCGGACGGTAGCGTCCGTGGCCGCCCCACGTCGAAGGAGAATGCTCAAGATGTCTGCCGATCGCCAGCCCGTCACCGCCGAGAACGCTCCCGCGGCGGTCGGTCCCTACAGCCACGCCGTCCGCTCGGGCGGCTTCCTGTTCCTTTCCGGGCAGATCCCGCTGGACCCGGCCACCGGCACGCTGGTCGAGGGCGACATCGGCGAGCAGACGCGCCAGTGCCTGCGCAACATGGAGGCGGTCTGCGCGGCGGCGGGCGCCTCGCTGGGCGACGTCGTGCGCTGCGGCATCTACGTGACCGACATGTCCACCTTCGGCGCGGTCAACGACGCCTACTCGGAGTTCTTCTCCGACCACAAGCCCGCGCGCTCGACGATCGGCGTCGCGTCGCTGCCGGTCGGCGCGCAGGTCGAGATCGACGCGATCGTCGCGCTGGCCTCCTAGGCGAGCGGACCGGACCGTGGTCACCGCCGACGACATCGCCCGCGCCCAGGCCGCGGTCGCCGACGTCGCGCGCCACACGCCGGTGCTCCCGTCGGCGACGCTGAGCGAGCGCTGCGGGGGCGACGTGGTGCTGAAGGCCGAGTCGCTGCAGCGCACCGGCAGCTTCAAGATCCGCGGCGCGCTGAACCGGCTCGCGGCGCTCGGCGACGGCTGCGCGCGCGGGGTGGTCTGCGGCAGCGCGGGCAACCACGCGCAGGCGCTGGCCCACGCGGCGCGGGCGCGCGGCGTGCCGTGCGAGGTCTTCATGCCCGACGGCGCGCCGATCGCCAAGCTCGAGGCGGCGTCGGAGCTGGGCGCCCGCGTGGTGGTCGGCGGCGCGTCGGTCGACGACTGCATCGCGGCGGCCCAGGCGCGCGCCGAGGAGTCCGGGATGGCGTTCGTGCATCCGTTCGACGACCCGGACGTCGTCGCGGGGCAGGGGACGCTCGGGCTGGAGCTGCTGGCCGACGTCCCGGCGCTGTCGACGGTCGTCGTCCCGGTCGGCGGCGGCGGGCTGGCCTCGGGCATCGCGATCGCGGTCAAGTCGGTGCGGCCGGAGGTCCGGGTGGTGGGCGTGCAGGTCGACACGGTGGCCGCGTATCCGGCGTCGCTGGAGGCCGGACGTCCGATCGCGGTGCACGGCGCGCTGACGATCGCCGACGGGATCGCGGTCAAGCGGCCGGGCGAGCTGACGCTGAAGCTCATCGGCCAGTGGCTGGACGACGTCGTGACGGTGCCCGAGGACGAGGTCGCCGAGGCGATGGTGCTGTTGATGGAGAAGGCCAAGCTCGTGGTCGAGGGCGCGGGCGCGGTCGGCGTCGCGGCGCTGCTGGGCGGCGAGGTGCCCGCGGCCTCGCACGGCACGACGTGCGTCGTCCTGAGCGGCGGCAACGTCGACGCCGGGCTGCTGGCGACGGTCGCGCGCCGACACGAGACCGAGATGGGGCGCCGGCTGGTGCTGCTGACGCGCGTGCCGGACCGCCCGGGCGCGCTGGCGCGCCTGCTGGACTGCGTGGCGGCGACGGGCGCCAACCTCGTGGAGGTCTCGCACCTGCGCGAGGGGATCGACCTGCACGTGCGCGAGACCGCGGTGCAGCTGACGATCGAGACGCGCTCGCGCGAGCACGCCGACGGCGTGGTGACCGCCGTGCGCGAGGCGGGCTACGGCGTCACGCGCCACACGGAAGAGGTCTGAGACGGCTTCCCACGCGGTTCCCGCTCTTTGCGGGACGCCGCGTGCGTGACCTCCGGCGGGTGTGCTTGCATCCGGCGGTCCATGGCACAGGTCGATCAGCTGCAGGAAGCCGAAGAGCAGGTCGCGCAGATGCGCGAGGAGGCGGCGCGGTCCGCCAAGGAGGAGGCCACGGCCGACCTCCAGAGGTCGCCGCTGAGCGACACCGCGACCAAGGCGCACAAGACGGTCGAGGCGCCGCTGTCGCAGGTGCGCACGATGGTCAACATGCGCGTCGGCCAGCTGCCGGACCTGCACGACCTGGCGGTCTCGATCAAGGAGACCGGCCTGCTGCACCCGCCGCTGGTGCGCGCCACGGGCGAGGACGACGTCCCCTACGAGCTGCTGGCCGGGCGCCGGCGCTTCGGGGCGATGACGCTGCTCGACGAGGCCGAGGGCCCGCGCGAGGGCGGCTGGCGCTTCACGCTGATCGACGGGATCAGCAAGCGCGAGGCGCTGACGATGCAGTTCGCCGAGAACTTCCACCAGTCCAAGCCGGAGCCGGTGCAGTTCGCGCGCGCCGCCCGGGCGATCATGGCCGAGGACCCGTCGCTGACGGCGGCCGAGGTCTCGCGGATGGTCGGCGCGCCGCTGGCCTGGACGCGCAAGTCGCTGAAGCTCCTGGACCTGCCCGAGAACGTCGTCCAGCGCGTGGAGGAGGGCGACCTGAGCTTCACGGTCGCCGACATCGTCCGGCGCGGGATCGCGCGCGGCGACGTGTCCGCCGAGGAGGCCTCCGAGCTGGTCGAGCAGCACGCGGCCGGGGAGATCTCCGGCGGTGCCCTGAAGCTCGGCGTCGGCTACGTGCCGCCCAAGCCCAAGAACTACGAGGAGGAGTCGAAGAAGCTCGACGAGGCCCGCTGGGCGGCCAACCGGGAGAAGGGCCTGGGCAAGGACCAGGACGCCGAGCAGCGCGACTGGGACTCGTCGTCGAGCGGGGGCGGGGCCAACGGATCGCAGGGCGGCCCGATCCGCGACGCCTCGGAGCTGCTGAGCAGCGAGCCGCGGATCGTCGCGACCTACGGCCCGGGCAGCGAGCGGAGCGCCGGCGGCGACGGCCCGATCGAGGTCGCCGTCGAGGACCTCGACGCCTACATCCTGGGCCTCGTGCTCTCCCGCGTGGCCACCGCCGCCCACCGCGAGCACCTCGGCGTCGAGGGCGGCCACGAGGCCACCCAGGAGTACGCCTTCTCGCTGCACCCCGAGCGCCGCCTGGAGATCCTCCGCGCGCTGTCCGCCGAGATCCTCGCCGCCGACCCGCTGCCGCCCAAGCCGCTGCGGTCGGTGCTGGCCGCCTAGCGCCCGCCCGCCCGCGCACGCTCGCGCTCTCCGCGGCCGCCCCCGAGGCGGCCGCGGAGAGCGCACCGAGCAGCGTGCCCTACTCCGGCGTCACGTAAGCGCCGGAGATGCCGCCGTCGACCAGGAACGTCGAGGCGGTCATGAACGAGGACTCGTCGGAGGCCAGGAAGAGCACGCCGTTGGCGATCTCCTCGGCCTTGCCGAAACGGCCCATGGGCACGTGGACGAGGCGCCGGGCGGCGCGCTCGGGGTCCTTGGCGAACAGCTCCCGCAGCAGCGGCGTGTCGACCGGGCCGGGGCAGAGCGCGTTGACGCGCACGCCCTGGCGCGCGAGCTCCACGCCCAGCTCGCGCGAGAGCGCCAGCACGCCGCCCTTGGACGCCGTGTAGCTGATCTGCGACGTCGCCGCGCCGAGGATCGCCACGAACGACGCGGTGTTGATGACCGAGCCGCCGCCGGCGTTCAGCAGGTGGGGGATGCCGTGCTTGCAGCAGAAGAACACCGACTTGAGGTTGACGTCCTGCACGCGCTGCCACGCCTCGTAGGTCGTCTCCAGCACGGACGTGTCGTCGTCGGGCGAGATGCCGGCGTTGTTGAACAGCACGTCGACGTGCCCGTACTCCTCGGCCGCGCGGTCGTACATGGCCTTGACCGCGTCCTCGTCGGTCACGTCGACGGCCAGCGACAGGTCGCCCGGGGCGCCCTCCAGCAGGTCGACGCCCACGACCTTCGCGCCCTCCCGCTGGAAGACCTCGACGGTCGCGGCGCCGATCCCGCCCGCCGCGCCCGTCACCACGGCGACCTTCCCTTCCAAACGACCCGGCACTCAGTTCCCTTCCGTGTTCATGAAGATGGTCTTGACCTCGGTGTAGGCGTCGGTCGCGTGGGGGCCCAGCTCGCGCCCGTACCCCGACTGCTTGAACCCGCCGAACGGCGTCGTCACCCGCACCGAGCTGTTGGAGTTGATCGACAGGTTGCCGGATTCCAGGGCGCGGGCGACGCGCAGCGCCTTGGCACCGTCGCGCGTCCACACCGACCCGCTCAACCCGTAGATGGTGTCGTTGGCCTTGGCGATGGCGTCCGCCTCGGAGTCGAAGGGGACGACCACCGCGACCGGCCCGAAGATCTCGTCGACGGCCGCCGGATGGTCCTCGGGCACCGGCCACAGCACGGTCGGCGGGAACCAGAAGCCCGGCCCGTCCGGCACGCGGCCGCGGATCGCGACCTCCGCGTCGCCGTTCACGAACGAGGCCACGGCCTCGCGCTGCCCCGCGCTGATCAACGGCCCCATCTCGGTGGCCTCGTCCAGCGGATCGCCGACGCGGATCGCCTCGACCGCGCCCTTGAGCACCGACAGGAACTCGTCCACCGCCGACCGCTGCACGAGGATCCGCGACCGCGCGCAGCAGTCCTGGCCCGCGTTGTCGAACACCGCCCACGGCGCCGCCTTGGCCGCCGCCTCGACGTCGGCGTCGGCGAACACGACGTTGGCCGACTTGCCGCCCAGCTCCAGCGTCACGCGCTTGATCGTCTCCGACGCGCCCGCGGCGATCGACCGGCCCACGGCCGTCGAGCCCGTGAACGCGATCTTCGCCACGTCGGGATGGGCGACCAGCCGCGCCCCGCACTCGCGCCCCGGGCCCGCGACGACGTTGACGACGCCCTCGGGCAGCCCGGCCTCCAGCGCCAGCCGGGCGAAGCGCAGCGCGGTCAGCGGCGTCAGCTCGGCGGGCTTCAACACCACCGTGTTGCCCGCCGCCAGCGCGGGCGCCATCTTCCACGACGCGATCGCCAGCGGGAAGTTCCACGGCGTGATCAGCCCGACGACGCCCATCGGCTCGCGGACGGTGAGGACCATGCCGCCCGCGACCGGGATCGTCTCGCCGTGCGGCCGCTCCGGCGCGCCGCTGAAGTAGCGGAACGTCTCGATCGCCATCCCGATCTCGCCGCGCGCGCTGCCGATCGGCTTGCCGGCGTTGCGGGCCTCGAGCACCGCCAGCTCCTCGTGGTGGTCCTCCATCATCGCGACCAGGCGCCGGAGCAGCCGCGCGCGGTCGCCCGGGGCGACCGCCCGCCACGCCGGGAACGCGGCCTTGGCCGCCGCGACGGCGGCGTCGACCTCGTCGACGCCGCCGCGCGGGATGGTGTCGAGGATCTCCTCGGTGGCGGGCTCCAGGACGTCGAGGGTCTCGGTCACGGTCACCCGTCAGGCTCCGGCGGGGGCGGTCGTGGAGCCGCCCGGCCCGTCGAGGTCACCGCCGCCGTGCTCCTCGCCCAACTCCGCGTCGAGCTGCGCGATCGTGTGCCGCGGGCCGGTGAACGTCTTGCGCGCGCCGAGCAGCCACCACAGGCCGACGGCCAGGATCAGGCCGCCGGTGACCAGCGGCGCGTAGTTGACCGCGCTCCAGTCGAACTCGCTGCGGAACGGCACGCCCGCGGGCGTCGTCGGCAGGATGAAGATGATCGTGATGATCCCGACCCACACGGTCGCCAGCGGGTTCATCCACTTGTACTTGCGGCCGAGCGTCCAGGGCCCGGTCTCGAACGCGTCGCCCATCCGCCAGCGCAGGTAGATCGGGATCACGTAGGCGATGTAGAGGCCGATGACCGCGATCGAGACCACGGCGTAGAACGCGACCGGGATGCCCTGGCTGTTGGGGAAGTAGGCCGGGATCGTCAGGATCGCCGCGCACACCGCCATGAACAGCACCGCGTTGACCGGCATGCGCTTGGCGTTGACCCTGCTCCAGATCCGCCAGCCCGGGATCGCGCCGTCGCGCGAGAAGGCGTAGCACATGCGCGACGAGCTGGTCAGGCACGCGTTGCCGCAGAAGATCTGGCCGACGGTCGCGATGATCAGGATGAGCTTGACCCACGCCGTCGACATCGCCGACTCGAAGACCGCGATCGAGCTGCCGCCCGCCGCCGTGACCGCATGCTCGTCGGCGGCCGCGAACGTGAAGGCCAGCAGCAGGAACCAGCCGATCAGCGCGCTGTAGAAGATCGACCGCCACACGCCCTTGGCGGCCGCGTCGGCGGCGCCGTGCGTCTCCTCGGAGATGTGGGCGCAGGAGTCGAAGCCCGTGATCGTGTACTGCGTCAGCAGGAAGCCCAGCGGCAGGATGTAGAACCAGTACATCCCGTGGCTGAAGCCCGAGTTGTTGATGCGGTGGGTGAAGACGAAGTCGGCCGACGCGTGGTGCGCGGGCACGAAGACCAGGACGCCGATGATGATCGCGACGCCCACGACGTGCCACCACACCGAGATCGAGTTGAACATGGCCACGAGGTGGCTGCCGAGGATGTTGACCGTCGAGTGGACCGCGAGGATCACCACGAACAGCCAGAACGTCCCGTGCTGGAACGAGCTCGCGCTGCCGGCCCCGTTGAACAGGTTGAAGTGGTACAGCCCGAAGACGGTGTTCAGGAACGTGGCCGCGCCGAAGTCGACCGACGCGGTGACCGCGATCAACCCGATCAGGTTGAACCAGCCGGTGAACCAGCCCCAGCCCGCGCCGCCCAGCCGCGCCGCCCACCAGTAGATGCCGCCCGCGGTGGGGTAGGCCGACACCAGCTCCGACATGCAGAAGCCGATGATCAGGATCGGGATCGAGATCAGCGGCCAGCCCCACGAGATCGCGATCGGCCCGCCGTTGTTCCATGCCTGGCCGTAGGTCGTGAAGCACCCGGCGAGGATCGAGATGATGGTGAACGAGATCGCGAAGTTCTGGAACCCGGTCCAGGTGCGATCCAGCTCCTGCTTGTACCCCAGCTCCGCCAGGCGCTGCTCGTCGCTCGAGGCGGTCGCGGCGGCGTCCACGTTGGCCATGCGTGCAGTTCCCTCTCCGAAAAGGTGTGGTCGACCGTCCTTAGAGACGGCGGCGCGAATCTACGCCTGCCGTCCGACGGAAGTCAAGTGTGGATCGGCACGATGGGTCCGGGGATCGATCCGCCGCGCGATCGAGCCGGCGGGCGCGTGTCATAGGGTGTCGTGATGCACGACGGCCAGCGCATCCTCATCGTGGGTGCGCTGCTGTCCGCGGGCCTCCTGGCCTCGCTGGTCGCCAGCCGCGTCCGCGTCCCCGGCCTCGTGTTCTTCCTCGGCGTCGGGATGGCCGTCGGCAGCGACGGCTTCGGCTGGATCGACTTCAACGACTACGCCACGGCGCGCACGGTCGGGATCGTCGCGCTGACGCTGATCCTCTTCGAGGGCGGCATGGCCGCGGGATTGCCGGAGATCCGGCCGGTGCTCGGGCCGTCGCTGGCGCTGGCCATAGCGGGCACGGTCATCACCGCGGTCGTCACCGGCCTGGTCGCGGCGTGGCTGTTCGACTTCTCGACGACCGAGGGCCTGCTGGTCGGCGCGATCGTGGCGGGCACCGACGGCGCGGCGATCTTCGCGCTGCTGCGCGGCTCGACGCTGCGCCGTCGGCTGGCGCGCACGCTGGAGGGCGAGTCCGGGCTCAACGACCCGGTCGCGATCCTGCTCGTGCTCGGGTTCATCCACCACCTGCAGAACCCCGACTACGGCTTCTTGAGCTTCCTCGGGCTGTTCGCCCAGCAGCTGGCGATCGGCGCCGTGGTCGGCGTCGCCGTCGGCTACGTGTTCACGTTCGCGCTACGCGAGGCGCGGCTGGCGACCGCCGGCCTCTACCCGGTCGCGACGCTCGCCTCGGTGGCGCTGGCCTACGGCGTCGCCGACGTCGCCCACGGCTCGGGCTTCCTGGCGGTGTACCTGGTGGGGTTGATGCTCGGGACGGCGACGATCCCGGCCAAGCAGACGATCGCCGCCTTCCACGAGGGCATGGCCTGGGTGGCGCAGCTGTCGATGTTCCTGGTCCTGGGCCTGCTGCTGTTCCCGTCGAACCTCGGCGGCGTCTGGTTCGAGGGCACGGTGCTGGCGCTGGTGCTCGTGTTCGTCGCGCGGCCGGTGGCGACCGTGCTGTGCACGACGCCGTTCGGGTTCAGCCCGCGCGAGCAGGTCGTGCTCGGCTGGGCGGGCCTGCGCGGGGCGGTCCCGGTCGTGCTGGCGACGTTCCCGGTGCTGGACCACATCCCGCGCTCGCTGGAGTTCTTCAACATCGTGTTCTTCGTGGTGCTGCTCTCCACGATCCTGCAGGGCACGACGTTCGAGCCGCTGGCCAAGCGCCTGGGCGTGACGACCGACGACCCCGCGCTGCCGCGGCCGCTGGCCGAGTCGGGGACGATCCGGCGGCTGGGCGCCGAGGTGCTGGAGTTCCCGGTCGCGCCCGACGACGCGATCGTCGGCCTGGCCGTCCGCGACCTCGGCCTGCCGCGCGAGGCCACGATCAACGTGATCGTGCGCGAGGGCCAGGCGATCCCGCCGCGCGGCTCGACGCGCGTGGAGGCCGGCGACCGCCTGCACGTGCTCTACCGCGAGGAGACGTCGCGGCAGTTGGTGTCCCTGACCTCGTCGTGGCGGACCGGCCCGATCGGCCCGCGCCCGCGGCCCAAGCGCGCGGTGCGCAGCGCGACGTCGATCTTCAGCGCGCGCCCGTGGACCGAGGCCGACGGCGACGCGACGCGGCCCAGCGCGGTCGCCGGCCAGGAGGTCATCGACCTGCTGCGCCTGCGCCGCGACGAGCCCGGCTCGCTGGTCGTGCTCGCCGACGGCCGCTACGCGCTGTGCGGGCAGATCGTCGTCGTCGGCGCGCGCCGCCAGGTCACCGGCTGGATCGAGCGCCGCATGCGCGTCGCCGACGAGGCCGAGCGCGCGTGGCTGCGGACGGCGCTCGGCGCGGTGGCCACCGACCAGCCGCCCCAGCCGCGAGCCTGACGGTCGGCGCCATCTGACAGGATCGGGCGCGCCCATGGCCCGCCTTGCCGACGACCAGATCCAGGACTTCTACGAGGACTGCTACACGCCCGGCGTCGACGGCGAGAAACACCGTCGCTGGCGCGAGCTGGGCGCCGAGGGCAAGGCCGACCACGTGATCGAGCTGGCGCGCCGCGCGGGGCTCGCGGCGCCGCGAGCGGTCTGCGAGGTCGGCTGCGGCGACGGCGCGGTGCTCGGCGTGCTCGGCCGGCGCGGCTTCGGCGCGCGACGGGTCGGCTACGAGATCTCCTCGTCGGGCGTGCGGCTGGCGGCCGAGCGTCCGGAGGTCGATCGCGCACAGGTCTTCGACGGCGCGGCGCTGCCCGAGCCCGACCAGGCCTATGACCTGGTCTTCGCCACGCACGTGCTGGAGCACGTGCCCGACCCCGCGCCGCTGACGCGCGAGCTGCTGCGCGTGGGGCGGGCCGTGGTCGTCGAGGTGCCGTTGGAGCGCAACCTCAGCGCGCGGCGCCCGGCGGCGCGGGCCGCGTCGGAGGGCGTCGGGCACCTGCACCGCTTCGACCGGCGCGCGATCCGCGCGCTGATCGCCGGCGCGGGCGGGCGCGTCGCCGCCGAGCTGCTGGACCCGCTGCCGCGCGCCGTCCACACGTTCGGCGCCCAGGACGTCCGGCAGCGCGTGCGGGGCGAGGCCAAGTGGGCGCTGCGCGCGGGCGCCGCGGCGGTGCCGCCGCTGGGCGAGCGGCTCATCACCATGCACTTCGCGGTGTTGGCGCTGCCCGCCCGTTGATCCTCGGGCGACGACCGCCCGCGCTCACACGGCGGCCGAGATCATCGGGGTGATGTTGGCGAGGGTGTAGCCGGTGGGGCTGTTCTGTTGCCAGGATTGGATGGTGGCGTTGGGGGTGGTGAAATAGATGTCGATGGAGTTGTCGGATTGGAGGATGGCGGTGGGGTCGCCTTGGGCTTGGGCGCCGGTCATGCTGGTGGGGGTCCAGGTGCCGGTGGTTGCGTTGTAGGCGAGGTGTTTGATGAGGTTGTCGGTGCCGCGGTAGAAGATGTCTTGGTCGCCGTTGGGCTTGGCGGTGCTGGTGGGGTCGCCGGCGGTGGTGGGGGCGGTGGTGAATTGGTTGATGGACCAGGTGAGGCTGGGGGTGCGGTAGGCCTCCCAGAGCTGGCCGGTGGTGGTGCGGAACCAGACGTTCTCGGAGCGGTTGGTGTGGACGACGCCGGTGGGGGTGCCGGTGAGGTTGTTGCCGCCGATGGTGGTTTGGGTGAAGGGGGTGCTGCCGTTGGCCGACCAGAGCGACCAGAGGTGGCCGTCGGTGGCGGCGTAGTAGAGGTCGAGCTCGCCGGTGTTGGGGTCGTAGAGTGGGAGCGGGTCGCCGGCGGTCAGGCCTTGGGTGGCGGTGTTGTCGAGGGGGACCAGGGTCCAGGGTCCGGTGCCGGTGGTGGCGTACCAGGCGAAGAGGTGGCCGGTGGCGTCGCGGAAGAAGACGTCGATGGCGCCGTTGTTGAGCTTGATGGCGGCGGGGCTGCCGGTGGCGGTGATGCCGGCGACGGTGCCGAGGGTGGTGGTGGTCCAGGTTCCGGCGTTGCGGCGCTTGAGGTGGATGTCGCCGTCGGTGCCGGTGAAGAAGACGTCTTGGATGCTTGCGCTTTCGGTGATCACGCTCGGGCGTCCGGTCATGATCGCGCCGCCGACGTCGGTCAGGCTCCAGGCGCTGTTGGCGTAGGTCAGATCGCCCAGCTGGCCGCTCGACCCGGTGAAGAACACGTCCTGACCGGTGGTCCCCACCAACGCCACACTAGGTCTACTGGCGGCCTTGGTGCGGAAGGTGTGGTCGGTGCCGGCCTCCGTCGCGCCGTCGGCGTTGGTCGCGACGATCCGGTAGTGGTAGGTGACGTCGGAGCTCAGTCCGCTGAGCCCGGCGCTGCCGGCCTTCGCGGAGAGCCCGGGACCCACCGGCACCGACGGCGTCGAGCCGCCATAAGCGTTCGTCAGCCCGTAGTCGAAGTGGTAGGAGGCGTCCGTGATCCCGCCGGGCGTGACCGTGCCGTGCACGGTGGCCGACCTCGTGTCAATGCCCGTGGTCTCGCCGGTGGACGCCGCGAGCGCGCTGGGCCCGTAGATCGTTCGGGCAGCGAGGCGGGCGTGATACTGCCCGTCGTTGGGGTCACCGGAGTACAGCGTGCTGTCCTGGGTGTAGCCCTGGGCATGGGTTCCGCAGGTGCCCACGGGCGTGTTGATCGGCCCCGTGGCGCCGGACGCCATGCCGTAGTAGAAGGCATGGGCGACGTGGTACGCCGGAGCGAGCAGGTCGTTGAGGTGCGCGGCGATGGCGCTTTGCTGCGCCTCCGTGCGGTAGGTCCCACTGCTGTCCTGGCAGGTGTAGGCCCCGGTCTCGGTGTACCAGAGCCCGTATCCCGGGATGCCGGAGACGACGCTGTTGAGGTCGGTCACCGTCGAGTTGGTCAGGCACAGGCCGGCGTTGTAGGGGTGGAAGCCCCACTGCGTTGGCGCGGCGATGCCGTGCGTGGTGAAGTAGGCGAGGTAGTCCTGCTCGTAGTTCTTGACGCTGGTGAAGTTCGAGGACGCGCACGAGGTGCCGCTGTTGCGTCGGTCGGTGAAGTCCCCGGCGAGCGTCGTGCACGACCCGTGGCAGAGCACGTTGGCTTTCACCCAGAACTGAGCGGCGAGCGCCGCGGTCAAGTCGGTCTTGAGGTTAGGCTCGTTCCACGCCTCGATGACCGTGGGCGCCGTGCCGCCCGCGGCGCCGGCCAAGGCGTCGATGAGGCTCGACAGCGCGACGGAGTAATCGCCCGGGGTGGCCGGGAGCGCACCGGTGACCGCCGGGTCGCCACAACCCGGCGACCAGTTGGACCAGACCGAGATGACCGGGGTGATGCCGTGATCGACCGCGTACTTGTAAAAGCGCTTGGCGTTGTCGAGGCAGGCGCCCCCGATGGAGGCGGCGTTCCAGTGGGTGATCATCCGCGCGTACTTGACCCTGCCGCTCGCGACCCAGGTGTTCTCGAACAGGCTGGTCAGCGTCTCGCCGGTGTTCGCGTTGTTGGCCACCGCATGCGCCCAAGGTCCGCCGACATCTCCGAGGTGCTGATCGGCGATCCCGTCGAACTGCGTCAGCGCGTGGGCCGGCACGCTGAAGGCAAGCGCCATCGCCAACGTCGTCAAGAAGCCGAGTCCCAATCGCGCGAGACGCTGAACGTACGGCATGCGGTTGGCGGTTGCTGCTGCGGCCACGGGACTCCTCGGTTCGGTGATCGTCACCACTCGGCGCGAATGGCCGCGGCATCGTGCTCGTGGCGCCGAGGCAAATCCATAGGACGGTTGTCCACTCAGCCTCTGCCCCCATCTCGCCTGAGCGTGCGTGGGTCACGTTGCACGTGGTCGGTGGACTGGTGTACGACCGCGACCGACGAGAACGTGCTTGGCACGCTCCCACCTGCGTCGCTTCAGGCCGGTCATACTTCCCTGGCGTGACCTCGGAGCGCAACGTGCTGGGCGGCCCGCTGGAGCCGTGCGGGACCGACCCGCTGACCGGCTTCTACCGGGACGGCTGCTGCAACACGGGCCCCGAGGACCTGGGCAGCCACACGATCTGCGCGGTCGTCACGGCGGACTTCCTCGACCATCAGCGCTCGATCGGCAACGACCTCGTCACGCCGATGCCGCAGTACCGCTTCCCCGGGCTGATCCCGGGCGACCGCTGGTGCGTCACCGCGGTCAACTGGCTGCGGGCCTACGAGGACGGCGCGGCGGCCTACGTCGTGCTGGCCTCCACCCACGAGCGCGCGCTGGAGCTCGTGCCGCTGGAGGCGCTGCGCGAGCACGCGGTCGACGTGCCGGCCGATCCCGGCGGGCTCGTCTAGACGGGCGTCCGCGCGACGAGCACCAGGCGCGTGCCGACGTCGAACGGCGCGCCGTCGAGGTCGCCGTAGGCGGTGACCTTGTCGAAGCCCGCGGCGCGGAGCATGGCCATCAACTCGGTGGCCGTGTAGACGCGGGTGGAGAACGCCTGCGACTCGCGGGCGCCGTCGGAGCCGATCAGCGTCTGGGTCTCCTGCACGACGCCGGTCACGGGGTCGAACGCGCGCTGCTCCAGCAGCAGGCGGCCCGCGCCCAACAGCCGCCAGCCGCGCTCCTGGAAGATGCGGATCATCAGGTCGCGGTGCATCGACTCGACGACCAGCCGGCCGCCGGGCCGCAGGACGCGCGCGACCTCGGCCAGGACCTTGGTGTCCTCCTCGTCGCCGAGGAAGCCGATCGAGGTGTACAGGTTGATCGCGGCGTCGAAGGACGCGTCGGCGAACGGCAGCTCGCGGTAGTCGGCGGCGACGAACGTGGGGGAGGCGTCGCCGGCGCGGCGCCGCGCCTCGTCGAGCAGCGTCGCCGAGCGGTCGACGCCGGTCACGCGGAAGCCCGCGGCGGCCAGCGGCACCGCGTGGCGCCCGAAGCCGCAGGCGACGTCCAGCAGCGCGCCGCCCTCCGGGCAGCCGGCCAGGCGCGCGGCGGCCGACGCCTGGTCGCGCGCCTCGTCGCCCGCCTGGCGGCTGCCGTACACCCGCAGGTAGAAGTCGCCGAAGAAGGCGTCGAGCATCTCCTGCGGGTCGGCGGCCATCGCGGCGGCGTCTCGCTACTCGCCGCTCGCGCCCGGCAGCAGGCCCGCCAGGACCAGCTCGGTGCCGCGCAGGTGCTCGGCCATGGTCCGCACCGCGCCGTCGGCGTCGTGGGCCCGGATCCGCTTCAGCAGCTGGGCGTGCTGGGCGTTGGAGTGCTCCAGGATCTCCGGCGGGTGCGCGATGTAGGAGATGAGGTCGGTCATCTGGCCCTGGGCCTCGGTCGACAGCGCGACCAGGCGCGGCGAGTGCGTCGCCTCGGCCAGCGCGATGTGGAAGCGCACGTCGGCCTGGCGGTAGCCGGCGAAGTCGTCGGCCATGTCGTCCATCGCGGTGACGAGCTCGTCGAGGGGCTGCAGCTCGTCCTCGGTCGCCCGCCCGGCGGCCAGCGCGGCGACGCCCAGCTCGACGGCGAGCCGGACGTCGCAGGCGCCCTGCCAGGACTCCAGCACGCTGCGGGTCGGCGGGTCGGCGGGCGGCGGGCGCTCGGCCACGAACGTCCCGCCGCCGCGGCCGCGGACGGCGTGCAGGTGGCCGGACTGCGCCAGCGCGGTCAGCGCCTGGCGCAGCGTCGACCGCGAGATCTCCAGCCGCGTGCACAGCTCGCGCTCGGCCGGCAGCCGCGCGCCCGGCGCCAAGAGCCCCAACTTGATCGCCGTCCCGAGCCGCTCCAGCGTCTCCTCGAACGCCGTCTGGGAGCGCACCGGCGCGAAGACGGTCTCGAAGGACGGCAGGTCGGGGGGCGTCGAAAGGCTCATCTCACAGGCGCTCGAAACCGCGCACGCGTTCCCAATCGGTGACGGCCGCATCGTATGCGGCCAGCTCGACGTCGGCCATGTTGACGTAGTGCCGAACGACCTCCTCGCCGAAAGCGGTACGCGCGATCTCGCTTGCCGCGAACAGGTCGCGGGCCTCGCGCAGCGTCGTCGGGACGTGCTCGACGTCCTCGGCGGCGTACGCGTTGCCCGTGCACGGCTCCGGCAGCTCCAGGCCCTGCTCGACGCCGTGCAGGCCCGCCGCGACCAGGCCCGCGACCGCCAGGTACGGGTTGACGTCGCCGCCCGGGAGGCGGCACTCGAAGCGCCTGCCCGGCCCGTGGCCGACCACGCGGAACGCGCACGTGCGGTTGTCGTTGCCCCACGCCACCGCGGTCGGCGCGAACGACCCCGCCGCGAAGCGCTTGTAGGAGTTGACGTTGGGCGCGAGCAGCAGCGTCAGCTCGCGCAGGCCCGCGATCGCGCCCGCCAGGAACGAGGAGAACAGCGCGTCGTCGGTCGCGAAGACGTTGGCGCCGCCCTCGGCCTCGGCCAGCGAGAGGTGCAGGTGGCACGAGTTGCCCTCCCGCTCGTCCCACTTGGCCATGAACGTGATCGACGAGCCGTGCTGGGCCGCGATCTCCTTGGCCCCGTTCTTGAACACCACGTGGCGGTCGCAGGTCGTCAGGGCGTCGGCGTAGCGGAAGTTGATCTCGTGCTGGCCGAGGTTGCACTCGCCCTTGGAGTCCTCGACCCGCATGCCCGCGCCGGCCATCGCGTTGCGGATCGCCCGGATCAGTGGCTCGACGCGCGCGGTCCCGAGCATCGAGTAGTCCACGTTGTAGCGGTTGGCCGGGGTCAGCCCGGTGTAGCGGCGGTCCCACGCGTCCTCGTAGGAGTTCTCGAAGACGATGAACTCCAGCTCGGACCCGGCGTTGGCCGTCCACCCGCGCTCGGCCAGGCGGTCGAGCTGCGCGCGCAGGATCTGGCGCGGCGAGGCGACGACGTCGCCGCCGTCCTCCCAGCGCAGGTCGACGAGGCACAGCGCGGTCGCCTCCAGCCACGGCACGACCATCAGCGTCGAGAGGTCCGGCGCCATCACGAAGTCGCCGTAGCCCTGGGCCCACGACGACATCTCGTAGCCGTCGACCGTGTTCATCTCAACGTCGACGGCCAGCAGGTAGTTGCAGGCCTCGGCGCCGTGCGCCGCGACCTCGTCGACGAAGAACCGGGCATGCATGCGCTTGCCCTGAAGCCGTCCCTGCATGTCGGTCAGACACAGCAGCACCGTGTCGATCCGTCCCGCCTCAACCTCGGTACGCAGCTCGTCAAGGGTCATGAACGGCGAAGGTATACGCAGCGCACCATTCATCGCAAACCGCGATCGGCGGCCGGAGCCGTTGTACGAGCCGGCGTCCGCTGCTACCAAGGAACTCCAGACAGGCGGCCCGCCCGGCCCTACCATCGGAGGCACCATGGCTGCAAACGCTGACCCCATCACGATCGACCGCACCCGGATCGCCGAGCTCACCGAGCGCGAGACCGAGCGCCTGAACGAGGCGACGAAGGGCAGCGGCGAGACGTTCGCCCGCGCGAACGAGCACCTGGCCTCCGGCGTCGCGTCGTCGTACCAGGTCCGCGAGCCCTGGCCGATCTACCTCGAGCGCGGCGACGGCCCCAAGGTCTGGGACGTCGACGGCAACGAGATGTGGGACTTCCACAACGGCTTCGGCTCGATGGTCCAGGGCCACGCGCACCCGGCGATCGGCCAGGCCATCAAGGACCGCTACGACCTGGGCACGCACTTCGCCGCGCCGACCGAGGACGCGATCGTCGTCGGCGACGAGCTGGCCCGTCGCTGGGGCCTGCCGAAGTGGCGCTACACGAACTCCGGCTCGGAGTCGACGATGGACGCCATCCGCATCGCCCGCGCCGCCACCGGCCGCGACGACGTGCTGAAGATCTTCGGCAGCTACCACGGCCACCACGACACCGTCATGGTGTCCATCGGCGTCGAGTACGACAAGATCGGCGATCACGACCACCCGGTGTCGCTGGCCTACGGCGGCGGCATCCCGCAGTCGACCGTCGACCACGTCTTCGCCGTCCACTTCAACGACGCGGACTCGATGGAGCGCCGCATCGTGGAGCTGGACAAGGAGGGCCGCAAGCCCGCCTGCGTGATCATGGAGGCGGCGATGATGAACCTCGGCGTCGTCCTCCCGGAGGAGGGCTACCTGCAGGCCGTCCGCGAGATCACCGCCAAGCACGGCATCGTCCTGATCTTCGACGAGGTCAAGACCGGCCTGACCGTCGCCGCCGGCGGCGCCACCGAGAAGTACGGCGTGCTGCCCGACATGGTGACGTTGGCCAAGGCGCTGGGCGGCGGCCTGCCGTCGGGCTCGATCGGCATGAGCGAGGAGCTGGCCAAGGTCGTCGAGGACGGCACCGTCTACCAGGTGGGCACCTACAACGGCAACCCGCTCGGCATGGCCGCGGCGCGCGCGAACCTGCTGGACGTCATGACGCCGGCGGCCTACGCGCACCTCGACCACCTCAACGACCGCCTGCTCGCCGGCTGCGAGGGCGTGATCGAGAAGTACAACCTGCCCGGCTACGCCGTCGGCATCGGCTCCAAGGGCTGCGTCACGTTCGCGACGACCAAGGTCATCGACTACGAGACGTTCAAGGCCCAGCAGGACGCCGCGATCGCCGAGCTGGCGTGGTTGTACAACATGAACCGCGGCATCTTCATGACGCCGGGCCGCGAGGAGGAGTGGACGCTGTCGGTGACGCACACCGACGAGTCCGTCGACCAGTACGTCGCGGTGTTCGACGAGATGGCGGCCGATCTGACGGCCTAGAAGGCCTCCGCGCTACCAGCGCAACGCAGCAAGCATCCCGTCGGCCGCCTCCAGGGCGGCCGACGCCGTCAGGTCGAGCGTCGTGACGCGCGCGTCGGCGGCGACGGCCTCCTCGATCGCGCGCTCGGGCAGCGGGACGCCGGAGCCGTCGATCAGATCGCGCGCGACGTCGGGCAGCGGGCCGTCGGCGGGTCGGTGGTAGGGGTCGATCAGCAGGTGCTCGACCTGGCGCTGGGCGAGCGCCGCGAGCACGGCGGCCGGGCCGACGGCGGCGCGGTCGGCGCCGTTGAGCCGGTCGGCGGCGGCGATCGCGTCGCGGCGGTGCAGCTCCTCGACGGCGGGCTCCAGGCGGGCGGCGATCTCGCCCTCGGGCGCGTCGACGGCGTTGATCGGCAGCTCAGCGACCACGCGCTCGGCGACGGCGTCGGGCAGCACGTGGCGGAAGCGGGCGACGATCGGGCCCTCGCCGGCGATCACGACGCGCTCCCAGCGGCGCTCTTCCAGGCGCTCGGCGGTGGCGCGCGCGGCGGCCGCCAGGAAGCGGTCGCGGTGCTCCTCGACGCGGGCCTCCAGGTGCTCGGCGTGCGTGGCGCCGCCGGCGTCGCGGGTGCCGCGCGAAGGTCCGCGGTAGGGGCGCCAGTGCTCGTCGTCGAGGTCGAAGGCCTCCTCGCCGGCCTCGTCGATCACGCCGTGGGCCCAGTGCACGAGCCGCACGCGCTCGCCGGAGACGAGCACGACGCCGATCGGGCGCGAGTGGTCCAGCGCCTCGGCCAGCGGCGCGACGATCGGGCGGTCGGCGAGCGCCACGGTCGTCCCGCGCAGGCGGACCTGGAGGACGTCGCGGTGGTCGAGCGAGCCGTCGAGGGCGACGATCCGGACCAGCGCGCGGCCGCGCTCGGCGGGGGCGATCGCCTCCAGCTCGCTCTCGATCTCCACGCGCAGATCGCGCCAGCGCAGGCGGGCGTCGCGGTCGTCGCCGGCCTCCAGCTGGTCGGTGACGTCCCGCAGGCCGTTGCGCGCGGCGGTCAGCCAGGCGGGCGTCTGCGCGGTGTTGGCGGGATCGCGGGGATCGGTGTCGAGGAAGATCGAGACCGTGGGCCCGGGCGTGGCCGTTGCGGCCAGGTCGTGCAGCGACGAGAGCGTGGCCATAGTGGGTGTCAGCGTACGGTCACCCGGAAAGCGGTGCGCAACCTTCAGCGGCCCGGGGTCGTTCGGAGGACATGACGCGATGGTTGTCGGGCCTGGTCGCCCTTGCGCTCGTCGCGCTGGCCGCGGGGTTGGCGGCCGGCGCTCGGGCCCGGCCCGACGTCCCGGCGGCGGCCTCGCCGCGCGTCGACCCGGCGCATCCGCCGGTCGCGTTCGGCGGGCCGGACGGGCGGCGGGCGCTGGACGGCGCCTGGGTGGTGTCGTCGCGACGCGGCGGTCCCGGCCGCCGAGCGCATCTCCCGTACTCACCCAACGCGCGGTCGCTCACGTTGTCGTCCTACGCGGGCGCGGTCGCCTGGTACCGCACGGTCGTCGGCGTGCGGGGCGGGGTGTACGCCTTGCGCTTCGAGAGCGTCAACCACCGCGCGACGGTGTGGGTGGACGGGCGCGTCGTCGCGCGGCACGTCGGCGACGCGCTGCCGTTCGAGGCGCGCGTGCGGCTGGCGCGCGGGCACCACCGGGTCGAGGTGCGGGCCGACTGGCGCGACCCGGACGCGATGAAGGCGACCGGGTGGCATCGCGCGTGGTTCAACTTCGGCGGGATCGACCGCGAGGTGACGATCCGGCGCGTGGGCGGGGTGGAGGTCGAGGCGCCGTCGATCGTGACGCGGCTGGAGCGCGGCGACACGGCGGTGGTGGACGTGGCGGCGCGCGTGCGCGGGGGCCGCGCGACGCGCGTGGCCGGCAGCCTCGGCGGCACGCCGCTCTCGTTCGGCGCGGTCGGGCCCGACGGCGTCGCGCGGGCGCGGCTGCGGATCGCGCATCCGGCGTTGTGGTCGCCCGGCCACCCGGCGCTGCACGTGCTTCATGTCGAAGCGGGCGGGTCCGGGTGGACCGAGCGCGTCGGGCTGCGCGAGCTGCGCTGGGACGGTGGGAAGCTGCGGGTCAACGGGCGCGCGCTGACGCTGCACGGGGCGTCGCTGCAGGAGGACGCGCCGGGGCGCGGCACCGCGCTGCGGCCGAGCGACATGGACCGGTTGGTTTCGCGGCTGAAGGCGATCGGCGCCAACGCGACGCGCGCGCAGCATCCGCTGTCGCCGGCGTTGTTGGAGCGGTTGGACGCCGCGGGCATCCTGGTGTGGCAGGAGATCGGCCCGATGGAGGGGCCGGGCAACTGGACGTCGACGACGCCCGCGCTGCGGCGAGCGGCGCTGCGTCGCGACCGGATCGCCGTCGAGCAGGAACGCACGCACCCGTCGATCCTGGCCTGGAACCTCGCCAACGAGGCCGCCCACCAGGGCCACGACGGCGGGCAGGCCGCCTACACGCGGGCCGCCGCGCGACTTGTGCACCAACTCGATCCCGGTCGCCCCGTCGCGCTCGACGTCTGGGGCCGCGGCCTCCCCGCGAACGATCGCGGGCCCATGTACGAGGACATCGACGTCTTCGGCGTGACGATGTACGAGGGCTGGTACGAGCGCCCGGGGGAGCCTCGAGGCGACGTCATCGCCAACCTCCGCCGCCGTCTAGCCGTCGCCCACGCGATCTTCCGCGACCGCGTTCTGGTCGTCACCGAGTTCGGGGCCGAGGCCAATCGGTCCAACCCATCCGGCGCCCCCGGCTCCGAGGACTACCAGGCCCGCCTGATCGGCGACCAGATCCGCGTCCTGCGCGCCGACCCCCGGTTGTCAGGGTGGTTGGTCTGGGCGCTGCAGGACTTCGCGCTGACGCCGACCTTCGGCGGCGGCTCGGTCCGCCACCGACTGCCCTCGCTGCGGCTCGTGCCCGGCCTCAACCAGAAGGGCCTGTTCACCTACGACGGCGACCCCAAGCCGGCGGCCGCCGTCGTGCGCGCGCTGTCGCGCTGAGCGTCACTCGCCGCGCAGCAGCGCGCGGCGGATCTTGCCCGAGGTCGTCTTGGGCAGGTCGTCGGCGAACTCGACGACGCGTGGGTACTTGTAGGGCGCGGTCAAGTCCTTCACATGGTCTTGGAGCGCGCGGGCCAGCGCGTCGGACGGGGTGTGGCCGTCGCGCAGGACGACGATCGCGCGGACGATCGAGCCGCGCTCGTCGTCGGGCGCGGCGACGACGGCGGCCTCGGCGACGGCGGGGTGGGCGACCAGGGCGGACTCGACCTCGAAGGGGCCGATGCGGTAGCCGGCCGAGATGATGACGTCGTCGGTGCGGCCCTCGAAGAACAGGTAGCCGTCGTCGTCCTGGATCACGCGGTCGCCGGTGCGCCAGATGCCGGTCGGCGGCTCGTCGCCGAGGTAGCGCAGGAAGAACGTGGGCACGGTCTCCGGGTCGGCGACCAGCTCGCCGTCCTCGATCCACAGCCTCACGCCGGGCAGCGCGCGGCCCATCGAGCCGGGCCGCGCGGGCGCGCCGTCGAGGTTGCCGGTCATCTGGCCGGTCTCGGTCTGGCCGTAGCCGTCGCGGATCTCCAGGCCGGTCGCCGCGCGCCAGACGTCCAACACCTCCGGGTTGAGCGCCTCGCCGGCGGCGACCAGCGCGCGCAGCTGCGGGAAGGCCTTCAACGCGACGCGCTTGGCGATCACGCGGTACTCGGTCGGCGCCATGCAGAGCACGGTGACGTCCTCGCGCTCCAGGATCTCCAGGCGCTCGGCGGGGTCGAAGCGCGCGTCGTGCAGCAGCGACGCGGCGCCCCGCAGCCACGGCGCGATGAACACGTTGCGCGCCGACTTCGACCAGCCCGACGCGGCCGTGCACCACACGAGGTCGCCGGGGCGCGCGCTCAGCCAGTGCTCGGCCTGGAGGCGCTGGCCGTCCAGGTAACGCTGCCCGTGCAGGACGGCCTTCGGCTCGCCCGCCGTTCCCGAGGTGAAGGTGATCAGGCAGGGGTCCAGCGGCTCCAGCGCGGCCGGCTCGGGGACGGCGTGCGCGGTGGCGTCCGGCCAGTCCATGACGCCCGGCGCCCAGATCGTCGGCCCGTCCCAGCCCGCCTCGCGCAGGACCTCCTCGTTGCGCCCGTCGGCGACGACCGCGCGCGGCCGGGTGACCTCCAGGCGCAACATGAGGTCCTTGGCCCGCAGCTGCTCGGTGCACGGCAGGACGACGTAGCCCTGGCGGAAGCACGCGCACATCGCGACGACCCAATCGGGTTGGTTGCCGACCAGCGTCAGCACCACGTCGCCTCGCCGCACGCCGCGCTCGTGCAGGTGCGCGGCCATCGTCCGGACGGCCCGCGCGACCGCGCCGAACCGGTGCTCGCGCCGCGCGCCGTCCCGCGCCAGCTCGACCAGCGCGAGCGCGTTCGGATCGGCGCGCTCCACGACCTCCACGGCGAAGTTCATCGCCACGCATCATGCTTCATCGGCGATGCACGACGTCTACCTGTACCTGCACCTCATCGCGATGGCCTTCTTCGTCGGCGGCCAGATCTTCCTGGTGGCCGCCGTCGTGCCCGCGCTGCGCGGCGCCGAGGACCGTGAGCCGATCCGGGACATCGCCCGCCGCTTCGGCCAGGGCTCGCTCGTCGCCCTCGCCGTCCTCGTCGTCACCGGCTCGGCGATGGCCTCCGACGACCACCTCTGGTCCTCCGCGACCCTCCACGTCAAGCTGACGCTCGTCGTCATCACGATCGGCCTGATCCTGCTGCACACCAAGCGCCCGCAGGCCCACGCCCTCGAAGGCCTCGTCTTCCTGCTCTCGCTGGTCATCGTCGGCCTCGGGCTGTCGCTGGCGACGTGATCGATGGCAGGAGGAATGGTATTTTGATGGCATGAAGGCTTCCATCGACAGTGCCGGGCGGCTGGTGGTGCCCAAGCCGCTGCGCGAGCAGCTCGGCTTCACGCCCGGCACGGAGCTGGAGCTGTCGGCGGTCGACGGACGGCTGGAGGTCGTCGTCCCGTCGCGGGTCGTCGTCGAGGACGGGCCTCACGGCCCGCGGTTCACCGCGCCCGGCGACGCGTCGCTGACCGCCGAGCAGGTGCGCGAGCTCACCGAGGCGGGACGGCGCTGAAGGCGACCGCCGACACCAGCGCGGTCGTCGCCGCGTTGGCGTCGTGGCACGAGCGCCACGAGGTGGTGGCCGAGGTCCTGGCGAACGTCCGGGTCCTGCCCGCGCACGTCATGTTGGAGGCCTACTCCGTGCTGACGCGGCTGCCCGGCGGCCTGGCGGTTCCGGCGGCCGACGCCGCCCGCACGCTGGAGGCGCGCTTCGACCGCGCGCCGCTCCAGCTCCCCGCGCCGTACCGGCGCAAGATCCTGTCGACGCTCGCCACCGCGGGCGTCCAGGGCGGCGCGAGCTACGACGGCCTCGTCGCGCTGGAGGCCCACGCGCACGGGCTCACGCTCGTCACGCTCGACCAACGCGCGCGCGACACCTACGCGCGGCTCGGCGTGACGTACCACGCGCTGTAGCTGGTGTCGTGATTCATTAATGAATCACGACACTAGAAGCGTCCCGCCGCCGAGGCCAGCTCGACCTCGATCGCCCCGAGGCGCTCGGCGAGGCGGACGGCGACGCCGGTGAGCGTCGCCAGCAGCTCCGGGTCGGCGGGGTCGCGGGCCTCGCGGACCAGCTCGAGCACCGCGAGCGTGCGGCCGTCGGGGTGGACGACCGGGACGGTGGCCAGCGTGCCCAGCTCGGCCCAGCCGGCGGAGCGGGAGCGCGGGCAGGCGAGCATCTCCTCGGTGTCGGCCCAGTGGGCCTCGCCGGAGCCCGCCGCGGCGGGCACCAGGCCGTCCTCCAGATGCGCGCGCCAGGCCATGGTCTCCCAGGCCTCCAGCCCGCTCATGTAGGCGCTCCAGGTCTCGGCGCAGGAGAACGTCCCGATGCCGGACTCGTCGACCCACAGCGCGCCGCCCTTCCAGCCGGTCGCGGTCGCCAGCGCCTGCAGCGCGGCGCGGCCCGCGGCGCGTGGGGAGGACGCCTTGGCCAGCGTGCGGTCCAGCTCGTCCAGCGCGGCGGGCGTGAAGCCCGGCGGCGGGCCGTCGGGCTCGGCGGGCGCCGCGTAGGCGAAGGCCTTGGCCTGGGCGGCGGCGACCTCCAGCGGCGGCAGCGCGGGCCGGCCGTTGGCGTAGGGCGAGGTCATGATCGCCGGGACCTGCGCGACGACCTGCGCCGGCGGGACGTCGGCCAGGCGGCGCTCGGCCAGCTCGCGGGCCTCGCGCTCGGCGTCGAGCTTGGCCTGCAGCTCGTCGCGGGCGGCGAGCGCGAGGTCGAGGTCGCGACGCAGCGTGCTGACCTCGTCGTCGACCTGCGCCTCGGCGCGGGCCAGGGCGGAGCGCGCCTCGTCGCGGGCGTCCTGCGCCTCGGCCAGGCGGTGCTCGGCGTCGTCGGCGCGCAGCTCGGCGACCTCGGCGCGGCGGTGCGCCTCGGCGGCCGCGTGGTCGGCGGCGTCGGCGCGCGCCACCGCCTGGTCCAGCTCGTCGCCGGCGCCCGCGGTCGCCTCGTCGGCGGCCGAGCGGACGCGGGACGCCTCGGCCAGCGCGGCGTCGCGCTCGCGCTCGGCGTCGGCGGCGCGCAGCAGCGCGTCCTCGGCGCGGCGGTGCGCCTCCTCGGCCGCGGCCTGCGCCTGCGCGGCGACGGCCTGCGCGGCGCCGAGGTCCTCGGCCGCCGCCAGGCGCGCGGCCTCGGCGGCCTGCGCCTGGCCCAGCGCGTGGGCGACCTGCGCGTCGGAGCTGCCGAGCGCCTCGGCGGCCCGCGCCTGCGCGGCGACGGCCTCGCGGGCCTGCACCTCGGCGGCGGCGAAGCGCGCCTCGGCGTCCTCGACCGCGGCCTCCAGCGCCTCCAGGCGCGCGAGCTGCGTCTCGGCCGCCGACAGGCGATCGGCGAGCGCGTCGCGGTCGGCGTGGGCCTGCCACAGCGCGGCCTCGGCCTGCTCGCGGGCGGCGTCGGCCTCCTCGGCGCGCTCGGCGCGCTCCTGGGCCTCGGCGAGGCGCGCCGCGAGGTCGTCGCGGTCGGCAGCGACCGATCCCTCGACCTCGGCGACCCGCGCGGCCAGCTCGTCGCGCGCGGCCTCGGCGGCGGCCAGCGCCTCGATCGCCTGCGTGCGCGTCTGCTCGGCGGCGCCGCGGCGCTGCTCGGCCTGCTCCAGGGCGTGGCGGCCGGCCTCGACCTCGGCGGTGAGCGTCTCGACCCGCGCCAGCGCCTCGTCGCGCGCGGCTTCGGCGGCGCGCAGCGCCTCGCCGGCGTCGCCGGTCCGCGACTCGGCGGCCTGCGCCCGCGCCAGCAGCTCCTCGCGGGCGGCCTCGGCGGCGGTCAGGCGCGCGTCGGCCTCGGCCCGCGCGGCTTCCAGCTCGGCCAGCCGGGCCGCGGCCTCCTCGGCCACGGCGCGGTGGTGGTCCAGCGCCTCGCGGGTGCGGGCGTGGGCGTCGCGGACGCGGTCGCGCTCCAGCTCGGCGGTCCGGCGCGCCTCGCGCTCGGCGGCCAGCTCGGCGACCGCGGCCTCGCCGCCGGCGGCGGCGCCCAGCGCCTCCTCCTCCAGCGCGGCGGCGCGCTCGCGCTCGGCGGCGACGCGGCGGTCGGCCTCCTCGGCCAGCGCGGCGACGCGCTCGTGCTCGGCGGCCAGCCGCGCGTCGGCGGCGGCCAGCGCGTCCTGCGCGACGCCCAGCTCGCGGGCCAGCGACTCGGCCCGCTCGCGGGCATCCGCGACGGCGGCCTCGGCGGCCGCGCGCGACTCGCGCTCGGCCTCCAGCGCGGCGCCCAGGCGCTCGGCGTCGGCGCCGCCGGAGCGGGCCTCCTCCAGCTCGCGCAGCAGCTGCTCGGTGCGCTCGTGCGCGCCGTGCAGCGCGCGCTCCAGGTCCTCGCGACGCGCGTCGGCGGCGGCCGCCGCGTCGGTCGCCCCGCGCGCGGCGTCCTGCGCGGCGGTCAGCTCGCCGCCGAGCCACTCGGCCCGGCCGCGCTCCTGCTCCAGCTCGCGCGACGCGACGTCGAAGCGGTCGCGCAGCGCGGCCAGCTCGGCGTCGAGGTCGGCGCGCGAGGCGATCGTCTCGTCGAGCAGCCGCTTCAGGTCGTCGTTCTCGCGGTGGGTTCGCGCCAGCTCCTCGGCGAAGCCCTCGCGCGCGGCGACCGCGGCGGCCAGCTCCTCGGGCGACGCGGCGTCCTCGCCGCGCAGGCGCTCCAGCTCGGCCTCGGCCTCCTTGGCGCGCGCCTTCAGCTCCTTGCGCGAGGCCTTGACCTCGTCCAGCTCGGCGGCCAGCGCGTCGCGCGTGGCGACCAGCTCGGAGAGCCGCGCCTCGCCCTCGCGGATCCCGGCCAGCTCGGCGTCCAGCTCGTCGCGGCGCGCCGCGGCGGCGGCCAGCTCGTTCTGGAGGACCTCGCAGCGGCCGCCGAGGTCGGCGACCTGGCGCTGCAGCTCGGCGTCGCCGGAGCGCGCGGCCTCCAGCTCGCCGGACAGCATCCCGGCGCGGTCCTGGGCGTCGGCCAGCTCGATCGCGACGGTCTCGAAGCGCCCGTTGGCGTCCGACAGCCGCGCCTCGGCCTCGGCGGCGCGGCGCCGCGCCTCCTCCAGCTCGGCGTCCAGCGACGCGGAGTGGTCGTGGACCGAGGCCAGCCGCGCGCTCAGCTCCTCGACGCGCGCGGCGGCGTCCTCGCGCTCGTCGGCGGCGCGCGCCGCCTCGTCGCGCAGGCGCTCCAGCTCCTCGCCGGCGCGCTCCAGCTGCTCGGCGGCGGTGCGCTGGGCGATCTCCGCCTCCAGGCGCGCCTCGCGCTCGACGGCCAGCGCCTCGCGGGCGGCGAACGCCTCGGCGTCGGCGGCCTCGCGCGCCTGGCGCTCGGCCAGCAGCTCCTCCGACGGCGCGGTCAGGCCCGCGGTCGCGACCTGCCCGACCGACGCCTGCAGCTTCTCGCGCTGCTGGCGGCCGGCCTCGCGCTCGTCGCCGGGCGCCATGACGACGCAGATCGCCCACGGCTCGCCGTCGTCGTAGACGGGGAAACGGCAGGCGCGCATCGTGCGGCGGCCGTCGCGGGCCAGGACGGTCTCGCGGGCGTCGAGGTGGCCGTGGGCCTCCAGGACCAGGGCGTCCAGCTCGGCGACGCGATGGGCGACGTCGGCGGGCTGCAGCGCGTTGTCGGTCTTGCCGACCAGGCGCGAGGCCTCCAGGCCGACGAGGTCCGCGAACGTCGGGTTGACGGCCACGTAGCGGCCGGCCGCGTCGCGCACGCAGGCGGGAAGCGTCGCTTCCTGCAGGGCGTCGGCGAGAGGTCCGAGGCGCTGGGCGGCGCCTTGACTGGGATTCGGGGGCGATCCGTCGGTCAACTCCCACGACTCATCGACCCCGGAAGCCGGTGTGTCGGATCGAAGGGGCGTGGCGCGGACGAACGTTCGGTGCCCGACAGGTAACGTTCCGCCCCCGACCTGACCAGACGGATCCCTTGGAGCAGCGACATGGCTGTTGAGACCACCAGTGTCTACGCGGACACGACCGACGAGCAGAAGGCCATCATCGAGATGGTCCGCCAGTTCGTCGACGAGCAGATCATCCCGAACGCCGAGCACTACGACGGCAAGGACGAATACCCCGAGCCGATCGTCGAGCAGCTCAAGGAGCTCGGCCTCTTCGGCATCACGATCCCGGAGGAGTACGGCGGCCTCGGCCTCGACCTGACGACCTACGTCATGGTCGTCGAGGAGCTGTCGCGCGGCTGGATCTCCATCTCCGGCGTGATCAACACGCACTTCATCGGCTCGTACCTGTTGCTGAAGTACGGCAACGACGAGCAGAAGCAGAAGTACCTGCCGCGGATGGCCACCGGCGAGATCCGCGCCGCGTTCTCGCTGAGCGAGCCCGAGCTGGGCTCCGACGTCCAGGCGATCAAGACGACGGCCAAGAAGATCGACGACGGCTCGTACGAGATCAACGGCCAGAAGATGTGGGTGACCAACGGCTTGATGTCGTCCTTGGTCTTCCTGCTGGTCAAGACCGACCCCGACGCCGAGCCCCGCCACAAGGGCTTCACCTGCTTCATCACCGAGAAGGAGCCGGGCGTCAGCGAGAACACCGGCGCCTACGCCGGCCTGACCGTGCCCCCGAAGATCAAGAAGATGGGGTACAAGGGCGTCGAGTCCACCGAGTTGGTCTACGACGGGTACACGTGCCCGGCCGGCCAGATCCTCGGCGGCGAGGACGCCGGCCTGAACGCCGGGTTCGCGCAGATGATGGACGCGCTGGAGGTCGGCCGCGCCAACGTCGCCGCCCGCGGCGTCGGCCTCGCCCAGCGCGCGCTGGAGCTGGCGCTGAAGTACAGCCAGGAGCGCAAGACGTTCGGCAAGCCGATCGCCCAGCACCAGGCCATCCAGTTCAAGCTCGCCGACATGGCGACGCAGCTGGACGCCGCCCGCCTGCTGACCCGCCGCGCGGCGATGATGAAGGACGCGGGCCTGCGCTCCGACATGGAGGCGGGCATGGCGAAGCTGTTCGCGAGCGAGGCCGCGCGCTTCTGCGCCGAGGAGTGCCTGCGCATCCACGGCGGCTACGGCTACTCCAAGGAGTACGAGATCGAGCGGATCTACCGCGACGCGCCGCTGCTGCTGATCGGCGAGGGCACCTCGGAGATCCAGCGCATGGTCATCGGCAAGAAGCTGCTCCAGCGCCACAAGATCTGAGCGAGTCGGGCGCCCGGATGTCGAACCGGGCGCCCGCGCTCCGACCCCCTCACATGAGCAAGGTCACAGGTCATGTCGCGGTGTCGATCGACGGGTTCGTCGCCGGCCCCGACCAGAGCGAAGAGCACCCGCTGGGCCTCGGCGGGCCGCGCCTGCACGAGTGGCACCTGCCCGGCCGTGAGCACCATCCGGTCGACGAGGAGGCCGCGAAGGCGATCCTGGAGGGCAACGGCGCCTACGTGATGGGCCGCAACATGTTCGGCCCGATCCGCGGCGAGTGGTCCGGGGACTGGCGCGGGTGGTGGGGGCCGGAGCCGCCGTACCACGCGCCGGTGTTCGTCCTGACGCACCATCCCCGCGAGGACGTCGTGATGGAGGGCGGGACGACGTTCTCGTTCGTCACGGACGGCTTCGACGCGGCGCTCGCCCGTGCGCGGGAGGCGGCCGGGCCGGACAGGAACGTCTCGATCGCCGGTGGCGCCTCGACGATCAACCAGGCGCTGGCGGCCGGCGTGCTCGACGAGCTGACCCTGCACGTGGTGCCGGTCGTGCTCGGCGCCGGCGAGCGGTTGTTCGTGGACGTGGGCGATCCGCGGATGGAGGTCGTCGAGGCGACCACGTCGCCGGGCGCGACGCACGTCCGCTACCGCCGCGTGTAGCGCCTACCACTGGGCGATCGGCACCTCGCCGAGGTAGCGGACGTCCTTGGTCAGCACGACCGCGTGCTGGCCGAAGCCGCCCTCCTTGTGGACGGCCTCCCACATGTTCAGGAACATCAGCTCGGGGCTCGTGCCCTTGGGCGCGACGAACTTGGCGATGCGCTGCAGGAACGGGATGCCGACCTCGGAGGCCAGGAACGGCACGCCGAACTTCGGCAGCAGGAACCCGGCATGGGCGGCGTCCGCGTCGTCCATGACCAGGGTCGCGCCGTGCTCGGCGAGGTCGGTCGTCACGCCCGCGGCGCGGGCCTTGACGTTGCGGGCCACGTAGCGCTTCATGACGAACTCGCGCTCGGCGGCCGTCAGCGGGCCGAGGACCGGCTTGCCGGCGGCGTCGCGGCCGATGACCTTGGCCATGCCGACCGCGTCGGCGTCGACGCCCTGGGCCAACGCCTTGGTCGAGTTGACCACCGTCTTGGTGTTGACGACCTTGCCGCCGCGGCCCATGTCCTTGACGACGATCTGGTACTTCTTGACGCGGATGAGGTAGGCGTCGGCGTACTCGCCCTCGACCTTCACCAGCTCGAACTCCGCCTTGACGAAGCGCTGCAGGCCGGGCGCGGGCTGGCCGGGAACGTCGCTCGGGCCGCCGGGCCACGGCTTGTCGTCCAGCGGGACCTCGCCCTCCTTGCCGATCAGCTTCTTCAACTTGGCGGTCTTGGAGTCGGGCTTGGGGGCCTTCCAGTCGGCGTTGGCCTTCAGCGCGTTCTCGTACTCCTCGACCGCCGCGGCCTGGCGCGCCTTGGACAGGTTCTTGAAGCCCGGGATCTTGCTCGGCGGGACCTTCGGCTTCCAGAGCACCGCCTCGCCGAGCGCGTCGGCGGGCATGCCGGCGTCGACCATCGCGGGCTTGCCGGTCTTCTGGCCGGTCATCTCCAGCTTGGCGACCGACCCCGGCTTGCGCAGCTCGGTCGACGGCTTGAGCACCTCGGCCAGCTCGATGTCGCGGCCGAAGGTCTGGGCGA
Organism: Baekduia sp.; assembly: GCF_035685985.1. Classification (GTDB taxonomy): domain Bacteria; phylum Actinomycetota; class Thermoleophilia; order Solirubrobacterales; family Solirubrobacteraceae; genus Baekduia. The sequence goes on from NZ_DASRZV010000008.1 coordinate 153,025, forward strand.
AGTCGCTCTCGACGCCCTCCAGGATCGCCGCCTTGGCGTCGAGCGTCACCTCGGGCACGCCGCCGACGTTGGGCAGCTTGTACACGTTGCCGTAGTCGGAGGACTGCACGAGCGTCGCGCCCTCGGTGCTCTTCAGCGCGTTCTCCTCCAACAACGCCGCGGACTCCTCGCCGGAGAGCCCGACGCCGAGCCCGTTCTTGGCGCCGTTGAACGCCTTGACGCCCTTTGAGAGCTTGCCGGTCTCGTCGAGGATCTCGGTCGCCTTGGCGAAGTTGATCAGGGCCGCGCCCTTCTTGGTGAGCTCCACCACCTTGCCCGGCGAGGTGACCACCTTGGCCACCGCGCCGCCCACGAACGTGTCGGCGATGATCTCCGCGCCGCCGTTGAGCCACTCGGCGTCGAGCTTGGCCATCTCGCGCTCCCACAGCAGCGGCTGGGTGTCGGCCAGCTTGGCCAGCGAGGCCCGCTTGGCCGCGTCGCGCTCGAACGGCAGCGCGACCGCGCCGGCGAAGTCCTTGGCGCCCTGGTCCATGTTCGCCAGGGCGTAGATGACCGCCTGGCCGTCGTTCATCAGGTTCGACGCCTCGTTCATGGTCCAGCTCGCGTAGGAGCCGGTGTCCTTGACCACGCCGTCGGAGAAGGTCATGACCATCGCCTCGGCCTGCTGGCGCTGGTCCTGCGAGGCCGAATTCATGATGTAGTTGACCGCCAGGGCGCTCTCGCCCCAGGCCTGCCGGACCTGGTCCTTGGCGCCTTCGCCGAGGTCGCCCCACTTCTTGACGTACTTGGCGGCACCCTTGCCGACCTGCTCCTTGAACGCCTTGTTGTAGGCGTCATACATCTGGTCGGCGGAGACGCCGCCGATCGACCCCTTCGGGAACTGCGCGGCGGTCGCGCTCGGCGCGCGGCCCATCAGCAGCGCGCGGGCGACGTCGATCTGGCCGATGACGTCCTTCTTCGCGGTGCCGAACCAGCGCTTGCGCTGCGCCGGGCTGAGCACCTTGCGCAGCTGCTTCTGCATCGCGGCCCCGCGCTTGTCCCAGCCCTTGTAGACCTTGCGCGCCAGCGTCAGCATCAGCTGGTCCATGCCCTGCAAGCGGGCCCACTGCGCCAGCGCGGCGTTCAGCCGCGCGGCCTGGGTGACCGTCAGCTTCAGGGAGCCCTTGGCCTCCTGCGGCGCGCCGTCGGCGGCCTTGCCGGTGACCTTGACGGTCGCCGCCGCCACGCCGTCGGTGAGCGCGGCCAGCTGGTAGTCGAAGGTCCTGCTCTCGCCCGGGCCGAGCGTCGTCGGCGCCGCGCCGGCCGGGCGGCCCGGGACGCCGATGTGCGCGATCGAGCGGCCGTCGATCGTCAGCGGCGAGCCGCCCGCGTAGTCCAGGTCCTTGATCGCCTGGGTCGTGCTGGTGTTCTTGAGCGTCACGTGGACGTCGAAGGTGTCCGCCTCGGTCAGGTCGCCCTCGCCGAGCGCGCGGCCGTCGGCGGCGTTGGCGGTGATGTCGACGTCGAGCGTGTCCTGGCCCTGGCCGAGGCGGAAGACGGGCACGTCGGTCTGCCCGCCGACGGCGCCGACGCGGCCGGCGATGTAGGCGCCGTCGGAGGAGATGGCGTTCGCGACCACCAGCGTGCCGGAGGCGCCCGGCGCCATCGTGTTGAGGTCGACCGGCGTGCCGTCGGGGCGCCACAGCGTGGCGCGCGAGCCGCCGGCGGCGTTGGACTGGCCCACGACCGTGCCGTCATCGGCGATCGCGTTGGCGTAGGCGCTCTGGTAGCCCGGCAGCGGCTGAAGCTCGACGATCGTCGACCCGATCGCCTTGGCCGGCAGGCCGTTGGCGCTGCGGCCGAGCACGACGCCGGCGGCGGTCAGGCCGTGCATCGAGGCGCTGAAGCCCGGGATGTCGGTGATCGCGCCGACCGGCGACACCAGCCGCGCGCCGCCACTGCACTGCAGCAGCACCGTGCCGCCGTCGTTGATGTCCAACGGCGGCTGGGAGATCCCGTTGCCCGCGCACGGCGCGGGGACCTCGGAGACGCTCGTCGACCCGGCCGCGGCGATGACCGTCCTGCCCTCGGAGATCCCGAGGACGGTGCCCGCGTTGTTGATGGCCACGGGCTGCGTGATCGGCGTCCACACGCACGAGCCGGTGTCGCTCTTGGGCAGCCCACCCAGCTCGGTCAGGACGCCGGCGCCGGCCCAGACGGTCCCGCGCTGGACCAGCGGCTGCCAGTAGGAGCAGTTCGAGGCCGGGTTGTTGTAGGCGCTGATCCCGATGCTGCGGCCCTGGTCGTTGATGTCGAACGCGCTGGTCCGGATCGAGTCCGGCGGCGAGCCGTACAGCCGCGTGTAGGTCCCGTTCCAGAGGAACGGCACGTGCGTCTCGTTCGGGTTGCCGAGGTCGTAGGAGGCCATCGCCAGCACGGTGCCGTCGCGGTTGACGCCCTGCGGCTCCACGTAGCCGTTGGGGCGTTGGAACTCGACGTAGTCGGCGCGGGCCGGGGCGGCGCAGGCCGCGAAGGCCAGCAGGGAGAGGGCGAAGACGAGGACGCGGCGCGGCATGGCGCGCGAAGCTACTTGCGCGCGCAGTCCGTGGCGGGTGGAGTTCCTCCCTCGCTACCTAGATCTACGTAGACGCCGGAATCGATAACGTCTCGCTCGATGAGCAGCGACGCACCGCAGTTGATCGAAGCCGCCGTCCGCGGGGTCCTCGAAGAGGTCCCCGCGCTGAAGCCGATGAAGCTCGTCGTCGGCGTCGACCTCCACGGTCGGGGCGACGTCCAGCAGTTCCGCCTGGAGCTGCCCGAGCTGAAGGTCACCAAGGACATCGCCGCCGACGCGCGCGTCCGCGTCGAGATGCGCCGCGACTTCTTCAACCTGATGGTCGAGCACGGCGCCAAGGTCGACGACTGGGCGCAGGCCTTCCACGAGGGCCGCGCGAAGGCCACCGGCGTCCAGCAGTACCTGCAGCTCATCGGCCGCGTGGTCGAGAAGCAGCGGGAGCGGGCGCGCCTGCGCCGCGCGCACGGCTGAGCGCCGGCGCGCGAGCCCGGCGGCGCCGGCGCTAGCCCAGCGCCGGCACCTGCTGCGTGATGCAGTGGGGGCCGCCGCCGCCGAAGGCGTGGACGACGCCGGGCACGCCGACGATCTCCTTGGTCCCGCCGAAGGCCGCGTCGATGGCGGCCAGCGCCTCGGCGTCGAGGTCCGGCTGCCCGGCGGTCGGGACGATCACGAAGCGCGAGCCGACGTAGAAGTTCATGTAGGACGCGACGATCTCCTCGCCGTCGACCGAGGTGTAGGCCAACGGGTCGAAGTCCACCACCTCGATGCCCGCGGCCACGGCGATCTCGCGGTTGCGGGCCATGTTGTCGTGGTTGGGGTTGTCCGGCGCGCAGCGCTGCAGCAGCATCCGGTCGGGCCCCAGGAACGCGGCGATGAGATCGACGTGGCCGTCGGTGTCGCGGTCCTCGACCAGGCCCTGCTCCAGCCAGACCACGCGCGTCACGCCGAGGTAGTCCTTCAGGTGGCGCTCGATCTCGTCCTTGGACAGATCCGGGTTGCGATTGGGGTGCAGCAGGCACTGCTCGGTGGTCACCAGCGTGCCCGTGCCGTCGACGCCGATCGAGCCGCCCTCGAGGATCAGCGGCGCGCGCACGACCTCCGAGCCGACGTGCTCGGTCAGCCGCCGGCCGATCGCCGCGTCGTTCTCATAGCCCTCGAACTTGTCGCCCCACGAGTTGAAGCCGAAGTGCACGCCGACGCGCCGCGACGGCTCGTCGTGGTGGTCGACGACGAAGATCGGGCCGCTGTCGCGCAGCCACGAGTCGTCGACCGGCGCGGTCAGGATCTCGACGTCGGCGTCCAGCGCCGCGCGCGCCTCCTGGGCGTCGGCCGCGTCGCGCGCGACCATCGTCACGGGCTCGAAGGCCGCGATCGCGTTGGCCACGCCCGCGCTCTCGGCCTTGGCGGCTCCCAGCTGCCCGCCCCAGAGCTCGCGGCGGCACGGCCACGCCATCAGCGTGCGCTCGTGCGCCGTCCACTCGGGCGGCATCGACAGTCCTTCGGCGGCGGGCGTGGGCGTCTCGGTCATCAGAGGGCCGGAGGATGCCACCTAAGATCCCGCCCATGGGGACGAAAGTGCGGCCGATCAGGTTCCAGGATGGCCTGCTCGAGGAGGTCGAGACGCGGCTCGGCCCCGACGGCGACCTGTCGCACTTCGTCAACGTCGCGGTCGACCGGGCGCTGCACGGCGACGACGCGCGGACGCTGCGCCTCGTCCCCGAGCCGACCGGTCCCGAGGAGCTGCGCGCCGCCTGCGAGGGCTTCCGCGCCGCGCTCGTGGGGCGCGACGAGCGGCGGGCGCGCGCGATCGTCGAGGACCTCGCGGGCCGCGGTGCGCGCATCGTCGACATCTACACCTTGGTGCTCGCGCCCGCGCTGGCGGAGATCGGCGACCTCTGGTCGCTGGAGCGGCTGACGGTCGCCGACGAGCACTACGCCACCGAGCTGACCACGCGGCTGCTCGGCGTCCTGGCGCCCGACCGCCGCCTGCCGCCGACGCGCGGGCGCCTGGCCGTCGTCACCGCCTCGCCCGACGAGCTGCACGCGCTCGGCTCCCGGATGCTCGCCGACCTGCTGGAGCGCGCGGGCTGGGAGGTCATCGCGCTCGGCGCGGCCGCGCCCGCCGACGCGCTCGCCCAGCTGGTGGCCGACGAGTGCCCGGACGTCGTCGCGCTGTCGACCGCCACCGTCGGCCGGCTCCCCGGTGCCGAGGAGGCCGTCGGCCTGCTGCACCGCGTCCGGCCGCGCCCGCTGATCGCCGTCGGCGGCACGCTCTACCGCGGCCCGGTCGTCGAGCTGGCCCGCGCCTGGGGCGCCGACCTCGTCATCGACGACCTCGACGACCTCCTGACCGAGCTGGGGCGCCGCTTCCCGCCGACCGGGTGAACGCCGCGCGTCCGGGTTCGCCGTCCTGGCGCCCAGGCCGGGGACTAGGCTGGCGACATGAGGTTGTTGCCCCAGGAGCAGGACCGGCTGCTGCTGTTCCTCGCCGCCGAGCTGGCCCGCGCGCGTCGCGCGCGCGGGCTGAAGCTCAACCAGGCCGAGGCCACGGCGATCGTCGCCGACGGGATCTGCGAGCTGGCCCGCGACGGGCGCCGCTACGCGGAGGTCGTCGACAAGGCCTATGAGATCTTGGGCGAGGATGACGTGCTCGACGGCGTCCGCGCGCTGGTGACGCGGATCGAGGTCGAGGCCGTGTTCCGCGACGGACGCCACCTGGTCGTGGTCGAGGACCCGCTCGGCCCGGCGCCCGACGCCGCGCCGGAGGACGAGCCCGACGTGCCGTGGCTGGAGGACCTCGCGGTCGCGCGCGTCACGGTCGTCAACGAGGGCGCGGTCCCGGTCGGCGTGACCAGCCACCTGCACTTCTTCGAGACCAACCCCGTGCTGAGCTTCGACCGCGCCGCGGCGTGGGGGACGCGCCTGGCGATCCCCGCGCGGACCAAGGTCTTCTTCGCGCCGGGCGAGCCGCGCGAGGTCGCGCTGGCGCCGATCGGCGGCGCGCGGATCGTGCGCGGCCACGGCGACCTGGTCGACGGTCCGCTGGACGAGCCGGGCGCCCGCGACGCCGCGCTGGCGGCCGCGCGCGAGAAGGGATACCGCGGTGCTTGAGCCCGACACCACGCCCGTGCGCCTCGGCGACACGTCGCTGGAGGTCGTCGCCGAGCGCGACGACGTCCACGGCCCCGACCAGCTCGTCCCGGGCTTCGGCAACACGATGCGCGACGGCCTCGGCGTGCGCGCCACGCGCGGCGGCGTCGACATCGCGATCACCGGCGGGCTGATCCTCGACCCGATCCTCGGCGTCCGCTACGCGTCGATCGGGATCACCGACGGGCGCATCGTGTCGGTCGGCCGCGCCGGCAACCCGGACACGATGGACGGCGTCGACGTCGTGCTCGACGTCGGCACCGCGGTCCTCGACGCCACCGGCATGATCGTCACGCCGGGCGGGATCGACACGCACGTCCACTGGCTCTCGCCGCAGGTGACCGACGCCCTGCTGGCCGGCGGCATCACCACGATGGTCTCCCAGGACTACGGCCCGATCTGGAACCTCGGCACCAACCCCGAGGCCGGCCTGGCCGCGACGTGGGCCGCGCTGGAGGACTGGCCGATCAACGCCGCGCTGTTCGTGCGCGGCTCGTCGTCGCGGCGCGAGCGCGTCGAGGACGGCCTGCGCGCCGGCGGCGCCGCGCTGAAGATCCACGAGGACGTCGGCGCCGGGCCGGTGCAGATCCGCACGGCGCTGGACGTCTGCGACGCCCACGACGTCCAGCTGGCGATCCACACCGACGGGCTCAACGAGGTGCTGAGCGTCGAGGGCACGCTCGCCGCGTTCGGCGGCCGCAGCGTGCACGCGTTCCACATCGAGGGCGCCGGCGGCGGCCACGCGCCGGACCTGATGAAGCTCGCCGGGCGCGAGCGGATCCTGACGTCGTCGACCTCGCCGACCGTGCCGTTCGGCGTCGACACCGCGGCCGAGCACACGTCGATGGTCGCGGCCGTGCACGTCCTGCAGCCCGGCGTCGTGGCGGGCGACCGCCAGGCCGCCGAGGCGCGCGTGCGGCCCGCGACGATGGCGGCCGAGGGCGTCCTGCACGACCTCGGGATCATCCACATGCTGAGCAGCGACTCGCAGGGGATGGGCCGCGCGGGCGAGGTCGTGCGCCGGGCGTTCCAGAACGCCGACGTGATGAAGCGCGCGCGGGGCGGCGCCGGCTACGCGCCGGGCACGCTCGCCGACAACGAGCGCGTGCTGCGCCACCTGGCCAAGGTCACGATCAACCCGGCGATCGCCCACGGCCTGTCGCACGACGTCGGCGCGCTCACCCCCGGCCGGATCGCCGACTGCGTCCTGTGGCTGCCGCAGAACTTCGCGGTCCGGCCCGAGCTGGTGGTCAAGATGGGCGTCGCGGCCTGGGGCGCGTCCGGGGATCCCAACGCCACCACGATGCTCTGCGAGCCGGTGGTCGTGCGGCCGCAGGTCGGCGGGCACGGGCGCGCGGCGGCGCGGCTGTCGGTGGCGTTCACGGCGGCGGCCTCCGCGCACGTGGAGCTGCCGACCGAGCGCGTGCGGTCGGTCGTGCGCGGCTGCCGCGACGTCACGGCAGCCGACATGGTGCGCAACGACGTGCGCGCCGAGGTCGACGTCGCGCCCGACGCGTCGTGGGTCAGCGTGGACGGCGAGCGGGTCGGCATCGAGCCGGTCGACGAGGTCGCGCTGTCGTGGAGGCACCTGTTGGGGTAAACGTGTGCGGCGATGCCCCTCGCCGCCATGCCCCCGATCGTCCACGACCCGATCCCGTTCGGCTCGCGCCGGATCGCCGAGACGCGCGCCTACGCGACGCGCCACTACGGCCTGCACCGCGCGCGGCTGATCGCGCCGAAGGTGATCGTCGAGCACATGACCGAGAACGCGTCGTTCGGCGCGACGTTCAACACGTTCGCGCCCGACGTCGCCGACAGCGAGCTGCACGAGCTGCCCGCGACGTGCTCGCACTTCGTCATCGACCCGGCGGGCAAGATCCACCAGCTGGTCTCGCTGAAGTGGATCTGCCGCCACACGGTCGGGCTCAACTACACGGCCATCGGGATCGAGCACGTCGGCTTCAGCGAGGCGGGCGTGCTGAGCAACAGGAAGATGATCGGCGCGTCGCTGAAGCTCACCCGCTGGCTGCAGGCCAAGTACGGGATCAGCGACAAGAACGTCATCGGTCACGCCGAGTCGCTGAGCAGCCCGTACCACCACGAGAACGTCGCGCGGCTGAGGACCCAGACGCACGGCGACTGGCCGCGGCGGTTCATGGTGAAGTACCGCGCGCGCCTGTCCTGAGCGGCGCGACCGGTTAGGGTTGCTCACATGGCACTTCCCGAACCTTCGTCGACCACGGCCGCGCTGGTCACCGGCGCGTCGTCGGGCATCGGCGCCGACCTCGCGCGGCAGCTCGCGGCGCGCGGTCACAACGTCGTGCTCGTCGCCCGCCGCCCCGATCGCCTGGAGGCGCTGGCCGGCGAGCTGCGCGACGCCCACGGCGTGCGCGCCGAGGCGCTGGCCTGCGACCTGACCGACCCGGACGCCACCGACGCGCTGCCCGGCCGGATCGAGGCGCTCGGGCTGGAGGTGTCCGTGTTGATCAACAACGCGGGCTACGGATCGGCGGGCCAGTTCTCGGACCTCGACGTCCAGAGCGAGGCCGACATGGTGCGGTTGAACTGCGAGGCGGTCGTGCGGCTCAGCGGCGCCTACGTGCCGAAGCTGATCGCGCGCGACGGCGGCGGGGCGATCCTCGTCGTGGCCTCCAGCGCGGGCATGCAGCCGATCCCGGGCCAGGCGACCTACGCGGCGAGCAAGGCCTTCGCCTTGAGCTTCGCCGAGGCGCTGCACACCGAGCTGTCGCACCTGGACGTCGCGGTCTCCGCGCTGTGCCCGGGCCCGGTCGACACCGAGTTCGCGGCCCGCGCCGGCCTGGCCGACGCCTTCGACGGCGTGCCGAGGTTCGCCCGCGTCTCCAGCTCCGACTGCGCCAAGGCGGCGATCGAGGGCCTGGAGAAGAACAAGCGCGTGGTCGTCCCCGGCCTGGCGATCAAGGGCGTCACGCTGAGCGGGCGCTACACGCCGCGCGCGGTGCTGCTGCCGTTGATGAAGCGCTTCTACCCGGTCTAGATGGTTGATGCCTAGCCGACCGGCGCCAGGAACGCCGCGGGCGTGCGCACCGTCACGTCCATGGCGTTCTTGATGTGCGCGGTCGCGACGATCTCGCCGCTGTAGAACGCGCCGTCGTAGACCGCCAGGAACGTGCCGCCGACCGGCCGGATCGTCCGGATGTCGCGCGGCGTGCGCAGCGTGATCGACGTCACCTCGGGCGCGACCTCGCCGGTGACGAGCGTGCGGCCGGGCAGCGTGCGGCGGACGTTGGAGGCGGCCGAGGGCGCCGTCGCGTCCGGGCCGCCGAGCAGGAACTCGTTGCCGGGGCCGTCGACCTCGACCGTCAGCGGGCCGCGGCCCGGGAGGTCGGCGGTGTGCGAGGACAGCCAGCCCGTGCCGTAGCGGACCGTGCCCTCGACGGCGTCGATCGTCGCCAGGCGGCCGCCGACGACCTGGTCGAGCGTCCGGCACACGAGCGAGCCCGAGCGGGAGGCGACGGCCGCCCACGGCGCGGCGCCGTCGGGGTCGGCGACCTTCATGCCCTTGGCGAGATCGAACCGGCATTGGCCGCCGCCGGCGTGGGTGTCGCTGGGGGGCGACGTCTGCGCGCGGCCGTCGGACCGCACGATCCGGACGCGCAGCGAGCGGCCCGCCAGGCGCGCGGGGAGCACGGTCAGGTAGGTGCCGTCGCGGTGCAGCGTCAGCGGCTGGGGGCGCGCGCTCGCGCCGAGCAGCTGCGCGGAGCGGACGCCGGGGCCGACCAGGCCGGAGACCACGACGCGCGTGGCGCGCGGCGCGGGCGCGGTCGGGTCGGCGAGCGTCGTGCGGACGGTCGGCGTCGCGGCGTGGGTCGAGAGCCAGCGCGTGTCGATGCAGCCGCCGCCGAGGCTCGCGTCGGGCCCGCGGGGCAGGAGCGTCTCGGTCCGGCCGCCGGCCAGCGGCAGCACGAGCCGGCCGTCGCGCTCGATCCCGGCCTGCACGCAGCGCAGGTCGTGGTCGACCTTCGGGGCGCGCGCCGCACGCGTCAGGACCGAGCGCCAGGTGCGCAGCGCCCACGCCGGGCCGCCGGCGGGATCGGCGGCGCGGGCGACGATCGCGACGTCGCGGCCCGGGCGCTCGAGGTCCGAGACGCGCGGGGCGTCGGCCAGCGCCGAGGCCACCGACCGCCACGGCGGCGTCGCCGGGCGCGCGATCGCGTGCCCGCCGTGGTTGGTGACGCCGGCGAACGGGGCCATCGCCCGGCCGTCGACGGTGATCCGCACGGCGCCGGGGTCGACGTGGCCGTCGAGGATCACGGCGTAGCCGAGCGACGTGGCGTCGACCGCGACGCGGCGCGCGGCGAGGCCCGGCGCGCTGACCGTGACGACCGCGCCCGGCCGCGCGACCGCGCCCCACGCGATCGTCCGCGCCGGGTTGGGTCCCCAGTAGGAGTTGAGGACCGACTGGCGTGCGGACGGCACGAACCGCTGGACGGCCGCGAACGCCGTCCCGTCGGGCGCGCACCGCGGCGGCGGCGACGCGGTCTGGAAGCGCGGCAGCATGATGCCCCGCGGGATCGGCTGCGGCGAGTCGGGACCGCGCTCGCGCTGGACGGCGATGCAGCGCAGGCCGTGCCGGGTGGCGTAGGTCGTGCGCTTCAGCGTCCACGGCGCGCCGCCGGACGGGTCGTCGGCGAGGTACTCGCCGGTGTCGGCGAAGCGCAGCGTCCGGTGCGCGCCGGTGGAGGTCGTCAGCGTCACGCGCGGGCGCAGGTCCTGCGGCAACCCGCGGAAGACCGCGAGGAACGCGCCGGTGGACGCCAGGCGCAGCGTCGTCGTCGCGCCGCCCGCGGTGGCGGTCGCGCCGCGCACGCCCGGCGCGACGACGCCGGAGACGACGGTGAGCGCGGTCAGCCCGTCGCCGCCGCGGAACGCGCGGGCCCCGGCGATGATCGCGTCGTCGCCGCCGAGCGTGATCGCGCACGTGTCGGCCGCGCCGGCGGGCAGCGCGTGGAAGTCGTGGTCGAGGCCGACGATCCCGAGTTGGCCGTCGAGCACCTGGCCGACGGTCGCGCAGATCGCGCCGGTCCGCGATCGCGAGGTGCGGACGTCCCAGGCCGGGCCGCCGTCGGGGTCGGCGACGTCCAGGCCGCTGAGGCGGGCGGTGCCCGGGACCGGCTGAAGCTCGCGCGGGACCGCGCCGGGCGGCGCGGCGGGGATCGGGGCGCCGCGGCCGATCACCAGCGTCGCGGCGACCGCGACGGCCGCCAGGAGCACGGCCGACGCCACGCCGACGACGACCGCGCGGGGGAGGGGGCGGCGCGCGCCGGACAGGCGCGGGCGCGGGCGCGGGCGCCGCGCGCGTCCAGGCGCGCGGGCCTCGCGCGCCTCGTCCGCCCGCGCCGCGCGGACCAGCTCGTCGCCCAGCTCGTCGAGGATCCTCATCGGTCCTCACCCGCCGCCAGCTTGGGCTCGAGCGCCGCGGCCAGCGCGCGCAGCCCGCGCGACACGCGCGCCCGCGCGGTCTGCTCGGACACGCCCAGGACCGACGCGACCTCCTCGTAGGGCCGCTCCTCGACCACGCGCAGCTGCAGCGCCGCGCGCTGCTCGGCGCTCAGCCGCGCCAGCTCGTCGCCCAGCGCGCTGCGCAGCCCGTCGAGCCCGGCCGCCTCCTCGATCTCGCGCAGGTCGTCCTCGTGCGCGACCGGCAGCTCGGCGCCCAGCGCCTCCAGCGCGCGCCGCTCGACGGTCCCGCGCTGGAGGTAGCGCGCGATCTGCCGCTTGGCGATCGTGAACAGGTAGGCCCGCTCCTCCATCGCGGTCGTCCCGCGGAAGCGGCGGCGGCCCCGGAACGCCTGCGCGAACGTCTCGGCCGTGAGGTCCAGGGCGACCTCGGGGTCGAGCGTGCGACGGGCGATGAAGACCAGCACGGTCCGGGCCTCCCGGTCATAGAGCGCGGCGAACGCGTCGGCGTCCCTCATTCGGGGATGAGGGTGTCGTCAGGCCCGTGGTTTGTGACGCGACGCGCTCAGGCGCCCGCGCCGCCCTGCTCCGCCGAGCACCAATACGTGGTGCGCCCGCCGATCGTCGCCCGCGCCATGTCGGCGCCGCAGCGCGGGCAGACGCCGTCGCGGGTGCGGTGGTCGATGATGTCGCCGGTGTGGACCCCGCCGCGCTCGATCGCGCGGCGGGTGGCGGCGCGGATCTCGCGCCGCAGGCGGTCCAGCTCGTCGTCGTCGAGCGCCTTCGCCGGGCGGCGCGGGTCGAGCTTCGCGCGCCACAGCGCCTCGTCGGCCAGCAGGTTGCCGACGCCGGCGATCACCGCCTGGTCCATGATCCTGGCCTTCAGCGGCGCGTCGCCGCGGCCGACGCGCTCGCGGAACGCGTCGCGCGAGACCTCCGCCGCGTCCGGCCCGAGCCGGTCGAGCTTGGGGTCGAGCACCGCGCGGCCGAGGCGGCGCTTGTCGCGCAGCGCCAGCCACCCGCCGTCGGCGAAGCGCAGCGTGAAGCGATCCCACACCGGCACGTGCTTGCGCCCGCCGTCGGACCAGTAGTCGCCCGCGGCCTCGTCGTCGATGACGATCCGCCCGGCCATGCCGAGGTGCAGGCCGAGCACCGGCCCGCCGTCGGTCTCGATCCACATCGCCTTGCCCTGGCGGTGGGCCTCGGTGAGCCTGTGGCCGACCAGCGCGTCGGCGATCTCGCCGGGCGCGTGCGGGCGGCAGACGTAGCTGTCGCTGTCGTCGACCGCGACGATCTCTCGACCGAGCCCGTGCTCGGCGATCAGGGCGCGAGCGGACTCGACCTCGGGAAGCTCCGGCATAGATCTCCAGAGTAGGAGATGATGGTGTTCATGAGCGGACAGCCGGTGCTTCTCACGATCTCGGTCAGCCACTACTGCGAGAAGGCGCGGTGGGCGCTGGACCGGGCCGGGATCGCCTACGACGAGCGCCGGTACCTGCCGGCGGTCCACCGGGCGATGATCCGCCGCCACGGCGCGCTCACCACGCCGGTGCTGATCGGCGACGAGGTCGGCACGCTGCGCGAGTCGGCCGACATCGTGGAGTACGCCGACGCCCGCGGCGGGCGCATCGTCTGCGACGACCCCGAGGCGCGCGGCCTGGCCGACGCCTACGACGACCGCCTCGGCCCCGCGACCCGGCTGTGGATCTACCACGCGCTGCTCGGCCGGCCGAGCCTGACGACCGGGGCGATCACCGCCGGCGTCAGCGACTGGCAGAAGACGCTCTGGCGCTTCGGCCACCGGCCGATCGCCTTCGCCGTGACCAAGGTCCTCAAGATCGACGACGCCACGGCGGTCGAGGCCGAGCGGACGTTCCGCGCGATCTTCGCCGACGTCGACGAGCGCCTCGCCGACGGCCGTCCCTACCTGGCCGGCGACGCGTTCTCGATCGCCGACCTGACGTTCGCCGCGCTGGCCGCGCCGCTCATCGGGCCCGCCGAGTACGCGGTGCCGCTGCCGCTCGTGGAGGACCTGCCGCCGCGGACCGCCGACGTCGTCCGCGAGCACCGCGAGACGCCCGCCGGGCGCCACGCGCTGAAGATGTTCGCGACCGAGCGCGGCCGCGTCGCGGCGACCGCCTAGGCGACCGCCGCCACCGCCTCGACCTCGACGAAGAGGTCGGGCCGGAACAGCCCGGCGACGACGACCAGCGACGACGTCGGCGGCGCGATCGTGTCCACGAACTCGTCGCGCACGCGCCGGATCGTCTCCAGCTCGTCGGTCGAGGTGATGAAGAACGTCAACTTGACCACGTCGTGGAACGAGGCGCCCGCGGCGTCCAGCGCCCGGCCGACCGACTCGAACGCCAACCGCGTCTGCGCCTCGACCGTCCGCGGCGCCACGCCGTCCTCGGTCAACCCGACCTGCCCGCTCGTCCACACGATCTCGCGATCGCGGGGGATCCGCACCGCGTGGCTGTAGCCGGCGGGCGTGGGGTGGAAGAAGCGCGGCGCGTTCATGGCCGTCGATCCTAGGACGTCGATGCGCCGACGCCAGGACGACGCGTGTCGCCTCGTGGTGAGCTGCTCACCACGAGACGACACGGATGCGCAGCTAGGCCAGCGAGGCCTCGTTGTCGTACAACTTCAGGACCTTCACCTGCTCGGGCGAGGTCGCGTCGATGCAGAGGCGGCAGAGGACGCACTCGTCGACGTTGCCCTGGACGACCTGGACGGAGCCGTCGGCGTCGCCGTAGATGTCGACGGGGCAGACCTCGCGGAGCTTGGCCGCGATGGCGGCGTCGCCGACGATGGCGTCGGAGACCTCGATGCCGATGAACGTGCCGTCGACCCTCATGCGCTGACCTTCCTTTCCGCGAGCTTCGCCTTCATGATGTTCGGGATCTCGGAGATCTCCTCGGCGACCGTGATGCCAGCCTCCGCGAGGCGGGCGATCTTCTCGGTCGCCGTGTCCTCCTTGCCCTCCACGATCGTGCCGGCGTGGCCGAAGCTCATGCCCGGCATCTCGTCCATGAACCGGCCGGCCATGAACGCGACGATCGGCAGGCGCGAGTCGTTCTCGGTCACCCACCGCGCCAGCTCGGCCTCCATGCGGCCGCCCGGCTCGGTGTAGATGACGATGCCCTCGGTCTCCTCGTCGGCCTCGAACAGCGGCATCAGCTCGGCGTAGGTCGAGCCGATGATCGCGTCGCCGCCGATCGAGACGGCGGTCGAGATGCCCAGGCCCGCGGCGCTCAGCGTCGACGACATCTCGGTCGTCATGCCGCCGGAGCGCGAGATGACGCCGATCGAGCCCTTGGAGTAGGACTTGGCCGCGTCCTTGGCCGGGCCGCCGATGCCGCCCATCTTGATGACGTCGGGGACGATGATCCCCAGGCAGTTGGGGCCGATGATCCGCGCGCCGCGGAGGTTGGCCAGCTCGACCATCTGCGCGACGTCGCGGCGCGGGATGCGCTCGGTGACGATCACGATGATCTTGATGCCGTTCTCCAGCGCCTCGAAGACCGCGTCCTTGGTGAACGCGGGCGGGACCGTCACGACCGAGCCGTCGATCGGCGCGCCGTGGTGGGCGACGGCCTGGGCGACCGTGTCGAAGACCGGCACGCCGTGGACCTCGCGGCCGAGGCGGCCCGGGGTCACGCCGCCGACGATCTTCGCGCCGGCGCCGTAGTCCAGGCACTCGCGCGTCAGGTTCACGGCCTCACGGCCGGTGATGCCCTGGACGATGAACGTCGTGTCCGCGTTGACGAGGATGCTCATGCCCCGACCTCCGTGTTCGCCGTCAGCGTGCGAGCGAGCCCCTGGGCGAGCTCGCGCCCGGCATGCGATGCGCTCGCCGAACCGCTCGCGTGGAGCGCTCGGGTTCGTGCGCGAGTCATGCCGCCGCCCCCTGGATCTTCTCGACCGCGCGCGACGCGGCCTCGTGCAGCGACACGCTGCGGTCGGCGTACTCGACGCCGTACTTCTCGAGGATCTTGAAGCCCTCTTCCTCCCACGCGCCCGGGATGCGGAAGATCGCGATCTTCTCGGCCGGGTCCATCCCCAGCTCCAGGCACGCCGCGATGACGCCGCGCGCGACGATGTCCACGCGCGTGTTGGACACGATCGACATCATCACCGCGATCTTGTCGACGCCCGGCTTGCTCAGCACCAACTTGGCCAACCCCTTGGCCTTGGACACCGACGGGTTGCCGCCGATCTCGCAGTAGTTGGCCGGGTTGCCGCCGTACTTGCGGACCGCGTCGAACAGCGTCAGCGAGCCGCCGCCGGCGCCGATGACCAGCCCGAGGTTGCCGTCGAACTCGGTGACGTTGCCCGCCACGCCGCGGTGGTCCTGGGAGTCGACGGCCTCGCCGGCCAGCTCGAACTCCGTGGGCTCGCGCGCCTCGCGCGTCTCCTCGTCGCCGACGCCGAGGTCGGCGAGCAGCTGCTTGTGCCGGCCGCGCGCCTCGTTCTCCATGTCCATGTGCGCGTCGAGCGCGATGAACGAGCCGTCGGCCATGCGCGCCAGCGGGTTGATCTCCGCCAACGTCATGTCCTTCTCGACGAACAGCTTCGCGAGCTTGGTCAGGATCGGCACCAGCTTGTTGAGCGCCGAGCCGGTCACGCCGGTGGAGGCGATGACCTCCTTGGCCTCGAAGTCGCCGAACGGCAGGATGTTCGAGAAGTGGCGGCGCCCGACCTTGTCGGGCTGCTCCTCGGCGACCTGCTCGATGTCGATGCCGCCGACCGGGGAGAAGATCATCACCGGCTGCTTGCGCGTGCCGTCCCAGACGACGCCCGCGTAGTACTCCTGCTCGAACTCCGCGCGCGGGTCCACCAGGATGCCGCGCGGCTTGTGCCCGTTGATCTCGAGCTGGAGGATGTCGACGGCGTGCGCCTCGGCCTCCTCCGGGGTGTCGGCGAACTTCACGCCGCCGGCCTTCATGCGGCCGCCCGACAGCACCTGGGACTTGATGACCGTGGGTCCGCCGATGCGGGCCGCGATCTCCTTGGCCTCCTGCGCGTCGGTGGTGAACCCGTAGTCGGTGACAGGGATTCCGGCCCGCTTGACGATCTCGCGGGCTTCGTATTCGAAGAACCTCAAGGGTTATTGCCTCCGGTCAGGGGGAGGGTCAGGAAAAGCCGCCGGAGCCTATACGGCGACGAAGCCGTAGGCCTCGGCCAGCTCCGGGTCCTTGGCGGCGAGCTGCTCGGCGAGGTCGACCATGACCTTGCACTGCTTCCAGGTCGCGTCGTCCTGCATCTTGCCGTCGATCATGTGGACGCCGCGGCCGTCGGGGATCGCCTCGATGACCTTCTTGGCGAACTTGACCTCGTCGGGGTCGGGCGAGAAGACCTTCTTGGCGATGTCGATCTGCACCGGGTGCAGCGACCAGGCGCCGACGCAGCCGAGCAGGAAGGCGGAGCGGAACTGCGCCTCGCAGGCGACCGTGTCCTTGATGTCGCCGAACGGGCCGTAGAAGGGGAGGATCCCGTTGGACGTGCAGGCGTCGACCATGCGCGCGATCGAGTAGTGCCACGGGTCCTGCTGGGCGGTCGCTCGGGGGGCGTCGGGATCCGACAGGTCGGGGTCGCTGATCGACACGTAGCCGGGGTGGCCACCCCCCACGCGGGTGGTCTTCATCCGGCGCGAGGCCGCCAGGTCGGCGGGGCCGAACGACATGCCCTGCATGCGCGGCGAGGCCTGCGCGATCTCCTCGAGGTGCGCGACGCCCTGCGCGGTCTCCAGGATCGCGTGGACGAGGATCGGCTTCGTCAGCCCGGCGCGCGCCTCCAGCTGCGCGAGCAGGCGGTCGACGTAGTGGATGTCCCACGGGCCCTCGACCTTGGGCACCATGATGACGTCGAGCTTGTCGCCGATCTCGGTGACGAGCGTCGTCAGGTCGTCGAGCACCCACGGCGACTCCAGCGAGTTGACGCGCGTCCAGAGCTGCGTCTCGCCCAGCTCGACGGTCTTGCCGACCTTGACCAGGCCCTCGCGCGCGGCCTCCTTGCGATCGACCGGCACCGCGTCCTCGAGGTTGCCGAGCACGATGTCGGCCTTGGCGATCGTGTCCGGGAGCTTGGCCACCATCTTCTCGTTCGAGGCGTCGAAGAAGTGGATCATCCGCGAGGGCGGGAACGGGATCTCGCGAAGCGGCTCGGGAGCGCCGACGGCGAGCGGCTGGAAGAAGTCTCGGGGGCTGCGCATAGGCGAAAGATATTGACTGGCGAGTCAACGAAGCGTCGCCGTCGTGGCAGGGCAGCGGTCGAACGACACGCCTTCTCGTCTAGGGTCCGCGCCGATGAACGCCACCTTCGCCATCCCCACCACCGCGCCGCGGCGGGGCGTCCTCGCGGACGCGCTGCCGGGCTCTCGCGTCCGTGACCTCGCGCTCGTCCTCGGCGGCGTCGGCCTCATGGCCCTGCTCGCCCAGGTCTCGATCAAGGTGCCCGGGTCGCCCGTCCCGATCACCGGCCAGACGCTCGGCGTCGGCCTCGTCGGCGCCACGCTCGGCCTGCGCCGCGGCGCGTCGTCGCTGCTGCTCTACGTCCTGATGGGCCTGCTGCTGCCGATCTACGCCGACGGCGCGTCCGGCTGGGGCGTCGTCTGGAGCGCCAACGGCGGCTACCTCGTCGGCTTCGTGCTCGCCGCCGCCCTCGTCGGGTGGCTCGCCGAGCGGGGCGCCGACCGCAAGGTCGCGACCGCCGCGCTGGCGTTCGCCGTCGGCCAGCTGCTGATCTTCGTCCCGGGCGTCATCGGCCTCAAGATCGCCGCCGGCCAGGACTGGGGCTGGACGATCCACTACGGCTTCACGGTCTTCATCTACGGCGGCCTCGTCAAGGCGGCCATCGGCGCGGCGGTCCTGCCGTCCGCGTGGCGCCTCGTGCGCGGCACCCACCAAGGAGACGACAACTAGATGACCGACACCGGCTTCACCACCGACCAGCGCGAGCGCGAGTCCACCGGCGGCCACCCGTACGGTCGCTACCTCGAGGAGTTCGAGGTCGGCGACGTCTACAAGCACTGGCCCGCGAAGACGGTCACCGAGTCCGATGACCACCTCTTCTGCCTCATCACGATGAACCACCACCCGCTGCACATCAACGACGTGTACGCGTCGCAGTCGCAGCAGGGGCGCAACGTCGTGGTCGGGCCGCTGGTCTACTCGCTGGCCCTCGGGATGAGCGTCTCGGACGTCTCCGGCAAGGCCATCGCGAACCTCGCCACCGAGGAGCTGAGCCACCCGGCTCCGGTCTTCCACGGCGACACGCTGTTCGTGGAGTCCGAGGTGCTGGAGAAGCGCGAGTCGAAGACCAAGCTCGACCGCGGCACGGTCAAGGTCCACACGCGCGTCTTCAACCAGGACGGCGTCCTGGTCGCCGAGTTCAAGCGCCTGGTGCTGATCCCGCGCAAGAACCCGGGCGAGGCGCCCGCCGCCTAGCGGAGGTCATCCTGCTGACCACCCCCGCCATCCGGGGGGAACGTGCCCGACGGGGCGGCGGAATCGTCCGCCGCCCCGTCGTCCTTAAGGGACAAAACGCCCTACAGACCGGTCAAAGGTTCAGCCAGACCGGGATGCCTCCAATAGCCCGAACGGGTAGCTTTCGGGAATGCGCACCGAGGTGGGCCGTCTTTCCCTTTTCTCCGCCCGCCTCCTTGAATCCGACACCGAGGAAGTGACGTGAGCATCACGGTTCCGACGAAGAACGCCAGGCTGACGGCGTGGGTGGAGGAGATCGCCACCCTCACCCAGCCCGACGAGATCCATTGGTGTGACGGCTCGGCGGAGGAGTACGACCGCCTCTGCCAGCAGCTCGTGGATGCTGGGACGTTCAAGCGCCTCAGCGATGCCAAGCGGCCGAACTCCTATCTGGCGTGGTCGGACCCCAGCGACGTGGCTCGCGTCGAGGACCGGACGTTCATCTGCTCCGAGCGGCAGGAGGACGCCGGCCCCACCAACAACTGGCGCGCGCCCTCCGAGATGCGCGAGACGATGGGCGAGCTGTTCGCCGGCTCCATGCGCGGGCGGACGATGTACGTCGTCCCGTTCTCGATGGGCCCGCTGGGCTCCGACAAGTCCCACGTCGGCGTCGAGATCACCGACTCGCCCTACGTCGTCGTCTCGATGCGGATCATGACGCGCATGGGCGCCGGCGCCCTGGAGGTCCTCGGCGAGGACGGCGAGTTCGTCCCGTGCGTGCACTCGATCGGCGCGCCGCTGGCCGAGGGCCAGGAGGACGTGCCGTGGCCCACCAACGCCGAGGTCAAGTACATCGTCCACTACCCCGAGACCCGCGAGATCTGGTCCTACGGCTCGGGCTACGGCGGCAACGCCCTCCTCGGGAAGAAGTGCTTCGCGCTGCGCATCGCGTCGATCATGGCCCGTGACGAGGGCTGGATGGCCGAGCACATGCTCATCCTCAAGCTCACCTCGCCGGAGGGCGACGTCAAGTTCGTCACCGGCGCGTTCCCGTCGGCGTGCGGCAAGACGAACCTCGCGCTGATGGTCCCGACCATCGAGGGCTGGAAGGTCGAGACGATCGGCGACGACATCGCCTGGATGAAGTACGACGACGAGGGCCGCCTGCGCGCGATCAACCCCGAGAACGGCTTCTTCGGCGTCGCCCCGGGCACGGGCTACAGCAACACGCCCAACGCCATGGCCGCCCTCGACAAGGGCGCGCTCTACACCAACACGGCGCTGACCGACGACGGCGACACCTGGTGGGAGGGGATGACCAAGGAGGCGCCCGCGCACCTGATCGACTGGCACGGCAACGACTGGACGCCCGAGGCCGACCACCCGGCCGCGCACCCGAACTCGCGCTTCACGGTCCCCGCCTCGCAGGTGCCGTCGATGGCGGCGGAGTGGGAGGACCCGGCGGGCGTGCCGATCGACGCGTTCCTGTTCGGCGGCCGCCGCGCGTCGGTGGTGCCGCTCGTCCGTGAGGCGTTCGACTGGGAGCACGGCGTGTTCCTCGGCGCGACGATGTCCTCGGAGATGACCGCCGCCGCGTTCGGCACGGTCGGCCAGCTGCGCTTCGACCCGTTCGCGATGCTGCCGTTCTGCGGCTACAACATGGCGTCCTACTTCGAGCACTGGCTGACGATGGGCAAGAAGGCCGGGGCCAAGCCGCCGCGGATCTTCTACGTCAACTGGTTCCGCAAGGGCGCCGACGGCAAGTTCCTGTGGCCGGGCTTCGGCGACAACTCGCGCGTCCTGGAGTGGGTCGTGCGCCGCCTGGAGGGCAAGGTCGAGGCCGACGAGACGCCGGTCGGCCTGGTCCCGCGCAAGGAGGACATCGACGTCGCGGGCCTCGACATCTCCGACGAGGCGCTGTCCGAGGTGCTGTCGGTGGACGTCGACGCGCTGCGCGACGAGCTGCCGCAGGTCAAGGAGCACCTCGCCAAGTTCGGCGACGACCTGCCCGGCGAGATCCGCGCGCACCTCGAGCAGCTCGAGCAGCGCCTCGGCGCCTGACCCGCACCGGACCTCGGTTGGACGGAGGGGCGCCCACGGTGGGCGCCCCTTCTTGCGTTCTGCAGCCGGTCTCCGGGGTACGTTCTGCGGGTGAGCCTTCAGGAGGAGTCGTCGCCGGCCGGGTCGGCCGACGAGGTCGTCGCGCTGGCGCGGGAGCGAGGCTCCGACGCGCTGGCCCGATTCGCGCGGGCCTATCTGCACCGCGCGCCGTCGCCGGACGGCGGGGACGAGGCGCCCGAGGCGCTGCTGGCCGAGGTGGAGGGCGCCTTCGCGCTGGCCGACGCGCGCGACGGCGCGGTCGCGGCCGTCCGCGCGTTCACGCCGCGCCGCGACGAGCACGGCTACGAGACGCAGGGCTCGGTCCTGGAGACCAACACCGACGACCTGCCGTTCCTGGTGGACTCGATCGCCGCCGAGCTGGCGGCCCGCGGCCTGCGGGCGATCCGGATCACGCACCCGATCGTCGGCGTGCGCCGGGACGCCGACAGCGGCCGGATCACGGCGATCGAGCACCCGCGCGACGCGCCGCGCGAGTCCGTCATGCACTTCGAGCTGGACCGGCGGCTGACGCCCGAGGAGCTCGCCGACCTGGAGGACGCCGCGCGCCACGTGCTGGCCACGGTGCGCGCGGTCGTCGACGACCACCAGGCGCTGCGCGACACGCTCGACCGGCTGGCCGAGCTGGTCGCGGCCAACGCCGACCGGCTCGACGTCGAGCTGGAGGAGGCGCAGGCGTTCCTGCGCTGGGTCGGCGAGTCGCACTTCGTCTTCCTGGGCTTCCGCGACGACGCGGTGCCGGGCAGCGGCCTCGGCCTCCTGCGCGAGGAGCGCGAGGCCGGCGAGCTGCGCGTGCCCGCCCACGACCCGCCGGCGGGCAGCGGCGACGAGGCGCCCGCGCTGGAGATCACCAAGACCCACGCGCTGTCGCCCGTGCACCGGCGCGAGCCGATGAACGTGCTGCTGGCGGGCAGCGCGCGGTTGTTGGGGTTGTTCACCACGCGCGCGTACTCGGAGCCCGCGTCCTCGACGCCGCTGCTGCGCGACAAGCTGCGCCGGATCCTCGACGCCGAGGACCTGATCGACGGCAGCCACGACTCCAAGGCCGCGATCGCGCTGTTCGACGGCTACCCGAAGGGCGAGCTGTTCGGCGCGCCGGTGGAGGACCTGCGCGCGCAGCTGGCGACGCTGCTGGCGCTGCGCGCCGACGAGGTCCGGCTGCTGGGCCGGCGCGCGGCCGACGGGCGCGGCGCGTCGCTGGTCGCCACGCTGCCGCGCGACCGCTACAGCGAGACGCTGCGCGAGCGCCTCGCCGGGTTCGTCGCGCGCGCGTACGCGACCGACCACGTCGAGCAGCACGAGGTCTTCGGCGAGGACGACCGCGTCTACCTGCACCTCACGGTCCGCTCCGGCGGCGGGCTGCCGGACGTCGACGTCGGCGAGCTGGAGCGGCGGCTGGCGCTGGAGGCGCGGACGTGGCGCGACCGCGTCGGCGACGTGCTGGTGGCCGAGCACGGCCCCGAGCGCGGGCGAATGCTCGCCGCGCGCTGGCTGAAGCGGCTGCCGGAGTCCTACCGCGCCGCGGCCGCGCCGGAGATCGCCGCCCAGGACGTCGAGCGCTTCGAGGAGCTGGCCACCGGCCGCGCGGACTTCCTGGTGGGGCTGCAGGACGAACGGGGGCCGGACGGCGTCCGGCGGACGCGCGTGGCGTTCTACCGGCGCGGGCCGAAGGTCGAGCTGTCGCAGGCCACGCCGATGCTGGAGCACCTCGGCCTGCGCGTGATCGAGGAGGTCCCGGCGCGGCTGCAGTCCGACGAGGAGCTGTGGGTCCAGGCCTTCGGCGTGCTGGGCGCCGGCGACGACCGGCCGCTGGACCTGGACGCCGTGGCCGCGCGCGTGGCCGACGCGCTGGAGGCGGTGTGGCGCGGCGACGCCGAGTCGGACTCGCTGAACCGCCTGGTCGTCCGCGCCGGCCTGCGCTGGCCGCAGGTGCAGGTCCTGCGCGCCTACCGCCGCTACCGCCAGCGGATCGGCTCGCGCTACACCGAGGGCTTCCAGAACGACGTGATCGCCGCCAACCCGGAGATCACCGGCAAGCTCATCCGGCTCTTCGAGCTGCGCTTCGCGCTCGACGAGCGGCGCGGCGGCGAGGCCGACGAGGAGGCGCTGCGCGCCGAGATCCGCGAGGACCTCGACGCCGTCGAGCTGCTCGACCACGACCGGATCCTGCGCAACCAGCTCGGGTTGATCGACGCGACCGTCCGCACGAACGTCTTCAAGGACGGGCGCGACGCGATGGCCTTCAAGCTGCGGTCCGCCGAGGTCCCGGCGATCCCGCAGCCCGCGCCGCTGTTCGAGATCTACGTCTACGCGCCCGACATGGAGGGCATCCACCTGCGCGGCGGGCGCATCGCGCGCGGCGGCCTGCGCTGGAGCGACCGCATGGACTACCGGACCGAGGTGTTCGGGTTGATGCGGGCGCAGATGACCAAGAACTCCATCATCGTGCCCACGGGCGCCAAGGGCGGGTTCTTCCTGAAGGCACGGCCCGAGGATCCGGCGGCGTTGAAGGACGAGGTCAAGCGCCAGTACATCCGCTACATCGAGGCGCTGCTGGACGTCACCGACGACCTCGCGCCCGAGGACGGCTCGACGGTGCCGCCGACCGGCGTGCGCGTCCACGACGAGCCCGACTCCTACCTCGTCGTCGCGGCCGACAAGGGCACCGCGGCGTTCAGCGACACCGCCAACGAGATCGCGGTCCGGCGCGGCTTCTGGCTCGGCGACGCGTTCGCCTCCGGCGGCTCGGCGGGCTACGACCACAAGGGCCTGGGGATCACGGCCAAGGGCGCGTGGGAGTCGGTCAAGCGCCACTTCCGCGAGCTGGGCGTCGACCCGGAGACCGACGTCGTCCGCGCGGTCGGCGTCGGCGACATGTCGGGCGACGTGTTCGGCAACGGCATGCTGCTGTCGCGGTCGCTGAAGCTCGTCGCGGCCTACGACCACCGCCACGTCTTCCTGGACCCGAACCCCGATCCGGAGCGGTCGTTCGCCGAGCGCGAGCGGCTGTTCGAGATGAGCGGGTCGTCGTGGGACGACTTCGACCGCTCGGTGATCTCCGAGGGCGGCGGCGTCTTCTCGCGTCACGCCAAGCGGATCCCGCTGACGCCGCAGATCCGCCGGGCGCTGGACGTCGAGGACGACGCGTTGGCGCCGACCGACCTGATCCGCGCGATCCTGCGCGCGCCGGTCGACCTGCTGTGGAACGGCGGGATCGGCACGGTCGTCAAGGCGTCGACCGAGAGCGACGCGGACGCGCGCGACCGCTCGTCGGACGCGATCCGCGTCGACGGCCGCGACGTGCGCGCGCGGGTCGTGGGGGAGGGCGGCAACCTCGGCTTCACCCACCGCGCGCGGATCGAGTACGCGTCGGAGGGCGGCCACGACGGCCACGGCGGGCTCATCAACGCCGACTTCATCGACAACTCGGCGGGCGTCGACTGCTCCGACCACGAGGTCAACCTGAAGATCCTGCTCGACCTCGCCGTGCGGCGCGGGGAGCTGGACCGCGAGTCGCGCGACGACCTGCTGGCCGAGGTCACCGACGACGTCGTCGCGCACGTGCTCTACGACTCGTTCCTGCAGGCGCAGATCCTGTCGCAGGAGGTGCGCTCGTCGGCCGCGCGCGTCTTCGCCTACGAGGACCTGATGGCCGCGCTGGAGGACGCGCGGATCCTGCGCCGACGCGACGAGGCGCTGCCGACCAGCGACGACATGGCCGAGCGGCGACGTGCCGGGCGCGGGCTCGTGCGGCCGGAGCTGGCCGTGTTGGTGGCCTACGCCAAGCGGCTGCTGACCGACGCGCTGCTGCACTCCGACCTGCCCGACGAGAGCGCCTTCGAGCACGACCTGCGCGCGTACTTCCCGCGGCCGGTGATCGCGCGCTTCGGGCACCTGCTGGCCGAGCACCCGCTGCGGCGCGAGCTGATCGCGACGCTGGCGGCCAACGACGCCGTCGACGCGCTCGGGCCGACGTTCGTCTCCGGGCTCAGCGGCGAGCTCGGCGCGTCGCCCGCGGAGGTCGTGCGCGCCTACCGGATCGCGCGCGAGATCACCGGCGCGACGCAGCGGTGGCTGGAGATCGAGGGGCAGGTCGCGCACATCGACGCCGACGCGGCCTGGCAGCTGCTGGACGGGGTCGACGACCTCGTCGCCGGGGTGACGCGCTGGTACCTGCTGCACGCGCCGGACGCCGACGTCGAGGAGACCGTCGAGTCGGTCGGCGACGCGTTCGTGCGGCTGTCGGAGGCGATGCCGACGCTGCGCTCCGAGCGCTGGCGCGAGGAGCACGAGGCGCTGGCGGTCGACCTGATCGACGCGGGCGTGCCCGACGAGGTCGCCCGGCGCCACGCGTTCCAGCGCGCGCTGCGCCACGCGCCGGACATCGTCGCGGTGGCGCAGTCGGTGCGGCGCGACGAGGTGGAGGTCGCGGCCGCGTTCTTCGACCTCGGCGAGCGCCTCGGCCTGGAGTGGCTGGAGAACGAGGTGCTGGACCTCCCGGCGGGCACGCGCGTGCAGCGCTGGGCGCAGCAGGCGCTGCTGGACGACGTCCTGGACGCGCGGCGGGTCCTGAGCGAGCAGGCGCTGCGCGAGGCGCCGTCCGACCTGGCGCCGGGCGAGGCGGTCGACGCGTTCCTGGACGCCCGGTCGTCGGCGCTGCGGCGGCTGGAGTCGGTCTCGCGCGCGCTGCGGGTCGAGGGCACCGGCGACCTCGCGGGCCTGACGCTGGCGATCCGGCACCTGCGGGGGCTGGCCGGGTGATCCGGGTCACGTCGTCGAAGATCGTCTACGAGAACCGCTGGATGCGCGTCCGCGAGGACGAGACCGTCCTGCCCGACGGCTCGCCCGGGCTCTACGCGGTGGTCGAGAAGCCGCCGGCCGCGGTCGTCGTCCCGTTCGACGAGGGCGACCGGGCGCTGTGGCTGGTCGAGCAGTACCGCCATCCGGTCGGCCGGCGGTTCTGGGAGCTGCCGATGGGCGCCGCCGACGACGACCACGCCCTCGGCGCCGAGGATGTCGCCCGGGCCGAGCTGGCCGAGGAGACCGGCCTGCGCGCGGGCCGGATGGACAGGCTGGGGCGGTTGTTCTTCGCCTACGGGATCATGAGCCAGCCCTTCGACGTCTGGGCCGCGCGCGATCTCGTGCCCGGTCCGCAGGCGCTGGAGGAGACCGAGCAGGG
This sequence comes from Baekduia sp., assembly GCF_035685985.1. GTDB lineage: Bacteria > Actinomycetota > Thermoleophilia > Solirubrobacterales > Solirubrobacteraceae > Baekduia. The sequence goes on from NZ_DASRZV010000008.1 coordinate 178,892, forward strand.
GCTGGTCGTCGGGCGCTTCGACGTCGAGGAGGCGCGCGCGATGGTGCGCGACGGGCGGATCCAGGACGCGCCGACGGTGGCGGCGCTCGCGCTGGCGCTGGGAGCGTTCGCGGCGTAGGGCCGATTTCGGGATCCGGGTCGGTCTATGACGAATAGTTCGTCATAGACCGACCCGGATCCGGGCGTTCGCCTAGGCCGCGTCCGCTAGCGGCCCGGCCGGCGCCGCGCAGACCACGCGGTCCCGGCCGCCGCCCTTGGCGGCGTACAGCGCCGCGTCCGCGCGCGCCACCAGCGACTCGCCGGTCTCCTCGCCGCTCCAGGCCGCCCAGCCGAACGACGCGGAGACCGCCAGCTGGAGTACGCCGTGCACGTTGATCGGCCGCCCGGCGATCGCGCAGCGCAAGCGCTCGCAGACGACGCCCGCGTCGGCCGAGTCGGGCAGCAGCAGCAGGAACTCCTCGCCGCCCCAGCGCGCGGCCAGGTCCTCCTCGCGCAGCCCGGCGAGCAGCCGGACGGCGATCTCGCGCAGGACGGCGTCCCCGGCGGCGTGGCCGTGGCCGTCGTTGACGGCCTTGAAGCGGTCGACGTCGATCAGGACCGCGCAGAGCATGCGGTCGTGGCGGCGGGCGGAGGCGATCGTCGCGCGCAGCACGTCGTCAGCGTGGCGGCGGTTGGCCAGGCCGGTGAGGACGTCGGTGCGCGCGAGCTTCTCCAGCTCGGCGTTGCGGCGCGCCAGCTCGTCGTGCAGCGAGCGCAGGCGCAGCGCCGTGCGGATGCGCGCGACCAGCTCGACCGGGTCGACCGGCTTGCGCACGTAGTCGTGGGCGCCGCGCTCCAGGCCCTCGGCCAGGTCGCGCGCGTCGGTGTGGCCGGTGACGAAGACCACCGGGATGTCGGCGGTGCGCGGATCGGCGCGCAGCGTGTCGAGCACGGCGAGGCCGTCCAGGCCCTCCATCTCGCGCGCCATCAGGACCACGCTGGGGTTGGCGGCGCGCGCCAGCTCCAGCGTCGTCGGGCCGTCGCCCGCCTCCAGGACGTCCCAGTCGTTCTGGCGCAGGACGTCGCCGATCATCTTCCGCAGCAAGGCGGAGTCCTCGGCGACCAAGATGCGCTGAGCCTGCTCCATTCGCCCCGGTCAATCGGCACGAATCCCCTGGAACTGGAGGGGTGAGATCCCTCGATCAGGGGATGTCCTACTGAGCGGCGCTCAGTGGCGCTCTTCAGCGGCCGCCGGCGGGCGGGATTCCTCGGCCAGCGAGGTGATCGTCAGGCGGCCGCGCGCGGCCTCCTCCAGCACGTCGGTGGCCTCCTCGACGTTGCGCGCGTAGAGCTCGACGAGCAGGTGGACGACGATCCGGTTGCCGTCCTCGTGCTTGTGGAAGCGGACGTGCGTGAAGAACTCGCGCGTGCCGTGGTCGCCGAAGGCGGCGTAGGACAGCGCGTCGCCGGCCTCGGGGCCGCTGCAGGTCTCGACGTCGTCGGCGTCGACGGTCACCGTGCAGGACGCGACCCACGGCGTCCCGGCGATCATCCGCTCCCAGCGGTCCTCGACCGCCTCGACGCGGTTGTTGTTGAACGTCAGGTGCGGCTGGTCGTGCATGCACTCCAGGCACTGCACGACGGCCTCCTGGATCTCGTCGACGACCTCGGCGCGCTCGCCGGTCTGCGGGTCGATCCGGTGGATGCCCTCGTAGTGGACCTGGACCTCCAGGTCCTGCGACCAGCAGCGGTAGCACCGCAGCCAGGGATGAGCGCCCATCAGTTCTCCCATAAGGCACCCCAGGATAGAAGTTCCCCGCGCGTGTAGGGTCCGCACGCATGGGCGGCACAGCTCCCGTCGGGGTGGTCCTGGCCGGTGGCCGGGGACGGCGCCTGGGCGGGGACAAGGCGATCGTCGAGCTGGAGGGCCGCGCGCTCGTCCACTACCCGATCGAGGCGCTGCACTCGGTCTGCGACGACGTCGCCGTGGTCGCCAAGCGCGACACGCTGCTGCCGTCGCTGAGCGGGATCGCCGACCTCTGGATCGAGCCCGACGAGCCGCGCCATCCGCTGGTCGGCGTCGCGCACGCGCTGGGGCTGGCGGTCGGGCGGCCGATCCTGGTCGTGGCGGTCGACCTGCCGCTGGTGGACGCCGCCGTGCTGCGGACGATCATGGCCGCGGATCCCGGCCCGTCCGGCGCCACCGTGGTGGCGCCGCTCGCCTACGGGCGCCTGCAGCCGCTGTGCGCGCTCTACACGCCGGGCGCGCTGGCCGCCGGGCTGAACCGCTTCGACCCGTCCGCGCGGACGATCGAGGTGGTGGAGTCCCTGGGCGTGCGCGTCGTCGAGGGCCTCGAGGAGACCGCGTTCTTCAACGTCAACGCGCCCGAGGACGTGCTGCGGGCGTCGGTGCTGATCAAGGGCGCGAGCCCGCGATGAGCTCGCGCTGGCGCTGCGCCACGTAGTGGCTCAACCGGCGCTCGGCCCGGCCCTGCAGGTCGGAGAAGAGGATGCCGCGCGCGCCGTCGGTGGTGCCGCGCACGACGCGGCCGTCGCCGGCGATCGTGATCGCGCCGAGGTCGAGCGCGAAGCGGACCGTGTCCTCCAGCGCCAGCGACTCGGCGGGCGCGACGAGCATGCCGCCGACGCTGACGTCGAGCGTCCGCGTCGTCAGGCGGTAGTCGGGGGCGATCACCGCGGTGCTCAGCTCGGCCGGGACGCGGACGAAGCGGCGGCGCTGGACCTTCATCGGGTCGCCGAGCGGGTGCATGCGCAGGACGCCGGCGTCCGGCGCGTGGACGAGCACGCCGCGGCGCCGCGCGGCGCCCAGGCGCGTCTTCCACGCCATCGTCGCGTCGCACCATCGCAGCTGGGCGGGAAGCTGAAGGGGCGGCCCGACCGGGCCGAGGTCGACGTAGTCCTGGCCGACCGCGGCGACGCGCGCCGTGATCCGCCAGCCGCCGTCGAGCGTGATGTCGACGGGCGTGTCGCGCTCCAGAAGCACCTCCACATCAGGGTGATCGGACGCGGTCGACGCCGGTTCAGCCGCGTCGTCCGCGCGCGGACGACCGGTGCAAGCGCCCGTGCAGTCCGTCTGGGCCGCGCGGGACCGTGGACGCCATGTTGATCGCCGAAGTCATCTGCTCCGACGAGGACTGCGCCGAGCTGACCGAGCGCATCGTCGGCCACGAGGTCGAGCTGGACGCGGCCGCCTGCGACTGCGGCTGCACGTTCGTCGTGCTGTCGGTCAGCGCCTGGACGCCCGCCGACGCGCGGGTGCTCGTCCCGGCCTAGCCGCCGATCGCGGACATGGTGCGCTCCGGTTGGATGAAGCCGGGCTCGTTGACGCGGTGCTTCAGCTCCTTGCGCCAGACCGCGTCGCGGATGACCTGCTCGAGGTCGTCGTCGGTGGCGCCGGCGCGCAGGGGTGTGCGCAGGTCGGTCTCGTTCAGGGAGAACAGGCAGGTGCGCAGGCGGCCGTCGGCGGTGAGGCGGATGCGGTCGCAGTCGCCGCAGAACGGCTCGGAGACCGGGTTGATGAAGCCGATGGCGCCGCGGCCGTCGGCGAACGGGTGGACCCGGGCGGTGGCGTGGGGCGCGCGCTCGGCCGGCGCCAGCGGGTGGACCGCGTGGATCGCGGCGCGGATCTCCTCGCCGGTCAGGACCTGGGTCATGTCCCAGCTGCGGTCGCCGTCCAAGGGCATGTACTCGATGAACCGCACCTCGTAGGGGTGCGCGCGGGCGAACTCCGCGAACGGGATCAGCTCGGTCTCGGTGAAGCCGCGGATCGCCACCGCGTTGACCTTGATCGGATGAGCCTCGGGGAACGAGGCGAGGTGCTCCAGGCCGCGCAGGACGCGGGGGAGGGCGTCGCGGCGGGTCTGGGCGAAGAAGCGGTCGCGCTGCAGGGAGTCGACGCTGACGTTGAAGCGGGCGATCCCGGCGTCGACGAGCGCCCGGGCGTCGCGTTCGAGCAGATAGCCGTTGGTGGTGACGGCGACCTCGTCGAGGCCGTCGATCGCGGTGAGCATCGCGGCCAGGGCCGGGAAGTCCCGGCGCACCAGCGGCTCGCCGCCGGTCAGCCGCACCGTCGCGATGCCGAGGTCCGCGAACAGCGCGGTGAGGCGCGTGATCTCCTCGAAGGTCAGGACCCCGTCGCGCTCCAGCCACGGCAGGCCCTCGGCGGGCATGCAGTACTGGCACCGGAAGTTGCAGCGGTCCGTGACGGAGATCCGCAGGTCCGTGATCCGGCGGCCATGCCCGTCGTGGAGCGGGTCGCGCGCCATCGCGGGCAGGTTACCCTCCCGCGGTGCCCCGTCGAACGTCGTTGTTGTCGCTGCTCCTGGTCCCGCTCGCCCTCGCCGGCTGCGGCGCGGACACCGAGAACGGCGGCGGCGCCGACGCGACCACCGCGGTCCGCGCGACCGTCGCGAAGTTCGGCGTCGCGACGCGCGACCACGACTGGCAGACGATCTGCGACGAGCTGCTGTCCCAGACGCTCGTCGACAAGATCGAGGACGTCGGCCTGCCCTGCGAGACCGCGGTCGAGAAGGGCCTCGGCGACGTCAAGAACCCCACCTTGGAGATCACCGACGTCTCGATCGCCGGCTCGCGAGCGCTCGTGTCGGTGCACACCACGGCCAACGGCCAGGAGCCGTCCGACGACGCGCTGCAGGTCGTCAAGCAGGACGGCCAATGGCGCATCGCCTCGCTCGCGGCGCCGTCGGGCGGGCAGGCGTCGTCGGTGGTTCCGCCGACGGCGGCGGTGCCGCCGCCGAGCACGACGGTGCCGCCCGCGAGGACGGGGACGACGGTGCCGCCGGCGTCGAAGACGACGCGGACCACCAAGCACCGCTGAGGGTCCGCTGGCGCTCGTGGCGCTGGCGCGCTGGAGGGCGGGTGGTGGCGCGGCGCGCGGTGGCCGAGTCACCGAGGGGAACGAGCCCGGGCGGCGTGGCGGCCGCTTGTGGCACCTGGGCGGCGTCTCCGGGCTCAGGGCGGGCGGTTCGGGGCCGAACCAGCGCCGTGCCGCCGACCTGCGGGCTCGCCGCTCCTGGGTGACCGATGGCGCCTTTGTGTTCCTGGGCGACACGAAGGCGCCATCGGTTGGCGCCGGGGCGGGCGGATCTCCGGGCGCGGAAACGGTTCGGCCCCGAATCGCCCCGCCCGAGCCCGGAGACGCCGCCCTCGCCAACCCCAGGCGGTGGCCACGCCAACCCGGCCTCGTTCCCCTCGGTGACTCGGCCACCAGCGCCCCGCGCCACCACCCAACCCTGAGCGCGCCAGCGCCACAAGCGCCCGCGCCGCCGCCGCGCCGCCGCCGCCGCCGCGCCGCCGCCGCCGCGCCGCCGTCCCCCTACAGCGTCCCCACGTCGATCACGAACCGGTACCGCACGTCGCTCCGCACGACCCGCGGGTACGCCTCGTTCACCGCGTCCCCGCCGATGACCTCGATCGCCGGCGCCACGCCGTGCTCGGCGCAGAAGTCGAGCATCTCCTGGTGCATCGGTAGCCCGCCGACGTTGGACCCGGACAGCACGCGATCACGGCCGATCAACGATCCCGCGTGGAACGTGTCCGGCTCGGTCGGCAGGCCGACGGAGACCATGGCGCCGCGCGGCTTCAACAGCCCCAAGTACGCGTCGAGCGGCAGGTTCGCCGAGACCGTGTTGAGGATCAGGTCGAACCGGCCCCGCAGCGACTTGAACGTCGAGGGATCCGACGTGGCGTGGTACGCCGATGCGCCGAAGCGCCGCCCGTCGGCCTCCTTGGACAGCGTCTGCGACAGGACCGTCACCTCGGCGCCCATCGCCGCCGCGAGCTGCACGCCGACGTGGCCGAGACCGCCCATGCCGACGATCGCCACGGCCTTGCCCGGTCCCGCGCCCCAGCGCTTGAGCGGGTTGTACATGGTGATGCCCGCGCAGAGCAGCGGCGCGGCGGCGTCCAGCTCCAGCCCGTCCGGGATGCGCAGCACGAAGCGCTCGTCGACCACGATGTGCGTGGAGTAGCCGCCGAGCGTGCGCTCGCCGTCGTAGTCGAGGCCGTTGTAGGTCGCCACGACGCCCTTGGCGCAGAAGTGCTCGTCGCCCGCCTGGCAGGAGTCGCACGCGCCGCAGGAGTCGACGAAGCAGCCGACGCCGACGCGGTCGCCCTCGGCGTGGCGCGTCACGTCCGAGCCGACCGCCGTCACCACGCCCGCGATCTCGTGCCCGGGCACCATCGGGAACAGCTTGCGGCCCCAGTCGCCCTCGACCTGGTGGATGTCGCTGTGGCAGATGCCGCAGAACTTGACGTCGATCGCGACGTCGGTCGGACCGAGGTCCCGGCGCTCGATGGTGGTCGGCTCCAACGGCGCCTGGGCGCTCGGCGCCTGCAGGGCGCGGGCGGTGGTGGTCATGCGCAGAGTTCTACAAGCTCAACTCAGCGTGCGGCCGAGCGCCTTGGCGTCCTCGACCAGCGTCGCGCGCAGCGAGCCGTTGTAGAGCGCGGCCGCCGGGTGGTAGAGCGGGAACAGCCGTCGCCCGTCGACCTCCAGCGGCGTTCCGTGCGCCTCGGCGATCTTCGCGTCCGGCGCGAAGCGCGCCAGCGCGTGCCGGCCCAGGGGCACCAGCCATTGCGGCTTGATGATGTCCAACTGCGCTTCCAGCCACGGCCAGTGGTGGGCGACCTCGGGCTGCTTGGGATCGCGGTTCTTCGGCGGACGCGCCTTGACCACGTTGGTGATGAACACGTCGTCGCGCGCGATCCCCGCCTCGGCCAGCAGCGAGTCCAGGACCTTGCCCGCCGCGCCGACGAACGGGACGCCGGCCGCGTCCTCCTTGGCGCCGGGCGCCTCGCCGACGATGACGATCGACGCGCTCGCCGGGCCGACGCCGGGCACGAGCTGCGTGCACGTCTCGCACACCTCGAAGCCGCACCGGGCGCCCTTGTGCGCGCGGATCTCGTCGGCCAGCGCCTCCAGCCGCTCCTCGGCCGCCGCGCTCACGACGCGTGGACCTCCTGGCCGAGCAGCTCGCGCATCCGCGCGGCCGCCACCGGCGCGTCGTCGCCACGGTTGTTGTTGAACATCACGCGCACCGTATCGGCCTCCTCGGCGAGACCCTCGGCGCGCCGGCCGATCTCCTCCAGCTCGGCGTCGTCGTAGCGGTAGGCGAAGCGCTCGGCGACGCCGCGGCCCTTGACCCAGCCGCGCGCGTTGCGGCCGTGGGCGCGCAGGTAGGCGAGGTCGTCGCGCGTGACCGCGTCCAGCGCGGGCAGCATCGTCGGCGGCGCGCCGTGGGGCGCGTCGACGGCGACGAACGCGGCCGCGTGGTCGGCGAACCACTCCAGCGTCTCCTCGCGCCGGTCGTCGTCCAGCCACCCGCGGTGGCGCAGCTCGATCGCGACCGGGTGCGGCGCCAGCTCGGCCATCAGGGTGTCCAACTCGTCGAGGTCGTGCGCGCCCGGCTTGAACGCCGGCGTGAGCTGGAGCAGGAAGGACGACAACTTGCCCGCGTCGACCAGGGGCTTGACCGCCTTCTTGTAGCGCTTGGCCAGCTCGCGGTCCAGGTCGGCCGACGGCCGGACCCGCCCGCGCGGCGTCGTGTCGACGCGGTCGCGCAGGTCCTTGGGGAGGTGGTCGACGGTCGCGCTGTGGCGCGAGAGCGACTGATGCAACTTGACGTCGAAGGTGAAGTCCTCGGGCGTCGCGCGCGCCCAGCGCCGGACGGTCGCGGGCGACGGCACGGCGTAGAACGTGCTGTTGACCTCGACGGCCTCGAAGCGCTCGGCGTACCAGGGCAGCCGCTCGCGCTCCGGGAGGCCCGGCGGATACCACTCCTCGACGAACCCGGGGTCCGCCCAGCTCGACGTGCCGACGACGATCGGACTCACATCGATGGCGCTACCCGTTCGGGCCGTCGGCGATCGCGGCCCGCACCTCGGCCAGCCGCGGGGTGGACCCGAAGCCGCGCAGGCACCAGGTCGCGCCCGCCGCCTCCCAGGGCGCCGGGTCATACGGCTGGTCCTCGGTGACGACCAGGTCGTACGGCCCGCTCAGGCCCTCCTCCGCGCGCTGGGCGGCGATCTCGTCGCGCAGCGTCGCCAGCGCCTCGGGGTCCGGCAGCTGGATCGGGAACAGGCCGTCCAGGCGCGCGGCGCGGCGGACCGGGCGGCGGTTGGGCCAGCGGGCGGCGGCCCAGATCGGGATCCGGGGCTCCTGGACCGGCCGCGGCACGAACGTGCCCGACCAGTAGTCCATCACCTTGTCCAGGCCGTCGTCGAGGAGCCGGGCCAGCTCGCGCGGCGCGGTCTCCTCGCCGAACGGGCCCAGCTCGCCGTGCATGTCCGAGCCCAGCCCGACGCCGAGGATCGTCCGGCCGCCCGCCAGCAGGTCCAGCGTGACGGTCTCGCGCGCGAGCTTGTGCGGCCGCCGCCGGGCGATCGGCGTCACCAACGGCCCGGTGACGATCCGCTCGGTGGCCATCGCGATCGCGGCCATGCAGACCCACGGGTCGAGCACGGCGCTCGCCGGCGCGCTGTAGACGATGTGGTCCCAGAGGAAGAAGCCGTCGAACCCCGCGGCCTCCGCGTCGGCGGCCAACCCCGCCAGCATTCGCGGATCCGCCAGCTCGTCGAACGGGGCGACGAAGAGCGCGCGGCGGGCAGGCGTCGACATGGGGCCGACCCTATCGCCGTCCCGGCCTACGGCCGCTTGATCAGCACCCAGACCAGCGTCGCCGCGAAGGCGATCTGGCCGAAGGTCAGCGCGGTGCCGAAGTTGATGGCGCCGAGCGCCGCGGCCAGCGCGGTCGCGAGGATGAACACGCCGAGGAGCGTGATGAGGTCGCGGGTCACAGGTGGGACTCCAGGGTGGCGACGAGCGTGGGCTCGTCGGCGGCGGGATCGGCGTCGGCCAGCAGCTTGGTGGCGGTGCGGCGGCCGCCGACGGCGCGCAGGCCGCGCTCGCCGTGCTCGACGACGAAGTCGGCCAGGGCGCCCGCGCGGCGGGCGTCGCGACGGCGGGTCTCGACGTCCAGCGTGGCGCGGTGCTCGTCCAGCGCGCCGACCAGGTCGTCGATGCCGCTGACCGGCGACACGCTCGACACCGCGACGACCTTCGTGTCGCGCGAGCCGGCGCTGCGCAGCGCGGCGTTGATGTCCCGCCGGGCGCGCATCGCGATGTCGCCGAGGTCGGCCTTGGTCACGACCAGGACGTCGGGGATCTCCATGATCCCCGCCTTGAGGAACTGCAGGACGTCGCCGGATCCGGGTTGCACGATGACGGCCACGGTATCGGCCACCTCGCCGACCTCGGTCTCCGACTGCCCGACGCCGACCGTCTCGATCACGACGACGTCGAACGCCGCGGCCAGCGCCTGGGCCGCCGCGCGCGTCGCCGGGGCCAGGCCGCCGAGCCGGTCGCCGGCGGCCGTGGAGCGGATGAACAGCGCGCGGTCGTCGGGGTCGAAGCTGATCCGCGCGCGGTCGCCCAGCAGCGAGCCGCCCGAGCGCTTGGACGACGGGTCGACCGCCAGCACCGCGACGCTCCGGCCGTCCGCGCGCCACGCGCGGCACAGCTCGCTCAACAGCGATGACTTGCCCGCGCCCGGCGGGCCGGTGACGCCGACGACATGCCCCGGCGCCTCGCGGCCGAGCGCCGCGGGGGAGACGGCCTTCAACAGCTCCGCCACCGCCGCGCGGTCGCGCGCGGCGCGCGACTCCACCAGGTTGAGCACCGCGGGCGCGGCGCTCAGGTCCTGGTCGCGCAGGCGCGCGCCTAGTTGTTCACCGTTCGAGATGACGTCCTCCGTGGCCGCGGGAGCGAGCCCCCGGGCGAGCTGCCGCCCGGATGGCCGAGCCTCTAGGCGAGGCTATCCGCTGCCTCGGCCGGCGTGGCCGCGTGCTTCTCGGCCACCAAGGCCACGATGTCGCGCATGATCTGCCCGAGGTCGAAGTCCTTGGGCGTGTAGACCGCGGCGACGCCCGCGTCCTTCAGCGGCTGGACGTCGGCCGCCGGGATGATCCCGCCGACGACGACCGGCGCGTCGACGCCGCGGCCGCGCAGCGCCTGGACGACGTCGGGGATCAGCTCCTTGTGCGAGCCGCTCAGGATCGACAGCCCGATCACGTGGACGCCCTCCTGCTCGGCGCTCGCCGCGATCTGCGACGGCGTCAGGCGGATGCCCTCGTAGACCACGTCGAACCCGATGTCGCGGGCGCGGACGGCGATCTGCTCGGCGCCGTTGGAGTGGCCGTCCAGGCCGGGCTTGCCGACCAGGATCTTCGGGCGGCGCCCGATCGCGTCGGCGACGCGCTCGACCTCCTCGCGCAGCGCGGCGAGGTCCTCCTCGTCGCGGGAGCCCGCGGCCGCCTCGCCGACGCCGGTCGGGGCGCGGAACTCGCCGAAGGACTCGCGCAGCGCCGCGGCCCACTCGCCGGTCGTCACGCCGGCCTTCGCGGCGGCGATCGTCGCGGGCATGATGTTCTCGTCGGAGCCCGCGACGCGGCGCAGCTCGGCCAGCGCCGCCTCGACCGCGTCGTCGTCGCGCCCGGCGCGCCACGCCTTGACCGCCTCGCGCTGCTGGGCCTCGACCTCGGGGTCGACGGTCATGATCCCGCCCTCCTCGTCGATCAGCGGCGAGGGGTTGGTCTCCGTGAACTTGTTGAGGCCGACGACGATCTGCTCGCCGCTCTCGATGCGGCGGATGCGCTCGCGGTGGGAGTCGACCAGCGAGGACTTCATGTAGTCCACCGCCTTGACCGCGCCGCCGTGCTCGTCGACGACCGCCATCTCGGCGCGCGCGCCCTCCAGCAGCTCCTCCACGAGGCCGTCCATGACCTTCGAGCCCTCGAAGATGTCGGGGTACTCGAGCAGGTCGGTCTCGAAGGCCATCACCTGCTGGATGCGCAGCGACCACTGCTGGTCCCACGGGCGCGGCAGGCCGAGCGCCTCGTTCCACGCGGGCAGCTGGACGGCGCGGGCGCGCGCGTTGCGGCCCATCGTGACGGCCAAGGCCTCCAACACGATCCGCTGGACGTTGTTCTCCGGCTGCGACTCGGTGAGCCCGAGCGAGTTGACCTGGACGCCGTAGCGGAAGCGCAGCTGCTTCTCGTCGGTGACGCCGTAGCGCGTGCGGCCCAGCTCCTCCCAGAGGACCGACATCGCGCGCAGCTTGGCGTGCTCCTCGATGAAGCGGACGCCCGCGTTGACGAAGAACGAGATGCGCTGGAAGACCTTGCCCATCCGGTCCTCGGGCACCCGCTCGCGGACCGCGTCGAGCACCGCGATCGCGTTGGACATCGCGTAGGCGATCTCCTGGACCGGCGTCGCGCCCGCCTCCTGCAGGTGGTAGGAGCAGATGTTGATGGGGTTCCACTTCGGGACCTCGGTGACCGTGTAGGCCACCATGTCGGCGATCAGCCGCATCGAGGGACCGGGCGGGAACGCGTAGGTCCCGCGCGCCAGGAACTCCTTGATGATGTCGTTCTGCGTCGTGCCCTGGAGCTGGGCCTGGTCGACGCCGTTCTCCTCCGCCGTGCCGATGTACAGCGCCAGCAGCCAGGCCGCCGTCGCGTTGATCGTCATCGACGTGTTCATCTCGCCGAGCGGGATCCCGTCCAGCAGCTGGTGCATGTCGCCCTTGTGGGCGACCGGCACGCCGACCTTGCCGACCTCGCCCTTGGCCAGCTCGTGGTCGGGGTCGTAGCCGGTCTGCGTCGGCAGGTCGAACGCGATCGACAGGCCCGTCTGGCCCTTCGCCAGGTTCGAGCGGTACAGCTCGTTGGACGCCTTCGCGGTCGAGTGACCCGCGTAGGTCCGCATCATCCAGGGTCGATCGCGCTCCGGCAGACGGTGATCCATGAGCGGAATCGTACTTGCGGATGCACCCATGTGGGCTACTGGCCGACCGAGATGCCGTGCCGTTTCCGCCAGGCGATGTAGCTGGTCACGAACCGCTTGAGCGTCTTCAGCGGCAATTGCACGCGGTCGAAGACCTGACCGGCCTCCACGCCGGGCGAGGCGTGTGGTTGACGCCGTCCTCGCGGTCGGTATCGGTGACGGTATGTCCCCAGTGGGGGCTTGCGGTGCCGTGACGCCAGGCCTTGAGCTGCGCGGAGAGTCGCGCGAGATGGCGGACAAATGCGGCGGCTCCGCGCGGACATCGTTCCGATCGGCGTCCGTCGTCCGAGGCCCGCTCGATAGCGTCCCGACCCGTGTCCAGCCCCACGCATCGTGAGATCGACGTCCACTTCCAGGGCGCCGAGCAGGCCGTCTGCACCCATGTGGTCGACGGGTACGTCGTCGATCCCGGTCCGGACTCGTCCGTCGGCACGCTCCTGGAGCAGCTCGGCGACGAGCGGCCGGAGGGGGTGCTGCTGACGCACATCCACCTCGATCACGCGGGCGGGGCGGGCGCGCTGGTGGAGAAGTGGCCGGACCTGGAGGTCTGGGTGCACGCCAACGGCGCCAAGCACGTGATCGATCCCAGCCGCCTGGTCGCCTCGGCCACGCGCATCTACGGCGACGCGATGGAGCGCCTGTGGGGCCGGATCGTCCCAGTGCCCGAGGCCAACGTGCGGATCCTCGAGGGCGAGGGCGGCGAGGCCGGCCCGTTCGAGTGGGCCTGGACGCCCGGGCACGCGATCCACCACGCCGCCTACCGCCACCGGGACTCCGGCATCGTGCTGTCCGGCGACGTCGCGGGCGTGCGCATCGGCGACGGCCCGATCCTGCCGCCGACCCCGCCGCCGGACATCGACGTCGAGGCCTGGCACGCGTCGATCGACCGGATCGCGGCGTGGGAGCCGTCGGCGCTGGCGATCACGCACTTCGGCACGTTCGACGCCGACGTCGCCGAGCATCTCCAGGCCCTCCACGAGGAGCTGGACCGCTGGGCCGAGGTCGCCCACCGGACGGACGCGGCGGGCTTCGAGGCCGAGATCCGGGCCGCGTTGGCCGGATCCGACCATGAGCAGGGCTATTTGAAGGCGATGCCGCCCGAGACGCTCTACGGCGGGCTGGCCCGCTACTGGAAAAAGCGCGATACTGCCGCCTCGTAATGAGCCAGACCATCGAGCTACCGAGAACCGCGGGACCCGACGGCGCGCTGGGGGGCGCCTGGCGGGTGATCGTCCGCAACGACGACCACAACACGTTCGAGCACGTCGCCACGACGCTCGCGCGGTTCATCCCGGGCATCGACGTCAACAAGGGCTTCGCGATCGCCGATCGCATCCACGCGTCCGGCCTGGCCGTGGTCTGGAGCGGCCACAAGGAGCTGGCCGAGCACTACTGGAGCCAGCTGCGGGACGCGGGCCTGACGATGGCCCCGCTCGAGCAGTCCTAGCACCGGCGCCGGTTGGGTGTCATAAGGCGCCCAACCGTCTGCCCCCTGACCGCGGGCCCTATACCCTCTGTGGTGGATGGCCGAGCCAGGGGGGCACATCGAAACGGCCGCTCGGGCCGCACGCGAGCAGGAGCTGCTTCGGCGCTACCACCACGGCGGCGACACCCGGGCACGCGACCAGCTCGCGGAGGAGATGCTGCCGTTGGCCCGCGCGCTGGCCGGGCGCTATGCGGGCCGCGGCGAGCCGATGGACGACCTCGTCCAGGTCGCCTGCGTCGGGATCATGAAGGCCATCGAGGGCTTCGACCTGACGCGCGACGTGCGCTTCAGCTCCTACGCGACCCCGACGGTCCTCGGCGAGATCAAGCGCCACTTCCGCGACCGCACGTGGGCGATGCGCGTCCCGCGCGGCCTGCAGGAGCTGCAGCTCGAGGTCGCCAAGAAGCGCGACGAGCTGACCGGCGCGCTCGGTCGCTCGCCGACCGTCCAGGAGCTGGCCGACGCGATCGACGCGCCGTTCGAGGAGGTCCTGGCGACGATCCAGTCCGTCGGCGCCCGCCGCACGCGCTCGCTGGACGAGCCGACGGGGGAGGACATGACGCTCGCGGACTCGATCGGCGGCCGCGACGTCGAGCTCGAGCGCGCCGAGATGCGCGTCCTGCTCGACGAGGCCATGGAGGTCCTCTCCACGCGCGACCGCGAGGTCCTGCGCCTACGCTTCGCCGAGGACCTCACCCAGACCGAGATCTCCTCGCGCATCGGCGTCTCGCAGATGCAGGTGTCGCGGATCATCCGCCAGTCGATCGCCAAGCTGCGCCTGGACATCGACAAGTCGCCCGCGGCGAACAACTAGCCGGCCAGGCCGCGGTCCAAGGCGTAGCGGATCGCCTGCGCGCGGTCGCGCGCGCCGGTCTTGGCGAAGATCCGGTTGATGTGGGTCTTGACGGTCGCGGCCGAGAGCACGAGGTCGTCGGCGATCTCGGCGTTGTTGCGGCCCGCGGCGATGAGGCGCAGGACCTCGACCTCGCGCGGCGTGAGGTCGTCGAGGCCCTCCGCGGGCGGCGCGCCCGCGCCCGACCCGGCGTCGGCGCCCGCGCCCACCGTCGCCAGCTCCACCAGCCGCTGCTGGACCGCCGGGTCCAGGTGCGTGCGGCCCTCGTGGACCGCGCGGATCGCCGCCTCGATGTCCTCGGCGCTGGCGTCCTTGGTCAGGTAGCCGAGCGCGCCGGCCTGCAGCGCGGGCAGCAGCGACGCGTCGTCGGCGTAGGTCGTCAGCACCAGCACGCGCACGGCCGGCGCCTGCTCGCGGATCGCGCGCGTGGCCGCCGTGCCGTCCATGACCGGCATCCGCAGGTCCATCACCAGCACGTCGGGCGCGTGCTCCAGCGCGGCCGCCACCGCCTCGGCGCCGTCGGCCGCGGTCCCGACCAGCTCGACGCCGTCCAGCGTCCCGATCACCAGCGCCAGGCCCTCGCGGACGATCCGCTGGTCGTCGGCCAGCACGACGCGGATCACCGGTCGATCTCCCGGATCACCGGTCGATCTCCAGCGCCACGCGCCAGCCGGGATGCCCGTCGTCGCGCGGCCCGACGGCGGTCACGCGCCCGCCCGCGCGCTCCACGCGCTCGCGCATCGCGCCCAGCCCCGCGCCGCCGCCCACGTGCGAGAGGTCCGCTCCGGCGCCCGCCGTGGGGCCGTCGTCGGCGATCGTCAACACCACCATGTCGTCCTTGTACTCCAGATCGACCTCGACGCGCGCCCCCGGCGCGTGGCGCGCCGCGTTGGTCAGCGCCTCCTGCACGCCGCGGTAGAGCGCGGCGCCGGCCTCCGGCGGGAGCGCCGCCGCCGCGCCGGTCGTCCGCAGGGACGCGTCGAGGCCGAGGTCGCGTCGCGCCCGCGCGACCAGCTCGCCGAGCTGGTCGACGGCCGCCTGGGGGCGGTCCGCGCCCCCGGCATGCCGTGGACCCGCGGAGCCGCCGGTCGGCGGCGCGTCGCCCTCGCCCTCGTCGCCGCGCAGCGCCGCGACCGCCGCGCGCGCGTCGCCGAGGCCGTCGCGGACCAGCTCGGCCGCGCGCGCGACCGCGGCGGTCGCGGGGTCACCCGGCTCGGTCGACCGCTCCAGCAGCCGCCGCGCGCCCTGCAGCTGCAGCGCGGCGCCCGACAGCGAGTGGGCGAGGATGTCGTGCAGCTCACCGGCGATCCGCGCGCGCTCCTCCAGCGCCGCGGTGCGGGCGACCTCGTCGCGCGCGTCCCGCAGCTCGGCCAGCAGCTCCTCGGCGCGGTCCTGGCTCTCGTTGGCGCGGCGCATCGCCAGCGCGACCACCGCCAGCAGCGCGCAGAGCATCAACAGCGCGGCGGCGCTGCCGGCGTCGGTCGGGTCGAGCACGAGCGCCGCCACGGCGATCGCCACGCTCAGCGCCCCGGACGCCCACGGCGCGACGTCGGCGGGCAGGCGATAGGCCACCAGGAACACGCCGATCGTCGAGACGATCGAGGTCGAGTCGCCGCCGCGCAGCGCGCTCAGCGCGACGCCGCCGACGACCAACGCGAGCCCGTCGAGCACGACGCGCCGCGGCGGGCGGCCCGGGCCGCCCGCGTCGTACAGCGCCGCCGCGATGACCACGAGCGCCGCCAGGACGCCGAGCCCGCGTCCGTGGAGCGCGGGCCCGTCGTCGCCGGACAGGCTCGCCGCGACCGTCAGCGCGACCAGCGCCCACGCGATCGGACGCAGGCGACGCCCGCGCTGGTCAGCGCGGGCGTCGGCGTCGGCACGCGCCTGCTGCAGGCGGGGGCTGGGCATCGCCCCCGCATCATCCATCACGCGGCCACCGGGGCGGCGGTCGCGCCGACCGTGGCGGCGCCGCCGCGACGGATCCGCCGGGCGCGCGTCTGGATGACCGCGATCCGGCCGACGGCCTCGGCGACGGCCATCAGCAGGAGCGCCACGACCCAGGCCTGGTCGCTGGTGATCGCGTGGTGCATCGAGAACGTCGCCACCGGCGCGCGCCAGCCGTGGGTCATCGCGTAGATGAAGGCCATCCGGGCGCCCATGCCCAGGACCCAGAAGGCGGCCGACGCCCACCCGGCGCGGACGAGCGCGTCACCGGTCTCCGAGCGGCGCATGTGGGCGACGAGGCCCGAGGCGACGCCGATCGACAGGCCCGCGCCCAGGAGCGACAGCTCCAGGACGAGGTCGTTGCCGGCGGTCGGGACCGACGTCAGGTAGTGGGCGACCGAGACGCCGATCAGCGCCAGCGGACGCAGCAGGCCCCGCAGCGTGACGGGGGCTTCCTTGATCTGGAGGAGGACGATCGCGATCAGCGCGATGTCGATGGCGTAGTCGAAGGTGGTCATGGACCCAGCTTGCCGCCGGGCCACGCGCCGCACATCGGCGCCAGGGTTGATCTTCGGGTGGATCCCGGGTTGAGGCCCAGGGTCCACCCGAACGGGAGAAGCCGCCCCGGAGGGCGGCTTCTCGTCAGTTCATCTCGCCGGTGCCGGAGCCCGCGGTGGTGGCTTGGAGCCCCGCGTGGGTGACGCCACCCTCGGTGGCCAGCGAGCCCTCGACCGTGATGTCGCCCCAGGAGTAGAGCAGCGGCACCTGGTACAGCGCCTGGTTGACCGCGCGGAAGCGGATCATGTCCGGGCCGTTCCAGTAGCGCTCCCAGTCCTGCTTGGACTCGAACGCCGCCATCTGCAGCAGCTTGTAGGGATCGTCGCGGTTGCGGTGGACCGCGTACCACGTGGCGCCGTACCGCAGCGCCAACGGGGCGATCTCCTGCAGCGCCGCTTCCAGCTTGTCCCCGCGGAACACCGTGGCGTACCAGGGGACGTGAACCACACCTGCCATGGGCTTAGCCCACCTCCGCGTAGATCGCTCCGGGGCCCTCGGCGGTCTTGCCCAGGCCCTCCTTCTCGGCGCCGACCAAGATGGAGATCTTGCCCGCGTGCTTGTTGTCCTTCATCAGCTGGTGGGCCTCGGCGACGCCATCGAACCCCAGGGTACGCCACAACACCGGTCGGATGGCGCCCGACTCGATCAGCTCGTTGGCCTTCAGGCACTCGTACGCGTTGGCGAAGTGCGAGCCGATGATCTCCTTCTGCTTCATCCACAGGTAGCGGACGTCGAAGTCGAGGTTGAAGCCCGTGGTGCCCGCGCAGATGACGACCTTGCCGAACGGCTTGACCGTGAGGACCGACGTCGGGAACGTCGCGGTGCCGACGTGCTCGAAGACGATGTCGGGCGCGGTGCCGAGGATCTCCTCGACCGCCTTGCCGAAGCGACGCGACTCCTTGAAGCGCGCCTTCTCCTCCTCGGGCGTCTCGCCGCCCTTGCGCATCATGCCGCTGAAGTCGTTGCGGTTGATGTAGCCCGTGGCGCCGAGCTCCATGACGAGCTTGCCCTTCTCGTCGGAGTTGACGACGCCCACGCACTCCGCGCCCGCGGCCTTGCAGATCTGCACGGCGAAGACGCCCAGGCCGCCGGCGGCGCCCCAGATCAGGACCTTCTGGCCCGCCTGCAGGTTGCAGCGCGTCATCAGCATGCGCCACGCGGTGAAGTACGTCAGGCCGTAGGAGGCGGCCTCCTCCCACGTGAGGTTCTCCGGCTTGGGCAGCAGCTGCTGCGCCTGGACCTTCGTGAACTGCGCGAACGAGCCCCACGTCGTCTCGTAGCCCCAGATCCGCTGCGACGGCGCGGCCATCGGGTCCAGGCCGTGGACCTCGGGGTCCTCGTAGGAGGCCTGGTTGCAGTGGATGACGACCTCGTCGCCGACCTTCCAGCGCGTGACGCCGGGGCCGACCTTCCAGACGACGCCGGAGGCGTCCGAGCCGCCGATGTGGTGGCCGTACTCGGGGTGGTCGCCGTACTTCATGACCGAGATCGGCTTGCCGAGCGCCGCCCAGACGTTGTTGTAGTTGACGCCGGCGGCCATGACGCGCACGATCACCTCGAACGCGGCGGGCTCGGGTACCTCGATCTCCTCGAGCTGGAACGCGTCTACCGGCTCGCCCTCGCGCTCCTGGCGGATGACCCACGCGGTCATCTTCTCCGGCAGCGTGCCGGGCTCGGTGTCGACGGTGGCGACCTGCGTCACATCAACGGCCATGTTCTCGCTCAGACCCTTTGGGAAGTCGGGGTACGGTCTCGGGGGTGCTGCGGGGGCGGGAGATTACGCCAGATCGGGTTAAACCGTTGGCCCGGTGACGCCGAAACGGCCCACGCTCAGTCGTCGGTGTTCAGGAAGCCGTGGCGCTTGAAGTACCACAGCAGCACCACCGCCGAGAGGACCATCGAGCCGACGCCGTAGCCGTAGAACGCCGCGGCGGTGTCGATGTGGCGCGTGAGCGTGCCGAAGTTCTGGCCGAAGAACCCCGTGATGAACGACAGCGGCAGGAAGATCGAGGCGACGATCGTCAGCTGGGTGGAGATCGCGTTGAGGCGGTTGGAGACCGTGCTGAGGTAGAGGTCCAGCGCGCCGCTGAGCAGGTCGCGGTAGGAGTCGATCAGCTCGGCGATGCGCACGAGGTGGTCGTAGACGTCGCGGAACCAGTCGCGCGCGTGGTCGGCCTCCAGGCCCGGCAGCCGGCCGAGGACGTCGCCGCCGCGGGCGAGGATGTCGCGCTGCGGCGCGGCGACCCGGCGCAGCTCGATCAGCCGGCGGCGCAGGTGGAACAGGTCCTGACGCTGGTCCTGGCGCGGCCGTTCGAGCATCTGGTCCATCAGGTCGTCGATGCGCTCGTCGATGCCGTCGAGGACCGGGAAGAACGAGTCGGTCAGCGCGTCGACGACGCGGTAGATCGCCTCCTCCTCGGTCTTCGGGGGCTCGCGGTGGATGCGCTCCTCGGCGTGCTTGAACAGCTGGTGGTCGCGCTCGTGGATCGTGATCATCCACGACCCGGAGACGTGCATGTGGACCTCCACCGGCGTCCCGTCGGGGTCGACGCCGTAGAACACGAGCAGCGCGGTCGTGTCGTAGTCGTCGAGCTTGGGACGCTGGCCGAACTCCTGGCTGTCCTCTATGGCGAGCGGGTGCAGCCCGAACTTCTGGCCCATCTCCGCGATCTGCGCGTCGGAGCAGCCTTGGAGCTTCAGCCAGAAGAACTCGTCCCGAGCGAGCAGCTCGGGAATCCGCGGATCTTCGACCTCGTGGAGGATCTGCACGGCGAGGATGTTCCCCGCCGTGCAGGTCGGAACGCGTCGGACGCCCGCCCGGCGTTCGGGCTCAGGCCGCGATCGCCTCGGCCGCCGCGGCGACCTCGGCCTCGTCGGTCGCCTGGGCCGCCGGGGCGCCCGGCTCGATCAGCAGCCAGGCCAGCAGCGCGCCGAGCGCGGAGACGACCGCCGCCAGGCGCAGCGAGTCGTTCAACGCGTACAGGAACGCGTTGGTGACCGCGTCGTGGACCTGGCCGCCCGCGCCGTGGGCGCCGCCGCCGGCGCCGAGGCCGTCGGCGAGCTTCTCGCGCGCGCCCGCGGGCAGATGCGGCAGCGACTCGTCGAGCTTGTGCCGGCCCAGGCCGCTGATCAGCGCGCCCATCGCCGCGACGCCGAACGTGCCGCCGACCATGCGGCTCATCGAGAGCACGCCGGAGGCGACGCCGGCCTTCGTGCGGTCCACCGCGTTCATCGCGGCGGTCGACATGGGGGACATGACCAGGCCCATCCCGAAGCCCATCAGCACGAACGCGCCGACGAGGAAGCCGTAGGACGTGTCGGCCTGCACGTGGCCCTGCCAGAACAGGCTGATCGCGTTGAGCAGCAGGCCGATCGTCATCAGCGGGCGCGGCCCGATCTTGTCGCTCAGCCGGCCGGCGATCGGCCCGACGAAGATGATGACCACGGTCGTCGGCAGGAACCGGACGCCGGTCTGCAGCGGCGAGTAGCCACGGACGTTCTGCAGGTACAGCGCGAAGAAGAAGAACGTCGCGAGCATCGCGAAGCTGATGATGAAGGCCACCACGTTGGCGCCCGCGAACGACCGCGACCGGAAGAACTTGAAGTCGACCATCGGGGTGGCGACGCGCGTCTCGGCGACGGCGAACGCGGCCAGGCCGACGACGGCGACGGCCAGCAGCACGAGGATGCGCGCCGAGCCCCAGCCCCACGCGTTGCCCTGCACGAGCGCCAGCACGAGCGCCGCGAGGCCGACCGTGATCGTCGACACGCCCGCGTAGTCGATCGACGGCGGCGCGGTCTCGTCGCGCGACTCGTGCGTGGCGAACAGCGTCACGACGACCGCGACGGCGGCGACCGGCAGGTTCAGCAGGAAGATCGACTGCCAGGAGACGTTCTCCACCAGGAATCCGCCGACGACCGGGCCGATCGCCAGCGCCAGCGCGGAGACGCCGGCCCAGGTGCCGATCGCCTTGCCGCGCTCCTGGGGCGGGAACGCGTTGGTGATGATGCTCAGCGTCGCGGGCATCATGAACGCCGCGCCGATGCCCTGGGCGGCGCGGAACGTGACGAGCCACGCGTCGGACTGGGCGAGCGCGATCATCGCGCTGGACGCCGCGAACGCGACGACGCCGAAGAGGAACATCCGGCGGCGGCCGAAGAGGTCGCCGAGGCGGCCGCCGGTGACCAGCAGCACGGCGAACGTCAGGGTGTAGGCGTTGACGGTCCACTCGAGGCCGGAGATCGAGGCGCCGAGGTCCTTCTGGATCGACGGCAGGGCGACGTTCACGACCGTGTTGTCCAACATGATCATGAACAGGGCGAAGCACATCGCGGCGAGGGTCCACCAGCGGCGGTTGTCCTCGTTCACGAAGCGTGTGCGCAGCGCGGAACGGGAGGTCACTGAGAGCGCTCCTTGGGGAGGTCGGAGAGGGCGTCCAGCAGCCTGCGCCGCTGGACGGGGGAGAGGTCGGCGGCCCAGCACTCGAGGCCCTGGAGCCGCGCGGTGTCGACGCGATCGACCAGCACGCGGGTCTTCTCGGTGGCGCCCACGCGCTTGATCCGCCGGTCGTGCTCGTCCTCCCGGCGCTCGACGAGCCCGCGCTGGAGCAGGCCGTCGACGGTCCGGGAGGCGTTGGGGAGGGACATGCTCATCGCCTCGGCGAGCTCCTTGACCGAGATCTCGGTCTCGCACTCGACGAGGACGTGCAGCAGCTTCAGCTGCGTCATCGACAGGTCGATCTCGGCCAGCAGCTTGTACAGGTCGCGCGTGGAGCCCTTGAGGATCACGCGCCACAGGTCCAGCAGCTCGGCCGCCAGGGCGGCGGGGGTCGCCTCCCGGGTCGCTTCCGTCGACGCATCGCTTGCGTGCACGAAAGCAAGTGTTGCCGATGTGCAGCCGTTGCGCAAGCAAAGATTTGCGCCGGCTATGTGACCGGTGCGGCGCGGCCCGCGGCCGCGCCTACTTGCCGCTCGTGAACGGCGTGTCCTTGTCGGCCACGCGCCGGAACGTCAGCGCCTTGGCGTCGAAGGCGTAGTCGCGCTCGCGCAGCTTCTTGGGGCAGCAGAGGTCGTCGCCCTTGGACCAGCGCGGCTCCAGCACCGAGATCGTCGTGCCGTTGATGCGCAGCGACGCGTCGTAGAGCGACTGGAGGCGGAAGACGACCTTCAGCGACGTCGAGCTGTCGGTGTCGCCGGTCGCCTGGCCGTGGGTGGAGAAGACGTAGAGCGCGACGTTGCCGGCCGCGCCGCCGGTCGAGACGAGGATGACCGCGTCCTGGCGGCCGTCGCCGGTGACGTCCACGAAGCCCGACCGCGGATCGACGATCGCGGTCTTGTCGGTGAGCATCTTCTTGACGCCCGCGCTCGTCTTGGCGTCGTCGAGCAGCTTCTGCGTGAAGACCTTCTGCGAGTCGGTCGGCGCGGCGCCGGCCAGGGGCGCGGCCGCGGTGCCGGCGAGCGCGACGGCGAGGGTCAGCGGGACGGCGAGGAGGCGCACGGCCGACATCCTCGCACGCCGTCGCGACCGCTACGGCTGGAGCAGGTCGTTCTGCGCCGACGGCCGTTCCTTGCCGACGACGACGCGGGCGGCGTGGATGTCGTCGCCGCCGACGTGGAGGGTGTAGGTGCCCTGGTTGACGCTGCCCTTCACCGACGCGGTCTCGCGCGGGTTGATCGGGCCGGTCTCGATCGCCTTCTCGCCCGGGCTCGACCCGCCGGGATCGTCCTCGGTCTCCAGCGTCACCTGCTGGGAGGCGGCCGACTGGTTGGAGATGATCAGCGTGATCGGGCCCGCGCCGAACTTGCGCGGGGAGACGACGATCGACCTGTCGTTGATCGACGCCGAGATCACGATCGGGCGCGGGGGCCGCTGCGCGTTGGCGTACTTGTCGCGACCGCCGTTGCCGCACGACGCGAGGGCGCCCGCGGCGATCAACGCGCAGGTCAGCGCCGACGCACGGCGTCCGGTCCCGCTCAGCAGTGGTGGCCTATGGCTCCTCATCCTCGACCCGGATCGTCGTCCGTACCCTCGCCCGAAGGCCGGTGAACGAGCAACCCGCGCGGAACCCTAGCCGGTCGGCGCGCTTCGCGCCATCGTCCGGTTGGTCAGGGAGGATCTTAGTGTTCGGTGTCTCCACCGATGTGCAGCGCGGCGCGGTCACCCTCGATGTCTCGGAGGGTCTCCTGGAGGCGCTCCCAGGCCGTGTTCTCGGCCTCGTCGTACGCCTTGCCGCTGAGGTCCGCGAGCTCGTCGCGGTAGGCGCCCCAGGCCGTGCGGGTGCGCTCGTCCAGGGTCGCGTCGTGCGGGGCGTACGTGGTCATGCCCTGTGACGGTAGCCGCATCGGCGGTCACACCGTCGCGCAAGGTCGGATCCGTGGCGTCCGGGGGCCGGAGTACAAACACACGTTCGCATGCTCGCCACCGCCTCATCGCTGCTCGACGCCCCGCTCGCCACGACGGAGTTCCTCGTGGTCGACACCGAGACCAACGGGTTGGGCGGCGACCGCTGCGAGGTGACCGAGATCGGCGCGGTGCTCGTCGGCGGCGGCGAGCTGCACGACCGCTGGGAGACGCTCGTGCCGGTGCGGATGCCGCTGTCGCGCGGGATCCAGCGCTTCACCGGCGTCACGCAGGACATGGTCGACGCGGCGCCGCCCGCGGAGGCGACGCTGCCCGAGCTGGCCGAGCAGATGGAGGGGCGCGTGCTGGTGGCCCACAACGCGTCGTTCGACCGCCGCGTGCTCGCGCAGGCCTTCACGCGCGCGGGCGCGGCGTGGCCGGATCCGCCGACGCTGTGCACGGTCGCGCTGGCGCGCCAGCTGCACCCGCTGGCCCGGCAGCGCAAGCTCGCGCCGCTGGCCGAGTCGCTGGGCATCGAGGTCGAGACGACGCACCGCGCGCTGGCCGACGCCGAGACGTGCGCGCGCGTGTTCTGCGCGCTGTTCCCGCGGCTGTGCGCGCACGCGGGGTCGGTCGCGGGCGCGCTGTCGCTGCTGCGATCCAGGCGGCGGCGGACGTCGCGGGGCGGGCGGACCGACGGCGGCGTGTCGATGCTCGGGACGCGGCGGCGCAAGGTCGACTGCTCGGCGCTGCCGTCCGAGCCGGGCGTCTACATCTTCCGCAACTCCGCCGGCCAGCCGCTGTACGTGGGCAAGTCGGTGGACATCCGCGCGCGGGCCAAGGCGCACTTCCGGCCGTCGTCGCCCGACACCGGCTGGGTCGCGCAGGCCGAGACGGTCGACTGGGAGGAGACGCGGTCCGAGTTGGGGGCCTTGCTGCGCGAGCACGAGCTGATCCGCGAGCTGCGCCCGCCGGGCAACGAGCGGATGAAGCACGAGGACACGTGGGTGTACCTGCGCTGCCGCCTGGACATCGCGTTCCCGGTCCTGGAGGTGGCCCCGGAGCCGGCGCCCGGGCTGGCGGTCAACGTGGGGCCGCTGCGCGGCCGGTTCGCGGCGCTGGAGCTGATGGAGCAGCTGCAGTCGCTGTTCGCGCTGCGCCACTGCGGGCGCGGGATGAAGCGGCGCGAGTTCCCGAGCGCCTACGGGCAGATGGGGCGCTGCCTGTCGCCGTGCCTGGGCGACCTGGACCCCAACGCCTACCGGCGGCGGCTGGACGCGGCGCTGGCGCTGTTCACGGCCGACGACGCGTCGTCCGGCCGTCCGGCGTTGTTGTCGCACCTGGACGCCGAGATGCGCGCGGCCGCCGCGGAGGAGCGCTTCGAGCGCGCGGCGTGGCTGCGCCGCCGCCGCGCGCGGATCGCGGTGTTGTTGGAGCGGTTGGGCGACGCGGTGTCGGCGACGCACGCGCGGCCGCGGCTCGTGCTGGCCTCGCACCCGGAGCGCGCGGTCTTCGACGCGCTCTGGCTGGTCGGCGGGCGCGTGGCCGGCTGGGCGCCGCTGACGTCGCCCGACGACGTGTGGGCGCGTACCGAGGCGGCGCTGCGCGGAGGCGACGGTCGCGGCGCGACGGCGACCGCGACGCCCGACGAGGTCGCCGCGCTGCGGATCGCCACGACGTGGCTGGCCGGCCATCCGTCGCTGGAGCTGCCGTTGAGCGGCGAGACGGGGCGTGCGCGGGTCGAGAGGTTCGTGGGCCGCGCGCTGGCCGCGGGCTAGCATCACGCGCTTCGGCCCCGTACCGGCCGTCCGCGTCCGGACAGGTCGACTCCCCCGATCTGGGGGACGGGTCAGCGTATGTTCGAGCGCGCAGCCGCAAGAAGTTGTGCAAGATCTGCCAAGGAAGTTGCAGCCGTGCTGCCGGAGCCTCGGGGCGACGGCGTGTCGGTTGACGCGGCAAGGATCGCCGCGAGCGGAAACGACGAGAGGGACCTCCCGCAAGGGGTTCGTCACGCCGGTCGCAGGACGCGCGCCCAGCAGCGGCTGAGGGGCTGGGCGCGCGGTCCGGCGGCAGCGCTCCGGTCGCTGGCGCGAGGCCGGTCGCTCGGACGGACGCGACCGCCTCGCGCCAGGGGCCGGCGCGCTCGCCTGCCTCAGGGCCCGACGTGCGTGCGGCAGACGGTCGCGATCGTGGCCGCGGTGCGCAGCGGCTTCGCCGCGCGGAGGTTGATCGTCACCACGCGGTCGCCGGGGTGGCTGGACGGGTCGTAGGCGCGGGAGAGCCGGGTGTCGGGGTTCGGGATCAGGCCCGCGGCGACCATGCCCGCCGGGCAGCGCAGGCGGATCTGGCGCGGCACGGTCGCGCCCGCCTCGAGCCGGTGGCTGACGACGGCGGTCGCGGCGGGCAGGGGCTGGCCGCGCTCGACGCGGTGGCCGGGGATCGCCGCGCTCTGGACGGCGAGCGGGCTGCGGTCGCCGGGCATCGCGACGTGGACGGCGCCGAGCGTCGCGGCGCCGCCCGCCACCAGCGCGGTGGCGGCCGCCAGCGCGGCGGGCTTGGCCGAGACGCCGGCGCCCGCGCCCGCGCCCGGCAGGACGCCCAAGACCCCCGCCTTGACCGCCAGCGCCGCGCCGACGAGCAGGCCCGGAGGCAGGAGCGTCGCGGCCATCACCTGGCGGCAGACGTGCAGGCGGCGCCGGTAGGCGCGGCAGCTCGGGCAGCCCGCGAGGTGGCGGTAGGTCGCCACCGACGCGCGGCGGCGCTCGTCGTGGGCGGCGAGCAGGTCGCGCTGGACGGAGACGCACGCCGCCTCGCGGGCGTGCGAGAGCCGCGTCAGGTTCGTGCGCGCGCGATGGACGAGGTTCCGCGACGCGCCCGCGGTGATGTCCAGCTCGGCGGCGATCTGCTCGTGCGGCACGCCGTCGAGCTCGCGCCGGACGAGCGCGTGGCGCTGGGCGGGCGGCAGCGTGGTGAGGTCGGCGAGCAGCTGCCGGGCGTCGGCGCGCCGCCCGAGCGTGTCGTGCGGGTCGGCGTCACGCGCGGCGTGCTCGTCGTGCAGCTCGACGAGGACCTGCGGGCGGCGGCCGAGCTCGTCCAGCGCGCAGTTGCGCACGATCTGGGCCAGCCAGGGCTTGAGGCGGACCTCGCGGCGGTCGCGCAGCAGCGCGCGGTGGGCGCGCCACAGGCCCTCCTGGACGATGTCCTCGGCCAGGTGCGGGTCCTTGAGGATGCGGGTCGCCAGCCGGCGCAGCCGCGGCTCGTGGCGGCGGCAGAGCTCGACGAACGCGTCGTCGCGGCCGTCGCGGACGAGCGCGACGAGGCGCTCGTCGTCGACGCCGCGCAGCCGCCGGCCGCCCGGCGCAGGGGTGGGGTGGGCGTCAGCGGCCACGGATCGCCTTGGCCTTGATCCAGCCGACGGCCGGCAGGTTGTTGGCGACGCGCACCCAGACGCGATCGCGGCTGCGCTTGAGCACCCGCACCGGGTCGCCCTCCTCGAGCACGCCGATGACCAGGCCGCCCGGCGTCTCGCGCACGATCGCCCGCTCCGCGCAGACCCGGACGGGCGCGGGGCCGCCGCCACGCGCCTGGGCGCCCGCGGGCGCGACGAGCACCGCCGCCGCGAGGAGCCCCGCGGCGGCCGTGGCGAGCCGGCGGCGGCGGGCGGCGCGCGAAGCGCCGCCCGCCCGGGCCGCGGTGGTCATCGCCGGCTGCTCGCCTTGCGGGTCGCGGCCTTGTGCTTGGCCTTGGTCTTCTTCTTGACCTTGACCTTGGCCTTGGTCTTGGCCTTGTTCTTGGTCGCGCTCGCCGCGCCGCCGGAGTGCTTGGCACCCGGGTGGTCGCCGAAGCGCAGCGCCTGCGGCGGGAGGCTCGCCGTGTCGACG
Organism: Baekduia sp.; assembly: GCF_035685985.1. Lineage (GTDB taxonomy): Bacteria > Actinomycetota > Thermoleophilia > Solirubrobacterales > Solirubrobacteraceae > Baekduia. The sequence continues at coordinate 205,817 of NZ_DASRZV010000008.1, forward strand.
ACCTCGAAGGAGACCTGCGTGGAGACCTGGTGCAGCGTCTTGCCCCCGGCGGTCGTCACGTCGGTGATCCTGCGCAGCGGCGCGAGCGTGTCGGGATCGACCAGGTCGTCGAGGCGGACCTTGTCGCCCGGCTCGTCGCCCGAGACGTCGCCCGGCGACTTCAGCCGCAGGACGGTCTTGCCCTGGAAGGTCGTCAGCCCGGCCTTCTTGAGGCGGCCGTTGTTGAGCTTGTAGCGCTCGAACTGCGCCTCGACGGCCCGCGACCAGATCGACAGCCACTCGGGCTGCGGCCCGGACGAGAACACCGTGTCGATGCCGGCGTTGTAGTTGAAGATGCCGGTCGCGTCCTGGAACGCCTCGCTGGACATCGTGCCGCTCGCCACGTCGGTCACCACCGTGTGGCCGGCGTCGGCGGTCACCCAGCGCTCCTCGCGCTGGTGGGTCGGGACCGCGCCGGCGACCGTGTAGGTCCCGGTGACGTCGAGATCCCAGACCGCGTGCTCGGCCTTGCCCGCCGGCACGCCGTTGTCGGCGGCGAACGCCGTCCCGCTGCCTGCCGCGAGGCCCAGCGCGGCCACCGCCGCGACCGCTCCGGCCGACCATCCCTTGCGCTGCATCGTGTGCGACACCTCCGTGTTGGTTTGTGAGCAGGTGCTTCACCGATGGAGACCGGAGGCTCACGGCGGGCGTTTTGCCCCTGGTGGGAGAAACGTCGGTCAGGCGAACGGCAGGGCGACGACCCGCACGTCGGCGTCGCCGGCGCGGACGGTCCCGCCCGGCTCGGCCTCGCGGCGCAGGATCGCCAGGGCGATGGGGCCCAGGCGCGGGGAGACGACGGCGGTGCCGACGCGGCCGATCTCGCGGTCGCCGAGCAGCACGGGCGTCCCGGGCGTCAGCGGCGCGTCGGCGCGCAGGCCGCGCAGGTGGCGGTTCGGCTTGCCCTTCCAGTGCAGGCGCGCGACGGTCTCCTGGCCGACGTAGCAGCCCTTCTGGAACGAGACCGCGCGGTCGACGATGCCGGCCTCCTCGGGCATCGCGCTCTCGTCGGCGTCGCGGCCGAAGCGCGGGCGGCCGGACTCGACGCGGACGATCTCCGCGGCGTCCTCGGAGGTCGCGACCGCGCCGGCGGCCAGCAGCGCGTCGCGCGTGGCGTCGGCGTGCTCGGCGGTGGGCAGGACGTCGAGGCCGAGGTCGGTGCGCACGACCGCGCCGTCGCCGTCATAGGCGACGACGTCGTGCTCCTCGGCGCCCGGGATCGGCAGGCCCGCCGCGCGCGCGACGTCCTCGGCCTTCGGCCCGATCAGCGAGAAGAGCGCGAGCTGGAGCGTGCGCTTGTGCAGCTGCGCCTGCCAGCCGATCAGCCCGCGCCGGATCTGGTCGAACAGCGCCTGGAGCGCGGGGCGCTCGGTGACGAGCAGGAGCGCGTCGTCCTGGAGGGCCAGCGCGCGCAGGTCGGCGAGCATCCGGCCCTTGTTGGTCAACAACGTCGCGTAGCGGCCGTGCCCGGCGTCGAGCTTGGCGATGTCGTTGGAGACCTGGCCGTCGAGGAACTCGCGGGCCTGGGGGCCGGTCAGCAGCAGCTTGCCGGCCTCGGAGCGGTCGACCAGCGCGGCGCCGGCGACGCAGGCGTCGTAGCCGGCTCGGAGGGCATCGACGGTGGCCATGGCTCCGAGCATACGAGGCGCCGGTCGGACGTCCGTTGAAGACTTTTTCAGTCTTGGCTAAACTCTGTTTCACGATGACGCTCGAAGTCTCTTCCGCCGTCCAGGACTACGCCAAGGCCATCTACTCGCTGGAGCAGCGCTGCGAGAAGGGCAGCGCGGTCTCCACCAACGCCCTGGCCGAGCGCATGGGCGTCTCGGCGGCATCCGCGTCGTCGATGGTCAAGAAGCTCGACGGCCTCGGCCTGGTCGAGCACGTGCCCTACCGGGGCGTCGTGCTGACCGAGCGCGGGCTCAGCGTCGCGTTGGAGGTCCTGCGCCACCACCGCCTGCTGGAGCGCTACCTGGCCGAGGAGCTCGGCGTGCCGTGGGACCGCGTCCACGACGAGGCCGAGGTGCTCGAGCACGTGCTGTCCGAGGAGCTGGAGGAGCTGATCGCCGCCAAGCTCGGGCATCCCACGCACGACCCGCACGGCGACCCGATCCCGGACGCGGACCTGCGGATCGTCGAGCTCGCCACCGTCGGCATGGACACGCTGACGGTCGGGGACACCGGACGCTTCGTGCGCGTGTCGGACTCCGACCCCGAGATGCTCCGCTACCTCGGCGCCCGTGGGATCTCGCCGGGGGAGACGTTCGCGATCATCGACAAGCAGCCCTTCGGCGGGCCGGTCTTCGCCCGCTTCGGCGACTCCGACGAGGTCCATCCGCTCGGCGGCCGGCTGGCCGCGGCGATGCGCGTGGAGGTGGGCGCGTGACGGCTCCGCCGCCCGGCGGCGAGGGCCTCGGCGGCGGCGCGGACGCCGCCGCGCTCCCGACGCCGCAGGCGCTGCGCCGTGCCGACCGCCACCGGCTGACCACGCGCCGCGGCCTGGCCGCGCGCCTCGCGCTGCTGGGTCCCGCGTTCGTCGCCTGCATCGCCTACGTCGACCCGGGCAACTTCGCCACCAACATCGCGGGCGGCTCCAAGTACGGGTACCTGCTGTTGTGGGTGCTGTTGGGGGCCAACCTGATGGCCATGCTGATCCAGAACCTCTCGGCGAAGGTCGGCATCGCGACCGGGCGCAACCTGCCCGAGCTGGCGCGCGAGCACTTCCCGCGCCCGGTCACCTACGGGCTCTGGATCCAGGCCGAGCTGATCGCGATGGCCACCGACCTCGCGGAGTTCGTCGGCGCGGCGATCGCGCTGAACCTGCTGTTCGACATCCCGCTGCTGCCCGCGGGCCTGATCACCGCGGTCGCGGCGTTCGCGATCCTCGGGCTGCAGTCCAAGGGCTACCGGCGCTTCGAGACCGCGATCATGGGCTTCCTCGCGGTCATCCTGCTCGGCTTCCTGTACGACACGTTGAAGATCGGCTTCGACGCGGGGGAGGCGGCCAAGGGCTTCGTCCCGAAGTTCGACGGCTCCGACTCGCTGCTGCTGGCCGTCGGCATCCTCGGCGCGACGGTCATGCCGCACGTCATCTACCTGCACTCGGCGCTGACCCAGAACCGGGTGCCGGCCAAGGACGACGCGGAGAAGCGCGTGCTGCTGCGCTTCAACCGCGTGGACGTCACGATCGCGATGACGCTCGCCGGGTTGATCAACATGTCGATGCTGGTGATCGCCGCGTCGCTGTTCTTCGGCCACGGCGGTGGCGACGTCGACACGATCGAGAAGGCCCACGCCGGGTTCAAGCAGCTGGTCGGGCCGTCGGCCGCGATCGCCTTCGCGCTGGCGCTGCTGGCCGCCGGCTTCGCCTCGTCGTCGGTCGGCACCTACGCCGGCCAGGTCGTCATGCAGGGCTTCATCGCGCGGACGATCCCGCTGGCGCTGCGGCGCACGGTGACGATGGCGCCCGCGCTGGTCGTGCTGGCGATCGGCGTCGACCCGACCAAGGCCTTGGTGATCTCCCAGGTCGTGCTGTCGTTCGGGATCCCGTTCGCGCTGATCCCGCTCGTGCTGCTCACGCGCCGCAAGGACGTGATGGGCGCGCTGGTCAACCGGCCGCTGACGACGGCGGTCGCGGGCATCGTCGCGGCGATCATCAGCGTGCTGAACGTGCTCCTGTTGTTGGACGCCTTCGGCCTGGTGTCGTTCTAGCTACATTGCAGGGCACCATGGGCCTCGCCGACACCTTCAACGAAGTTCTCGCCTCCCTGCCGGACGACTGGACCGATCTGGAGATCGACGTCCGGATCTTCGACGAGGAGCGCTACGTCGACGCCGCCGTCTACCTCGCGACGGTCAACGCCCAGCCCTACTCCAAGCACGACTGGCACTGGCGCATCCTCGTGGCCCACCGCTTCGGCCACGCCTCCGCCGCCCCCGCCGTCCACGGCGCCCTCAAGCTCCTCGACCAGGCCGGCCTCGACGGCGAGATCGCCGTCCGCGAGGTCCGCTCCGGTCGCGTCGAGGTCGTCCAGATGTGGGGTCGGCCCGAGTCGGTGCGCCAGGAGTTCCAGCGCATCCGCTCGCAGTAGCGCGCGGCTCCCGACGGCCCCGCGAGGCCCGCGCCGGACGCCCCCTACGCGTCCGGGTCCTGCTTCAGCCCGGTCTTGGCGATCGAGGTGTCGAACATCTTCGCGATGTCCGGCTTGGCCGTGACGATCCCGAACCGCTGCTCCCAGGTCGCCCACCGGGCCAGGACGGAGGGCTGAAGCTGGCCGTAGAAGTCGGCGCCGGCGGTGAAGGAGGGCGAGACCGCGTCGAGCTCCTTGGAGGTCAGGTCGCGCTTGAGCGTCGGGTCGGCGTCGGTGAGGGCGCTCACGGCCGACTCGGGGTCGTTGATCGCGCCTTCGTAGCCGCGACGCAGGGCGCGGATCGTGGCGCGGACGACGGGGGCGTTGGTCTCCAACGTCTCCCGGGAGGTCACGAGGACCAGCTCGGGGTAGGAGGGCGCGCCGTAGTCGTCGACCTGGAACGACCTCATGCCGGGGCGCTTCTCCTTCAGCGCGACGCCCTCGACGTTCCAGAAGGCGGTCGCCCCGCTGACCTTGCGGCTCAGCAGCGCCTGGACGGCGTTGAAGCCGACGGTCACCTTCTTGACCTTGGCGGGGTCGCCGCCGTCGCCCTTGACGATCGAGGCCAGCACGGCGTCGTCGGAGGGCAGGCCGGTCACGCCGACCTTGCGGCCCTCGAGGTCGCGCGGGCGCCGCACGTCGGGCTGCGCGAGCACGGCGGCCAACGGCGTCTGGACCATCGCCATCACGCCGACCACGTCCTTGCCCTTGCCCTGCGCGATCGCCAGGTCGTGGATGTCGACCAGCGCCATGTCCTCCTGGCCGGACAGCACCGCCTTGATCCCGTCGGTCGACTGGCCGGGCGGCTGGACGTCGAGATGGACGCCCTCGGCGTCGTCGTAGCCGCGCTGGATCGCGAGGTAGATGCCCGCATGGACCGCGTTGGGCGAGAAGTCCAGCAGCAGCTTGGCGTCCTGATCGGGACGGCTGTCGCTGGGGTTCGAGGTGCCGCAGCCGCCCGCGACGAGCGCGAGCAAGGCGGTCAGCAGGATGGGGACGAGGGGGCGGCGCGACATCGGCGCGGGAGGGTAGCGACGGCCGCGTCGTAGGATCAGGCAGGTGCGTCGTCGTGTGACCTTCTCGCGCAACGTGACCCTGTCGCTGTCGCGGACGTGTGTCTCGCATTGCAAGTACTGCGCCTTCCAGACGCACCAGACCCATCTGCACACGCCCGATGAGGTCATCGCGCTGCTGGATCGGGCGTCGAAGCGGTCGGTGAAGGAGCTGTTGATCCTGACCGGCGACGACCCGGGGCATCATGCGGGGGTTCGGGCGCGGTTGGCGGAGTTGGGCTTCGAGGATTTCGTCGCCTACGTGGTGTGGTGTTGCGAGCGGGCGTTGGAGCGTGGGTTGTTGCCGCACACGAACCTCGGCGCGGTGACGCGTGAGGAGCTTGGGCGGTTGCGTGAGGTGACGGCGTCGCAGGGGTTGATGGTGGAGTCGACCCGGGACGACCTCGTCGCTCATCAGGGGTCGCCGACCAAGGACCCGGCGTTGCGCCTGCAGACGATCCGCTGGGCGGGCGAGCTGAAGATCCCGTTCACGAGCGGGATCCTGTTGGGGATCGGCGAGACGCGCGAGGATCGCCACGACGCGCTGCGCGCGTTGGCGGAGGTGCACGCCGAGCACGGGCACCTGCAGGAGGTCATCCTCCAGAACTTCGTCCCCCACCGGAAGTACTACGGCGAGGAGCCCGCCGACATCGCTTCGGATGCCGCGGAGCGCTTCTGGCGCACCGGGTTGCGTGACGTGCCCGTCCACGGCGTGCCCGACTGGGCGACTCCCGTCTCGCTGGAGGACATCGTCGACGTCATCCGCGTCGCGCGCGAGCTGATGCCCGACGTCGGCATCCAGGTCCCGCCGAACCTGTCGGAGCATTGGCCGGAGCTGGTGGCGGCGGGCGCGACCGATCTCGGTGGGCTGTCGGCCAACGGCGACCACATCTCTCCGGAGCATCCGTTCCCGTCGCCGCATCAGGTGCGCAAGCGCCTGGCGGCCGATGGCGTCGCGCTGACCGAGCGCCTGTGCGTCTACGGCAAGTACATCGATGCCGATTGGGTCTCGCGGGCGGTGTTGGACACGATCACGGTCAAGTACTGGTCGTTCATCCCGCGGCGGGGCTCGGGGCGGACCGAGGCGCCGTTTGTCATCAACAACGACTTGGTCGGCCCGGCGACGGCGCGCGCCCGCTCCGGCGAGGCGTTGTCGTTGGAGGAGCTGACGGCGATGTTCGCGACCACGGACGCGGGCGCGATCGAGGAGATGCGCGCCGCGGCCGACGAGCTGCGCGCCGAGCTGGCGGGCGACACGGTGACCTTTGTGGTCAACCGCAACATCAACGTGAGCAACGTGTGCACGGTCGGCTGCGCGTTCTGCGGGTTCGGCCAAGGCAAGCGCTCGCCCGATGCCTATCAGCACTCCGAGGAGGAGTTCCGCCGGCGCGTGCGGGAGGCGGTGGACTACGGGGCGACCGAGTTGTGCATGCAGTCGGGCATCCACCCGGACTGGGACTTCGAGGAGTACCTGAAGTGGTTGCGCGTGGCCAAGGACGAGGCCTCGCACCTGCACCTGCATGCCTATTCGCCGATGGAGATCGCCCACATGCAGGACATCTCCGGAGCGCCGCTGAGCGAGATCTTCGCCGCCCTGCGCGACGCCGGGCTGGGCTCCACCCCCGGCACGGCGGCCGAAGTGCTGCACGACGGGGTGCGCGAGCGCATCAGCCCCAACAAGCTGCCGGTGGCCCGCTGGGTCGAGGTCATCGAGGCCAGCCACCGCGCCGGGCTGCGTTCCACGAGCACGGTGATGTTCGGGCACATCGAGGAGCCGTGGGAGCTGGCCCAGCACCTGACGGTGATCCGCGAGCTGCAAGAGCGCACCGGCGGGATCACCGAGTTCGTCCCGCTGTCGTTCATCCCGTTCATGACCCTGCTGGGCCGCACGCACGGCGTGGAGGAGATCTCCCGCGAGGAGAACCTCAAGCACACCGCCGTCTTCCGCCTGGCGCTGGGCAAGACCATCACCAACGTGCAGGCCTCCTGGGTCAAGATGGGCCTGGACGCCGCCACCGAGGCCCTGCGCTGGGGCGTCAACGACCTCGGCGGCACCCTCATGGAAGAGTCGATCAGCCGCCTGGCCGGCAGCTACCACGGCGTCAAGCTCGACCCCCCGGAGCTGATCGCCGCCGCGCACGCCGCGGGGCGCCCGGCGGCGGAGCGGAGCACGTTGTACGACATCCTCCACGAGCACCCGCTGGGCGCCGCGCGCGTGGCGTAGGCGCGCGCCGCTAGCTGACGGTGATCACGACCGCGGCGACCGCGGCGAACAGGAAGACCATGGCGAGCAGGCCGCCGGCGAGCGTCTGCATGATCCGGTCCTCGTCGGACAGCGGCAGGTCGGCCAGGCGCGTCTGGGCCCATCGGTAGAGCGCGAAGCCCGCGATCGCGTCGGCGACGAGGACCACCCACGGGCCGAGCGTGCCCTGCAGGATGAGGATCCCGAGCAGCACGAGGACCGCCAGGACGACCGCGCCCGCGAGGTAGGCGCCGAGCGTCTTGCGCAGCACGCGCGGGTCGACGGTGGCGGGAGCGGGGGAGGTGACGGGCGCGCCAGCGGCGCGCGCACGACGACGGGAACGGCCCATACGCCCTGGACGGTAGCTGCTGACGCGTCCGCGATAGGTTGTCCGGATGGCCGAAGCGATCACCCGCGAGGGATTGGCACAGCTGAAGAACGAGCTGGAGGAGCTCGAGGGCGAGGGCCGTCGTGCGATCGCGCAGCGCATCCTCGTCGCGCGCGAGCTCGGCGACCTCTCCGAGAACGCGGAGTACCACGCCGCCAAGGAGGACCAGGCGCACCTCGAGACGAAGATCGCCCGTCTCACCGAGCGCCTGCGCAACGCGACCGTCGTCGAGTCCGACGCCGACGCGACCGTCGTCACCTTCGGGGCGACCGTCAACGTCACCGACGTCACCTCCGGCCGCACCAACTCCTACACGATCGTGGGCCCGACCGAGGCCGACCTGAAGACCGGCAAGCTCTCCGCCGAGTCGCCGGTCGCCAAGGCCCTGATCGGCTCGGCGCCGGGCGACGTGGTGCAGGTCTCGACGCCCTCGGGCACGCGGGACCTGAAGGTCGAGTCGCTGGGCTAGCAGCTAGCTCGTCCGCGCGCCGCGCAGCGCGCGCCAGGCGAAGCGGACGGCGTCGACGACCGTGATGCTCGCGCACCACAAGCCGATCGCGCCGAGGCTCTCGGCGGTGGGGCGGTGGCCGAGCAGGGCGACGGCGAGGAAGACGAGGGACCAGAGGACGACGATCCCGCTCAGGTGCTCGCCCCACTCGCGCCACGGCGAGCGCCGCGCGCGCCGCTCCGACGTCTGCTCGTCGCCGAGCAGCTGGGCCATCGCGAAGAGGAGCACGAGCAGGCCCTCGGCGATCGCCAGCTCGGTCAGGCCGGTGTCGACGCCGACGAGCCTCGCCAGCGCCCAGAGGGCCGCCACCGCGAGCATCGGGAGCGCGACGCCGCCCACGCCGCCCACGATCTCCCAGGCGCCGGACAGCTCGCGCTCGCGGAGCCGGGCGTCGAGGTCCGGATCCTCGGCGAGCCCGAAGTAGACCAGCGTGGTGTGGAGGCGGCGGCGCATCGGTCGAATCCGCTGCGCATCCTTCCACGCGAGGAGCCTGAGCGCTAGAGCAGGTTGTAGGAGTCCTCGGTCGCCCAGCCGCCGGCGGTGCGGGCGGTGACCGAGCAGCCGAGCTTGGCGGTCGGCGAGGCGCGGCGCGTGCGGCGGGTGCCGCCGACGGTGATGACGCGGGCCTGGTCGGTCCGTCGCCACCAGCGGATCGAGAACGTCGCGTCGGAGGGCGTCCAGGCGCCGACGACGCAGCGCAGCGTGTGGCCGGCGCGGCGGACGCGCACGCGGCGCCGGGCGTGGGGCGCCAACCGGGCGGGCGCGGCGCCGGTGATCAGCGATGCGTGGGCGGCGACGCGCGCCGAGACGTCGGGCAGGCCGTCGCCGCAGTCGTCGCCCTGGGTCTCGTTGCCCCACGCGACGACGCCGGCGACGGCGGGCGCGCCGTCGCGCTGGACGAGCACGGGCGAGCCGGAGTCGCCGGCGCAGGCCTGGGCGGCGGTCGCCGTGAGGTCCTCGGTGCAGAGCTGATCGCCGCCCGCGAAGAGCGACCCGTAGGCCTTGGTGCATTCCGCCGGGTCGAGGACCTGCTGGTCGGCGGCCCGCGGCCTCTCGCTCGTCGGTGCCGGACGCGGGCCGGTGCGCCCGCGGCCGACCGTGCGCGCGGCCTCGCCCGGCCGCGCGGCGTCGGTCGCCAGGGGCAGCGGCGCGACGTCCGTCACGCGGTCGCGCAGGACGATGACCGCGACGTCGGCGAACGTCGCCGAGCGCGACAGGTCGCCGGGCGCCTCCGGCGAGGGCACGATCCTGTAGGCCTTCGGGAAGAACGCGCCGCGCCAGGCGAGCTTGCGTCCCGTCGGCCAGCGGTCGCCGCCGAGCCGGACGCGCAGCTTGTCCGGGTTGGCGCCCTGCACGCAGTGCGCGGCCGTGAGCACGCGGTCGGGCGCGATCAGCGCGCCGCCGCAGGCCAGCGACATCCCGGTCAGCGCGACCGACCACGGCGCGTCGGCGGCCGCCACGGGCGCACCATGGAAGATCGCGCCCGCCGGCGGGGCCGCGGCGGCCAGGCCGAGGGCGACGGCCGCGGCGGCGGCGGGGAGGCGGAGCACACGCGCCATCATCGCCCAGCCAGCAACGCCGCGACGTCCACGCCGCCACCGCGCAGGTCGACGTCGTCGGTCACGCGCCCGTCCTGGAGGCGCACGAGCCGGTCGCAGCGCGACGCGACCACCGGGTCGTGGGTGGCCAGCAGGATCGTCGTCCCGCGCTGGGCGCGCAGGTCCAGCAGCAGGTCGAGGATCGCCGCGCCGGTGCGCGAGTCGAGGTTGCCGGTCGGCTCGTCGGCCAGCAGCAGCCCGGGCTCCCAGATCAGCGCGCGGGCGATCGCCACGCGCTGCTGCTGGCCGCCCGACATCCGCGACGGCAACGAGCGCTCGCGGCCGGCGAGGCCGACGGCCTCCAGCAGCGCGTCGGCGCGGGCGACGCGGTCGAAGCCCGTCTTGAACGGGACGACCGGCGCGAGCACGTTGTCGCGTGCGGTCAGCGCGCCGAGCAGGTTGAAGCGCTGGAAGACGAAGCCGACGTGGCGGCGGTGCTCGGCCAGCGCGTCGCCGCGCAGCGCGGTCACCTCGCGGTCGTCGACGACGATCCGGCCGCCGTCGGCGTCGTCGACCCCGCCGACCAGATGCAGCATGGTGGACTTGCCCGAGCCCGACGGCCCGGTCAAGGCCACCAACGCCCCCGGCTCGACCTCCAGCGAGACGCCGTCCGCGGCGGTCAGCGCGGCGCCGTCGTCCAGCTTGTAGGTCTTGCGGACGTCCTCGAGCAGGACGCGGGATCCGGTGGTCTGGGGCGCGGTCGCGGTCATTCCTCGGCCAACAGGGTCGCGGTGGGCAGGCGCCGCAGCCGCGCGGCGGGCGGGAGGGAGGCGAGGACCGCGATCAGCACGGCCAGCAGCGCGGCGCCGGCGGCGGCCGCGGCCATCCCGCCCGTCAGCCGGCCGGCGAACCACGCGGCCGCGCCGAGGCCGGCCGCCGCGCCGAGCACGCCGCCCAGCACGCCGAGGCCGGCGCCCTCGACGGCGATCAACCGCGTGAGCTGGCGCTCGCGCCAGCCGGTCGCGCGCAACGTCGCGATCTCCGCGCTGCGGTCTCGCAAGTTGAGGTACAGCACATCGGCGCACGCCAGCCCGCCGAGCACGAGCGTCGCGGCGGCCGCCACGTAATCGGCCGTGCGCACCTGCACGGCGACCGCGTCGCCGAGCACGGTCCCGACGACCGCGCCGCGGAACGACGTCGTCACCGCCAGCAGCGCGGTCAGGGCCGCCACGCCGACGGCCAGCGAGACCACGCCGAGCACGGTCCGGCCCGGCACGCGCAGCAGGTTGCGCACGGCCAGCCCGCGCACGCTGCGGACGCCGCGCGCCGAGCGCGGCGGGCGGACCGCCGGACGCACCGCGGCCAGCGGGTCGCTGCGCGCGGCCCGCGCCGCCGGGACCGCCGCGGCCAGCAGCGCCAGCGCGGTCGCGCCGGGGACCGCCAGGAGTGCCCGCGCGCCCGACACCGGCAGGCCGAGCAGCGCGCCCGTTGGCAGCGCCACGAGCGTCCCGGCCACGCCCGCCGCGACGCCGACCAGCCCGACCTCGGTCAGCATGTAGGCGAACAGCTGGCGGCGGCGCCAGCCGACGCAGGCCAACACCCCCAACTCGGTCGCGCGCGTGCGCACTGCAGCCGCGGTCGCGTTGACGCAGAACAGCGCGCAGACGACCAACACCAACAGGAACAGGATCAAGGACTTGCGGTCGACCGCGTCCATGATCACCGTCGCCACGCCCTTCTTCATCCAGCTCTCGCGCAGCGCGACCGCGGGGCGGCCGAGGCGCGACGCCGGCAGGTCGACGGTGACCGCGGTCGGCGACGCGCCCGAGACGACGTCGACCTGCAGGCCCGTGCGCTTGGCGATCGTCTCGGCGGCGACCCGCAGCCGCTCGCGCGAGACCTGGTCCGGCCCGGTCACGCCGCCGACGCGCACGCGGATGACGCTGATCGGCGCGGCCGCCTGCGCGGCGGTCTCGTGGCCGTAGACCGCCGCGTCGTCGAACACGCTCCCGGCCTCGATCGTCGTCAGCAGCGCCGGCGGCGGGATCAGGTAGCCCGCCATGTTGCCGTCGGGCGCCAGCGTGCCGCCGCGCAGCCAGCGCGCCGCGGCCGGGTCGGCGGCGGGCGCGCCCGGGCGGTGGAACGGGTTCAGCGGCGCCGCGTTGGGGTCGAGCGCGTCGGCCAGCTGGGCCGGGTCGAACGTCCCGACGACGTCGTACAGCGGCGCGAAGCCGCGGTCGCTGAAGCCGACGACGTGCTCGGTGAAGCGCCGGAAGCCGACGTCGTGCCGGAAGCCGACGTCGTGGCCGGTCGCCGGCGCGGTCGTGAAGCCCGTGCCCGCGCCGCTGGCGCTGTACTGGGCGCCCCAGGCGTAGCGGTCGGTCCCGGTCGGCAGCGCGCGCACGCGGTCGGGCCCGACCAGCGCGTAGCGGGACGGTCCGGCGATCCAGCGCGCGCTGACGTCCTGGGGCCTGGCGCGCTGCGCGCGCAGCAGCGCGGCGTAGGCGTCCTCGGCGGTCACCGTCGCCCGCAGCACGACGCGCGTGCCGTGCCCGCGCTCGATCGCACGCCGCGCCGCCGTCGCGTTGTCGCGGGCGTTCATGAAGGCCTTGGCGGCGCTCGCCGGCAGCCGGCGCACGGTCAGGTCCGCGCGCAGGTCGATCCCGCTGGAGGCCGCCATCAGCACGGGCGCGGTCCGGACGCGGCCGCCGCCGGACAGCGCCGGCTTCTCGCCCTCGCGCAGGTAGCGCCCGGACACCGTCGCGCGGTCGGCGCCCGACAGCGCCGCCTCGGCGGCGGGATCGATGCCCGCGACCAGCAGCGGGAACGGGAACTCGACGCGGCCGGCGATCGCGGCGGCGGGCCGCGCGACGGGGCCGACGTCGAACCGCGCCAGGCCGCTCCGGGTCGACCAGCACCACATCCAGGCGCGCGACGGCGGCGCGAAGGCCGACGAGGCGTGGGCGGCCGTGGGGCAGACCGGCCCGCTGGCGTACGTGTCGAAGTTCTCGGTGGCGCGCACGCGCGACGACTGGCCGGGCGCGCGCGGCGGCGCCGCGGCGAACGTGTTGGTCGTGACGTAGATCGACGAGTCGGGGTCCTTGACCCGGACGGTGCCGCGGTCGGCGGTCCAGCGCGTGGAGATCCGGTACAGCGCGCGCGGGCGGGGCGGGTCGACCTCCAGGTCGTCGGCCACCGGCAGCGGGATCTCGGCGGTCGGCATGATGTAGCCGTACACGGCCAGCGGCGCGGCGACCGCGACGCCGGGCGCGTGGCGCACCGTGTCGAGCTGGCTGAGCGTGATGCCGCCGAACGTGCCGGCCAGGAAGCTGCGCTGCACCAGCCCCGCCCGGCGCTCCAGCGCGTTGACGGTCCGCGGCGGGCGGACCAGCAGGTCATACGTGCCACGGAAGTGCTGGGCGACGGCCCCGCGGACCTCCAGGCGCGAGGACTCCGAGGCGCCGGTCAGGACCGTGAACGCGGCGGTCGCCACCGCGATCCCCGCCAACAGCGCCAGCGCTCGGCCGCGGCGATGGCGCAGCTCGGCGGCGACCAGGCGAAGCACTTGGCCACCCTAGCCGAACAGGTCTTCCTCCCGGGCCCGTACCAGCGCCTGGACGCCCGGGCCGTCGTCGCCGACGGGTAGCACGTGGCGTTCCAAACCGGTCAGGACGACCGCGGGCTCGCCCGCGTCCTTGCCGGCGCGCGCGAGGTCGGCGGCCGCGGCGGCCTGGTCGGCGATCGCGATCCACGTCGCCTTCAGCTCGCGGCCCGCGCGGTCGGTGGCGCCGCGGAAGTCCTCCAGCGGCGCGAGGCCGGCGATCCCGACCGCGACGTCGCACTGGCCGTGGCGCCAGGCGCGGCCGAAGGAGTCGGCGACGACGACCGCCGGATGGCCGGGCAGGGCGGCGCGCAGCGCGCGGGCCGACGCGTCGGGATCGACGGGCAGCAGGATCAGCTCGTCGCCGCGCGCGGCGTTGGAGGCGTCGACGCCGGCGTTGGCGCACACGAAGCCGTGGTGGGTGCGGGAGATCAGCACGCCGTGCTCGGCGCGGACGACCTCGGCGGTCTCGCGCAGGACGACCTCGACGTGACGGGGGTCGTCCTTGCCGAGGCGCGCCGCGAGCTCCAGCGCGCGCGGCGAGGGCGTCACGTCGTCCAGCGCGACCACGCGGCCCTCGGCCTTGGACACCACCTTGTGGGCGACCACCAGCACGTCTCCCGGGGCGAAGCCGGCGTCGCCCCGCGCCGCGGCCAGCAGCGCCGCGAGGTCGTCGCCCTCGCGGACCTCGGGAAGCCCGGGGAGCGCGCGGGCGCCGATCACCGTCCGCCGACCCGCCCGAAGCGCGCGAGCAGCCCGCGCGTGTGCGAGGCGCCGCCGCGGACGTCCTGCAGCGCCGCGCTCAGCGCGGCGAGGTCGTCGGCGGTGTCGACGTCCAGGCCGAGCGTCACGACCTCGACCGCGCGCACGGTCGCGCCCGCCTCGGCGGCCAGGCGCTCGTGGCGCTCGCGCGAGCCGGGGCCGAACGCGGGCCGGATCGCGTCCGGCGGCGCGAGCACGAGCGCGTTGGTGCCGTCGCCGTGGCGGTCGGGCACGACGATCACCTCGGGCGCGCCCGGGTCGACCACGGCCGGAGCGGAGGCCAGCAGGCGATCCAGCTCGGCCGGGTCCAGCGCCGGGCAGTCGCCCGGGACCAGCACGACGCGCGTGGCGCCGCGCTCGGCCGCGGCCTCGACGCCGCGCAGCGCGGCCGCGCTGTGGCCGGCGTCGTCGGGGTCGTCGACGACCGCGGCGGCGTCGTAGCCGCCGGCCAGCGCGACGGCCATCGTCTCGCCGGAGACGACCAGCACCTCGTCGACCTCCTGGGCGCGGCGCAGCGCGATCAGCACGTCGGTGACCATCGCCTCGGCCAGCGCGCGGCGCGTGCCCTCGGTGAGGTCGCCCTCGAGGCGCTGCTTGGCCGCGCCGAAGCGCTTGACCGGCAGGACCGCGACGGTCTTGCCGCGACGGGCCGGCGTCATCCGCGCAGCCCCTCGGCGAAGCTCAGCACGTCGGTGGCCACGCGGCGGCGCTGCGCAACATCGTTGAGCAGCGTATCGACGCGCAGCGACGGCAGCCCGCCGGCCGGAAGCTCCTCGTCGCAGACGATGCCGTCCAGCAGGTCACCGTAGTACTCGGCCACGCCGGCGGCGCTGACCTCCACGCCCGCCCAGGTCAAAAACGGCGCGGACGGGCCCTTGACGATCTGGCCGCCGACGACGGGGGAGACCCCGACGACCGGCGCGGGCGACTCGCGCAGCGCCTCCGCCATGCCGGGCACGGCGAGGATCGGGCCGATCGAGATCACCGGGTTGGACGGGCCGACGACGATCGCCCGCGCGTTGCGCAGCGCCGCGGCGACCTCGGGGCTCAGCGACGCCTGCGCGGCGCCCTCGTAGCGGACGTCGTCGATCGGCGGCTGGGCGCGCTCGCGCACCATGAACTCCTGGAAGGCGAGCGTGCGGTCGCCGGAGCGGATCGTGGTGCGCACGGGCGCGTCGGCCATCGGCAGGACGGCGGACGAAAGGCCGAGCGCGCGTGTCAGCTCTCCGACGGCGTCGGTGTAGCGGACGCCCTCGGCCAGCAGCTCGGCGCGGCGCACGCCGTAGGCGAGGTCGCGGTCGCCGAGGTTGAACCACACGTCGACGCCCAGCTCGCGCAGGCCGTCCATGACGTTGAAGGTGTCGTCCTCCAGGCCCCAGCCGCGCTCGTCGATGCGGTCGGCCAGCCAGAAGGCGACCAGGTCTGGGTCGGGCGCCACGTAGGCACCGTAGATCTCGACGTCGTCGCCGGTGTTGGCGATCACGACGAGGTCGTCTCCGGCCACGTCGGCCATCCCGCGGGCGAGCTTCGCGCCACCGGTGCCTCCGGCCAGAACGACCACCGGGGAGCGGGAGTCGAAGTCCATGCGGCGGCGGACGATAACGTGCCGCCGGTGAGCACGACCGAGATCCACGAGCACGCGTTCGTCGCCGAGGGAGTGCTATTGACCGACGTTCGAGGCGCGCTGGCGACGCCGGTCCTCTCGACGCCGGGGATGATCGCGATGATGGAGTACGCCGCGACCTCGCTGGCGCTGCTGCACATCGCGCCGGGGACCGCGACCGTCGGGTTCGAGGTGAACGTCAAGCACGTCGCGGCCGCCTTCGAGGGCTCGGCGTGCGTGGCGCGGGCGGTCCTGCGCGAGGTCGCCGACGAGCGCAAGTACCGCTTCGACGTCGAGGTCCTGGCCGGCGACCGCACGATCGGCGTCGGGACCCACGAGCGGCGCGTGGTGCCCGCGCCGGGGCGGCAGTCGGCCCCGACCGAGCACACGTGAGCATCTCTTAGCGATGAGGGGGCGCGCACTCGCACCCGGTCGGGGTTAGCCCGAGCGGTGGCCGGGAAGCGCGAGGGACATGGCTTCGACCCCTTCCACCGTTCCCACCGTCCAGCTGCGCGACGGCGAGCAGATCCCCCAGCTCGGCTTCGGCGTCTTCCAGGTCCCGCCGGAGGAGACCGTCGAGGTGACGCTGCGCGCGCTGGAGACGGGGTACCGCCACATCGACACGGCCAAGGCGTACAACAACGAGGCCGAGGTCGGGCAGGCCGTGCGCGCCGCCGGGCTGGCGCGCGAGGACGTGTACATCACGACCAAGTGCTTCAACGACGACCACGGACACGACCAGGCCAAGCGCGCGCTGCACGCGTCGCTGGAGCGCCTGGAGATGTCGCACGTCGACCTCTACCTGATCCACTGGCCAGTCCCGTCCAAGGACCGGTACGTCGAGACCTGGAAGGCGCTGGTCGAGCTGCAGCAGGAGGGCCTGACCCGCTCGATCGGCGTGTCGAACTTCCAGCAGGCGCACCTGGAGCGGATCGTCGCCGAGACCGGCGTGGCGCCCGTGGTCAACCAGATCGAGCTGCACCCCTACCTCCAGCAGCCGGGGCTGCGGCGCGAGCACGCCGACCTCAACGTCGTCACCGAGGCCTGGTCGCCGCTGGCGCAGGGCGCGGTGCTCGACGACCCGGCGCTGGTCGAGATCGCCGAGCGCCACGGGGTGACCGCCGGCCAGGTCGTGCTGCGCTGGCACCTGCAGCTCGGCAACGTCGTCTTCCCGAAGTCCGTGACGCCGTCGCGGATCGCGGAGAACTTCGACGTCTTCGGCTTCACGCTGACCGGCGACGAGGTGTCCGCGATCGAGGCCCTGGACCGCGGCGAGCGGATCGGTCCTGACCCGGACACGTTCGGGTAGGCGTCGAGCCCCGGCAGGAGGCGCCCAGCGCACGGCGAAGGCCCTCGCGTGCTGGCCCTCCTGACCCCGAAGCCGTTCCGTGGCGACGTGATCGCCGCGGGCGTCGTCGTGCTCGTGACGCTGGTGTGGACGCTGGCCTTCCGCTTCCAGGAGGCGTGGGCGCCCGGCGTGCACCTGGCCTACGGCGCCGTCGCGCTCGCGTTCGTCGGCGCGATGGCGACGCTGGCGCCGATGGAGGGCGACCAGCCGCGCGCCTACCAGTCGGTGCTGTACCTGGCGACGATCTCGCTGTGGGCGGCCGTCCTGCTCGCGCTCGTGCGATGCGTCGGCGCCAACGACGTGGTGCCGGTGCTGCGCGCGGCGACGCTCGTGCTCCTGGCGGTCGCGCTGCTGGGCTTCGCGTTCTCGGTCCGCCACAACAGCGCCGTGTGCACGCTGGTCGGGGCGATCGCCGCGGGGTCGGCGGCGCTGACCGGCCTCGGCTGGGTGGCGACGCCCGACTCGATCTCGCCGTTTCGCTGGCTCCTGTTGGCCGAGATGGCCGTCTTCGGGGTCGCCGCGATCGGCAACCGCGACCGCCGTCCCCGGCACGGCGTGGCGCTCGTGAACGCCGCCGGGCTGGCCGTCCTGGGCATCGCGCTGTCGTTCTCGCTGCAGGCCTGGGCCACCGACTGGGTCTCGCTCTCCGGCCACGCGTACGGCGGCGCGCGCGAGCTCTGGCTCGAGGGCGGCGGCGTCCCCTGGGGCTGGGAGCTGCTGATCGTCGCCGCCGGCTTCGGCCTCGTCGCCTACAGCTCGGTCGACCGCCAGCCGGGACCCGCCTACCTCGGCGTCGTCAACCTCGTGCTCTTCACCACGCTGACCTCGACCGGCATCGTGCACGCCACGCTCGTCGGCTGGCCGCTGGCGCTCGCGATCGCCGCCGCGTTCCTCCTGGCCGTCGGCCTGCGTCCGACGACGCCCGCCCCGCCGCCGCCGGACATCGACGCGCCCGAGCCGCCGCCGCTGCCGCTGCGGTAGCGCAGGCTTCAAGCTCAAGTAAGGTTCAGCGTCATGTCGACGCTGCTGCCGATCGGCGAGGTCGCGAAGCGGAGCGGGGTGGCCGCGAGCGCGCTGAGGTTCTACGAGGAGCGGGGGCTGATCGCGTCCGAGCGGGCGGGATCGGGGCATCGGCGGTATCCGCGGCCGGTGCTGCGGCGGATCGCGTTCATCGTGTTCGCGCAGAAGATCGGGCTGACGCTGGAGGAGATCGGGGTGGAGCTGGGCAAGCTGCCGCCGGACCGCGCGCCGACGCGGGCGGACTGGTCGCGGCTGTCGGCGGGCTGGTCGGACCGGATCGACGAGCGGATCTCCGAGCTGGAGCGCCTGAAGGCAGGCCTGACCGAGTGCATCGGGTGCGGCTGCCTGTCGCTGGACCGCTGCAAGCTCGCCAACCCCGACGACCGCGCGGGCCGGTCGGGGTCGGGGCCGCGGTTCTGGGTGGCGACGCCGTAGCGGCCGGCGCCTCAGCGCCCCGGCAGGACGCGCAATGCCGCGCGGTCGACGGCCTGGGTGGCGCCGTCGGTGGCGGTCGTCGTCACCGCGTAGGTCGCGGCCTTCAGCGTCCCGAGCGGGAGCTGCTTGCGTCCGGCCGTCTGGAAGGTGAGGCGCTTGGCGACGACGGTGCGGGTGCCGAGCTTGACGCGGACGGTCACGGTCGCGGGCGCGGTCAGGACCACGCGCGGCGCCGTCGGCCGCGCCGTGCGGCCGGTCAGCCTGCCCGAGGCGAAGGCGATCGCCAGCGGCGTCTTGGCCACCGGGCCGACCGGGCCGTCCTGGCCGGCGAGCCCGTTCAGGCCGTCGGCGCCCCTGAGCCCGGCGGCGCCGTCCAGGCCGCCGGCGCCCGCCGCGCCCGCCGGCCCCCGCGGATCCGGGATCCGCGCCCGCAGGCGGTGGTCGCCGGTGTCGGCCACCAACAACGTCCCGTCCGGCTGCTCCAGCACGCCGCTGGGCGCCCTCAGCAGCGCGAGCGCCGCCGGGCCGGCGTCGCCGCACAGCAGCGTCGGGCTCGCGCACGCGACGCCGGAGCCCGCGACCGTCGTGATCGTGCCGGTCCCCGACACGCGCCGGACGCGGTCGTCGCCGGTGTCGGCGATCAGGAAGCCGGTGCCGGTCGCGTCGGCCCGCACGGCCGCCGGGGCGGTGAGCCCCGCGCCGTCCGCCGGGCCGTAGTCACCGCACAACGACCCGAGCGTCGCCGAGCACGCGGTGCCGGTCCCGGCGACCGTCGCGATCGTCGTGCCCGCGGCGTCGACGCCGCGGATCCTGTTGTTGGTGGTGTCGGCGATCAGGTAGCCGCCGTCGGCGGTGACGCTCACGTCCTGCGGCCCGTTGAGCTGCGCGACCTTCGGGTCGCCGCCGTCGCCGAGCGCGCCCGCGACGCCGGTGCCCGCCGCCGCCCAGATCCTGCCGTCGGACGGCGTGTAGACCCGGACGCGGTTGTTGAGGGTGTCGGCGATCAGCACGCGGCCGTCGGGCTCCACGGCGATCCCGGACGGCGTGTCGAGCCGCGCGTCGCCGGCGAGCTGCGCGTCGCCCGCGTCGCCCGCCACGCCGGAGCCGATGAACGCGGTGATGGAGCCGTCGGGCGTCACCTTGCGGATGCGGTGGTTGCCGGTGTCGGCGATGTAGATCGTCACGCCGTCGGGCGCGAGGGCGACGTCGCGCGGGCCGTCGAGGAACGCGGCGCCGGCCGGGCCGGCGTCGCCCGCGTCGCCCGCCGTGCCGTTGCCGGCGACCGTCGTGATCGTGCCGTCCGGGGCGATCCTGCGGATCTTGTTGTCGAGCGTGTCGGCGATCAGGATCGAGCCGTCGCCCATGCGGGCCAGGCCGCGCGGGCCGTTGAGCTGCGCGGCGGGCGCGGGGACGCCCTCGCCGATCGCGCCGGCGGTGCCGGTCCCGGCGCGCGTGGTCAGCAGGTCGGCGCGCGCCGCGGTCGGCGCGACGAGCGGCAGCGCCGCCAACGCGGCGGCCAGCGCGACCTGCCGAGGGGCCGGGAGGAGCATGGCCCGGTGGTCGGTCGGGCCGCTCGAACACCTGTTGATCGCCAGGCACTGTGGAGGTTCGCGGCGCGAACCTCCACGCGATCCTGCGGCTCAGGTCAGCCGTTCAGGGGGTCGCCGCCGCTGAGGCCGCCGCCGCGCGGCGCCTCGGGCGCGGCCGGCGGGGCGGGCGACGTGGCCGGCGCGCCCGGCAGCTCGGGGCCGCCGAAGCCGCCCGGCAGCGCGTCGCCGTCGGGGTTGGTGAACGACGGCCACGTCTCGGTCATCAGCATGTAGTACGGCAGCAGCCGGACCTGGTAGCTGAGGCCGAGCTGCGTGAAGTCCTGCAGGCCCTTGTTCTGCTTGCCGGTGACGACGATCAGGACCCACGCCAGGAACGCGCCGATCTCCGCGACGATCGACATGGCGTAGGCGATGATCGCCGGCGGGATGATCAAGATGATGCGGAACAGCGTCTTGATGCGGTCGTACTCGGGCAGCGGCTGGTCCGGGAGCTTCAGCTGCGCCGGGTAGCTCTCGACGTCCGGCCCGAACGGCGGGTACTCGTCGGTCAGCAGGTGGACGTAGGCGTAGACCGCCGCCGCGTAGCGGGCCAACCCGTACACGAACGAGTAGAGGGCGGCGGGGTACTGGCCGGTGAGGACGATCGCGAACCACGCGACGATCACCGCGATGTAGGCGACCAGCCCCCACACGAACAGCACGATGAAGTGGGGGATGGCGAGCAGGTAGCGGAAGAACGTCGAGAGACGGCTGCGGTCCTCGACGAACTCGACGTCGTACATGGGCTGATCGGTCACGGCGGTGAGCCTAATCGGCAACTCCGCCGGTGGATAGGGCGGCTAACCGCCCTCTGACCCGGGAGCCATCGCGACGAAGACGTCCAGCGCGGCGGGGTTGGCCAGCGAGTCGCGCGAGGCCGCCTCCTCCGGGGGCCGGCCCATCAGGATGCGCTTGACCGGGACCTCCAGCGCCTTGCCGCTGAGCGTGCGGGGCACCTCCGCGATCCGCTGGACCTCGTTGGGCACGTGGCGCGGCGAGCAGTCGGTGCGGATGCGCGCCTTGATCCGGGCGACGAGGTCGTCGGTCAGCTCCTCGCCGTCGCGCAGGACCACGAACAACGGCATCCAGCCGTCGGGGTGGCCGGGGCGGTCAGGGATGTCGACCACGAGCGCGTCGACGACCGCGTCGTCGGCCAGCACCGCGCGGTAGATCTCGCTGGTGCCCATGCGGATGCCGCCGCGGTTGATGGTGGAGTCGCTGCGGCCGTAGATGATGGCCGTGCCGCGCTCGGTGATCTCGATCCAGTCGCCGTGGCGCCAGACGCCGGGGTAGACGTCGAAGTAGGACTCGCGCAGGCGCGTCTGCTCCTCGTCGTCGCCCCAGAAGAACACCGGCATCGACGGCAGCGGCTGGGCCAGCACCAGCTCCCCGACCGCGCCGGTCAACGGGCGGCCGTCCGGATCCCAGGCCTGGACGTCGGCGCCCAGCGCGCGGGCCTGCAGCTCGCCGCGGTACACCGGCAGCGTCGGGACGCCGCCGACGAACGCGCTGACGACGTCGGTCCCGCCGCTGGTGGAGAACAGCCAGGTGTCGGCGCCGACGTGGTCGTAGACCCACTGGAAGCCCTCGGGCGCCAGCGGCGAGCCGGTCGAGCCGACGGCCTCGAGCTTGTTGAGGTCCTTGGACTTCGGATCGATGCCCGCCTTCATGCACGAGGCGATGAAGGCGGCGCTCGTCCCGAAGGTCGTGATCTCGGCCTCGGCGGCGAGGTCCCAGAGGCGGTCGAGCGTCGGCGTCCCCGGGTTGCCGTCGTAGAGCACGATCGAGGCCTCGGTCAACAGCACCCCGACCAGGAAGTTCCACATCATCCAGCCGGTCGTCGTGAACCAGAACACGCGGTCGCCCGCCTGGGCGTCCAGGTGCAGGTTCATCACCTTGAGGTGCTCGAGCAGGACGCCGCCCTGGCCGTGGACGATCGGCTTGGGCAGCCCGGTCGTGCCGCTGCTGTACACCACCCACAACGGGTGGTCGAACGGCAGCTGGGCGAATTCCAGCGGCTCCTGCTGGCGGATCAGCTCGCGCCAGGGCATGGTGCCGGCGGGCGGGTCGCCGTCGGCGCCGAGGTAGTCGAGCAGGACCGTGTGCTCGAGGCTCGGGATCTCCTGCCGCAGCTGGGCGACGACGTCGCGGCGGTCGAAGTCCTTGCCGCCGTAGCGGTAGCCGTCGACCGCGATCAGGACCTTCGGCTCGATCTGCGCGAAGCGGTCGACGACGCTGCGGGTGCCGAAGTCCGGCGAGGACGACGACCAGGTGGCGCCGAGCGACGCGCAGGCCAGGAACGCGGCGATCGCCTCGGGGATGTTGGGGATGTAGCCGACGACGCGGTCGCCGGGCGTGACGCCGAGGAACTTCAGGCCGGTGGCGATGCGCGCGGTGAGGTCGCGCAGCTCGCCCCAGGTCATGAAGTCCAGCTCGCGCAGCTCGGAGGCGTGCTGGAGCGCGAGCGCCGAGTCGGGCTTGCCGCGGAAGAGGTGCTCGGCGTAGGAGAGCGTCGCGCCGGGGAACCACTCGGTGCCGGGCATCGAGCGGTCGCCGAGGGTCCGCTCGGGCGGCGTCGAGGCCGTGACGTCGAAGAACTCCCAGACCGCCGACCAGAAGCCGTCGAGGTCGTCGACCGACCAGCGGTGCAGGTCCTCGTAGGCGTCGACGACGTCGACGCCGCGCGTGGCCTGCACCCAGCGCGCGAACCGCGTCAGCGTCGCCGCTTCGACCCGCTCAGGGGTCGGTGTCCACAGCAGCTCCGGCTCCGTCTCGGCCACGAGCGGGACTCTTGCACACCGAAGCTCACGGGTCGACGCGGAGCGTCGCGTGCATCCCGGCCTGCTCGTGGCTCTTGGGCGTGGTCAGCGTGCAGAAGAGGTAGTACCTGCCGGGCTGGAGCGTGAGCGCCTTGGACGTCTGAGACTGCTTGGGCGCCTCGGGCAGGTCGGTCGGCGGGTCGCCGGACGGGTCGGTGCGGACGATCCGGAGGTTGTGGGCGTCGGCGCCGTTGTTGATGAGCTGGACGACCACGCTGCCGGAGGACAGGCGCGTGCGAGAGAGGACCATCGTGTAGCCGGTGCGCTCGTCGACGGTGACGCCGAGGGCCTGCTGGGCGGGCGGGTCGGGCGCGCCGCCGCCGTCCGTGGTCGTGGTCGTGGCGGGCGCGGGGATGCCGGGCGCGGCGGCGCCGTCGGTCGTCGTCGTGTCGCCGCCGACGCCGGTCGGCGTCCCGGCCAGCGGCGGGCGCGACGCGCCGGCGGTCGCGGGCGGGACCCACGCGACGCCGCCGAGCTTGACCGCGCGCGCCGGGCGCACCGTCGCCTTGCGCCGCTTCGCCGGCGCGTGCCTGCCGTGCGTCCTCGCCACGGCCTGCGCGGTCTCCGCGCCGGCGAAGGCGCCGAGGACGGCCAGCACGAGGAGTCCGCGGGGCATGGTCCGCGAAGCATCGGCGCGTTCGGCGTTCTCCTGAACCCCGCGGCCGCCCACCGGCGGCGCCTTCGTGTCGGCATGCGCCACGAAGGCGCCGCCGGTCGCGGCGCCGCGCCGATACCGTCCAGCGTCCATGGACGCCACCACGCTCGCTCTCGCCGGCGCCGCCGAGCAGGCCCGTCTCATCCGCGACGGAGAGGCCTCCGCGCGCGAGGTCGTCGAGGCCACGCTCGCGCGGATCGACCGCCTCAACCCGACGCTCAACGCCTACCGGGCGGTGCTCGCCGAGCGGGCGCTGCTGGACGCCGACCAGGCCGACGCGCGCCGGGGCGCCGGCGACGCGACGCGGCCGCTGCTCGGCGTGCCGGTCGCGATCAAGGACGACGTCGACGTCGCGGGCGAGGCGACCGCGTGGGGCACGGCCGCGCACGCCGGACCGGTCGCGCGCGACGCCGAGGTCGTGGCGCGCCTGCGCGCGGCGGGCGCGATCGTCGTCGGCAAGACGCTCGTGCCCGAGCTGACGATGCTGCCCGCGACCGACACCACCACCTTCGGCTCGGCGCGCAACCCCTATGACCTGAACCGGACGCCCGGCGGCTCCAGCGGCGGCAGCGCGGCGGCGACGGCCGCGGGCCTGTGCGGCGTCGCGCTGGGCTCCGACGGCGCTGGATCGATCCGCAACCCGAGCGCGTGGACCGGCCTGTTCGGCCTCAAGCCGACGCGCGACCGCGTGCCGGTCGCCCCGCACGACGACGCCTGGCAGGGCCTGTCGGTTAACGGGCCGATGGCGCGTCGCGTCGCCGACGCGGCGCTGTTCCTGGACGCGACGGCCGGCGACGCCGACGGCCGCTTCGCGCGGGCCGCCGCGTCCGGCGACCCGGGGCCGCTGCGGATCGCGGTCAGCACGAAGGCGCCGGCGGGCGCGATGCCGCGGTTGGGACGCGAGGAGCGCCAGGCGGTCCAGGACACGGCGGAGCTGCTGCGCGGCCTCGGCCACGAGGTCGTCGAGCGCGACCCGGACTACTCGGCGTCGCTCTGGCCGGCGGCGATCCTGCGGATCGCGCGCGGCGTGGCCGACGACGTCGCCGCCGCGATGCCGCACCCCGAGCGCCTGGAGCCGCGCACGCGCCACGTCGCGGCGATCGGCCGCGCGCTGCCGGCGGCGCTCGTGCGCTGGATGCGGACCTCGGAGGCCGACCAGGCCGCGCGCCTGGCCCGCCTGTGGGACGACGTCGACGTCCTGCTGACGCCCGCGGCCGCCGACGGGCCCTACCGCGTCGGCGCCGTCGGCCGCTGGGGCACGGGCACGTACCTGCTGCGCGGGGCCGAGCGCCTGACCTGGATGCCCGCCTGGAACATCACCGGCCAGCCCGCCGCGTCGGTGCCGGCGACGCTGGACCGCGACGGCCTGCCGGTCGGCGTGCAGCTGGTCGGGCGCCACGGGGAGGACGAGCGGCTCGTCGCGCTCGCCGCCCAGTTGGAGCGCGCGCGCCCGTGGATCGACCGTCGGCCGGGGGCGATCGCGTGAGCGGCGCGGCCGTGAGCCACGAGGAGCTGCTCGACGTCGCCGTCGAGTGCGCGCGCACGGCCGGCGCGCTGCTGAAGGAGCGCTTCGGCTCCGAGCGCGTGCTGGCCACGAAGTCGACGTCGACCGACGTGGTCAGCGCCGCCGACCTGGCCGCCGAGGCCGCGATCCGCGAGATCCTCGGCCGCCGCGCGCCCGACGACGCGATCATGGGGGAGGAGGGCGACGACACGCCGGGCACCTCCGGACGGCGCTGGATCGTCGACCCGCTCGACGGCACGGTCAACTTCCTGTACGGGTTGCCCCAGTGGTGCGTGAGCGTCGCCTGCGAGGGCCTGGCCGCCGCGGTCTTCGACCCGATCCGCGACGAGCTGTTCACGGCGACCGCCGACGGGCCCGCGCGACTCAACGGCGTGGACTTGACGCCGGCGGCGCCCGAGGACCTCGCCCACGCGCTGGTCGCCACCGGCTTCGGCTACGACGCCCGGCGCCGCGCCCTCCAGGCCGAGGTGGCCGGCCGCGTCCTGCCCGCCGCCCGCGACATCCGCCGCGGCGGCTCCGCGGCGCTCGACCTCGCCTGGGCCGCCGCGGGCCGCCTCGACGCCTACTACGAGCGCGGCGTCAACCTCTGGGACATCGCCGCGGGCGAGCTGATCTGCGCGCGGGCCGGGCTGCACGTGGAACGGCTCGCGCCGGTCGGCGAGCTGCCCTCCGGCGTGCTTGCCGCGCACGGGACGATCGCGGACGACCTGCGGACGATCGTGGTCTGAGGCGCGGCGGCGCTCAGCTCTTGTGCGTCACGCGCTCCGGCTGGAGCGTGAACTGCACGCGCTGCTCGTCCTCGGAGTGCCCCGGGTAGGTGTCGACGCCCATGTACTTCTTGGCCAGGGCGTCGATGCCGGCGTCGGCGCCGTCGTGGGTGTCGCCGACGAGCTTGGCGGTCACCGAGACGAACTCATAGGGGTTGCTCGCGTTGGCCCACGAGAGCGTCGCGCGGCCGGCCCGGCGCAGGAGGCGCGGCCAGGTCCGGCCCTCGGCGGAGTTGACGAAGATGTTGCCGTCGTCGTCCAGGTCGGACCAGATCACGACGGAGAGGATCGAGCCGTCCTCGCGGGGGACCGAGAGGTGCGCGTAGTTCTTGTCGGCGACGATCGCCCGGGCGGGGCCTTTGATGGTGGCGGTCATTTGGTGCGCAATCTAGCGCGGGAGTACCGCGCGGCCAGCCGCTTGAACACGCCGCCGTCCGTCCGCTCGGTCGTCGTGCCGTCCGCGCCGCCGCCGAAGAGGAAGGCGATCACGCCCGCGTCGCGGTAGGCGCGGCGCCAGCGTGGGTCGTGGCCGAGCAGTCGCTGGACGTGCGTGTCGCGGTAGCGGCCCCAGGCGTTCGGCAGCGTCGAGTTGCCCAGCGGGATCTGCCACATGACGAGCGGACGGCCGGTCGCGCGATGCATGTCGGCCAGCCAGCGCGCGTCGCGCCGGTAGTCGCCGGTCGTCCAGCGGCTGCGCCCATGGTCGCCGTTGACCTTGGCGTCGAAGCCGTCGTCGCGATCCGACGGGTCGCTGAACACGAGGTCGAAGCGCGCGCCCAGCGCGTGGTAGAACGCCGCGCCGCGCGCCGCCAGCCGGTCGACCTCGCCCGGCGACGGGTTCTGCTGGACCGGGTCGACGCCCGTGCCCCATGTGGACATGTGGTACCCCAGCCGCACCTTCGGCGCCACCGCGTCGCGCAGCCGCACGATCGCCTGCGCGAAGCCCGCCGCGGTGTCCGGCAGCCCGGCCAGGCGCGGGTCGCCGGTCGACGCCACGGCCGCCGGGACCTGCGCCGGATCGCCGGCGCGCTGCTCGACGTAGCCCCACAGGTCGGGCTCGACGTGCAACACCACCGTCTTGCCGCCCGCCGCCTCGCCGGCCCGGCGCAGCGCCAGCGCGAGGTCGTCGTAGTAGGCCTTCATCAACGCGTTGTCCTTCAGGTTGGCGAGGTCCTTGGCCGCCTCGCCGAGCCCGTCGCCCGCGCCGTGGGATTGCAACAGCTGGTAGTAGGTCAGCACCGGCGTCAGGCCGTGGTCGCGCGACTCGCGCACGTACCGCGACGCGAACGTCCCGTCCGGGTTCCACGTGCTCCACCCGTGGCCGGTGTTGACGCCGCCGGTGAGGTACTGATAGCGCCAGGTCGCGTGCTCGGCGCGCACGTGCGCGGCGGTCCCGGGCTGCGACGCCAGGCCGAGCGCCAGCGTCGCGGCGAACGCCGCGATCACGCCGCGCTCCCGGCCTCGGCGACCAGCGGCCCGGTGCGGAACGGGATCGGCTGCGACAGCGCGATGTAGCTCGTCGAGCGGCGGATGGCGTTGTTGGACAACAAGCGGTTCACGATCTCCTGGAGGTGCTCGGTGTCGCGCGCGACGATGCGGCAGAGCAGGTCCGACGGACCACTGGTGGCCGTCGCCTCCAGCACCTCGGGCGTGGAGGTCAGCACCGCGACGGCCTCCTTCAGCCGCCCCTGCGCGATCTGCAGGAACACGAACGCGAGCACGGGGTACCCCATGCGCGCCGGGTCGATCTCCGGGCCGTGTCCGCGGATCACGCCGCGCTCCTGCAGCTTGGCCAGCCGCGCCTGCACGGTGCCGCGCGCGACCTCCAGCCGGCGGGCGACCTCCACCAGGCCGATCCGCGGCTCCTGGCGGAGCACCTCGATGATGCGGGCGTCGAGCGCGTCGATGGTCATCTTGACCAGCGAGTATGCCCATCTTGTGGGCAGAGCAGGACGAACTGTCCAGTCTCGGTGGACGATCTTGCCGGCGCGGGCGCGCGGTGGTCCACTGACGACAGGATGTTCGAAGAGGCCCAGCTGTATTCGCCGGTGACGACCGGGGAGGACGGGACCGTCGAGGTCCACCTCGGCGAGGACCACCCCGGCTTCCACGACGAGCGCTACCGCGCCCGGCGCAACGAGATCGCCGCCGCGGCGGTCGCCTGGACGCCGGGCGAGCCGCTGCCGCGGATCGCCTACAACGACGAGGAGAACGCCGTCTGGCGGACGGTGTCGCGGGAGCTGCACACCAAGCACGAGCGGTACGCGTGCTCGGAGTTCCTGCGGGCCAAGGCGGCGCTCGGGCTGCCGGAGGACCGCGTGCCGCAGCTCGACGAGGTCACCGCCGGCCTCGCGCCGCTGACCGGCTTCGCCTACCACCCGGCGCCCGGGCTGGTGGCGCTGCGCGAGTTCTACGGGTCCTTGGGCGACGGCGTGTTCCACTCGACGCAGTACGTGCGCCATCCGTCCGAGCCGCTGTACACGCCGGAGCCGGACGTCATCCACGAGGTCATCGGGCACGGGAACCTGCTGGCGTCGCCGCGCTTCGCCGCGATCAAGCGCGAGGCGGGACGCGCGGCGCAGCGCGTGGCGACCGACGAGGCGCTGCAGGCGATCGCGGACGTCTTCTGGTTCACCATGGAGTTCGGCGTGGTCCGGGAGGACGGTGAGCTGCGCGCCTACGGGGCGGGCATCCTGTCGTCCTACGGCGAGATCGAGGAGTTCCGCCACATGCGGATCCGGCCGCTGGACCTGGCCGAGATGGTGACCATCGAGTACGACATCACCAAGTACCAGCCGGTGCTCTACGC
Source organism: Baekduia sp. (assembly GCF_035685985.1). Taxonomy (GTDB): domain Bacteria; phylum Actinomycetota; class Thermoleophilia; order Solirubrobacterales; family Solirubrobacteraceae; genus Baekduia. The sequence continues at coordinate 234,641 of NZ_DASRZV010000008.1, forward strand.
GGCGGCGTCGATGGGCGAGTTGGAGGACGTGGTCGGCGGGTTCTTCGCGAGCGCCGACGACGACACGCCGGCGCGCCTGGCCGCCGCGGCGGCAGCACGCTGACACCCGGCGCGCGCGTCGATCGTCCACCCGGCCTCCAGCCGCGCGGGCGGTGGCCGATGGCGTGGAGAGATGTCGTCCCACGCCGTAACCGGGCACGAGCGCCCGTTCTCGCTCGACGAGCTGTTCTTCTCCACGACGGATCCCAAGGGGGTGATCCGCTCGGGCAACGAGGTCTTCGCGCGGGTCTCGGCGATCCCGTTGGAGGACATGGTCGGCAAGGCCCATAACGTGGTCCGCCACCCGGACATGCCGCGCGCGGTGTTCCGGACGTTCTGGGAGGCGCTGCACGCCGGCCGCGGCGTCGCCGCCTACGTCAAGAACCGCTCGGCCGACGGCGGCTTCTACTGGGTGATGGCCTTCGTCGTGCCGATCGCGGACGGCTACCTGAGCGTGCGGCTGAAGCCGACGAGCCCGCTGTTCGCCGTCGCCCAGGAGATCTACCGCGAGGTCGCGCGCGTCGAGCGCGAGGTCGAGGGCGGCGACGTGCGCAGGCGCAAGCCGTCGATCGCGGCGGGCGTGGAGAAGTTGGAGGCCTTGCTGGCCGAGCACGGCTTCTCGTCCTACCGGGCGTTCATGCACGCGGCGCTGATGGCCGAGGTGACCGCGCGGGCGGCGGCCCTGGGGACGGCGGGGGAGACCGACGCGATCGTGCGCGACGCCGAGGCGGCGCTCGACCGGCTGGTCGCCGACCTCGAGCGCTACGGCGAGCTGGCGACCGCGCTGGGCGAGAAGTCGGCGTTCGTGCTGGACCTCGCCGAGGAGATCCGGCTGTTTGCCCTCAACGCCGTGCTGTCGAGCGCGCGGCTGGGGGAGGAGGGCGCGGCGCTGGGCGCGGTGGCCGAGATCCTCGGGCGGCGCTCCGACGAGGCCGAGCCGCCGATCCGGGCGCTGAAGACCGACCTGGACGCCGCGCTGGAGCTGCTCGGCGCGATGGGCTTCCGGATCGCCGCCAGCAAGCTGATGACCGAGATGGTCGGAGCGTTCCTGGCCGACCTGCGGGCCACCGGCGCCGAGCCGGCGTCGCTGGCCGGCGAGCTGACCGCGCTGGCCGACGGCCTGGCCGACGGCGGCGAGCGCCTGGCGGTCAGCATCACCGACTTCAGCACCCGCCTGGAGGCCGTCGAGTCCGGCGTGCGGGTGGTCGACTCGCATCTGCGCGTCGTCCGCGCGCTGGAGGTCAACGGCCGCGTCGAGGGCGCTCGCCTGCACGACGAGGCGATCATCGACCTCTTCGGCACCATCGCCCACCAGGTCGCCGACGCACGCGAGCAGCTGAAGACGTTTGCCGCCCTGCGCGACGCGACGCACGCCAAGGACGCGCGCGCGGACGCCGCGGCGGTGCGGTCGTCGGTGACGGGCGCGGCCGAGCACGTGCTGGCGCTGGCGCGGGCGTAGGCGTAGGGCCCGCCCGCCGGGCGACGACCGGTTGGCGTCCGGCGCGTGAGGCGCTTCGCCGCGGCGGCCGGGCTCTACCTGACGATCCCGTCCCGCTGTTCGTCGTCCTCCACCGCGGCTCGTCCGGCGTGGGCCTGTGCCAGGACCACGGCTTCAGCGGGCCAGGCACGCTCTCCTGGTGGCCGCCGGGGACGACCTGCGTGGGCGGCCTGCCACGCGTCACCGACCACATCATCAACCCACTCTTCGCCCTGGCGGCGCTCGCCGCGCCGGCGCCGGCGCGTCAATACCCGGGGTGGGATTCGAACCCACACGCCCTTGCAGGCGGAGGATTTTGAGTCCTCTGCGTCTACCGTTCCGCCACCCGGGCAGGTGAAGGAAGAGGGAGTCTAGGCGGGCTGAGGGGTGGAGCGCGAGTCGGGCGTGCGCTCGACCTCGACGTTCCAGGCCTGGTTGAAGGCGCGCATCGCGAAGGCGATGAGGAGGATCTGGACCGGGATGATGAGCGCGGTCACGATCGCCAGGACGCCGGAGTCGAGCGCGGGCTGGGCGAAGCCGTTGGCGTCGCGGTCGACCCAGCCGGGGACGGCGACGGCCGCGAAGATCACCAGGATGATCGCCAGCGCGGCCGCGATCGGCAGCACGCCGCGGTTCCACTGCGCCACGTAGTAGGCGATGATCAGGTAGATGATGATGTAGGCGATCTGGATCGACTTCGCGCTCTCCAGCACCGACCAGCCGCCGATGGTCACGATCGCCATCAGCACGACGCTGACGACGAGCAGCAGCAGCACCGTCGCGCGGGCGGCCCTGCTGGACGCCTTCTCGCGATTCGGGTGCTCGATGATCACGTTCGTCTCCTCCATCCCGGGTCGACCTTACAATCCTTTCCGGTCGCGCGCGACGGTCATGGCCGTCGTCGCGCTCCGGCGGGCGTGGCGGAACTGGTAGACGCGCGAGGTTTAGGTCCTCGTGGCCACTGGCCGTGGGGGTTCGAGTCCCTCCGCCCGCATCACAGAGGATGGTTGATCGACGCGCGGTTCCCGCTAGGGTCGCCGCGTGCTCGCGCCGGTCCTGCTCGCGCTGACGATGGCGTCGTCGATCACGACGTTCCAGACGCCGTCGCACGGCATCGCCTGCGCGTACTCGACGTCGCCGGCGTCGCTGCGTTGCGACGTGCGCGACGTCGCGGATCGGCCGAAGCGGCCGAAGTCCTGCGAGCTGGACTACGGCGACGCGTTCGGCCTGGACGCCCAGGGGCGTGCGCGGCGGCTGTGCGTCGGCGACACGGTCGCCGATCCGAAGGCCAAGGTCATCGCCTACGGCACGACCCAGCACCACGGCCCGTTCACGTGCACGTCGCGGACGACCGGCCTGCGCTGCGCGACGAAGGCCGGCCACGGCTTCAGCCTCTCGCGCGAGACGCAGAAGCTGTTCTGACGCTCGCGGGCGCCGCGCCGCGGCCCTACGCGATCGTCCGGCCCAGCCAGACCGCCAGGACGCCGAGCATCGCGCTTGCCACGACGTTGGCGACCGCGTACGAGCGGGTCGCGCGCCGCGTCTCGTACATCCACGTGCTGAACGTCGTGTAGCCGCCCATGAACCCGGTCCCGCAGATCGCCAGCGCGGCGGCGGACAGCCCGGCGGCCGACAGCAGGCCCAGCGCGAACGCGCCGCTGAGGTTCACGGCCAGCGTCCCGAACGGATAGGACCGCCCGACGTGCGTGTTGACCGCGTGCGTCATCAGCGCGCGCGCCACCGCGCCCAGGCCGCCGGCCAGCGTCAGCGCGACCCACGTCCCGGCGCTCACACGCGCGACCTCCGGCGGGACGAGCCCGCGTAGGCGGCCGTCAGGCCCGCCGCCACGCTGCCCGACACGTACAACAGCGCCAGGCCCACGCGCGAGGCGTCGAGCATCCGCAACACCTCGAGCTGCATGGTGGAGAACGTCGTCAACGCCCCGCAGAACCCGGTCCCGATCAGCTGGCGGGCGTGGTCGGCCGGCCCGCGATGCGTCGCGATCCACCCGAGCACGAAGGCGCCGACGACGTTGACGACGAACGTCGCCCACGGCCAGTGGCCCGGCGACGGCGCGATCGCCTCGGTCATCCCGGCCCGCGCCAGCGTGCCCACGCAGCCGCCGCAGAATACGACGGAGAGCAGGCGGAGCTCGAGCGCGGGCGGCATTCGACCGCCGCTTCTATCAGCGACCGACGGTGAAGCGCGCGCAGGCCCCGCCGCCGTCGCGTCCCGCCACCCACAGGCGACCGCCGTGCAGGGCGGCGATCCGGCACGCGATCGCCAGGCCCGCGCCGGTCCCGGGGTAGGCGTCGCGGGCGTGCAGGCGCCCGAAGATCTCGTAGGCCTGGGCGGGCAGCTCGCCGAGGACGCCGATGCCGTCGTCGGCGACGACGTAGGCGCTCGCGTCGGCGTCCCACCCGACCTCGACGTGTCCCGCGCCGAACTTCACGGCGTTGTCCAGCAGCTCCTCCAGCAGCCGCCGCAGCAGCGCCGGGTCGGCGCGGCACGGCGGCAGCGCGTCGTCGATCGTCCACGCCACGCCCTGCGCCCGCGGCGCCAGGACCGCCTCGATCAGCTCGCGGCTGAGCTGCCCCACGTCGACGTCCTCCTCGACCGCCGGCGTCCTGCGGCCGATCCGGACGATGTCGACGAGGTCGTCCAGCAGCTCGGCCAGCTCGGTGCCCGCGTCGCGCACCAGCGCCAGGTAGCGCCGGGTGTCCTCGGGCAGCTCGGCGTTGCGCTCCTCGGAGAGCAGGATGCGTGAGAAGCCGTCGATCGCGCGCAGCGGCGCGCGCAGGTCGTGGGCCAGCGCCGCGGCGACGGCGTCGAGTTCTTCGGTTGGATCGTGCGTCATCAGACCAAGCCGTCAACTACCGTGAAGCGGCGTGCCGGAAACACGTCGATCGATCGTGGTGGTGGAGGATCACCCGACCGTGCGCGAGGGCCTGTGCCTCGTGCTCGAGCGGGAGGGCTTCGCCGTGGTCGGCCGCGCGGGCACCGCGGAGGCCGGGCACGACGCGATCGTGGCCGCCCAGCCGTCGGTCGCGCTGGTCGATGTCGACCTCCCGGACGGCAGCGGCGTCGAGCTGACCCGCCGCCTGCTGCGCCGCGACGGACGCTTCGGCGTCCTGCTCTACACCGGCATGGAGGACCCGCAGGTCCTGGAGGACGCGCTGGCCTCGGGCGCTCGCGGCTTCACGCTGAAGACCAGCGATCCGCGCACGATGCTCAACGCCGTCCGGGCCGTGGCGGCGGGCGGGACGTTCGTGGACCCGGGCGTGCGCGATCGCCTGCGCGCGGCGGCCGCCGACGGCGCCGGGGCGCAGCCCGAGCGCGTGCTGACCGCCCGCGAGCGCGAGATCCTGGCCCACCTGGCCGAGGGCCGGTCGATCGAGGAGATCGCCGCCGAGCTGGTGCTGTCGGTCGCGACGATCCGCACGCACGTCCGCAACGCGATGGGCAAGCTCGGGACCCGCACGCGCGCCCACGCGATCGTCGTGGCGCTGCGCCGGGGCGAGCTGGTGCTCTAGGCCCCCGGCGCGGGGGCGGCCGCGACGGGCGGCGGCCGCGGCAGCGGGGCACCGAGGAATCGAACCTCGAGTTACGGTTTTGGAGACCGTCGTGTTACCACTACACCAGTGCCCCAGCGGGGGCTCATTGTAGGACGGCGGGCAGCCCGGCGGCGGCTCGGATGGTCTCGGCCGCGTCGCGCGCGTCCTCGAGCGTCAGCACGAGCTTGTCCCAGTCGGCCTCGCCGGGCGCGGTCCGCACGACGACCGCGGGCTGACCGGCGTACACCGCGGCGAACGTCCGGCCCTTGCCGCGGCGGCGGAAGCGGCCGAACCAGAGCCGGCGCGGGATCGACGTGCCGCCGACGCGCCAGCCGAGGTCGACGTCGGCCCCGTTGGAGACCAGCTGCACCGACGCCACGGCGGCGGTCGGCACCGAGACCTGCCGGGCCAGCGCCATGACGGCCTGGGGGCCGCTGAGGTGGACGACGACGCGGGGGCCTTCGATGGCGAGCGTGGGCATGTGGCACGGAGTATCGCCGGTCCCGGCGTCGACCACGCAGCTCCGGAACCTGGGGCGCAGGAACCCCTCGGTTCCGGAAATCGGGTTTCTGCAGGGAACTTGGTGGACAGATCATGAACATGAGGGTGGGTCTGGTCCTGGGTGCTGGAGGCGTCGTCGGCGCGGCGTGGCTGATCGGCGCGCTGGAGGCGCTGGCCACGGAGACCGGCTGGGACCCGTCCTCGGCGGACTTCGTCGTGGGCACGTCGGCCGGATCGGTCGTCGGCGCGCTGGTCGCCGATGGGATCGCTCCCGAGTACCTGGCCGCCTACAGCTCCGGGCGCACGCTGGACGAGGTCGACGACGTCGACGGGCGCGTCGCGCGCCTGGCCGCGCGCGTGGGCGGACCCGAGAAGCTCGACGAGGTCGCCGAGCGGATGACCGGCGACGCGCTGAGGCTGCAGCTCGCGCCGCCGCCGATCGGGCCGGGCTCGTGGCGGCTGGCGATCAACACGCTGCGCCATCCGCGCCGCCACGCGCCCAGCGCGATGCTCGCGGGCTGGCTGCCGCGCGGCTTCGTGTCGACCCGGCCGATCAGCGACCTCGTCGAGACCTTCGTCGCCGGCGAGTGGCCCGACCACCCCAACTACTGGGCGATCGCCGCCGACTACCGGACCGGCGAGCGCGTCGCGTTCGGCCGCGAGGACGCGCCGCGCGCGAGCGTCGGCCCGGCCGTCGCCTCGTCGTGCGCGATCCCCGGCTTCTACCACCCGGTCGCGGTGGACGGGCGACGCTACGTGGACGGCGGCGTCTGCTCGATGTCGAACCTCGACCTGCTCGCGGGCCGCGACCTGGACCTCGTGATCTGCCTCAACCCGACGTCGTCGCTGGCCGAGCTGGCGGGCGGAACGCCGGCCGAGCGCGTCGGCGGCCTGGTGCGCGGGCTGTCGGGACGGCGGCTGGGACGCGAGGCGCGCAAGCTGCGCGCCGAGGGGACCGAGCTCCTGCTCGTCCAGCCGTCGGAGGAGGACGTGGTCGGCATGGGCCTCAACTTGATGGCGCGCGGACGGCGCGTGGAGGTCATGGAGCGGGCGCGCAAGACGACCGCGCTGGCGCTGCGCGAGCTGCGCGGCAGCGGCCGGCTGATGCCCGAGCGCAACCGGCGGCGGGGGACGGCGGCGCCGCGGGCGCGGCAGCGCGCGGCCGGTGGCTCGCGGCGCGGGCGCGGTGGCGGTGGCGCCGCGGGCCGCCGCGCGGCCTGAACGATCGGGGAGGGCGGCGGTCGGCCCGCTTGATGAGCGGGTATGGACCGGTTTACCCTCTTTTGACGCGACGCGAGCCCGGGGAGGCTCGCGCCTGAACGGATTCGGGAGTTCCGCTGGTCATGAAGCGCCTGTCTCGCCACACGGTCGTGGTCCTGCTCGTCGCCCTCGGCGTCTGCCTGGGCGGGATGAGCGTCGCCGTCGTCGCCTTCGGCCAGACGCCGTCGGGCGACCCCGACGCGACGGTCCCGCTCGGCGACTACACGACGACGACGCCGTCCACGACGCCCACGTCCTCCTACACGACCCCGACGTCGTCGACCACGCCGACGGTCACCACGACCCCGACCGAGACCGGCACGGGCACGCCGACCTCGACGCACCGGACCAAGCCGCAGCGGACGCACGGCACGTCGCCCGGCGGCTCGACGCGCACGCTGCCGTCGACGGCCACCGCGACACGGCCCGGGCCGACGCATCTGGCGTTCACCGGCGGGGAGCCGATCTTCGTCGGCGTCGCCGGTGCCGGGCTCATGCTGGCCGGGCTCGCGCTGCACCGCCGGCGGCAGCGCCGCGCGGCGTAGCGCGCACCAGCGCGGCGGTGACGACGATCCGCTGCTTGGCGCTGTAGAGCGGGTGGCAGGCCGTCAGCGCCAGACGCTGGCGGCCGACGGCGCGCAGCGCGGACACGTCCGACGGCGTGACGATCCGCGTGCCTTCCACCTTGTAGGTGAACGTCCCGTAGGGCATGGTGATCGTGATCGGGTCGCCGCGGCGCAGCGCGTCGAGGTGGCGGAACGGCGCGCCGTAGGTCGTGCGGTGGCCGGCGATGCCGACCGTGCCGGGCTCGCCCGGCAGCGCGGTGCCGTCGTAGTGGCCGGGGCCCTTGCGCAGGCTGGAGGCGCCGGTCCCGGCGACGATCACGTAGTGGTCGTCCAGGTGCGGGATGTGGAGCTCGCCGAGCGGGCGGCCGGACTTGGTCGTGGTCTCCAGCGTGTGCGCGAGCGCGCGCATGCGCGCGGCGGGGGAGGGCGGCGGCGCGGTCTGGCTCGAGTCGTTCTGGGGGGTGGCGGTCCCGCTCGCGGCCGCGGCGGCCGCCGCGCTCGCGGCCGGTGACGCGTAGGCCGCGTCGAGCCGGTGCAGGTCGCCTTCCAGCGCGTCCTGCTGGCGCGCGGCCCACAGCGCGGAGACGGGCTCCTGCCAGACGACGGTCGCGACCGCGTCGCCGACGGCCAGCGCGCCGGCGGCGACCAGGAGCGCGGGCAGCCCGGGGCGGCGCGGGCGCAAGCGGTGGCGGCGCGGCGGGACGGGGACGGGCGCGGTGCCGGCGGGGGCGGGGGCGTCCGGCGGGGTGCCGCCGTCCGGCGGGACGGCGACGGCGACGGCGTCGAGCCGCGCCCGGAGCGCCGCGATCTCCCCGGCCAGCTCGGCCACGCGCGCGGCGATCCGGTCGATGCGGGGATCCGGCGCGGGGTCGGCGACCGCCAGCCGCGGCCCCGGCTCCAGCCACCAGTCGGCGCCGTCCTCGATCGCCAGGTGCAGCGGCAGCGCGAAGTCCACGACGAACGGCGCGCCGCCGCCCGTGATCGCCCGGGTCCCGGGCTCGGGCGCGATCCGCGCCCAGCGCGCGCCGTCGGCGACCAGCAGCGTCGGCGGCGCGAACGGGCCCGGGCCGCGGGCAGCACCGGTCAGGCGGACGAGCGCATAGCCCGGCCCACCGCCTGCCCACTCGGCATGTGCGACGTCCCACGTCATCGACACCAACTCGGTCGGCCCTCCTGGCCGCCGGTTGAGTGTACGGGCCCGAACGGTCTACGGGGAGTGCTTGGCGATCAGGTAGTCCGCGACGCGCGCGGACGCCGTCTTCAGGCGCCGGAAGTACGTGGCGCGGCTGACGTGCAGCTCGTCGGCGGCGAGCTCGTGGCTGCCGTCCGGGTCGAGGTAGCCGCGGCGCACGATCGCCCGCAGCAGCTGCTCGTCGGGCGAGTCGCCGAACGCGTGCGTGACCGCGTCCTCCAGCTCCGCGCGCACCGACGCCGCGCGCTCCTCCGGCGTCGCCCCGCGGGCCAGCGGCGAGGCGGCCAGCTCCAGCGGCTGATGCAGGCTGCGCAGCGCGTCGCGGACGAGCTCGGACGTCACCGGCGCGCGCGGAGCCACCGGCGCGGCGGCCTCCTCGGCGGCGAGGATCGCGGCGCCGAGCGCCTCCAGGTCGCCGCCGAGCCGTACCGGTCCGGGCGCGCCCAGGCCGAGCTCGCCGTAGACCGCGGCGCGCATGCTGGCCAGCAGGCCGGCGTCGGAGTGGTCGATCTGATGGCACTGCACGACCTTCTCCCCGACGTGGCAGTCCAGCTCGGTCAGGTGCGTGGTGGCGACGGCCTCCGCGAAGGCGACCGCGGCGGCGTTGGCGGGGTCGATCGGGATGTAGGACCAGCGCAGGTTGTTCAGGCCGGAGCGCAGGATCGCGGCGGTGTTGAGGATCGACAGGACCGGTGAGGTGATCTCGCCGTGGGCGACGAAGTCGACCGAGTCGCGCCAGATCAGCACCTCCTCGCCGGGGTGCGCGGCGCGGGCGTGGGCGATCCAAGGACCGAGGCAAGGATCTTGCTCGCACACCGGCGACGCGTTGTCGGGCGTGACCGCGATCGCGATGCCGCACAGCGTGTCGTGCGCGTCGCGCACGGTGACGACGCGCTCGGGCGCCTGCTCCAGGATCGGCTCGGTCAGGTCCCACCACGCCGCGCCCGAGGGCTTGGACAGGAACTTCTCGCGCGCGACCGCCGCGTCCTCGGCGCGCCACAGGTCCGGGCGGTGCGTCGTCGAGCCGTCGGCGCCGAAGCCCCAGCGGATCGCCGGGTTCTCCACCAGCTCGGCGAGGTCGACGACCGTGCGCGGCCCGGCCCGCAGGCCCTTCAGGAAGAGATGGTCGGCGATGCGGCGGCGCAGCTCGCGATCGCGCTCGGGATCGCGCGAGCGCAGGTCGGCGCGCATCGCCTGGCGGACGATCTCGTGCAGCGCCGTGCCGCCGGCGACGGGCTCGGCGAACGTCCGCTCGCGCAGCCACGTGTCGGCGGCGGTCGCGTCGACCTCGGGCAGGACGTCGCGCAGCATCGCCTCGTCGCACACGCGCGCGATCGCGGCGACCGCGGCGACGTCGAGGTTGTTGCCGTCCAGCTCCGTCTTGGCGATCCGGTGCAGGATCGCCTGGACCAGGTTGGGGTGCTCGTGGATGTTGTGCGGCGCCCAGGCGACGCCGTCGCGGACCGCGGCGTCGGCGGCCAGCGCGAGCGCCAGCGGCGAGCCGTCCGCCCAGCCGACGAGCTGCTCGGCGAGGTCGCTGTCGGTCAGGCCGTGGGCGCGGACGAGGCTGAGCGCCGCGTCGGGCGGCATCGGCTCCAGCTTGAGCTCGACGGCCAGGCGCTCCCAGCCGTTCTCGAACCACGCGTGCTCGGGCGTGGTGCGGCCCGCGAGGACGACGACGCTGCGCGCCGGCAGCGACGGCAGCAGGCGGGCGCGCAGCCAGCCGTCGGCGGCGGCCATGCGCTCGTAGGTGTCGAAGAGGATCAGCGGCTGGGCGACCGCGCTGACGTCGCCCAGGGCCGACTCGATCTCGCCGGGCACGGGCGCGAGGTCGCGGCCCTCGACGAGATGCGTGCTGTAGCCGCGGCCGGCCGCGCGGCGGGCGACCTCCCGGAGCAGCGTGGACTTGCCGATCCCGCCGGGGCCGTGGACGAGCACGACCTGCGCGGGCGGGTCGTCGACCAACAGGGAGTCGAAGAACGCGAGCTCACGCTCGCGGCCCACGAAACGTTGCGCGTCCCGGGCGGCGAGACGTTCGGCGAGGGTGCTGGACACGGTTGGCGATCGCCCTGAAGGTTGCCATGCCAGTCCACTGATGAGGAGTCGTCCTTAGACTTCCCAGCCTTATGGGTGGGTCTGGTGCTTCTTCGAAGATCTTTCGGGACGGGCTGCTCGACGGGCGCGTGGCGCTCGTCACCGGCGGCGGGACGAACCTCGGCCGCGAGGCGGCGCGGGAGCTGATCGCCTGCGGCGCGCGCGTCGTGATCGCGGGGCGGCGGGAGGACGTGCTTCGGGAGACCGCCGCGTCGGTGGGCGACGCCTGCTCCTGGGTCGGCGGGGACATCCGCGAGGCGGAGGACTGCGCGCGGATCGTCGCGACGTGCGTCGAGCGGCACGGCCGGCTCGACGTGTTGGTCAACAACGCCGGCGGCCAGTACTTCGTGCCCGCGGAGTCGATCTCGGCCAAGGGCTGGCGCGCGGTCACGCGGCTGAACGTCGAGGGGACGATGAACATGACGGGCGCGGCGGTCCCGGCGCTCGTGGCGGGCGGGGGCGAGGAGGGCGGCGGTGGCGTCGTGGTGAACGTCACGGTCTCGCCGCACCACGGGATGCCCGCGATGGCGCACACCGGCGCGGCGCGCGCGGCGGTCGAGGCGCTGACGCGCGAGCTGGCGGCGCGCTTCCGGGAGGACGGTGTGGCGGTCGTCGCGACCGCCATCGGCCGCTTCGACACCGAGTCGCTGAGGAAGTACCCCGAGCAGCTCTGGAAGGGCGCGGCGGCCTCGGTGCCCCTGCAGCGCCTCGGGGAGATGCGCGAGTTCGGCTGGCTCGTCGCGATGCTCGCGTCGCCCCTCGGCGAGGCGCTGAGCGGCACCGTCGTGACGCTGGACGGCGCGCTCGACAACTGGCCCGGCGCCTGGCCACCCCAGAACCTCACCGACCCCGACGGCACCGTCCCGACCGAGACGCGAGTCCGGGTGAACAAGCCCCCTTCGTCCCGGTAGACTTCGGTACCGGGCTTGCGGGCGAGGTGTCAACGGCTGCACGGGAGCCTTCCAAGCTCTAGGAGCGGGTTCGAGTCCCGTCGCCCGCTTCACCCCAACTCATAGCCACGGGGAGTGGCGCAGTCTGGTAGCGCACCCGGCTGGGGGCCGGGCGGTCGCAGGTTCAAATCCTGTCTCCCCGATCACTAGAAAAGGCCCGCAAACGCGGGCCTTTTTCGTTCCTCGAACGCGCGCGACCGCGACGCTCGCGGAACAAATTCTGCAGAGGACGGGCGCACGGGGGCCGCGCCGCCGCCGAATCGGAGAGCATCCGCCGATGGACAGCGCGGCAAGACCGGCGGTGCCGCCCCCGAGCTGGGACGCCATCTCGGACATGCACGCCCGCATCGATCGGCCCGAGGCCTGGACGACAGCCATCCGCTGGGCGGTGGACCAGCTTCGGAGGACGCTCGGCGAAGACTGGGCGGCGCAGGTCGCGCAGCGTGACGCGGAGCATCCGCTTTGGGCAGCGCTCGTGCATGCCATGTCCCATCCGGCCGGCGCGGCCGAACTGCTTGAGTGGGCGCTGCGGTTGGAGCTTCTCTCCGACTTCGACGGGATGGGCGACGTCCGGCGAGATCTTCGACGGGATCTGACAGCTGCTCGCGGGCTGCACACCCAACTCCAGCTCGAGCTGGCCGGGCACGTGCTGCGCCACGACTGGCCATTGCGTCTAGAACCGCCTGGGAGCGCCTCGCCCGGCGACGTCGCGTTCGACGTCCCAGGGAACGGACGCGTGGCGGTGGAGACCAAGGCACTTCGAGAGCGCGAGCGAACCCGCCAGGAGCGGGAGGCGATCGGCGCGCTCACCGATCATCTGCACTTCGCCGCTTTGCCGCGTGGCCTCTGGGTTGCTGGTCAAATGCATCGAATGCCGACCGACGAGGAGGTGCGGAAGATCGAGGGGTGGATCGCAACGTCCGGTGCGGCCGGCCGGCAGTTGAGCGGGATGGAAGGCATCGAGCTGTATCTCGTTCCTCGGGATGCGGCGGAGGGGCACGGACTCCGCAGCTCTCCCATCGCCGATCGTCTCCTTCCGCGCATGGTCGGTGCGATGGGGAGGAAGTCGCATCAGATGAGGGGATCTGGCGCTGCTTGGCTGCGGGTGACCGCCCTGACCGGCCTCTGGGCGACGACGGAGTGGGGCCTTGCCGCCCTCGGGGACAAACTGCCCAGCATGGCCTCGGCCCTCGCCCACGAACTCGGCGCCAACGTTCCGGATGGTGTGGTGCTGTCTTCCGCCGCGGGTGGGAGCAACGGCCAAGCCGATGAGATCGTCACAAGTCACGACGGCATCGCGGTCCGTCGAGCCATTGCGCCCGGTCGCGGGCGCGAGACGCTGATCCTCCCCTTCACGGACGCTGGGCGAGAGCACGTCGAGTTGTGGCTGTTGCTGACGAACGCGGAGAGTGACTGGCTGGACTGGGCGCTTGGCGAAGTAGGTCTCGGCTCAGTGTCCGAGATCTTCGGGACCTGAAGAAGGTCGGCGGTCCCGGACGATGATCGACGTGGGAGGAGGGGAGAGATTCGAGCGCTCGCAGCTACAAGGTGCGGAGAGGAATCTCCCTAACTGAAAAGCGCCTCAGTGTCAGGCTTGGTGATGCGGATGGTGGTGGTGTCCGCTTGGGGTTGTTGGGTTCCGGGAGGGCGGCGGGCTGACTCGTAAAGCGCCTGTCTTTGTGACCTGGCGGGGTTGTGTCGCCCGTCGCCG
>NZ_DASRZV010000009.1:0-75207 GCF_035685985.1 Baekduia sp.
CGGCGACGGGCGACACAACCCCGCCAGGTCACAAAGACAGGCGCTTTACGAGTCAGCCCGCCGCCCTCCCGGAACCCAACAACCCCAAGCGGACACCACCACCATCCGCATCACCAAGCCTGACACTGAGGCGCTTTTCAGGTTGATGATGTTGCCGATCGCTAGACGGCGACCAGGACCCGCGGCTTGATGGCGCTGGCGCCCTCCAGGCCGCGCATGAGGCAGTGGGCGACCATCGCCTGCGCCGAGGTGCGGGTGTCGCCGTCGTCCTCGGGCTCGTCGGGGAGCAGCTTGTCCTGGTCGGAGGCGCAGTCCAGCAGACACGCCAGCTCGTCCATCTCCAGGAACGTGCGCTTGGGCTTGGGGAACCCGGACCCGCATGCGCTTGCCGCGCGCGGGTTGGCGTCCAGGTACTCGTCCTCGGCGGCCTCGTCCAGGATGATCGCCAGCGCGGTCGATCAGCTTGCGCATCGACGCGGGACCCAAGGGCTTCAACTTGCGACCATGGCAGTCACGGAGGTCAGCGCCCGCCTCCAGCGCTTCGCGCAGCTCGGCCGCCTCGCGCATCTTGTAGGCCTTGAACTCCTTGCAGAGCTTGCGGTCGACAAGATCCCGAGGCGGGCGCGCCGCTCACTAGGCGCGTTCGTCGTCGCGGGCGGATGCGCCGGACAGGCTCTCCTTTTGAACTCGCGCATGCCGCTGCCGAGCGACTTGCCCGCTTCGGGCAGCTTCTTGGGGCCGAGGACGACCAGCGCGATGACGAGGATGATCAACATCTCGGGGACGCCGATGGGCATGTTCTTGATCTCCTTCTTCTAGCTCTTGATGAAGCCGGTGCCCTGGACGGCGGCCAGGACCTGCGACTTGGTGAGCGAGGGGTTGAACGCGGCGGGCGCCGGGTTCTGGTGGGCGATCTGGCGGATCCAGGCGGCGTGGCGGGCCTCGACCGGGTGGATCGACAGCGCGGCCTTGAACACGGCCTGGCTCTTGATGAACGCGGCCTGGCCCTGGTAGGCCTGCACGCCGGTGTCCTCCAGCGTGATCGCGGTGGCGGTGAACGCCGCCTGGGACTGCACGGCCGAGCCGAAGTCGAACGACGGCTTCTTGACCGCGGCGCTGCCGAGCATCTTCTTCAGCGCCGCGACGTGGGCGGCCTCGTGGGCGTGGACGGTCCGCGCGAGACGCTTGTGCTCACCGGTGAGCCCCGCGTGCTTGAGCGCCGCAGCGTAGAACGCCGTCTCCAGGTACTCCAGTGTGAGCGCGAAGTTCGCGATCGCGACGTCACCCTTGGGCGTCGCTGCCATCGCGCCGGAGGTCAGGCCGGGCACCATCGCGCCCGCCGCGACCGCGCCGCCGGCGGCGATCCCCGACCGGCGCAGGAACGCCCGGCGCGAGTGGCGCTGCGCCTCGGCCGCCGTCTCGGCCAGCGCGCCGTCGGTGTCGTAGTCCAGCACGGCGGTCAGGTCGACCCGGGGCTTCTGGTTCATGAACAACATGTCTTGATCTCCAGGTCGAGGGCTAGGACTTGATGAAGCCGGTCTTCTTGACGGCGGCCAGGATGGCCTCCATCGAGTGCGGCGTGCTGAACGCCGCCGGCGCGGGCTTGACCGTCTTGCCGGCGCCGAGCAGGTCGCGGACCCACGCGGCGTGCCGGGCCTCGACGGCCAGGATCGCCGCCGCCGGCCCGAGCACCGCGTTCTGGTGGATGCGCGGCGCCTGGCCCTGGTAGGCCGCGACGCCCGTGTCCTCCAGCACCTTGGCGGTGCGCAGGAACGTCTTCCACTGCTTGGTGGTGCCCTTGAAGTCAAAGCTCGGCGACGCCACCGCCTTGGACCCCAGCACCGACTTCAGCGTCGCGACGTGCGTCGCCTCGTGCGACGCGACCGTCGCGGCGAACGTCCCCACCGCGCCCGAGTAGATCCCACGGTTGACGGCCTCGCGGTAGAACGCGGCCTCCAGGTACTCCAACGTCAACGCGAAGTTGAGGATCTTGACGTCCTGCGCCTTGCTGCCACCCTCGCGCGCCCCGGCCGTCCCACCGAAGAACGACGGCACCAGCGCCGCCGCGACGCCCAGCCCACCGGCCGCCGCGCCCGAACGCCGGAAGAACGACCCGCGCGTCGCGCCGGCTTCCTCCAGCCCGGCGACCGCCTCGGCGACCGCCTCGTCGCCGTCGAACTCGACGACGGAGATCTGATCCATGTTCATGGTCTTGGCTCCTTTCGCCTCTACGGCTGGAGGTCGCCCTTGACGAGGTCCAGGCCGGAGACCGTCTTGATGGTCTTGTTGAACGTGTAGGCCGGGTTGAAGGCGTTGGGGATGGGGTCCGCCGTGGCGTCGATGCCCTTCAACTTGACCAGCGCCGCGGCGTAGGCGGCGTGGTTGGCCTCGACCGAGTGGATCGACAGCGCGGCCTTGACGATCGCCAAGTTGTTCAGGTAGGGCCCGGCGCCCGCGTAGGCGGCGGTGCCGACCGGCTCGATCGCCGCGGCGGTCTTCATGAACGTGTTCTGGTCGGCCAGCAGCTTGCCGACCGTGGCGGTGTTGATCTCCGGCGGCTTGACCGCGGCCTTGCCGAGGACCTTCTTGAGCGCCGTGACGTGCGCGGCCTCGTGGGCGGCGACGGTCTTGGCGAACGCGTTGATGTCGGCGTCGGGGTAGTTGGCCTGCACCGCGGCGGCGTAGAACGCGGCCTCCAGGTACTCCAGCGTCAGCGCGTAGTTGCCGATCTTGACGTCGTTGGCGTTGGCCTTGCCGCGCCGGATCGACTTCGACCCCGAGGTCGAGTAGGCGCCCTTCTGCCCCGCGGTCGCCGAGGCGAACGCGTCCAGCGGCGACAGCAGCGCGTTGAGCCCGAAGACCGCCGCGCCACCGATCCCCGCGTTGCGCAGCATCTGGCGCCGCGTCCC
Organism: Baekduia sp.; assembly: GCF_035685985.1. Taxonomy (GTDB): domain Bacteria; phylum Actinomycetota; class Thermoleophilia; order Solirubrobacterales; family Solirubrobacteraceae; genus Baekduia. Next base: position 2,910 of record NZ_DASRZV010000009.1, read on the forward strand.
GCTCGGGTCCCACGCGCCCGCGTCATCTGCGGCCTGCCGGAGGTCGCCGGAGCGGTCCAGCTGATCGATGTCGATGTTCGTCATGTCCGGTCTTGCGCGGCCGGGCGGCGGACAGATCACCCATTTGCGGTCAACACCGCCGACTTGGCACGCCGGCCGCCGCGTTCGTCCGCGCGCGAGCGCTTAGGGCAGATCCGCGTTTGCCGCGGCGGTCCCGGTGGGGATCGCGCTGCCGCTCGGCGGTTCGTCGGTGACCATGATGCGATCAGCGTCGCTGATCTTCTCCGGGATGCTCACTTAGGCACGTCCGTCCGGCCGGACGGCGAACAGCGCGTGCGTCGCACGCGGCTGTCCCCGCGCCGGACGAGCCACACTTCGTAGACGCGGCCGTCGGGCGGGTTCGGCATCCCGGCCAGGCGCAGGACGGCATGACCATCGCGGTCTACGGGGACCGCGACGCGCGCGCCAGAGGTGGTCGCCATACCGGTGATCGTCCGCGCGCCGCCGCCTCGGTCAATCAGGCCGACCACCATCAGTGCCAGCGCCGCCGCGCCGGCACGCCGGCCTCCACGAGCTCGAGGTCGGCATCGCCCGGCGACATCGTGGTGTCGTCCATCATGCTCCAGCATTTCGTAGATGCCGACGACATCGGCGCAGGCTCACCGCCCGAGGGCACGGCGCGTTCGGCCGAGTCCGAGACCGCACGCCCACGCGCGGGCCGATAGGGAAGGCGCCGCGTCGGCCTCCTCTCCGTCTTCGAGGTCCGTTCCGGGGACGGGAGCCGACTCCAACACGCCGACGCCGCGGACCAGGTCCGCGGCGTCTCGCCGCATCCGTGCGGGGCGGTTGGTCATCCCGTGGCGCGAACGGCGTCGCCCAGCGTCATGTCGGGGTGGTTGGCGCAGATGTAGTTGATGTTCGGGCGGCCGAGCGGCGTGACCGCGTTGCCGGCGTGCAGGTCGGCGGCGACGCTGCTGACGCCCTCGTCCTGCTGCTGCTGTCCGGCCTTCAGGAAGGACTCGCAGCTGGTGTCGGCGTTGAGCTTGGTGCCGCACCCGGCGAGCGGGATGGCGGCGACGGCGAGTCCGGCGATGGCGAGCGTGCGCAAGTACATGATGATGCTCCTCGGGCGGGTGGATTCGGACCGAACGGAGCGGGCTCCGTCCCGTAAGACGAATCTCCCGCGCCACGGGCCCGCCCGCATCCACCCAAAGGTGTCGTTCCCCGCCCCTCAGGGCGGAGCCGGAAGCCACCTATGGCGGATGGACGCCGCCACCCACGCCCGGGAGGCTGCCGATCGACAACACTCATCGGTCGCGCCACCAGGGCGCGAGGAGGACGACTCACATGGACATCATCATCGACATCTTCGACTTCATCTTCGAGGAGCTGCCGCGCCGCGTCGCCGTTGGCATCTGCGCCACGATCGGCACGCTCGTCGCGATCGTCGGCTTCGCGGTCCGAGGCCACTACCACCGGACCTACGAGGCCTGTCACACGACCACGGGCCAGATGGCCCAAGCGTTCAGCAACGTCGCCTCGAGCAGTTGCTCGACCGCCAACCTGATGACCAAGGGCGGCCTCATCGTCGGCCTGCTCGGCGCCGTCGTCGCCGGGATCATGCTGCTGTGGCTGTTCAAGCTGCTGGTCGAGCCGCCACAGGCCGCGACGGAGTGATCGATCCGCTCACGTCATGACAGGGACGGCCGGTCGGGCGCATGGTGGAGATCAGGCGTCCTCGGCGTCCGGCGCCTTGGCCACCACCTTGCCCCACAGCGGAAACCGGGCGTGAGCCGGAGCCACTCTGCTCGGCGGCGCTGCCGGGGCGCGCGCCCCAGGCATGGACGCGCCCGTCGTGGGCGTGCTCACTCAGGAGCGCGACGAGATCGGCGTCCAGCCCCTGCAACTGGTCGAGCGGCACGCCGGACAGCAGGGAACGCTCGTGGTGGCGCTGGGCCTGCGCTCCGGCGGCGGTGAACCAGAAGAGCTTGCCATCGTCCTCAGCGGGTTCTGCCTCGTTCACGCTGCGGACTGTTGCGATCCCTCACGCTTGCGACGCACGACCTAGGTCGACCACCCGGAGACCACCGCCCGGAGGCCGTTGGCGCTGGTCAGGCTCGGTGCCCCGTCAGGGCAGCTGTTGCCGATCGTGAGGGTGCCGCCGACGGCCGCGGCGCTGTAGACGGTGATGATCTTGCCGAAGCTCGCCGAGAAGGAGATCGAGAACGTCACCGTGTCACCGGGTGTGACCCCGACCGACGAGAACGAGAACTGCGTGTCGCCCGCCGCGGCCGCGTCGGCCGAGGCCCTGGCGGCGCCGTTGACGAAGACCGTCAGGTGCGCGTTGACGCGGCTGTCGGGGTCGATCTGGATCGTCGCGTGGTCCAACGACGCGACGCCGGCGGGCACGGTGAACGTCTGGGTCGCGGTGCCGCCCGGCATGGAGGACGGCGTCCCGGGGTTGCCACGGCACATCGCCCGGCCGGCGGTGGCGGGACCGTAGTTGCTGTAGGCGTCGACGCGGTGCGGGGGCGGTGGGCTGAACGTGGCCTTGACCGTCTTGGCCGCCGCGGCGTCGGCGGTGATCGTGCACGCACCGACTCCGGAGCAGTCCCCCGTCCATCCGGCGAAGGACCATCCGGCGGCGGGCGTCGGGGTGAGCGTGACGGTGGCGCCGGAGTCGAAGGTGGCGGTGCACGTGGTCGGGCACGCGATCCCGGCCGGGTTGCTGGCGATCGTGCCGCTGCCGGAGACGGTCGCCGTGATCCTGCCCTTGGGCTTCGGCGCCTGCCCCTGCTGATCCCCGCCCTGCGAGCCGCCGCCGGGCTGCGAGCCGGCGACGGGGACCGTGGTCGTGCTGGGCGCGGTCGGCGGGTGGTCGATGGGACGGATCTGGATCGTAACCGCCGTCGGGGCCGGGAGCGCGGTGGCGGTGACGGTCAGCGTCAGGCCGCTGCCGTTCTTGGGGCGCTTGAAGGTGACGGTCGAGAAGGTCTGGCCGTCGACCTGTCCCAGAGCGATCTTGGTGCGCTTCTTGCGGCTGTGGCCGATGCGCTTGGTGCCCAACAGGTCGCCGACGACCCGCCCGGCGCGATCGCGCACCGTCAGCGATCCGAGACCGAACTCGGCGTCCGGGTTGGCCCAGCTGAGCACGACCTCCATGCCCGGGCTGCCCGCGAACAAGGTCCTCGCCGTCCCGGTCCGGGTGCCCGGCGCGGTCACGGTGACCGCGCTCTCGGCCTGGACCTGGTCGCACGTGATGCGCGAGTCGATGTCGTTGATCGTCGACTGCAGGCGGCCGACCTGCACGGCCGGGGTGTCGCCGTCCGCGAGCTTGAGCGGGAAGTACTTCCCGCCGGTGTCGGCGGCGATCTGCTGGAGTCGGTTGGCGTCCTCATCGCTGCCGGCCGGTCCGATGTTCAGGCCGATGACGTAGGTCGGCGGCCCGCCCTGGTGACCGTTGGCGTAGGTCCCGGCGTTGTGACCGCCGTCGGTGAGGAAGATCCGGGCGTCGGCGTCCGGCTGCTCCGCGGCACTCTCCGAGAACGCGGCGTTGTAGTCCGTACCGCCGCTCGCGTTGTCGAGACCCGCCAGGGTCCCGAGCATCATGGCCTGGTTCGGGCCGACCGGTCCCGGGGCGAACAGGGCCTCGGCATCGTCGCCGAACTTGATCGCGCCGAAGACGCGGCTCTGGTTGTCGGGCTTGGTCAACAGCAGCTGCATCGCTTGGGCGCGAATGTTCTCGGGGTCGTTGCTGTCCATCGACCCCGAGTTGTCCAAGATGGTCGCGACGCGGGAAGCGGCCTGGCACTGTCCGCGATGCTGGTTGAGCCAGTGCAGGACCTTGATCGCCATCGCGGTCTGGCCCTCTTTGAGGGGATGGCCCTGCTGCTGATCGCCCGTGATGTCGCCGGGCTTGCCGCCGAGGGCGCGGATCCACGACCACCCCGTGCAAAGCTCGTGGCCCTTCAGCGCGTCGCGCATCGTGACGTAGTCCACGTTGGCGTCGCTCGCCGCGCCGGCGATCGTGGAGTCCAGCGCCGCTTCGAGCTTCTCCAGCCGTTGGAGGGTCGGGCGGTCCAGCCAGCCGCAGTGGAGCTTGACGCGCTTGGCCGACGGGGCGGGAAAGAGATCGGGATATCCGACGACCAGGACCGGGGCGCCGCTCGCCGCGGCTTGGACGTTGCGATAGGTGTTGGCCAGGCGCGTGCGCAGGCTCGGCAGCTCGCCGATGACCTTGTCGACATCGCGAAGGCACTCGTGGGCGCCGAGGAGCCGGCAGTTGCGCAGGTGCTTGGCAAAGCTCACCGGCGCGTCGTTGCCGCCGATGGTCATGACGACCCGGGAGATCGCCGTCGTCCCCGCGATCTGCTTCAGCCTCGTGACCTGGGTCACGTCGTCCGGCGAGGCGTCGTTCTGCGCGGGCCCGCGGTCTCCGGTCTCGGGGATGTTGGCGACCACCGCGCCCGAACAGGCCAGGTGATGGTCGGCCGTCACGCCGATCAGCCTCGGCCAGCCGAGGTCGCTGCGATGGCACTTGTGCTTGCTGCCCTTGACGTCGGTGTCCCGGTCGTAGGGAGCCGAGCCCTCGCCAGAGGAGTAGGAGTCGCCCAAGGACACGATCACGCCCGCCCGCGCCTGCGGCGCCCAGCACGCGAGCAGGACGCCGAGCAGCACGAGCAGCACCGACCGCGCCAGGCGGAGCGTGGATCCGCTCGGAGACGTGACGAGCTCGTGGCCGGCCGGGCGAGACATCGCGCGAAGCTACACGCGATCCCGAGCGTCGAGAAGCGGTCCTGACCGGTCGACCAGGGTCACCGGGAAGCGCCCCGAGCTGGGCTCAAGGGCGAGGTTTGCACCCCGGCACCCGGACACGATCAAGATCCACCGGCGGACCATCCACGGCCCGGTACGCTACGCGCCGCTATGCGTGAGATCAGCGGTGGCAACCTTCACGCGGTCTTCAGCGATCCGTTGGCCCGACACTCGGCCACGCCGTCCGAGCTGCAGGCGCTCATGGTCGCCGAGCGCGACGGCACGCCGTTCCTGGCGTTGCGCGATGCCGATCACCGCCTCCGTCTGCTCACCTTGGATGCCGCGCGACAACGTGTCGTCACGATCGGCCGACGGCCCGACTCGGACGTCGCCGTCGCCTGGGACGGGGAGGTCTCCGGCCTTCACGCCGAGCTGACCGGTGCCGGCGACACCTGGACGATCAGCGACGACGGCCTCTCCACGAACGGCACCTACCTCAACGGCCAACGCGTCTCCCGCCGCCGGCGGCTGAGCGATGGCGACCGCATCCGCGCCGGGAAGACGGTCATCGCGTTCAACGCGCCTGCCGCGCGCCCCGTCCCGCCCACGCTCGTCGTCGGCCTCGACGGCGACCTCGACGTCAGCCCGGCCCAGAAGCGCGTGCTGGTCGCGCTGTGCCGCCCCTATCTGACCGGCGGCTCGAGCTACGCCGCGGCCGCCAGCAACCAGCAGATCGCCGCGGAGATCTTCCTCAGCCTCGACGCGGTCAAGACGCACCTGCGCGCGCTGTTCGCGAAGTTCGAGCTCAACGATCTCCCGCAGAACCAGAAGCGCGCGAAGCTCGCCGAGACGGCGCTGCAGCTCGGGATCGTCTCGGTCGCCGACCTCGAGCGCTAGTGGACGGCCGAGGACTCGACGCCGCGGGGAACGACGGATCGCCGACCTGGCGCCGCGGCGACCGCGAGTACCTCGTCAGCGGCCGGCTGCGCTGACCCGGGGCGGGTGTCGCCGTCTTCACCCCGAAGGTGGCTGGGAGCCCCGGCCCGCCCTGCCCATGATGGCGCCATCCACCCGCGCCGAGCCCTCGGCGCTCCGACCGAAAGGCACCGTCATGACCTCGCCCCTCGTCCTCGGCCACCCCACCGTGCTCCGCTCGCGCATCGCGCTCGCCACGCTGACGGTGGCGGCGGCCCTCGTGACCGGCCTCGCGCACCCGCCCGGCGCCGGCGCCGCGCCGGTCATCATCAAGCTGAACAACAACCCGTGCTACCTGCCGAGGACGTCGCTCACGCATTGGAAGGTCGCCGTCGACATCGCCGGCACCTTCGAGAGCGGGCCCAGCCGGACGCTGCGCGTGGACCTCCCGCCGGGCAGCCACCGCTTCACCATCGCCACGTGGTGCGGTCCGTTCGCCGGACGTGGCGCGTCCGGCGGGCGATGGATCTACAGCACCGGCGTCACGCATGCCAGCTTCTGGGCCGGCGTGTTCGCCTGAGCGGAGCTGCTCGGAACCCCTGAACTATCGGGGAGGGCGTGTGGTTGACCGTGGCTCCGCCGCTTGCCTAGGGTGGCGGAGCCGCGGCCCTGGAGGCGCCCGCCCGACTCGACGTCGTCCGTTGCCCGCGCCCGCACCCTCTGCCCACGTCGCCCGAACCCTGACGGCGACGATCGCCTCCGTGCTCCTGGTGTGCGCCGTCATGGCCGCGGCGGGAACCGCGCGCGCCGACGAGTTGGCGCCGCCTCCCGGCAAGGTCTACGCCGGCCTGGCCGGCGCCAACCCGGCGGGCTGGTGGACGCGGGCCGCCGGCAAGCACCCGCCCGTCCTTCAGCAGTTCGTCGAATGGGGAGGGCGGTCGGACTGGGCGTTCCGTCGCGCGGCGGCGGCCCGCTCGCGGCCGATGCTCTCGATCTCGACCGGCACGCTGGCCCACGAGCAGATCACCCCGCGGGCCATCGCGCTCGGCGACGGCGACTCCTACCTGCTGCGCCTCAACACCCAGATCGCGCAGTTCGGCCCGACCTACGTCCGGATCATGCCCGAGATGAACGGCAACTGGAACCCGTACTGCGCGTACTCGGCCAACGGCCGCTCGCGCGGGGCCTCGCACTCGACCGCCAACTTCCGCCGGGCCTGGAAGCGCTCGGTGCTGATCATGCGCGGCGGTCCCGTGACGCGGATCGACCACGAGCTGCACCGGCTCGGGTTGCCCGCCGTCCGCGGGCGCCAGGCCGACGACACGCTCCCGGAGGTGCCCGTGTCGTTCCTGTGGGTCCCCCAGACGGCGGGCAACCCGAAGACGGCCGCCAACAGCGCCCAGGCCTACTGGCCGGGCGACAAGTACGTGGACTGGGTCGGCACCGACTTCTACTCCAAGTTCCCCAACTACCGAGACCTCGAGACCTTCTACCGGCACTTCCACACCAAGCCGGTCGTCTTCGGCGAGTGGGCCCTCTGGGGCTCGGACTCGGCGGCGTTCGTCGCGCGCCTGTTCGCGTGGGCACACCATCACCCGCGGGTCCAGATGATGATCTACAACCACGGCAACCGTCCCGACGGCCCGTACGTGCTGCGCCGCTATCCACACGCCGCCCGCGAGATCCGCAAGCTCGTGCGCACCAGCCGCTTCGTGGCGTTCACGCCGGAGTTCGCCCGCGACACCAGCGCGACGCCCATCACGCCGCCGCGTCAGGGCATCGACACGACCGCCGGGAAGGTCACCGGCAGTGTCCTCGTCCGCGCCGCCGACGGCACCACCACGCCGCTGACGCCGGGCTCCGCCGTGCCCATGGGCACGCTGCTGGACACCCGGCACGGCTCGGTCCAGCTGTTCGCGGCGGTCGGTCGCAAACCCAAGGACACCATCTTCGGGTTCTTCTCCCAGGGCCTCTTCACCCCGGGTCAGGCACGGAGCTCCGCGGTGGTCTCCGTCCTCCTCGCCCGTCCCGACTCCTGCCCGGCCAAAGCGCGCGCCCGAGCCAGCGCGCTGGCGACCGTGAGCGTCAACACCGTCCGCGTGCGCGAGCGCCACGCCAAGGCCAGGAAGAAGCGCAAGCCACGCGGCGGGTTCCACACCATCGGTGGGTACTCGTCGGCGGCGGCCCTCGGCACCGACTGGCTGACGACCGAGGCCTGCGACAGCACGACCACGGTCGTGCGCCAGGGCATCGTCGCCGTGCACGACCTCGTCACGGGCCAGACGGTGACCCTGCACGCGGGCGGTCGATATGAGGCACACCGCTGAGCGATGGACGACGCCCGCGCTCGCAGAGCCTCGTGGCGGAGCGCGCTCGCCCTCGTGCCGGCGCTCGCGCTCCCGGCGGTGGTCGGAGCGGTCCTCGGCCTGACGGGTGCCCCGGCGCGGCTCGAGTTGGAGACCGTGCGAGCGCGCTTCGCCGTGCGGGGCACCGAGCCACCGCCGTCCGACGTCGTCCTCGTCGCGATCGATCGCGAGTCGCTCACCGCGCTGGGCTCCTCGTGGCCGCTGCCACGCATCGAGCACGCGCGCGCGATCGACCGGCTGACCGCCGACGGGGCGCGCGCGATCGCCTATGACGTCGAGCTCCCCGCCGAGGGGACGACCGCGGCGGCGCGGCGTGACAGCGCCGCGGTCCGCGCGGCGGCCCGTCGGGCCGGGAACGTGGTCTTCGCCGCCTTCGCACCCGACGCGCGCGGGCGGACCAACGTCCTCGCGCCCGCCGGAGAGCTCTCGTCGATGCGCACGGGGTTCTCCGGCTTCCGCACGGAGAACGGCCTGCCCGCCGGCACCGTGCCGATCGCGGTCGGCGGCCTGGCGAGCCTGTCGGCCACCGTCGCTCGCGCCGTGGGCGTGCGCCTCCCGTCGGACCTCCCCGACGGGGAGGCGCGGATCGCCTTCGCGGGGCCGCCCGGGACGGTCTCCCGCGTCCGCTTCAGCGACCTGCTCGCCGGCCACGTGCCGTCGGCGGCGATCCGCGGCAAGATCGCGGTCGTCGCCGCGACCGACCCCGGCGTCAAGGACGTGTTGGCCACCGTGGCACCCGGAGGCGACACCATGGCCGGCGGCGAGGTCCAGGCCAACGCGATCTCCACCTGGCTGCGCGGCGTGCCGCTGCGCTCCGCGCCGTGGTGGCTCGACGCCCTGCTGATCGGCGCGATGGCGCTGGCCGTCCCGCTCGCCGCGCTCCGGCTCGGGCGGCGTGGCGCGTTCGCGTCGGCGGTCATCGTCCCCGCCGTCTTCCTCGTGGCGACGCAGGCGCTGTTCGCGATGGGCGTCGTGACGCTCGCGATCGCTCCCCTCGTCGCCTTCGCCCTGTCGGCCGCCGGCGCGCTCGTCCTCGGCCTGTGGCGCGCCGACCGCGCGCACAAGGAGCTCCGCGAGCGCTTCGCCGCCGGGGACGCCGGCGTCGTCGGCCCGCTGCTCGCCCGCCCGGTCGGTGTCACCTCGATCGTCGCCGGCTACCGCATGGAGGAGCTGCTGGCTCGCGGGGGCATGGGCGTCGTCTACCGCGCGGTGCAGCTCACGCTCGACCGTCCCGTGGCGATCAAGCTCATCGCGCCGGAGCGCACCGCCGACCCGGTGTTCCGATCGCGGTTCGCGTTGGAGTCGCGCATCGCGGCGACGATCGAGCACCCGAACGTCATCCCGGTCTACGAGACCGGCGACGACGACGGGCTGCTGTTCATCGCCATGCGCCTGGTGGACGGGGTCGACCTCGCGCGGTTGGTCAACCGTGCCGGGCCGCTGTCGGTGGACGTCGCGGTCGACCTGGTGACGCAAGCAGCCGCCGCGTTGGACGCCGCGCACGCCGGCGGCCTCGTCCACCGCGACGTGAAGCCCGGCAACCTCCTGCTGACCGCGGGCGATCCCGCGCACGTGTACCTGACGGACTTCGGCCTCGCCCGTCATGTCGGCCCGAGCACCGGGCTGACCCAGCCCGACGCGTGGGTCGGGACCCTCGACTTCCTCGCGCCCGAGCAGCTGCGCGGCGATCCGGTCGACGGACGCGCCGACGTGTACGCGCTGGCCGGCGTCCTGCACTTCTGCCTGACCGGACGCGCGCCGTTCGAGGGCGAGAACGCGGCGACGACGATGTGGGGCCATCTCAACGCTCCGCCACCGCGCGCCGGCGCCGTGGCGCCCGGCGTGCCCGAGGCGCTGGACGACGCGCTCGTCGCGGGGCTCGCCAAAGACCCGGCGGACCGCCCGGCGAGCGCCCGCGCGTTCGCCGGGCTCGTGGTCGCCGCGGCCGGGCACCTCCGATCGGCGCCCCCGCCGCGTGCGCCCGTGGCGGCGCCACCGCCCGTCGGCGGCCCGACGATCGCCTCCTCCGACGCGGAGGTGTAGGTCGCCCCACCCCTGTGGGCGATTTCCGGCGGCGACGCGACGGGCGACAGTGCGGCTCATCCCACCTATCCGCTCCGGAGGTCACCATGAGCAACAGCACCAACAACCCCACGATGGTCAAGGCGAAGGCGCTGCCGGTCGCCTTCTGCCCCCACTGCGGCGCCCTGACGGCGACCGACGCGAGGTTCTGCAACGCGTGCGGCGAGCAGCCGGCGCCCGAGCCACCGCTCGACCGCACCCCGACGCCGAGCCCGGTGGAGCCGCCGGAGCCGACCGAGTCGACCCGCGAGCGGTCGTTCGTGGCGCCGTCCTCCGCGCGCCGTCGTCCGTGGCTGGTCGGCGCCGCTGCTGCCGCCGCCGTCGCGCTCGTCGGCGTCGGGCTCGCGGCGTTCTGGCCGACGCCCGACCACAGCCCCGAGCAGGCGCGTGCGTCGCTGCGCCTCACCGACGCGAGCACCGGCCAGATCGTCCAGCGTCTGGGCCGCGTCCACGACCTCCACGACCTGCGCGCCGTCGGGCGCGCCGCCCAGGAGCAGGAGGCCGTGCTCGCCGCCGAGGCCGCACGTCTGAGCCCGATCGCCGACAAGGACGCAGGTCGCAAGGCGCTGGCCGTCATCGGCGCCGAGCGGGAGCTGCTCGCCGCGACCTCGCTCGCCCTCCACGTCGACCCCGCGCACATCGACCAGTGGCCTTCGACGCGTGAGCGCATCGAGGCCGCCGGCCTGCGACTGCAGACGACGGTCGCGGCGGCCCGTTCGCTCGGGGCTCCCGCGGCGATCGCCCCACCGGCCACCGCGTTGGCCGCGAGCCTGCAGGCGGACGGCCATCTGGTCACGCACGCCAAGGCGAAGCTGCGCACCTGGCGTCGTGCCTACCGTCGCGCCCGCCGCGCGCAGCGCCGCCGCCTCGCCGCGCTGACGTCCTACGACTCGGCGGTCTCCGGACAGCTGTCGACCTACGACGGCCTGCGCGACGACCTCGACGACTGGGTCTCCGACACCGGCGACGAGACGATCCCCTACGGCCGGGCCTTCGACGAGCTGAACGCCGCCGCCGATCGCCGCAAGGACGTCCGGGACGCGCTCGCCGCGATCAACCCACCTCAACCGCTCGCCGCCGCGCACGCCTCGCTGCTCGCCGTCCTGTCGGACGCGATCGTGGCGATGACGGACGCCGGCGACGCCGCCCAGGAGTGCACGTCCGATCCGTTCTGCTTCGGAGACGACTTCCGCGACACGCCTCAGTGGCGCGCTTTCAACGACGCCTCCCGCCGGATCACCGGCCAGTTCGCCGCGGCCGACCAGCGCTGGGAGCAGGCCGTCGCGCAGATGCGCCACTCGATCGCGCACCGCCGCATGCCGGTCGCTCCGACGGTTTGACCGGTCACACGGTCGAGGTGAAGGGGCGAGCCCCACGGACATCCCGCGGGGCTCGTCGCCGCCGCCCCGTCAGCGCCTCATCCCACCGACGCCCCGCGGAACACCACGTCGCCCCCGACCACCGTCAGCGTCACCGGGTTCGCCGGCAGGTCGTCGGCGCTCAGCTCGACCGGGTCCTCGGCCACGACCGTGAGGTCCGCCAGCCGCCCGGTCCGCAGCGCTCCGAGGCGGTCGTCGCCGACGGTCGCCGCCGGGCGGGTCGTGTAGCCCTCCAGGGCCTGCAGCGCGGTGAGGCCCTGGTCGTCGAAGGCCTCGCGGTTCGGATGCCCGGGCGGGCGGCGCAGGCGGGCGGCGGCCATGCCCTCGCGCCAGTCGTAGCGGGCGACCGGCCAGTCGGAGCCGAGCGTCACGTGCGCGCCGGACTCCCACAGCGAGCGGATCGGGAAGGCGCGGCCGGGCGCGGTGCGCTCGGCGCCCAGGCGGCGCGACCAGTTGTCGCTGCGGTCGGGCTCGATCCACATCATGTGCTGGGCCTGCATCGAGGCGATCACGCCCTCGGCGGCGAAGCGCGGCAGGTCGGACGGCTGGAGCGTCTCGATGTGCTCGATCCGATGGCGCACGCCCGGCGCGGCGCCGGCCTTCTTGTAGGCGTTGAGCGCCTCGTGGACGCCGCGGTCGCCGGTGGCGTGCGTGACGATCTGGAAGCCCTCGGCGGCGAAGAACGACACCGCGCGGAAGTACTTGTCGATGTCGGGCCAGAACGGCGCCAGGCCGTCGCCCTCGGAGTCCTCCTCGAACAGCCAGCCGGTCCCGGTGTCGATGACGCCGTCGATGAACAGCTTGGCGACGCCCATGCGCCAGCGCTCGCCGCGCTCGGTCCGGTGGCGCGCGTAGGCCTCCCAGGTCTCCTCGGGCGTGTCGGGCTGCGACCAGAACGGCATCACCATGCGGGTGACGAGGTCGCCGTTGCCCTCCAGCTCGCGCAGCGTGTCGAGGGTCGCCAGCGTCCCGTCCATCCCGTGCAGGCCGGTGATGCCGGTCGCCGCGAAGCGCCGCAGCTGGTCGGCGAGGATCCCGTAGCGCTCCGCGTCGGTCAGCGCCGGCATCGCCTCGGCCACCAGGTCCATCGCGCCGCGCTCGCGCAGCTCGCCGGTCGGCCGCCCGCCCGCGTCGACCACGATCTCCGCGTGCTCGGCGAACGCCCGCGCGCCGTCGACGCCGGCCAGCTCCAGCGCGCGCGGCGTCGCCAGGGCGGTGTGGAAGTCGATGAACGTCAACAACGCCGGCCCGCCGCCGGCGGCGGCCGCGATCAGCTCGCCGCTGATGCCCGACTCCGCGAACGCGTTGTAGTCCAACCCGTAGCCGAGCACCCACTGGTCCGGCGCGCACTTCGCGCGCTCGGCGGCGACCAGGCGCTGGACGTCGTCCAGCGTGCGCGCGTCCATCAGGTCGGCGCCGCGCGCGTCCAAGGCACCGTGGAACGGATGCACGTGCGAGTCGACGATCCCGGGCAGCACGCAGGCGCCCCGCAGGTCGATCACCTCGGTCGCGGAGCCCACCTCCGCGCGCACCTCCGCGTCGTCGCCCAGCGCGACGATCGCGTCGCCGCGCACGCCCAGCGCGGTGGCCGACGGCAGCTCGGGGTTCAGCGTGCGGACGCGCCCGTTGACGAGCGCGAGGTCCAGCGGGGTCATGCGACGGAGCCCTCTTCGGTCGTGGCGCGCGGACCGCGCGCCGGCTTCCAGCCCGGCCGCGGGACGGAGGCCCGCAGGAGCTGGGTGTACGGTTGCCGCGGGTGGTCGAGCACATCGGCCGTGCCGCCCCGCTCGACGACCTTCCCGCGGTGCATGACGATCACCTCGTCGGTGATCTGCCGCACGACGGCGAGGTCGTGGGAGATCAGGATGTAGGAGATGTCCGTCCGCTCGCGGATGTCGGCCAGCAGGTTGAGGATCTGCGCCTGGATCGAGACGTCCAGGGCCGCGACCGACTCGTCGAGGATGACGACCTGCGGGTCGGCCGCCAGGGCGCGCGCGATCGCGATCCGCTGGCGCTGGCCCCCGCTCAGCGCGCGCGGCCGCGCGCGCAGCTGGCGCTCGTCCAGCCCGACCAGCTCGCCCAGCTCGGCCACCCGCGCCGCCCGCGCGCCCTTGTCCATGTCGGGCCGGTGCAGGCGCAGGACCTCGTCGACCGCCTGCACCGCGCTGTGGCGCGGATCCAGCGACGAGTACGGGTCCTGGAAGACGATCTGGACCTCGCCGCCGCGCCGCCGGCGCTCCTTGGCCCCGCGCGCCGGCGCGGACCGGTCGCGCCCGCAGGCCACGATCGTCCCCGCGGTCGGTGCCTCCAGGCCGACGATCATCTTCGCGACCGTCGTCTTGCCCGAGCCCGACTCGCCGACGATCGCCAGCGACCCCCGGCGCGGCACCGCCAGGTCGACGCCGTCGACCGCCACGACGTCCCCGAACGCCTTGCGCAGGCCCGTCGCCTCCAGGACCAGCTCGTCAGCCATGGTTGACCACCTTCTCCGTCAGACGCCCGCGCAGCTCCTCGGCGCGCGCGCACCGCACCAGCCCGCCGTCCAGCGCCTCGATCGGCGGCCTCGTCGCGCGACAGCGGTCCTGCGCGTATGCGCACCGCGGCGCGAACGCGCAGCCCTCCGGCGCCTCGAACGCGCTGACCGGGCGACCGGGGATCGCGGCCAGCCGGCGCACCGACGCGTCGATCGTCGGCCGCGCGGTCGCCAGCGACGCCGTGTAGGGGTGCAGCGGGTCGTCGTGCAGCTTGGCCGACTCGCGCGTCTCGACGATCGAGCCCGCGTACATCACGCTGGTCCGGTCGCACACCGCGCCCGCCAGCTCGAGGTCGTGCGTGATGAACAACAACGCCATCCCGCGCTCGCGCCGCAGCTCGTCGAGGATCGCCATCACCTCGGCCTGGGTCGTCACGTCCAGCGCGGTCGTCGGCTCGTCGGCCAGCACCAGCCGCGGCTCGGTGAGCAACATGGTGGCGATCATCACGCGCTGCAGCAGGCCGCCCGACAGCTCGTGCGGGTACTGGCCCAGCCGCCGCTCGCCCTCGGGGATCCCGACGTCGGCCAGGGCCGCGACCGCCCGCTTGCGCGCCGTCCCGCGGTCCACGCCGCGCAGCGCGCGCAAGGCCTCCACCATGAAGTCGCCGATCGTCCGCACCGGGTTGACGTGCGCGCGCGGGTCCTGGAAGACCATCGCGACCTCGCCGCGGTAGTCGCGCAGCCCGCCGCCCTTCAGCGCGGCCACGTCCTTGCCGTCGAAGCGGATCGCGCCGTCGGCCTGCGCGCCGGACGGCAGCAGCCGCGCCACCGCCCGCGCGGTCATCGACTTGCCCGAGCCCGACTCGCCGACCAGCCCGACCGCCTCGCCCGCGGCGATCGACAGCGACACGTCGTGCAGGACCGTGCGCAGCTCGCCCTCGACCGGCAGCCGCGCGGCCAGGTGCTCGACCTCCAGCAGCGCGCTCACGCGGCGACCTCCGTGACCGGCGCGACCAGCGGCCAGGGCCGGACGCGCTCGAGCGCGGCGCCGACGCGGAACGGCGTGACGTCGTCGTAGGTCCGGCCCACGAGCTGGACGCCCGTCGGCACGCCGTTGTCGGCGAAGCCCGACGGCACCGCCAGGACCGGGCAGCGCGACATGATGTTGAACACGGGCGTCAGCGACGCGCCGAAGGAGAAGTCGAGGTCGACGTCGCCGACCGTCAGCCCGTGGTCGACGTAGGAGTCCCCCGCGACCAGCCCGCGCGTGCCGACCGTCGGGCAGACGAGCAGGTCGAAGTCCTCCAACAACTCGCCGACCGGCGCGTACAGCTCGGCCTCCAGCGTGTTCTTCTCCATCAACGTCCCACCCTCGGCCCGCTCGGCGAGCTGGTCGGCGAACGCCGCCGCGTAGTCGGTGGCCAGCTCGGG
Organism: Baekduia sp.; assembly: GCF_035685985.1. GTDB lineage: Bacteria > Actinomycetota > Thermoleophilia > Solirubrobacterales > Solirubrobacteraceae > Baekduia. The sequence continues at coordinate 18,311 of NZ_DASRZV010000009.1, forward strand.
GTGGGCCGCGGTCTCCGCGCCGATCCACGCGCCGAAGCCGAGGTGGAAGTGGATCGACGTCGCGCGCTCGACCTTCGCCCGCGACACCACCAGGTCGACCTCCTCGACGGTCGCGCCCGCGGCGCGCAGCGCCACGGCGACCGCGCGCGTGTTCTCCGCGACCTCCGGGTCGACCGGGAACGACCCGAGGTCGACCGACACCGCGATCCGCATCCCCGTCAGGTCGCCGTCGAACGCCGTCGGCAGCACGTAGGCGGGCCGCAGCGACGCGACGTCGCCCGGATCCGGCCCCGCGACCACGTTCTCGTACAGCGCGGTGTCGGCGACCGTGCGCGCCAGCGGCCCGCAGTGGCAGTAGACGTCCAGGTTGAACGGCGGGTCGACCGGCACCCGGCCGTAGGGCGGCTTGAAGCCGACGACGCCGTTGAACGACGCCGGCACGCGGATCGAGCCGCCGATGTCCGAGCCCGACGCCAGCGTCGTCGTACCGGACGCCAGCGCCGCGCCCGCGCCGCCGCTCGACCCGCCGACCCCGAACGCGGGGTTCCACGGGTTGCGCGTGACCCCGTGCAGGCGCGAGTGCGTGAAGAACGCGCACGAGAACTCCGGCGCGGTCGTGCGCGCATGGACGATCGCGCCCGCGTCGAGCATCCGCCGCGCGAAGGCCGACGAGTGCTCGGCCACGGTGTCCCGGTAGATCAGCGAGCCCTGCGTCCACGGCTGGCCCGCGACCGCCTCCTCCTCCTTGATCGCCAGCGGGATGCCCTCCAGCGCGCGCGGCTCCGCCCCGCCGCGCGCCGCCCAGGCCGTGTAGCGGTCCTCGGCGGCCCGCGCCTCGGCGCGCGCCTGCTCGTAGCGCTCGTGCACGAGCGCGTTGACCGTGCCCTCGACCGCCTCGGCCCGCGCCACCACCGCGTCGAGCAGCTCGACCGGCGACAGCGATCGGTCCCGGAAGCGCGCCAGAGCCTCGGTGGCGGACATGGCGTACAACTCGCTCATCAGCGTCCCTCGGCGTCCTTGGCGGCCAGGCGCTCGCCCAGCAGGTTCACGGCGACGACCACGAGCACGATCGACCCGCCCGCGGTCAGCGACTCCAACGGGTAGCCCTGCAGCACGCCGGCCTGGCCGGTGGAGACCATCACGCCCCAGTCGGCGGTCGGCGGCTGCACGCCCAGCCCGATGTAGGAGATCGCGGCGAAGTCGACCATCGCGTAGCCGAAGGTCAGCGTCGCCTGCGCGACGATCAGCGGCAGCAGGTTGGGCGCGAGGTGGCGCGCGCAGATCGTCCACGCGCCGAGGCCCTGGACCTCGCAGGCCGCGACGTACTCCCGCGCGCGCTCGCGCAGCGCCGCGCCGCGCAGCACGCGGGCGATGTACGGCGTGTAGGCGGCGCCGAGCGCGAGCGTCGGCGCCGTGAGGCCCGCCCCGAAGACCGCGGCGGCCAGCACGGCCAGCAGGATCGCGGGGAACGAGAACATGATGTCGAGGACCGTCGAGATGATGGAGTCGACCCAGCCGCCCGCCCACGCGGCGGCGACCGCCAGCGTCGCGCCGGCCGACACCGAGACGACGACCACCAGCAGCGGCCCGGCCATCGACGTCCGCGCGCCGGTCAGCAGGCGGCTCAGGAGGTCGCGGCCCTGGGAGTCGAAGCCCAGCGCGTGCCCGGACACCGGCCCGACGAACGCGTCGGCCAGGTTGGAGGCGTTGGGGTCCTGCGGCGCCAGCAGCGGGCCGAAGATCGCCAGGAAGACGGCCAGCCCCACGATGGCCGAGCAGACCCAGAACACGACCTGGTGGCCGGCCACGCGACGGCGCCGCGTGCGCACCTGCTCCAGGGCGAAGGATGGGGTGCTCATGCCGCCCGGCTCCCGATCGCGACCCGCGGGTCCAGGAAGGCGTAGAGCACGTCGACGATCGCGTTGGCCACCACGAACGCCGCGACGAAGACCAGCGCGATCCCCTGCACGACCGCGAAGTCCTTCGACAACGCCGCCTGCACGAGCGCGGCGCCGAGGCCGTCGAGCGAGAACGCGCGCTCGACGACCGCCGACAGCGCGATCAGCGAGGTGATCGTGATCCCCACCACCGTCGTCACCGGGATCGCCGCGTTGCGCAGCACGTGGCGGCGCACGACCTGCAGGTACGGGATCCCGCGCGAGACCGCGGTCTCCACGTGCTCGCGGCCCAGCTCGGTGCGAACCGCCACGCGGGTGACGCGCACGACGATCGCCATCGCGCTGAGCGCCAGCGCTATGGCGGGCAGCGTCAGGTGCTTGATGGTGTCCATGCCTCCGTCGCCGCCGCCCAGCGCCGGGAACCACCCCAGGTTGACCGAGAAGACCGACAACAACACGATCGCCGCCACGAACGACGGCACCGCCGCGAAGACCGTGGTGATCGCCACGATCGAGCTGTCGACCGGACCGCGGCGCAGCCCCGCGAGCACGCCGAGCCCGATGCCGAAGACGACGATCAGCAGCGCCGCGTAGAGCACCAGGTCGATCGTCGTCCCGATCCGCGCGCCGATCACCGAGGTGACCGACTCGCGGAACGCGATCGACGTGCCGAGGTCGCCGTGCAGGACGACGTTGCCCAGCCAGTGCACGTAGCGCTCGAGGAACGGGTCGTCGAGGTGGTACTGGGCGCGCAACTGGGCGACGGCCTCCGGCGGCAGGGTGCGGCCGCCGGAGAGCGTCGAGAGCGGGTCGCCCGGCGCGAGGTCCAGCGACGCGAACACCACGAAGCTGGACACGAGCAGCGCCACCACCAGCATCCCGGCACGCCGCGCGACGAACGACCGCATCGCTACTTGCTCCCGATCAGGTTGGCCCAGGGCCCGCCCATGTAGGCGAACGAGGCCGGCGCGCCCGTGATCTTGCTGGAGGTGATCAGCACGTTGCTGGGCGCGGCCATCGGGATCCACGGCAGCTGCTGCATGATCCGGTCGCCGGCCTCGGCGACGAGCTTGGCGCGCGCGTCGGCGTCGCCGGTCTCACGCGCCTGGCTCATCAGCTCGGTGATCCGCTGGTCGCTGAAGCCGGAGTAGTTCTGCGTGCCGTCCGCCGAGACGAACGTGTTGTAGAACGCGGCCGGATCGGCGTAGTCGGGGTAGTTGACGGTCGGGAAGCCGTCGACGCCCTCGCGCGCCTTGGGGTCGGTGAAGAAGTTGATGAAGTTCTGCGCCGAGACGGCCTTGAACTTCACCTTCAGCCCGATCGCCTCGCCCGCGGTGCGCAGCGCGTTGGCCGCCGAGTTGAGGTTGGAGACCTCGCTGGTCATGCCGAGCGTGAGCGTCTTGCCCGTCGCGCCCGCCTCCTGGACCAGCTGCTTGGCCTTGGCGACGTCCTGCGTGGGCTCGGGCAGCTTCGCCCAGTCGGCCGCGAAGACCTCGCGGCCGTAGCCCCACGAGCCGGGGTTGGCCAGCGTGCGCGGCAGCTGCGCGCCGCCCTTGTAGACCGTCTGGATGTAGGCCTTGCGGTCGATCGCCATCGACAGCGCCTGGCGGACGCGCACGTCGCCGAGCACGCCCTTGAGGCTGGAGATGACCAGCGCGTCCATCGCGAACGACGGGCCCTCGCTCACCGTGACCTTGGGGTTGGACCGCAGCTGGTCCAGCGCGCTGAGCGCCTGCGGGTAGGAGCCGTCGATCCCGCCGGTGATCAGGCCCGTGGTCAGCGACGACTCGTCGGGGACGCCCTTGAAGTCGATCTGGCCGACCTTCGGCTTGTCCGGACCCCAGTAGTTGTCGTTCTTGACGAGCGTCAGCTGCGCGCCCGCCTTCCAGGAGCCCACCTTGTAGGGGCCGGCGCAGACGATCCCGCCGCCGGGCGTCCCGAACTTCTTGCCCTGCTTCTCGGCGTAGGCCTTCTCGTAGATGATGCCCGCCATCTGCGACAGCTCGCCGTCGAGCCAGAAGTCCGGCTGCTTGAGCTTGAGCGTGACGGTGTGGTCGTCGGTGGCGGCGATCGACGCGACGCGCGCGAAGACCTGCGGGTAGAAGCCGCCGGACTTCGGGTCGGCGGCGCGCTTGAGGCTGTAGACGACGTCGGCGGCGGTGACCGGCTGCCCGTCGGAGAACTTCGCGCCGTCCTGGAGCTTGAAGACCGTGGTCTTGTCGTCGGGGTGCTCGGGCAGCGCCGACAGGCCCGCGGCCAGCGTGCCGTCGGGCTGCTGCTTGACCAAGGCATCGCACAACGCCGTGTCGACCGTGTTCTCCGGGTAGTCGAAGGCCTGGATCGGGTCGAGCGTGCCGACCTCGCGGTAGGTCGCCCAGGTGATCTTGGCGACGTCGCCCGTGGCCGCGGGCGTGGTCGCCGGCAGCTGGGTGTTCGCGGTCGGCGCCGCCGCGCCGTTCGTGGTGCCGCCGGTCGCCGTGGAGGGCGCGGCCTTGCCACAGCCGCTGACGGCCAGCGCGGCCAGGGCGGCGGCGGCCGTCGCCGGGACGAGGACTCTGCTCATGGTGTGGGCACTCCGTCGGTAGAGGTGGAACCGGGCTCGTCGCCGCCCTGGGCGACCAATCGCTCGATGGCGTCCAGGATCAGGTCGCTGCCGAAGTCGTAGGCGGCGTCGAGATCCGGGAAGAGGTGGGCCGCCGCGCGGACCGCGTTGGGGAAGCGGTCGGCGGGCAGCAGCGCGTACGCGCGGCGCATCGCGCCGGGGTCGCGAAGACGGGGGTCGTCGGCGTCCTCGACGTGGGCGTAGTAGAGGCCCGTGCCGACGACGTGGTTCTCGATGACCTGGAACATCATCGCCGCCTGCGCGTCGGACAGCCCGCGCTCGGTCAACGTCTGCAGGTTGCGCTCGGCGATCCGCTGCAGGCTCGGCGTGTCGTCGGGCTGGACCGCCAGCAGCCGCGCCAGCTCGGGGTGGCTGCGGTAGCGGTACATCGCGTGGCGCAGCTCGATCTTCATCTGCTCGCGCCACGGCAGCGCCGGGTCGACGTCGATCTCGGTCCCGAAGAGGCGGTCGGCGAGCTGGACCAGCAGCTCGTCCTTGCCGCGGAAGTGCCGGTAGATCGCGGTCGGGTCGGACCCCAGCTCGGTGCCGATGCGCCGCATCGTCAACCGGCCCACGCCCTCCCGGTGCACGATCGCCTCGGCCGCGTCCAGGATGCGCTCGCGGTCCAAGCGGGCACGCGGCGGCTCGGCGGCGTCGACCGCCGCTCCTCTCTCCATGGCGCGGCACCGTACGCCTACGCCATCGCTGGTGTCAACGCAGTTGACACCAATGTGGCCAGGGCGGCGCACGACCGTGCGCCGGTTTGGCCCGCCCGGCGGTCGCGCGGTCGGGTAGCGCGCGCGACGCTCGCGCGACGGCATCTACGCCTCGCCCATCAGCTCGCGCACGCGGCGCTGGAAGCGGACCAGCAGCGCCTCGCTGTCCTCCATCAGGCGGCCGCGCTCGATCGCGCCCGAGGCCATCCCGCGGTGCATCGCCTCGCACAGCGCGTTGTCCTCCTCGCCGACCCGCAGCGACAGCTCGGTCACCTGCCGTGCGTACTCCTCGGTCGCGCCCTCCGGGAGGAAGACCGCCGTGCGCCCGCGCGTCGTGTGCGCGTCGACCGGCCAGTACCAGGTGGCCTCGAAGGCGCCCTCGCCCGGATAGATGTTGATGGTCATGGCCGGGAACAGCAGGTGCCAGAGGCTCTCCTCGACGGGACCGGACCGCGTGGCGAGCACCGCCTGCTGCTCGTCGAGCTTCCTGGTGTCCTTGACCGGCGCGGTGGCCGAGAGCAGGTCGCCGGCCGGCGCCAAGGCGTAGCGGTCGGCGCTGACGTCGAAGACCTTCGAGAAGCTCGGGTGGACGACCGCGCAGTGGTAGCACTCGAGGTAGTTCTCGCAGACGATCTTCCAGTTGGCGGCGATGTCCCAGTCGTAGACCGGGCCGACCGGCACGAGGCCGTCGAGGTCCATGCCGGCGGCGGCGATCGAGGCGCCCATCGCGTCGAGCTCGGCGGTCGGCGGCGCGGCGTCCGCGTCGACGTTGACGAGCACCAGCGGGCCCCACTCGCGGACGGCCACCGGCCGCAGGTCGAGGCCGTCGGCGCGGAAGCTCGGCTCGCGGTCGGCGCGCGGGGCGTGGCGCAGCCGCCCCTGCAGCGTGAACGTCCACGCGTGGTTGGGGCACTGCAGGAGCTTGGCCGGCCCGGTACCGTCGGCGAGGATCATCGCCCGGTGCGGGCAGACGTTGCGGAAGCCGCGCAGCACGCCGTCGCGGTCGCGGGTGAGCACGACCGGCATCCCGCCGATCTCGGCGGTCGCGTAGGACCCCGGCCGCGCCACGTCGCGCGCGAGCACGGCGACCTGCCAGGTCGTGCGGAAGATCGTGGCGATCTCCGCGCGCGACCGCGCGGGGTCGGAGTAGGCGATGGCGTCGAGCGCCGCGTGCCTCGCGCCGCTCATGCCGCCACCGGCTCGGGCGCCAGCCGCGGCCACGGCCGCTCGCGCTCGATCGTGGCGGCCACGACGAAGACCGACAGGTCGTCGAACGTCGGCCCGACGACCTGCACGCCCGTCGGCCGCCCGTGGCGGTCGTGCCCGGACGGCATCGCGATCACCGGGCAGTTGGAGAACATGTTGAACGGGAGCGTCATCGCCTCCCGCGTCATCCGGTGCAGCGGCACGCTCATGCCCGCCTCCCACGGCCCCACGGCCATCGTCGGGCAGATCAGCGCCCGGTGGTCCTCGAGCAGGCGACCCAGGGCGGGGTACAACGCGCCCTCGATCGCCATGCCCTCCAGCAGCGCCTCGCGCCCCAGCGCCCGGCCCGTCTCGGCCAGCGCGATGGTGTAGTCGTTGAGCTGGTCGCGGTGCTCGTCGAGCAGCGCGCCGGTCGCCGCGCCCATCGTCGTCCCGAGATGGCAGAGCGCGGCATGGCCGATCCGCTCGGCGCTCCACGGCAGCTCGACCTCGCGCACGTCGGCGCCGGCGGCCCGCAGCGCGTCGGCGACGGCCAGCGCGTTGGCCGCCCAGTCGGCGTCGACCTCGTAGTCGCCCAGCGTCACGCAGACCGCGATCCTCCAGCCGGCGACGCCGGGCCGCGTGCCCGAGACCCACAGCTTGGGGCGCAGCGACGCGACGTCGGCGTGGTGCGGCCCGGAGATGACGTTCTGCAGCAGCGCGACGTCGGCGACCGAGCGGGCCATCGGCCCCTCGTGGCAGTAGTAGTCGCGGTTGAAGGGCGGCATCTCGGGCACGCGCCCGGGCGGCGGCTTGAAGCCGACCGTGCCGCAGTAGGCCGACGGGATCCGGATCGAGCCGCCGATGTCCGAGCCGGTCGCCAGCGGCGCGGTGCCGGAGGCCAGCGCCGCGGCCGAGCCGCCCGACGAGCCGCCGACCGCGCGCGTGGCGTCCCAGGGGTTGCGCGTCACGCCCCAGAGCCGGCTGTGCGTGGTGGCCGCGCACGACAGCTCGGGCGTCGCGGTCTGGGCGTGCACGATCCCGCCGGCCGCGAGGATGCGGCGCACGAACGGCGCGGTCTCGGTCGCGACGGCGTCCCGGTGCACGAGCGACCCATAGGTGTTGGGCAGGCCCTCGATCGGCGCCTCCTCCTTGACCGCGACCGGCAGGCCGTCCAGCGGGCGCGCGCGGTCGCCGCCGCGGGCGTAGCGCGCCTCGGCCGCGCGGGCCTGCTCCAGCGCCCGCTCGGCGTGGACGAACGGCAGCGCGTTGACGGTCGGCTCGACGGCGTCGGCGCGCGCGAGCACGTCCTCCATCAGCTCGACCGGCGAGAGCGCGCGGGCGCGGAACAGCGCCAGCGCCTCCTCGGCGCCGAGCGCGTGCGGCGCGGTGACGTCGGTGGCGCTCACGCCGCGACCGCCGCGGTCGCCGTGGCGCGCAGGACCTCGCCGCCGCTGGAGGAGGCGACGACCAGCTCGAGCGTCGCCACGCCGTCGGCGACCGACGCGACGGTCCCGGTGAACGCGAGGACGTCGCCGGGCCAGACCTGGCCGACGAACCGCACGTTGTAGGTCTTGATGTGCGTCGGCCCGACCCAGCGCGCGAGGCGCATCCCGAGCACGCCGGCGTGCAGCATCCCCATGCCGAAGACCGTCGGGAACCCGGCCGCGCGCGCGAGCGGCTCGTCGTGGTGGATCGGGTTGAGGTCGCCGCCCGCGCCGGCGTAGCGGACGATGTCGGTGCGGGTCAGCGGACCGACGCTGTGCGGCGGCATGGCGTCGCCGGCGGCGAGGGCGACCGGCGCGGCGGGCAGCGCGGTCATGCCGCCGCCTCGCCGGTCTCGATCAGCGTGTCGGTCCGGCGGATCGCGACCTCGCCGTCGGGGGCGACGAAGTCGGTGGCGATCGTCGCCAGCGTCATCGTGCCGCCGCGCCGGCCCTCGCGGGTGGTGACGTCGACCACGCGCGTGGTCGCCCGCAGCTCCTCGCCCAGCGCGACCGGGCGCAGGAGCTCCCACGCGGCCTCGCCGTGCAGCAGCCGACCCAGGTCGGCGCCGAGGGCGAGGGCCGGGGCGAGCGCGCCGTCGGCGCGCCAGTGGTCGGCGAGCACGGTCGCGGTCGGCGGGAGCGGCACGCCGTCGAAGCCCGCGGCGGCCGCGGCGTCGGGGTCGTGCCACGCCGCGTCGTCGTCGTGCAGGGCACGAGCCAGCTCGTACAACTTGCTCCGCTCGACCGGGAAGCGCACGCTCCCCAGCTCCTGCCCCACCAGCTCCGGGTCGATCATGGCGGCACCGTACACAAAAAAGTCGTCGTGATGTTTTTTTCTGTTACGGTCCTGAGCATGTTCAACGACAAGACCGCCGTGATCACCGGCGGGGCCCGCGGCATCGGCCGCGCGACCGCCGAGCTGCTGGTCGCCGGCGGCGCTCGGGTCCTCATCGCCGACCTCGACGCCGACGCGGTCTCCGAGACCGCCGCGCGGCTCGGCGGCGACGTCGTCGCCTGGTCGGGCGACCTCACGCGCGAGGGCGCGGCCGACGCGCTGGTCGCCGCCGCGGCCGACGCGTTCGACGGGCGCCTCGACATCGTGGTCAACAACGCCGGCTACACGCTCGACGCGCCGGTCCACAAGCTCAGCGACGCCGACTTCCAGGCAATGCTCGACATCCACACGATCGTGCCCTTCCGCGTGCTGCGCGCCGCCGCGCCGCTGCTGCGCGAGCCCGCCAAGGCCGAGCGCGCCGAGGGCCGCGAGGTCTTCCGCAAGGTCGTCAACGTCGCCTCGCTGGCCGCCTACGGCAACGCCGGGCAGGCCAACTACTCCTCCGCGAAGTCCGGCGTCATCGGGCTGACCAAGACGCTCGCGCGCGAGTGGGGCAGCTACAAGGTCAACGTCAACGCGGTGGCCTTCGGCGTCATCGACACGCGCCTGACCGCGCCCAAGAGCGAGGACACCACGATCGACGTCGGCGGCCGCGCGGTCGCGGTCGGCATCCCCGAGCGGGCCAAGGCCGCGATGAGCGCCATGATCGCGCTCGGGCGCGCCGGCACGGCGACCGAGGCCGCGGGCGGGATCGCGTTCCTGTGCTCGCCGTGGAGCGACTACGTCACCGGCCAGGTGCTCAACGTGTCGGGCGGCATCGCGTTCGGGATGGGCGCGTGATGGCCGGCGCGCCGCGACGGACGTTCGTGGTCGGCGTCGGGATGACGTCGTTCTCCAAGCCCGGGACCAAGGACGGTGACTACCCCGACTGGGCCGTCGAGGCGGGCGGCGCGGCGCTGGCCGACGCGGGCGTGGGGTACGACGCGATCGAGCAGGTCTTCGCCGGCTACTGCTTCGGCGACTCGACCTACGGGCAGCGCGCGGTCTACGGCCTCGGCCTCACCGGCGTCCCGGTCGTCAACGTCAACAACAACTGCGCGACGGGGTCGAGCGCGCTGTGGCTCGCGCGCCAGGCCGTGCGCGGCGGGTTGGCCGAGTGCGCGCTGGCGATCGGCTTCGAGAAGATGGAGCGCGGGTCGCTGGGCATGAAGTACGCCGACCGCACGCCCGCGCTGGACCGCCACCTCGACCGCATGGCCGAGCTGCGCGCGCCCGAGGCCTCCCCGATGGCGCCGCAGATGTTCGGCAACGCCGGGCGCGAGCACATGGAGCGCCACGGGTCGACGCCCGAGCACTTCGCGTGGATCGGCTACAAGAACCACCGGCACTCCACCAACAACCCCTACGCCCAGTTCCAGACGGCCTACACGTTGGAGGAGATCCTGGACGCGCCGATGATCCACGCGCCGCTGACCAAGCTGCAGTGCTCGCCGACGTCCGACGGCGCGGCCGCCGTGGTCGTCGCGAGCGAGCGGTTCGTCGACGCCCACGACCTCTGGGCGGGCGCGATCGAGATCGCCGGGCAGGCGCTGGTCACCGACCTGGCCTCGACGTTCGACGAGCACGCCAGCTGCGCGACGATCGTCGGCTTCGACCTGTCGCGCGACGCCGCGCGGCAGGCCTACGAGGAGGCGGGGATCGACGCGGCGGCGGTCGACGTCTGCGAGCTGCACGACTGCTTCTCGGCCAACGAGCTGCTGACCTACGAGGCGCTCGGGTTCGCGGCCGTGGGCGAGGGCCATCACCTGGTCGACGCCGAGGCCACCACCTACGGCGGCGACGGCCCGGTCGTCAACCCGAGCGGCGGGCTGATCTCCAAGGGCCACCCGCTCGGCGCGACCGGGCTGGCGCAGTGCGGCGAGCTGACCTGGCAGCTGCGCGGCAGCGCCGGGCCGCGCCAGGTCGACGGCGCGCGCGTCGCGCTGCAGCACAACATCGGCCTGGGCGGCGCGGCCGTCGTCACCGTCTACACGCCGCCGGCGGCGTGACCGCGAGAATGCGCCGATGACGCCCGCGCCCCGTCTCGGCTCGCTGGAGCCCAAGCAGGACCGCAGCCGCGCGACGCGCCGGCTGCTGCTGGACGCCGCCGTCGACGAGCTGCTGGAGCACGGCTACCAGGGGCTGACGACGCTGGCCGTCGCCCAGCGCGCGGGCGTCTCGCGCGGCGCGGCGCAGGGCCACTTCCCGCAGAAGACCGCGCTGGTCGGCGAGGCGCTGCGGCATCTCGCCGAGCGCGAGGTGCAGGCGGTGCGCGACGTCGTCGAGACCGCGTCGGGCGATCCGCGCGCGCGGGCGCAGGCGGCGCTGGACTTCCTCTTCGAGCAGTTCAGCGGCCCGCTGTTCGCGACGGTCACCGAGCTGGCGCTCGCCTCGCGCGGCGCGCCCGAGCTGCAGGCCGCCGTCGAGGAGGAGGAGCGCGCGATGTCGACGCACGTCACCGAGGTCGCGCTCGAGCTGTTCGGCGCGGAGCGCGTGGAGACACCCGGCTTTACGACGCGCTGGAACACCGCGCTGGCCGCGATCCGCGGCGTCGCGCTGCTGCGCCTGCTGCGCCACTCGCCGCAGTCGACCCGCCGCCTCTGGGCCGGGACGCGCGGCGACCTGTTGGACATGCTGTTGCCCGACGACGAGGGGTCCTGAGCACGATGTCGCTGCTGCGGTCCGGGACGCTGGAGCGTCCCTACGACGAGCTGGCCGAGCGGGCCGCGCGCCTGGCCGGCGGGCTGGCGGCGCTCGGCGCGCGGCCGGGCGACCGCGTCGCCTTGGTGCTGCACAACGAGGCGCGCTTCGTGGAGGCGAGCATCGGGATCGGCGTGGCGGGCTGCGCGCCGGTGCCGATCAACTCGCGCTGGACCGGCCGCGAGGTCGCCCACGTGCTGGCCGACAGCGGCAGCCGGATCGTGGTGGTCCACAGCGACCTGGTGGCGGTGGCCGAGGCGGCCGCGCCCGACGCGACGATCGTCGAGGTCGTGCCGCCGGACGAGGTCGTCGAGGCCCTGGCGCTCGACGCGACCGCCGCGCGCGCGACGGGGCGCCACGTCGAGTACGAGGCCCTGGTCGCCGAGGGCGTCCCGCCCGCCGAGCCGGTCACGACCGCGCCGATGAGCATCATCTACACGTCCGGGACGACCGGGACGCCGAAGGGCGTCCTGCGCGACGCGACGCCGCCGGAGTCCGCGCAGGCGATCGCCGGCCTGGTCCTGGAGGGCCTGGCCTTCGCGCCGGGGATGCGGACGCTGATCCCCGCGCCGCTCTACCACACCGCACCCAACGTCCATGCCCTGTTCGCGGTGCGGATGGGGTGCGAGCTGACGGTCATGGCGAAGTTCGACCCGGAGCGGCTGCTGGCGTTGGTCGAGGCCCACCGGATCGAGCACATCCAGATGGTCCCGACCATGTTCACGCGGTTGCTCGCGCTGCCGGAGGCGACGCGCGCGCGGTACGACCTGTCGTCGTTGCGGTCGGTCGTCCACGCCGCCGCGCCGTGCCCGGTCGAGGTCAAGCGCGCGATGATCGACTGGTGGGGCCCGATCGTCCACGAGTACTACGGCGGGACCGAGGTCGGGCTGGTCGTCGTCACCGACACCGCGGCGTGGCTGGAGCACCCCGGCACGGTCGGCCGGCCGGTCGCCGACGGCGCCGTGCGGATCGTCGGCTCCGACGGCCGGGACCTCGGCCCCGGCGAGACCGGCGAGATCTTCCTGCGCCCGCCGTCCTTCTGGCCGGACTTCACCTACCTCAACCGCCCCGAGCAGCGCGCGGCGATCGGCCTCGACGACTTCGTCTCCCTGGGCGACGCCGGCCACCTCGACGCCGACGGCTACCTCCACATCACCGACCGGATCAAGGACATGATCATCTCCGGCGGCGTCAACGTCTACCCGGCCGAGATCGAGGCCTGCCTGCTCGGGCTCGACGGCGTGGTCGACGTCGCGGTCTTCGGCATCCCCGACGCCGACTGGGGCGAGGCGATCGCCGCCCACCTCCAGCTCGCGCCCGGCGCCGCCGTGGACGAGGACGCCGTCCGCGCCCACGTCCGCCGCGAGCTGGCCGGCTACAAGGTGCCCCGCGTCGTCGTCTTCGAGGACCTCCCCCGGCAGGACACCGGCAAGCTCTTCAAGCGACGGCTGGCCGAGCGCTACGCCGGCCCCTGACGTTCGCGAGCGCCTACGCGCCTCTCTCCGGCGCTCGATGGCCTTTCTTCCCGGACTTGGGGCACCCTGTGCCCGACGGCGGACGCCGTGGACCCAGCGGTGGCACCGCCGACCACGTCCAACCGGTCGCCGAGGCGGCCGTGAAGGGAGTACCCGATGGCTGACACCAACCGCGCCGTCATCTACCGCGGGATCCGCCACGTCGAGGTCGAGGACGTCGCGGACGCCGGCTTCGTCCTGCAGGACGGGCCGGGCGTCCACCCCGACAACGTGGGGCGGGAGCTGCCGCACGCCGCGATCCTCAAGGTCGTCGCGACGAACATCTGCGGATCCGACCAGCACATGGTCCGCGGACGCACCGACGCCCCGGAGGGCCTGCAGCTCGGCCACGAGATCACCGGGGAGGTCATCGAGATCGGGCCGGGGGTCGAGTTCATCAAGAAGGGCGATCTCGTGTCGATCCCCTTCAACATCGCCTGCGGGCGCTGCCGCAACTGCAAGGAGCGCAACACCGGCGTCTGCCTGAACGTCAACCCCGAGCAGCCGGGATCGGCCTACGGCTACGTGGCGATGGGCGGCTGGCGGGGCGGGCAGGCCAAGTACGTCACGGTCCCCTACGCGGACTGGAACTGCCTGAAGTTCCCGGACAAGGAGCAGGCGATGGACAAGATCCGCGACCTGACCATGTTGTCCGACATCTTCCCGACGGGCTACCACGGCTGCGTCACCGCGGGCGTCGGCACCGGCTCGACGGTCTACGTCGCGGGCGCGGGCCCGGTCGGCCTCGCCGCGGCGTGCTCGGCGCAGCTGCTGGGCGCGGCGGTCGTGATCGTCGGCGACATGCAGGCCGACCGCCTCGGCCAGGCGCGGTCGTTCGGCTGCGAGACGATCGACCTCTCCAAGGTCGACTCCCCCGAGGCGATGGCGGGCGCGATCGAGGGCATCCTCGGCGTGCCCGTGGTCGACTGCGCCGTCGACGCCGTCGGGTTCGAGGCCAAGGGCCACGGCACCAACGGCGAGGAGGCGCCGGCCGTCGTGCTCAACACGGTCATGGGCATCACGCGCGCGGCGGGCGGCATCGGCATCCCGGGCCTGTACGTCCCGAGCGACCCGGGCGCGGCCGACGAGTCGGCCAAGCACGGCAACCTCTCGCTGCAGTTCGGCATCGGCTGGGCCAAGAGCCTGACGTTCGCCACCGGCCAGGCGCCGGTGATGAAGTACCACCGCGGGCTGATGCAGGCGATCCTCAACGACCGCGTGCACATCGCCGACGCCGTCAACGCGACCGTGATCACGTTGGACGACGCGCCGCGCGGCTACGAGGAGTTCGACTCGGGCGCCGCGCAGAAGTTCATCCTCGACCCTCACGGCCTGGTCGGCGCCGCCGCGTAGGCGCCGCCGCGACCCGTGCCGGGAACCCCGCGCCGGCTCAGCCCGGCGCGGGCGCCCGCGCCCGTCAGCGAGCGCGCAGCGCCCAGTGGCGCGCCAGCGCGCTGTGCACGCCGTCGATCGCCGCGCGCGCGGTGCCGAGGTCGTCGCCGAAGAACGCCAGCGTCTCCTGGAGCAGCGGCTCGGGCTCGCCCAGCACGCCCTCGAGCGTCGCGTGCAGGCAGAAGGCGGCGTAGGTCGGGGCGTAGCCGCCCTCCTGGACGAGCAGCAGGCGGCCGTCGGTCAGCTCGTCGGCCAGCGTTCCCATGCTCCGCCCGAGCGCGCGGAAGCCGTCCATCGTGACGTTCATGCGGCCGTTGGGGTCGAAGGCCGAGGCGTCCTGGCCGCAGGCGCCGACGATCAGCTGCGGGTCGTACTCGCGCAGGATCGGCGCGACGATCCGGTCGAAGGCCATCGCGTAGGCCAGGTCGCCGGAGCCGAGCGGCAGCTCGACGTTGACGTTGTGCCCGGCGCCCGGGCCCAGCCCGGTCTCCGACGGGCCGCCGGTCTGCGGATGCGACGGTCCCCAGAGCCCGGTGCGCATGTGCAGCGAGATCGTCAGGACGTCGGCGCGCTCGTAGAAGCACGCCTGCGTGCCGTTCCCGTGGTGGACGTCCCAGTCGACGATCGCGACGCGCTCGACGCCGGCCCGGCGGGCGCGCTCGGCGGCCAGCGCGACGTGGTTGAAGAAGCAGTAGCCGTCGGCGCGCGCCGGCTGGGCGTGGTGGCCGGGCGGGCGCACGAGCGCGAGCGCGACCCGCGCCGCCTCGTCGCCGCCGCCGGCGGCGAGCACCGCGTCGGTGGCCGCCAGCGCCGTGCCCGCCGCCGCGCGCAGCGGCTCCCAGGAGCGCGGCGTCAGCACCGTATGGCCGTAGAGCCGCGTGCCGCCGCCGGCGATCGCCTCCTGGACCCACGCCACGTAGGCCGGGTCGTGGACGGTCTGAAGCTCGGCGACCTCGGCCAGGCGGCCGTCGCGCCAGCGCACGCGGTCGGCCAGCGGGCCGCGCTCGAGCATGGACTTCATGTTGGCGATCCGCGGCGCGCTCTCGGGGTGGCGCTCCTGGACGGCCAGCAGCGGGCTGGCCGGCAGCTCGAAGTGCCCCTCGCCGGTGTCGTGGTCCAGGACCGCGTCGTGCCAGAAGACGTCGATCACGCGCGCACCACCTGCTCCAGCGTCGGGGCCTCGGTCAGGCGCCGCAACCCGTTGGACTCGACGACGAAGTTGTCCTCCACCTTGAGGACGATCACCTGGCCGTCGACCTCCAGCGAGGTCTCGGGCTCCAAGGCGATGGTCATGCCCTCGACCAGGGCCGCGTCGCGGTCCAGCAGCTCGGAGCGGTGCAGCGTCGGCAGCTCGCATCCACGCAGCCCGACGCCGTGGCCGATCGAGTAGGGCGTCTCCCCCAGCCCACGGCCACGCAGGAACCCGTTGACGCGCGCGACCAGCTCGGACGCGCGCACCCCAGGGCGGGCGGCGGCGACCAGCTCTCCGTAGGCCTCCAACAACGTCTCGTAGGCCTTCACCACGACGGCGGGCGGCTCGCCGACGAACCCCGTGCGCGCCGCGTCGGACGCGTAGCCGCCGACGCCGTAGCACCCGATGTCGAAGAAGAACGCGTCGCCCTCGCGGATCTCCGCGCCGTGCGCGAACCAGTCGCCGCTGCCCTTGCGCAGGTTGCACACCGAGTGGCTCAGGAACTCGGCGCCCATCGACTGGGCGTAGGCGTTGGCGGCCGCGAGCAGGTCGTGGTCGGTCATGCCGACCTCGGCGACCTCGAGCGCGCGCTGCATCGCGCCGGCGTTGACGCGCGCGGCGGCCTCGACCAGCTCGACCTCCAGCGGATGCTTGACCTGCCGCGTCAGGAACAGGTCCAGCCCGACGCCGACGAAGGCCACGGACGGCAGCGCGGCGCGGAGCCCTTCGAGCAGCGCCGGGTCGAGGCCCTCGTAGCCGACGTGCCGGGCGCCGCGGCGCGTCAGCTCGCGCGCGACCGAGGACACCCAGAACTCCGGGTGCCCGATCGCCGGGCACCACGACGGCAGCGGGTGCTCGGCGCGCACGAGCGGCAGCTCGGGCACCGGCGCCAGGACGGTCTCGCCGACCGACGGCCCGAACACGTCGGCCTCGCCCTCGCCGTCGACGACCACCGCGAACCAGTCGTGGGCCTCGCTGATGATCTGCGCGCGGTAGTCGGTGACGTAGCGGATGTGGTCCGGGCCCGTGAGCAGGAGGTGGTCCAGCCCGCGCTCGTCCATCAGCGCGCGGACCCGCGCGTGACGGTGGGCGCGCAGCACCGCGCGGTCGACCTCCGGCCAGGCGAACATCACTCGGCCACCAGGGCCGGCGCGGCCTCGGCGTGCGGCTCGGCGGGCGCGTCGGCGCCCGTGCGCGGCAGCCGGGTGCGGATGACGACGCCCGCGATCCCGATCACGCCCGCGACGAGGAACACCGCGTAGTCCTCGTACCAGGGCAGCCCGCCGCGCGGCCACACGATGTTGATGGTCTCCAGCACGAGCCAGACGAGCGCGGCCCAGGAGATCACGACGCCCTTGGTCCCGGACAGGAAGCCGTCCTCGGCGGGCCGCCAGGTCCCGCGCGCCCGCGCGACCGCCAGCCCGATGACCGGGAACGAGAACGCGATGTAGAAGCCGCCGGAGGTGAACGTGACGAGGATCGTGTAGATGTCGGTCCCGCTGAGCAGGAACAGGACGCCGGACATCACGAACGTGACGCAGATCGCGCGGACCGGCAGCCGGTCGCGCCCCGACAGCTTACGCAGGAACGTCGCCGCGGGCAGGCGGTCCTCGCGCGCCAGCGCCCAGATGATCCGCGACACCGCGGCCTGGATGGCCAGCAGGCTGGCCAGGAAGCCGATCAGGAACACGCACAACAGCACCTCGGTCGCCGTGTGGCCGAGCTGGGCCTCCAGCGTGCCGACGACCGGGTCGGCGACCTGGCCCGACGCGACCGCGCCGAGGTCCGGGATCGCCAGGATGATCGCCAAGGACGAGAACATCACGACCAGGGCCACGAACAACAGCGACAACGCCATCGCCTTGGGCACCGCGCGCCGGGGGTCGCGGACCTCCTCGGCGATGGCGCCCGCGCTCTCGAAGCCCAGGAACGACCAGCCCGCGTAG
Organism: Baekduia sp.; assembly: GCF_035685985.1. Taxonomy (GTDB): domain Bacteria; phylum Actinomycetota; class Thermoleophilia; order Solirubrobacterales; family Solirubrobacteraceae; genus Baekduia. The sequence goes on from NZ_DASRZV010000009.1 coordinate 35,817, forward strand.
GCGATCGCGAGCACGACCGGCGTCGACATGAACCCGGCGGTCGAGGCGGAGCCCAGGCCGTCGGTCATCACGCCCAGCCCGTGCTCGCGGTGGAAGAGCAGCAGCCACGCGCCGACGCCGATCGACCCGATCACCTCGGCGCCGATGCAGAAGGCCACCATGATCTTGACCACGTGGCGGCCGTGGGTGTTGCCCCACGTCGCGAAGGCCAGCAGGCCGAGCGCGAGCAGCGCCAGCGTCGTCTGGCTCGGCGTGTCGATCCCGACGACCTGGGCCAGGAACCCGGCGCCGCTGTAGGCGACCGCGGCCATCGCGATGCACAGCACCCAGATGTAGGCCCAGCCCGCGAACCACCCGTAGGTCTCGCCCAGCAGGCGGCGCGACCACTGGAACACCGATCCCTCGTAGGGCCAGCGCGACGCGAGCTGCCCGAAGGTCAGCGCGACCAGCATCTGGCCGCCCAGCGTGACCAGGAAGCCCCACCAGAAGCCCGGCCCGATCGTGGTCAGGCCGATGGCGAAGATGCCGTACAGGGCGACGATCGGCGAGACGAACGCGAAGGCCAGCGACAGGGTGGAGCGCAACGTGAAGTCGCGGACCAGCTCCTGGCTGTGGTCGTTCGTCGGCGAAACGGCGGACATCGGGGTCGAGTCTCCTCTCTCGGGGTGCGCGGCGTCGGGAGGGTGCGACCATCTGCCTAACCGGTTTGGCGCCCAACCGGTTTGGCACCGTAGCGCCTGAGTCCGCGCGAAGCAAGCCCGATGCGTGAGAATGGACGCGGTGGAACCCACGCGCCGACCCACGGTCCAGGACATCGCGGCGCGTGCGGGCGTCTCGAAGACGACGGTCAGCCACGCCCTCAACGGCAAGGGACGCGTCGGTCCGGAGACCCGCACCCGGATCATGGCGGTGGCCGCCGAGTTGGGCTTCGAGCCCAACGTGCACGCCCGCGGCCTGGCCACCGGGCGCCACATGACCGTCGCGCTGCAGGTCAGCGGCCACCGCGGCAAGATCCTGCTGCCGGACTCGGCCTACTTCATCGAGGTACTCAACGCCGCGTCGGCCGCCGCGCTGCGCCGGGGCTACACGCCGATGCTGACGCCGTCCGACCTCGGCGCCGACGCGGTCGAGGGCCTGGCGATCGACGGCGCCGTGATCATCGACCCGACCTCCCGCGACCCGCTGCTGCGCACGCTCGTCGACACCGGCAAGGTCGTGGTCACGGCGGGCCGCCCGCTGCGGCGGACCGGCGAGGTCTCGTGGGTCGACAACGACCACGCGGCGCTGACGACCCAGGTCCTCGACCACTTCGAGGCACGCGGCTACACGCGGCCGGCGCTGCTGACCGGCGCGGCGTCCCGGTCCTACGCCCACGACATGATCCGGTCCCATCGCGACTGGGTCCGGGCGCGCGGCGGCGAGCCGCTGGCGGTCAAGGTCCCCGGCCCTCCGACCGCCGACGCCGCGATCGCGGCGGCCCGCGCCCTGCTGTCGCGCCCCGACCGCCCCGACGCGATCTACGCGACGTTCGACCACTTCGCGCTCGGCACGCTGCGCGTCGCGCAGGAGCTCGGCATCGCGGTCCCCGACGACCTCGGCATCGCCTCGACGGTCGACAGCGACGCGCTGCGCTCGACGTCGCCGTCGATCACCGCCTTCGAGCTGCACGCGGCGACGATCGGCGACACCGCGATGACGTTCCTGGCCGACCGCCTGGAGGCCCGCGCCGAGACCGGCTCGCTGATCGTCGACGCCGAGCTGCGCGAGCGCGGGTCGACGGCCCGGAAGCGCGCGGGCTAGGCGCCGTCCCAGCCGCGGACGCCGGCGCCGAGCATCTGCAGCTGGCGCAGGATCCGCTGCTCGATCGCCTGCTGGGCGGCCGGGCCTTCGGCCTCGACCATCTGCTCGACGGCCGAGGTCATCATCGTCACGAGCAGCGACGCCAGCAGCCTGATGTCCTCGGTGCTCCAGGCGCGCAGCGCGGGTTCGCGGGCGAGGTCGAGCGCGAGGTCGCCCTCGAAGCGCTCCATCGCGCGGGTGATCGCCGCGCGGATCGCGGCCGAGCCTCCGAGGCGCTCGCGCACGACGAAGCGGAAGCTCGCGGTGTTCTCGCGGGCGTAGCCGAGCAGGCGCACGGCCTCGGCCGACGTGGCGGTCGTCAGCCCGTCGGCCCCCTCGCGGGCGCGGGCCGCGCGCAGCGCCCCGTTGAGGTTGGCGAAGCTCTCCTGCACCAGCGCGAGGCCGAGCGCCTCGAGGTTGTCGAAGTGGCGGTAGAACGCCGCGGGCACGACGCCGGCGTGGCGGGTGACCTCGCGCAGGCTGAGGCTCGTGAACCCCTGCTCGGCCAGGAGCTCGTGGGCGGCGCCGAGCAGGCGGCGGCGCGTCTGCTCCTTGCGCGCGGCGCGGACCCTCGGCGGATCGTTGGGTGAACGGATGCTCACGGCTCACGGTGGACCCTACCGAAGGGCAGGAAAGCGAAACAGGCTTGACCCGGAAGGTCGTGTGTGGTTACGGTCAACACCTGTTCACCGAATCCGAGCGCGCGTTGTCCCATGGGCGCGCCGGGTCCCGTTCCTGGAGGAGAGAACCGTGCGATCAGCACGCACCTGCGTGGCGCTGGCCTGCGCCCTGACCGCGGCCGCGGTCGGCCCGTCCGCGGCGTCGGCCGCCCTGTCCGACGTCCCGACCCCGACGGTGTCCGGCCCGATCCCGGTCACCGCCACGTCGCACCCGTTCCTGGCGTCCGACCTCGACCTGGCCGGCGGCGGCTACGTCGAGAAGGAGTACAACCTGTCGGGCGACGCCACCAAGTACTCGACGCCTTCCGGCCTGACGACGTCGACGAAGGTCCTCGACGGCCCCGCCGGCGGCCTGTACCCCTACAAGACGCGCATCGTCGTCCGGCGCCCGTCCGACCCGGCCAAGTTCAACGGGACGACGATCGTCGAGTGGGACAACGTCACCGCCGGCTTCGACGTCGAGTGGAACTGGTTCAACGACCCCAAGTACCTGATGGACCACGGCTACGCGTGGGTCGGCGTCTCGGCGCAGCGCGTCGGCGTCAACGCGCTGAAGTCCTGGAGCCCCGCGCGCTACGGCGACCTCGACGTCGACTCCGGCGGCGTGTCCCCGGCCGACATCCTGTCCTACGACATCTTCTCCCAGGCGGTGAAGGCCACGCGCGGCGCGTTCAACGGCCGCGACCCGATGGGCGGGCTGGAGACCACGCAGGTCATCGCCAGCGGCGAGTCGCAGTCCGGCAGCCGCCTCAACAACTACTACAACGCGATCCAGCCGGTCGCCAACCTGATCGACGGGTTCTTCATCACGGTCGCCACCGGCTCCCTGCGCACCGACCAGACGGCCAAGGTCATGCGCGTGCTCAGCGAGCGCGAGGTCACGACCCGGCCCGCGTCGCCGGAGGCCGACAGCGCGACGCTGCGCCACTGGGAGATCGCGGGCGGCTCGCACCTCCCGTTCGTGGCCTACAAGAACTGGGTGCCGTCCGCGACGCGCGACCTCGGCGTGCAGTCGGCCGACTGCACCAAGCCCGCGCTGTCGCGGATCCAGTGGCCCTACGTCGCCAACCGCGCGCTCGACGCGCTCGCGACGTGGGCGAAGGGCGGCGCCGCGCCGGCCATCGCGCCGCGCGCGCAGTACGTGGACGTCACGGCGGGCGCGGCGCTGTCGCGTGACGCCAACGGCAACGAGATCGGCGGCATCCAGCTGCCGGGCCTGACGGTGCCGGTCGCGACCGAGTCCTCCGTCAACTCGGCCATGGCCGGGACGACGAACCCGTTCAGCGCGTTCTGCGGGCTGCTCGGCTCCAGCACGCCGTTCGCCCTGTCGGCGCTCGAGACGACCTACAGCGACTACGGCGACTACGTCGACCGGTCCGACGCGCAGGCCGAGGCGCTGCGGGGCGGCGGCTTCCTCACGGACTCCGGCGTCGACGCGCTGAAGGCCGACGCCGCCGACTTCACGCGGCTGCGGCCGACGGTGCCGGTCCTGTCCGGCGGGGAGGTCAACGCCGGGACGTTCGGGCTGAGCTGGCGCGGCCCGTCGCCGGTCACCACCGACACGACCTACGAGCTGGAGGCCCAGGACGCGGCGCCCAGCGCCCGGTGGGCCGGCGTCGCGGGCGCCGACGCGCTGGCCGCGCGGAGCTTCGCGGGCGCGGGCGCGGCGCTGCCCGACGGCACCTACGCGTTCCGCGTGCGCAGCACGACCCACACGGTGCCCTCGCCGGTCGAGCCCTCGCGCGTGGAGACGACCGCCTGGTCCAACGTCCTCAGCGGCGTCAAGATCGACCGCACGGCGCCGGATGCGCCGACGATCGCGGCCGACCGTGCGCCCGAGTACCCCGGGCCGGACGGTGACTGGTTCAAGGACGCGGTGACGCTGTCGGTCAGCGCCACCGACCCGGCGCTGGCGGACGGCAGCGCGGGCAGCGGCGTCGACCCGGCGTCGGTGCCGGCCGGCGCGTCGCGCACGACCACCGGATCGCTGACGGTCGGCGGCGCGGTCCGCGACCGGGCGGGCAACGTGTCGGCCACCGCCATGCGGACGGTCGAGGTCGACGCGGCCGCGCCGTCGGTCGCGCTGGCGTGCCCGTCGAGCGCGTACGTCGGCGACGCCGCGCAGGCGACGGCGATCGCCACCGACGTCGGAGCCGGCCTGGCCGGCGACGCGGCGGGCACGGTCGCCATCGACACCGCGACCGCCGGGACCAAGACGGTGTCCTACACCGCCACCGACCGCGTCGGCCACGCCACGACGAAGTCGTGCTCGACGCTCGTCCGCGCGGTGCCGGTCGACGGCGCCACCGGCCCGCGGGGCGACACGGGGGCCACGGGGGCCACGGGCGAGACCGGGGCGACGGGCGCCACGGGCGCCGCGGGCGAGACCGGCGCGAAGGGCGAGACCGGCGCCGCGGGCGCCGCGGGCGCCAAGGGCGAGACCGGCGCCAAGGGCGAGACCGGCGCCAAGGGCGCGACCGGCAAGCCCGGCCGCGACGCCAAGGTCGCCTGCACCGCCAAGGGCGCCAAGCGCGTGAAGGTCACCTGCAAGGTGACGTTCTCCGGCAAGCAGGCGAGCAGCGCGCGCCTGGTCCTGCGCCGCGGCGGCCGCGCCGTCGCGACCGCCACCGCCCGCCGCGGCGCCGGCGCCGTGACGCTCAAGGGCCGCCGCGCGCTCGCCCACGGGCGCTACACGCTGACCGTGACGGTCGGCGGCGCCACCGCGAGCAAGGTGGTGCTGTCGATCTAGCCCGACCCACGGTCAGGCGCCGCGCTGGTCGTGCGGAGGCGCCCCCAAGGTGATCGATGGCCCGCGGGCCTTGCCCGCGGGCCATCGGTCGCTCAGGACGCGACGCGCTCGCCCGCCGCGACGGCGTCGAGCGCCCGGGCGACGTTGTCCAGGTGCTTGCGCATCGCCCGCTCGGCGGCCTTGCGGTCGCCCGCCGCGATCGCCTCGACGATGGCCTGGTGCTCGGTCAGCGACCGCGGCGAGCGACCGGGGGCCAAGATGGTGCGGAACTGGAAGCGCACGAGCTGGGAGTGCAAGCGCGAGCAGATGTCGCGCGCGACGTCGTGGCGGGAGATCTCCAGGATGCGGCGGTGCAGGACCGCGTTGCGCTCGGACATGCTCAGCAGCTCGCCCGCGGCGTGCAACCGCGCCATCTCGGCGGTCAGCGCCCGCAGCTCGGCCGCCTCCGCGTCGGTGCGCCGCAGCGCGGCGTAGCCGGCGGCCAGCGACTCCAGCGCCGCGCGCGCCTCCAGCACCTCGATCGCCTCGCGCGGCGTGACGCGCCGCACGCGCGCGCCGCGGTTGCGCTCGCGGACGACCAGGCCGTCGTGGTCGAGCCGCTGCAGCGCGGAGCGCACGGCGCCGCGGCTCACCCCCAGGCGCTCGGCCAGCTCCTCCTCGACGAGCCGCTCGCCCGGCGACAGCTCGCCGGAGACGATGTCGCGATGCAGCGCGTCGTAGGCGTCGGTGTCGCTCACAGGTCGAGTCTAAGCGAACAAGATTGTTGACAATCCTGTTAGCGTTCTCTGCGTGGGGCGTCCCGACGACCATCCCGTCCCGTCCGAGCGCGCCCGCGCGCTGGTGCGCGGCGGCTTCGATCCCTACGTGCACGTCGCGCCCGACTTCGCGCCGCGGCGGATCACCGACCTCGAGCTGGCGCGCCGCTGCCTGGAGCTGGGGCTGGCGGGCTTCGGCGTCATGTCGCACTACACGGCGACGCACGAGCGCGCCGCGGTCGTCAACGCCGCGGTCGGCGCGACGGTCGCCGCCGGCTCGATCGTCCTCAACCACGCCGTCGGCGGGCTCAACGCGACCGCCGTGGAGGTCGCGGCGCGGCAGGGCGTGCGGTTCGTGTGGCTGCCGACGGTCAGCGCGCCGGGCGAGGTCGCCAAGGTGCAGCGGGCCCCGGCGGGCGGCAACGTGCCGGTGTGGGTGCGCTTCGAGCGCGAGCTGCGCGCGGCGGGCGCTCCCCCGCGCCCGGTCGACGTCCTCGACGGCGACGGCGCGCCGCTTCCCGAGTTGTTGGAGGTCTTGCGGGTGGTGGCCGCGCACGGGCTCGTCCTGAACACCGGCCACCTGTCACGCGACGAGATCCTCGTCGTGGTGGACGCCGCCCTCGACGTCGGGGTCGAGACGATCGTCGTCACCAACCCCGAGTTCCCGTCGCACCGGCTGACGCCCGCCGAGCAGGTGGAGCTGGCCGACCGCGGCGCGCTGCTGCAGCGCGCGCTCACCACGCCCTACACGGGCAAGTGCACGTGGGACGAGATCTTCGCCGCCACCCGCGCGGTCGGCGCGCGCCACACGGTCTGGGGCAGCGATCTCGGGCAGGTCTTCAACCCTCCGGTCGAGGACGGCCTGGCGCTCATGGCCGACCGTCACCTCCAGGCCGGGTTCAGCGAGCAGGAGGTCGTGACCATGGCGGTGGAGAACACGCGACGGCTGGCCGGGGTCGAGGTCCGTGCCTAGGCGGGTGCAGGTGATCGGCGCCCACAGCGCGGACTTCGTCTGGCGCGCGGCCGGCGCGGTGGCCAAGGCGGTGTCCTTGGGCGGGCAGGCCGAGGTGATCGCGCTGAGCTACGGCGAGCGCGGCGAGTCCGGCGAGCTGTGGAAGGTCGAGGGCCAGACGGTCGCGAACGTCAAGCGGACGCGCCACGCCGAGGCCGAGGCGGCGGCGGGACACCTGGGCGCGTCCTTCAAGTGCATGGACTTCGGCGACTACCCGCTGCAGGTCGACGGCGACCGGCTGCTGGCGATCGCCGAGGCGATCCGGGAGTTCGCGCCCGACGTCCTGATCACCCACACCGACACCGACCCGTTCAACCCGGACCACCCCGTCGCCCACGCGGCCGTCGACCGGGCGCGGTCGCTGGCCGCCGGCGCGGGCGTGTCGAGCGCGTTCGCCACCATCAAGCCGCCGCAGCTGTTCCTGTTCGAGCCCCACCAGCCCGAGCTGTGCAACTTCACGCCGACCGTCCACGTGGACATCACCTCGGTGTGGGACAGGAAAGTCGCGGCGATGGCCGAGATGAAGGCCCAGCGGTACCTGCAGACCTACTACGCCCAGCGCGGCGAGCAGCGCGGCAACCACGCGCGGCGCGCGTCCGGCGACCAGGACGTCCGCCACGGCGAGAGCTTCATGCGCGTCGTCCCGCAGGTGGTGGACGAGCTGTGAGCACGGTGACCAACGAGCTCGCGCGCCTGGGCGCCGCGACGGTCTACGAGGCGTCGGGCCGCGAGGGCCTGATCGACGCCGACCTGATCCCGGTCGTCCCCGGCGCCCGCGCGTGCGGCCCGGCGCGCATCGCCCGCTGCGGGCAGGACGACAACCTGATGGTCCACGCGGCGATGGCGGCCCTGCGCCCGGGCGAGGTGCTGGTGCTGACGATGCCCGAGCCCGCGCCGGTCGCGCTGCTCGGCGACCTGCTCGCCACGCAGGCGCTCGTCCACGGCGCGGCGGGCGTGCTCGTCGACGCGGCCGTGCGCGACTGCGCCGACCTGGAGGAGCTGGGCCTGCCGGTCTGGGCGCGCTGGGTGCGCTCGCGCGGCGCGACGAAGGACGTCGTCGGCGCGCTGGACGTCCCGGTCGTCGTCGGCGGCGCGCGGATCCGCCCGGGCGACCTGGTGGTGTTGGACGCCGACGGCGGCACGGTCGTCGCCCAGGAGCGCGCCGACGAGGTGCTCGGCGCGTCCCTGGCCCGCGAGGCCAAGGAGCGCGACAAGCGCGAGAAGCTCCGGGCGGGCGAGCTGTCCTATGAGTTGGACGGGCTGCGCGCGGTCGTGGAGGGAACGCCGTCGTCGTGAGCGACCTCGCGCACATCCACCACGTCGAGGTCCTCACGCCCACGCCGCAGGCGAGCCTCGACTTCTACGTCGACGTGCTCGGCATGGAGGTCGAGCACCGCGACGGGCCGTCGGTGTACCTGCGCTCGTGGGGCGAGTACCAGCGCTACTCCCTCAAGCTGACCGAGTCGAGGACCTCCGGGCTGGGCCACATGGCGATCCGCGCCTGGAGCGCCGAGGCGCTGGAGCGTCGCGTCGCCGCGATCGAGACGTCCGGACTCGGGATCGGATGGCACGACGGTGACCACGGCCACGGCAAGGCCTACACGTTCACCGACCCCGACGGCCACGCGATGGAGCTGATCTGGGAGGCCGACCGCTACGTCGCGCCCGAGCACCTCAGGCCCGCGCTGCGCAACGTGCCGATGCGCAACACCGGCCGCGGCGCCGCGGTGAAGCGCCTGGACCACGTCAACCTGCTGGCCGCCGACGTCGCCGCCTGCCGGCGGTTCGCCACCGACGTCCTGGGCTTCCGCCACTACGAAGGCATACAACTCGACAACGGCGACGAGACCGGCGCGTGGCTGTCGCTGTCGATCGCCGCCCACGAGCTGATCTACGTCCACGACGCCCGCGGCGCGCACGGCCGCCTCCACCACGTCGCCTTCTGGGTCGACACGCGCGAGGAGTGCCTGCGTGCCGCCGACCTGTTCCTGGACTACGGCGTCCACATCGAGGCCGCGCCCTCCAAGCACGCGGTCGCCGGCGGCTTCTTCCTGTACGGCTTCGAGCCCGGCGGCAACCGCATGGAGGTCACCACCGGCGGCCACTTCCTCTACGACCCCGAGCAGCAGCCGCTGATGTGGACCGAGGCCGAGCGCGCCAAGGGCCAGGCCTGGGGCGTCCGAACCGTGGAGAGCTTCCACGTCTACGGCACGCCGCCCGCCGTCGAGGCCGACCGCGCCTACGCGCTGGCCGCCGGGGTGGCGGCGCCGGCGCCGACGACGCGCACCGAGAAGCGATGAGCGATGAGCGCGCCTGCGCGAGATGCGACCACCATCTAGTGTCGTGATTCATTCATTCGGTCGCAGCATTCCGGGATGCTCGGCCCCGTCAGGCGGTCGTCGATGACCGCAAGCGACCCCTTGGGTCGTTGAGGATCAGCGACGAGCGCATGGCGGCGGCGAGCGCCCGGAGGCGGCCAGCGAATGACTGAATCACGACACTAGGGCACGAGCACGACCCGCTCGGCCGTCGCTCCCGCCTCGCCCCACGCGCGCCGCACGTCGGCCAGCGGCACCGCGCGCGCGTCGATCGCGAACGTCCCGCGCGCGATCTCGCCGGCCAGCGCGGAGAGCTCGGCGACGAGGTCGCTCGTCGGGACCGAGCCCTGGCCACTGCCCACGATCTGCAGGCGCGACGCGCGCAGCGCGGCGGACGGGATCGGCGCGGTCGGGCCCGCGACCGACCCGATCTGGATCCAGGTCAGCGGCTTGGCGCGGTCGGGTCGGGCGGCGACCAGCGTGACCATCGCCGCCGCGGCGGGCTCGCCCCAGAGGTAGTCGATGACGACGTCGACGTCGGCGGCCCGCGCGGCGAGGCGCTCGGCGTCGTCCAACACCACCGTGTCGCTCGCGTCCGACCGCGACAACTTGGTCGCGTCGCGCGCGGCGGCGACGACGCGCGCGGCGCCCAGGTGCCGCGCGATCGGCACGGCCATGCGCCCGGCGTTGCCGGTCGCGCCGAGCACCAGCACGCTCTGGCCGGCCGCGAAGGCGATGCGCCGCCGCAGCGCGACCCACGAGGACATCGCCGGGTTCATCGCGGCGGCGACCGCGACCGGATCGGCCGCGTCGTCGAGCACGACGCTGCGGCGCGGGTCGATCAGCGTCCGCTCGGCCATCGAGCCGAGCGTCGTGTCGGGCAGGACGAAGTAGCGCAGCCGCCCGTCGGGGTCGCGCCCGACGCCGTCGACCCCCGGCACCAGCGGCAGCACGCCGGTGCTCGTGTAGTGCGAGCCGCCGGCCTGCGACCGCACACGTGGATGCAGGCCCGCGGCGAGCACGTCGACGAGCAGCTCGTCCTCCCCGCGGGCGACCGGCGCGGGGACCTCCTCGTACTCGGGTGGCGCGTCGAACGACGTGACGACGGCAGCTCTCATGGTCGGGCCTCCGGATCGAAGATATTTCGTACTACGAACCATCTTAGTTGGTACTACGAACTTCCGTCAAGTACGCTCCGGGCGTGCCCGCCGCCCCTGCCGCCGACCCGCTCGTCGACGCCCTCGTCCAGGCGTCGTTCGCCACCATGGCCGTCCTGACCAAGGCGGCCGCCGACGCCGACCTCTCGCTCACGCAGCTGCGCGTCCTGGCCATCCTGCGCGACCGCCGCCTGCGCATGACCGCGCTGGCCGACTACCTCGGGCTGGAGAAGTCCACGATGTCGGGGCTCGTCGACCGCGCCGAGAAGCGGGGCCTGCTCGCGCGCGCGCCGAACCCGGACGATGGCCGCGCGGTCGACGTGCTGATCACCGTCGCGGGCGCGGAGGTGGCCGACCGGGGCGCGGCCGAGGTCGCCCGGGCGCTCGCGCCGCTGACCGGCGCGCTGCCGCCGGCCGACCGGCGCCGGCTGACGGACCTGCTCGTGCGCATGATCGGGACGCCGCTAGCCTGAAGGGCGCGGCCGCACCAGCGCGGCCGCCCGGACGAGAGCTCGCGCCGTACCCGGCCTGACGACGGCGCGACCCAGGAGGTTCCCACCATGGAACAGGTCATCCAGGTGCTCGGCTCGCTGCTCGTCCTCGCGGCGTTCCTCGCGTCGCAGCGCGGCTGGCTCAGCGACCGCTCGCGCCCCTACCTCGTGCTCAACATGGTCGGCGGCGCCGTGCTCGCGGTCCTCGCCGCGCACGAGCGCCAGTACGGGTTCCTGCTCCTCGAGGGGACGTGGGCGCTCGTGGCCGCCCACTCGCTGCTCACGCGCGCTCGTAGTACTTCGCGTTGATCGCGATGTACTTCTCCCACTCCGGCGGGATCTGCTCCAGCGGCGTGATCGCGTCGACCGGGCAGGCCTCGACGCACACGTCGCAGTCGATGCACTCCTCGGGGTCGATGTAGAGCTGCTCGTGCTGGTCGAAGTCGGCCTCGTCGGGCGTCGGATGGATGCAGTCGACGGGGCAGACCTCGACGCACGAGCTGTCCTTGGTCCCGATGCAGGGCTCGCTGATCACATAGGCCATGGGGTGGTCTCCTGAGGATGGGCGTTATTTTTTACATCTAAGTGTGAAAAATAGCACCGTGGCCGACCCGGATGCCAGACTGGCCGACGTGGCCGAACCGATCCGCGACGCGACCTCGGACGACGCGCCGACCCCCGCGCGGCTCGTGGCCCTGCTCGACGAGCTCGCCCGGCCGGCGACGACGGCGGAGCTGGCCCGCCGCCTCGGCCTGCACCCCAACGGCGTGCGCGCCCACCTGGACGCGCTCGCGCGCGAGGGCGCGGTCACCCGCGAGCGGGTCGCCCACGGCCGCGGCCGCCCGCGCGACGAGTGGACGCTGGACCCCGAGGCCCCGGTCGGCGACGCGCCCACCGGCTACGCCGCCCTCGGCCGCTGGCTGGTCCGCGCGCTCGCCGAGGCCGACGCCGACGCGGACGTCGAGGCCACCGGCCGCCGCATCGGCCGCGAGCTGATCGACGCCGACGGCCCGCCAGGCCCCGCGCTGCACGCCGCGCTCGCGGCGCTCGGCTTCCGCCCGCGGCGCGCGGCCGCGCCCGACGGCCACACGCGCTTCTGCCTCCACAACTGCCCGTACCGGGACGTCGTCGAGGCCGACCAGCCGACGGTCTGCGGCCTGCACCGCGGCATCACGCTCGGGATGCTCGACGCCGCCGCGCCCGGCGCGCGGCTGACCGCGTTCGTCGCCAAGGACCCGCACCGCGCCGGCTGCGAGATCGAGGTCCTCGGGCTCGACCAGCGGACCGGCCAAGCCGCCGGGCGCGCTCCCGCGTGAGCGCGCGGGTCGGTCCCGGTCGTCGGCCCAGGCCCCGCCGGCCGGACGCCGAGGATCGCGCGCCGCTTCGCGGCGCCTTACGCTCCGCGGCACACGTGCTCGCCGACGCGCCACCGATCCACGCGCAGGTCATCGGCCATTCGGTGCGCCACCGGGCGCTGCGCCTGGTGCGCGTCGGCGCCGAGACGCCCGGCGCCCACGCCGTCCGCGTCCTGGTCGTCGGCTGCGTCCACGGCACCGAGCGCGCGGGGCTGCCGGTCGTCCAGGCCCTGCGCCGCGCCACGCCGCCCGCGGGCGTCCAGCTGCTGCTGCTCGACGCCGCCAACCCCGACGGCTGCGCGCGCGGCACCCGCGGCAACGCGCGCGGCGTGGACCTCAACCGCAACTTCCCCTGGGGCTGGCGCCGCCAGGGCGGAATCTACGCGTCCGGGTCGGGACCCGCGTCGGAGCCCGAGACCAAGGCCATCATGTCGCTGATCCGCCGCGAGCGCCCGCGCGTGACGATCTGGTTTCACCAGCACATGGACCTCGTCGATCGCACGCGCGGCAGCGACCCCGCGATCATCGCCCGCTACGCCCGCACCGCGCGGATGCGCGTCCGGACGCTGCCGCGCCTGCCCGGCACCGCGACGCGCTGGCAGGAGCACGTCCGGCCCAGCAGCACCGCGTTCGTCGTCGAGCTGCCGGCCGGCACGCTGTCACGCGCGGCCGTCCGCCGTCACGTCGCGGCGGTCCAGGCGGTCGTCGGCGCGGTCGCGGGCGCCTCGGCGCCGAGCACCACCGGCGCCAGCACGCGGTCGGCCGTCAGCCCGAGGCAGCCGAGGTTCGCGAAGCCCGGGCCCTGGCTGACGTTCGCCAGCCCCGGGATGTGCAGGCGCGGGGTCAGGCCGGCCACCTCCAGCGCGCGGCCGAAGCGCAGCTCCTCGCCGGACGACGCCGACCACACCGGGCCCGCGGCCTGCTCGATCGCGTCGCGGACGTCGTCGGAGAACAGCCGGCGCACCTGGCGCAGCACGTCGAAGCCGGTGCAGTTGACGACGAAGTCATAGCGGTCGCTCCACGGCCCGTCGGGCGTCGAGCAGTCCACCCGCACGCCGCGCCCGTCGGCGTCCGGCCCGACGCCGACGACCCGACCCGTGACGAAGCGCAGGTGCTCGTCGAAGGCGATCCGCAGCAGGCCCTCGGGTCCGAAGACCCCGCGGTCGCAGCGGGCGATGAAGTCGCGCCGGGTCGCGAGGTCCAGCCCGCTCCAGCCGATGCTGTCGGGGTCGGCGAAGACGCGGTTCTCGAGGAAGCCCTCGCCGCGGCTCATCGGCAGGTCGGGCGTGTGGACGGTCATCCGCGCCGCCGGTCGCGCCGCCCGCAGGAACAGCACGCAGCTCAGCGCGCCCTCGCCGCCGCCGACGATCGCGACCTCCGAGCGCCGGTCGGCCGGGATCGCCCGCGCGAGGTCGCCGCGATGGTCGTCGCAGTGCAGCAGCCGATCGGCGACCGCCGGGTCGTGCGCCAGCTCGCGGTGCACGCCCGAGCCGGTGAGCATCAGCGCGGAGGCCATCTCGCGCACGCGCGCGCCCTCCGGCGTGACGACCTCCACCGACCAGCCGTCGGCGTCCAGCTCGATCGCCGCCGCGCGCCCGCGCACGTGACGTACGCCGGTCGTCGCCCGCGAGTGCACCCACGACAGGTACATCCCGTAGTCGCGATGGCGTACGCTCGGCGACTCCGCGTTGATCCAGCGCGCGTAGCGCCGGCCCGCGATCAGGTACGCCGCCCACGAGAACGACAACATCGCCCCGTCGATCTCGTTGCCGATCTCGCCGAACGCCCGGCCGCTCTCGTACGGGAAGCCGACGTCCTTGACCGGCGGGATCGCGAGCGTCTCGTCGCCCGACGTCATGCCGTTGAGCCCCAGCCAGGAGGCGGCGGGCTCGCGGTCCTCGACGATCGTCACCGACACGGGCCCGTGGCCCAGCTCGTTGATCGCGTGGACCTTGGCGGCGACCGCGGCGGCCTTCGCCCCCGCGCCGATCACCAGCAGGTCGGCCCTCATGCGACCAGCGCCAGCGCGCGGCGGTCGGGCACGAAGGCGATCGAGCTGCGCGCGACGCGCTCGGAGGCCGACCCGACGGCCCGCAGATCGACGGTGCGCAGGACGGTGGACAGCACCTGCTTCATCTCCTGGTTGGCGAACGAGGCGGCCAGGCAGCGCCGCACGCCGCCGCCGAAGGGGATCCACGTGTACGTGCCGGGCGTCGTGCCGAGGAAGCGCTCCGGCCGGAACGCGTCGGGCTCGGGGTAGACGTCCTCGCGGTGGTGGATCAGCGAGACGCACGGCGCGACCGTCGTGCCCGTGGGCAGCCGGTGCCCGGACTCCAGCTCCAGCGGCGCGAGCAGCCGGCGCACGACGACCGGGACCGGCGGGCAGAGCCGGAGCGTCTCGCGGATGACGGCCTCCATGTAGGTGTCGTCCTCGCCGGCCCGGACCTCGTCGCGCAGGAGCTCCAGCTTGTCGGGGTGGCGCAGCAGCCGCTCGAAGGCCCAGGCCAGCGTCGTGGACGTCGGCCCGTCGGAGAGCAGCGTGATCAGCTCGTCGGCGAGGTCCTGGTCGCTGAGCGGGCGGCCGTCCTCGTAGCTGCCCTCCAGCAGCAGCGAGATCATGTCGTTGCCACCCGGCACACCATGGGCGGCGGCGCCGCGCCGCAGCCGGACCTCGTCCATCACCGCGTCGGCCACCGCTCCACGCGTGCGCGCGAAGCCGCGGTGGCCGCGGATCCAGCGCGGGCCCAGGACCGCCAGCACCGCCAGGCGCCGCGGGTCGTTGAGCCACTCGGTCATCGCCACGAGCGCCTCGCGCACCCGGCCCAGGCGCGGGTTCGTCTCGGCGTCCTCGCCGAAGACCACGTTCATGATCACGTCGAGCGTGATCGACTGCATCCGCGGCCACAGCTCGAACGGCTCGCCGACGGGCCAGCGCTGCACCTCGCGGCGGGCGACCATCGCGGTCATGTCCGCGTAGCCGGCCATCCGCTGCCCGTGGAACGGCGGCAGGATGATGCGGCGGCGCGTGAGGTGCTCGGGCTCGTCGAGGAGCATGACCGAGCGCCGTCCCAGCAGCGGCTCGATCACCGCGCTGGCGGTGCTGGCGCCCATCGCGTCGGGCGCGGCCGTGAAGACGCGCTTGACGTCGGCCGGGTCGCTCAGCACGACCCACGTGCCGGCGTGGCTCATCCGGAGGGTGAAGGCATCGCCGTATCGATGCCGGCAGCGCCCCAGGAAGGGCAGCGGCTCGCGGGTCCACCGCCACGCCTGGAGAGCCGCCGGCATCGGAGGGCCTGGTGGCAGAGACGTGGACCGATCGTGCATGGCGGTAACTCGAAACACACCTGCAGGGGCTCGAACCCTGATGCCCAGATTACTAATCTGGTCCCTTCACCGATTAGGGCACAGGTGCACGGCTCACAGCTGTCGTCCCGCTCGTCCTTGCCGTAGATCCGATGGGGACGGCGCCGTGAGGTAGGGCATTTCTAACGGCCACGGGACGGGGCCCACAACAGCCAATTGGCCTTGCGACAAGCCAATCGTCAGAGCCCCTGACCTTCTTGCCTGACTGGCTACACGTCCACGTTGAAGCGGCACGGAGGCCACTGGTACATGTCCCGGTCAGGTCCATACTCATGCCGTTGAACATCTTTGACCAGCTGAAAACCACTACGGCCCGCGAAGGCGCGGGCGCACCGTGGGCGGCGAGAGCGCCGCGACGGCCCCGACGGTTCGACATCAAGCTGATTCCCCGCACGACCTACTGGCAGGAGGATCCCGACTCCCTCAGGGTCCTCGACCGGATCGAGGGCGAGCCCTGGGTGGACTCCGTCAAGCGCGAGCGCGACGGGGTCGAGGTGCGCATCGCCGACAGCTGGATCGAGTCGGTCGGCTCCGGCCTGGAGGCCGGCGGCTCGGCCGATTCCAGCCTGTCCGACCTGGCCGCCGGCCGGCGCTACTCCGTCCAGTTCTGGGACGCCAACGCGACGAAGGCCCTGCACGTCGGCCACCTGCGCAACCTCTCGATCGGGAACGCCATCGCCAGCGCGCTGACGCAGGCGGGCGGTCAGGTCGAGCGCCGCTCGCTGATCTCCGACGCCGGGCGCTCGATGGGCGAGGCGATGGCCGGCGTCATGGCCAGCGGCCGCCACACCAACGGGTGGAGCGACGGCGACGAGAAGAGCGATCACTTCGTCGGCGTCTGCTACGCCGACTACGTCGCCGCCTCGACGGCGATCGTCGCCGGGGAGCAGGAGCTTCCCGAGGACTCGCAGACGCGCGAGCTGACCGTCCGCCACGACGACGCCGACGACCTGCTGCGGCGCGTCCTGGAGGGCGATCGCGAGACGCTGGAGCTGTGGTACAAGACGCGGGCCTGGGTCATCGCCGGCCAGCGCAAGACGCTGGCCCGCCTGGGCGTGGCGTTCGACCGCGTGTTCTTCGAGTCGGACTTCCTCGGCGACGCGACCGACCTGATGGCCGAGGGCCTGCGCGACGGCCGCTTCGTGCGCCGCGACGACGGCGTCGTGGTCTACCCGACGGGCGTCGACGGCTTCGAGGAGTTCCCGCTCGTGCGCCCCGACGGTGTCACGACCCAGCACATGCGGGCGCTGGCCTACTGGATGGCGGCGCCCGACCTCGAGGACATGACCTCGATGCAGATCTGCGGGACCGAGTGGGTCGGCCACGTCACCGCCCGGCGCAAGCTGATGGACGAGCTGCTGCCCAATGGCAATGGGTCGCTGCACCCGACGCTCGACATCTTCAACGCGATGGTCGCCCGGCAGAAGCGCGCGATCTCCTCGTCGGACGGCGCGCTGCTGATCGACGAGCTCGTCGACTGGGTCGACGACCAGATCGACGCCGACCCGGCGACGCGGGAGCTGCGCCGCCACCACCCGCAGCCCGAGCGGATGGCGCCGCAGATCGCGCTGGGCTACTTCCTGCCCTACCCGGTCGCGCGGCCGATGGACTTCGACCAGCAGAAGCTGCTGCGCGACAAGCAGTCGGTCGGCTGGGACCTGGTCCGCGCGCGGGCCCACATCAGCCAGCGCGGCGGCGCCGAGGGCGGCCGCCCGGCCGACGACCCGGAGTACCGCTTCGCGGTCGTGCAGTCCGAGCTCTACCGCCAGCACCTGCGGCTGGCCGTCGAGCGCTACGACGTCGGGCCGCTGGCGCTGTACCTGAAGCACCTGGCGCGCTGGTCGATGGAGCGCGACCGCGGCGAGCACGTCGACCGCGTCGTGCAGACGCTGCTGGATCGCAGCGCGCGCGGGCTCGGCCTGGAGGCCGCCCGATGAGCACCCTGTTGATCGACAACTACGACAGCTACACCTACAACGTCTTCCACCTGCTGGCGGCGGTCTCCGGCGAGGAGCCGATCGTCGTGCACAACGACATGGTGTCGTGGCGGGCGTTGTCGCGGTGGGACTTCGACGCGATCGTCCTGTCCCCCGGACCCGGGCATCCGGCGCGCTGGCACGACTTCGGCGTGTGCAGCGACATCCTGCGCTCCAGCGACATCCCCGTGTTGGGCATCTGCCTCGGCCACCAGGGCCTGGGACGGGTGCTGAGCGGCGTGGTCGGCAGCGCGCCGGTTCCGATGCACGGGCGGCTGTCGCGCGTCCAGCACGCGGGGACCGGCCTGTTCGCGGACGTTCCGCAGGACTTCTCCGTGGTGCGGTATCACTCGCTGGCGGTCACCGGCCCGCTCGGGCCCGACGGCCACGTCACGGCGTGGACCGAGGACGGCGTCGTGATGGGCATCGAGCACACTCGGCGCCCGCTGTGGGGCGTGCAGTTCCACCCCGAGTCGATCGCCTCCGAGCACGGCCACGCGATCGTCGACAACTTCTACCGGTTGGCGCGCGAGCACAAGCGCCCGCGCCGGCGCGGCGCGGGCCGCCCGCCGGCGCCCGCCCCGTCGCCGTCGCGCACGGCCGGCGACCGCGGTCGCGAGGCCAGCGGCCTGGAGCTGCGCGTGCGCGAGCTGCCGGGCCAGCCGTCCACCGAGCTGGTCTTCCAGCGGCTGTTCGGCGAGGCCGAGCACGCCTTCTGGCTGGACAGCGCCGACGCGCCGAGCAAGCTCGCCCAGCAGTCGTTCCTGGGGACGACGGCCAGCGCCGAGCACTGCGTGGTCGAGTACGACGTCGACGCCGGCCAGGTCGGCATCCGGCGCGGCGACGACGTCACGGTCGAGCACGCGTCGATCTTCGACGTGCTGGACCGCGAGGGCGCCGCGAACGCGATCGAGCCGCCGGCCGCGGTGCCGCGCGGGCTGGTCGGCGGGTTCGTCGGCTACCTCGGCTACGAGTGCAAGGCCGACTGCGGCTCGCCCAACGTCCACCGCTCCGACGTCCCCGACGCGGTCTTCCTGTTCGCCAACCGGGTCGTGGCGGTCGACCACGTCTCCGACACCACCTACCTGCTCGCGCTCGGGGCGCCCGACGACCCGGCGCCGTCGCGCTGGCTGGACGTCGCCGAGGCCGTGGTCCGCGAGGCGCTCGCGGCGCCGCCCGCCGACGACGTCGCCCCGCCGGTCGTCGCGGTGGCGCCCGACCCGCCGGCCGACGTCGAGCCGGTGGTCTTCCAGGTCGGCCGCGGCCGCACCCAGTACCTGGCCGACATCGCCCGCTCGCAGGCGGCGCTGATGGCCGGCGAGTCCTACGAGGTCTGCCTCACCGACCAGATCACGACGACCGCGTCGCCCGACCCGTTCGAGTTGTACCGGTTGCTGCGCCGCCGCAACCCGGCGCCGTTCGCCGCCTACCTGAAGCTCGGCGGCGACCTGGCGGTCGTGTCGTCCTCGCCCGAGCGCTTCCTGTCGATCGACCGCGACGGCCGCGTCGAGGCACGCCCGATCAAGGGCACCGCCGCCCGCTCGGCCGACCCGGTCCGCGACGCGGAGATCCCCGGCGAGCTGCGCGACGACGAGAAGACGTTCGCCGAGCACCTCATGATCGTGGACCTGCTGCGCAACGACCTCGGGCGGGTGTGCGACGTCGACAGCGTCCGCGTCCCCGAGCTGATGGTCGTCGAGCCCTACCCGACCGTGCACCAGCTGGTGTCCACGATCGAGGGCTACCTGGAAGGCGACCGCACGCCGGTCGAATGCGTGCGCGCGTGCTTCCCGGGTGGCTCGATGACCGGCGCGCCGAAGCTGCGGACGATGTCGATCATCGACGACATCGAGCGCTGCGCGCGCGGCGTCTACAGCGGCGCGATCGGCTACTTCGGCGCCGACGGCGTCGTCGACCTCAACATCGTGATCCGCACGATCGTCCTGCGCCCCGGCGCGACGACGATCGGCGCGGGCGGGGCGATCGTCATGCAGAGCGATCCGGTCGAGGAGTTCGACGAGATCCTGCTGAAGGCGCGCGCGCCGATGGCCGCCATCGCCCAGGCGGCCACCGGCAGCGACGCCCCGGCGGCGTTCACCGTCGAGGTCGAGGGCCGGCGCGCCGACGTCATCGCCCTGGCGGCGTCGTGACCGGCTCCGCCCCCGAGATGGCGGTCGTCGTGCGCCACGCCGACGCCGGCGACGCGCCGGTGGTGGCACGCGCGGTCGCGGCGCTGTTGACCGAGCTGGGCGCGACGCCGCCGGACGCGGCCGCGATGGAGGACGCGGCGCGCGCGGTCATCGGCACCGGCGACGCGGTCCTGCTGGCTGAGGAGGACGGCGCGACCGTCGGCGTCCTGGCCGCGAGCTGGATCACGACCGTCCACGCGGGCGGCATGTACGCCTTGATCCAAGACCTGTGGGTCGACGGCACGCGGCGCGGCGCGGGCGCCGGCGCCGACCTGATGGCGGCGTTCTGCGCGCTGGCCGAGGCGCGCGGCGCGACGCGCATCGAGGTCGGGATCCCGCGCGACACGTTCGCCGGCCTGGCGGACACGCGGCGCTTCTACGAGCGCAACGGCTTCGAGCTTGTCGGGGCCCGGATGCGGCGGAGGACCGGCCGATGATCGTCGGGCGGGGCATGGTGATGGTGCGCCAGCGGCGCGCCGGGGTGCCGGGCCACGCCGACGCGCCGTGGATCGTGGACGGCGGCGAGCGCGTCGCCGGCCAGGACGGCGCCCGGCGGCTGGACGCCGTCGAGGCCGGGCTACGGCGCCACTGGGCGGTTCGCGGCGTCGGCTCGGGCGCCTCGGACGTCGACGTCGAGCGCACGTTGTACGCCATCCACGACCTCGAGTACCTGGCCGCGCTGCACGACCTGACCGAGTTGGTGGTGTTGCCGCGCTTCGTCGCGCCGGGCATGAGCCCGGACATCCCCGCCGGCCCCGCGCTGGTCGAGGCCGCCGACGAGGCGATCCGCACGACGATCACCGCGGCGCGCCACGTCGCCGGCGGCGCGCGGTTCGCCTACGCCTTGTGCCGCCCGCCCGGCCACCACGCCGGACCCGCGTTCTGCGGCGGCTACTGCTACCTGAACTCCGCGGCCGCCGCGACGGTGACGCTGCGCGAGGCCGGGATGGGGCCGGTCGGCATCCTCGACCTCGACCTGCACTACCCCAACGGGACGTCGGCGATCGTCGCCGGCATGAGCGACGTGCTGCTGCACTCGCTGCACGCCTGGCCGGTGGCCAACGCGCCGACCGACCCCGTGCTCCCGCGCACCGGCCGCGAGCGGCTGATCGAGTTCCGCGGCACGCCGGACCCCGAGGCCTACCTCGACGCCGTCGACGAGTCGCTGGACCAGATCGCCACGCGCTGCCGGTCGCTGGTGCTGTCGCTGGGCTACGACACGATCGCCGGCGATCCGCACGGCACGTGGGACTTCGAGCCCGGCATCTTCGCGGCGATCGGATCGCTGCTGGCCGAGTCGGGCCTGCCGGTCTGCGTGGTGCAGGAGGGCGGCTACGCGGTCGACCGCCTCGCGGAGTGCGCCGGCGCGTTCTCGGCCGGGCTGCTGGGCGCGGAGGTCGTGGCCGCATGAGCGAGGTCGACGGGCTGGCGCCGTTCCGGGCGCGGCTGGACGAGATCGACAACGCGATCGCCGAGCTGCTCGGCGAGCGCTTCGACATCTGCCGTGCGGTCGCGCGCCACAAGAGCGCCCACGACATCCCCATGATGCAGCCCGACCGGGTCGTCGAGGTGCGCGAGCGCTACCTCGCGCGCGGCGCGGCGGTGGGGCTTCCCACCGCGTTCAGCGCCGAGCTTTTCGAAGTGCTCATCGGGGCGACCTGTCGCCTCGAGGACGAGATCATCGCCGCGCTCGCGAGCGCGGCCTCAGAGGAAGCGGAATCCGCATGAACCCCAGGAGCATGCAGCGTGTGCCGAAGGCCGCGCTGCTCGGTGCCGGTGCTCTGGCCATCGTCCTCGTCGTCGTGGTCGTCCTGCTCGTCGCGGGCGGCGGAAGCGACAACGACAACAAGAACGCGGCCGCCCCGCGGGGCGGCGCGACCCAGAAGCAGGGCAACGGCGACCAGGGCGACGCCAAGCCCGACGCGTCGGCCAAGCCGTCGCTGACGGGCTCGGCTCTGCCCAACGGCGACCTGTCCAACACCCGCGACATGAAGGGCCCGATCACCTCCGGCAACGTCAAGGACCTGCAGGCCGGATGGTCGCTGGCGCTCGGCCAGGAGAGCCAGAGCCAGTACGGGTCCTACGCCGCGAGCCCCGTCGTCGTCAAGGGCGTGATCTACTCGCAGGACCTCGCCTCCAACGTCAGCGCGATCGACCTCAAGACGGGCGAGGTGCTGTGGTCGCAGCAGTACGCGTCGCCGGACCAGGGCCCCAACGGTGTCAACGTCGGCGGCGGCCGCGTCTACGGCGCGACGGCCGACTCGGCCTTCGCGCTGGACCAGAAGACGGGCAAGGAGATCTGGAGCAGGAAGCTGATCCGCAACGCGGGCGAGGGCATCGACATGGCCCCCGGCTACCACGGCGGGTTGGTGTACGTGTCGACGGTCCCGGGCAACAACGGCAAGTTCTACGGCGGCGGCACGAAGGGCATCCTCTGGGCGCTGGACGCCAAGTCCGGCAAGAAGGTCTGGTCGTTCGACACGGCGCCGACCGAGAAGTGGTCCAAGAAGAACGAGGACATCAACCTCGGCGGCGGCCTCTGGCACACGCCGGCGTTCGACGGCAGCGGCGGGATGTACTTCGGCGTCGGCAACCCCGGGCCGTTCCCGGGCACCGACGACCACCCGTGGGGCTCCAGCCGGCCGGGCAAGAACCTGTACACCAACTCGCTGGTCAAGCTCGACGCCAAGACCGGCAAGTTGAAGTGGTACTACCAGGTCATCCCGCACGACATCTACGACTGGGACTTCCAGAACCCGCCGATCCTGACCAAGGTCAAGGGCAGGCCGGCGGTCGTCGAGTCCGGGAAGGTCGGCTACGTGGTCGCCGTCGACCGCGCCACGGGCAAGCTGCTGTGGAAGCGGGCGGTCGGCAAGCACAACGGCCACGACAAGGACCCGTTCTACGCGTCCAAGGGCCAGTACTCCAAGCTGAGGCTCAACGAGGAGATCTACCCCGGCCGCCTCGGCGGCGTGATCGCGCCGATGTCCACCGACGGCAAGTACGTCTTCGCCCCGGTGGTCAACAACTCGGTCACGTTCACCGGCCAGGACAAGGACCAGGCCACCGACGGGCAGACGTCGACCGGCGAGCTCGTGGCCGTCGACCTCGACACGGGCAAGATCAAGTGGAAGGTCGAGTTCCCGACGCCGGCCTTCGGCGCCACGACGGTGACCAACGACGTGGTCTTCGCGACGACGTTCGACGGCGTGCTGCACGCCGTCAGCGCCAAGACCGGCAAGACGCTCTGGGAGCAGCAGCTGCCCGCGTCGACGAACACGGGCGTCACCGTCCACGACAACACGGTCATCGCGCCGGCGGGCCTGGCCGCGGGCCAGGGCCAGACGCCCGCGATCGTCACCTACACGTTGAACGGGAAGTGAGCTGAGCACCATGTCGGCCGTCAGCGACGCCGCCCCCACCACCCTCAAGCCGGTCGCTCCGTCCGTCGGATGGAGCGACCGTTGGCGCACCCAGCTCGAGGTCCTCTCGGTCGTGGTGGTCGCCCTGGTGATCTTCTTCCTGGTCCGCCCGATGCTCTGGGGGCATCACTTCATCGGGTTCGACTGGTACACGCACCTCTGGTACATCTGGCACCAGGAGGGGTCGATCAAGCAGAACCTGGTCCCCTCGCTGTACAACTTCAACCAGACCGGGGTCTTCGACCCGCACTTCGCGTTCTACGGCGGGACGCTCTACGTGCTGGCGGCGTTGATCTCGCTGGTCGTCGGGCACGTCGCGGCGTTCGCGATCACGTGGATCATGGCCTTCGTGATGGCCGAGGGCGGCTTCTACTGGCTGGCGCGCCAGGCCGGCGCCGGCCCGGTCGTCGCCCACGCGCCGGGCGTGCTGTTCATCTCCTCGGCGTGGTGGCTGTCGGGCATCTACGCGTGGGGGTCGTGGGGCCAGGCGGTCGCGGTCGCGTCGCTGCCGTTGGTGGCCGCGTCGGCGATCGCGGTCCTGCGCGCTGATCGGCTGCGCCTCGGCCCGGCGGCCGCGCTGGCGTTCAGCACGTTGATGTACACGGGCAGCCACAACCTGACGATGCTGTGGGCCTCGACGCTCTCGGCGATCGTGCTCGTCGTGCTGTTCGCGGTCGTGCCCGCGGCGCGGAGGCTGGTCTTCCAGAAGGCCGGGCTGAAGCGGCTGGCGCTCGTGATGGTGCCCGCCGTGCTCGTCAACGCCTGGTTCCTGCTGCCCGACGTGCTGTACCAGGGCCAGACGCTGATCGCGACGAACGCGACCTACGCCGAGGGCCTGGTGACGACGTCGATGAACTTCGTCGAGGCCAAGTACCTGTTCTCGATCAAGTACACGAACGGGATGAAGGACTTCACGCACCAGTCGGCCGCGCTGCCGCTGCTCGGCACCGTCTGGAGCGCCGTGGCGGTCGTCCTGGCGTTGCCGTCGTGGCGGTCGATGTGGCTGCGGCTGGCCCTCGTGGCGTTCGCCGTGATGGTCGTCGTCTGGCAGATCCACACGCGCCTGAACTGGATCCTGGCGCTGCCGTCGCCCTACGACCGCATCCAGGCGCCCTACCGCCTGCAGTCCTACATCACGCTCGGCATGGGCTTCTTCGTCGTCTGCGCGCTGGCGCTGATGGCCCGCACGCGCGACTGGCGCAGGTGGTGGCTGGTCGCGCTGGTGCCCGCGGTCCTGGTGACGGTGCTCAGCGCCAAGGCGCTCGTCGACCAGCCGCTGGGCCCGTTCTACCAGCCGCCGTGGAAGCAGCCGCGCGCGTACTGGGCCAAGGACGAGCCGCCGTTCGGCGCGGCCGACTACGTCGACGGCCGGCTCGACGTGGTGCAGGTCGACCCGACGATGCCGCGCGTGCAGTTCGACGCCAAGGTCGCCCAGGACCGGCACAAGGCCTCCGCCCAGGTCCTCGCCTCGCCGGGCCAGTACGTCGCCTCCAACCTCAAGGCGGCGACGTGGCTGGTCAAGGTCGACGGCGCGCGGATCGTCGCGATGGACAACGCGGGCAACGCGATCCTCGAGGTCCAGGGCCAACCGGACGCGAAGGGCAACGTGACCGTGACCGCGCAGGCCAAGAGCCCGTGGCCGGTCGTCGGCGGCCGGATCCTCACCTTGCTCGGGTTGTTGGGCCTGGCCTTCGGGGCGGTCCGGCTCCTCCGGTCCCGCCCCGCCGAGCACGAGTCGGCGCCGCCCGCGCCGCCGGTCAGCGCCTGAGGCGCACGGCCTTCGAGCGCACGGTCGCGCGGCCCTTGCCCTTGACGGTGAAGGTCGCGACGACCCGCTCGGTCAGCTTCCGGCCGCGCGCCGTCGACGCGCGCGCGGCCTTCGACGACCTCAGGGTGATGGTCTTGGTCTGACCCTTGCGCATCGTGTGCGACCAGGTGCCCAGCCGCTTGGACGCGCCGCGCAGGGTCAGGCGGCCTGCGGCCATCGCCTTGACGGTCGCCTGGACGCGTCCGCCGGGCAATGCCTTCACCTTGGTCAGCTTCGGCGCGGCCGCGCACGGCGTGGCGAGCGTCAGCGTCTGCTTGAGCTGCTTGCCGTTGTGCCCGGCGGCGACGAGCGCCGCCTTCTGGGCGCCGGCGCAGATGTCGTGGTTGCCGGTGACGACCAGGATGCCGTGCTTGCCGCCGTTGAGCTTGAGGTGGAACGACGACACGGCCGCGTCGGGGATCGGCGCGAACGTGCTGACCAGACGGTTCTTGCTGTCCACGGCGGTCGTCGCGCGGATGTCGAGGTCGACGTCGCCGTGCAGCTTCACCAACAGCGTCGGCAGGGTCGGGATCAAGTTCCCCGTCTTGCCCAACCGCATGCCCTTGACGAAGTAGACCTTGCCGCTGAGCCCGTGCGGCAGCAGCGGCGTCGTGGCCGTCGCGGTGCCGATCACCGACTTCTCGGGGCAGTCCCCGCGCAGGCCGTCGGCGAACTCGCAGAGGCCGTTGGCGTTGTCGGGGTCCAGCGCGATCGACAGCGGCATCGTGACCTGGACCTGCTTGATGTTGGCCTGGCCGGGCGCCTGGGTGACGATCGCGTCGACGCCCGGGTGCTTGCCGTCGGTGGTCTGCGAGGCGCCGGTCAGCGCGACCTTCGTCGTCGGCGTGAACTTCAGCGCGTCGCAGCCGGTGGCCTGGAACGGCGCGGTCGGCGCCGCGGTGAGCGAGGCCAACGACGTCAGCGTCGAGCCGATCGTCAGCGGCGCGCACGACGTCGGCGTGCGCATCGTGTCGGGCCGGTCGATCGTGACCGCGACGCTGCGCAGCAGCAGCGGGACGCCGTCGAGGATCGTCGGCAGCGGGTCGCTGAGCACGCGGACGTGGGCGTCGTTGCGATCCAGCGTGATCGCCGCGCGGACGATCACGTCGCCGAAGTCGAACGGGCCCGCCTTCGCCGGCACGACGATCGAGAGGCCGTACGGTCCGCCGTTGTAGGGGCCGGTCAGGTAGACGCGGCCGGACAGCCAGTAGGGCGTGGCGCCCGCACCGGCGGCGACGGCCACCGAGCCGATGCGGCTGGTCTCGGGGCACGCGCCGGCCGCGGCCTGGGCGTCGTCGCACAGCGGGATGCCCTTCGGCTTGGCCAGCAGGCCGGGCGGCAGCGAGACGTCGACGCGCTGCAGCTGCTGCTGGCCGTCGGGGCGCGTGATCGTCAGCGCGAACGCCGGGCTGCCGCCCGCGCGCGGGTCGGAGACCGTGGCGCCGAGCCCAGGCCCGAAGGCGCCGCCGCGGTCGCAGCCCTGGTCGATCGTGAGGTCGCTGGAGGCGGTCGCGGTCGCGCCGTTGTACCCGGTGAAGGTCCCGGTGACCTGCTTGGTGCCGCAGGTCGGCGGGTTGACCAGCGTGGCGCGGTCGCCGCCGCGCAGCGTCACGCGCACGCGGCTGAACTGGATCTGCGGGTTGTCGAGGAACGAGGCGGTGAGCCGGCCGGTGCGCGGGTCGGCGGCGACGTGGCCGACGAGGCGGACCGACACCCCGTAGCGCGGGGCCTCGGCGACCAGGAACATGCGGTACTCGTCGCCCGAGGCCGGGTCGCGATTCAGCGGCCGGCCCAGGTAGACGGTCCCCTTGAGCGTCCCGGCGGGCAGGACCGGCGTCTCGATCTCGACGTTGCCGATCGCCGAGGCGGCCGGGCACGTCACCGGGTTCTTGGTGCCCTTGCCCAGCTGCTCGTCGGTGCAGGCCTCCAGCCCGTTGGCCGTGCTCGGGTTCAAGGACATGCCCTCGGGCAGCGTGACGTGCGCGTCCTTCAGCGTGGCGCTGTTGGGCTGGTCCTTGCCGTTGGGGTTCTGCGGGACGTCGACGTCGACGGTGACGCCGACGGGCGCGCCGGCGACGCGGGTGTCGGGCGCGACCGACACGGTGGGGTTGAACGGGATCTTGTCGCAGCCGGTGGCGCCGATCGGCGTCCTCGTGCTGTAGGAGAGGTACTGGCCGGGGTTCTGATGGGAGTCGACCTGCAGCCCGGTGACCGCCGGGCCGGTGCAGCCCGAGGGCATCGTGATGAACGTCCCGTCGCCGGCGCGGCCGTTGAAGACCAGGCGCGTCTCGATGAGCGGGACCGAGTCGGTGATGTTGGAGATCGTGAAGGACTCGTGGTAGTCCGAGTCCCACGCGACGCCGCCGTCGAGGTAGATCTGGCCGCCGACCAGCGGGACCGTCATGCCGAAGCGCGCGGGCATCCCGTCGGGCTGCTCCATGTTGTACACGGTGGTCGAGATCGGGACGCGGAGGATGCCGTTCAACGCCACGATGCCGTTCAACGCCACGATGTAGTTCATGCCGACGGCGGTGTCGGCCGGGCAGGCGCCGGCCTCCAGCTGCGCGGTGGCGCACTTCGGCGTGGACTCGGGGTTGACGCTGAGCCCGACCGGGAGGTCGACGTGGACGTCCTTGACGTTGCCGTCGGCCGCGCCGAGGTTCGTCGTGTTGAACGCGAAGTCCGTGATGCCGAACGGAGGATGCCCGGCCACCTGGGAGTACCAGTAGCTCGGGTCCGAGTCGCGGGAGCACTGGGTCTCCGGCGCCGGCTCGGTGTTCTTCGTGCACGTGCCCGCGTCGAACTTCGCGACGCCGAAGTCCGCGCGCGCCGCCGTAGGCGCCAGCGCGCACGTCATCGTGACCGCCGCGGCGACCAGCGCGCGGCGGATCCTGCTCGAAAGCAGCACCATCATCGTCTCCTCCTGCCGGGCTCCGACCTCCCCGTCCGAGCCCCTGTTACCCAAGAATCGAGAAGTTCGCACACAGGCCCGTGTGCGCGCGCCGGTCGCCTTCGGCCGGCGTCGAACGGACGGCCGGATCTGCCGCTTTGGCAGGAAGAAAATTCCCCGCCGAGCGGCCTATCTACGTTAGCGTCGTCGCTGAGAGCTTCGGCGCGTCCAGTCCGGCCGGAAGGCGCGCCGAGGGTCCAACCGGGACGTGCCTTCAATCGCGCGCGCCACGTCCCGGATCTGAGCAGCGAGCCCTTCGATGGTCGGGCTCAGCGCCAACGCCGGAGGTCCCGGCGGCCGAAGCGGACGGCCGTCGGGGCGAAGGCGTCGTGTCGCGGCGGCGTCGCGTGTCCGAGCGCGGCGAGCAGGACGGTACGCTCCCTCCATGGCGATGCCCGAGCCGAGCAGCACCCCCGTACCCGCGCTGTCCGAGCGCGAGGTCATGACCTGGGAGCACCTCGGCGAGGCCGCGCGTCATCTCGCCGAGGCCGTCGTCGCGTCCGGCTACGAGCCCGACATCGTCCTGGCCATCGCCCGCGGCGGCCTGCTCCCCGGCGGCGCGGTCTCCTACGCGCTCGGCGTCAAGAACTCGTGCGCGATGAACGTCGAGTTCTACACCGACGTCGACCAGCGCCTGGAGGTCCCGATGGTCCTCCCGCCCGCGCCCGAGCTCGTGGACCTGGGCCACGCCAAGATGCTCGTCGTCGACGACGTCGCCGACACCGGCCGCACGCTCGAGGTCGTCCAGGACTTCTGCGCCGGCAAGGTCGCCGAGGTCCGCACGGCCGTGCTGTACGAGAAGCCCCAGTCGGTGGTCAAGTGCGACTACGTGTGGCGCCGCACGGACCGTTGGATCGACTTCCCGTGGAGCGCCGCCGGCCCGGTGGCGGGCGGAGGCAGCGCGGTCGCCTAGTCCAGGCCCGCCGCCTGCCCGCCCGGGTCACCTAGGCCGCCGCGGCCCGCTCCGCCATCGCGGCCGCCTCCTGCCAGACGGCCTCCCAGCGACTCACGTGCTTGTCGATCCGCTGGGAGCGCGCCCAGCGCTCGGCGCAACGGCGCAGCTGCAGGCGCTTCCACTTCGAGCTCGTGATCTCGAGGAGCGCCGCCTCCCACGCGTCGTCCTCGACGACCAGGCCGCCGAACTTCGCGGGCAGCCCCGCGTACGGCCCGCGATTGGACGCCAGCCACGGCACGCCGGCCGCCGAGTACTCCTTCACCTTGACGTCGGAGCGGGCGTAGCTCATCGGGATGTCCGCCAGCGGCGCGATGCCGACGTCGAACTTCCGCGTGTACTCCCCCAGGCGGTGCAGCGGGATGTGCTCGTGGTGGGTGTAACGCGAGGCGTCGAGGTCGAGCCGCACGCCGATCGTGACCACGCGGACCTCGGGTCGCTTGCTCATGACGCGCTGCAGGACCTGCGCGATCTCCAGCCGGCGCGCGTCGGCGACGTGCTCCTTGCCCGCCACCCAGCCGACGACGACGCCCTCGGAGTTGCGCGCGGTACGCACGAAGTGCTGGTCGTCGACGAAGTTCGGCACGACCTCGATCGGGCGGTCGACCTCCTGCGCCCAGCGCTCGGCGAGCGTGTCGGTGGTCGTCGTGATGAGGTGCGCGCGACGCATGATCGACACCTGCTCGGCGAAGTGCCGCTTGATCCCCGTGGCCCGATGGCGCTTGAAGAACTCGCTCTCCTCGGGCGCGAGGCGCAGGTCGTCGTCGTTGTCGTAGGTGACGCCGATGCCACGATTGCGCAGGCCGTCGATGAACTTGGCGATGGCCTTGTCGTGGCGTCGGAAGACGTGGACGACCTCGCGGTCGGAGAACTGCTCCATCGGCACGCGGGAAGCATCGTCGTGCTTGACGACCCGCACGTCGTGCCCCTTGCGCCGCATGGCCTCCGCCGGGATCAGCGCGCGGTAGATCGAGTTGTACACGTCGGTCGTGTAGAGGACCCCAAGACGCATGAACGACGATCGTAGCCATGGATGTGTGTTGTTCACCAGGCCTCCTGCTGCCAGACGGCACGGGTCCCTGCCGGACGGCGCTGGTGACCGTGCTGCCCGCACGGCAAGCTCGGGCGATGCGCATCGGAGCAGCCTTCGAACCCACCGCGGCCGCGTACTACCGCGGGGTCTATCCGCTCGAGGAGATGGTGCGGCGCGGGCACGAGATCGTCTGGCCGGAGAACGACACCGGCGAGGCGCGGATCGCCGAGCTCGACAGCTGCGACGTGGTCTACGTCTTCCGTCGCAGCGAGGAGGCGCTGCGCCGCCCGCTGGCGAAGCTCGCGGCGCGGGGCGTCGGGATCGTGTGGGACACCGACGACGACCTGTCAGCGGTTCCGCGCCGGCGCCCCAACTTCAAGGGGATCGTCAGGCTGTGCGGACAGCGCCAGTTCACCTAGACGCTATCCGCGCCAAGTACGACAACGCCGGCGTCACCGACGTCGAGGTTTCCGAGAACTACCTGCCGCGCAAGCTCAAGCGCCGGCGAGAGCGCCACGACGGGCTGGTCATCGGCTGGATCGCCGGCATCGAGCACACGAGCGCTCTCGCCAGCACCCGGCGCGGAAAGGGTGGGGCGTCGACCTCAAACTGCGCGAGTCGCGCCTCACCACACATTTCGGTTCGCTTCCCACATGGGCCGAATACGACATCGGCCTGACACCGATCGTCGACTTCCCGCTCAACGCGGCCCGGCTCAACATCCGAGGTCAAAGGCTAGGTCGCCTCCGAGGTGCCGTGGGTCAGGTTCTCGCACAGGGACGAACGGAAAGGCGAGCGGGCCGGCAACCACGACCGGGCGCCCGCGCTCAACGCGCTCATCTGAACAAGCCTTGCGCGCAAGAAGCTCGCGAAGGCTGACTCCTCAGGATCCGAGTCGCAGACAATCGACCGACATGCCGACCGCTCCGAGGCGGCGTTGCAACCGGCCGCACAGCACGCGACGGAGCCCGACGCGCTCTAGCGAGCTGTCGTCTGACGACACGAGAGGGGCGCCCTTTCGGGCGCCCCTCTCTTTCGTGACCGCCAGGTGGGAGGTCGTTCAGCCTCCCGACCGACGTACTTGCTGATGCTGCTAG
The DNA here is from genome assembly GCF_035685985.1 of Baekduia sp. Taxonomy (GTDB): domain Bacteria; phylum Actinomycetota; class Thermoleophilia; order Solirubrobacterales; family Solirubrobacteraceae; genus Baekduia. The sequence goes on from NZ_DASRZV010000009.1 coordinate 66,962, forward strand.
TGCACGCTGGCCGCGACGGCGGCGCGGTCCCCGGTCTCCGCCGTCCCCTGGAGGATGGCCGTGTTCTTGCCAGCCGCAGAGGGCAGGCCCTCCTTGAGGTTCACGCCAGCCGTGATGACCAGCTTGTCCAGCGGGAGGTAGCCACAGTTCGACGCCGCCGGGACGGAGAACGCGTTGTCGACCAGGCGCGTGTTCGGAGCCGCGCGGTACGTGCCCGACGCGTTCGTGAACGGATCCCCCGGGCTGCCCGAGATCGGCGAGTTCGGAGCCGGCGGGCTCGTCGTGCCGAGCGTGAGGCGCAGCGTGATCGGGTTCGAGTTGGAACCGATGTAGCAGCTCGAGCCCAGGAACGGGTTCGTCAGGTGAACCTTGATCGGGAGCGTGAACGCCGTGCCGCTGGCGATCAAGTAGTTGATGTAGTCGAACTGCGGCGAACCGGCCAGCTCAGCGGTGGCATACACGTCGTTGACCGACGCGACGGCAGCGTTGAAGAGGTCGATCAGTACGCCCGACCAACCACCCGTGCTGACCAGGCCGATCAGACCGCCCGGAACCTTGAGGGGCGTGGCATTGAGCGTCGACCCGCCATTGGCGGCGCCGAAGAACGTCGTGGAGCCGTCGTTGTTGAACGAATAGGCGCCCTGGAGCACCGTCGGCGTCGACGACGTGATCGGCACCGTCGCGTTGCCGAGCGTGAACGAGCCGGACGTCGTCGTGTTCTTCAGACACGTCTGGACGGCGGTGTTCGAATACGGGCAGTACTTGAACGGCACGAAGTCACCGGTCGGCGCCGCCGCCATGGCGGACGACGTGATGGCGAGCGCACCGACAGACACGGCGGCAGCCACCACCGGCTTCAAAGACATCCTGATCCGCATGTGGGATCCTCCTATAGTTAGGATATCGGATTGATTAGGATGCAGGCGCGAAAGAGCCGACCCACTTGAAACGACCCCACAAAGCCCCATCCCCACGTCCCCGGGCGCGCGGAACAGCACACGCTCCCAGGCTGGCCGATCATACCCGGAAGCATTTTCAAGAGTCAATAGACAGCATCGTGTTTCGCTGGTTTTTGTTAAACGCGAAGGGCGCCCAATGGGCGCCCTTCGACCGGCCGAGCGTATATTCAGGACCTATCAGCCCTTGACGGTAACCCTCTTGGTGAGCTTCACGGTCTTGCCGACCTTGGGCTTGTACGCCACGCTCACTCGCACCGTGACCTTGCCGGTCCGGCTCAGCGTCGCGCGGGCCTTGTTGGTCAACTTCGCGGTGAGGGTGGCCTCCGGGCCCGCCTTCAGCGTCTTCGACGCCCGCGAGAGCAGACCCCCGCCCGACATCGTGAGCTTGCCGGCGGCGAGGTTGCCCACCTTGACCGTGACCGACTTCTTCGTCGTCTTGGTGCTCTTGACCGAGGGCTTGCACCCGGCGACCTTCGGCTTGGCCGTCGCGACCTTGGTCTCGTCGTTCTGGCCCGTGTACCGCAGGTCGAACGTCATGTCACGGTCACACGTCGACTTGCCGGAGACGACCAGGATGCCGTGCTTGCCGCCCGAGATCTTCAGGTCGAAGTTCTTGATCGGCGCGTCCGGCAGGTCATGGAACGTCGTGACCAGGCGATCGCTGGAGTCGACCTGGGAGCTCGCCCGGACGTCGATGGTGACACCGTCGGCCGAGAGCGGGATCCAGAGGTCGGGCAGCGAGGCCTTCGTACGGCCCGTCGACGTCTTGCGACGACCCTCGACGAAGTAGACCGGGCCGCTCAGCTCGTGCGGGAGCACGGACCGTGCGGTCGCCGAGCCGACGATCGACGTCTTCGGGCAGTTGAAGGCCGCGGCCTGCTCCGGCTTGCAGAGCGACTGGGCGTTCGACGGCTCGAGCGCGAGGGCCAGCGGCAGCTTGGCCTCGACCTTGGCGTAGTTCGATCCACCACCCGGATCGGTGAGGGTCGCCTCGACGCCCGGCGACGTGCCGTCCTTGGTCGACTTCGTGCCGGTCAGCTTGACCGCGAGCTTCGGCTTGAGATCGAGGTCGCCGCAGCCGCCGACCTGGAAGGCCTGCGTCTGGCTGCTGATCACACCGCCCACCGCACCGAAGTTCGCGAAGATCGTCTTCTGGTTGCAGCTGGTCGGGTTGAGCATGAACTTCGGCCGGTCGATGGTGACCCCGACCTGCCGCAACCGCAGCGGGATGCCCTGGATGATCGTCGGAAGCGGGTCCGACTTCACCGTGGCGTGCGCGTCCCTGCGGTCGACGTAGATGCCCGCGCGGACCACGACCGTGCCGAGGTCGAACGGCCCGGCCTGGCCGGCCGTCGGAACGGCGATCGACAGCCCGAACGGGGCGTCCTTGTACGGACCCGTCAAGTAGACGTTGCCCGTGAGCCCGAGCGGCTGAGCGCCGGGCCCCGACAGGGCCGACGTCGTGCCGATCTTGCTCTCGACCGGACACGTCCCGGCGTTGGCGGCTGCCGCATCACAACGCGGGACCGACCCGATGTCCGCCAGGAGGCCCGGGGGCAGCGCCATGTCGATCGTCGAGAGGGTCGGCATGCCGTCCTGACGCGTGAGCGTGAACGTGAACGGCGAGAACTGGCCGGCCTGCTTGTTCGTCATGCCGGCCGTGAAGGACGGCGTGAACGCCTTGGCGTCGCAGTTCTGGTCGATCCGCGTCGGCGAGTCGAGCGACACCGGGTCATCGGACGCCCAGGAGGTGATCTCCACGTGCGTGTTGTAGGTCCCGCAGGCCGTTGGCGTCGCCAGCGCCGCCTGCGAGCCGCCCAGGAGGTCGACCTTCATCTCCGAGAACGGCACCTGCGGCGTGTTGTCGAACGTCACCGTGAGCTGGCCGGTCGTCTGGTCCAAATCGACCCTGCCGGGCAGCTTCACGTAGAACCCGGGGCCCTTGACCGCAAGGTACATCGCGATGAGCGAGCGGAACGGGTTGTCGTTCTGGGCGGCGAGGATGATGTCGCCCGTCAGCGGGTCGGGCAGCACGGGGGTGGTGATCGTCACCTTGCCGAGCTTCGACGAGTCCGGGCAGCTCGGGGCGTCGTTGGTGCCCAGCCCGATCTGCGCCGGCGAACACGCTCCCAGCCCTGCCGCCGAGGAGGGCGAGACCGTCATGCCCTGCGGCAACCGCATCACGACCTTGCGGACGTGCGCCGTTCCCGGGTTGCTGGGATCGTCGGACTGCGGGACCTTGAGGTCGACGCTGAGGGCCGTCGGCGCGTCTGCGACTCGGGAGAGCGCCTTGACGTCGATGGAGGGGGCGAACGGCAGCGCGTCGCAGCCATCGAAGACCAGGGGCGTGCCGTCCGTGTCCATCGTGATGGTCCGCGTGTCGAAGACGCCGCGGTGCTCCCACGAGTCACCGCGCACCGTGAACGACACGGGTGAGCCCGTGCACGACGTCGGTGCGTACATGAACGGGACGGGCGTGACGCCGCCGAGGGACTGCGAGGGGCCGGTGAGGGGATCCGGAAGCCCACCGCGGTAGGAGTCATGCGACGGATCGGCCGGCACACCCCAGAGCGTGAACTTGACCGTCTGGATCGTGAGCGCCTGGGAGATCGAGACGCTGGCGGCCGAGATCCCGTAGTCCCCTGGGCGCACGTGTCCGTCGATGATCGCGACGGCCCCGAGGTAGTTGATCCCGAACCGGGCGGGCACGTCGGGGCCGTGCTTGAGGTTGAAGATGCCGACGAGGTTGTGTGAGACGTCACCGCTTCCGCCCGCAAGCCCGACGTCGGCGACGCCGACCTGCGACGAGAGCGGGCAGCGCGCCTGACCCACGCTGGGCTCGGCGAAGTCCCGCATATCGCATTCCGTGACGGCATTGGGGTTGCCGAGCATGCCTGGTGGCAAGTCCACTTCGACCGAGTGGACCGCCTCGGGCGGGCCCGGTGACTGCTGGCCGTCGACGACCGCGTTGGGGTCCGTCGGCAGCGAGAACGAGAGGGTGAAGTCGGGATGGCCGCCAGCCTGGCGGGTGAAGCTCCCGAGCTCGTCATAGACCGGGATCTGCTTGTGCTGGAACGTCGAGGGATCGATGTTGTCCGGATCGGACCGGAACACCGGGTTGCCGTTCGCGTCGACCGACTGCTTGGGCGTGTCGGTCAGCTGGACGCCAACCTGGTCGAACTGAAGGTTCGCCCGTGCCGAGGTCACCAGGACCAGCGAATAGCCGAACAGAAGGACGGCGAACGCGACGATCAGCGCGGCGGGCCGCCGGGCAGAGGCGACCGTCGTGCGGCCGCCGATCCCGGCAGTGGCGTCCGACAGTGCGCGGAGCGTGGGGTTCTTCATGATCATCCTCATCACCTACTTGTTCAGGGTCCGCGAGTACTTGGCCGAGGACGTCCCCCAGCCTCCTGCAAGGCTGACCTTGACTGCGAGCTTGAATTTCTTCTTCGCGTGCAGCAGCGATCGTGCCTTCTTGCTCAGCCGGACGCTGAGGTTGTAGGTACCTTCCTTGGTCACGTTCTTGTAGGCTTTGATGATACGGGCTCCGGAAACCGTGACCCGCCCGCGCTGAGAGGCGTGGAACGTGATCTTCATGGTCTTCGACCCGATGCTCACGCGCCCCAGGGACAGCTTGACCTTGGCCTGATTGGTGCGCTTGGCTGGCTTACCCGAGGGCTCAGGGGGTGACCCGACGGACGGGCTGGTGACCGGGCCCAGTCCCGGCTCGGCGCACTCAGACTTCGCACACGGAGCGTTCGGGGCCGGCGGGTTCTGGGCGGCGAGCCCCCCACCAAGGCGCGCGTCATAGACGTCGTAAGCCTGATCGGTGTCCTGCCCGACCAGCCCCTCCGCCGTCGTGAAGAACACGTCACTGCCGTCAGGTGAGATGTCGACCAGCAACGCGTCGAAGTCACGATCGCCGGGGCTGAGCAACGTGACCCGGCCGCGGTAGTACTCGTAGACGTCGTTCGTCTGGTTGTGATCGACGTTCAACAGCGCCTGGGTCGTACCGAAGTACGCATGCCCGTCGTCGGTGACCGCCCGCGGGTGCGAGTTGTTGATGTTGCGCTCGGGGTCCGGGAGCTGCCCTCCGCGGCCGTCACCATCGAGCGTGCACGAGATGCACGTCAGATCCCTGGCGTCGGCGTCATAGAGGTACACCACGTTCGCGCCGCCTTGGAAGACGACGAGGTATCGACCATTGGGACTTGCGTAACCGTACGTCACGGAATCGCCGACCGGGTGCACCTGCCCGTTGCGCCACACGGTGAGCCCGTCGACGGTGACAGGGTTGTTGTTGGCGTCGGTCGTCTGCGCGAATCCGTTGTAGTAGACCGTGTTGCCGTCGTCGCTGATCGCGATGACGTCGTTCGAGCCGTCACCGATGCCGTCGCTCTCGCCGAGGAGCGTCAGCCCGCCCGTTTGGGCGTCATAGCGATAGACATTCATCGGCACGACCAGATCCGTCGCGTCGTCGGTGAGCTTGCTGTGGGAGAGGAACACGACGTAGCGACCATCTCGGCTCATCCCGACAGCGAGGCCTGGCTTCACCACGCCCCCGCTGACTGGCGACGCCGAGATCGCCACCGTCTGGCCGCCCGACCGCCGGTAGACGCCGTCATCGCCGTTGAGGAGCGTGAAGGCCACCGTGTTGCCGTCGTCGGAGACGAGTCGGTTCGTCGTGAGCTCGTAGGTCTGCGACCAGGTCTTCCCCGTGGGAATGGCGTTCCCGGGCAACCTGGAGATGATCGAGAGACCATCCGTCTTCGACCATTTGTACATCGCGACCTGCGGGGCGTTCGGCAAGAGCGGGAACCGGGAGATCAGCACGATCCAGCTGAAGTCCCGCGCTCCCCCGATGAAGACATCCGCGTGCTTCGTGCCGTCCATCCCGCTGTACGCTCCGGGCTGCGTCGCCGTGCCCACCAAGTGATAGGCGCCGGTGTCAACGTCGGTGACGTAGATGTTGGCCGCACCCTGGACGGCATCCGCCGTCAGTGCCACCGGGGTAACCACCATCGCGTGTTCGGAATCGTCGGACACCGCGTGCGTGACCGAGCCGATGATGGCGCGTCCAGGCGTCAGGGGCGGGTCGAGCGGCTGCTGCCCGATCCAGTCGGTCCCCCCGCGCCGCGCGATGTACCGCGCAGACAGGGCGGCACTCGATGAGTCCGACGCCGGCTCAGCGGCGGTGTACTCGATCGCCCCACCGTCCGGACTGGCGTAGAAGCCCCAGTTGCCGTTCAGCGAGAGCCCCTTCTTGTCCGGGGAGGTGACCTGCTCGTACCCACGCCGCGGAGCGACCTGGTCGACTCCAAGCGTCGTGAAGGTGCGGTCTGCGCCAGCGGCGGTGCCTGCCGGGTTGGTCGCCACCAGACGGTAGTGGTACGTCGTCCCGGGCTGCAGACTCTTGATCGTCCGGGTGACCGTGCGCGTCGTACGTAGGTTGCCCGCAATCGCTTCGGGACCCGCGGGGGCGTTGCTTCCGTAGTTCGTCGTTAGGCCGTACTCGAAGTGATACGTCGTCTGACCGCCACGGGTGTTGATGGTTCCGGTCAGCTCCGCCGAATGGTCGTCGGCGTTCGCCGCTCCGGTCTGCACGGTGGGAGGTACGAGCGCCGTACGGACCGCGACCGCGGCCGTGCTGTTCTCGACACGTGAGATGTCGCCGATCGCGTAGACACGGACGAGGTAATCGGTGTTCGGCTCGAGGCCGGTGACGTCGTCGTCGATGGGATCGTCATCGGTTGGGTTCGACAACCCGGTGTGGGGCGTGAGCGCGTGCCAAGGACTCGGGGCGTCTGCCGTGAGGAACTGCGTGCACGGATCAGAGGCCAAGCAGTATTCGACCTGGGCGGTCGTCGCCTGCCCGGCGGTCGCCACCTCAGAACTCACATGGAAACTCGTCGTGCCGATCTGCGAGACGGAGGGCGTGTCGATACCGGGTCGGATGCCCAACTCGAACACGTGCGCGGTGCCGTCAGCCAAGCCGACGTAGAGCTTCGTGCCATCGGCGGAGAAAGCCAAGCCCGCGTGACCACTGGCCACCGCGGCCGGAACACGGAACGTGTCCTTGAGGACGTTCGCGGCCGTATAGATCCGGACGACCGCGTCATTGGCGGTCACGTATCCGGCGGGCAACTCCACTGCGACGTCGCCGTTTTGCGGGTTCACCGCGATGCCAGGATTGGTCCAGGCCGCTGCTGCCGTCGGGATGGCGAGGCGCCCCTTCGAGGTGCCATCGGAGGCCAGGTGCTCGATGCGCCCCCCCAGGTTGTCGAGCAGGTAGATGTCGCCGTTGGGGGCGGTGGCGATCCTCGAGGGGCTCACCGAGCCGGTGACCGTCGACAGCTGCGCACCGGTCGAAGAGTCGACGCGGACGACGGAGTTCCCGCTGGCGAGGAGCACATCGCCGGTGGACGGGTCGACAGCAATGTCGTTCGGACTCAGAACGCTCGGGTTCCAGAGCGGGTCCTGGGTGTAGGTGGGCGTCGGAGCGCCGTCGCTGGTGAGCTTGATCGGGTTCTGGAAGAAGCCCAGCGTGTAGACGGAGCTCCCGTCCGGGCTCACCGCGATGCCCGTGGTGAAGGTGCTAGAGGGCACTTGGGTGATCGACGTGCCGCTCGCGTCCAGCACCTCGAAGGCTCCCGAGCCAAAGTTGCCATCGAACTCACGACCGATGAAGAGCCGATCGTCGGCGCTGCTCACGGCCACGCTGTTGGACGGCGTCTGGAACGGCATGGCCCCGCCGGATCCGACATCGCTGCGATAGGCATAGGACTCGTCCGCCGTAGCGGCAAACACGGTTCCCGCCAATGCGCCTGACACGACGCATGCGACGAGCACGACAAGAACGGCACGAACGCTTCCCGCGTACGCACGAAGACTGCGAGTCACTCGACTCTCCTCCTCCTCGAAGACCCAGTGCCAGCGCCACGGTCGGCAACGGCGCGAGCACTATAGTCATGCGTGTTTCCTAGAGTCAAGACGTGTATCTCATCTCAAGCATTGTGCGAAGCTCGTTTGCCGAGCCACTTCGTGTTCAAAGCGTTGGAGGCGACGTCCGGTCGTGACGTGAGTAGCAACGCAGACGCACGGAAAAGGCGCAGATTTGCTGATCAGTTCTCGCGGCCCCGACCGTCCCGGGGCTCCCGCTGCCCGCGCGCCCCGCGGCGGGGGCCCTTGGCTGGTCCACAGGCGATGGATCGTCTCGTCGCCTGCCAGCCGATCTCCCTCAGATGAGCGGAGCCCTAGCGTCCCGAAATGGCGTCGTGGCCCCGCCCC
>NZ_DASRZV010000010.1:0-12261 GCF_035685985.1 Baekduia sp.
CCTGCTGCTGTACACCGACGGGCTGACCGAGGCACGCACCGACGCTGTCGGTGGCCGTTACGGAGACGGCGCCCTGCAGGCTTTCGCCGCCAGCCTCGCGCCCGCCACGGCAGCCTCCGCGGTCACCGCCCTGCTGGATGAACTGGGCGGCGGCGTGCAAGATGACACCGCGTTGCTGGCCCTCAGCGTCCTCTATCCCGCACCCGGATCACGGCGGCCGGCCTGACCGCAACCCAGCAGCCGCCCGGCTGTCAAGGCCAGGGCACGGGCCAATGCGGCCGAGGCGAAGGTGCTGACCCGGACCAAGGCGATCGAGGTGTCCGGCCGGGTGCGGCGAAGCCCGCTCGTGCAGTGCCGCTGGCCCGTGGCGCTGGCCGCTGGCATCCCGATTGCCGGCTCGGTGGCCATCTGGCGGTAGAAGAAAGATATGACGGCGCTGAACCCATGGCGGGCCGGCACGCGGGCTCAAACATGCGACAGGAGGCGGGGCCGGCGGTCCTCAGATCTGGAGGCAGCCCGGGCCTGGCCGGCCGCCGGCCCAGCAGGACGGTGTTGCCACCGGGTCCGCGACCTTCACCTCGCCGCCCGGCGCGTGCGCGGGCTGGCCGGCCCGGCATCTGCCATGTTTGAGGGTTTACGTGCGGGTAGAAGAGCCTCACGGACCTTGAGGATGGCGCCACGAAGGTCAAGTACGGCTTCAAGGAATCGGGCACCTGCAGTCCGCATTGACTCGCGGGGGCCCGTGAGCCGACGCGGCGGCCCCGCGCCGTCAGTCTGGCACCAGATTCGGGATCTCCGCCCGTGCGGGCGGCACTAGGAAGGAAACAAGCCGATGTATATCGGTATCGGAACCGTAGTGCTCATCGTGATCATTGTGCTGGTCATTCTCATGCTGCGCCGGCGCTTATGTCCCGGCCGCGGTTTTCGAAATGCCGCGCACTCACGCCCCGCCGGCACAGCACCGCCGGGACGGGAACTTATGAGAGCTGAGGCCACGTCAGCCGCCCCCGGTATTCCGGATCTGACACGCCCAGCCCAGCGGTGACAGATCCCGGTCACACCGGCGACGCTGACCACGCCTCGCACCGCCGAAGGCGCCGCGGCCCGGCTCGTTAACCTCGACATACCTTCTTCCCGTCCTCCGGGCAGCCAGCCGTCAGGAGTCCGCTTGATCATCCTCGATCACGCCGTCGGCGGCCGCCGGCACTACTTCTGATCATGGCACCGGACGAGACGGCCGCCACGCCAGGCCGCAGCGGGCAACCTCGCGCTAATGTCCGCGTAACCGAGGACCTGGAAATTCCCAGGCCCCTGCGGCTGCTCCTCACGGCCGGCTGGAGCCTGACCGAGTCCGTCGGGCTGCCCGCCGCGGCCTACATCGCCGCCGCGTGGGTCGATGGCCGCGACGCGGGCCTGATCGCAGGCCTAGCGGCCATCTGGCTTACCGCGGTCATCCGCAAGATCGCAACCGGATCCGTGCCGAGCCTGCTGACGATTTCCGCGGTCGTCCTGACCCTGCAGGCCGCGGTGGTGCTTGCCACCGGCGAACTATGGCTATTCTTGCTGCAATTCCCGCTCGCGAACCTTGCCATGTGCCTGCTGTTCGCCCGGACGGCACGCGGCCCGGACCCCCTCGTCGCCAGGCTCGCAGCTGAAGTAGTCGCGCTACGCCAGCCAGCCACCTGCCACCCCGGCCTGCACCGCTTCTTCCAGGGGGCCACCTGGCTGTGGGCAGGCATCTTCCTGCTACTCACGGCCGGCCTGGCAGTGCTCATGATGACCGAGCCGGCCGGCCTGTTCCTGACCCTCTCCACAGCCGCCACCGCCGCCCTCGTCATAGCGGGCACCGGCGCGTCCACCCTGTGGTTCCTCCTGGTACTGCGCACACTCGGGCTCAGGCTCCGGTTCGCCCCGGCCTGAGGCTGATCAGCCCAGCAAGCTCCGCACCAGAACCCTGTCAGGGCCACGTCTTCCTACCCGGCGCCCCGCCCGCCCAGGGCGTGGCCGGCGTGCCCGATAGACCAGTTCTGTTCTCCGCCGCCGGTCATCGCCCCGGTGTGTCCGGCGAGCGGGCCCGCTTTGCGGAACGCGAGCCGGATCGCTGTGGCCGGCTGGGGGTCGGCGGCGGACCGGACCCCCCGGCGGCTCGCGCGCGGGCGGCCTGGCGTACCAGGTGATCCCGCTCGGCGACGTTCGTGGCCCGGCGGGCGGCCTCGGCGTACGCGGTGGCGGCGGCGGCCAGGTCGCCGTCGAGCTCGTGCAGGTGCCCGCGCGCGGCGTGCCAGCGGTGCCGCTCGCCGATCACCTCGCGCAGCCGGTCCGTCTCGCGCAGCCCGGCAGTGGCACCGAGGACATGGCCGGCCGCGACCGCGCGGCCGAGCACCGCGGCGGGGTCCTGGCGCACGGGGTCTCCGGTCAGCGCGACGAGGTCGTCGTACCAGGCGAGGATCTGCGGCCAGTCGGTCTCCTCGGCGCTCGCTGCGTCGTCGTGCAGGGCGGCGATCGCGGCCTGGACCTGGTAGCGGCCCGGGCGCTGTTCCTCGGTCTGCATGGCGAGCGCCGATTGCAGGACCCGCACCCCCTCGGCGATAGCGCGGGTGTCCCACAGGCCGCGGTCCTGCCGGTCGAGCGTGACGATCCGGCCCGCGGCGTCCTGCCGGGCCGCGCGCCGGGCGTGGTTGAGGAGCATCAGCGCCAGCAGCCCGCGCGCCTCCGGCTCGTCGGTGGCCAGCGTGAGCCGGCGGGCGAGCCGGATCGCCTCGGCGGCCAGGTCGACCCGGCCGGCGTGGCCCGCCGTGTAGACGAGGTAGAGCACGCGCAGGACGACCGCGAGGTCGCCCGGCCGGTCCAGCCGCCGCCCGCGCAGGGCGCGCTTGGCGCGGCTGATCCGCTGGGCCATCGTCGCCTCCGGGACGAAGAAGGCGTCGGCGATCTCCCGGGTGGTGAGGCCGCCGACGGCGCGGAGGGTCAGCGCGACCTGGGAGGTGGGCGCGAGGTCGGGGTGGCAGCAGCAGAAGAGGACGAACAGCGTGTCGTCGCCCTCCTCGACGTCGGCCGCGTCCGGCCGCGGCTCGGCGTGGACGGCCTCCTCGCGGCGGGCGCGGGCGGCCTCGCGCCGGCGGGCGTCGACGAGCCGCCGCGTGGCGACCGTCGTCAGCCACGCGCGCGGGTCGTCCGCCGGGTGCTCGGGCCAGACCCGGAGGGCCTCGATCAACGCCTCCTGAAGCGCGTCCTCGGCGGCGTCGAAGTCCTCGCCGCGCCGGACCAGGCCGGCCAGGACGCGGGGGACGAGAGCGCGCAGCGCGCCCTCGTCCAGCGGTGGCGTCGTGGGCGTCATCCCTCGCCGTGGGCGTCGGCCGACATGACCTCGCGCACGTCGAGCCACTCGTACAGCGCCTCGCCCCGCGGGCCGGGCTCCGACGACACGTAGGCGGCGACCTCCAGCGCGCGCTCGCGCGACTCGACGTCGATCATGAACCAGCCCGCGATCAGCTCGCTGGTCTCGGGGTGCGGGCCGTCGGTGGTGACCGGCGCGGCGCCCTCGCCGCCGTAGCGCACCCACGTGCGCGTCGGCGTCAGCGCCTGCGCGTCGACGTACTCGCCGCGCTCCTGGAGCATCGCGACGACGTGGCGCTGGAAGGCGATGTGCGCCTCGACGTCCTCGGGCGCCCACTGGTCCATCGGCGGGAACGGGTGGTGCGGCTCGGGGCCGCCGCGGTAGTGCTTGAGGATCAGGTACTTGGGCATCGGGGTCTCCTGGCGGTCGCGGGCCGCGCCGGTCGCGGCCCTTCACCGGGTGAGCGCAGCAGGATGCAGCGTCTCGACCGCCGCCGCGAACGTGGCGCGTCGCCGCTCCCGAGCCGCGGGGGTCCGGGAGCCCGCGTCCGCGGTCCGCGCGTGGCCCGCGCGACCTAGCTCTTCGGGTCGTTGCGTGGGCCCTTCGCCTGCACGTAGATTGGTGACGCCGGTTCATGATCGATTCCGCGGACGTCACCCCACTGGACGGACGCGTCGCACGATCCCGTCGCACGCGCGCGGCGATCGTCGAGGCGTTGGTCGGCCTGCTCGAAGCGGGCAATCCTCAGCCGACGGTCGAGGAGATCGCCGCGCGAGCGGGGGTCGCCCCGCGGACCGTCTTCCAGCACTACGCCGACCGCGAGGCGCTGTTCGCCGCGGTCTCCGCGCACCGCGAGGCGCACCTGCAGGAGCTGATGGGCGCGATCGACCCGGGCGCGCCGCTGGCGCGGCGCATCGAGGAGATCGCCGCCCAGCGCGCGCGGATCTACGAGTGGATCGCGGCCGTGCGCCGCGGCGCGCTGCTGATGGAGCCGTTCTCGCCGTCGGTCCACGCGTCGCTGGAGGCCTTCCGCGCGGCCAAGCGCGAGGAGCTGGCGCGGGTCTTCGCGGCCGAGCTGGCCGCGCGCGCCGACGCGGGCGAGCGCGCCGCGCTGGCCGCCGCGCTCGGCGCCGTCGCCTCGTGGTCGGCGTGGGACGCGCTGCGCGCCCAGCAGGGCCTGGACGTCGAGGCGGCGTCCGCGGCGCTGAGGCTCACGCTGACGGGGCTGCTGGCCGACCGCGCGTCCTGACGCGGCACACTGGACGCATGCTGGATCGCGCCCGTGTCCGGGCTCCGGAACTCGACGGCGCCAGCGGCTGGGTCGGCGTCGACTCGCTCTCGCTGGCGCGGCTGCGGGGCAAGGTCGTCCTGCTGGACTTCTGGACGCTGGCCTGCGTCAACTGCCAGCGCGTGGTCGAGGAGCTGCGCGGGCTGGAGCGGCGCTTCGCGGACGCGCTGGTCGTCGTCGGCGTGCACTCGCCGAAGTTCCCCCACGAGCACGACCACGGCGCGGTCCGCGACGCGGTCGCCCGGCACCGGATCGAGCACCCGGTGCTCGACGACCCGGCGATGGCGACGTGGGACGCCTACGCGGTCAAGGCGTGGCCGACGCTCGTGCTGATCGACGCCGACGGGCGCGTCGCGCTGACGGTCTCCGGGGAGGGCCACGCGGTGACGCTGGCGTCGGCGATCGAGGCGCTGATCGACGAGGCGCGGGAGCGGGGGACGCTGCGGCGCGGCCGCCTGGAGGACGTGGCCGACGCCGCCGACGCCGACGCGGCGGTCGGCGCGGTCGGCACCGGCGAGCTGGCGTTCCCCGGCAAGGTCGCGATCGAGGACGGCGCGACGCGCGCGCCGCGGATCGCGATCGCCGACACCGGCCACGACCGCGTGCTCGTCGGGACGCTCAACGGCGAGATCGAGCACGAGCTCACCGGCTTCTACCAGCCGCAGGGCGTGCGCTTCGACGGCGTCGGCGACACCGCGTCGCTGCTGGTCTGCGAGACCGGCGCCGACCGCGTCTGGCGCGTCTGGCTGGACGGCCGCCCGCGCGAGCTGATCACCGACCAGCTGAAGGCGCCGTGGGACGTGGTCGTCTGGCACGGGCACGTCGTGGTCGCCGAGGCCGGCCGCCACCGGCTGTGGGCGGTCGACCGCGCGGGCGAGCTGCAGGTCCTGGCCGGGACCGGCGCCGAAGGCCTCCACGACGGCCCGGGCCTGGAGGCCGTGCTGGCCCAGCCCAGCGCGCTGGCCGTCACCGCCGACGGCGACCTCGCGTTCCTGGACGCCGAGGCCAGCGCGCTGCGCGTGCTGCGCGCCGGGACGTTCGCGGTGCGGACGCTCGCGGGCGCCGGGCTGTTCGCCTGGGGCGACGAGGACGGCGACGGCGACCGCGCGCGGCTGCAGCACCCGCTCGGCCTCACGCTCGGGCCCAACGGCGAGCTGTACGTCGCCGACACGTTCAACGACGTCCTGCGCGTCTGGCGCGGCGCGCACCTGTGGACGGTGCCGGTGCGGGACTTCACCGAGCCCGGCGGCCTCGCCGCGCTGCCCGACGGCCGCCTGCTGGTCGCCGACACCGGCCGGCACCGGATCGTGCGCGTCGACCCGCTGCGCGCGCGGACCAAGACGCTGGCGGTCGGGCGCCCGGGCTCCAGCGACACGCCCGCCGACCAGCCCGAGGCGATCGCCGGGACGCTCGTGGAGCCCGCGGGCACGACGGTCACCGTCCAGCTCGACCTCGACCAGGGCGACGACCATCTCGATCCCGCCGGCGGGCCGCCGGTGCGCGTGCGGGCGACGGCCAGCGAGGAGGGCCTGCTGCGCGAGCCGACGTCGTGGACGGCCTCGGCGCTGCCGGTCTCGATCGACCTCGCGCTCGGGCGCGAGGCCGGCTCGGGCCGGATCACGCTGGAGCTGCTGGCCGCCACCTGCGGCCCGGACGCGTGCCGCCTGCGGCGCACGCAGCGCGCCTACGACGTGCTGTTGACCTAACCGCGTCACATCTCTCCCGACCGCCCGGTTGTGGACGATGCCGGACGCAACGAAGGATCCTCGGGAGGAGTCATCACCACGATGCGCAGCATCACGGCCGCCACGCTGACGACCGCCCTGCTCGGGGCGGTCGCGCTCGGCGTTGGGGCCAGCGAGGCGGTCGCCCGCCCGGACCTGCCGCAGTACGTCACCGCCGACCGCGTCGTGACGCACGACGTCACCTACAGGGTGGCGCCCAACGCGACGCAGACGTTCGAGCTGCCGATCGCCGAGCTGGCGATTCCGCGGGCGATCCTCGTCCCGTGCTGGGGCTTCGACCTGACCGGGCCGGGGATCGACCTGGCCGCGGCCGGGCTGCGGACCTACGGCTGGGTCGCCGAGCCGGGCGTTCACCGGCCCTACGACCGGCAGACCGTGCTGCGCGCCGACGGCTGGTACCTGCCCGAGTCGCGCGCGGCCGTCCACCTCCGCGAGCGGTACGCCGGCGCGCGCTGCCGTCAGATCGGCTGGAGCCGGTACGTCGACGCCCGCTCCGGCGTGGCCAGCGCGGACGAGATCCGTCGCGCGCGGTCCCACCCCCACGGGATGGTGCTGATCCGCCACCCGCGCCGGAAGGGCGAGGTCCGGCCGGCCAACCGGCTCGACGACGGCTCGGTCCGGGTCAGGCTCGGCGGGCTGCGCCTGTTGCGCCGCAGCCGCCAGATGCGGCTCGTCGTCACCCTCGACGCCGGCCGGCTGGCCGGTCCCACCACGATCACGCTTCATGCGCGCGTCCTGGTCCGGCGGTAGCGCGCTGGTCGCCCGCGTGCCGGCGCTGCTCGCGCTCGGCGCCGTCGTCTGCGCCGCCGCGCCGGCGGCCGAGGCCAGGCGGGCGCCGCGCGCGACGCGCGCGCTGTGCGTCGACCACGTCACCGTGCGCGACGCGCCCTACGGCTACGCGATCGGCCACCTGTACCGCCCGCAGCGGCTGGCCGTCCTCGGACGGCCGGTCGATCGCTGGGTGCTCATCCGCGCTCGCGAGGGCCTGATGGGCTGGATCCCGAACGGGGCGCTGTGCCCGGCTCAGGCCCGAAGGCGCTGAGCGACGAGCGGCTGGTCGCCGCGCTGCGCGCCGGGGAGCCCGGCGCGTTCGACGCGATCCACGACCGCTACCGCCCGCTGCTGGTGCGCTTCGCGCGGCGCGTGCTCGCCGGCCGCCAGGCCGTCGCCGAGGACGTCGTCCAGGAGGCGCTGCTGCGCGCCTACCGCGGGCTGCTGCGCGACGACCGCCCGATCGCGCTGCGCCCGTGGCTGTACCGGCTGACGCGCAACTGCTGCCTGGACGAGCTGAGCCGGATCCGGACCGACACCGTCGACCTGGCGGTCATCGAGGGCGGCGCGCTGGCCGCGCCCGCGCACCTGGAGCCCGCGGTGGCGGCCGAGGGCCGCGCGCGGCTGCGCCAGGTGATCGACGACCTCGCGGTCCTGCCGGAGTCCCAGCGCCACGCCTTGGTGCGCCGCGAGCTGGACGGGATCACCCACGCGCAGCTGGCGCGCGAGCTGGGGATGAGCGAGCCGGCCGCGCGCTCGCTCGTGCACCGCGCGCGCGGCACGCTGGCCAAGATCGAGGGCGGGCGACGCGCGGACTGCGACGAGGTGCGCGCCGAGCTGCTGGCCGCCCACGACGCGCGGCACCGGCCGCCGGCACGGGCGCTGCGCCACCTCACGGCGTGCCCGCGGTGCCGCGAGTTCCGCGTCGCGCTGAAGGCCGAGCGGCGCGCGCTGCGGCTGCTGGCCCCGGCGCCGCTGCTGCTGACCGTCCTCGGCGCGGGCGGCGGGGTCGGCGTCAAGCTCGGCGGGGCCTCGAAGGGCGCGGCGGTCACCGCGGGCGCGCTGGCGGTCGCGGGCGTGGCGGGGATCGTCGGGGCCGAGCAGGTCTTCGGGCCGGGCGACCCGGCGCCGGTCGCGCTGTCGAGCCCGGCGCTGCCCGCGCACGGCGTCGCCAAGGGCGTCGCGCTGCCGCGCGGCACCGCGATCGTGCGGCGCGACGTGCTGCTGCGCGCGGGCGCCCGGCACGCGCCGCGGACGCTGCGGATCGGCTGTCCGGCCGGGCTGGCGGTCGCCGACCTGCTGCCGCCGACCGGCGCGCGGCTGGACGTCAGCTACGTGCCGGGGACCGTCGTCGGCGTCGCGCGCAGCGCGACGATCCGCCTGCGGCTCAACGGCGCGCCGCCCGCCGCCGACCGCCGCGCGCGCGTCGGGATCCTGTGCAAGCGGCCCGACGCGACCGGGTCGCTGCGCTGGTCCGCGCAGGGGCCTTGATCGAACGCTCTACCCTGGGTGGCCGACGATGCCCGAGCTGCCCGAGGTCGAGATCACCGCGCGCCGCCTGAGCGACGCGCTGGCCGGCGCGACGATCGAGTCGACGATGGCGCCGGGGTTGAACGCGCTGAAGACGTTCGACCCGCCGCTGCACGCGCTGGACGGGCGGCAGATCGAGGGCGTGCGGCGGATCGGCAAGCACCTCGTGGTCGACGTCAGCGGCGAGTTGAAGGTCTTGCTGCACCTGATGAGCGCGGGCCGCCTGCAGTTGTACGACAAGCGCGCGTCGCTGCGCGACAAGACGTCGCGGCTGCTGATCCGGATCGACGACGGCCGCGAGCTGCGGCTGCGCGAGTTCGGCACCAAGCAGCGCGCGTGGGTGAAGGTCCTGACGCCGGAGGGCCTGGCCGCCGACGACGCGATCGCGGCGCTGGGGCCCGAGGCGTGGCCCGAGCCGCCGGAGGACCTGGCCGCGCTGTTGAAGCCTGTCGGCGCGCGGCCGCTGCAGGCCGCGCTGCGCGACCAGCACGTCATCACCGGCATCGGCCGCTCGTGGGTCGACGAGATCCTCTGGACCGCCAAGCTGTCGCCGTTCAAGCGCGCCAACGAGCTGGACGCCGACGAGGCCCGCGCGCTGCGCGACGCGATCGTCGCGCGCCTCGGCGGCGCGATCGACCACTACGAGGACGTCGTCGCGCTGCCGATCCCCGACAAGCTGCCGCTGCCGCTGCTGGTCCACCGCCACCACGGCGAGCCGTGCCCGCGCTGCGGCACGACGATCGAGGCGGTGCACTACGAGGACTACGTGCTCTGCTACTGCCCCGAGGAGCAGACCGGCGGCCGCGTGCTGAAGGACCGCCGGCTGTCGCGGCTGCTGAAGTAGGCCGCGCCGCGCCCCGCCGCGCCCCGCGGCGCCGCCCGCCGGGCCTATCATGGAGGGCATGGGCAAGATCCACGATGGAGTCCAAGCCCCCGACTTCGAGCTTCCCGACCAGAACGGCGAGCCCGTCCGGCTCTCCGACTTCCGCGGCCGCAAGGTCGTGTTGTACTTCTACCCCAAGGCCAACACGCCGGGCTGCACCACGCAGGCGTGCGGCATCCGCGACCACCTGACCGACTTCACCGACCACGGCGCGGTCGTCCTCGGCGTCTCGCCCGACCCGGTCAAGGCCGTCAAGAAGTTCTCCGAGAAGCAGCACCTCAACTTCGAGCTGCTCGCCGACGAGCACCACGAGGTCTGCGAGGCCTACGGGGTCTGGGTCGAGAAGTCCATGTACGGCAAGACCTACTGGGGCGCCAAGCGCGCGACGTTCGTCATCGACGAGGACGGCGTCGTCCGCGCGGCCTTCAAGGCGAACCCCGAGACCCACGACCAGGACGTCCTCACGATCCTGGGCGAGCTGAACGCCGCGGCCTAGCTTCCGCGTTCGTTCAGGCGGAAGTCGTCGTGAAGGTCAGCGTTGGCGAGCCGAACTGGCGTCGGGACAAGAACGGACCGGAACAGCGCGAGGACGTCTTCATCGACGGTACGTGGTGGCCGGTCGGCCACGAGGATCTGGTCGCGCACGGCCGGGTCAGCGCCTTTGGCGACGGTTCGGTGTGGCTCGACATCGATACGGATCCGTGGCAAGCGGTTGTCGGTGACGGTGATGCTTCGGCTATCGGCGTCCGGACGCTGTTCGGTCACACCGCTGCCGAAAGGCCTATGAGCCTGCACGGGGTGCGGTTCGTGGGCGGAGAGGCCGACCCCGGCTCGCCTCGGTCACGCGTCCGCTATGTGGCCGACCGCTTGGTCTACGGGATCGAGGCAGCGACCGAGGACGACGTCTATCTGCAAACGCTGCAGACCTCGTTCAGAGGGTTGCGTGAGTGGCTCATGGGCTGGACCAAGGACACGACGACGCCGTTGCCGTGCGTGCGCCCGGTCCCCTCTGACGAGGGCTCGGACGGTCGTCGACTCTCGGATGAGCGGGTGCATCTGGCGTCGTTCGAGGTCGATGACGTTCGTATCCAAGCGACGGTGGCGTTCAGCCTCTCGACGATGGGTCGTTTCACCAGGCTCTACGAGACCTCGGCAACGCTTCTGCTCGAGGCGACCGCACCGCTTTCGCTCACGGAGTGGAAGCAACGCTGGATCGAACCGCTTCGTGATCTCGTCTTGTTCGGGACGCGCGAGCAGACGGTGGTGCTGTTCCTCACCGGGCATCCTGACGCGCGCTGCGACCCACTCCAGGAGATCCGGGTCTACGAGGCGCCGGACGTGGCAGTGCACCAACCCGACCACGTTGAATACCATCAGCGAGATCTTCTGCCCGCTGGGATATGGGAGCAGGAGGGTTTCTCCGATCTGATCGCGGAGTGGCGCAAGCTGCACGCTGATCTGGGCGCCGTCGCGCGATCGTTGTTCGAGGTGTTGAACTCCCCGGACATCCCTCTGTTGACGCGGTTGCTTCGCCTCACCTCGTGTGCTGAGGGCTATCACCGTGCGCTGCATGACGACCCGCCGTTCACCGACGAGGAACACGCGGAGATGTTGGAGGCAATGATCGACGCGCTGCCGGAGAAAGCGACGGTCAGAAAGCACTACGAGGGTCGGCTCGCACACGCCAACAGCCAGTCCCAGCGTGCGCGGATCAGGTGGTTGATCGAGCGAGCCGCTGAAGCGGACGACCGTCTGGAAGGCCACGCCGCCAAGCTGACGAGTCGTCTCGTCGAGTGGCGCAACGACCACACCCATCTTCCGGACGAGGTCACGATGCCTCCGCTCCATGAGTTGTTGTTGCTGAATGCCGTGTTGACGTACGTGTTGGAGGCCAACGTGCTGCTCGACCTCGGGATCGGCGAGAACACCAAATATTGCCTGGCGCACGGGCACAGCTGGGACGACCCGATCCCTGCCTACGTCGTCTCGCGTCGTACGTGATGGCCGCGACGGCTCGCTCGTAAGATCGTGGGTGGATGCGCACCCGCTCCCGCCCGACGCCGCCGTAGGACCGCCGCCGCGCGCCCGTTCGCGCGCGGCTCCGAGTCCTGTCGTCCGTCGTCGTCCTCGAACCCGGGAGCGAGAACGTGTTGGTGTCCTACCGCGCCGTCCTGGCGCGTCCGGGCGCGCGCCGCTTGGCGCTCGCCTGCTCGATGGGGTGGCTGTCGTTCGCCGCCTATGGCCTGGCGGTCGTGCTCGCGGTGCGCGAGGCGACCGGCTCGTTCGCGACCGCCGGCGGCGCGGTCGCCGCGTTCTCGGCGGGCTCGTCGCTGTTGGCGCCCGCGCGCGGGCGGCTGGTCGACCGGCGCGGCGTGCGCGTCGTCGCGGTCCTGGCGGCGGCGCACGCGCTCGCGATGGCGCTGCTGGTCGTGGGCTGCGTCGCCCGTTGGCCGCCGGGAGGCCTGCTCGGCGCGGCCGCGGTGGCGGGCGCGTGCGTGCCGCCGCTGATCGCGACCGCTCGCGCGCTGTGGCCGGCCGTCGCCGGCGGCGACCTCGTCCGCGCCGGCCACGCGCTCAACGCGGCGCTGGGCGACGCGGGCCAGGTCGCCGGGCCGGCGCTCGTCGGCGGCGTCGCGGCGCTGGCCTCGTCGGCCGCCGCCGCGCTCGCGCTGCTGTTCCCGGGCGTGGCGGTCGGCGCGGTCGTGTT
>NZ_DASRZV010000011.1:0-98901 GCF_035685985.1 Baekduia sp.
CGCATGATCCTCGACCGCCTCGCTGAGGAGCTGCAGGAGCTGGCGGTCGTCGAGCAGCGCCCGAACCTGGATGGGCGCAACATGACGATGATGCTCGGCCCGTCCAAGGCCGTGCTCGCGGGCACCCTCGACGAGAGCGGCTCGGCCGAGGAGGCGGAGGGGGAGACCCCGAACGTCGAGGCCGACGCCGGCGCCACCGAGGCGCCGACGACGCCCGCCGAGGCAGCCGCTCCCGAGGCGGAGCCGGCGGCCGACGCGGCCGACGACGAGCAGCCCGCCGCGTCCTAGCGGCGCGCGCCACGACCCACTGAAGGACACGGGCCCTTCCGGCACGACCGGAGGGGCCCGTCGTCGTTCCGGGGCCCGTCCGCGGGGCTCAGCCCGTCGCCAGCCCCAGCCGGTGCGCGACCGCCGCCGCCTCGGTGCGCGAGCGCACGTCGAGCTTGGCGAGGATCCGCGACACGTGGACCGACGCGGTCTTCTCGGCCATGTACAGCCGGTCGCCGATCTCGCGGTTGGTCCGGCCCTGGGCCAGCAGCTCGAGCACCTGACGCTCGCGCGGCGTCAGGCCGAAGGGATCGTCGTCCTCCTCGGCCCGGTCGCCGTCGGAGGACCCCGCGGACGACGCGCCCGCGCCGGCGCCCGCGGCCGGGCCGGCGGCGTCGACGCTCAGCCGCGCCCGCGTCACCAGCGACTCCAGCTCGGTCTCCAGCCACCCGGCGCCGATCGACCGCGCCAGCGCGAGCGCTTCCGCCGCCGCCTCCGCGGCGCCCTCGCGCCGCCCGGAGGCCAGGCACGCCTCGGCCGCGTGCCGCTTGGCGCAGGCCACCAGCAGCGGCCGTCCCAGCGCGTCCCACCGCGCGCACGCGCGCTCCCACGCCTCGCCCGGGTCGTCGCCGGTGGCCCGGACGTGATGGGCGCAGGCCAGCGCGGAGTACGCGGTCTCCATCGGGCGCTGCGCGGCCGCGGCGGCCTCCGCGCGCGCCCGCATCACGCCGGCCCGCGCGATCGCGTCGGCCTCCGCGTCGGGGTCGCCGAGATCCCGCGCGCGCTGCGCCAGGTCGGCCTCGATCGCCACGCCGGTGGCCGCCAGCCTGGCGAACCGCACGGTGTCGTCGGAGCAGAACTCCAGGCGCTCCAGCGCGCCCTCGACCGCCTCGCGCGCGCCGACCAGCCGCCCGGCGCGCCGGTCCAGCTCGGCGCGCAGCACGCCCGCGACCGCCACGAACTGCGGCTCCAGCGAGTCCACCAACAACGCCTCGACCTCCTCGATCGAGTCGCGCGCCGCCGCGTCCTCGCCGATCGACAGCGCCCGCTCGGCCCGGCGCAGCTCGACGTTGACGCGCGTGTTGCCGGTGACCCGGCCGACCGTGCGCAGGTACCGCACGGCGACGTCGTACTCGCCGCGATCGATCGCGATCTCCGCCGCGAACGTCGGCAGCCACGCCTGGCCGGGCACGCTCGCGTCGATCTCGCCCAGTCCCTCCTCGATGACCGCCCGCGCCTCGTCCGGGCGCCCGGACAGGTGCAGCGCGTCGCCGAGGTTGACGTAGGAGATGCCGAGCAGCACGTGGTCCTCGACCGCGCGCGCCAGCGTCGCCGACTCGCGCAGCGTCGCGACGCCCTCGTCGTGGCGGTCGGTCATGATCAGCGCGAGCCCGAAGTTGTTGTAGATCTCGCACTTCAGGACGTCGCCCTCGCGCGTCGGGGGCAGGTGCCGCAGGACCTCCTCGGCCAGCGCGATCGACTCCGCGTAGCGCGACTGGAGCGTCGCGAGCTTCATCCGCGCCACCGCCAGCCCGATCCACTGCGCGGGCGGCGCGTCCTCGGGCAGCAGCCGCCGCGCGAGGTCCAGCGACGCGCGCGACGCCTCGCCGCGGCCCAGGCCCCACTCGGCCATCGCGCGCTGCTGCAGCAGCAGCGGCACGCGCGGATCCTCGACGTCGGCCGCGCGCGCCTCGCGCAGCGCCTCGTTGAGCAGCGTCACGCGCCGCTGGTCGTCGGTGTTGCGGTGGGCGCGCGCCGCGGCCATCAGCAGCGCGACGTGGTCGAAGCGCTCGACGTCGACCAAGGCCTCGGGCTCGGCGACGCGCTCCCACAGCTCCAGCGCGCGCTCCAGCAGCTGCGCGGCGTCGGCCTCGGCGTGCGCGGCGGTCGCCGCGTCGGCGGCCAGGACGGCCGTGCGCAGCGCCTCGGGCTGGTCGCCGGACCGGTGGAAGTGGTGGGCGACCGCCGCCGCCAGCGCCGGCCCGCCGTCGCCGGGCAGCCGCGCCTCCAGGGCCCGGGCGACCGAGCGGTGCAGCTCGGCGCGCTCGCCGGGCAGCAGGTCGTCGTAGACCACCTCGCGTAGCAGCACGTGGCGGAAGACGTAGCGGTCGGAGTGGTCGACGGCGACGACGTGGCCGGCGATCGCGTCGCGCAGCGCGCCGCGCAGCGCCGCGTCGTCGAGGACCTCCAAGGACTCCAACAACCCGTGGTCGGCGGGCTGGGCGACCGACAGCACACGCACGACCTCCTGCGCGCCGACCGGCAGCCGCTCCACGCGGACCATCAGCGCGTCGGCCAGCGACGGCGGCAGGGGGCCGGGCCCGGCGGCCAGCAGCTCCTCGACGAACAGCGCGTTGCCGTCGGAGCGCGCGACCAGCCGCTCGACCAGCTCCTCGGAGGGCTCGGCGGCGAGCACCTCGCGCGCCATCGCCCGCACGTCCTCGGCCGTCAGCCCGCGCAGCTCGATCCGCCGCGCGCGCGGCGTGCGCTCCAGCACCGCCAGCAGCGGGCGCAGCGGATGGCGCCGGTGCAGCTCGTCGGGCCGGTAGGACAGCGCGACCAGCACGCGCTCGTCGGCCAGGTTGCGGCCCAGGAACGACAGGAAGTCGCGCGTCGAGCGGTCCGCCCAGTGCACGTCCTCGACGATCAGCACGACCGGCCCCTCGCGGCTGAGGCGGTCCAGCGCGGCCAGCAGCGCCTCGAACAGCCGCCCCTGGGACTCCGACCGGCGGTCGGACGAGAGCTGATCCCGCGCGCCCGGCAGCTCCGCGCCCCCGCCCAGCCCCGGCAGCAGCGCGGCCAGCTCCTGCCGGGCGGCAGGGGGAAGGTCCAGGAGCGCGGGGTCGCCCGCGCGCGCCAGCGGCCGCAGCGCGCCGATCAGCGGGGAGTAGGGCAGCTCGCCGTCGCCCAGCTCGACGCATTCGCCGCTGAGCACGCGCGCGCCCTCGTCGCGGGCACGGGCCGCCAGCTCGGTCAGCAGTCGCGACTTGCCCAGCCCGGACTCGCCGACGACGAAGGCCAGCGACGGCCGTCCGCCACCGGCTTCCCGGACCGCCTCCAGGAGCGCCGACAGCTCGGCGTCGCGTCCGATCAGGCTGCTGGAGAGAGCGGTCGCGGCCACGTTGCTAGGCTAGTCCACCGGCCCAACGCCCCGGACCGCGTAATTCCGCGTGGTTTGTCACAATGGGTCGCTCCGCCATGCCGAAGATGAAGACCCATTCGGGCGCCAAGAAGCGCTTCAAGCTGACCGCCAAGGGCAAGGTCAAGGCTCGCCACGCCTTCACGAGCCACATCCTTGAGAAGAAGTCGCCCAAGAAGAAGCGCGACAAGGGCAACGACTTCGTGCTGTCCGATCACGATCAGCCCCGCGTCAAGACCCTGCTGGGAGCGAAGAAGAAGTGACCCGCGTCAAGCGCTCCGTCAACGCCAAGAAGAAGCGTCGCAAGACCCTCGAGCTCACGAAGGGCTTCCGGGGCGAGGCGAACTCCAACTACAAGCGCGCGAAGGAGGCCTTGACCAAGGCCGACACCTACGCGTACCGCGATCGCCGCAACCGCAAGCGCGACTTCCGTCGCCTGTGGATCACGCGCATCAACGCGGCCGCGCGCCTGAACGGCCTGTCCTACGGCCAGTTCATCCACGGCCTCAAGCTGGCCGGCATCGAGCTGGACCGCAAGGTCCTGGCCGACATCGCCGTGCGCGATCCCGAGACGTTCCGCCGATTTGCCGAGGCCGCCCGTGAGGCGTCGGCAGCCGCTGCGTAGCGCAGATCCGCCGACATCAAGCTCTCAAGGGCGCCGCTTCCGAACCTCGGACGGCGCCCTTTCTTTTGCCCCGACCGCCCCGAAGCGCCCATCCCTTGATCACCTCCCATCACAACCCGCTGCTGAAGGACATCCGCCGGCTCGGCGCCCGGCGCGAGCGCGGCCGCTTCGTCGCGGAGGGGGAGGACCTGCTGGCGGCCGCCCAGGACGCGGGTTGGAACCCGGTGCACCTGCTGCGCGCCGGCGTCGACGTGACCGAGGACGCGCTGGCGAAGGTCTCGACGCTTGGCTCGGGCACCCGCGCGCTGGGCGTCTTCGAGGAGCGCTGGCTCGACGCGCCGGTCGGCCCGCTGTGCGTCGCGCTGTGGGGCGTCAAGGACCCCGGCAACGTCGGGACCGTCCTGCGCGCCGCGCACGCGTTCGGCGCGTCGTGCGTCGCGCTCGGCCCGGACACCGCCGATCCGTACGGGCCCAAGGCCGTGCGCGCCTCGATGGGCGCGATCTTCGTCGTGCCGGTCGCGCGCGTGAGCGCCGTCGACGAGCTGCCCGGCGAGACCGTCGCCCTGGACGCCCGCCGCGGAGCGCCGCTGCGCGGTCCGGCCCGGACCGACATCACCATCGTCGTCGGCGCCGAGCGCGCCGGCCTGTCGGAGGACGTGCTGGACGCGTGCGACCGCGCCGCGCACATCCCCATCGCCAACGAGTCGCTCAACGCCGCGATGGCCGCCACGCTCGCCCTGTATGAGCTGAGTAGGGTCACCCCGCAGAACCCGGAGACCGCACAGTGATCCAACGCATCGAAGAGATCCACGACGAGGGCCTGGCCGCGATCGACGCGGCGGGCAGCACCGAGCAGCTCGAGGAGCTGCGCGTCCGCCTGCTGGGCCGCAAGGCCGAGCTGCCGAACCTGCTGCGCGGCGTCGGCGAGCTGCCTCCGCAGGAGCGCGGCCAGGTCGGCAAGCGCGCCAACGAGGTGCGCAAGGCGCTGGAGGCCAAGCTGACCGCGGCCGTCGAGCGCCTCGACGCCGCCGAGCTGGACACGCGGCTGGAGCGCGACCGCGTCGACGTCACGCTGCCCGGCGACCCCCTGCAGCCGGTCGGCCGCCTGCACCTCATCACCCAGACCTGGCGCGAGCTGGAGGACGTCTTCGTCGGCCTCGGCTTCACGGTCGTCGAGGGCAACGAGGTCGAGACCGTCCACTACAACTTCGACGCGCTCAACCACGACCCGACGCACCCGGCGCGCGGCCGGACCGACACGTTCTACGTCGCCGAGGACGTCGTGCTGCGCACGCACACCTCGCCGATGCAGGTGCGCGCGATGGAGGCGCACCCGCCGCCGTTGTACGTGGTCATCCCCGGCCGCGTCTACCGGCGCGACAGCGACGCGACGCACACGCCGCAGTTCCACCAGGTCGAAGGCCTGGCGGTCGACGAGGACATCACCTTGGCCGACCTCAAGGGCACGCTGCTGGAGTTCGCGCGCCAGATCTTCGGCGACGCGCGCGACGTGCGCCTGCGCGGCCACTTCTTCCCGTTCACCGAGCCGTCGGTCGAGGTCGACGTCTCGTGCTTCAACTGCGACAACGGCTGGATGAAGGACGGCTCCCGCTGCCCGCTCTGCAAGGGCGAGGGCTGGATCGAGATCCTCGGCGCCGGCGAGGTGGACCCCAACGTGTACTCCTACGTCAACGACGACCGCTACGACCCCGAGAAGGTCCAGGGCTTCGCCTGGGGCATGGGCATCGAGCGGATCGCGTTCCTCAAGCACGGTGTCAGCGACCTGCGGTTGTTCTATGAGAACGACCTGCGCTTCCTGGAGCAGTTCGGATGAAGGTTCCCTACCGCTGGCTGCGCGAGTTCTGCGCGCCCGACATCACGATCGAGGAGCTGGAGCAGCGGCTCACGATCTCCGGCACGAAGGTGGAGTCCATCCACGCGCACGGCGTCGGCGGCGAGGGCGCGGGCTTCGTCGTCGGGAAGGTGCTGTCGTGCGGCAAGCATCCGGACGCCGACCGCCTGAACGTCACGACCGTCGACGTCGGGGACGGCGGCGAGCCGCAGCAGATCGTCTGCGGCGCGCCCAACGTGGCGGCGGGGCAGACCGTCGCGGTCGCCCGGCCCGGCGCGATCATGCCCGACGGCACCAAGCTCAAGAAGGCCAAGCTGCGGGGCGTTACGTCCCACGGGATGATCTGCAGCGAGGACGAGCTGGGGCTGGCGGCCGAGCGCTCCGGCGGGATCATGGTCTTGGACGACAACCTGGTCGCCGGCACGCCGCTGGCCGAGGTCCTGCCGATCCTCGACGCGGTGATCGAGTTCGAGATCACCCCGAACCGCCCGGACTGCCTGGGCGTCTACGGGATCGCGCGCGAGGTGCACGCGGCGACGGGCGCGTCGCTGGCGGCGGCGCCCTGGGCCGACGATCTCGGCACGAGCGGCTACGTCCCCGGCGCGCACGTCCGCGTCGAGGCCCCGGACCTCTGCCCGCGTTTCACCGCGCGCGTCTTCGAGAACGTGACGATCGGCGAGTCGCCGCGCTGGCTGAAGGCGCGGCTGCTGGCGGCGGGCATGCGCCCGATCTCCAACGTCGTCGACATCACCAACTACGCGATGCTCCTCACGGGCCACCCGCTGCACGCGTTCGACCTCGACAAGGTCGCCGGCGGCGAGCTGACCGTGCGGCGGGCCAAGGACGGCGAGCGGATCGAGACGCTCGACGGCCAGACGCGCACGCTGGACCGCGACATGGTGGTGATCGAGGACGCCGAGGGGCCGACGTCGATCGCCGGCGTCATGGGCGGCGCGCGCTCCGAGGTCGAGGACGGCACCACGCGCGTGCTGATGGAGGTCGCGTCCTGGATCGGGCCGAACATCCACCGCACGTCCAACAAGCTGCAGCTGCGCTCCGAGGCGTCCGGCCGCTTCGAGAAGGGCCTGGCGCCCGAGCAGGCCGCCGAGGCCCAGGCCGTGGCGACCAAGTTGATGATCGAGCTGACCGGCGCCACGGTGGCCGGTGGCACGATCGACGCCGGGCCGTTCGCGCAGGACCCGTGGCCGAGCGAGACCATCAGGTTGCGCGAGGCGAAGGTCGCCTCGCTGCTCGGCCTGGTCATCCCGCGCGCGCGGCAGAAGCGGACGCTCACCGCGCTGGGGTTCTCCGTGGAGGACGCGCCCGACGGGCTGGACGTCACGGTCCCGCCGTTCCGGCGCAACGACGTCACGCGCGAGGCCGACCTCGTCGAGGAGGTCGGGCGCTTCGACCTCGACCAGCTCCCGGCGACGCTGCCCAAGCGGCGCGGCACCGCCGGGCGGATGTCGCCCGAGCAGCGGCTGCGGCGCCGCGCGGTCGACGCGCTCGTGGGCCGCGGCGCCTACGAGATCGTCGGCTGGTCGTTCACCGAGCCGGGCGTCGCCGAGCGGCTGCGTCTGCCGGCGGGCGATCCGCGGCGGTCGTTCGTCGCGCTGGAGAACCCGATGAGCGAGGACCACTCGGTCCTGCGCACGACCGTGTTGGGGTCCTTGCTCGACGCGGTGCGCCACAACGTGGCGCGCGGGCAGGCCGACCTCGCGCTGCTGGAGTCCGGCGCGGTGTACGTCGCGCGCGACGGTGATCCGCTGCCGCACGAGCATCGCTCGCTGGGCGCGGTGGTGCACGGTCGCTTGAGCGCGCCCTCGTGGGGCGACGACGGCAAGCCGCGGACGACGGACTTCTTCGCCGCCAAGGGCCTGCTGGCCGCCGTGCTCGACACCCTGCGCGTGACGTGGTCGGTCGAGGCCGCGCCGGAGCCGTTCCTGCACCCGGGCCGCAGCGCGCGCGTGCTGGCCGGGCCGGACGGCGAGGTCGTCGGCTGGGTCGGCGAGCTGCACCCGCTGGTCGCCCGCGCGTGGGAGCTGGACGGGACGGTCGCGGCGTTCGAGCTGGACCTCGACCGCGTGGTCGCCCATGCCGTGGCGGTCCCGCGCTACGAGGACCTCACGTCGTTCCCGCCGGTCCGCCAGGACCTCGCGGTGATCGTCGCCGACGACGTCAGCGCCGACGCCGTGCTCGGCGCGGTCCGCGGCGCGGGCGGCAAGCTGCTGCAGGGCGTGCGGGTCTTCGACGTCTACCGCGGCGCGCAGGTCGGCGAGGGGCGCAAGTCCTTGGCCTTGGCGCTGACGTTCCAGGCGCCGGACCGGACGCTGAGCGACGACGACGTCGCGCCGGTGCGCGAGAAGGTGGTGGCGGCGCTGGCATCCAAGGTCGGGGGTGAGCTGCGTGGCTGATCCCGATCAGGCCACCGTGTTGGTCGCGGGCGCGTCCGGCTTCGCCGGCGCGTTGGCGGCGCGGCTGATCGACCGCCACCCGTACTTCGCGCTGAGCGCGGTCACCTCGCGCAGCGACGCGGGCCGGGCGCTCGACGAGCTGTACCCGCACCACCGCGTGCCGCTGACGCTGGAGGAGCTGGACCTCGACCGCCACGGCGACGTCGACGCCGCGATCGTCGCCTACCCGCACGGCGCCTCGGCGCCGCTGGTCGCCGAGCTGCTGGAGGGCGGGGTCAAGGTCATCGACCTGAGCGCCGACTTCCGGCTGCGCGACCTGGCGACCTACGAGGAGTACTACGTCGAGCACCCGCACCCCGAGCTGATCGCCGAGGCGGTCTACGGGCTGCCCGAGCTGTACCGGGCGCGGATCGCCGAGACCGACCTCGTCGCCGGGCCCGGCTGCTACCCGACCGCCGCGATCCTGACGCTGGCGCCGCTGGCGCGCGCCGGGCTGCTCGACGACGTGGTCATCGACGCGAAGTCCGGCGTGAGCGGGGCGGGGCGGGGCGCGACGCGGAAGACGCACTTCGTGACCGTGGACGAGAACGTCACGCCCTACGGCGTCGGCACCCATCGCCACGCGCCGGAGATCGACCAGGAGCTGGTGGCGCAGGGCGCCGCCGAGGGCCTGCGCGTGACGTTCACGCCGCACCTGCTGCCGCTGGACCAGGGCGAGTTGGTGTCCTGCTACGTCACGCCCGGCGCGGCCGAGGTCGAGGACGTCGTGCAGCTCTACGAGGACGCCTACGCGGCCGAGCCGTTCGTGGACGTCGTCACCCGCCCGCCCGGCGTGCGCGACGTGCGCGAGACCAACATCTGCGCGATCAACGTCCAGACCGACCCGCGCACGGGCAAGATCCTGGCCTTCGGCGCGATCGACAACCTGTGGAAGGGGACGTCGTCGCAGGCCGTGCAGTCGCTGAACCTGATGTTCGGACGGGACGAGACGGAGGGGCTGCTGTGAGCGCGGAAGACCTCGCCCGGAGGCTCGGCTTCCGGGCGCGAACTCGCCAGAGGCTCCTTCGCGCGGCGGTGGCGTCATGAGCGCGTCGTTCTTCACGTCCCGCTGGGTCGACGTGCCCGACAGCGTCACCGAGGTGCCGGGCGCGCCGCTGCCCGACGGGTTTCGCGCGGGCGCCGCGGCGGCGGGGATCAAGCCGTCCGGCGGTCTCGACGTCGGCCTGCTGGTGAGCGACAGCGACCAGACAACGAGCGCCGCGCGGTTCACCCGGAGCGGCGCCGCCGCGCCGCCGGTGATCGTCTCCCGCGACCGCTGCCGGCTGGACGCGCTGCGCGCGGTCGCGGTCAACTCCGGCAACGCCAACGCCGCCACCGGCCGCCAGGGCCTGGACGAGGCCGCGCGCATGCAGGGCTCCGGCGCGATGATGGCCCGGACCTCCGAGGACCGCGTCGCGGTCTGCTCGACCGGCGTGATCGGCGTCCAACTCGACGGCACCAAGACGGTCCGCGGGCTGCTGGAGGCCGGCAAGGCGCTCAGCGCCGACGGCGCCGACGCCTTCCAGCAGGCGATCCAGACCACCGACCGCTTCGAGAAGCGCGCGACGATCGACGTGGAGCTGCCCGGCGGGACCGTGCGCATCGCCGCGCAGTGCAAGGGCGCCGGGATGATCCAGCCCTCGCACGCGACGATGCTGTGCTTCGTCACGACCGACGCGGTCGTGCCCGCCGAGACCGCCGACCTGCTGCTCGGCGTCTGCGTCAAGCGCTCGTTCGACCGCGCGACGGTCGACGGCCAGCTGTCGACCAACGACACGTGCATCCTGCTCTGCGGCGGCGCGTCGGGCGTCGTCGTCGAGCCGCAGTCCCAGGCCGAGCTGATCTTCGGCCAGGCGTTGGACGCGCTGCTGCGCCAGCTGGCGATCGCCATGTGCCGCGACGGCGAGGGCGCGCGCCGCGTCGGCCGCGTCACCGTCCGCGGCGGCCACGGCCCGAACGTCGAGCGCGTCGCGCGGGCGATCGGCAACTCGCCGCTGGTCAAGACCGCGCTGTACGGCGGCGACCCCAACTGGGGCCGGATCGCCCAGGCCATCGGCATGGCGCTCCCCGACACCGCGCCGCTGCCTTACGACATCACGATCGAGGACGTCCCCGTCTGCATCGGCGGCAACGCCGTGTCCCACGACGAGGACGACCTCGTCCGGCGCGTCGCCCGCGAGGAGGTCGAGTACGCGATCGCGCTCCCGGGCGACGGCTTCGAGACCGAGGTCTTCTTCTCCGACCTCGGCCACGAGTACATCACCGTCAACGCCGAGTACACCACCTAGGTGCCCACCGACCGCATGCGCGACGTCAGCACGCTTCTCGAAGCGCTCCCCTACATCCGCGAGTTCCACGGCCAGACCGTCGTCATCAAGTACGGCGGCGCGGCGATGGAGGACCCGGAGCTGCGAGAGGGCTTCGCGCGCGACGTCGTGCTCCTCAAGTACGTGGGGATGAACCCGATCGTCGTCCACGGCGGCGGGCCCGAGATCACGTCCTACATGAACCGGCTGGACATCCCGGTCGAGTTCGTCGGGGGCCTGCGCGTGTCGTCGGCCGAGACGGTCGAGATCGCCAAGATGGTGTTGGTCGGCAAGGTCAACAAGGACATCGTGTCGCGGCTGAACCGCGGCGGGCAGCCGGCGATCGGCCTGTCCGGCGACGACGGGCGCCTGTTCCTGTGCGAGCGCACCGCGGCGCCGGGTGGGGAGGACGTCGGCTTCGTCGGGCGGATCACGAAGGTCAACACCGACGTGCTCCGCCACGTCGCCGACGACTACATCCCGGTGATCGCCTCGGTCGGCACCGACCGCGAGGGCAACTCCTACAACGTCAACGCCGACGAGGCCGCCGGCGCGGTGGCGCGGGCGCTGCGCGCCTACAAGGTGCTGTTCCTGACCGACGTGTCCGGCTGGCTGCGCGATCCCGACAACCCGCTGTCGCGCATCTCGCAGGCCACGGCGCAGGAGGTCGAGGACGCGCTGACG
The DNA here is from genome assembly GCF_035685985.1 of Baekduia sp. Lineage (GTDB taxonomy): Bacteria > Actinomycetota > Thermoleophilia > Solirubrobacterales > Solirubrobacteraceae > Baekduia. The sequence goes on from NZ_DASRZV010000011.1 coordinate 11,327, forward strand.
ACGATCGCCGGCGGCATGCGCCCCAAGCTCCAGGCCTGCGTGGAGTCGATCCACGGCGGCGTGACCGCGGCGCACATCGTCGACGGGCGCGTGCCGCACTCGATCCTGCTGGAGCTGTTCACCGACGAGGGAATCGGGACGAAGATCAAGGCGGCCGAATGAGCGCGCTCGTCCCGGCCTACGCGCGGCAGCCGGTCGAGTTCGTCCGGGGCAGCGGGTCGACGCTGTGGGATGTCGAGGGCATCGAGTACCTCGACCTCCAGACGGGCCTGGCGGTCAACTCGGTCGGGCACTGCCACCCCGAGGTGGTCCGCGCCATCGCCGAGCAGGCCGCGTCGCTGATCCACGTCGGCAACCTCTTCTGGACGGCGCCGATGGCGGCGCTGGCGGAGCGCCTGGCGTCCTCCTCGCTCGGCGGCCGCGTGCACTTCGCCAACTCGGGCACCGAGGCCAACGAGGCCGCGATCAAGATGGCGCGCAAGGCCAAGCGCGGTGGGACGATCGTCTCGGCGCACCGCGGCTTCCACGGGCGCACGTACGGGTCGCTGAGCGCCACGCCGCAGGAGGCCAAGCAGGCGCCGTTCGCGCCGCTGGTCCCGGGCTTCGTCGCGGTGCCGCCGACGGTGGAGGCGCTGCGGGCCGCCATCGACTCCGACACCGCCGCCGTGATCCTGGAGCCGATCCAGGGCGAGAGCGGGGTGTACGTCTTGGACGACGACGTCCTGCGCGCGGCCCGCGAGGCCTGCGACGAGCACGGCGCGGCGCTGATCTTCGACGAGGTCCAGGTCGGCCTGGGCCGGACCGGGACGCTCTGGGCCTACGAGCACTCCGGCGTCGTGCCCGACCTGATGACGGTCGCCAAGGCGCTGGGCGGCGGGCTGCCGATCGGCGCCGTGGTCACCAACGAGCGCTTCGCCGAGGGCTTCGAGCCCGGCGACCACGGCTCGACGTTCGCCGGCGGCCCGGTGCAGTGCGCCGCGGGCCTGGCGGTCTTCGACGTCGTCTCCGATCCCGACCTCCTCGCGCGCGTGCGCGCCAAGGGCGACGAGCTGCGCCACCGCCTGGCCGAGCTGCCCGGCGTGGTCGAGACCCGCGGGCGCGGGTTCATGGTCGCCGCCGAGCTGGACCCGGGCCGCGCCGAGCCCGCCACGGCGCTGGTCGGCCGCGCGCTGCGCGAGGAGCGCCTGGTCCTCAACGCCACCGGCCCGACGACGCTGCGGCTGCTGCCCGCGCTGACGATCGCCGACGCCGAGCTGGACGAGGCCATGGACCGGCTCGGGCGCCTGCTGGCCGCCGGGTAGGGCTGGCCGTACCCCGGCGCCGGGGCGGGATCTCCCCGATGCGGCGCACGGCGGCGGCGATCACGCTGGCGCGATGCTCCGACGCGTCTGCCTGATGATGGTCCTCGCCCTGCTCGGCGGCGCGGTGCCCGCGGCCGCCCAGGCCAAGGGCAAGCCCGCCCCGAAGCGCTGCCCCGAGGGCCAGGTCCGCGTGACCGCCAAGGCGCCGTGCGTCAGGCCGAGCGCCAAGCGGGCGACCGCCGTGCCGGCGTCGCTGGCCCGCGACGCGCGCGTGCGCAAGCTGGCGGGCAAGAAGCTGTACGCGCGCGTGCGCAAGCTGCGCCCCGCGCTGCTGGCCAAGCTCCAGGCCAAGCGCACGGGCGCGCGCGCCGCGGCGGTCGAGGGCGGCACGTGGGAGCCCGCCACCTACGACGGCAAGCCCGGCCGCAGCCGCTCGCTCACCGACATCAGCGACGAGCACGGGGTCCAGCGGCGCCGGACCGCGGTCGACGTCGAGCTGACGCTGTCGGGTGACGGTGGGGCCCAGGCCACGCTGCTCGTGCAGGAGAAGATGGACTGGGACTCGGTCTCCTGCCCGGACGCCAACGGCGTCGCCACCGCCGACGTGGCGTGGACGCACACCGAGCGGACCACCGTCCGGCGCCGCGACGACAGCGCGTTCACCGAGACGCGGATGACGCGGCGGGCGAAGGTCCGCGTGCAGGTCGGCGACGACGCCGAGATCGCGTCGGCCACCTACGCGGGCACGATCGACCTCGAGAGCCGCGGCACCGCCCAGGGCAGCGTCCGCTACGTGATGGGCTGGGACACGACGGCGCCGCTGCCCGGCACCGCGACCTCCGGCGCGGCGGCGGCGATGGGATACGCCGGCACCTATCGCGGGCCGCACGGCGACCGCCTCACGCAGACCGAGGTCGAGATGCTGCTCTCGGTGCGCGCCGGGCTCCAGGACCTGGTCGAGCAGGGCCTCGACGACGTTCTGCGCACGTTGCGCGGCTACTGGACGACCAACGGCCAGTGCGTCGACCTGCAGGTCGACCCCGCCACGGCGACGCTGGCGGACGGCGGGCAGGCGACGCTCACCGCCAAGGCGCACGTCGTCGCCGACGGGACGCCGATGACCGGCGCGATGGAGGTCGAGCCGCTGGAGGGCAGCGTCGACGACACGCACCCGCGGATGGTCGCCGGCGGTCCGGTGGCGGTCCGGTTCACGATGGGCGGCACGCAGGACAAGACGTCGGTGCTCTTCACGGTGACCGGCCGGCGCGGCCGCGCGACCGCCGCGGTGGAGATCACGCGCCCGCACGGATGGGACGTGACGTTCACCGCGACCGGCACCTACGACCAGACGCGGAGCGCGTCGCCCGGCGACGACGACGTCACCTCGATGGCGCTGCGGTGGACGACGGTCTTCAAGAACGTGTACTTCGACGGCGGGGCCTTCAGCCCGCTCAGCTCCACCAACATGGAGGGGTCGGTGCTGACGACCAAGGGCACGCTGGGCACCGGGTCCTACACGTGCACCGGCGTCCCGTACCCGCCGTCGGCGACGATCGTCCCGCGGCCCGCGGGCGACGGCGCGACCACGCTGACGCTCACGCCGTTCACCGCCGTCGTCGCGCGCCCCGACGACGTCGACTGCGAGCGCGCGGGCTACGAGGGCGAGTACGGCACGGTGATCGGCCTGCAGCACGCCGAGCCCTACGCGGCGCGCGTCACGATCACGCCGGCGATGCTCACCCGGCCGGACTTCGTGGTGCCGGTGACGTTCGACGGCGCGTTCCCGGCCAACTGCGGGGAGGGGCCGACCGTGCGGTGCAAGGACTCGGGGACGATGACCGGAGGGGTGCGTTTCGTACGCGTCTCGTAGGCTTCGGGGCAGCCATGAGCGACGATCAGCTTCTCCATCCCCACGAGCCCGCCGCGTCCTACCTCGCCCGCCCGGAAGAGGTCGGCCGCGTGTGCCTGCTCTACTCCGGCGGGCTCGACACGAGCGTCATGCTCAAGTGGATCCAGGACGAGTACGAGGCCGAGGTCGTGGCCTTGACCATCAACCTGGGTCAGCCGGGCGAGGACTACGAGGTCGTGCGCGAGAAGGCGCTGCGCCTGGGGGCGGTCGACGCCCGCGTGATCGACGCGCGCGAGGAGTTCGCCAACGACTTCATCGTCCCGGCGATCAAGGCCAATGCCATCTACGGCCTCAACTACCCGCTCTTCACCGCGCTGGGCCGGCCGCTGATCGCCAAGATCGCCGTCGAGGTCGCGCGCGAGACCGGCTGCGACACGATCGCCCACGGCTGCACCGGCAAGGGCAACGACCAGGTCCGGATCGACGGCACGGTCGCGACGCTGGCGCCGGAGCTGAAGATCATCGCGCCGGTGCGCGACTGGAAGATGGGCCGCGACGAGGAGATCGCCTACGCGCGCGAGCACGGCATCCCGGTCAAGGGCGGCACGGAGTCGGCGCCGTACTCGATCGACGACAACATCTGGGGCCGCTCGTCGGAGGGCAAGTGGATCGAGGAGCTCGACCACGCGCCCGACGACGACGTCTTCCAGCTGGTGACGCGCCCGGAGGAGGCGCCGGACGAGGCCGAGATCGTCACGGTGACCTTCGAGGAGGGCGTGCCGGTCGCGTTCAACGGCGAGCGCCTCGGGCTGGTCGAGCTGCTGGAGAAGGCCGGCGAGGCCGGCATGCGCCACGGCGTCGGCATCGTCGACCACATCGAGGACCGGATCGTCGGCCTCAAGGTCCGCGACATCTACGAGGTGCCGGCGGCGGCGATCCTGCTGCCCGCGCACGCCGAGCTGGAGCGCCTGGTCGGCACGATCCACCAGAACCGCTTCAAGGGCGGGCTGGACGAGCAGTGGGCCTACCTGGTCTACGCGGGCCTGTGGTGGGAGCCGCTGCGCACCGACCTCGACGCGTACATGAACGAGGTCAACCGGTACGTCACCGGCACGATCGGGATGAAGCTCTACAAGGGCATGGCGCGGGTCGTGACCCGCGAGTCCCCGAACGCGGTCTACGACGCGCAGCTGGCGACGTTCTCGGAGTCGGGCGGTCTGTTCTCGCAGCAGGCGTCGCCGGGCTTCATCGAGCTGTGGTCGCTGCAGTCGCGGCTGGCCTGGCGTCTGCGCAACGAGAAGCGCGGGTAGCCGTAGGCCCATATGGGCTACAAGATCCTGGGCTTCATCGTCTGGAAGGGCGCCAAGTGGTACGTCGGCCATCGGGTGTCGTCGCGTGCGAAGCGGTTCGCGGCGGCGGGCGCGGTCGGGGTGGGTGTCGGGGCGCTCCTGGTCGCGGGCGCGTCGGCACGGCAGAAGCACGAGTAGCGCCCACGCGATCCGGGTCACTGCGGACGTCCCATCGACGTCGGCAGTGACCCGCGTCGAGTGGAGGGCGGGTCGTTCGGGCCCGAATCCGTCCGGGCGGGGGCCTAGTCTCCCGCCCGCATGACCCTCCCTCCGTCCCACGAGAGCGGCAACGTCGTCGACCCGCGGGTGCTGGCCGCGCGGCGCGCGCGCCGCGCCGAGGTGTCCGAGGACGCCGGGCTGGAGCTGCGGCTGTTCGAGGCCGAGCGGCGGCTGGGGGAGGTGGTCGTCGAGCGCGACCGGCTGCGCGCGCGGGTGCTGGAGGTCGAGCGCGAGCTGACGCGCACGCGCCAGCGCGAGTGGGCCGAGCAGCAGGAGCGCCTGGAGGCGCAGGGCGACGCCGCGGCGGTCCGCGAGGACGCGGCCTCGCGGCTGGCCGAGCTGCGCGAGGCGCTGGCGGAGGCCGAGGCCGAGCTGGCGACCGTGGCCGCCGAGCGCGATCGCGCGCGCCAGGCCGTGGAGGACGAGCGGCTGCGCGTGGCGGCCGAGCGCGAGCGGCGCGAGGCGCTGGAGCGCGAGGGCCTGCTGCTGCGGTCGGAGCTGGCGCGGCGCGACGAGCTGACGGCGGCGGCGTCGCAGGCGGTCGGCGCGGCGCGTGAGGCGCTGGCGTCGCGGGACGGCGATCTGGAGGCGCGGGTGGCGGCGGAGCGCTCGGAGCTGGCGGGGCGGGTCGAGGCGGTCGAGCGGGCGGTCGCGTCCGTGCGCGACCGGCTGGGCGCCGCCGCGCGGGTGCTGAAGGAACGGCTGGAGGCCGAGCGCCGGGCGCGCGTGGCGGCCGAGGCGGCGCTGGGCGTCGAGCGGACCGCGCGCGTCGCGGCGGAGTCCGCGGCCGAGGGCGCGCGGACGCGCGCGCGGGAGCTGGAGCGCGAGCTGGCGGCCGACCGCGATCGCGCGGCGCGGCTGGACACGGCGCTGACGGCGGCGCGGGCGCGGGCCGACGAGCTGGAGCGGGCGGCGAGCGACGCCGCGGCGCGCACGCGGGAGCTGGAGCGCGAGCTGGAGCGCCGTGCGGCGGTCGAGGCGCAGCTGCGCGCGGCGGTCGACGGCCTGAACGCCGAGCTGGACGCGGCGCGCGCCGACGACGAGCGGATGGCGCGGCTGACCGAGCGCGTCGAGCGCGTGGTCTCGCTGGCGACGCGGCTGCAGGGCGACGCGACCGCCGAGCAGCAGACGCTGCGCGACCTTCACGAGCAGCTCGAGGCCGAGCGCGCCGCCCGCTGGGTGGCCGAGGCCGAGCTGGACGCCGAGCGCCGTCGCGGCGACACCGACCGCGCCGCCCGCGCGGCCGCCGAGGCCGAGCTGAGCTCGCTGCGCACGACCGGTCCCGCGGCCGATCCCGCCACGCTCGCGTCGCTGCGCGACGCCCTGTCGCACCTGACGGCCGCCACGCCCGCCGCGCCGACGAACCCGGCGCTGGACCTGGACCTGGCCGCGGCCGCGGCGCGGCTCCGCGCGGCGGCGGAGGTGGCGGAGGCGCCGGAGGCGGAGGGGGAGGCCGAGCCGGAGGCGCCCGTCGTCGCGGAGGCACCCGCGCCGGAGCCGCGGGTCGCCGTCGAGCTGTTCGTGGCTGCCGAGCCGGAGGCGGAGGGGGAGGCCGAGCCGGAGGCGCCGGTCGTCGCGGAGGCGCCCGCACCGGAGCCGCCGGTCGCCGAGGCGTCGTCCGTCGCCGAACTCGCCGTGGCCGCCGAGCCGTCCGTCGCCGGACCCGAGCCGGCCGCGCCCGAGCCGGTCGCACCCGCGCCCGTCACCGCGCCCGCGCCCGTCGCTCCGCCGGCCCTCGCCGGCGAGCCCGGCGCGGTCTCCGTCCTGGCGGCGCCGCCGCGTCGCGTCCCGCCGCGCGCGCCGATCGCCAAGCCCGCGCCATGGCTGCGCGACGCGCTGCTGCGCCTGGCGGTCGACGAGCCCGACATCGCCGAGCTGCTGCTCGTCGCGCTGCTGCCCGCGCAGGCCGGGACGGTGCGTCGGCCGATCACCTACGACCTGCACGTCGACGGCGGCACGGCGCATCGCGTCACCGTCGAGCCCGACGTCGCGCGCGTGGCGCTGCCGCGCGGCGAGGCGCCGGCCGCCCGGATCTCCGGGCCGCTGACCGCGCTCGTCCCGCTGGCCGCCGGCGGCGCCCGCCGCCGCCTGCCGGGCGCGACGATCACGCAGCGCCGCCCGCTGCGCAAGCTGCTCAGGGCGCGGCGCGCGCCGGTCGGCCTGGCCGAGCTGGCCGCCAAGGGCATCGCCCCGTCGCCCGGCCTGCTGCTCACCGTGCTGGCCAAGGCCGTCGACCCGCGTTGGACCGTCGGCCACCGGCTCTCGGTCGACATCGCGGCCAGCGGCGCCGACCGCTGGCGCGTCAGCGCGTCCGGCGACGGAACGCTGACGATCCTGCCCGCCGAGGGCGCGCCGCCCGCCGACGCCACGCTGCACACCGCGGCCGCGCTGCTGCCCGCCGTCCTGGCCGGCACCGCGTCCCCGGAGCAGGCCTCGGTCGAGGGCTCGCTGTCCGAGCTGCAGACCCTGCTGTCCTGGCTGGACCGCGCCCAGCGCGGCGGCCGCTGAACGCCGAAGCACCCAAACCTCGCACCTTGCGGGCATCCCCGTCCGCGCCGACCACGCCATCCGCCCCGACACCTATCCTCGATCTTCGCCCGTGAGCCAGTCCCCCGCCGTCCATCTCCACGTCCACTCCGAGTACTCGCTGCTCGACGGCGCCTGCAACATCAAGGCGCTGGCCAAGCGCGCCGCGGAGTTCGGGCAGCCGGCGATCGGGCTCACCGACCACGGCGTGATGAACGGCGCGGTCGAGATGTACAAGGCCGCCAAGGACGAGGGCATCAAGCCGATCCTCGGCTGCGAGATCTACCTGGTCGACGACCACGCCAACCGCGCGCCCGGCCGCGTGGAGCGCAACCACCTCACGCTGCTGGCGTCCGACGACGTCGGCTACCGCAACCTCGTCAAGCTCTCCAGCCTCGGCTTCCTGGAGGGCCTGCACCGCGGCAAGCCGTCGCTGGACATGGCGCAGCTGGCGGCCCACGCCGACGGCATCATCGCGCTCACCGGCTGCCTGGCCGGCCGCTTCTGCCAGCGCCTCATCGCCGACAACGAGCCCGAGGCCCGCAAGCACGCCGACGACCTGGTCCAGGTCTTCGGTCCCGAGGACGTCTACTTCGAGGTCCAGAAGAACGGGATCGACGACCAGAACAAGGCCAACCAGGGCATCGTCAAGATCGCCCGGGAGATGGGCGGCAAGCTCGTCGGCACCGGCGACGTCCACTACCTCCGGCGCGAGGACTACCACCACCACACGGCGCTGCTGTGCGTGCAGACGAAGTCGACGCTCGCCGCGCCGAAGATGACCTTCGACACCAACGAGTTCTACCTCAAGAACTCCGAGGAGATGGCCAAGGACTTCGCCGAGTGGCCGGACGCGGTGCCGAACACGCTCGAGGTGGCCGAGCGCTGCAACGTCGAGATCTCGCTCGGCGAGCAGCTGATCCCGCGCTTCCTGCCCGACGGCGAGGACGAGAAGCAGTATCTGCGCGACCGCGTCATGGAGGGGATGCGCGCCCGCTACGGCGATCCCATCCCGGCCGACGCGATGGAGCGCATGGAGTACGAGCTGTCGGTCATCGACAAGATGGGCTTCAACGCCTACTTCTTGATCGTGTGGGACTTCGTCAAGTGGGCGAAGGAGAACGGCGTCGCGGTCGGCCCGGGCCGTGGCTCGGCCGCCGGCTCGATCATCGCCTACAGCCTGAAGATCACCGACCTCGACCCGCTGCGCTACGACCTGCTGTTCGAGCGCTTCCTGAACCCCGAGCGCGTGTCGATGCCGGACATCGACATCGACTTCTCCGTCCGCGGCCGCGAGCGCGTGATGCAGTACGTGGTCGAGAAGTACGGCCGCGGCTCGGTCGCGCAGATCATCACCTTCGGCCGGATGTTCCCGCGCGCCGCCACGCGCGACGCCGCGCGCGTCCTCGGCCACCCCGCCAGCCAGGGCGACGCGCTGGCCAAGCTCATCCCCGACCCGATCATGGGCCGGCCGCCGAGCTTCGAGGACTGCCTCGCCGAGGGCGAGCCGCTGCGCGCCGCCTACGAGGGCGACCCGACGGCCAAGCAGATCGTCGACGTCGCCAAGGGCCTCGAGGGGATCGTCCGCAACAACTCGATCCACGCGGCCGCGGTCGTCATCGCGGGCATGCCGCTGACCGACGTCGTCCCGCTGCAGCTGGCGGACGCCAACGAGACCGACGCCGACGGCAACAAGGTCTACCGCCAGGTCACGCAGTTCTCGATGAAGCCCGTCGAGGAGCTGGGCCTCCTCAAGATGGACTTCCTGGGCCTGCGCAACCTCGACGTCATCGAGGACGCGCTGGACATCATCGCCCGCTCGACGGGCGAGCGGCCCGACATGGCCCGGATGCCGCTGGACGACGAGAAGACGTTCGCGATGCTGGCGGCGGGCGACTCGGTCGGCGTGTTCCAGTTCGAGTCCGAGGGCATGCAGGAGGCCCTGCGCAAGGTCAAGCCGACCGAGTTCGACGACCTCGTCGCGCTCGTGTCGCTGTACCGACCGGGCGCCATGGAGCAGATCCCGACCTACGCGCGCGGCAAGCGCAACCCGGACCTGGTCTCGATCGCCGACGAGCGCCTGGAGCCGATCATCGGCCCGACCTACGGCGTGATCCTGTACCAGGAGCAGGCCATGCTCATCTCCAAGGAGCTGGCCGGGTTCTCGGGCGCGCAGGCGGACGACCTCCGCAAGGCGATCGGCAAGAAGAATCGCGTGGCGATGGCCAAGCTGGAGCCGGAGTTCCGCGCGGGCTGCGCGGCGCGCGGCGTGTCGGCGTCGACCATCGACTGGCTGTGGGCCACGAACGAGAAGTCCGCGGACTACTCCTTCAACAAGTCGCACGCGGCGTGCTACGCGCTGATCTCCTACCGGACGGCGTGGCTGAAGGCCAACTACACCGCCGAGTACATGGCCGCGCTGATCTCGTCGGTCATGGACACCAAGGACAAGGTGCCCTTCTTCGTCGCCCGGTGCGAGGAGATGGGGATCGAGATCCTGCCGCCGGACGTGAACCTGTCCGACCACGAGTTCGTCGTCGTGGACGGCAACATCCGCTTCGGCCTGGACGCCGTGAAGGGCGTCGGCTACGCGGCGGTCGAGGCGATCAAGCGCGCCCGCGAGGACGACGGGCCGTTCACGTCGATCTGGGACTTCTGCGAGCGCGTCGACCCCAAGGCCGTCAACAAGCGCTCGATCGAGGCGCTGATCAAGTGCGGGGCCTTCGGCTCCACCGGCGCGACCCGCAAGGGCATGTTGGAGGTCTTGGAGGCCGCGCAGTCCGCGGGCCAGAAGGCCCAGCAGGACGCCGAGATCGGCCAGGGCTCGATCTTCGACCTCTTCGACGGCGGCGGCAGCGACTCCGGCGCCGGCGGCAACGGCGCCGCGGCCGCGTTCGCCGGTCCGACGCACCCGCCGATCCCCGACGAGGAGTTCGAGAAGAACGAGCTGCTCGCCCATGAGAAGGACGCGATCGGCCTGTTCCTCTCGATGCACCCCCTCAAGGAGGTGCGCGAGGCGCTGATGGAGAAGGTCGACAAGCCGCTGGCCGAGCTGCCGTCGACCAAGGACGGCGAGTGGGCGACGGTCGGCGGGATCATCACCGCGGCGCGCAAGCTGAAGACGCGCACCGGCAACATGATGATGTTCGCGACGCTCGACGATCTCGAGGGCTCGGTCGAGCTGATCTTCTTCGGCGACCAGCTCGCCGAGTACGAGCACATCGCGCAGGTCGACCAGATCGTCACCGTGCGCGGCCGCGTCGGCAACGACGACCGCGGGCTGACGATCAAGGTCCAGGCCTGCGAGCTGTTCGAGCCGACCGAGGCCGAGGTCGAGATCGCCCGCGCCAAGGCGGTCGAGGTCGCCAAGGGCCCCGAGGCGCTGACGCTCATCCTCGACGCCTCGCGCCTGCCCGCCTCGATCATCGAGGAGCTGAAGCACGTCTTCGGCAACCACGTGGGGGAGGCCGAGGTGCTGCTCGACGTCCGCACCTCCGTGGGCCCGCGGACGCTGAAGCTCGGCTCGGACTTCCGCGTCGACCCGACGCCGTCGCTGCGCGCCGAGCTGGCCCGCATCCTCGGTCCCGAGGCGCTGGCCGCGCCGAAGGCGCCCGAGCCGGCGGCGGCGTAGGGAACCGACCACACGCGCCCGCCACGAGCGGGGCGATCGGGCGCGACGGCGCGCCCCGACGGCGCGCGCCCGTTATGAACCGGAATGCGGGGCACCATCGTCCCCCGCGCGGGTGAACGATTTCCCCCGCGGTCCGTGGTGAGACGTGTAGCGTCGCGAATGCGGCCCCCGCTCTGTCGCTGGACCGGGGGCGGGGGCCGCACTTGCGGTTGCTGCTCCCATGCGTGGACGCGTCCTGCGTCCGCTCGGAGTGTCTCCGGGTTGACGGAGGGTGAAACCGGCCGGGGCGGCTAGCCCCGGGCCTTGACCCCGCGCTCGCGCAGGGTCCAGCACAGCTCCAGCTCCTCCTTGGTCGGGCCCTTCTTGTCCGGGCCCGGCGTCTCGAGGATCACCGGCAGGCCGTCGAAGCGCGGCTCGCTGAGGAAGACCGCGCAGCCCTCCTCGCCGAGCTCGCCCTGGCCGACGTCGGCGTGGCGGTCGCGGTTGGAGCCCAGGCCGCCCTGGGAGTCGTTGAAGTGCAGCGAGTGCAGGCGCTCCAGGCCGACGATCGAGGCGCAGTCGTCGAGCACGCTCGTCAGGCCCTCCTCGGTCCGGATGTCGAAGCCCGACGCGTACAGGTGGCAGGAGTCCAGGCACATGCCGAGCCGGTCGTCGCCCCCGGCCGCGTCGATCAGCGCGGCCAGCTCGTGGAAGGACCGGCCCAGCGTGCCGCCCGCGCCCGCGGTGTTCTCCAGGTGCAGGGCGCAGGAGTCGCTCTCGGCCAAGGCCTCGCGGATGACCTCTCCCGCGCGCTTGATCGCGGGCGGGACCTCGCCGGTCTTCGCGCTGCCCGGGTGCAGCACGACGCCGACCGCGCCCAGCGCGTCGCCGGCGCGCAGCGAGGCGATCAGCGACGTCAGCGTCTTGGACCGGATCTCCGGATCCTCCGACGCCGCGTTGAGCAGGTAGACCGCGTGGATCATCAGCGCGTCGACGTCGCTGTCGGCCATCGCCTCGTGGAAGGCGGCGACCTGCTCGTCGCTGTAGACCGTCGGCTTCCACATCCGCGGGCTCTGGTTGAAGATCTGGATCGCGCGCGCACCGCGTTCGGTGCCGCGCTCGACGGCCTTGGCCGGGCCGCCGGCGGGGGAGACGTGTGCGCCGATGAGCATGACCTAGAGTCCTACCGAAATGCGCGTCCGCTTCGCTCCCTCGCCCACCGGCGCCCTGCACATCGGTGGCGCTCGCACCGCCCTCTACAACTGGCTCATGGCCCGCGGCAACGACGGCGTCCTGGTCCTGCGCATCGAGGACACCGACCGCGAGCGCTCCACCCCGGAGAACGTCGAGCAGATCCTCGACGCGCTGAAGTGGCTGGAGCTGGACTACGACGAGGGCCCGATCTCGCAGGTCTCGCGCACCGAGCGCCACCAGGAGCTGCTGGCGAAGCTGCTCGACGAGGGCAAGGCCTACAGGTCGAACGCGACCGGCGACGACGTCAAGGCCTACAAGCAGCAGCACGGCGCCGACAAGGGCTTCCGGGGCACCCCCGAGGCCGAGGGCGCCGTCCGCCTGCGCGTCCCCGACGAGGGCTCCACGACCGTCCACGACCTCATCCGCGGCGACACGGTCTTCCAGCACGTCCACATGGACGACCCCGTGATCGCCCGCGCGGACGGGAGCGTCCTCTACAACTTCGCGGTCGCCGTCGACGACCTGGACGCGGAGATCACCCACGTCGTCCGCGGCGAGGACCACCTCTCCAACACGCCCAAGCAGCTGCTGGTCTACGAGGCGCTGGGCGCGCAGCCGCCGCTGTTCGCCCACCTGCCGCTGCTGCACGGCCCCGACGGCAAGAAGCTCTCCAAGCGCCACGGCGCCGCCTCCGTGCAGGAGCTGCGCGACGCCGGCTTCCTGCCCGCGGCCGTCCGCAACTACCTCGCGCTGCTGGGCTGGGGCGCGGCCGACGACCAGACGATCCTCTCCACCCACGAGCTGACCGAGCAGTTCGACGTCGCGCGCGTGCAGAAGAACCCGGCGCAGTTCGACATCAAGAAGCTCACGTGGCTCAACGGCCGCTACATCCGCGAGATGGACGTCGACGAGCTGACCGCGCACCTCGAGGCCTTCACGGGCCGCGACGGCCTGCGCGAGGCGGTCGCGATCTCCCAGGAGAAGATCGGGACGCTGGCGGACTTCTGGCCGCTGGCCGGCTTCCTCTTCGACGGCGCGTCGACCGACGACGCCAAGGCGCGGGAGAAGTGGCTGGACGCCGACCACCGCCACGCGCTCGTGCAGGCCCGCGAGGCGCTCGCGCACCTGGAGCCGTTCGATGTCGAGCGGATCGAGGTCGCGCTGCGCGAGGTCGTCGAGGCCGACCCGGAGCGCAAGCCCAAGGACGTCTTCCAGCCGATCCGCGTCGCGCTGGCCGGGACGACGATCTCGCCCGGCATCTTCGAGTCGCTCGCGGTGCTCGGCCGGGACGAGTCGCTGCGCCGGCTCGACGCGGCGCTGGCGATCGCCGCGTAAGCGGGGGCCCGCGAACAGCAGGGAAGACGCCCAGTTCGGCACTGCACCGGACAAGTGTCGGATCCTGTGCTCAATCATCCGTCCACGGCTGCCGATAACCGGGTCGTACGACGGGCGCGACCAAGCGTGCCCATGCCCATGGAGCCCAGAGACGACATGCCCCCAGCCGCAGCAGCCTCTTCGAGCCAGCACACGCCGGCCGCTGACGTTCAGCGCCGCCACAACGAAGGCCACGGCCGCCGCCTGACCGCGGCCTTCGAGGCTCTCGAGGCCTTCCCGGCCCTCGCCGAGTCCCGCAACCGCCTGCTGCGCGTCGTGCGCCAGGAGCGCGTGTCGACCGGCGAGGTCGTCGCTGCGGTCGAGTCCGACGTCGCGCTGGTGATCTCCGTCCTGCGCCTCGGCAACCAGGTCGAGGGCAAGACCCGCGGCAAGGTCGAGTCCGTCGTCCAGGCCGTCGAGCTGCTCTCGCCGGAGGCCGTCCAGGCCCTCGCGACGCGCGCTCGCACCTTCGACTTCTTCGAACGCTCGTCCGTCTGGGACGCCGCGCCCGAGCGCTTCCGCCTGCACGGCGTCGCCACGCAGCGCGCCGCGGACCGCCTGGCCACCGAGGCCGGCTACGAGCACCGCGACCGCCTGATGGTCACCGCGCTGCTGCACGACATCGGCAAGCTCGTGCTGATGCACGCCTACCCCGGCTATCCGGGCCAGGTGCACGGCAACGCGCGCACGCCGGAGGAGCGCATCCACCGCGAGCGCCGCGAGCTGGGCGTCGACCACGCGCTGGTCGGCGGCGTCCTGGCCCGCCGCTGGGGGCTTCCCAAGGCCGTGGCGAGCGTCATCGAGCGCCACCACGCCGACGACGCCCAGGGCGAGGCCGCGTTCGTCCGCCTGGCCGACATGCTCGCGCACTACTCGCAGGGCGGCGCGGTGTCGCCGACCGAGCTGCTGAAGTGCGCCCGGACGATCGGCCTCGGCCCGTCCGAGCTGCGCAGCGTCATGTACGACCTGCCCTACCCGACCACGGGCCGGACCCGCCAGATCGACCCGTGCCCGCTCAGCGGCCGCGAGCTGGAGGTCCTCAAGCGCCTGGCCGAGGGCAAGGTCTACAAGCAGATCGCGCTGGAGCTGTCGCTGTCGACCTCCACGGTCCGCACCCACCTGCACAACATCTACGGCAAGCTCGGCGCGGTCGACCGCGCCCAAGCGGTCCTGATCGCCACCGAGCGGGGCTGGTTGTAGGACTTACACCTAGCGCAGCGAGAACGTCGCCACCGGCGGGTCGTGGTCCGACACGCCGGTCGGCGAGGTCGTGGCGTTGCGCTCGTAGTAGTCGTTGTCGAAGTGGACGTAGCGCAGGCTGACGAAGCGGTCGGCCAGCGGCTCGTCGACGAAGATGTGGTCCAGCGTCTGCAGCTGCCCGTCGTACTGGAAGCTGTAGCGGTTGGTCGCGGGCGCCTTGGACCACAGGTTGCGCAAGGTGGTGTCGCCGCTGACCAGGTCCTGCGTCAGCGCGGGGGAGTCCTCGTAGTCGTTGAGGTCGCCCAACACGATGACGTTGCCGCCGGCGAGGTCGACGTCCCGGGCCGCGGCGTTGACGAACGCGGCCTGCGCCTGACGGCAGGACTCCGCGTGGCCCTGCGAGGCCCAGTGGTTGCCGATCAACACCGTGCGGAACTTGCCCTTCTTGATGGCGATCCGCAGCGGCGGGCGCTCGAACAGCTTGTTGGAGACGCCGTCGTCGGCGCAGCTGGCGCCCGTGGTCGTCGCGGTCACGCCGAGCTGGCGGACGTCGGTGACCTGGATGCCGTTCCTGACGAGGAACCCGACCGCGATGTGGCGCGCGTCGGTGGAGGGCTTCCAGACCTCCGTGTAGTTGCCCAACTTGGCGGCGACCTCCTTCAGCGCGTCCTCGGAGGCGACCTCCTGCACGGCCAGGACGTCCGGCTTGTGCATCAGCTTGATCGCGTTGGCCAACCGCGTGGTCTTGGCGTCGACCTCGGCCTGGGTGAACGTGTGGCCGTCGTCGGTCATGCCCGCGCCGAACAGGTTCTCCATGTTGAAGTTCGCGACGCGGATCGTGTCGGGCTGGGCCTCGGGCGCCTCCGGCGGGTAGGCGACGGCCCCGCTCGTCGTGACGGTCGGCTTCGCGCCCGGCTGCGGGAGCAGCTGGTACTCGGAGAACGAGAAGCCCAGCGGGCCGACGGCGTCGGTGACGCGGCTGAAGAGGTCGGCCTTCACGCGCGTCGTCGAGGACGGCGTGGCCGACGGGTTCTCCGGGTCGACGTCGGCCGAGCCCGCGTCCTGGGCGAGGTCCAGCAGGTCCGGCGGCCCGGCGACCGGGCCCGACGGGTCGCGGAAGATCCGGGCGCGCCTGGTCGTCGGCTGGACGAACAGCTCGCCGAACTTGTCGGTGCCGCCCGAGTTGGCGGTGCCGACGGCGAGGCGGACGCGCATGCCCTCCAGCGACTCGTAGTAGGGGCGCGACCCGTTGGCGGCGACGGTCTGGGCGGCCGCGCTCGCCGGGTCGATCGTGACCGGCGCGGGCAGGTTGGAGGCCTTGGCCGTCCCGGTGAAGGACGCCGAGCGGCCGGACGCGTCGAGCGTCGTCAGGTTGTACAGCTCGGTCACCGTGCCCGAGACCGTGACGGTCTGGCCGATGTGCGAGGCGGCGCGATCGGCGGCGGACAGGCCGCCGACGAAGATGCCCTCCGAGGTTCGGGTGTCGGTGTCCTGGGCGATCGTCGGCGCCTCGACGTAGATCCCGGCCTGGCGCGGGTCGAGGTTGACGTAGTTGGAGACGCCCTGCTGCTGGTCGACGCCGATGACCACGCCGGTGATCTCGACCTTCTGGCCGACCAGCGGCGAGGCCGTGCCGGAGCCCTGGATGGCGTGGATCGGCGTGGGCGCCGGCGGCGCCTCGCACGGCGCGCCGCAGGCGGTGCCGTCGGCCTGGCCGGAGGGCGCGCCGAAGTCGGCGGCGTTGTCGTCGGTGTCGGTCGTGCCGCCGCCGGCGCGCGTGAAGGTGTAGGCGTCGCCCGTGGTCGGGAACGTGAGGCCGGTGCCCTCGGCGCACGCGGTGCCGCGCGCGCCGACCGAGTCCTGGGCGACGCCGGACGCGTCGCGGATCTGGAAGCCGCCGTCCTCCTTGACCTGGAAGTTGTAGGTCGCGTCCGACGTGCCCGTGTAGTCGTTGGCGTCCTTGCCGATGACGAACGTGCCGCCGGCCGGGATCCGGGTGCCGACCGGCAGCGGGTCGCCGTCGGTGCCGATGCGCGACGCGCCGCCCGACGTGTAGCAGTCGTAGAGCTGCCACGTCCCGACGTCGACCGTCGAGTTGGTGGTGTTGGTCAGCTGGACGTACTCGTCGTACGGCGAGGCGGCGGTGCGCGTGCGCAGCTGGGAGATCACGACGCCCGAGGGCGACGCGGCCTGGGCGGCGCCGGCGAGGGCGAGCAGCGCGACCGCGAAGGCGGCGAGGGGGAGGACCAGACGGACGGCACGACGCATGAGGCGGCTCCTGAGGGCACTCGGGCGAGGGGGACGGATCGGCAGCCTGCCTTCCATTCCCAGATCCGGGCGTTGCGGTTCTGTGACTTGTCCGCGTGCGCGTTGTCGTAGAGTCGACACCGGGATGCTCTCGATCACCACGAAGTCGCCCTACGCGCTCAAGGCCCTCACCGAGCTGGGCCGCCAAGGCGGGGAGGCCCCCGTCCCGATCGGCGAGCTGGCGCGCCGGCGCGGCATCCCGGTCCAGTTCCTGGAGCAGCTCTTCGCGGTCCTGCGTCGCGCGGGCCTGCTGAAGTCCCAGCGTGGCGTCAAGGGCGGCTACTCGTTCGCCAAGCCGCCGTCGGAGATCACCGTCCTGGAGATCGTCGAGCTGCTCGACGGACCGCTCGGCGGAGGCGCCGAGGGCATCTTCCTCGACGCCGCCAACGCCGCCCGCGCCGTCCTGGAGAAGACGACCGTCGCCGACGTCGTCGAGCAGGAGAAGAAGGCGGCGGGCGTGGCGATGTACTACATCTAGGTCGGACCCGCTCCGGCCCCACGTGTGACCGACTGCCGAGCCGGGGTTGGCGCGGCCGGGCCGATCGTCGATACTGCGCCCATGCTGGCAGATCGTGGTGCGGATGGTCTGGCCGAGGCGCTCGGCCTGATCGCGGACACGGTGACGACGGTCCTCGCGGACGAGGACAGCTTGCTGAGCGACGACTCGCGGAGCCGTCTGGCGGCGCTCGCGCGCAACCTGAAGGGCGCGGCCGCGAACCTCACGCCGCAGGTGCGCGACCCGGCCGAGGAGGAGGAGACGCAGGGCATCGACCACCTGCGCGTCGGCAGCCACGTGCAGACGACGCTGTCTCGCGCGGGGGTCGAGAAGGTCGAGCAGTTGCGTGCGATGAGCGACGCCGAGCTGCTCGCGATCAAGGGCGTCGGGCCCGCGACGCTGCCGGCGATCCGCTGGGCCGTCGAGGACCACGCGATGCGCTGGTGGGAGCAGCCGCTGACGCGCGTCGCCCGGCGCAGCGACGACCCGCTGCCGCGCTGGTGGGAGCGCGACTAGCGCGCGATCCGGTCCACGAGCCGCTTCGGCGCCCGCGCCGCGTAGCTCTCGAAGACGATCTCCTCGATCAGGTCCCGCGGCGCGTTCCGGTAGTCCACGCGCACGGCGGCCAGGCGCTTGCCCCACCAGCGCTCCGCGCACACGTCGGGATGCGCCTGCGTGAAGGCGAGGATGCCCTCCTCGCCGGGGAACAGGTTGACGCCCTCGTCGTCGAGCATGGTGGCGAAGCTCGACCTGCCCTTGGCGCGGAACGCGGGAAGGCCGCCGTGGACGTACTCCTCGACCTCCGGGAAGGACGACAGGAGCTGGTGCAGCGATGCGCGATCCATGTCGGCGCCCAGTATCGCGGGTGCGCGCGCCGCCCCCAAGAGGTCCTCGTCGCCGCGCACCACCCGTCGCCATGCGCGGCGGACCGGCGGTGCGACGTCGGTTCTCCGCCACCCGCGACGCCTGCGAGCACGACGGCGCGCCACGGTGCGGCCCGGGACGAGCCGCCGCGTGTTCCGCGATCCCCTCTCCACCCTCACCCGCGATCGCCGGCCGGCGACGGCGGAGGTCAGCGTCCCGGCGCCTCGGTCGCCCGCCACAGCGCGGCGGCCGCCACCACGATCCCGGCGGCCAGCAGGAAGCCCGGCGGCCCGTCGCCGCCGATCGCGCCCGCGACCGCGCTGCCCGCGGCGCTGCCGACCAGGAACGACGAGGTCAGCCACGCGAACGTCTCGGTGAGCGCGCCGGGCCGCGCGCGCAGGCCCGTGAGCACGAAGATCGCCGCCAGCGTCGGCGCCAGGAACGCGCCCGGCAGCGCGAGCGCCGCGGCCATCGCGCCGGTCGAGGACGCGAGCAGCGTGGGGGCGAAGGCGATCCCGAAGGCCACCAGCAACCGCGTCAGGCGCCGTTCGGGCGGCAGCGTCCAGCGGCGCGCGGCGGCGCTCAGGCCGCCGATCATCGCGCCGACCGCCCACGCGGCCAGCAGCCAGCCGACGAGGTCGCGGTCGCCCAGCGTGCGCTCGGCGAAGGCGGTGGCGCTGACGTTGACCGCGCCGGTCGCCGCGCCGGCCAGCAGGCCGACCGCCAGCAGCACGGGGACCCGCGGCGCCCGGACGGCGGCGGCCCAGTGCGCCTCGCCGTCGGCGACCGCCGGCCGCCACGCGCGGGCCGCGGGCGCCAGCGCGAAGGCCAGGGTCCCGAGCAGGCCGACCGCCGACGCGAGGTGCAGCGCGGCCGCCGGGCCGGCGACCGCGACGGCCAAGGCCACCAACAACGGGCCGGTCACGAAGATCAGCTCCTGCGCGCCGGCGTCCAGCTCGTAGGCGGCGGCCAGCGCGTGCTCGTCGTCGCCGGCGAGGTCCGGCCACAGCGCGCGCAGCGCGGGCTCCAGCGGCGGCGTCAGCGCGCCCGCGGGAACCGCGACCACGCAGGTGACGGCGAGCGAGACCGGGGCGAGGAGGACGATCGCGCCCAGCGCGACCGAGCGCAGGACGGTCGCGGCGAGCAGCACGCGCGGCTGGCCGAGCCGGTCGATCGCGCGGCCCAGCAGCGGGCCGCCGACCGCCGCGCCGATCGCGAACGCGCCGGCCAGCGCGCCCGCGGTCGCGTAGGACCCGTGCTCGTGGCGCGCGAGCAGGAGCAGCGCCAGCGGGACCATCGCCTCCGGCAGCCGGCCGACCAGGGCGCTCAGCAGCATCCGCAGCGCGAACGGTCGCCCCACCAGCGCGCGCAGGTCGCTCATCGCCCGGGGACAATACGTACAACGCCGGTAGGGTCGGGGGCCATGGCCGAGAGCCCCGACGTGCGCGCCTCCGATGCCGATCGCGACCGCGTCGCCGAGGTGCTGCGCCACGCGGCGGGGGAGGGGCGGATCACGGTCGACGAGCTCGACGAGCGCGTCGACGCCGCCTTCGCCGCGCGCACGCACGGCGATCTGGCGCGGCTGACCGCCGACCTGCCGCAGACCGTGCACACGGCCGCGGCGCCCGCGCTCCCGGTCCGTCCCGGCGACGGCGGCCGCCGCTGGCTGATCTCGATCATGAGCGGCCGCGACCAGCGCGGCCACTGGCGCGTCGGCGAGCGGATGACGAGCCTGAACGTCATGGGCGGCAGCGACCTCGACCTCAACGACGTCGAGCTGAGCGCGTACGAGACGACCATCCACGTCATCTCGATCATGGGCGGCGCCACCGTGCGCGTGCCGGAGGGGCTCGACGTCCGCGTCAGCGAGTTCGCGTTCATGGGCGGCAACGACGTCCACCTCGGCGACCGTCCGCCAGCGCCCGGCGGGCCGGTCCTGCACCTGAAGGTCTTCTCGCTGATGGGCGGCAGCGACGTCAAGCGCGGGCGGCGGCTGACGCGCGCGGAGCGGCGCGAGCGCAAGCGCCTCCGCCGCGAGCAGCGCCGCTCGGAGCACGACGAGCGCTGAGCCGGGCCCCGGTCCGGACCGTCCGGCCGAACAACCTGGACACGGCGTCCCAATTCGTTCGAATTGGCACAAATGGCGTAGACGGAGCGCGGAGCCGGCGCTACGGTTCGTCCAGGTTGGTCAAACCCATGAGCGATCACGGACCCGCGCAAGTCGACCTCATCCGCCGCTACGCCCGCGCCATGCGGGAGATGCAGGCGGACGCGCTCCGCGCCCGCTCGCCCCGCGCCGGAACGTCCCGATCGGCCGAGGATCGCGCGACGCGCCAGGCCGCCAAGCGCTTCACGAAGCTGCACCGCGACCTGCCCGGATCGGGCGGCGCGGCGACGCCCGCGTCGTAGCCGCGCCGAGTCGCGGGCCGCGGCCTCGCCCGGACGCATCCCACCCGCCCGCTAATGTCGGTCGGGAATGGGCCGAATCCCCGAGAACATCGCCGAGCACATCGGCAACACCCCGATGGTGCGCCTCACGCGCCTGGAGCCCGAGGGCGTCGAGCTGTACGGCAAGCTCGAGGCGTCCAACCCGGGCGGCTCGGTCAAGGACCGCATCGGCATCGCGATGATCGCGGCCGCCGAGGCCGAGGGCCGGATCGAGCCGGGTGCGACGACGATCGTCGAGGCGACGTCGGGCAACACCGGCATCGCGCTCGCGTTCGTCTGCGCGGCCAAGGGCTACGAGCTGGCGATCTTCCTGCCGCAGGGCATGTCCCGCGAGCGCGAGGCGTTGTTGAAGCTCTACGGCGCGCGCGTCGAGATCGTCGAGTCGATGGGCGGGATGGACGAGGCCGTCAACGCCGCCCGCGACGCCGCCGCCGGCGGCGACGCGTTCCTGCCCGACCAGTTCTCCAACCCCGCCAACCCCGAGGCCCACCGGATCGGGACCGGCCCGGAGATCCTCGCCGCGCTCGAGGACCAGGTGGACATCTTCGTCGCGGGCGTCGGCACCGGCGGCACGATCACCGGCGTGGGCGAGGCCATCAAGTCGGTCAACCCCAAGGCCCAGGTGATCGCGGTCGAGCCCGCCTCCTCGGCGGTGCTGTCCGGCCGCGCCCCCGGCCCGCACCGCATCCAGGGCATCGGCGCCGGCTTCGTCCCGGCCGTCCTGGACCGCGACGTCATCGACGAGGTCATCCCGGTCGGCGACGAGGACGCGATCGAGACCGCCCACCTCTGCGCCGCCCGCGAGGGCATCCTGGCCGGCATCTCCTGCGGCGCCGCGCTGTGGGGCGCGATCGAGGTCGGCAAGCGCCCCGAGAACCGGGGCAAGCGCATCGTGACGATCCTGCCCGACTCGGGCGAGCGCTACATCAGCGCGCCGTTCTTCGCGCCGCAGTAGCCGAGGCCTACGCCTAGACGCCCGCGGGCGCCGTGGCCGGGCGCAGCGACTCGGCCTCGCCCAGCGCCCAGGCCTCCATCTCGGGCCACGCCCCGTAGCCGGCCTCGACGTTGAGGTGGCCCGCGCCGGGCAGGAGGTCGATCTCGCACTCCAGCGGCCCGCCCCAGTGCTGGGCCGCGCCGCGGCCCGGGCAGTAGGGGTCGTCGTCGGAGCAGACCAACCTGGTGTGCTTGCTCGCGGCGTCGATTGCGGCCTTGTCGGCGCCGGTCGGGTAGAAGCGCGCCAGCTCGGGGACCTTCGCGCCCGGGCAGGGCGGCGCGACCAGGGCCACGCGGTCCACGCGCAGCCGCTCCGACACGCTCGCGGCCTCGCGCAGCCACAGCACGCAGCCCAGCGAGTGGCAGATGACGACGCGCTCGCCCTCGCCGCGCGCCAGCGCCCGCAGCTCGCGGTGCAGCGCCGCGCCCCAGCGGTCCGGGCAGGGCACGTCGCACTCCGGCAGGTCCGGGTAATGCACGTGCGCGCCCGCCGCCTGGAGCCGCCCCGCCAGCCAGGTCTGCCAGTGATCCGGTCCGGACCCCTGCCAACCGTGCAAGATCAGGGTTCTAAGGGCGGGCATGGGGCTAGTACCGTACCGATCCGACCATGCTCGGCCTCGGCACGATCCGCCGCGTCACCCGCGAGCTGCGCACCGACATCGCGGCCGCGCACGAACGCGATCCGGCGGCGCGCGGCGTCTCCTCGACGGAGATCCTGTTCGCGTGGCCCGGCGTGCAGGCCGTGCTCGCGCACCGCGTCGCGCACGCGTTGCACGACCTCAGCGTGCCGGTCGCGCCGCGGGCCATCGCCTACGTGTCGCGGATGGTCACCGGCATCGAGATCCACCCGGCCGCCAACATCGGCGACGGGCTGTTCATCGACCACGGCATGGGCGTCGTGATCGGCGAGACCGCCGACGTCGGCGACAACGTCACCTTCTACCAGGGCGTCACGCTCGGCGGCACCGGCTTCGCGACCGGCAAGCGCCACCCGACGGTCGGCGACAACGTCACGGTCGGCTCCGGCGCCAAGCTGCTGGGCCCGATCGAGGTCGGCCACGGCGCCAAGGTCGGCGCCAACTCGGTGGTCATCACCGACGTGCCGCCGAACTCGACGGTCGTCGGCAACCCCGGCCACGTCGTCCGCGTCGACGGCAAGCGCCCCGAGGGCCCGGACGCCGACTGGATCCACCTGCCCGACCCGGTCGCCGACGCGATCCGCGAGCTGAGCGGCCGCATCAACGACCTCGAGGGCCGCGTCGCCGCGCTCAACGGCGAGGAGCCGCCCGCGCAGGTGCGGCGGCTGCGCCCGGTGCGCGGCCGCAACCCCGCGGGCGGCTGATAGGCCCGGCCCACGATCCGGGTCACTCCGAGCGTCTCCTCGACGTTCGCAGTGACCCGCATCGCCGGGCTCGCCGGCGGCTAGTAGTAGACCGTGCGCGTGCGGTGGCGCGGGCGGGCCTTGACCTCCGGCGCCTGGCCGCGCGTCCACAGCCACATGTCGAGCACGCGGGCCGGGACGCCGAGCCGCGCGCTCAGCCGCTCGCAGGCGTGGACCGCGCAGGCGCGGATCTCGCGCTCCTCGCGTCCCGCGGGCAGCAGTCGCTCGGCGTCGATCGTCGCCGCGAGCGCGTCGTCGTAGACCAGGATGCCGTCGCAGCGCAGCACGTGGGGGACCAGGTTGTCGGCGAAGATCGTCAGCGCGTCGAGGTCGCGGAAGCTCGCGACGCCGGCCAAGGCAAGGTCATTGCCCACGATCTGCGCGCGCTTGTAGAACCCGCGGTCGTCGTAGAAGGCCAGCGACGAGGCCAACATGATGGCCAAGCCCTCGGCCGACCCGCCCGCCTCGGCGACCACGTCGAGCGTCGCGCGCGTCCCGAGGAAGCGCCCCAGCTCGCGCAGCGCCTGCGCGTAGAGGCTCATCAGCTCGTGGTCGGCGGGCTGGCCGAGGACCTCCGCCAGCTCCTCGGTGCGCATCCCGCGCAGCGCCGCCGCGTCCCACGGGCCCGCGACGCGGAAGTGGTCGGCGAGGTTCCACGCGACCGTGAAGTACCCCGACACGGTGCGGCCGGACGCCGGATCCACGCGCTTGGTGAGCGTCGGGAACCAGCCGCTGCCGAAGTTGATGGTGTCGAGCGCCAGCGTGTAGAGCGCGACGTCCTCGGGCGCGCCCTCCAGGTAGTGGCGCGTCGCGTCCAGCCCGGGATCCTCGACGCGGCCTCCGGGCGGGGCGAACGACTCCAGGCGCTCGTGGTCGATCCGCACCGACCGGGCCTCGGCGGCGATCGCGGCGCACGAGGCGCGGATGTGGTCGGTCAGGCGGCCCACGGCGGACCGCCACGTTACCCAGACGCGTCAGCGCCGCGTCCGCCCGAAGTCCAGCGTCACGGTCAGCGCGCCGTGCCCGCCGCCCCGCGGCGCGCCCTTGGCGACGCCGACGCCGACGTCCCGGAACGCCGGGTCCAGCAGGATCGCCCGGTGCGGCGGCGAGTCCAGCAGCCCGCGCAGGATCGCCCGCGGCGCGCCCGCGCCCGCCTGGCCCCAGGCCAGCGCCTCGCCCAGCCACCACTCGCGCACGCCGCCCAGGTAGCCGGCGCGCTTGACGCGCGTCTCGACGGTCGCGCCGCCGGGCGAGACGTGGGCGAAGAAGTCGTGGGCGACCATGTCCCGCGCGTGGCGCCGGGCGGCCAGCGCCAGGCGCGCGTTGGACCGCACGGGCCGCAGCCCGTGCTTGCGCCGGACGCCGTCGATCAGGCATCGCAGCGTGCGCGCCGCGGCGGTCGACGATAGGTGCGCGGGCGTCGCGGCGGCGTGCGCGCAGCGCGTCGGGGTGGCGGCCGCCGCCGGGGATGAGGAGGCGGCGGCCGCCGCGCACAAGAGTAGGGCTTGCGCTGCCACACGTGGCGTCCAGATGTGTCCACGGCCGCGCGCACGCGCGACGGCCGCGCCGTCAGAAGTCCCCCGCACAGGCGGGGTTCTGCCGCACGTCGTCGCACATCGGGCCGGTGGGATGAGAACTGCGCGGCCTCGCCCCGCCCAACCTGTGCAGATCCTGCCGCGCGAGGGCCGCCGGGACCGTGCCTATCCTGGAGGGGTGCCGTCCGAAGCCCCCGCCGACCAGCGCGTCGCCGATCTCCTCGAAGGCCTCAACGGCCCGCAGCGCGAGGCCGTCATGGCCGCCGACGGGCCGCTGCTGATCCTCGCGGGCGCCGGCTCGGGCAAGACGCGCGTGCTGACGCACCGGATCGCCTACCTCGTCCACACCCAGCGCGCCCGCGCGGGGGAGATCCTGGCGATCACGTTCACCAACAAGGCCGCCGCCGAGATGCGCGAGCGCGTCGGGTTGTTGTTGGGGCACTCGACCCGCGCGATGTGGGTGATGACGTTCCACAGCGCCTGCGCGCGGATGCTGCGCCAGCAGGCCGAGAAGCTCGGCTACACGCGCCAGTTCACGATCTACGACGCGTCCGACGCCCGCCGCCTGGTCAAGCGCTGCCTCGACCAGCTCGACGCCGACCCCAAGCGCTTCACGCCCAACGCGGTCGCCCACCAGATCTCCGACGCCAAGAACAAGCTGCGCTCCGCCGACGACTACGCCGAGATGGTGGGGTCGCACTACGAGCGCACGGTGAGCGACGCCTACAAGCTGTACGAGACCGAGCTGGTCCGGATGAACGCCATGGACTTCGACGACCTGCTGTTCCGCATGGTCAACGTCCTGGAGCTGTTCCCGGAGGTCCGCCGCCAGTACCAGGCGTCCTTCCGCCACGTGCTCGTCGACGAGTACCAGGACACCAACCACGCGCAGTACCGCCTGCTGCAGCTGATCGCCGGCGAGCACCGCAACCTCGCGGTGGTCGGCGACGACGCGCAGTCGGTCTACTCCTTCCGCGGCGCGGACATCCGCAACATCCTGGACTTCCAGGATGACTTCCCGGACGCGCACGTGATCAAGTTGGAGCAGAACTACCGCTCCACGCAGACGATCCTCGACGCCTCCAACGCGGTCATCCGCCACAACCGCGACCAGATGGAGAAGACGCTCTGGACCGACCAGGGCGCCGGCGACCCGGTCGTCGTCCGCGAGCTGGAGGACGAGCACGCCGAGGGCCGCTACGTGCTCGGCGAGGTCCAGCGGCTGCGCGACGAGGGCGTCTCGCTGGCCGAGATCGCCGTCCTGTACCGGACCAACGCGCAGTCGCGCGTGCTCCAGGACCAGCTGACGCGCGCCGAGGTCCCGTTCCAGATCATCGGCGGCACGAAGTTCTACGAGCGCTCCGAGATCAAGGACGCGCTGGCCTACCTGACGCTGCTGGCCAACCCGATGGACGCGATCTCGTTCACGCGGATCGCCAACTCGCCCAAGCGCGGGATCGGGCAGACGTCGCTGTCGCGCGTGCTCGCCCACGCCGAGACGATGGGGATCTCGACCTGGGACGCCGCGCTGGACCCCGAGGGCGTGCCGGGCCTGGGCACGGCGGCGATCCGCTCGATCGGCCGCTTCATGGACGTCATGAAGGGCCTGCGCGAGCGCGTCGAGCAGCGGGTGCCGATGGGCGATCTGCTGGAGGCCGTCCTGCACGAGTCCGGCTACCTGGACGCGCTGGCCGCCGAGCGCACGATCGAGGCCCAGGGCCGGATCGAGAACCTCGAGCAGCTCGTCGAGGTCGCCCACGAGTTCGACGCCGCCAACCCGCAGGCCGAGGACCGGCTCGACGTCTTCCTGCAGCAGACCGCGCTGCGCTCCGACACGGACAACCTGGACCGCGAGGAGAGCGGCATGGTCACGTTGATGACCTTGCACAACGCCAAGGGCCTGGAGTACCCGATCGTGTTCATGATCGGGATGGAGGAGGGCGTCTTCCCGCACTCGCGGTCGCTGGACGAGGGGACGCTCGAGGAGGAGCGGCGGCTCTGCTACGTCGGCATGACGCGCGCGATGCGGGCGCTGACGCTGACGCACGCGCGGCAGCGCAACGTGTTCGGGTCGCGCGCGTACGGGCTGCCGAGCCGGTTCCTGAACGAGATCCCGGGGGACCTGGTGGACCGCGAGAGAGCCACCACCGCGGGGACGTGGGCCGCGGCGGCGGCCGGCGGCGCCGCGGCACGCCAAGGCATCCGCCCGCGCGGCATGGCGGGCTGGGACTCGATGCGCGCGGGCGGCGCCGGTGGCGGCGGGTCCTCCGCCTCCTCGCCCGGCTTCCGCGTCGGCGACGACGTCCTGCACGCCGCCTTCGGCGAGGGCGTGGTCACCAGCACCGAGCCCGGCGGCGTCGTCACCATCCGCTTCTCGCGCGACGGCTCCGAGCGCAAGCTCATGGCCGAGTACGCGCCGCTCGAGAAGCGATGACGGTGGCGTGGCCACCGTTGTGGCGTCGAGCGGTGCGGCCGCTGGAGAAGCGGTAGCTTCTCGTCACGTGAGCGCGGAGATCATCGACGGCAAGGCGATCGCGGCGAAGGTCCGGGAGGAGGTGGCCCGGGACGTCGAGGCGTTCACGGCGCGCACCGGCCGCAGGCCCGGGCTGGCGACGATCCTGGTCGGCGACGACCCGGCGTCCGCGGTCTACGTCGCCAACAAGCGGCGCACCGCCGGCGAGGTCGGCATCGAGTCCTTCCACCACGAGCTGCCCGCCACCGCGTCCCAGGACGAGGTCGAGGCGGTCATCGAGCAGCTCAACGCCGACGAGAGCGTCTCGGGCATCCTCTGCCAGCTCCCGGTCCCCGACCACCTGGACGGCGTCCATCTCACCGGCCTGATCGACGCGCGCAAGGACGTCGACGGCCTGACGCCGCTGAGCGCCGGCTACCTGGCGCTGGGCCGCGAGGGCCTGCGCCCGTGCACGCCGGAGGGCTGCATGCGGCTGCTGGCCGAAGCCGGCGTCGACCTGACCGGCAAGCACGCGGTCGTCATCGGCCGCTCCAACCTCTTCGGCAAGCCGATGGCCCAGCTGCTGCTGGCCGCCAACGCGACCGTGACGATCGCGCATTCGCGCACCGCCGACCTACCCGCGGTCTGCCGCGAGGCCGACGTGCTCGTGGCGGCGGTGGGCCGCGACCGCATGGTCAAGGCCGACTGGGTCAAGCCAGGGGCGGTCGTGATCGACGTCGGGATCAACCGCGGCGAGGACGGCCTGCACGGCGACGTCGACTTCGACACCGTGCGCGAGGTCGCGAGCGCGATCACCCCGGTGCCCGGCGGCGTCGGCCCGATGACCATCGCCATGTTGTTGCGCAACACGCTGACGGCCGCCGAGCTGGCCGAGCGCGGGGCGGGGGCGCCGGCGTGATGAGCCGCATGCGCGTGGGCGAGTGGGTGGCGGGCGCGGGCGCCGTCGCGTTGTTGGTGCTGATGTTCTTCGACTGGTTCTCGCTGTCGGCCGCGGACGGGCGGCACGTCGTCCTGCTCGCCGGGTCGCTCACCGGCTGGTCGTCGCTCGGCTGGCTCATGGACCTGCTGGTCGCGATCGCGATCTTCGGCGGCCTCGCGTTGTCCTACATGACGGTCAAGCGCGCGTCGCCGGCCTGGCCGGTCGGCGCCGCGGTGCTGACCTGGATCCTCGGCAGCCTGATCTTCCTCGTGCTGCTCGTCCGCGTGACGATCGCGCAGCCGGGCCCCGACGCGTTCGTCGACGTGACGCTCGCCGGCTACCTCGGCCTCGTCGCCGCCGCGCTCGTCCCGCTCGGCGCGTTCCTCTCGATCCGCGACGAGCGCACCGACTCCGCCGAGGCCCGCGCCTACACGCCGCCGCCGGCGCGCTCGGTCCCCGGGACGTGATGCCGGGCGCCGCCGCCGGCGCGCCGCGCGCGGCGATACGGCCGCGCCGCCTAGAATCGCCAGTCGCATGATCGACCGCGAGCAGGTACTGCACGTCGCCCGGCTGTCGAGGCTGGAGCTGTCCGACGACGAGGTCGGGAGGATGGCCACGGAGCTGTCGTCCGTCCTCGGCCACATCGAGAAGATCGGGGAGCTCGACCTGGACGGCGTCGCCCCGACCAGCCACGTCGTGGAGGTGGAGAACGCGCTGCGGCCCGACGTCGCCACGCCGTGCCTGCCGCGCGAGGTCGCGCTGGCGCAGGCGCCGGCCGTGCAGGACGACGGCTTCCTGGTCCCGAGCCCGCAGGCGGGGGGCGAGTCGTGAGCGACCTCACCGCGCTGACCGCCAAGCAGGCCGTCGACGCCGCCGCCACCGGCGACCTCGACCCGCGCGAGCTGTTTCAGGCCTACCGCGCCAAGGCCGCGGCCGACCCGCTCAACGCCTACACCTGGGTCGCCGACGAGACGCCGGAGTACGACAGCGCCCAGGGCGCGCTGCCGCTCGGCGGCGTCCCGCTGGCCGTCAAGGACCTGTTCTGCACCGAGGGCGTCCCGTCGCAGTCGGGCTCGCGCATCCTCGAGGGCTACCTGCCGCCCTACACCGCCTCGGTCGTCGCCCAGCTGCACGCCGCCGGCGCGCCGCTGCTGGCCAAGACCAACCAGGACGAGTTCGCGATGGGCTCGTCGAACGAGAACTCCGGCTTCGGCCCGGCGCTGAACCCGTGGGACACGACGCGCGTCCCGGGCGGCTCGTCGGGCGGCAGCGCGGCCGCGGTCGCCGCGGGCAGCGCGCCGTGGGCGCTGGGCACCGACACCGGCGGCTCGGTCCGCCAGCCCGCCGCGCTGACCGGCATCGTCGGCCTGAAGCCCACCTACGGCAGCGTCTCGCGCTACGGGATGATCGCCTTCGCCTCGTCGCTGGACCAGGCCGGCCCGCTGACGCGCGACGTCACCGACGCCGCGCTGCTGTACTCCTACATGACGGGCCGCGACCCGATGGACTCGACGTCGCTGCAGCACCCCGAGGCGATCGCGCTGCCGACCGGCGACCGTCTCGACGGGATCACGCTCGGCGTGCCCGAGGAGCTGACCGGCGAGGGCATCGAGCCCGGCGTCTACGCCCAGTTCGAGGCGTCGCTGAAGCTCGCCGAGAGCCTCGGCGCGAAGATCGAGCGCGTCGCGCTGCCGCACAACAGCTACGGCATCAGCGCCTACTACGTGATCGCGCCCGCCGAGGCCTCGTCGAACCTCGCGCGCTTCGACGGCGTCCGCTACGGCCAGCGCGTCGAGGCCGACGACCTGGTCTCGATGTACACCCGGACGCGCCACGACGGCTTCGGCGACGAGGTCAAGCGCCGGATCATGTTGGGGACCTACGCGCTGTCGTCGGGCTACTACGACGCCTACTACGGCAAGGCGCAGCGCGTCCGCACGAAGATCGCCGACGACTACCGGAACGCGTTCGCGTCGGTCGACCTGATCGTCACGCCGACGGCGCCGTCGGTCGCCTGGGAGCTGGGCGCCAAGAGCGACGACCCGTTGTCGATGTACCTGGAGGACCTGTTCACCGTGCCGATCTCGCTGGCGGGCCTGCCCGCGATCTCGATCCCGAACGGGCTCAGCGAGGGCCTGCCGACCGGCCTGCAGATCGCCGGGCCGGCGTTCAGCGAGAACCGCGTCCTGAGCGCCGCCTACGCGCTCGAGCAGGCGATCGGCTTCGACGCCACGCCGGGGAGGATCTGAGCCAGTGAGCGAGACCACGCAGTACGAGACCGTCATCGGCCTGGAGATCCACGTCCAGCTCAAGACGGTGACCAAGATGTTCTGCGGCTGCGGGCTGAGCTTCGGCGAGCCGCCGAACACGCGCACCTGCCCGGTGTGCCTCGGCCTGCCCGGCGCGCTGCCGGTCGCCAACGCCGAGGCCGTCCACTACGGGCTGATGATCGGGATGGCGCTGGGCTCCAAGCTCGCCGACCGCTCGATCTTCCACCGCAAGAACTACTACTACCCCGACCTGCCGAAGGGGTACCAGATCTCCCAGTTCGACGAGCCGCTG
This sequence comes from Baekduia sp., assembly GCF_035685985.1. Taxonomy (GTDB): domain Bacteria; phylum Actinomycetota; class Thermoleophilia; order Solirubrobacterales; family Solirubrobacteraceae; genus Baekduia. Next base: position 41,927 of record NZ_DASRZV010000011.1, read on the forward strand.
TGCCTCGGCGGGCAGCTCGGCGACGTGCGCATCCATCGCGTGCACCTGGAGGAGGACGCGGCCAAGTTGGTGCACGTGGGGGCTTCGGGTCGCCTGCACGCGTCCGACGCCTCGATCGTCGACTTCAACCGCGGCGGCACGCCGCTGGCCGAGATCGTCACCGAGCCGGACCTGCGCGACGCGACCGCTGCCGCCGAGTGGCTGCGGATGCTGCGCACGACGCTGCGCGCGCTGGGCGTCAGCGACGTCAACATGGAGGAGGGCTCGCTGCGCTGCGACGCCAACATCTCCATCCGACCGGTCGGCCAGGCCGAGTTCGGGACCAAGACCGAGCTGAAGAACATGAACTCGTTCCGGTTCATCGAGCGCGGCATCCGCGCCGAGGTCGCGCGCCAGACCGCGATCGTCCAGGGCGGCGGCCGGGTCGAGCAGGAGACGCTGCACTTCGACCCGCGGACCGAGCAGATCACGTCGCTGCGCTCCAAGGAGGAGGCGCACGACTACCGCTACTTCCCCGAGCCGGACCTGACGCCGGTGGGGATCACCACCGAGATGCTCGACCGCGCGCGCGCCGCGCTGCCCGAGCTGCCGCTGGCCCGCGCCGAGCGCCTGGAGCGCGAGCACGGGCTCAGCGAGGAGTCCGCGCACCTGCTGGCGTTCCGCAGCGAGCTGGGGGACTACTTCGAGGCCGCCTACGCCGGGAACGGTGGCGTCGAGCCGCAGCCGCTGGCCAACTGGATCGCCAACGAGCTGGTGGCGCGCATCGGCGCCGACGTCGACCCGAAGGACTCGAAGGTCGCGCCGGGCGCGCTGGCCAAGTTGGTGTCGATGGTCGGCGCCAAGGAGGTCACCGGAGCCGGCGCCCGCCAGGTGCTCGACAAGCTCGTGGCCGACGGCGGCGACCCGGCGGCGATCGTCGAGGCCGAAGGCCTCGGCGCGGTCGGCGGCGCGGACTCGCTCGGGCCGATCGTGGAGGCGGCGCTCGCCGCCAACCCGGACGTCGCCGAGAAGCTGCGCGGCGGCGACATGAAGCCGGTCGGCGTGATCGTCGGCTACGTGATGAAGGAGACCAAGGGCCGCGCGGACGGCAAGGAAGTCACGCGGCTGGTGCGCGAGCAGCTCGGGCTGTAGGGCCTTCGGCCACCAGCGCCAGCGCCTCCTCGGCCGGCATCGGTCGCGCGAAGACGAACCCCTGGCCGTGCGGGCAGCCCAGCGCCCGCATGGCCGCGAGCTGCTCGTCGTCCTCGATGCCCTCGGCGACGACGTCCAGCCCGAGGGCCTGCGCCATCTCCACGACCGCGCGCGCCAACGCCGCGGCCGGGGCCGACGACGCCGCGGGCCCCACCAGGGAGCGGTCGAGCTTCAGGACGTCTACCGGATAGCGCTGCAGCGCGCCCAGCGACGACCAGCCGGTCCCGAAGTCGTCGATCGCGATCGTGACCCCCAGGGCGCGCAAGGCGTTCAGGACCTCGACCGCGCCCGGGCCGTCGACCAGCAGCGTCTCGGTCACCTCCAGCGTCAGGGACCGCGCCCGCACCCCGGCGCTCCGCAGCGCCGCGCGCACCTCGTCGACCAGCGCCGGCCGCAGCTGGCGCGCGCTGAGGTTCACGCTCATCCGCAGCGGGCGCCCGGCCGTCGTCTGCAGCAGCGCGAGCTGTCGCGTCGCCTCGCCCAGCACCCAGCCGCCGATGCCGACGATCAGGCCGGTCTCCTCGGCGACGTCCACGAACTCCGACGGCGCGATCAACCCGCGCTCGGGGTGCTCCCAGCGCACCAGCGCCTCGAAGCCCGCCAGCTCGTCGCGGTGCAGGTCGACGACCGGCTGCAGGTGCAGCCGCAGCTCGTCGCGCTCCAGCGCGTGGCGCAGCTGCTCCTCGGTCGCCAAGCGCCGCACGACCGCCGCGCGCAGCCCGGCGTCGAAGACCTCGTAGCCCGCGCCGCCCGCCTCCTTGGCGCGGTACATCGCCAGGTCGGCGTCGCGCAGCAGCGACTCGGCGGACGCCTCGCGGCCCTCGGCGAAGACCAGGCCGGCCGAGGCGCCGATGTGCAGCTCGCGGTCGTCGACCACGTAGGGGGCGCTCACCGCCTCCAGGATCCGCGACGCCAGCGCCGCGACCTCGTGCGGCGCCGCGCTCGCGCCCGCGCACACCACCACGAACTCGTCGCCGCCCAGCCGCGCGGCGACGTCGCCGCGGCGGATCGCGGACCGCAGCCGGTCGGCGACCGCGCACAGCATCTCGTCGCCCGCGCCGTGGCCGAGCGTGTCGTTGACGACCTTGAAGCGGTCGAGGTCCAGCAGGACCAGCGCCAGCCCGCCCTCGCCGCGGTCGGCCGCCGCGATCGCCTGCTCGACGTGCGCGGCCAGGTAGGAGCGGTTGGCCAGGCCGGTCAGCGGGTCCTCGAGCGCCTGCGTGCGCAGCTCGTCCTCGACCCGCGCGCGGTCCAGCGCCGTGCCGATCACGTTGGCCGCCGCCTCCAGGAAGCGCGCGTGCTCGACGGCGAACGGCGGGCGCGCGGCGTCGCGGCGGGCCACGAGCGTCCCGTGCCCGAGCCCGACCGCCAGCGTGCGGTCGTCGCCGGCCGTCACGGCGTCCGCCACCAGCGCGACCTCGTCGGCCGGGGTCCGCTCGCTCAGCAGCGCGGTCATGCGCTCGACCAGCGCGTCGGCGTCGCGCAGCTCCAGCGCGACGCGGCTCAGCTCGGCCAGCGCCTCGTTGTGGCGCGCGGCACGGCGCGCCTCGGTGACGTCCTGGTGCTGGCTGAACAGCAGCGGCGAGCCGTCGTCGGCCTCGATCAGCGCGACGCTGATCATCAGGTCGATCACGGTCCCGTCGGCCTTGACCGCGCGCCGCACGTAGGGCGCCGGCGAGCCGCCGTCGCGGAAGGCGTCCCACACCGGCACCGCCCGGTCGCGGTCGTCGGGATGGGTGACCTCGCCGATGAAGCGCCCGACCAGGTCCTCCGGCGTGCGCCCGAGCATGTCGGCGAGCGTCTGGTTGACGCGGGTCCACGTCAGGTCGCGCGGCGAGACGAACGCCATGCCGATCGCGGCCTCGTCGAAGCCGCGCGCGAAGCGGCGCGCCTCGTGCAGGCGGGAGAGGTCGCGCACGGTGAGGCCGGCGCGCGTGGCGGCGATCGCCAGCGCGCCGATCGCCAGCCCGCCGGTGAGCAGGTCGTCGACGTCGCCGAAGACGAGGATGCCGATGACGCCGACGAGGCCGGCCGCCGGCAGCGCCAGGACCGAGATCGGGTCGGTGCGCATCGCGCGCGGGCGCGGGGCGGGCCGCCACGCGGCGATCGCGAAGCACAGCAGCGCGGGGGCGAAGAGCGCGTTGAACGGCGCGAGCTGGTCGAAGGCGTCGCGCGCGACGCTGATGTCGGTGGAGACCTCGGCGACGGCCGCCAGCGCCATCCCGGCCGCCAGCCACCGCCACGCGCCGCCGTGCCGCCATCCGGTCATCGCGTTGGCCCACACCAGCAGGCTCAGCAGCACCAGCTCCATGCACGGCGTCGCCAGCCCGGCGACCTCCTTGCCCGGGCTGAGCGCGTCGAGGTCGTGGGGGACCAGCGCGGAGCAGATCGCGGCGAGCGTCAGCCCGGCCAGCGCGCCGTCGAGGCAGAACGCCAGCGTGAACGGCCGCAGCCGCGCGCGCAGCATGTCCAGCAGCGCCACGTAGAACATGGCGTAGAAGGCGATCCAGCAGACGAACGAGAGGACCGGCGGATCGTCGGCCGCGCGGGGCGAGATCAGCGACGCCACCACGCCCAGCGCGTAGAGGACCATGCCGATGCCGAGGATCGTCCAGATGCGGCGGTCGCGCTCGACCACCCGCGCGCGGACCAGGACGATCGCGGCCGAGACGCCGTAGATCGTGATCGCGCCGTACCAGCGGAAGGCCATGCGGACGCCGTGATCCAGGCCGGGAAGGAACCGGCCGGTGAGATAGATGACCGTCAGCAGCGCGGCGATGGCCGGCACCACTGCGGAACGACGCGAGATGTTCGGCAACGACACCGGCGGGATCCCTCAGCTGAGGTATTCGGCTGTTGGCACTCCAACCCTGAGCGGCGGGTCTACGATTGGCGTGATCGACCACAGCGATCGGAGGGTGGAGATGTCGCGACTCGTGCGGATGGACCGGACCGGCCACACCACGTTGGCCGAGTGGACCGCGGGCGACCCCGAGGCGATCGAGGCGGCGGTGACCGCGTTCCGCGAGGAGCTGGACCGCGGCTACTTCGCGATGGTCTCGACGGGCCCCGGGCACGCCGAGCAGGTCAAGGAGCTGCCGCTGGACGCCGACCTGGTGATCCTGCGGCTGCCGATCAGCGGCGGCTGAGCCGTGGCGGCGGCGATCGAGGAGGCCGTCGCGCCGGTCGCGCCGCTGCCCGAGCGCGCGGCCGTCCACTGGCGCGCGCCGATGGACGCGCGGCGGCTGCGGCGCCGCGGTCGCCTGTGGACGCTCACCACCGCCGCGCACGTCGTGCCGTTCCTCGTCGCGGGCGTCGTGCTCTTCCTCGTCCAGCCGCTGGCGGTCGCCGTCAGCCTGGCGAGCTTCGCGCACGCGTGGGTCATCCCCATGCTCTACGCCGCGCGCGGGGCCAACGTGCTGCGGCCCAGGCCGCGCGCCGCGGCCACCGCCGCCGCGCCGGACCCCGACCCGGACCCTGACGCGCAGCGCATCGCGCTGGGCCTGCTCGGCGACCTCGTCGGCCACGACGCCCGCGACCGCTACGCGCGGACCGGCCTGCTGGTCGAGCCCGGCGCGCTGGGCACGTGGGTGCTGGGGCAGGCCGGCGCCGTGCTGCTGACCTCCCGCGGCCGGCGGGCGACGTGCTTCTGCGTGCGCGTCGACGACTCCCGGCTGCCGCCCGCCGACCGCACCGCCCACCTGCTGCTGGCGCTGCGCGCCGACGAGGTCGGCTTCGCCACCGTCGCCAACATGGCCTTCAGCGGCGCGCGTTGGCGGATCCGGCGCCGGCTGCCGCGCGCGATGCGTCCGGCGCTGGAGGCCGCCGCGGCGCTCGACCGCGTGTACCACCGGCCGGCCTGAAGTTCCGACCGCCGGGCGATGGGATCGGCGGCGCCCGGAGCGCATCATCCCGTCCATGACCACCCCCACCTCAACCCGGCTGTCGAGGCTCCTGCTCGTCGGCGAGCGTGGGCGGCTGGGGTCGGGCCAGGACGCGCCGGCCATCCGCCGCTACCGCCTCGCCCGCCTGCACGTCAACGGGACGGACACGGCGCCCACCCGGCCCGACCGTTACGAGCATCTCCGTCACGGCCACGACTGAGCCGCGACCGAGGGACCAACCGCGCACGGCGGCCGCGAGCCCTGAGGGGGCGCTCGCGGTCGCCGTCGCCCTCCCGTCCATTGAGCGGCGCTTGACGTTGCGGGCTAGCCTGTAGGCCATGAACGACGAAGCGGCAAAGCCCTCTTTGCTGAAGCGGCTCCTGGCCCTCGTGGTCCTGGTGGTCGCCGCCTGGATCCTCCTGAAGTTCGTCATCGGTCTGATCGCCGGCCTGGCCACGGTGATCGTGATCGTGTTGGCGATCATCGCCGTGATCTGGGCGATCAACACGCTCTAGCGGACACCCGGGCCCCAGCCACCGCCCTCCCCGACGCCACCATGGTCTATGTCGTCATCGCGCTCTCGTTCGGGCTCGCCGGCGGGATCGTCGGGCGGATCAAGGGCAGCTCGTTCTTCGTCTGGTTCCTGATCTCGGGGGCGTTCCCGTTCATCGGGCTGCTCGCCGCGGTCCTCTATCGGTACGAGACCGACGAGCCGCGCCGGCTGTGCCCGGCGTGCGGCCACATCTGCAAGATCCACGACGCGCTCTGCACCCGTTGCGGCTGCGAGCTGGACTTCCCCGAGGAGTCCGAGATCCTCCCGCCCGTGGCACCTGCCTAGGCAGGCGTTTCCGCGATAGACTCGGGCTTCTACCGAGCCGCTCGATCGCCGGGCGGCTCGTGCTCGTCTCAGAACCAACAACTTCGTCTTGAACGGAAGGAGGTCAAGCGCATGCGAGCGGTCGATGCCGTGATGGAGTGCCTTAAGGCAGAGGGTGTGGACGTCGTATTCGGGTATCCCGGGGGCGCGAACCTCCCGACGTACGACGCGTTCGTGGACGCCGGCATTCGCCACGTCCTCGTGCGCCACGAGGCGGGCGGCGGCCACGCGGCCACCGGCTACGCCAAGGCCACGGGCAAGGTCGGCGTCGCCCTGGGCACGTCCGGCCCGGGCGCGACGAACCTCGTCACGCCGATCATGGACGCGATGATGGACTCGGTCCCGGTGGTGTTCATCACCGGCCAGGTCGCCACGCACCTGCTCGGCACCGACGGGTTCCAGGAGGCCGACATCATGGGCATCACGATGCCCGCGGTGAAGCACTCGTGGATGATCCAGCACCCGCTGGAGATCCCGCGCGTGATCCACGAGGCCTTCCACGTCGCCCGCACGGGGCGGCCCGGCCCGGTGGTCATCGACATCCCGACGGACCTGTCGAAGGCCGACATCCCGTACGAGCCGGTCACCGACGTCCACCTGCCCGGCTACCAGCCCACGACCGAGGGCAACGTCAAGCAGATCCGCCAGGCCGCCAAGGCGCTGGCGAGCGCGCGGCGCCCGGTCATCTACGCGGGCGGCGGCGTCGTCCTGGCGGGCGCGTCGGAGGAGCTGCGCGAGTTCGCGACCTCCGATCGCTTCCCGATCACCACGACGCTCAACGGCCTCGGCGCGTTCCCCGGCGACCACGAGCAGTTCCTCGGGATGCTCGGGATGCACGGGCTGCGCGCGGCGAACTACGCGATGGACGAGGCGGACCTGATCTGCGCGGTCGGCGCCCGCTTCGACGATCGCATCACCGGCAAGCTGTCGGAGTTCGCGCCGCGGGCCAAGTTCATCCACATCGACATCGATCCGGCCGAGATCTCCAAGAACGTGCCGGCCCACATCCCGATCGTCGGCGACGCCAAGAACATCCTCGGCAAGCTCGTCAACGAGTACCGGGCGGTGGGCGCGGACCCGTCGCGGCTGGAGGAGTGGTGGCAGCGCATCCAGGGGTGGCAGGAGCGCCACCCGCTGCACTACGCCGACTCGCAGGACACCGAGATCAAGCCGCAGCGCGCGATCCAGGCGATCTACGAGGCGACCGGCGGCGAGGCCGTCGTGACCTCCGACGTCGGCCAGCACCAGATGTGGACGGCGCAGTACTACAAGTTCCCGGAGCCGCGCCGCTGGATCAACAGCGGTGGGTTGGGCACGATGGGCTTCGGCCTGCCCGCCGCGATGGGCGCGGCGGTCGGCTGCCCGGACCGCACGGTCGTCTGCGTCACCGGCGACGGGTCGATCCAGATGAACTCGCAGGAGCTCGCGACCTGCGTCCAGAACCGGATCCCGGTGAAGGTGCTGATCCTCAACAACGGCTACCTGGGCATGGTCCGCCAGTGGCAGGAGCTGTTCTGGGACAACCGCTACTCGCACGTCGACATGGGGCAGTCGCCGGACTTCGTCAAGCTGGCCGAGGCCTACGGGGCCACGGGCGTCCGGCTGACGAGCAAGGAGTCGCTGGTCGACGACCTGCGCGCGGCGATCGCGACCGACGGCCCGGTGGTCGTCGACATCCGCGTCACGCGCGAGGAGAACGTGTACCCGATGATCGCTCCCGGCTCCGCCGCGCGCGAGATGGTGGGCTGAGCGATGGGCGATCCGGGAACCAAGGAGCTGCTCTCGCTGGAGGAGCTGGAGGCCGCCGGCCAGATGCGGACGGGGCGCAAGCACGTCCTGACCATCCTGGTGGAGAACAAGCCGGGCGTGCTGACGCGCATCGCCGGGCTGTTCGCGCGGCGCGGGTTCAACATCGACACGTTGACCGTCGGCCCGACCGACGACGAGCACATCAGCCGCGTGACGCTGACGGTCGACGGTGCGCTGCACCCGATCGACCAGGTCACCAAGCAGCTGCACAAGCTCATCAACGTCCTGAAGATCCGCGACCTCGAGCCCGACGAGACCGTCACGCGCGAGCTCGCGCTGTTCAAGGTCGCGGTCGACGGCGCGCAGCGCGCGGAGGTGCTCCAGTTGACGGACATCTTCCGCGGCCGCATCGTCGACGTGACGCGTCGCTCGATCATCGTCGAGGTGACGGGCACCACGGACAAGATCGAGTCCTTCGAGGCGCTCCTGCGCCCGTTCGGCATGGTCGAGATGATGCGCACGGGCGAGATCGCGATCGCCCGCGGCCGCGCCGAGACCTGATCGGGGAACCGCCAGAGGCTCCTTCGCGCGGGCCTCTGGCGGGATCGCCTCCGTCGTAGACTCCAAGTCCATGACGTCGGTCCTCACCGCCTCCTCGGGCGGCTTCGCGCTGGCGGCCGCCGATCGCGCGCGGCTGGAGCGCCACGTCAAGGAGGCGCTGCGGCGCGCGCGGCGCCGCCGCGAGGCGCTGGCCGCGATCACCGTCGCGCTGCCGCGCGCGGTGGACCCGAGCGCGGTCGTCGCTGCCGCGCGGCGTGCCGCCGGCCGCTCGGACGCGTGGTTCCTCTTCGAGCAGCCCGATCGCGACCGGGCCGCGCTGGCCGCGCTGGGGACGGCGCTCGCGCTGGAGTCCTCGGGGCCCGACCGCTTCGCCGACGTCGCCAAGCGCTGGCGGCGGCTGGCGTCCCAGGCCGTCTGCGACCCGCTCGACGGGCCGCGTGGCACCGGGCCGATCGCGGTCGGCGGCTTCGCGTTCGCGCCCGACGGCGGCACGTCGCCGCACTGGGCGGGCTTCGCGGCGGCGTCGCTGCACGTGCCCGAGGTCGCGATCGTCCGGCGCGGGGAGGACGTGCGGCTGACGCTCACGGTCCTGGCCACGCCCGACGACACCGCCGACGACCTGATCGCCCGCGCCGAGCGCCGCGTCGCGGCGCTGGACCTGAGCGCGCGGATGCCGCTGCTGGACCCCGACCCGGCGGGCCGCTACCGCGTGGTCTCGGCGATGCCGCCCGAGCACTACGAGCAGGCGGTCGCGCGCGGGGTGGAGCGGATCGCAGCCGGCGAGCTGACCAAGATCGTCCTGGCGCGTGAAGTTGAGGTCCATGCTCCCGTCGACCACGACCCGGCCGCCGTGCTCGGCGTGCTGCGCGAGGCGTTCCCGGCCTGCCACCTGGTCTGCGTCGGCCGCGGGGACGCGGCGTTCGTCGCGGCGTCGCCGGAGCTGCTGATCCGTCGCGACGGCGAGCGCGCCGCGACGCTGGCGCTGGCCGGCTCCACACGGCGCAGCGCCGACCCGGCCGTCGACGACCACCTCGGCGAGCGCCTCCTGCGCTCCACCAAGGACCGCGAGGAGCAGGCGATCGTCACCCGCCGCATCACTCGCGCGCTCAGGCCCTTCTCGGTCTGGGTCACGGCCCACGAGGAGCCCGAGGTCGTGAAGATGGCCAACATCCAGCACTTGGGCACGCCGATCCGCGCGCAGCTGTCGCGGCCGGTGTCGGTGGTCGAGCTGGCCGGCGTCCTGCACCCGACGCCCGCCGTCGGCGGCGAGCCGCTGGCCGTCGCCGCGCCGCTGATCCCGGCGCTGGAGGGCTTCGACCGCGGCTGGTACGCGGGCCCGATCGGCTGGACCGACCGCGACGAGGACGGCGAGTTCGTCGTCGGCCTGCGCTCGGCGCTGCTGCGCGGTCCGGTCGCGCGCCTCTACGCGGGCGTCGGCGTCGTGCAGGACTCCGACCCGGCCGCCGAGCTGGCCGAGACCGAGATCAAGCTTCAGGCGCTGCTTCCGGTTCTGGCGGGCTAGCCCCGGCGGACCCGCCCGGAGCGCCGGCCGCGCCCTTCGCGCGCCGCCACACTCCGACGACCTCGCGCACGGTCGCCGTCCGCCAGGTCGAGCGGCCGTCGAGCGGGCGCACGGCGAGGTCGAAGCGGCCGGACTCGCGCTGGTCGATCCGCTCCACGAGCGCGTGGAAGCGCCGGCCCTTGCGGTCGATCTCGATGATGTCGCCGGGCGCGATGCCCTTGGACGTCAGGCGGCCGCCGCCGTTGGCCGACGTGCCGCCGGAGGACGGGCCGGCGTCGGTGGGCGGCGCGGGTTCGCCGAGGAGCGAGATCTGCATCGACCCCGCAGGCTACGGACCGGATCGGATCGTCCGGCTCAGAGCTCGCCGGGATCGGCCCCGGGCGGCAGCCAGACCGCGTGCGGCCGGGGACGCATCCGCGCCAGGTGATCCGGGGTGAGGCGGTCGCTGCGCGCGGCGACGCTCGTGAGCGCGAGCAGCATCACGCATGCACCGATCCACGCGGCCGAGAGGGCGACGATCCACACCATCCTGGCGCCACCCTACCCCGGTTTGCGACGTTCGTCACCTGTCCGGGCGCAGACTTTCGTCGTGGGCCGCGGAGACCGCCTCCCAGACCGCGCGGTGGAGGGCCACGTTGGCCGCCCGCTCGGTGCGGACGTGCACGATCGTGGTGCCGTCGGGCGGCGTTTGCAGGGCTTCCCGCAGCGTCGCCAGGTCCTCGGCGGCGACGTAGCGGGCGTCGTACAGCGCGGCGGCGCGCGCGACGTCCAGGCCCGTCGGGGTCAGCACGTGCTCTTCGTACTCCGCGCCCTGGGTGGAGACCGGCAGGAAGTCGAAGATCCCGCCGCCGGCGTTGTCGACGCAGACGATCGTCAGCGGGACGCCGAGTCGGCGCCCGGCCAGCAGCCCGCCGACGTCGTGGGCCAGCGCGACGTCGCCGATCAGCAGGTACGTCGGCCTCGCGCGGTCGGCGTCGGCGATCCCGTAGGCGGTGGAGATCGTCCCGTCGATCCCGTTGGCGCCGCGGTTGGCCAGCGCGCGCGGCGGCGTGTCGAGCACGGGCCAGAACGTCTCGACGTCGCGGATCGGCATCGACGCGGCGATCACCACGACGGCGCCCGTGGGGACGGCGGTCGCCAGCTCGCGCGCGATCCGCGGCTCGTTGAGCGCGTCGTCGCCGATCGTGGCCGCGATCGCGGCGGCGGCGCGGGCGTCGGCCTCGCGCCAGCGCGCCGTCCAGTCGGGGTCGGTCGCCTCGGGCTCGCCGATCCGGGCGAGCGCGCCCGGCGCCAGGGCGAAGGCCGCGCTGATCACCGCGTCGGGGTCCGGCCAGTCGCCGCCGCCGGTCAGCGCGGCCTGCGGGACGTCGTCGCCCAGCCCGGCCAGCCAGGCGCGCAGCGGCTTGGACGTCGGGAGGTCGCCGACGCGCAGGACCGCGCTCGGCGTCGCGCCGGGCTCCAGCGTCGTGCGCAGCAGCGCGTCGTAGTGGGCGATCGCGGCGTCGCCGGTGCGCGCGCCCGACAGTGGGTCGGCGAGCACCGGCCAGCGCAGGCGCTCGCCCAGCGCGGCGGTGGCGGGACCGTCGGCGTCGCGCCCCGCGACGATCAGGCCGCGCGGGCCGGCGGCGCGCAGCCACCCGCGCAGCGCGGCGACGTCGTCCGGCGCCGCGCCGACGAACGCCGTCCACGGCGCGCCGTCGGGGCGCCCGCCGTCGGACGGCGAGCCCTCCAGCGGCGCGTCGAGCACCAGCGGCTCGCGCAGCGGCAGGTTGACGTGGACGACGCCCGGCCGGCCCTGGCGTGCCGCGCCGTGCACGCGGCACGCGAGCTGGCGGATCCAGCGCAGCCGCCTCGGCGTCGCCTCGTGCGTGCCCAGCTCGAAGAACCACTTGACGTTGTCCCCGTACAGCTTGATCTGGTCGATCGTCTGCCCGGCGCCGACGTCGCGCAGCTCCGGCGGGCGGTCGGTCGTCAGCACGATCAGCGGGACGCCCGCCTCGGCGGCCTCGATGACCGCGGGCACGTAGTTGGCGGCCGCGGTCCCCGACGTGCACGCCAGCACGGCCGGGCGGCCGGTGGCCTGCGCGAGGCCGAGCGCGAAGAACGCGGCCGACCGCTCGTCGACGTGCGAGGTGACCGGGATCCGGCCGTCGCGCGCGAGCGTCAGGACCAGCGGCGTCGAGCGCGATCCGGGGGACGTGCACGCGCCCGCGACGCCGCAGCGATGCAGCTCGTCGGCGAAGGCGCGCAGGAGGAGGTAGGTGTCGCGGGTCTCGCTCATGGTTAGGTTGGAGGCGATGCCCGAGACGCTGGTGCTGCTCCATGGCTTCGGCGGGACCCACCGTGCCTGGGACCCTGTCCTGCCCGAGCTCGATCACGAACGCTACAACCCGATCGTCCCGGACCTCCGTGGGCACGGCACGAAGGCCCACGTGCGGCCGATCTCCTTCGAGGGCTGCGTCGACGACGTGCTGGCCGCGGCGCCGGACTCCTTCGTGCTGTGCGGGTACTCGATGGGCGGGCGGATCGCCCAGAAGGTCGCGCTCGCCGCGCCCGAGCGCGTGACGCGGCTGGTGCTCGTGGCGACGAGCGCCGGGATCCCCGATCCGGACGCGCGCGCCGCGCGGATCGCCGAGGACCGCGCGCTGGCCGACGAGGTCGAGGGGATGACCGTCGAGCAGTTCGTCGCGCGCTGGCAGGCGCAGCCGATCTTCGCGGGCACGCCGCCGGAGGCCGCGCGGTCCTGGGCCGACGACCTCGCGCGCAACGACCCGGCCGCGCTGGCCGAGGTGCTGCGGACGATCGGCGGCGGCGCGATGGAGCCGTTCTGGGACCGCGTCGGCGAGCTGACGATGCCGGTGACGATCGTCGTGGGCGCGCGCGACGAGAAGTTCGTGGGGTTCGCGCGGGAGCGCTACGCGCCGCGGATCCCGCACGCCGCGGTCCACGTCATCGAGGGCGCGGGCCACGGGATCCCGCGCGAGGCGCCGGCCGAGCTGGCGGCGCTGATCGCGTGAGGGGCGCGATCGCCACCGCGGCCGCCGCCGCGCTGCTCCTCGGCGCCGCCGCCGGGTGCGGGGGCGGCGAGGACGCCGCCGCGCCGCGTGCGACCGGCACCGGCACCGGCACCGGCACGGCGCCGGCCGCGGACGCGCCGGTCACGCGCACGGTGGCCGCGCCGCCGGATCGCCCCACGCTCCGCCAGGTCGTCGGGCAACACATGGTCTTTGCCTACTCCGGCCTCACGCCGCCGCTCGCCCTGCGGCAGCGCATCGCTTGCGGCGAGGCCGCCGGCGTGATCCTCTTCGCCCGCAACATCCGCTCGGCCGCCCAGGTCAAGGCGACCGTCGCGAAGCTCCAGGCGATCAAGCGCCCCGCGGGCCTCGACGCGCCGCTGCTGGTGATGGTCGACCACGAGGGCGGCAGCGTCCGGCGCCTGCCCGGCCCGCCCGCCAAGGGCGCGTCGCAGACCCCGAGCCCGGCCGCCGCCCGCGCCTACGGCCGCGCCGCGGGCGCGCTGCTGCGCGGCGCGGGCGTCAACGTCGACCTCGCGCCGGTCGTCGACGTCGGCCGCGCCGACAGCGCGCTGGCCAACGAGGGCCGCGTCTACGACGACGACGCGCCCAACGTCATCGCCAAGGCCGGGGCCTTCGCGCAAGGCCTGCGGGCCGCCGGCGTCGCCCCCGTGTTGAAGCACTTCCCGGGCTTCGGCGCCGCGAGCGTCAACACCGACGACGCCGTCGCCCGCATCGACCTCCCGCTCGCCACGCTGCGCGCCGTCGACCTGAAGCCCTACGAGCGCATCGAGGCGCCCGCCGTGATGCTGTCGACCGCGATCTACCCGCGCGTCGACCCGCGCCCCGCCGCGTTCTCGCGCCGCTGGGCGACGACCGAGCTGCGCGACCGCCTGAAGTTCGGCGGCGTGACGATCACCGACGACCTCCAGGCCGCGGCGGTCGTGAGGTACGGCTCGCCCGCGCAGCTCGCGTACTTCGCGACCAAGGCCGGCGTCGACCTGCCGCTCTTCGCCAAGGACTACGCCACCGGCGCCCGCGCCGCGGCCGGGCTGGAGAAGGCGGTCGAGCAGGGCGCGCTGAAGCGCGCGGACCTCCAGTCCGGCGCCGCCCGCGTCCTGGCCTGGCGCGCGGACCTACAACAACCCGGGCGCTGACGGCACGGCGATCCGCCCGTTGCGGACGACCAGGCCGCTCGCGTCCGCGCCGCCGCCGCCGTCGCCGCCGCTCTCGAACAGCTCCAGCGTGGCCAGCCCGCACGGCAGCTCGACGCGCAGCGCCGCCGCGCAGTGCAGCGCCGCCGCGATCCCGATCGGGCCATCGAGCGTCGAGGCGACGTAGGCCTCGGCGCCGGTCGCGCGTACGAGCGCGGCCTGGGCCAGCAGCGCGCTGATGCCGCCGGCGCGCGACACCTTCAGGCAGACCGCGTCGGCGGCGGCGGACGCGATCGCCCCGTGCTCGCTGGCGGTCTCGTCCATCGCGATCCGCACCGGCACGCGCTCACGGACCTCGCGCAGCGCGCCGATCCCCGACACCGGCTCCTCGACCAGCTCCAGCGGCCCGTCGGCGGCCAGCGCCTCGATCGCGTCGACCGCCTCGTCGACCGACCACGCGCCGTTGGCGTCCAGCCGCACCGAGACCTCGTCGCCGACCGCGCGCCGGACCGCCGCCACGCGCCCGACGTCGTCGCCGACGCCGACCTTCACCTTCACGCACGCGAAGCCCGCCTCGGCCGCCCGCGCCGCCGCCTCGGCCGCCGTGGCCCGGTCGGTCGCGCCGAGCGTCGCGTTGACGGGCACGGCGTCCAGCGCCGTGTCGGTCAGCAGCGCGGCGACCGGTCGTCCGGCGCGCCGCGCGGCCGCGTCCCAGAGCGCGAGGTCGACCGCCGCCAGCGCCTGGGGCAGGTCGGCGACCTCGCGGCAGGCGTCCAGCAGCTGCGGGCCGGTGCGACCGCGGTCGTCGGACAGCACCTCGGCGTAGCGCGCCAGCGCCGCGCCGACGACCTCGAACGGGACGCCGTCGTAGGCCTCCAGCGGCGCGGCCTCGCCGCGGCCGCTGATCCCGTCGGCGGTCGTGATCGTCAGCTCGTACGCGCTGCGCTCCCGGACCTCGCCGTAGCTCGTCCGCAGCGGCGTGCGGAAACGATGGGTGACCGGGTGCAGCGCGACGTCCATCCAGTCGGGCAGCCTGTCACGTCGCGTCGCTCGACGGATCCATCACGGAGCGTGATCGATGCTGCCGCGAACGTGACTTCGACATATCGACGACCCCGTGCCAGGATCATCGCCATGGAGCTCCGTCACCTGCGCACCATCGCCGCCGTGGCCCGTCACGGCTCGTTCACGAAGGCGGGGGAGGAGCTCCACCTCGCGCAGTCGGCCATCTCGCAGCAGATCCGGCGCCTCGAGGCCGAGCTGGGGATCCAGGTCTTCACGCGGTCGTCGCGGTCGGTCGAGCTGACCGCGGAGGGCCGGCTGGTGCTCGACTACGCCCACCGCGTCCTGCACGAGGTCGAGGGCCTGCAGAACGAGCTGGAGGAGCTGTCGGGGCTGCTGCGCGGCGAGCTGAAGCTCGGCGGCATGTACCCGACGGGCCTGTACGACCTCGCCGACGTCATCGCGGACTTCCACGAGCGCCATCCCGGCGTGGCGATCCACATGGTCGAGCGCACGCAGGACGAGTTGTTGGATGCCTTGCGCGCCGACGAGCTGGACGCCGCGTTCACGGCGGTCGACCCCGACGCCCTCGGAGAGGACTTCGCCGCCAGCCTCGTCTTCGAGGAGGAGTTCGTCGTCGCGCTGCCGATCGACCACCCGCTGACCGACTGCGAGCACGTCACCTACGAGCAGCTCGCCGCCGAGGACCTCGTCACCTACCGCGAGAACTCCGCGCTGCGCCTGCGCCTGGAGAAGGCCATGGCCAAGATCGGCGTGGAGCCGCGCAACGCCTTCATCTGCACCGAGATGGGCGCCGTCCGCGCGCTGGTCTCCAAGGGCCTCGGCGTCGCCGCGCTGCCGAAGTCGATCGCCTCCGAGCCCGGCCCCGCGATCACGTTCCGCCCGGTCGGCCCCGAGCGCCTGACCTGGCCGACCGCGCTGGTCTGGCGCGCCGACCGCCGCCGGCCGCCCGCCGCCAAGGCCTTCCTCCAGCTCGCGCTCCAGCGCGCCGAGGACACCGGCCGCGACGGCCGCTCCGGCACGCCGCCGGTGGCGCTGGTGGCCTAGCGGCGCGCCGAGCGCTCGCGCCGCGCGGGGTCGCCGCCGGTCACCCCGTGATCAGCAGCCCCGCGCTGAGCAGCACGCAGAACACGAGCTGCAGCATCCCGGTCTTGGCCAGCGCGCCGTTGAGCGTCGGGCCGTCGTCGTGCTGGCGGACCGTGCGCACCAGCGGCACCGCGAGCGGCAGCGCCAGCCAGGTCAGCAGGACCCACGGGCCGACGTGCTCGCCGCCGGCCAGCCAGACGATCGGCGGGATCAGGAACGCGACGTAGATCTCCAAGGCGTACAACGTGCGCGCCGCGGAGCGCCCGAGCCGGACCGCGAGCGTGCGCTTGCCCACGCGCGCGTCGGTCGGCGCGTCGCGGATGTTGTTGACCGCGAGGATCGCCGACGCGATCAGGCCGACCGGCACCGCCAGCGCGAAGGCCTCCCACTCCAGGTGCTCGACCTGCGCGTAGTAGGAGCCGGTCACCGCGACCAGCCCGAAGAACAGGAACACGAAGACGTCGCCGAGGCCCTCGTAGCCGTACGGCCGCGGGCCGCCGGTGTAGAGCACGCCCGCGAGGATCGACGCGGCGCCGATGGCCAGGATCACCCAGCCGGCGACGATGATCAGGTAGACGCCGCACAGCACCGCGAGCGCGAACGACACGTAGGTCGCGGTCAGCACCTGCCGCGGGGGCACGAGGCCGCCGGCCGTCACGCGCACCGGGCCGAGCCGGTCCTCGGTGTCGGCGCCGCGGCGCGCGTCGGAGTAGTCGTTGGAGAGGTTCGCGCCGACCTGGATGAACACGGCGCCCAGCAGCGCCGCGATGAACGCGCCGACGCGCAGGCTGTCGCGCTCGGCCCACGCCAGCGCGGTGCCGACGAGCACCGGGGCCACGCCCGCGGGCAGCGTCCTCGGCCGCGCGGCCAGGAGCCAGATCTGGATGGGGGAGGGGCGGGAGCTGACCGACATGTATGCCTAAGCCCGCCGCGGGAACTGGGAGAAGTCGGGCCGGCGCTTCTCCTTGTAGGCCTCGCGCCCTTCCTTGGCCTCGTCGTTGCCGTAGAACAGCAGGTTGGCGTCGTGCGCCAGCTGCTGGATCCCGGCGTAGCCGTCCTCGTGGGCGTTGAACGAGGCCTTGACCAGCCGCAGCGCGAACGGCGACAGCTCGAGCATCTCCTGACACCAGGACACGGTCTCCTCCTCCAGCCGCTCCAGCGGGACGACCGTGTTGACCAGGCCCATCTGCAGCGCCTGCTGGGCGTCGTACTGCCGGCAGAGCATCCAGACCTCCTTGGCCCGCTTGGTGCCGATCAGGTCGCGCAGCAGCGACGCGCCGAAGCCGCCGTCCCAGGAGCCGACGCGCGGGCCGGTCTGGCCGAAGCGGGCGTTGTCGGCGGCGATCGTCAGGTCGCAGCAGAGGTGCAGGACGTGCCCGCCGCCGACCGCGAAGCCAGCGACCGACGCGATGATCGGCTTGGGCAGCCGCCGCATCTGGACCTGGAGGTCGGTGACGTGGAAGCGCCCGACCTTGGCGCCCTCCGGCACGTAGCCGGTGTCGCCGCGGACGTTCTGGTCGCCGCCGCTGCAGAACGCGTGCGGGCCCTCGCCGGTGAAGATGATGACGCCGACCTCGAGGTCCTCGCGGGCGCGCTCCAGCGCCTCGGACACCTCGATCAGCGTCTGCGGCCGGAACGCGTTGCGCACCTCGGGCCGGTCGATCGTGATCTTCGCGATGCCGGGGGTGGGTGGGGCCGACTTCTCGTAGCGGATGTCGGTGTAGTCGCCGTCGCCGGGGGTCCAGGTCACTGCCATGGTCGGCAGGCTACTTTCCGAGCCATGGTGGTCGAGTCCTGGATGGCGAGGGCGGCGCGTGAGCGCCCGGACGTGCGGGCGGTCAACGACCTCACGTACGCGGCCCTGTACGAGCGTGCGCGAGCCGCCGCGGCCGGGCTGCCGCGCGGCGCGCGGGTGGGGTTGGCGATCCCTCCGGGGCTCGACTACGTGGTCGCGCTGCACGCCTGCCTGCTGGCCGGCGCGCTGGTCGTGCCGATCGACCTGCGGCTGACCGAGGCGGAGCGTCCGGCGGTGGACCTGACCTTCACCGGCGCGGTGCGCTGCTCGCCGGAGGCCGACGTCCGCGACGTCCACGACCTCGACGACCCCGCGATCCTCGTGCACACGTCGGGCACCACGAGCGCCCCCAAGCCGATCCGCCTGACCTACGGCAACTGGCTCTGGAGCGCGCTGGGCAGCGCGGTCGCGCTCGGCGTCGACCCCGACGAGCGCTGGCTGTGCACGCTGCCGCTGTCGCACGTCGGCGGCCTGTCGATCCTGCTGCGCAGCGCGATCTACGGGACGACCGCGATCGTCCACGAGCGCTTCGAGACCGACCGCGTGCTGGAGGCGCTGCGCGCGCCCGGCGGGCCGACGATCGTCTCGCTGGTCCCGACGACGCTCGCGCGCCTGCTCGACGCCGGCCTGACCCGCCCGCCCGCGCTGCGCTGGGCGCTGCTGGGCGGCGCGCCGCTGCCGCCGGCGCTGCTGGCGCGCGCCGCGGACGCGGGCGTCCCGGTCGCGCCGACCTACGGGCTGACCGAGGCCTGCTCGCAGGTCGCCACCGCGGGCGTGCCGCTGTTCTGCACGCGCGTCGAGCTGGAGGCCGACGGCGAGATCGTGGTCAGCGGGCCGACGGTCTCGCCCGACGCGGGCGCCGGGGACGGCGTGCTGCGCACCGGCGACCTCGGCGCCTTCGACGACGAAGGTCGCCTGAGCATCGTCGGCCGCAAGGCCGACACGATCGTCACCGGCGGCGAGAACGTCGCGCCGGCCGAGGTCGAGGCCGTCCTGGAGGGGCACCCCGGCGTGCTGGAGGCCGCGGTCGTCGCCCGCCCCGACGACGAGTGGGGCGAGGCGATCGTCGCGCTCGTCCGCCCGCGCGACGGCGCCGTGCCCCCGTCCGACGACGAGCTGCGCGCCCACTGCGCGGAGCGCCTGGCGCGCTTCAAGGTGCCCAAGGCCTACATCCTGATCGGCGACCCGCTGCCGCGCACCGGCTCCGGCAAGCTCGTCCGGCGTAGTCTGCCGACCCCGTGATCGATCCCGAGCAAGAGCGCAGCGCCGCGCGCGAGCGGTGGGAGGCCACCGCGCCGCGGTGGGAGTCCGGCATCGACGCCTACTACGCCGGCGCGCTGCCCGTGGCCCACTGGATGGTCGAGCGCCTGGCGCCCCAGCCCGGCCAGACCGTCCTGGAGCTGGCCGCGGGCCGCGGCGACGTCGGGCTGCTGGCCGCCGAGCTGCTGGTCCCCGGCGGCCGCCTGATCCTGACCGACGGCGCCGAGGCGATGGTCGAGGTCGCCAAGCGCCACACGGCCGCGCGCGGCCTGCCCGACGGGCTGGTCGAGCTCAAGCCGATGGAGCTGGAGTGGGTCGACGAGAAGCTCGCGACGATCGACGGCCTGCTCTGCCGCTTCGGCTACCAGCACGCGGTCGACCCCGAGGCCGCGCTGCGCGAGGCGCGCCGCGTGCTCAAGCCCGGCGGCAGGATCGTGCTCGCGGTCTGGTCGCCGCCGGAGGAGAACCTGTGGCTGTCGGCGCTCCCGCGGGCCGCCGAGGAGCTGGGCCTGGCCGCGCCGCCCGAGCCCGACGCGCCCGGGGCCTTCGCGCTCTCCGACCGCGCCCATCTCGCCGACCTCCTGGAGGACGCCGGCTTCGACGACCCGGTCATCGAGCCGATCGACCTGGTGTTCGACTCGCCGTCGCTGGACGCCTGGTGGGACACCCTGCGCGAGTTCTCCTCCACGATGCGCCCGCTGCTGGACGCGCTCTCGCCCGCCGAGCACTACAGGCTGCGCGACGCGGCCGAGGCCCTCTGGCAGCCCTTCCTCGCCGCCGACGGCTCCCTGGCGATCCCGGGGCGCGCGTTCGGAGCGGTGGCGACGGCGTAGGCCGCAAGCGCATCTTTCCGAATGCGCCAGGCCCTGGGCGCCGTCGCCGAGGCCTGACGCATACACTTCGCGCCCTCATGTACTACGACGACGACGCAGACCTCACCCTCCTCGACGGCAAGACCGTCGCGATCATCGGGTTCGGCTCCCAGGGCCACGCCCACGCCCAGAACCTCAAGGACTCGGGCGTCGACGTCGTCGTAGGCCTCCGTGAAGGCAGCGCGTCCGTCCAGCAGGCCAAGGACGCCGGCCTCGAGGTGCTCTCGGTCGCCGACGCTGCCTCCAAGGGCGACATCGTGATGATCCTGGTGCCGGACGAGCTGCACCGCCAGGTGTGGGAGTCCGACGTCAAGGACGGCATCGCCGAGGGCAACCTGCTGCTCTTCGGCCACGGCTTCTCCGTGCTCTACGGCGAGGTCGAGCCGCCCGTCGGCGTCGACGTCGGCCTGGCCGCTCCCAAGGGCCCCGGCCACCTCGTCCGCCGCCAGTACACCGAGGGCTCCGGCGTCCCCGGCCTCGTCGCGATCCACCAGGACGCCACGGGCAACGCCAAGGCGCTCGCGCTGGCCTACGCCAAGGGCATCGGCTGCACGCGCGGCGGGGTCTTCGACACCACCTTCAAGGAGGAGACCGAGACCGACCTCTTCGGCGAGCAGGCCGTCCTCTGCGGCGGCGCCTCCGCGCTGGTCCAGGCCGGCTTCGACACGCTCGTCGAGGCGGGCTACGACCCGCAGATGGCCTACTTCGAGTGCCTCCACGAGCTCAAGCTGATCGTGGACCTCATGTACGAGAAGGGCCTCGCCGGCATGCGCTACTCGATCTCCAACACGGCCGAGTACGGCGACTACACCCGCGGCCCCCGCGTGGTCAACGACGCCACCCGCGCCGAGATGAAGAAGATCCTCGGCGAGATCCAGGACGGCACCTTCGCCCGCGAGTGGATCGCCGAGAACCGCGCCGGCCAGGAGAACTTCAAGCGCATGCGCGCCGAGCAGGCCGACACGAAGGTCGAGCACGTCGGCAAGGAGCTGCGCTCCCACATGGACTGGATCCAGACGGAGTTCTAGCCCGTCTGGGCCGGGCTCCGGGCGGTCGTTCGGGCCCGACGCTCAACCGACGGCGCCTTCGTGTCGCCACGGCACACGAAGGCGCCGTCGGTCGCCGGCCGCTTGCGTCGGCCCCGCGCCGCTCGCGCCTAGCCAACCCGGCCACCGTTCACCGTCCGGACACGACCCGCCCCGCCGGCCGTTCGGTACTCTCCAGAGGCCGTCGCGACTGGCGTCTCGAGGTGGGCTAACCACCGTGGAGCGGCGGCCTCATCTCCGCCGCACGCCTGGGCACCTTCATCCCGACCCCGAGGAGCCCCATGACGACGAGCGCAAGCACGCTCACCATCCCCGAAGACCTCAAGCCCGCCGACGGGCGCTTCGGCTGCGGTCCGTCGAAGGTTCGCCCCGAGCAGCTCGCCACGCTGGCGACGCGCGACGCCCACCTGATGGGCACGTCGCACCGCCAGAAGCCGGTCAAGGGCCTCGTCGGCAGCGTCCGCTCGGGCCTCGCCGACCTCTTCGGCCTTCCGGACGGCTACGTCGTCGCCCTCGGCAACGGCGGCACGACCGCGTTCTGGGACGCCGCCGCCGCGGGCCTCATCCGCGAGCGCTCGCTACACCTCAGCTACGGCGAGTTCTCCAACAAGTTCGCCAACGTCGCCGCCGGCGCCCCGTTCCTGGCCGACCCGACGGTCGTCAAGTCCGAGCCCGGCGACGCACCGGCGCCGCAGTACGCCGCGGGTCACGATGTCGTCGCCTGGGCGCACAACGAGACCTCGACCGGCGTCATGGTCCCGATCGAGCGCCCGGCCGGCAGCGGCGAGGCGGGCGCGCTCGTCGCGATCGACGCGACCTCCGGCGCCGGCGGCCTGCCCGTCGACGTCGCGCAGACCGACGTGTACTACTTCGCGCCGCAGAAGTGCTTCGCCGCCGACGGCGGCCTCTGGCTGGCGCTGCTCAGCCCCGCCGCGCAGGAGCGCATCGCCGAGATCGGCGCGCGCGACGACCGCTGGATCCCCGAGTTCCTGTCGCTGACCACGGCGCTGGACAACTCGCTCAAGGACCAGACCTACAACACGCCCGCGCTCGGCACGCTGATCCTCCTCAACGCGCAGCTGGAGTGGATGAACGGCAACGGCGGCCTCGACTTCGCGTCCGGCCGCAGCCGCGAGTCCAGCACGATCCTCTACGACTGGGCGGAGCGCAGCGAGTACGCCACGCCGTTCGTCGCCGACCCGGCCAAGCGCTCCTACGTCGTCGGCACGATCGACTTCGCCGACGCCATCGACGCCGCCGCCGTCGCCCAGACGCTGCGCGAGAACGGCATCGTCGACACCGAGCCCTACCGCAAGCTCGGCCGCAACCAGCTGCGGATCGGGATGTTCCCGGCGATCGATCCCGAGGACGTGCGGCAGCTGACCAAGTGCATCGACTACGTGGTGGAGGCCCAGGCCTGATGAGCGGCAACGGCAACGTGAAGGTCTTGGTCGCCGAGAAGATCGGCGCCAGCGGGATCGATCTCCTCAAGCAGCACTTCGACGTCACGACGGCGTTCGAGGTCGACGGCTTCGACTTCGAGGCCGAGATCCCCAACTACGACGGCCTCCTGATCCGCTCGGCCACCAAGATGACGGCCGACCTCATCGAGAAGGCCACCAACCTGAAGGCCATCGGCCGCGCCGGCGTCGGCGTCGACAACGTCGACGTCCCGGCCGCGACCAAGCGCGGGATCGTCGTCGCCAACGCGCCGGAGTCCAACGTCGTCACCGCCGCCGAGCACACGATGGCGCTGCTGCTGGCCCTGGCCCGCAACGTGCCGCAGGCGCACGCGGCGCTGTCCAACGAGGGCAAGTGGGAGCGCTCGAAGTGGTCGGGCGTCGAGCTGGACGGCAAGGTCCTGGGCATCCTCGGCTTCGGCCGCATCGGCCAGCTGGTCGCCGCCCGCGCCAAGCCCTTCGGGATGCGCGTCCTCGCGTTCGACCCCTTCGTGTCGGCCGAGCGCTACAAGGAGCTGGGCGTCGAGAAGGCCGACAACTCCGACGCCGTCTACGCCGAGGCCGACTTCCTGACACTGCACCTGCCCAAGACGCCCGAGACCGAGGGCTGGCTGGACGCCGAGGCGATCGCCAAGTGCAAGGACGGCGTCAAGGTCCTCAACGTGGCTCGCGGCCCGCTGATCAACGACGAGGACCTGGTCGCCGCGCTGGACAGCGGCAAGGTCGGCGGCGCGGCGCTGGACGTGTTCCGCTCCGAGCCGGTCACCGAGTCGCCGTTCTTCGGCCGCCCCAACGTGATCGTGACGCCGCACCTCGGCGCCTCGACCGCCGAGGCGACCGACCGCGCCGGCTTCCAGGCCGCCGAGCAGGTCGTCGCCGCGCTGACCGGCGGCTCGGTCACGACGGCCGTCAACGTCCCGGCGATCAAGGCGGAGGACCTGGAGGTCCTCGGCCCGTACGCGCCGCTCTGCCGGCAGCTCGGCACGGTCGCGATGGCGCTGGCCGAGGGCTCGAGCGTCGACAAGATCGAGATCGAGCTGCTGGGCCGCATCGCCGACTACGACACGCGGCCGCTGGCCACCGCCACGCTGCTGGGCGTCCTCGCGGGCAAGACCGAGGAGGAGCTGAACGTCGTCAACGCGCCGGCGGTCGCCAAGGAGCGCGGCATCGAGGTCGTCGAGACCAAGAACGACAACGCCCGCGACTTCGAGAACCTCGTGCGCGTCACCGTGCACTCCGGGGATCGGGCGCAGCGCGTCGTCGGCACGACGTTCGGCCGCAAGAACCGCCCGCACCTGCTGGAGGCGTGGGGCCAGCGGCTCGACGTCCAGCTCGACGAGCACCTCGCGGTCTTCCGCTACGGCGACCGCCCGGGCGTCATCGGCCGCATCGGCACCGCCTTCGGCGAGGCCGGCGTGAACATCGTCTCGGCGGCGGTCGGCCGCCAGGACGAGGCCGACGGCGACACCGGCGAGGCCGTCATGGTCGTCACCACCGACGCCCCGGCGCCGGCCGAGGTCGTCAACGCGATCGCGACCTCCGACGGCTTCGACGGCGGCCGCGCGATCACGCTGGCCTAGCGCCCCGCGCGGCCCCGCCGCGCGACAACACTCCACAAAAGCGCCCCGGACCGTGGTTCGGGGCGCTGTGCATTGGGTACGTGACCTCCGCCATGTCGAGTCGGGTCACCTCGGTCCTGGCGCTGGTGGCGGTCTCCTTCGGGATCGCGGCCTGCGGTGGGGGATCCAACAGCTCTGGAACGGTCACGCTGAACTGGTGGGCCGGCAATCAGCCGGGCGGCTCGTTCCAGAAGGCCGCGCAGTACTGCTCACAGCACTCGGGCGGCGAGTACACCATCAAGGTGAACCTTCTCGGCACCGATGCCGACAGCCAGCGCCAGTCGCTGGTGCGCCGGCTGGCCGCGGGGGACAGCTCGATCGACCTGATGGCCATGGACGTCGTGTGGACCGCGGAGTTCGCGGAGGCCAAGTGGATCCTGCCGTTCCCGGCGGCCAAGGTCGCCGAGCTGCGCCAGGGCCGGCTCGCGGGCCCGCTGCGCACCGCGACCTACCAGGGCAAGCTCTACGCGGCGCCGGGCAACTCCAACACCCAGCTGCTCTGGTACCGCAAGAGCCAGCTGAAGGGCCTGCCGGTCCCGCGCACCTGGGATCAGCTGATCGACACGGCGACCAAGCTCCACACGAAGATCGCCTACACCAACGCTCAGTACGAGGGCACGACCGTGTGGTTCAACTCGGTCATCCAGTCAGCGGGCGGCTCGATCCTGCGCGGCCCCGACACGGTCGGGCTGCAGGAGCGCCCGTCGACGACGGCGATCGACATCATGAAGCGCTTCGCGAAGGGCCCCGGCCATCCGTCGCTGCCGGCGGCCAAGGAGGACCAGGCGCGCCAGGCCTTCGAGGTCCCGACCGGCACGGCGTTCGAGCTCAACTACCCGTTCGTGTACGCCTCGGCCCAGTCCAACACGACGGTCAAGGGCCTCAAGGACGACATCGCGTGGGCGCCGTACCCGTCGGTGAAGGAGGGGACCGGCAACAAGGCGCCGATCGGCGGCTTCAACTGGGGCGTGGGCTCGCACACCAAGCACCCGCAGCAGGCCTTCGACGCGGCGACGTGCCTGTCCTCCGAGGAGCCCGAGCGCCTCTACGCGCAGCTCGACTCGCTGCCGCCGACGCTCGCCAAGGTCTACGACGACCCCAAGTTCCAGAAGTCCTATCCCTTCGCGAACCTCGTCAAGCAGCAGATCGACACCGCTGGCGTGCGGCCGGTGACGCCGCTGTACTCCGACGTGTCGCTGGCCGTCTACACGACGCTGTCGCCGGCCAAGAACATCGGCAACACCAAGTCGACGCTGAACCAGCTCAGGCAGCGCGTCAAGAACGCGCTCGAATCGAAGGGGCTGCTGTGAGCACGAGCGCACCGACCGCCGCCGGAGCCCAGGTCGAGCGGGGCGAGCTGGAGGGCCGGCCCAAGCCGCGCGTCAGCGAGCGCACGCGCGCCGAGCGCAAGCTGGGGTGGATGCTCTGCGCGCCCGCGGTGATCGTGATGCTGGCGGTCACCGCCTATCCGATCCTGTACGCGATCTGGCTGTCGCTGCACCGCAGCGACCTGCGCTTCCCGGACCGCACGGCGTGGATCGGCCTCGACAACTACATCACGGTCCTGACCTCCAATCTGTGGTGGAAGGACCTCTTCCACACCATGGTGCTGACCGTGTTCTCGGTCTCGATCGAGCTGGTGCTCGGCATGCTGCTGGCGCTGGCGATGCACCGCGCGATCATGGGCCGCGGGCTGATCCGCACCAGCGCGCTCGTGCCCTACGGGATCGTCACGGTCGTCGCGGCGTTCGCCTGGCGGCTGGCGTTCTCCAAGGCCGACGGCGGCTTCGTCCCGGTGGTCCTCAACCTCCAGCAGGACCCGCTGATCGTGACGTGGTCGACCTACCTGGTGGCGATCCTCGCCGAGGTCTGGAAGACCACGCCGTTCATGGCGCTGCTGCTGCTCAGCGGCCTGGCGCTGGTCCCCGACGACCTGCACGAGGCCGCCAAGGTCGACGGCGCGACCACGTGGCAGCGCTTCTGGAAGATCACGGTGCCGCTGATGAAGCCGGCGATCCTCGTCGCGCTGCTGTTCCGCACGCTCGACGCGTTCCGGATCTTCGACACGGTGCAGGTGCTGTCCAACGGCTCCAACCGCGCGATCGAGAGCGTCTCGCAGCTGTCCTACAACACGCTGCTGGTCCGGCTGAACCTCGGCCTCGGCTCGGCGGTGTCGGTGCTGACGTTCCTCTGCGTGCTGATCATCGCCTTCGTCTACGTCAAGTTCCTGGGGGCCAACCTGGCCCAGCAGCGAGGGGAGCGCTGAGCATGGCCGTCGATCGCAAGCGCTGGTTCGGGTGGGCCGGGGCCGAGCTGATCATCGTCGTCGCGGCGCTGTTCCCGGTGCTGTGGCTGCTGTCGCTGTCGCTGAAGACGCCGGCGACGGTCAACGACGGGCGGCTGATCCCGAAGACGTTCTCGTTCGACAACTACTCGAGCATCTTCCACCAGGACATCTTCACCAAGGCCTTGCGCAACTCGATCGGGATCGCGGCGATCTCGACGGTCATCGCGGTCGTGCTGGCGTCGATGGCGGCCTACGCGATCGCGCGGCTGGAGTTCCCCGGCAAGCGGCTGATCCTCAGCGCGTCGCTGGCGATCGCGATGTTCCCGCCGGTGTCGATCGTCGGCCCGTTGTACGACATGTGGCGCACGCTCGGGCTCTACGACACGTGGCCCGGGCTGATCATCCCCTACATGACGTTCACGCTGCCGCTGGCGATCTTCACGCTCAGCGCGTTCTTCCGGGAGATCCCGTGGGAGCTGGAGCAGGCGGCGCAGATGGACGGGGCCACACCGGCGCAGGCGTTCCGCAAGGTCATCCTGCCGCTCGCCGCGCCCGGCGTCTTCACAACGGCGATCCTGGTGTTCATCTACGCCTGGAACGACTTCATCTTCGCGCTGTCGCTGACGTCCACGACGCGGGCGCAGACGGTGCCGCCCGCGATCCAGAGCTTCACCGGCGTCTCGCAGTTCACCGCGCCGACGGGCGCGATCGCGGCGGCGGCGATCATCGTGACGATCCCGATCGTCGTGATGGTCCTCTTCTTCCAACGGCGGATCGTCGCGGGCCTGACGGCCGGCGCGGTCAAGGGCTAGGAGCACAGCGTCATGGCGGGCATCACCCTCGACGACATCACCAAGCGCTACGACGACGGCTACGAGGCGGTCAAGAACCTCAACCTGGAGATCGGCGACGGCGAGTTCCTGATCCTGGTCGGGCCGTCGGGCTGCGGGAAGTCCACCGCCCTGCGGATGGTCGCCGGGCTGGAGGACATCACCGGCGGCCGGCTGCTGATCGACGGCCAGGTCGTCAACGACCGCGCGCCGAAGGACCGCGACATCGCGATGGTCTTCCAGTCCTACGCGCTGTACCCGCACATGACGGTCGCCGAGAACATGGCCTTCCCGCTGCGGCTGGCCAAGGTGCCCGACGCGGAGGTCAAGCAGCGCGTCGAGCAGACCGCGCAGATCCTCGACCTGACCCAGCACCTGGAGCGCAAGCCCGCGAACCTCAGCGGCGGCCAGCGCCAGCGCGTGGCGATGGGGCGGGCGATCGTCCGCTCGCCGAAGGCGTTCCTGATGGACGAGCCGCTGTCGAACCTCGACGCCAAGCTGCGCGTCCAGATGCGCGCGGAGGTGTCGCGGATCCAGTCGCGGCTGGGCACGACGACGATCTACGTCACGCACGACCAGACCGAGGCGATGACGCTCGGCGACCGCGTCGCGGTCATGCGCGCCGGCGTCCTGCAGCAGGTCGACACGCCCAAGAACCTGTACGAGCGGCCCGACAACCTGTTCGTGGCCGGCTTCATCGGCTCGCCGTCGATGAACTTCTTCGCGGCGCGCGTCGACGGGGACACGCTGAAGCTGCCGTTCGCCGACGTGCCGCTGGACGACACGCACCGTCGCGCGCTGTCGCAGTCCAACGGCCGCGGCGACCTCGTCGTCGGCATCCGGCCCGAGCACTTCGAGGACGCCGCGCTGGTCGGCGAGCAGGCCTCGCACGGCGTGGTGTTCGAGGCGCCGATCGACATCACCGAGTCGATGGGCTCCGAGGTGTACGCCTACTTCAACTACGAGGGCGCCGGCGTCTCGCACGACGAGCTGGCGGAGCTGGCCGCCGACGCGGGCGCCGCGGACCTCCCGGACACCGAGGGCCGCGCCGTCGCCCGGCTGGACGCCGAGACGTCGGTGGCGCAAGGCGAGCAGGCGCGGCTGTGGATGGACAGCAGCCGGATCCACCTGTTCCACGAGGACGGCCGGGCGATCCGGGTGGATGGGCGCGGGGCGGCGGCGGTGGCGCCGGAGGCGCCGGGCGAGGCGGG
Source organism: Baekduia sp. (assembly GCF_035685985.1). GTDB lineage: Bacteria > Actinomycetota > Thermoleophilia > Solirubrobacterales > Solirubrobacteraceae > Baekduia. The sequence continues at coordinate 70,368 of NZ_DASRZV010000011.1, forward strand.
GGAGGCCGAGGTACCGCGGACGTAGGCGGCGCCGGCGCGCTCGGCGCTCGTGGCACCGCTCCACGCTGGTGGCCAAGTCACCGAGGGGAGCGAGGCCGAGTTGGCGTGGCCACCGCCTACGGTCGTCCGCGGGCGAGGCCTCCGGGTTCCGGGCGGGCCGTTCGGGGCCGAAGAGACGACCAATGGCGCCTTCGTGTCGCATGGCAACACGAAAGCGCCACCGGTCGCGGTCGCTCCGGGCCAAGCGGTCCGTCGACCTGATGCTTCGGCCCCGAACCCTCGACGCGGGTCACTGCGAACGTCGCATGGACGTTCGCAGTGACCCGCATCCCGCCCCGGCCCCGAATCGCCCGCCCTGGGTCGCGGACGCCGCCCAGGTGCCGCCGACGCCGGCGCTGCCGCCCCGGCCTCGTTCCCCTCGGTGACTCGGCCGCCGGCGTGGAGCGGCACCCGCACGCCCGAGCGCGTCAGCGCCGCCCACGCTCGCGCCGCCGCCCACGCCACCGCCGCCCCAGCGCCCCCCCTCAGCCCAGCCGCGCCGCCTCCGCGTCCCGCAGCCGCGCCAGCACGTCCTCGCTCCACTCGTGGGTCCGTAGCAGCCGGTAGCGATCCGCGCCCACCCGGAGGTACGCGTCGGCCTCCGTCCCGCCGCGCCCCGTCGACATCCCCGCGTCGCGCAGCAGCGTCACCACCGGCAGGTACTCCTCCTCGTACCAGCGCCGCGCCAGCTCGCGCCGGTCCATGAGCCGCGAGTGCTCCTGGCACCACCGCCAGCCCCAGGCCTCGACGTTCTCCGCCAGCCGCCCGAAGTCCCACGGATCGCTCGGTCGCACGCGCTCGCGCGCCTCGCGGGGCAGCGGCACGCGCTCGAAGAACACGCGCTCGTGGGACTTCAGCGGCAGGTCGGCCCGCAGCAGGTCGCGGCCGGCGCCGACGCGCGTGACGACGTCCGTGACGTGCGCGTCGATGTCGACCCGACCCAGGGCCCGCGCCACCGACACGCGATGGTGCCCGTCGCGCACGAAGTACGCGTCGCCCACCCGGTACACGTCGATGGGCGGCATCGGCTCGCCCCGGCGCATCGCCGTCGCGATCCGCTCCCACCGCGCCCGGACGGCCGGCGACGTGGGGCGGAAGTGGCGGTCGAACCCCTGCAGGCGGTCGACCGTCCCGACGATCGCGTCGAGCGGGATGACGCGGAGCCCGGCGTCGCGCTCCTGCACCCGTCCCAGCGCTGACACCACCTCGTCGAAGGGCAGGATGTGATCGACGTCGCCGGGCTCGCGTCGCAGCCGGCGTCGCAGCCGCGAAAGCGCCAAACGGCGCCGTGCGCGTAGGAAGTCGTCCTGGGCGTCGGCGCCCGCCATGCCGGTTGTGCGCGGAGGCACGCTTCGAAGGTACCCGGCCCGCCTATGCTCCAGTTCGGACAAGTCGGGTGCCGTTTCGTCGACCCGCCGGCGGAAAGCGCGTTGACTGCGGTGCTCGGGCCTGTCTAGGTTTGGACGATCCGGTGAAGGCCAGTTGAGGAGGGCCGTTGTATGGAGGGGTCACCGACCGCAGCTCCCGAGGAGGAGCGCCCCGGCGCGACGTCGTCGGCGGATGCCGACATCCATCTCGAGAACGTCACGAAGCGCTTCGGCGACATGGTCGCCGTCGACGACCTGACGCTGTCGATCGAGCGCGGAGCGTTCTACGCGCTGCTGGGCCCGTCGGGCTGCGGCAAGACGACGACGCTGCGCATGATCGGCGGCTTCGAGGATCCGTCGGACGGCATCGTGTACCTCGGCGGCCAGAAGGTCACCGACCTGCCGCCCTACAAGCGCGACGTCAACACGGTCTTCCAGTCCTACGCGCTGTTCCCGCACCTCAGCGTCGAGCGCAACGTCGCGTTCGGCCTGGAGCGCAAGGGCGTGGGCAAGGCCGAGGCGACCAAGCGCGTCGGCGAGGCGCTGGAGATGGTGCAGCTCGGCCCGCTGGCCAAGCGCAAGCCCGGCCAGCTCTCGGGCGGCCAGGCGCAGCGCGTCGCGCTGGCCCGCGCGCTCGTCAACCGGCCGCGCGCGCTGCTGCTCGACGAGCCGCTCGGCGCGCTGGACCTGCGCCTGCGCAAGCAGCTGCAGATCGAGCTGAAGAAGATCCAGCGGGAGGTCGGGATCACGTTCGTGCACGTGACCCACGACCAGGAGGAGGCCATGTCCATGGCCGACACGATCGCGGTCATGAACAAGGGCAGGATCGAGCAGGCCGGCTCCGCCGAGGACCTGTACGAGCGCCCGCGCACCGCGTTCGTCGCGAACTTCCTGGGGATCTCCAACCTCGTCGACGGCAAGGTGCTGGAGCGCGGCACCGACATCGCGACGGTCGAGACGCGCGACGGCACCGTCCGCGTCCCGTGCGCGCGGATGGACGAGGCGCCCGGCGACGCGGTCCGGATCGGCGTCCGCCCCGAGAAGGTCGAGCTGCTCCCGGCCGCCGACGGCGTGCCGTCCGGGCGCAACGCGTTGCGCGGCCGCGTCACGGTCGCGTCGTTCCTGGGCGTCTCGATCCAGTACGTCATCACCGCGCCGGGCGGCGAGGAGCTCACGGTCTTCGCCCCCAACCGCGACGGTGCCCAGCCGCAGACGCTCGGCGTCGGCCAGGAGGTCCTGCTGACCTGGGACCCGCAGCACACCTTCGTGGTCACGCCGGATGCCTGAGCCGCGCGACGCCGACGTCGAGCGCGCGCTCGAGCGGCTGCTGTTCGAGGGGCCGCGCGGCGTCAACCGCCGCCGCTTCCTCGGGCGCGGCGGCGCCGCGGCTCTCGGCCTGACCGCGCTGGGCTCCGCGCTGGCCGGCTGCTCGATCGAGGGCGAGGCCCAGAACCGGGTCAACGTCAGCAAGCCGGTCGAGGTCAACCACCCGAAGGCCTCGATGGCGGGCCTGGTGTGGTCGAACTGGCCGCTGTACATCGACAAGCACTCGCTCAAGCAGTTCGACAAGCGCTACGGCGTGAACGTGAAGTACGTCGAGGAGATCAACGACAACTTCGAGTTCTTCGGGAAGGTCCGTCAGCAGCTGGCCCAGGGCCAGGACATCGGCCGCGACATCGTCACGCTGACCGACTACATGGCCTCGCGCTGGGTGCGCGACGGCTACTGCACGCCGCTGGACAAGAAGAACATCCCCAACGCCAAGAACCTGGTCTCCAACCTGCGGTCGATCAACTACGACCCGCACCGGACCTACACGATGCCGTGGCAGTCCGGCGGCACCGGGATCGGCTACAACCCCAAGAAGACCGGGCGCAAGCTGGAGAGCGTCAACGACCTCTTCGACCCGGCGTTCAAGGGCCGCGTGACGATGCTGTCGGAGCCCTACGACACGGCCTGCTTGGTGCTGCTGGGCATGGGCATCGACGCGTCGACGGCCAAGATCGACGACATCCTCAAGGCCATCGACAAGATCAGCAAGGCCAAGGACGACGGGCAGATCCGCCGCTTCACGGGCAACGACTACACGACCGACCTGGCCAAGGGCAACGTCTGGGTCTGCGTCGCCTACTCCGGCGACCTGGTGCAGCTGCAGGCCGACAACCCCGACCTGGAGTTCATCTACCCGAAGGAGGGCGCCATGTTGTGGACCGACAACTTGATGATGCCCAAGCCGACGGCGCATCCCTACGGGGCCGAGGTGCTCATGAACTACTACTACGAGCCCGAGGTGGCGGCCAAGGTGGCCGCGTACGTGAACTACATCAGCCCGGTCGACGGCGCCAAGGAGGTCCTGCTCAAGACGGACCCCGACATCGCCAACAACCCGCTGATCTTCCCGCCCGACGACGTGCGCAAGCGGCTCTATCCCTACCCGGCGCTGAACCCGACCGACGAGCGGGCGATGCAGTCGGCGATGGCCAACGTGACGGGGGCCTGAGCCGATGCTGCGCCTGAGCCTCCGCACCCGCCGCACGCTGCTGCCCTACCTGTTCCTCGGGCCGGGCCTGCTGTGGCTGATCGTCTTCTTCGCGATCCCGCTGGTCAACCAGCTCGGCGTGTCGCTGATGACCGGAAACCCCGAGCAGGGCTACACGCTGCAGTGGCACTGGGCGACCTACAGCCACGCGATCAGCGACTACGGCACCCAGTTCGGCCGCAGCGTCCTGTACGCCGGCGCGGCGACGATCCTCGACCTGGTCATCGCGTTCCCGCTGGCCTACTTCATCGCCTACAAGGCGGGCCGCTTCAAGAACTTCATGCTGCTGCTCGTCGTGCTGCCGTTCTTCACGTCCTACGTGCTGCGGACGGTCTCCTGGCAGCTGATCCTCAACGACAACGGCTGGGTCGTGCACCGCTTCCAGGACCTCGGCCTGCTGTCGTCCGACGGCCGCCTGCTGGCGACGACCGGCGCGGTCATCGCGGGAATCACCTACAACTTCCTGCCCTTCATGGCGCTGCCGCTGTACGTGTCGCTGGAGAAGATCGACCGGCGCCTGATCGAGGCCGCCACCGACCTCTACGCCAGCCGCACCACGGCGTTCCGCAAGGTCACGCTGCCGCTGGCGCTGCCGGGCATCTTCGCCGGGTCGCTGCTGACGTTCATCCCGGCCTGCGGCGACTTCATCAACGCCGCGCTCCTGGGGACGCCGAACCAGTACATGATCGGCAACGTCATCCAGAGCAAGTTCATCAACATCTTGGATTACCCGACGGCGGCGGCGCTGTCGTTCATCCTCATGGCCGCGATCCTGGTCGGGATCCTCATCTACGGCCGATTGCTCGGGACCAAGTCGCTGAGGGAGGCCGTCTGATGCTCCGCAACGATCGCGTCCGCAACGGGATGCTCGGGGTCTGGTCGACGCTCGCGCTGCTGTACCTCTTCATCCCGATCTTCATCGTCATCCTCTACTCGTTCAACGACAACAAGGGACGCTTCAACTTCACCTGGCAGGGCTTCACGTTCAAGCACTGGGCGCACCCGTTCGCCAACAGCGACCTGACGACGGCGCTGACCAACTCGCTGATCATCGCGCTGGCGACGACGATCATCGCGGTGGCGCTGGGCACGTTCATGGCGCTGGCGCTCGTGCGCTACGGCTTCCGCGGCAAGGGCGTGACCGACATGTTCGTGTTCCTGCCGCTGGCCACGCCGGAGGTCGTCCTCGGCGCCGCGCTGCTCGGGATGTTCCTGACCGCCCACATCGACACGGGCATGGTCACGATCATCATCGCCCACGTGATGTTCACGGTGTCCTACGTGGTGGTGACGGTGAGAGCCCGGCTGGAGGGCATGGATCGCCACATCGAGGAGGCGGCCATGGACCTCGGCGCGGCGGAGTGGACGACGTTCCGCAAGGTGACGCTGCCGATGATCGCGCCGGGCGTCGCGGCGGCCGCGCTGCTGGCCGCGGCGATCTCCGTCGACGACTACGTCGTGACGTCGTTCAACGCCGGCTCGACCCAGACGTTCCCGCTCTACATCTTCGGCGCGACGCGCCAGGGCGTGCCCGCCGAGGTCAACGTGCTGGCGACGATGCTGCTGCTCGCCGTCCTGGTGCTCATGGGCCTGAACGTGCTGCTGCAGCGCCACCTCGCCCGACGCGACCGGATCGCCACCGGCGGCGGCTTCGACGGCGGGCCGGACGCCGACGAGGAAGAGGCGCCGTTCGAGCTGGCCGAGGCCACCGCGCGGGGCTAACACTGCGGTAACAAAGCAACGTGTCCCGCGGTTCGTCCGCGGGCAGACAGCGGGCCATGGAGGGCCATGCCGCAGGGCAGAAGGGCCTGAAGTCCGGGGCCATCGGCTACGCGTCGAACGTCGTCATCGGGGTTGCCTCCACGGCGCCGGCCTACAGCCTGGCGGCGACCCTCGGCTTCATCGTGGCGGTGCCCGGCGTCGGGCTGGCGGCGCCCGCGGTGCTGCTCGTGTCGTTCGTGCCCATGCTCCTGATCGCGTTCGCCTACGCGTACATGAACCGGGCCGATCCCGACTGCGGCACGTCGTTCGCCTGGGTCACGCGCGGGCTGGGGCCGCACATGGGGTGGGTGACCGGCTGGGCGATCATCGCCGCCGACATCATCGTCATGGCCTCGCTGGCGCAGGTCGCCGGCATCTACACGTTCCTGCTCTTCGGCTGGCACAGCGCGGCGAGCACGACGTGGGCGGTGACGCTGGTCGGCCTGGTCTGGATCGCCGTGATGACCTGGATCTGCGTCATCGGCATCGAGCTCAACGCCGCCACGCAGCGCTGGCTGCTGACCGCCGAGATCGCGACGCTCGCGCTGTTCGCGATCGTCGCGCTGATCAAGGTCGCGGTGACCAACGTGCCGACGGCACCGGGCATCAGCCTCTCCTGGCTGAACCCGTTCGCGATCTCCTCCTGGAGGGCGATGGTCGACGGCATCCTGCTCGGCATCTTCATCTACTGGGGGTGGGACTCCGGGGTCGCGGTCAACGAGGAGTCCGAGAACGCCCACACCGGCCCGGGCAAGGCCGCGGTCGTGTCGACCCTGCTGTTGGTGATGATCTACGTCGTGGTGTCCTTCGCCGCCCAGGCCTACGGCGGGGAGCACACGCTGACCCACAACTCCGACGACGTACTGAGCGTCCTCGGCCACGACGTGTTCGGGTCGCCGCTGGACAAGCTGCTGATCATCGCCGTGCTCAGCAGCGCCTCGGCCTCGACGCAGACGACGATCCTGCCGACCGCGCGCACGAGCCTGTCGATGGCGCGCTGGGGCGCGCTGCCGCGCTCGTTCGGCCGCGTCAGCCCGCGCTACATGACGCCGACGATCTCGACGATCGCCATGGGCGCGATCTCCGCGGTCTGGTACCTGGCCGTCAACGAGCTGTCCAACAACGTGCTCGGCGACTCGGTCACCGCGATCGGCTTCATGATCGCCTGGTACTACGGCTTCACCGGCCTGGCGTGCGTCTTCTACTACCGGCGCACGTGGGCGGGATCGCTGCGGAACTTCTTCGTGGCGGGCGTGATGCCGATGCTCGGGTTCATCGCCCTGACCGTGGTGTTCGTCTACGCCTACATCGACTACGGCACCAAGGGCTATGCCCAGGGCTACAACTACACCAAGCCCTTCCACGGCATCGAGATCCCCGTGCTGATCGGGATCGGCGGCCTGATCGCGGGCGGGGTGCTGATGCTCTTCACGCTGCGGCCCTACCGCAGCTTCTTCTCCCGAAGGCCCTACTTCGAGGCCGCGACGGCGACCGCCCTGCAGGACCCGCCGGTGCAGACGGCCGTGGTCACCGAGGAAGAGGCGCTGGTTCCGGAATAGCGCCGCGCGCCCATGCGCCCAAGCGCTCGCGACGACGCCCGCGCCGGTTTAGGCTGCTGCGCATGAGAGCGGTCGTGATCACCAGACACGGGGACCCGTCGGTCCTGCAGGTGCAGGAGCGGCCCGATCCGGGGCCGCCCGGTCCCGGCCAGGTGCGCGTCGCGGTCCGCGCGGCGGGCGTGAACTTCGCCGACACGATGGCGCGCGTCGGGCTCTACCCCGAGGCGCCCAAGCCGCCGTGCGTGGTCGGCTACGAGGTCGCGGGGACGATCGCCGCGGTCGGCGCGGGCGTCGACCCGGCGCGGCAGGGGCAGCGCGTCGTCGCGGGCACGCGCTTCGGCGGCTACGCCGAGCACGTGGTGGTGGGGGAGCGGGACGCGATCGCGCTGCCCGACGGGCTGTCCTTCGAGCAGGGCGCGGCGATCCCGGTCAACTACGCCACCGCCTGGGCGGCGCTGGTGGGCTACGGCTCGCTGCGCCCCGGCGAGCGCGTGCTGATCCACGCGGCCGCCGGCGGCGTCGGGATCGCGGCGACGCAGCTGGCCAAGGCCGCGGGCGCCGAGGTCCACGGCACCGCGTCTCCGGGCAAGCACGCGCGGCTCGCGCAGCTCGGCGTCGACCGCGCGATCGACTACCGCGCCAAGCGCTGGTGGAAGGGCCTGCCGCCCTACGACCTCGTCATGGACGCGATCGGCGGCACGTCGGTGCGCCGGTCCTACAAGTTGCTCCGGCCGGGCGGCCGCGTCGTGGCGTTCGGCGCGTCCTCGGTCCACCGCGACGACACGCGCAACCTGCGCAAGGCCGCGCCGCAGGCGCTGGCGATGATCCGCGGCTTCGACCTCATCAAGCAGATGTCGGAGTCCAAGGCGGTCGTCGGCCTCAACATGCTCGCGCTCTGGGACGACCGCGGCACGCTGGAGCCGTGGATCACGCCGCTGCGCGCCGCGCTGGACGACGGCACGATCCAGCCGGTCGTCCACGCCGCGATCCCGTTCGCCGACGCGCCCGACGCCCACCGGATCCTCGGGAGGCGGGAGAACGTTGGCAAGGTGGTGCTGGTTCCGTAGAAGATCCCGCGCACCCCTGCTAAGGTCGTTCCAAGTCCATGTCGTTCCGCTCGCTCGACCTTCGACTTCTTCTCCTCCCCCGCTAGGGGGATCAGCAGCGCGTGGCGGCCGCCAGAAGCCGCGAACCAGCACCGAGAAGTCGCACCCACGAGCCCACCTGAGAACGGAGAAGCAACGACATGTCCTTGGTACCCGAAGACCCGAACCGCGTCCTGCTGTTCGACACCACGCTGCGCGACGGCGAGCAGTCGCCGGGCATCTCGCTCAACGCGGCCGAGAAGCTGGAGATCGCCCAGCAGCTCGCGCGCCTCGGCGTGGACATCATCGAGGCCGGGTTCCCGATCGCCTCGCCCGGCGACTTCGAGGCCGTGCGGACGATCGCGCGCGAGGTCGACGGCCCGGTCATCTGCGGCCTGGCGCGAGCCAACAGCGCCGACATCGATCGTGCTTGGGAGGCCATCCAGGACGCGGAGCGACCTCGGATCCACACCTTCCTGAGCACCTCCGACATCCACATCGAGCACCAGCTGCAGTCCACGCGCGAGGACGTCAAGGGCCTGGCCCGCGCCTCGGTCGCGCAGGCCAAGGCGCTCTGCGAGGACGTCGAGTTCTCGCCGATGGACGCGACGCGCTCGGAGGCGGCGTTCACCGCCGAGGTGCTGCAGATCGCGCTCGACGAGGGCGCCACCACGATCAACATCCCCGACACGGTCGGCTACGCGACGCCGGACGAGTACGCGGACTTCCTGACCGAGCTGTACGGGTTGGTCCCGGGCCTGCGCGACGTCGTCGTCTCCGTGCACTGCCACGACGACCTCGGCCTGGCGGTCGCCAACTCGCTGGCCGGCGTCCGCGCCGGCGCGCGGCAGATCGAGTGCGCGGTCAACGGCATCGGCGAGCGCGCGGGCAACGCGTCGCTGGAGGAGCTGATCATGCTCCTGCACACGCGCAAGGACCGCCTGGGCTACACGACCGGCGCGGTGACGACCGAGATCGCGCGCACGTCGCGGCTGGTCTCGCGCCTGACCGGCTACAGCGTGCAGCCCAACAAGGCGATCGTCGGCAAGAACGCCTTCGCGCACGAGTCCGGCATCCACCAGGACGGCGTGCTGAAGGCGCGCGAGACCTACGAGATCATGGACGCGCGGTCCGTCGGCCTGGACGCCAACGCGATCGTGCTCGGCAAGCACTCCGGCCGCGCGGCGCTGCGCCAGGCGCTGGAGGACCTCGGCTACACCGTCGACGGCTCGGTGCTCAAGCAGGCCTTCGAGCGCTTCAAGGAGGTCGCCGACCGCAAGAAGCAGGTCACGGCGATGGACCTCGAGGCGCTGGTCACCGACGAGCTGCGCGGCGACGTCCAGGGCTACTCGCTGGAGTGGTTCGAGGTCGAGGCCTCCAACCAGCGCCCGCCGTTCGCGAAGGTCGCCGTGCGCACGCCCGAGGACGCGGTCGTCGAGGGCACGTTCAACGGCGACGGTCCGATCGACGCGATCTTCCGCGCGATCAACAGCGCCACCACGATCGACGCGCGCCTGCGCGAGTTCCGCATCGACGCCGTCACCGGCGGCCAGGACGCGCTCGGCGAGGTGTCCGTGGTCGTGGAGCTGGGCTCGCCCGAGGAGGCGGTCAAGCAGGGGACGCCGGGCGTGCTCACCGGCCAGCGGGTCACGGGCGCCGGCCAGGCTGTCGAGCCCGACATCATCCACGCGGCGGCGATCGCCTACGTCCGCGCGCTCGGCAACGCGGTGTCCAAGGCCCAGGCCGCGGTCTCCGACGCCGAGCTGGCCCAGACGCCGTAGGCCCATCCCGTGGAGCAGGATCGGCCGGACGCCGCGACGGCGTCCGCGCCGGTCCCGCATCCCGCGCGCGCACGCGCGCGTCCACGCGCCCGGAAGCGCCGGACGGGCGCGGCCGTGGAAGAACCGGCGGTGCTCGCGACGTTGATGTGGAACATCGTGTGCACGTCCGACGGCTCGGACTAGCCCACCGGTCAGGCCGGGGCGGCTGGACGTGAAGATAATGTTCTGATCAGCTGCACCTTTGCTGTTCTAAGGGGGAAGCGGGAATGCGGGGACGTAGGGGGTCTCGCGCGGCCGTAGGTCTGGTCGCGTTGCTGATGGCGCTGGTGGCGCCGTCGATCGCGGGGGCCGAGCCGAGCTCGGTGGTGGGCCAATGGCGCTTCGACGAGGGCAGCGGGCAGACCGTGCTCGACGACGGCCCCTACGCGCTGGACGGCCGCCTCGGCCAGACCGACGGCGTCGACGCCAACGACCCCACGCGGATCGCCGGCCTCAACGGCGGCGCGCTGCGCTTCGGCGGCCAGGCGTTCGTGCGCCTGCCCGCGGCGCCCGAGCTCCGGCCCGCGACCCTGACGCTGGAGGCCGTCGTCCGCGCCGACCGCAGCCCGGGCAGCTACCGCTACATCGTCTCCCACGGCGCGCAGGGCTGCGAGGCCGGCTCCTACGGCCTGTACACCGCGCGCGACGGCGGCGTCGCGTTCTACGTCTTCGACGGCAGCTCCTACTACCTGACCCCCGCGGCCGCGCCCGCCGACGTCTGGAACGGCGCCTGGCACCACGTCGCCGGCGTCTTCGACGGCAGCGCGCTGCGCCTCTACGTCGACGGCCGCCCGGTCGGCGGCGCGTTCTCGGCGCCGCATCCCATCGCCTACAACCTGACCTCCGACGACCACTACTTCGGCATCTACCAGGGCACGTGCACGCTGCCGCTGACCGGTGACGTCGACCTCGTCCGGATGTGGCTCGGCCCGCTGGCGCCGGAGAAGATCGGCTCGCTGGCCGACGAGGCGCTCGCGCCGCGCGCGCCGGGCGACACCACGCCGCCCGGCTCGGTGCCCACCGCCAACCAGGCCGACAGCGACGCCTCCGCGCCCCAGGTGCGCCCGGAGCTGACGCCGATCGCGCCCGGCACGGTGATCGGCGCGCGGTCCGCCGCGACGTCGGGCGCGCCCGTCCGCTCGTCGCCCGGCGCGCCCACGCGCGCCTGCCAGGTCAAGCCCTCGTTGAAGTCGATCCGCGCCGGCCGGCGCACGACGCTGACCGTCCGCGTGGCGCTGCGCGGCACGCCGCAGAAGGGCGTGCGGGTCGTGGCGATGGTGGGCCGCTCCCGGGTCGCGGCCGGCCGCACCGCGGCCAACGGCCAGGTCCGCCTGGCGATCAAGACCGCCAAGCGCGGCACGATCCGCCTGAAGGCCGCCGGGCGCGCCGACTGCGCGACCGGCTCGCTCAGCGTGCTGCGCGCCACGCGGAAGCGGTAGGGCTACGAGCCGCCGAGCCGCCGGCCCTGCACGTAGCCGGCGGCCAGCGCCGGGGTCGCGCGCGCGGACGCCATGAAGTTGGTGCCCATGGCCGTCGCGGCCGCGTCGTCGGGCGCGACGTGCTGGACCGCGGCGCCGCGGCGCGCGAGCGCCTGGACCTCCAGCCCGGACGCGACGCGGAACGCGCCGCGCAGCGCGGCCATGCGGCGGTCGCGGCCGCCGAGGCCCGCGGTCGGGTCGAGGCAGAGGATCCGCGTGCCGCGCCCGGCGCGGGCGGCGTCGAGGTTCGTGACCGACCACGCGCCGCCGTCGACGTACTCGCGCTCGCCGATCGCCACCGGCGCGAAGACCCACGGGATCGCGCACGACGCGCAGACCGCGTCGGCGACCGCGGCGGGCGGCGCGCCCGGCGCCCCGAAGACGACCCGCCGGCCGGTCCGCCGGTCGACCGCGCAGACCCGCAGCCGCCCGTCGAACCGCGCGCCCCAGCGCGCGACGCGCGCGTGGAGGTCGTGCAGCGGGCGCCCGTGCGACGCCGCGCGCCCCAGCACCGCCGCGCGCGCGGCCGCGCCGACGGGCGCGCCGAGCGTCACCGCCGCGCCGGTCAGCGGCGCGCTGAGCGCCCAGCCGACCCGCGCCGCGTCGCGCGCGGCGCCCTTGGCGGCGTGCAGCAGACCACCGACCTCCGAGCCGCCGTCGCCGCCGTCGCCGCCGCCGCCGTCGCCGCCGTCCGCGCCGGCCTCCACGGCCGGCTCCGGCCCCGGCGCCGCGCGACCCGCGCCGCCCGCGTCGGGCCGCGGCGGTCGCCGCCCGGCCGTCAGGCGCGCGGCGACGATCGACCCGGCGCTCGTGCCGACGAACGCCTCGGTCGTCGTGAAGTCCGCGCCGGTCGCGTCCTCCAGCCCCGCCAGGACGCCGTGCATCCAGGCCTCGCCGACGATGCCGCCACCGGCGAGGACAAGCACGTCGGGCCGCTGCAGCGCGGGGGAACCCATCCCCGCAAACCCTACAAACCGCTCATCAGACGCTTGTACGTGATAACGTACGCGCCTCCTCATGGCCGTCGCCGACCAGCAGATCGATCACCAGATCCAGATCGGGCCGCGCGTGCGCGCGCTGCGCGAGGCGATGGACCTCAGCCTGCGCGACCTCGCCGAGCGCTCCGGCGTCAGCGCGCCGATGCTCTCGCAGGTCGAGCGCGGCGAGACCTCGCCGACGCTGGCGGTCGCCTCGCGCATCGCCTTCGGGCTGGAGCTCAAGCTGTCGCAGCTGCTGCGGCTCGACGAGGCCGACTCGGTCTCGATCGTCCGCCGCGCCGAGCGTCGCCGCGGCGGCGGGGCGGAGGGCCACGAGTTCGAGATCCTCACGCCGCCGCTGCCCGGCCAGCGCGCCGAGCTGAGCCGCCACGTGCTGGCGGCCGGCGCCGCGACCGGCGGCGAGGGCGACCCGCCGATGCACGAGCCCGGCAGTCGCGAGATCGCGGTCGTCGAGCGGGGCACGGTCACGCTGCGCATCGACGACGCCGAGCACGAGCTTCAGGAGGGCGACACCGTCGCCTTCGACGCCGACCTGGCACATCGCTTCGAGAACCCCGGACCCGGAGAGGCCGTCCTGCTGGCGGTCGTCTCCGCGGGCCTGCGGAGAAGTTAAGGACACCAACGAGATCACCATGCCCAAGTCCCTGTTCGACAAGATCTGGGAGGCCCACGAGGTCGCCCAGAACCTGATCTACATCGACCTGCACCTCGTCCACGAGGTCACGTCCCCGCAGGCGTTCGACGGGCTCCGGCTCGCCGGCCGCCCGGTCCGGCGGCCCGACCGCACGGTCGCCACCGCCGACCACAACGTGCCGACCGACGGCACGCCGATCGCCGCGCGGATCAAGGACGCGCTCAGCCGCACGCAGGTCGAGACGCTGGAGCGCAACTGCGCCGAGTTCGGCATCCCGGTGTACTCGCTGGGCTCCGAGCACCAGGGGATCGTGCACGTCATCGGCCCGGAGCTGGGCCTGACGCAGCCGGGCATGACGATCGTCTGCGGCGACTCGCACACCGCCACGCACGGCGCCTTCGGCGCGCTGGCCTTCGGCATCGGCACCTCCGAGGTCGAGCACGTGCTCGCCACGCAGTGCCTGGTCCAGCACAAGCCCAAGTCGATGCGGATCCGCTACGAGGGCGAGCTGGGCAAGGGCGTCACCGCCAAGGACCTCATCCTGGCCACGATCGGCCAGATGGGCGTCGACGGCGCCGCCGGCCACGTCGTGGAGTTCTCCGGCCCGGCCGTCCGGTCGCTCTCGATGGAGGGCCGCATGACCGTGTGCAACATGACGATCGAGGGCGGCGGCCGCGCGGGCATGATCGCCCCCGACGAGACGACGTTCGCCTGGGTCCGCGACCACGGCGGCGAGGTCGACCCGGCCTGGAAGGACCTCTACACCGAGGACGGCGCGACGTTCGACAAGGAGATCGTCGTCGACGCCTCCGCGATCTCGCCGATGGTCTCCTGGGGCACCAACCCCGCGCAGGTCGCGGCCGTCACCGCCTCGGTCCCGCAGCCCGCGGGCGAGGGCGAGGAGCGCGCGCTGCACTACATGGGCCTGGAGGCGGGCACGCCGATCGAGGACATCAAGTTGGACCGCGTCTTCATCGGCTCGTGCACGAACTCGCGCATCGGCGACCTGCGCGCCGCGGCCAAGATGGTCGAGGGCAAGAAGGTCGCAAGCGACGTGTACGCCATGGTCGTCCCGGGCTCGGTCCAGGTGAAGGCCCAGGCCGAGGCCGAGGGCCTGGACAAGGTCTTCACCGAGGCCGGCTTCGACTGGCGCGGCGCCGGCTGCTCGATGTGCCTGGCCATGAACCCGGACAAGCTGGAGCCCGGCGAGCGCTGCGCGTCGACCTCCAACCGCAACTTCGAGGGCCGCCAGGGCGCCGGCGGGCGCACCCACCTCGTCAGCCCCGAGATGGCCGCCGCGGCCGCCATCGAGGGCCGCTTCGTCGACATCCGCACCTGGAACTAGGACATCATGAAGGCCATCGAGACGATCACCGGTCCCGTCAGCGTGCTCATGCGCGACGACGTCGACACCGACCAGATCATCCCCAAGCAGTTCCTCAAGCGCGTCGAGCGCACCGGCTTCGGCGAGTTCCTGTTCTACGACTGGGCCAAGGAGGACGGCTGGGACCTCCCGGTCAACCAGATCCTGGTCACCGGCCGCAACTTCGGCTGCGGGTCCTCGCGCGAGCACGCGCCGTGGGCGCTGGAGGACTACGGCTTCCGCGTCGTCATCGCCTCGTCGTTCGCGGACATCTTCAAGTCCAACTGCACCAAGATCGGGATGCTGCCGGTGCAGCTGAGCACCGAGGACACCAAGTCGATCGCCGACGCCGGCTCGGTCCAGGTGGACCTGTCGGCCCAGGAGGTCCGCTGGGACGTCGACGGCCGGCTGCGCACCGCGTCGTTCGACATCGACCCCGAGACCAAGCACCGCCTGCTCAACGGCCTCGACGACATCGCGCTGACGCTCCAGCAGGTCGGCGCGATCGACACCTACGAGGCCGAGCGCGAGCGCTCCGGCCCGGTCACCACCGCCCTGTAGGCAGGCGCCTGACCGCCAGTTCCGTCCCTCCTGCTCGTTGGAGCCGTTGCACCACCGCAACGCAAACGAGCAGGAGGAGAACCCCGCATGTCCCGACGCCTTCTGGCGGCCGCTGCCACGGTCGCCGCGATGGCGCTCGCGCCCACCGCCGCCCACGCGTGGGCGCCCGCGAGCAGCGCCACCGTCCATCCCGGTGTCCAGGTCTTCACCGACGGCGCCCAGTGCACCGCCAACTTCGTCTTCACGTCCGGCGGGAAGACCTACCTCGGCCAGGCCGCGCACTGCAGCGGCACCGGCTCCTCGACCGACACCGACGGCTGCACCTCCGGGTCGCTGCCGATCGGGACGCCGGTCGATGTCACCGGCGCGTCGGCGCCCGGCAAGTTGGCCTACAACTCGTGGCTGACCATGCAGGCCAACGGCGAAGGCGACGAGGAGACCTGCGCCTACAACGACCTCGCGCTGATCGAGCTGGATCCGGCCGACGTCGCCAAGGTCAACCCGTCGATCCCGAAGTGGGGCGGCCCGACCGGCGTCGGCACCGCCGCGTCGCTGGGCTCCGTCTACTCCTACGGGAACTCCGAGCTGCGCGGCGGGATCACGCAGCTGAGCCCCAAGCTCGGCAAGGTCGTCCAGGTCTCCGACGGCGGCTGGTCCTACAGCCTCTACACGCTCACGCCGGGCATCCCCGGCGACTCGGGCTCCGCGTTCCTCAACGCCGACGGCCAGGCGCTCGGCATCCTCAGCACGGTGGCGATCGCGCCGCTGCCGCTGTCCAACGGCGTCGGCGACGTCGGCAGGGAGATCGCCTACGCCAAGGCCCACGGGTTCAGCGACCTCACGTTGGTCAAGGGCACCGAGCCGTTCAAGGCCGGCCTGCCGATCGGCTAGCCGCACCCGCACGTCGCCTGACGGGGCGCCGCCGATATGGTGGCGCCCCGCATGGCCACTCGCATCGTCACCCTCCCGGGGGACGGGATCGGGCCCGAGATCCTGGAGCCCACCGTCGACCTCCTGAAGCGCTTCGTCCCCGACGCCGAGATCGAGGAGCACGTCTTCGGCGGCGCCGCGATCGACGCCCACGGCATCGCGCTCACCGACGACACGCTCGCCGCGTGCCAGTCCGCCGACGCCGTCCTGCTGGCCGCCGTCGGCGGTCCCAAGTGGGACACGACCGACCCGAGCAAGCCGCGGCCCGAGCAGGGCCTGCTCGGCCTGCGCAAGGGCCTGGGCCTGTACGCCAACCTGCGCCCGGTCCGCCCGCTGCCCGCGCTCTACGACGCCAGCCCGCTGCGCCGCGAGATCATCGACGGCACCGACCTGCTCGTCGTCCGCGAGCTGACCGGCGGCATCTACTTCGGCGAGAAGACGCGCACCGAGACGACCGCGTCCGACCTCTGCATCTACTCCGTGGAGGAGATCGAGCGCATCGCCCGCTCCGCCTTCCAGGCCGCGCGCACCAAGGTCACCAGCGTCGACAAGGCCAACGTCCTGGAGTCCTCGCGGCTCTGGCGCCAGACCGTCGTCGAGGTCCACGAGCGCGAGTTCCCGGACATCCCGCTGGAGCACGTCCTGGTCGACAACGCCGCGATGCAGCTGGTGTCCAACCCGACGTCCTTCGACGTGATCGTCACCGAGAACATGTTCGGTGACATCCTCAGCGACGAGGCCGCGATGCTCACCGGCTCGATCGGGATGCTGCCCAGCGCCAGCCTCGGCAACGACAGCGGCCCGGGCCTCTTCGAGCCCGTCCACGGCTCGGCGCCCGACATCGCCGGCCAGGGGATCGCCAACCCGCTGGCGATGTTCCTGTCGCTGGCGCTGCTGCTCCGTCACGGCCTGAACTTGGAAAACGAGGCCGGCGCCCTAGAATCGGCGGTGGACAAGGCCCTTGACCAGGGGCTGCGTACCCGTGACCTCGGTGGGCAGGCGAGCACCGCGGAGGCCACGCAGGCCGTGCTCGCCGCCCTGGGCTAGAAGGAGCAGAACGTTGGACGCAGCGGACCTCATCTGGATGAACGGCGAGTTCGTCGCGTGGGATGACGCGAAGATCCACGTTCTGACGCACGGCCTGCACTACGGGACCGGCGTCTTCGAGGGCGTCCGCTGCTACGACACCGAGAGCCACGGCCCGGCCGTCTTCCGCCACCAGGAGCACGTCGAGCGCCTCTTCCAGAGCGCGTCCATGTACTACATGGACATCCCGTTCACCCGCGAGCAGCTGCGCGAGGCGACGCTGGAGCTGATCGGCCGCAACGGCCAGCGCTCCTGCTACATCCGCCCGCTGGTCTACCGCGGCTACGGGACGATGGGCCTGTTCCCGCTCGACGCGCCGGTCGACGTCTCGATCGCGACCTGGGCGTGGGGGAGCTACCTCGGCGACGAGGGCAAGGCCAACGGCATCCGCGCGCGCGTCTCGTCGTGGCGCCGGATCTCGCCCGACTCGCTGATCCCGCAGGCCAAGGCCACCGGCCAGTACCTCAACTCGATCCTCGCCAAGATCGAGGCCCACAAGTCGGGCTACGAGGAGGCGATCCTCCTCGACGACCACGGCTACGTGTGCGAGGGCACCGGCGAGAACCTCTTCGTCGTGCGCGGCGGCAAGATCTTCACGCCGCCGCTGAGCAGCTCGCTGCTGGACGGCATCAACCGCCGCAGCGTCATCACGATCGCCGAGGACCTCGGCTTCGAGGTCTCCGAGCGCCAGATCTCGCGCGCCGAGCTGTACCTCGCCGACGAGATCTACTGCACCGGCACCGCCGCCGAGCTGACGCCGATCCGCGAGGTCGACGACCACGCGATCGGCACCGGCAAGCCGGGCGAGGTCACGCGCGCCGTCCAGTCCGCGTTCGAGGACGCGCTGCACGGCCGCAGCGACCGCTACGCCCACTGGCTGGACCCGGTTCCGGCCGAGCACTTCTCGAAGGTCGCTGCTTCCTGATGGGAGCGGGTCGGCGAATTCGGTAGCGGCACCCGGCCGCGCCCCGCGAGGGGCGCGTCGCGTGTCGCTGCTCTGAGTTCCCGACCCGCTTACCCTTCAAGAAGAGAGACCTTCCATGAGCACCAAGATCGAGACCTACGACGCCACCCTGCGCGACGGCATGCAGGGCGAGGGCATGTCGCTGACCGCCGCCGAGAAGGTGCGCGTCGTCCGCAAGCTGGACGAGCTGGGCGTCGACCTCATCGAGGCCGGCTTCCCCGCGTCCAACCCCAAGGAGCTGGAGCTGTTCCAGCTCCTGGAGCAGGAGGAGCTGAGCCACGCGCGGATCGCCGCGTTCGGCATGACGCGCCGGCGCGATGTCGCCGCGCAGGACGACCCGGCGCTGCAGATCCTCGCGCAGTGCTTCGCGCCGGTCTGCACGATCGTCGGCAAGACGTGGAAGCTCCACCTCGACAAGGTCGTCAAGGTCACGCCGGAGGAGAACCTGGAGCTGATCGCCGACAGCGTCGCCTACCTGGTCGCCGCCGGCAAGCGCGTCGTCTACGACGCCGAGCACTTCTTCGACTCCTTCCGCGAGGACCCCGAGTACAGCGTCGCCTGCCTGCGCGCCGCGTCGCGCGCGGGCGCCGAGCGCGTCGTGCTGTGCGACACCAACGGGTCGTCACTGCCCCACCAGATCGGCGCCGCGGTGAGGTCGGTCCGCGAGCAGCTCGGCGACGAGGTCGCGATCGGCATCCACTGCCACAACGACCTCGAGTGCGGCGTGGCCAACACGTTGGCCGCGGTGGCCGAGGGCGCCACGCAGGTGCAGGGCACGATGAACGGCATCGGCGAGCGCACCGGCAACGCCAACCTCGTGACGGTGATCGCCAACCTCGAGCTGCGCCAGGGCCACGAGCTGCTCGGGCCCGAGCGGATGGCCAAGCTGACCGAGACCGCGCACTTCGTCGACGAGCTGCTCAACCGCAACCCGGACCCGCGCGCGCCGTGGGTCGGGCGCAGCGCCTTCGCCCACAAGGGTGGGCTGCACGTCGCGGGCGTGCGCGCCGACGCGTCGACCTTCGAGCACTCCGACCCGGCGCTGGTCGGCAACGAGCGCGAGCTGCTGGTCTCCGAGCTGGCGGGCCGCCACACGGTGCTGGAGAAGGCCGCGGGCGTCGGGCTGGAGCTGGACGACGAGAGCGCCGCGCGCGTGATCGAGCGCGTCAAGGAGCTGGAGCACCGCGGCTACCAGTTCGAGGCGGCCGACGGGTCGTTCGAGTTGTTGTTGCGCAAGGAGGCCGGGGCCTACGAGCCGCTGTTCCGCCTGGAGTCCTGGCGGTGCATCGTCGAGCAGCGCGCCGACGGCAAGGTCGAGACCGAGGCCACCATCAAGGTCTGGCTGGACGGCGAGCGCTACGTCACGACCGCCGAGGGCAACGGCCCGGTCAACGCGCTGGACGCCGCGCTGCGCGCCGCGATCCTCCAGGTCCACCCGCACCTGGCGTCGGTCGAGCTGGTGAACTTCAAGGTGCGCATCCTGGACGAGACGCACGGCACCGACGCGGTCACGCGCGTGGTCATCGACTCCTCGGACGGGACCGAGGTCTGGGGCTCGACCGGCGTCCACGAGAACATCATCGCGGCGTCCTGGGAGGCGCTGGTGGACTCGCTGGAGTTCGCCGAGCAGGGCGCGCGGCGCAAGGCGTCCTCGCCCGAGGTGCCCTCGTCGTGAGCGACACCGAGCTGGACGTCATCCCGATCGCGCAGCCGGTCATCGGGCGCGAGGAGGAGGCGGCGGTCCTGGAGGTCTTGCGGTCCGGGCACCTCTCGCTCGGGCCGCGCGTGCCGGAGTTCGAGCGGCGCTTCGCGGACTTCGTCGGGGCGCGCTGCGCCTCGGCCGTCTCGTCCGGGACCACCGCGCTGCACCTGGCCTATCGCGCCGTCGGCGTCACCGACGGGACCGAGGTCGTGACCTCGCCGTTCACGTTCGTGGCCACGGCCAACGCGGCGGTCTACGAGCGCGCGCGGCCGGTCTTCGCCGACATCGACCCGGTGACGCTGAACCTCGACCCCGAGGCGGCGCGCGCGGCGATCACCGAGCGCACGAGCGCGATCGTCCCGGTCCACATCTTCGGCTACCCGGCCGACATGAAGGCCTTCGAGGCGATGGGCGTCCCGCTGGTCGAGGACGCCGCGCAGGGCCTCGGCGGCGTCCACCACGACGGCGTCCCGATCGGCGGGCGCGGCCATCCGGCGATCTTCGGGTTCTACCCCAACAAGCAGTTGGCCACGGGCGAGGGCGGGATGATCGCGCTCGGCTCCGAGGCCATGAAGGTCGTCATCGACTCCGAGCGCAACCAGGGCCGCGCGCCCAACATGGACTGGCTCGACCACGACCGCCTCGGGTTCAACTACCGCTTGAGCGACGTGGCCTGCGCGATCGGCCTGGCGCAGATGGACCGCCTGGCGCGGATGCTCGCCGACCGGGCGCGCGCCGCGGCCTGGTACCGCGAGGCGCTCGCGCCGCTGGCCACCGAGCGCGGGCTCGGCCTGCCCTGCGCGGACGGCGCGACGATCGCCGGCGACCGGCGCGGCTGGTTCGTCTTCGTCGTCCAGGTCCCGCACGACGGCCCGTCGCGCGACGACGTCATCCGCGCGCTGCGCGACCGCGGCGTGCAGTCCAAGCCCTACCTGCCCGCCGTGCACCTGATGTCCTACTACCGCGAGACCTTCGGCTACCGCGAAGGCCAGTTCCCGATCTGCGAGGACATCGCCTCGCGCTCGCTGGCGCTGCCGTTCTTCCCGGCGATCACCCAATCGCAGGTCGCGCGCGTCTCCGCGACATTGGCGGACATCCTGAGCTGATCTCCGCTGTCGCGGTCGGCCGCCAAAGCCGGGCGACGTTGGCGGACGTCCTGAGCTGATCTTTCGCTGTCGCGGTCGGCCGCCAAAGCCGGGCCACATTGGCCGACATCTTGGCCTGACGACGCTCTCGGATCGGGCATCATGCCCGCATGGTCCCGGGCTCGCGACGGCAGCGGGAAATCGCGGCGCGCCGGCGCGCTCGCCGCACCGGCGCCGTCGGCTTCGTCGCGGCCGCCGTCCTGCCGGTCGTGCTCTGGCGCGACGTCGTCGCCGCGATCGCCTCGGAGTTCCATCCGGACGCGCGCTACCTCGTCGCCGGCTGGTCGCCGTGGGTGCTGATGGCGCTCGGGCTGGCCTGCCTGCTGGTCGGCGGCGTCCTGGACTGGCGCAACCGCGACCGCCGCTTCTACGGCCCGACCGGCGCCGCCTGGGCGGGCTGGGGCCTGTCGCTCTACCTGCTCGGCTTCGCGCTGGCGACGCAGGTCGCGCAGATCGCCGACTCGCTGGGCCGCTCGTAGCGCGCGTCGTCCATAGACTCACGCGCGATGTCGCGCTTCGCCGAACCGCAGGACCCGGCCTTCCGGGAGATGAACACGTCGCTGGGCTTCGACCAGCGCCTCTGGCCCCACGACGTCGCCCAGTCGCGCGCGCACGCGAGGATGCTCGCCGCCCAGGGGATCATCGGCGACGACGACCGCGACGCGATCCTCGCCGGCCTGGACCGGGTCGAGGCCGAGCTACGCGACGGGACGTTCCCGTTCGAGCCCGACGACGAGGACATCCACATGGCCGTCGAGCGGCGGCTGACCGAGATCGCCGGGCGTCCGGGCGGCAAGGTCCACACGGCGCGCTCGCGCAACGACCAGGTCATCACCGACGTCGCGATGTTCACCGGCGAGGCGGCGCGCGCGGCCCAGGGCATGCTCGACGTGTACATGTCGACGCTCGTCGACGCGGCCGAGCGCCACCTCGACTGGGCGCTGCCCGGCTACACGCACCTGCAGCGCGCGCAGCCGGTGTACCTGTCCCATCACCTGCTGGCCTACTTCTGGATGGCCGCGCGCGACCGCGAGCGCTTCGCCGCCGTCGAGCGCGCCTGCGGCGTGATGCCGCTGGGCGCCGGCGCGCTGGCGGGCGTCAACTTCGACACCGACCGCGGCATGGTCGCGCGCGAGCTGGGCTTCACGTCGGTCTCGCCCAACTCCATCGACGCGGTCTCCAACCGCGACTTCATCCTCGACTACCTCAGCGCCGCGGCGACCTGCGCGACGCACCTGTCGCGCCTGGGCGCCGAGATCGTGCTGTGGTCGTCGAGCGAGTTCGGGTTCCTGATCCTGCCGGACGCGTGGTCCAGCGGCTCGTCGATCATGCCCCAGAAGAAGAACCCGGACGCGGGCGAGCTGCTGCGCGGCAAGGCACCGCGGGTGGTGGCGCACCTGACCGCGCTGCACGGCGTGATCCACGCGCTGCCCTTGACCTACAACAAGGACTTGCAGGAGGACAAGGAGCACCTGTTCGACGCCGTCGACACGCTCCGCCTCTGCCTGGCCGCGGCGACCGGCATGGTCGCCGGCGCGCGCTTCGACCGCGAGCGGATGTCCGACGCGGCCTCCGACGAGCTGATCGCCGCGACCGACCTCGCCGACCTGCTGGTCAAGCAGGGCACGCCGTTCCGCGAGTCCCACGGCGTGATCGCCGGCCTGGTGCGCGAGGCCGTCGAGGGCGGCACGTCGCTGGCCGACGTCGCGGTGCCGAAGCTGGGGGAGGAGGCGCGCGCGGTGCTGGCGCAGTCCTCGTGGCTGGAGTCCAAGGCGTCGGAGGGCGGCACCGCCCTGGCGCGCGTGCGCGAGCAGCTCGACCAGGCGCGCGCGCTGCTGGCCCCCGCCGGCTGATCCGGTGGCGCTGCCGCCGTCCTTCTATGACCGCCCGGTCGTCGAGGTCGCTCGCGACCTCGTCGGGTGCGTCGTGGAGCACGCCGGCTGCGCGGGCGTGATCGTCGAGACCGAGGCCTACCACCACTCCGAGCCGGCGGCGCACTCCTACGTCGGGCTGACCGCGCGCACGAGCGTGCTCTTCAGCGACCCCGGCAAGGCCTACATCTACCGGTCCTACGGCATCCACGCGCTGCTCAACGCGGTCTGCGAGCACCGCTCCGTCGGCGCCGCCGTGCTGATCCGCGCGCTGGAGCCGATCGAGGGCATCGAGCGCATGCGCGGCCGCCGCGGCGTCGCCAAGGACGTCGACCTCTGCAACGGCCCCGGCAAGCTCACCCAGGCGCTCGGCATCGACCTCGAGCTGAACGACACCAACCTGTACGAGGGCCCGATCCTGCTCCACCCGCGCGAGGGCGCGGCACCGTCGCTGGTCGTCGGCGAGCGGATCGGCATCACCAAGGCGGTGGACCTGCCATGGCGCTTCTGCGCGGCGGGCAGCCGCTACGTCAGCCGGCCTTGGCCCCCAGACCTGCGCGAGACGCTTTGCGCGCCGCCTCGTCGCGCCTGACGGCCGCCGACGGAGCTTGAAGGGCCGGCCCCGTTGCGCTCGCCGGCGACCGTCAGCTACGACGATCCGGGGCGCAAAGCGTCTCGCGCCCGCGCGTCTCGTCTCGCCGCGCGCCATGCCGCCCGCCGCGCCGCGCCGTGCCGCGGCTCGCGCCTCACCGCGCGCCGCGCCGCGTCTCGCCTCGCCTCGCCTGACGGCCGGACCGTGCGCCGCCGGCGCTAGCCCGCGCCGGTGCCGCCGGTCGCGGCGCCGGTCCCGCCGGTGCCGCCGCCCGTGGTGCCGCCGCCGGTCGTGCCGCCGCCGGTGGTCCCGCCACCCGTCGTGCCGCCGCCGGTGGTCCCGCCTCCGGTCGTGCCGCCGCCGCCCGTGGTCCCACCGCCCGTCCCGGTGCCCTCGCCGGTCCCGGTCCCGCCGCCGGTGGTCCCGCCACCGGTCGCGTCGCCGCCGCCCGTGGTCCCGCCGCCGGTCTCGCCACCGCCGCCGGTCCCGGCCCCGCCGGTCCCCGTGGAGGGCGTCGTCGTCTTGGGCGTGGTCGCCACCGGCGGCGTGCTGCCGGCCTCGGTCCCGCCCGACGCGCCGCCGGTGGTGCCCGAGCCCTGCGGCGCGGCGCCCTCGCGCGGGGCGGTGGGGGCGACCTCGGTGGTCGAGGGCTCCGTCGAGGACTCCTCGATCGGCGGCAGCCCCTTCTTCTCGCGCTCGGCGTTCTTGCGGTTGTCGACGATCTGGTTGGCCGCGACCACGAAGTCGTGCCAGATCAGCGCCGGGAACGTGCCGCCGGTGACGTCCGAGCCCTGGAACTCGGTCAGCATCGGCTTGAGCGTCGTCGGGTAGCCGACCCACACCGCGATCGTCCACCGCGGCGTGAAGCCGACGAACCACGCGTCGCCGGAGTTCTCGGTCGTGCCGGTCTTGCCCGCCGCGAAGCCGCCGTACTGCGCGCGCGTCGCGGTGCCGAACTTCACCGGCCCGGTCAGCAGCTGCGTGGCCTCGGCCGCGACCTTCTCCGACAGCACGCGCTTGCCGATCACCCGGTTCTTCTTGACGACGTCCTTGTCGTCGTTGCGCTTGGTGATCTCGTGGATCCCGACCGGCCCGGCGTCGCTGGTGCCCAGCGTGCCCGTGATGCGCTTGCCGCCGGCGGCGAACGTCTCGTAGGCGTGGGCCATGTCCAGCGGCGTCACGCCCTGGTGCAGGCCGCCGAGCGTCATCGCCAGGTTGGAGGACACCGGGGTCCGGATGCCCATGCGCTCGGCCAGCCGCGCGACCTTCTTGGTCCCGACCTTGATGCCCAGCGCGGCGAAGACCGCGTTGTCGGAGAACGTCAGCGCGTTGGCGATCGTCGACTGCCCGGCGTACTCGTTCTCGAAGTTGTTGACCACGAACTGCTCGTGGGACTTCTTGTTGATGGTGAAGAAGCGCTTGCGGGACGGGAAGACGGTCCCGGGCCCGATGCCCTGGCGCAGGGCCTCGGCCAAGATGAAGGGCTTGATCGACGAGCCCGGCTGGCGCTGGCCCTGCGTGGCCAGGTTGAACGGCGCCTTGTTGTAGTCGCGCCCGCCGACCATCGCGCGCACCTCGCCGGACTTGTTGTCCAGCACGACCACCGAGGCCGTCGGTCCGCCCGCCCAGGACAACCACTTGGTGACCGCGTTCTGCGCGGCCTGCTGGAGGTCGTAGTCGAGCGTGGTCTTGACGTTCAGGTCGCCCTCGAACGCGCGCTGCGGGCCGACCTGGTCGACCAGCGACTGGCGGACCCATGAGACGAAGTACTCGGTGCCCTTCGGGGAGTCGAAGTGCGGCGGCGTGATGTCGTCCGGCACCGGCGTGCGGACCGCGTCCTCGTACTGCGACGCGGTGATGCGCGACTGCTCGAGCATCTTCTTCAACACCAGGTTGCGCCGCTCACGCGCGGCGACCGGATGCGCGATCGGGTCGTAGCCGCTCGGCGACGCGATGATCGCCGCCAGCGTCGCGCCCTCGACGGGCGTCAGCTGCTGGGCGCACATCGGGTGCCCCGGCGTGCCGCAGCCGACGTGCGACGGCTCGGCGCCGAAGTACGTGCGCGCCGCGGCCTCGATCCCGTACGCGCCGTTGCCGAAGTACACCGTGTTGAGGTACTCGGTCAGGATCCGCGGCTTGGACCACTTGCGCGTCAGGTGGTAGGCCAGCGCGGCCTCGCGGAGCTTCTCGAACACCGTGCGCTTGGACTGCGCCTGCAGCGCGTTCTTGACGAACTGCTGGGCGATGGTCGAGCCGCCCTGCGCCTGTCGGCCCTGCACGACGTCCTGGACGAACGCGCGCGCGATGCCCTTCAGGTCGACGCCGGAGTTCTGGTAGAAGCGCCGGTCCTCGATCGCGATGACCGCGTACTTGGCGTAGGCCGAGATCTGGTCGTCGCCGACGATGATCCGGCCCTGGTTGGACGTCAGCGTGGTCAGGCGCTTGCCGTTGATGTCGGTCAGCACCGAGTTCTTGCGCTTGGCGACCTGCGGCAGCTGCTCCAGCGACGGCAGGTCGGAGGCGACCGCCATCATCATCCCGAAGATCGTCGAGACGACCGCCAGGGCGGCGAGCGGGACCAGGATCGCCAGGAGCCGGAGCTTCTTGATCTTCGTCCGGCGCTTCGGGCCGTGCCCATCGTCCCCGGCTGCGGGCGGCAGGTCGGGCACGGGTGCGAGATGCGTTCCGGTCGGGTCGCTCATGGCGGCGTTGACGCCCGCATGCTCAGGGGCGGACGAGGAGGTCGCGGGGTGGCGGCAGCTGCCCCGGAATCGGCCCTTGACTCTAGCATTGGGGCCCCATGGCCCCAGCCGATGACCTTCTGCGCAACGCCCACCAGTCGCTGCCCGAGGGAGGGCTGGCGCGCAAGCTCGAGATCGCCGAGAACGAGGGGCGACAGCTGCGCGTCAAGCTCGGGCTCGACCCCACGGCGCCCGACATCCACCTCGGCCATACGGTCGTCCTGCAGAAGCTGCGGGAGTTCCAGGACCTCGGCCATCGCGTGGTGCTCATCGTCGGCGACTACACCGCGCGCGTAGGGGACCCGTCGGGGCGGTCCTCGACGCGGCCGGTGCTCTCTCCGGAGGACATCGACGCCAACGCCGAGACCTACAAGGACCAGGCGTTCACGATCCTGCGCGACGACCCCGAGCTGCTGGAGGTCCGCCGCAACGGCGAGTGGCTGAACATGCCCGCCGCGGATCTCTTCGCGCTCGCGCGCGTGGCGACGGTCGCCCAGATCCTCGAGCGCGACGACTTTGCCAAGCGCTTCGCCGCCCAGCAGCCGATCTCGGTGCTGGAGACGCTCTACCCGCTGCTCCAGGGCTACGACAGCGTGGCGATCCGATCCGACGTCGAGCTCGGCGGGACCGACCAGACCTTCAACCTGCTGCTGGGCCGCGACGTCCAGCGCGCCTACGGGCAGCCGGAGCAGGTGATCCTCACGATGCCGATCCTGCCGGGGATCGACGGCACCGAGAAGATGTCCAAGTCGCTGGGCAACCACGTGGGGGTGACCGAGCCGGCCGACGAGCAGTTCGGCAAGACCATGCGGCTGCCCGACGCCGCGATGGACACGTGGTTCGAGCTGCTGGCCCTCGACGACCCGGGCGCGGGCGCGGGCCCGCGCGATCGCAAGCGCGCGCTCGCGCGCGGAGTGGTGGCCCGCTTTCACGGAGAGGAGGCCGCCCAGGCGGCCGAGCGGCGCTTCGACGCGCTGTTCGTCTCGCACGCCGTGCCCGACGATGTCGAGGACTACGCGGTGGAGTCCGACGACGGCGCCAGCGTGCACCTGCCCGCGCTGATCGCCGCGGCGTTCGGCCGCTCGCGCTCGGAGGCCCGCCGTCTGCTGGAGCAGGGCGGGGTCAGGCTCGACGGCGAGGTCGTGGCCTCCGACGCCTTCGACCTCCCGCTCGATTCGCTCGACGGACGCGTCCTGCAGGTCGGAAAGCGCCATTTCCGGCGTCTCGTCGCCGCCTCTCGCACGGCCTGATCGCGGGGTAGCCGGGTTCGAGCCGGGCCCGATTCCTTGCCGTTGCTGGGCCGGCGGGCAAGCGAGAGGTTCGAACCATGGATCTTGACCGGACGTTCACCTCCGCGGCCGGCCCGCACGCCACGATCTGAGGCGTTCGGACTGGACCGGTTGGCGCTTGCGCCGGGTGCCTGAGGCCGGATAGCCTTGTGGCACAAGGGATCCGGCGTGATCCGGGTCCCTGCGGGGGCGTCTTCGGGACGACCGGGCGACGCGCGGCTCCGAACTGTGCGTATACTTCCGCTCAGCGGGGCAGGGAAGTCCGGTCTGACCGGGCCCCACACCCGCCGCCGAGTGGTGCTAAACTGCTCGGCCCCGCTCCAAGAGCTTCGGTTCTGGGGAGCGTCCTTTCGAAGGAGACCCCTTCCCGACAGGGCGCGACGGTCTTTGAAAACTCAACAGCATGCGCACCTTCTCTCCCAGCCGGGAAGAGAGGTGTGCGTCCAGGTTCGACCCCTCGGGTCACTTCGGTGATCGCGAGGGTCTGAGTAAGAAATTCCGTCATACCTTGGCTTGAGCCGTGTATTGCTCGAGCCACATGAGGCATGACAGCTCTTCGAAGCCGGCGCGCCTTCGGGTGTGTCGGCGGAAGTTCACTTCACGGAGAGTTTGATCCTGGCTCAGGACGAACGCTGGCGGCGTGCTTAACACATGCAAGTGGAGCGACGAACCGGGGCTTGCCCCGGGGCAAAGCCGCGAACGGGTGAGTAACACGTGGGTAACCTGCCCTGTTGATTGGGACAACCCCGGGAAACCGGGGCTAATACCAAATGTGCTCCTTCCACATCAGTGGATTGAGGAAAGGAGGCTTCGGCTTCCGCAACGGGATGGGCCCGCGGCCCATTAGCTTGTTGGTGGGGTAACGGCCTACCAAGGCTCCGATGGGTAGCTGGTCTGAGAGGACGATCAGCCACACTGGGACTGAGACACGGCCCAGACTCCTACGGGAGGCAGCAGTGGGGAATCTTGCGCAATGCGCGAAAGCGTGACGCAGCAACGCCGCGTGAGGG
>NZ_DASRZV010000012.1:0-140677 GCF_035685985.1 Baekduia sp.
CGTGCCGGCGTGCTCGCCGGCGCCGCTGGCCCCCTCGACCGCGCCCCCGCCTCCGAACCCGCCGGCCACGATGGCCGGGATCGAGCGGTTCATCGCGACCGCCATCAGGTTCGTGAGGATCGTGCCGGAGGCGCCCACGATCATCCCCGCGACGATCAGCGCCGGGTTGTTCAGCGCGACCCCCGTCGCCGCCGCCGAGAGCCCCGTGAACGCGTTCAGCAGCGAGATCACGACCGGCATGTCGGCGCCGCCGATCGGCAGCACCACGGCGTTGCCGAGCAGCGCCGCGACGACCAGCATGCCGATGAACAGCAGTTCTGAGTGCGCGCCCGCGACCAGGTCCACACCAGCGGCGACCGCCAGGATGAGCAGCACCAGGTTGACGATCTGCTGGGCCGGGCCGAGCGAGATCGGGCGGCCGGGGATGACTTCCTGGAGCTTGCCGAAGGCGATGTTGGAGCCCCAGAACGAGATCGAGCCGACGATCGCGGCGAAGACCGAGAGGATCGCGACGTAGGTCGGGAGGGCGGGGGTGTGGATGACGATGCCGGTCTGGAACAGGCCGCTGGGGGTTTCGGCGCCGATGTGGACGGTGTGCGAGCCGTAGCTGGAGCCGTGATGGCGGAACTCGACCCACGAGATCAGCGCCACGGCGCCGCCGCCGACGCCGTTGAAGAGCGCGACCATCTGGGGCATCGCAGTCATCTTCACCTGGCGGGCCGCGGGCACTCCGACGGCGACGCCGAGCGCGATGCCGAGCGCGATCAGGCCCCAGTTGCCCTCGCCGGGGTAGAGCAGCGTGGCGATGACCGCGATCGCCATGCCGACGGCGGCGGTGCGGTTGCCGCGCACGGCGGTGGTGGGGCCGGCGAGGCCGCGCAGGCCCTGGATGAACAGGGCGAAGGCGATGATGTAGAGGACGTAGATGAAGCTTTCGCTCTGCAGGACGCTCGTGGCGAGGACGGGCGCGGCTAGGAAGTCCGCCACGGGGTTCACGAGCCCTGCCCGTCCTCACCGGAGGCGTCTGCGCCGGCGCTTCCCTCCTCGGCGCCCCCACGCTGCGCCCCGCCGGCATCCTGCGCACCGCCGCCCGCACCCTCCAACCCGCCGCCCGCACCCTGCACACCGCCACCCGCACCCTCCAGCCCACCGCCCGCACCCCGCGGCCTGCCGCCCGCCCCGGTTGAGCCGGATTTGCCGGTGTCGGCCGGCTTGGGTCTGGACTTGAACATCTCGAGCATGCGGTCGGTGACGAGGAAGCCGCCGACGATGTTGATCGTGCCGAAGGCGACGGCGATGACGAGCAGGGCCTTGCTGAGCGTGTCGAGGCCGGTCAGGCCGAGCAGGAGCAGGCCGCCGAGCAGGACGATGCCGTGGATGGCGTTGGTGCCGGACATGAGCGGCGTGTGGAGCGTGTTGGGGACCTTCGAGATCACGACGAAGCCGACGAAGCCGGCGAGCACGAGGATCGCGAGGTTCGTGACGAGGGTCGATGTCATGACTGCAGCTCTCCGTTCTTGACGACGACGGCGCCCGCGAGGATCTCGTCCTCGAAGTCGGGCGCGTAGGCCCCGGACTCGTCGTCGGCGATCAGCTCGATCAGCGCCTGGAGGTTGCGGGCGTACAGGGCGCTCGCGTGCTCGGGCATGGTCGCCGCGAGGTTCAGCGGCGAGACGATCGTCACGTTGTGTTTGACCACGGTCTGGCCGGGCTCGGTCAGCTCGCAGTTGCCGCCGGTCTCGCCGGCGAGGTCGACGATCACCGAGCCGGGCTTCATGCCCTCCACCGCCGCGGCCGTGACCAGACGCGGCGCCGGACGACCCGGGACGAGCGCCGTCGTGATGACGACGTCGAAGCCCTTGATCGCCTCCTCGAGGTTCTGCTGCTGCTGGGCCTGCTCCTCGGCGGTCAGCTCGCGCGCGTAGCCGCCCTCGCCGGCGGCCTCGATGCCGAGGTCCAGCCACTTCGCGCCCAGCGACTCGACCTGCTCGGCCGTCTCCGGGCGCACGTCGTAGCCGGTGGTCTGCGCGCCGAGGCGGCGGGCGGTCGCCAGCGCCTGCAGGCCCGCGACGCCGATGCCCAGGACGAGCACCTTGGCCGGCGGGATCGTGCCCGCGGCGGTCATCAGCATCGGGTAGAACCGCGTCGCGTGCTCGGCGCCCAGCAGCGCCGACTTGTACCCCGCCACGTTGGACTGCGACGACAGCGCGTCCATCGACTGTGCACGCGAGATCCGCGGAATCGCCTCCATCGCGAACGCGGTGATCCCCTGGGCCGCGACCTGCCGCAGACCTTCGGGGTTGCCGCGCGGGTTCAAGAACCCGATCAGGGTCTGGCCGCTGGAGAGCTTGGAGAGCTCGCCGTTGGCCGGCGGAGCGACCTTGACCACGACCTCCGCGCCCCACGGATCGCCGATCGTCGCACCGGCGTCGACGTACAGCTCGTCGGGGACGAGCGCCGCCTGGCCGGCTTGCGATTCGACGACGACCTCATGGCCCTTCGCGACGAGCTTCTTGACCGTTTCAGGGACGAGGGCGACTCGCCGCTCGCCCTCAGCCGATTCCTTGGGAACGCCAATGCGCATAAGAGGCGCGGACCCTATACGAGCAGGCGTTCGCGAAGGTGGCTGATGCGCCGTTTGGCATAGAGCGAAACACAACGTCGCGAAAACATGCCGGCCGCGCGTCTGCCATGGAGAGATCGCGACGCCGATCCGCGACGCCGATCCGCGACGCCGGCGTTCCGGGTCACCGCGAACGTCACATGGACGTTCGCAGTGACCCGCATCCCGTGGTGGGCGGGGCGACGAGCCCCCGCGCGCGCCGCGGGGCGCTCAGCAGCGCCCCGGCGTCCGCGCCAGCGCGCTGACCGGCAGCGCCCGGCCCGCCAGCGCCACGACGGCGTCGTTGGTCGCCAGCACGCGGCTGCCCGCGTCGTTGCGGGTGAACTGGAAGGCGCCATCGCCGCGCTGCAGGGTTCGCAGCGCCCGCTCGGCCCGGGTGTCCTTGGAGCCCATCGCCTTGGCGGCCTCGATCGCCAGCGCGGTCGAGTTGGCCTCGTTGCGATCGCGGCGGCCGAGGGCGAACCCGCCGGCGGCGGTCCGCTGGGTGCGCAGCCAGCGCAGGCCGGCGCGCAGCGCGCCGTCGTGGGCGGAGACGCCGGAGGCGCGGGCCGCGAGGATCGCCAGCGCGGTCGCGGTCACGTCGTCGGCGCGGCCGCCCGACGTGGTCATCTCGAAGTTCCAGCCGCCCGCGCCCCGGGCCTTCAGCAGCACGCGCACCGCGCGCGCCGACGGCCCGGCGTGGAGCGCGTGCGCCGCGAGCATCGCGTAGGTCTGGTCGTAGATCGTCGACCCGTAGCGCCCGGCCTTCCCGTAGGAGTCGAGCCGCGCGAGCAGGTCGACGCCCGTCGCGCAGCGCGCGCTGCCCGACCGCGCCGCGACCAGCGCCAGGATCGTCTTGCCCGCGGCGCCCGCGGTCCGGGCGTAGCCGTTGGCGCCCGCGCGCAGCGCGCGGGCCCGCCGCGCGGCCTCGGCCGGCGACAGGCGGCCGGCGGCGCGCAGCGCCACGAGCGCGTCGGCGGACATGCCGTCGGCGCCGGGCTTCACCGCGCTCGACAGCCACGCGGCGCCCCTGCTCGCGGCGGAGCGATCGGCGGCCTGGGCGACCGGGACGACGGTCAGAAGGGCGGCCGCGATGACAAGGACGACAGGGAGAACGGACTTCTTCATCAGCTTGGTGAGTCGGGGGTCGGGAGCACGGAGATCCAGCGGACCTCGAGGCGGGCGCGGTAGCGCCGCAGCACGCGCACGAGCGCGGGGCCGAAGGCCAGGAAGAACACGACGTTGCCGACGGCGTGGGCCGTGTCGAACGGGATCCCCGCCGACTCGGTCACCAGGAACTGCGACCACGAGGGTTGCCCGCCGGCGGCGGTCAAGGTGGACAGGTTGGTCAGCGCGCCGAAGAAGTACGCGCACAGCACGAGCAGGACGGCGGTCGGGATCCGCGGCAGGCGGTCGCGCGTCAGCGGGGCCCACAGCGCGCCGAGCACGCCGATGATCCCCCACCCCACCATCTGCCACGGCGTCCACGGGCCCTGCCCGAAGACCAGGTTGGAGGACAACGCGGCCAGCGCGCCGACCGCGAAGCCGGGCGCCCCGCCCAGCACGTAGCCGGACAGGAACACGATGTCGGTCGTCGGCTTGACGTTGGGCAGCGGCGCGAAGGCGACGCGCCCCAGCGCGGCGAGCGCCGCGAGGGTCGCGACCATCGCCAACACCTTGCTCGACGGGTGCGTGCGCTCGTACCAGGCGAAGCCGACGCCGAGGACCAAGGCCAACAACGTGAACGTGGTCAGCTGCCAGGTCACGGGACCGGGACCTCGTCGCCGGCGTCGGCGTCCGCGTCGGCGCCCGCGCGCGCGATCAGCAGCCCGGCGCCGTCGGCGGGCAGCAGCGCGCGGCCGCCGGTGATCCGGGCGGTCTCGGTGGCGAAGTACCAGCCGCCGGCCAGCACGACCGACGCCGGGCCGTCGGCGATCGGGCGCCCGTCGGCCAGCAGGACCACGCGCTCGGCGACCTCGGCCGCGAACTCCGGGTCGTGCGTGGCGACGATCACCGCCGCGCCGTCGTCGGCCAGCCCGTGCAGGCGCTCGGCCAGCGCGCCCTTGGCGGAGCGGTCCATCCCGCGCGTCGGCTCGTCGAGCCCGACGACCGCCGCCCGCGCCGGGCCGTCCAGCACGATCGCCAGCGCCAGCCGCTGGCGCTGGCCGCCGGAGAGGTCGCGCGGGTGGCGGTCGACCACGTGCTCCAGGCCGACCGCGCGCAGCGCGTCCATCGACGCCTCGTCCCCCACGCGCTCGTGCAACAGGTAGTCGTTGGGATCCTGCAGCAGCAGCGCGACGCGCCCCGAGGCCTTCACCTTGCCGCGCGTCGGCGCCATCAGCCCGGCAGCATGGCGCAGCAGCGTGGACTTGCCCGCGCCGTTGCGGCCCATCAGCGCGACGCGCTCGCCGGGCGCGATCGCCAGGTCGACCCCGCGCAGCACCGCCGCGCCGTTGCGCCGCTCGTGCCAGACGCCGTCGAGGACCAGCGCGGCGTCGCGGCGCGCGCGACGGGACGGCCGTCTCGGCGCCGCGTCGTCGCCGGCGTCGACCTCGACCTCGGCCTCCGCGGGACGCGGGTCACTGCCGACGTCCTGTGGACGTTGGCAGTGACCCGCGTCGGCCGCCTGGAGGTCCAGCCCGCGCGCCCGCAGCGCCGCGCGCGCCTCCTTGACCCCGCTGGGCGGCGGCGTCCACCCGGCCTCGGCGAACAGCCGCGCCGCGGGCGTCTGCAGCTCCGGCGACGCGCCCGCCGCCCACGCCAGGAACGCGCGCGGCGCCGCGTCGCAGACGACCTGGCCGTCGGCCATCGCGATCACGCGGTCGGCGGCGGGCAGGCAGCGCTCCAGCCGGTGCTCGGCGAGGACGATCGTCGTCCCCCACTCCTCGTTCAGCCGCCGCAGCAGCCAGATCAGCTCGTCGCCGGCGACCGGGTCCAGCTGCGACGTCGGCTCGTCCAGCAGCACCAGCCGCGGCCGCCCGGCCAGCGCCGCGCCGAGCGCCACGCGCTGCAGCTCGCCGCCGCTCAGCTCGGTCGTCGCGCGGTCCAGCAGGTGCGCGATCCCCAGCGCCAGCGCGGCCTCCTCGACGCCCCGCGCCACCGCCGCCGGCCCCTCGCCGCGGTTCTCCAGCGGGAAGGCCAGCTCGGCGCGCACGGTCGTCAGCACGACCTGCGACTCGGGATCCTGCAGCAGCGTCCCGGCGACGCGCGCGACGTCGGACGGCCCGTGCGCGCGCGTGTCCAGCCCGCCGACGTGCACCGAGCCCGCCAGCGTCCCGCCGTGGAAGTGCGGCACCAACCCGGAGGCGGCGCGCAACAACGTGGACTTGCCCGACGCGCTGCGCCCGGCCAACACCACCAACTCGCCCTCGTCGACCGTCAGCGACACGTCGCGCAGCGACGGCGCCGACGCGCCCGCGTAGGTGTAGGTGACGCGATCGAGCGCGAGCAGGCTCACCGCACGATCCCCCGCCGGTCGGCGAGCGGCAGCAGCGCCACCGAGATGTAGGCGATGCCCAGCACGACCGCCTCGACGACGCCGCTGGAGTGCAGCTCCGGGTAGGTCCCGAACGACGCGAAGCCCGCCACGCGCGACGCGACCGTCAGCGCCACGAGCACGACCGCGCTGCCCAGGAACGCCAGGTCGTGGCGCGACCAGGGCACTCCGGAGCCCCCGCTCCGCCGCCGCGCCGAGCCGTAGCCGCGGACCTCCAGCGTCGCCGCGACGTCCAGCGCCCGGTCCAGCGCGCCGCCGGCGACCGCCCGCAGCACGGCCAGCCGCGCGGCCGTCCCGTCGCCGCCTCCGTCGGCCCGGCAGCGCCGCGCCTCGTCGATCCGCGCCGCGTCGGCGGCCAGCACCGGCACCAGCCGGACCGCCAGCGTCGCCGCCAGCGCGCTGCGCACCGACGCGCGCCGCATGAGCCGCAAGAGGTCGTCGGGATCCACGGCGACCGTGAAGATCGCGAACGCCGCGGCCACCAGCAGCAGCCGCGCGCCGAACTGCCCGCCGTAGACCAAGGCCTCCAACGTGAGGTCGACCTGCCCGAACGGCGGCACCTCGCCCAGCCGCGCGAGCACGGTCAGCCCGTCCCGGACGACCAACATGTTCACGAACGCGATGACGAGCGCCCACGGCACCATCCACGCGACGATCTTCCCAACCTCGCGCCCGACGCCCGCGCCCGCGGCGCCCGCCAGCACGACCAGCGCCAGCGCCGCGAGCACGAGCGGATGCTCGGCCGACAGCGCCGCCGCGGCGACCGCGGCGCACCACGCGCCGCCCGCCGCGGCGCGGGCCGCGTGCAGCGGGCTCGCGCGGCGGCGGTAGCGCATCAGGAACCCTCGCGGTACGGCAGGCCGATCGGCTTGCCGCCGGAGACCGCGACCGCGAAGCGCCCGGCCAGCGCGCCCTCGTCCAGCGCGGCGGCGGCCGCGTCCACGCCCGCCTCGTCGGTCCCGGTCACGACCCACACCGGGTCGCTGACCTGCTCCTTCTTGTCGCGGACCTCGGTCGCCGCGATCAGGCCGGTGCCCGCGCCGAGCGTCTTGGCGACCTGGCCCTTCTGGTCGAGCAGGGCGATGGACTTGCCGTCCGCGGCCGGCTTGGCGTAGACGCCGGACTTCGCCGGGCCCTGGCCGATCAGCATCGCGGTGTTGTCGGCGCCGACCGCGCGCCACGGCCCGACGATGATCCGCAGCGTGTCCTCGACGAACGAGTTGCCGACGCCGCCGCGCGCGGCGACCAGGCCGAGGTCCTGGATCTTGCCCGCGACCGTCGAGCACGCCGCGCTCTTGGGAACGGCGCACTCCACGCGCGTCGGCAGCCGCTTGCCGTTCACGCCGTGCAGGAACGGCTCGGGGAACGACCCGACGACCGCCGGGACGTCGTCGGTCGCCGACCAGTCGTGCCAGTCCCACCAGACGCGATCGCCCGCGTGGACCTGGACCGACGTGGCGCCCTTGTCGGACAGGATGCCGTTGACGTAGAAGAACCAGTCGTAGGGATCGCCGTCCTTGCGACCGCCGGACACGCCATCGATCGACTGCACGAAGCTGCCGCCGTAGCGCGTCTGGACCTTCGGGGCGTTGCGCTCCAACAACCGCATCACGGTGTCCGACCCGCCGGTCTTGGGCTGGTCGGTCTGGACGATCGGCTCGGCGCCGAAGTCCTTGGACACCGTCAACTGGGTGTTGGAGGCCTTGGGGCCCGCGCCCAGGCCGCAGCCGGACGCCGCCGCGGCCAGCGCGGCCGCGACGGTGCAGGCGAGCAGGGCGCGGGGTGGGTGGGTCCGTCTACCCAACCGTGAACACCACCCGCGACGTGCCGCGCGCCAGCCGCTGCGTGCGGTTGCCGGCCTTGTCCACCACGTTGACGTCCAGGACGTAGCGGCCGCGGCCCAGCTTGGACGGCAGCAGGTAGGTCCAGTTGGCGTCCGCGCCGACCGAGAACCAGACGCCGCGCGTCGCGCCGCACTTCTTGATGGTCTTGAACTTCTCGGTCTTGCCGTCGTAGGTGGCGCACTTGCCGTGGTCGTTGCGCGTCAGCCGCACCAGGACGTCCTTGAGGCCGGAGCCGTCGGCCTCGACCTTGCCCGCCAGCTGGCGCGGGCCCTTGCCCTTGGCGTACTTCTTGCCCTCGGAGATCCCGGTGATCGCCGCGTTGGCGGCGACCGTGTCCTTGGTGTTGCAGAAGCCGTCGTGGCCGTTGGTGACGCAGGGCGGCGCGGGCTGGGCGGGCGGTGCGGGCTGGCCCACGACGGTGCCGCAGAAGCCGTCGCTGCCGGTGGTCGCGCAGCCGGCGATCCGCGCGGGCACGCGGTTGCCCTTCTTGACGACCAAGGTGTACGGGCCGCCCGCCACCGTCACCCGCGCGGTGCCGTCAGCGCCGGTGGTGACCGGCGCGGTGCCGCCCGTGACCGTCGCGCCCGCGGAGGGCGAGAGCGTCGTGGTGCCGGTGTAGTCGGCGTCGAAGGTCGTGTTGGCGTCCTTGGCCGTCACCGTGAACGGGACGCCCGGCTGGGCGGTCGTCGGCGCGTCGAGCAGGACCGGCTCGCCCGCGTAGGCCGCCTCGCCGGCGGTGAACGGGTCGTCGCCCGCGTAGAACAGGATCTTGTCGCCGTCGACGACGTGGATGCCGCAGGCGCCCTGGTTGGCGTAGTTGCCGTTGACGTAGAACGTCCAGTAGGCGCCGGAGCCGAACGGGTGCGCCTCGCCGAGGAGCGTCTCGACGCTGTAGGTGCCGTAGGAGTAGGAGCCGCTCCAGTTGCCCTTGACCGCGACGTCCAGCGCGCCGATCGCCGTGTTGCCGTCGCAGCTGTTCGTGCCGTCCTTGGTGATCGAGCCGGGCGTCGTGACGGCGGTCGGCGCCAGCGTCTGCTGCAGGCCCTCCACCTCGACGGTCACGTTGGCCGCGACGGCCGGGCCGGCGCCCGCTCCGAGAGCGAGCGCGAGGCCTCCCACGAGGAGGCCGAGAGTCTTGTGCTTCATGCTGGGAACCACCCCTTGCCGCGAGGGCGCGTCGATGTCCTTACGGTCGGAGCAGGTCTCCTGGCTTCCGGACCTCCTCTCCGCGCCTTCCCAGGTCTCCTCCGGCCCAGTGGCTCGCGCCGTGACAGCGCGGTGCGGCGAGGCTCTCGCCCGGTCACAGTGGCGGGTCCGCGCCGGTCTCGCACCGGCTTCCCTTGGCCACCGACCCTTGATGTGAACGCGAATCGTATCGCTGGGCGCCCGCCGGTAGCCTCCGCGGCACGATGACCGTCAACCTCACGCGGATCTAC
This sequence comes from Baekduia sp., assembly GCF_035685985.1. Lineage (GTDB taxonomy): Bacteria > Actinomycetota > Thermoleophilia > Solirubrobacterales > Solirubrobacteraceae > Baekduia. The sequence continues at coordinate 9,379 of NZ_DASRZV010000012.1, forward strand.
ACCAAGCTCGGCGACGGCGGCGAGACGCACCTGGGCGACATGAGCCGGGTGCCCAAGACGCACCCGCGCATCGAGGCCTACGGCGCGGTCGACGAGCTCAACGCGCACCTCGGCGTCACGCTGACGTTGCAGGATCTGCCCGAGCAGCAACGGACCTGGCTGGCCCAGATCCAGAACGAGCTGTTCGACGTCGGCGCCGACCTCGCGGTCCCGCACGGCGGCGAGCGCGAGCGCCTGCGGGTCGACGCGGGCTACACCGAGCGCCTGGAGGGCTTCTGCGACGAGGTCAACAAGACCCTGCAGCCGCTGAAGTCGTTCGTGATCCCCGGCGGGCGCCCGTCGGCCGCGCACCTGCACGTCTGCCGCACGGTCTGCCGCCGCGCCGAGCGCCGCGCGATCCTCGTCGAGGACGGCAACCCCGAGGTCGTCCGCTACCTCAACCGCCTCAGCGACCTGCTGTTCATCCTCAGCCGCGCGGCCAACGAGAACGACGAGCTCTGGCAGCCGGGCGCTACGCGCGGGTAGGCGAGCGCGGGCCGCGGAAGCCGACGGCCATCACGGTCGCGATCAGCGCGGCCAGGCCCGCGATGCTCAGCGCGCCGACCACGAACGTCGTGTGGTCGGCCGCGTAGCCGATCAGCTGGTGCGGGCGCGCGAGCGCCAGGCCGCACGCCGCGCCCGCGGCCAGCAGCCCGACGAGCACCGCCGGGACGCCGTCGCCGGGCCGCGTGCCCGCCTCCGCCCCGCGCCGGCTGGGCCAGCGCCGCTCGCTCGCGTTGATGATCGAGATCGCCGTCAGCACGTAGGCCGAGGCGACGAGGTAGCCGCCGAAGACGTCGGACGGGAAGTGCCAGCCGAGCGTGAGGATCGAGTAGGCGAGCGCGAGCGCGTAGGCGCTGCCCAGCGCGGCGACCGTCGGGCGCAGGCGCGGCGGCGCGGCGAGCACCGCGCAGAGCGCCATCGTCATCGCGGCGGTCGAGTGGCCCGACGGCCACGACGCGGCGGAGATCTGCGCGTCCGGGCCCAGCCACTCGTCGAAGCGCGGCGAGGCGAAGACGTGCTTGAGGATCTCGGTCGTCCCGCCGGTCAGCACGAACAGGATCGGGATCGCCAGCGCGACCCGCCAGCGCCCGCGGACCAGCGCGACCAGCGCCAGGGCCAGCGCGACCAGCGCGTACGGGCCGGGGTCGGCCGAGTGGGCGATGTGGTCGAGCACCGGCGTCAGCCGCGGCGTGTTGAGCCCGATGAACCCGTTCAGCGTGTGGCCGTCGCCCTGCTTCACGATCGGGATGAGCTTCGCGAGCAGGCCGGTGACCGCCAGCGCCAGGGTGGCGACGGCGGCGAGGACGAGCGGTGGTCCGGGACGGCGCAACATCGGTCCGCTTCACGGTAGCCACGAAGGATCAAGGCCACCTGAGGCGAACGGGTGCAGCGAGATGGCGCTTCCCGCTCCCGGCATCGTCCCCGCCCTGCGCGACGCCCCGCTGCGCGACCGCGACGGCCTGCTGCTCGGCCGCGCGCACGACGTGCTGTTCGACGCGGTCACCAACCGGCCCGCGTGGGTCGTCGTCCTGCTGTCGGACGGCCGCGCGACGCTCGCCCCGGCGGCGCGCGCCCGCCACACGATCGACGGGCTCTGCCTGGCGGTCGCCGCCGACGCGGTGCGCGACTGCCCGGCGGGCGTCGACGACGTCACCGCGGCCGCCCGCCACTACGGCGTGCGGCGCTTCATGCGCGAGGATCCCGCCATCGCTGCCGCGCGGTTCACATGTGCCGGTCCGGCTCTGGACGGCGCTCGCGCCGCTTGAGAATCTCGCCGCGTCCCCTGGCTGGAGACACCAACCAACCCCCGGACCGCGGTCGCCGGCACTCGACCTGTTCGGGGTGAGGAGGCGCGGCGGACGGCACCCCGCGGGCTCGCGGCCCTTGGTCCGGGGTGCCGTCGCCGCCGCCTCGACGCCGAGGCGGCGGCGGGGCGCCGGCTAGCGCAGCGGCTTCGGGAACAGCAGCGCGAGGGCCGCGTAGTACTTGTCGATCGGCAGCGCCTGGCTGAACAGCGCGACCTCGTCGATGTCGCCCGTGTAGAACAGGTCGCAGGTGCCGAAGTAGTTGCCGAAGCCCATGTCGCCCGTGTTCGGCGTGTCGTAGCCGATCGGCCCGGAGACCGCGGTCGAGTCGCCGATCTGCTTGCCGTCGACGAACAGCTTCGCCGTCCCCGTCGAGCTGTCGAACGTGCCGGCGACGTGGTGCCACTTGTTGTTCCAGATCGAGGCGGCGGCGATGCTGCTCGTGCGGAAGAACTTGTGGTCGGCCGTGGCGACGTAGAACGTCAGGCCGCCGTCGACGCCCGTGTAGAGCGCGTAGGACGACGCGTCGCAGTCGCTGGCGCCCTTGCCCACGATCTGCTTGGCGATGCCGGGCGAGCTGCCGGAGCGCACCCAGGCGGAGATCGTCAGGTCCGTGGGCTCCAGCGACGTGGAGTCCGGGATCCGGACGAACTGGTTGCCGCTGAAGCGCAGCGCCGAGCCGAACAGGATCCCCTTGATCCAGGTCGGGTCGTTGGCGTCCACGCCGGGCGTGGAGCCGAGCTGGCCGTTGTTGCCGTGGCCGGAGAGGTCGTGGACGACCTGCCCGCTGCCCTCGTACATGGGCCACCACCCACGAACGGAGTCGAGCACCCCGGCATTGGCCGAGGCGGGCGCCGCGAGACCCACGGCGAGCGCCGCTGCCGCGACGGTGCGCGCGACAGCAGGTCGAAGCAAACGGTGTGACATCCGTGACATACGCGCCACTTTGGAGTGCGACGGCGTCCGTGCCTACTGGCAGAAAGTCTGGGCTCTGCGAATCTCAAGGTCGCGCCCGCGAGGCCGTTGAACCGGGATGGAGCGCCTTCGATGACCGTCAGCCACCCCGATCACGACGTGTCGCGCCTGCTCGAGGAGGCGCGCGATCGCCATCTCGAGACGCCCGGCGAGGCGATGGCCGTCGCGCTGCGCTGCGAGCGCGCGGGGCGCGAGGCCGGTCGCGACGCGGTGGTCGCGCGGGCGCTGGCGCTGCAGGGCATGGTCACGCTGCACCGCGGCGGCCTGCGGCCGGCGTTCACGCTGGCGGCCGAGGCGGCGGCGCTCGTGCGCGAGATCCAGGACCCGTCCGCGGTCGTCGAGGTCGCGGCGCTGGAGGCGCATCTCGGGTTCTTCAGCGGGTCCTACCGCGAGGCGCTGGCCTCGGCGGAGACGTGCGTGGCGGTGGCCGACCTCGCGGGCGACGACGGGCTGCGGCTCTACGCGCGCCGCTGCGGGTGCGTGGTGTTCGCCAACCTCGACGCGCCGGAGTGGCCCGAGCGGCTCGACGAGATGCTCGCGCTGTCGCTGGCGCGCGGGAGCGCGTGGGAGGAGGCCATGTCGCGCAACGACCTGGCCAACCGCGCGCTGTACGAGCGCGAGGACCACGACGACGCGCTGGTCGAGCTGGACCGCGCGCTGGAGGCCGCCGAGCGGGTCGGGCCGCGAAACGGCTTCGCGCGCGCCGTGATCCTGTGCTCGCGGGCGGAGGTCGGGCTGGCGCGCGGGGACGCCGAGGCCGCGCTGGAGGACGCGCGCGCGGCGACGGCGTCGCTGGAGACGGCGGGCGCCGACGGGATGCCCAACCCGTACATCTTCGGGATGATCGTCTGCGTCGAGGTCAAGGCGCTGCTGGCCGCCGGCCGGGCCGACGAGGCGTGGCGGGCGGGACGCGCGGCGGTGAGCGGGCTCGGCGAGTCGGTGCCGCAGGCGCGGTCGATGATCCTGGCCGACGTCGCGGCGGCGCTGGCGGCGGCCGGGCGCGGCGAGGACGCCTACCGCGCGCTGCTGGAGAGCGCGGAGCTGGAGCGCCTGGCCTACCGCGAGCTGACCGAGCTGCACCGCGACTTCGAGCGCGCCGTGATCGAGCAGGACGCCGCGCGGCGCGAGGCCGAGACGCTGGCGGCCAAGAACCGCGAGCTGGAGGCGACGCTCGACGAGCTGGCCGCCACGCATCGCGCGCTGGAGGCACTGCAGGCCCAGCTGCGCGAGCAGGCCGAGCGCGACTGGCTGACCGGCTGTTACAACCGCCGGTACTTGGCGGCGACGCTGGAGGAGCTGGCCGTCGAGCACGCGCCGGTCAGCGTCGCCGTGCTGGACCTCGACCGCTTCAAGTCGGTCAACGACCGCTTCGGGCACTCCGCCGGCGACCGCGTGCTGGCGCGGGCGGCGGCGCTGCTGCACGAGAACGTCCGGGCCTCCGACGTGGTCACCCGCGCCGGCGGCGAGGAGTTCGTGATCGTGATGCCGTGGACCGACGAGCGCGACGCCGCGACCTGCGCCGAGCGGCTGCGCGCGGCGATCGCCGCCGACGACTGGTCCTCGATCGCCTCCGGCATGGAGATCACCACCTCGATCGGGCTGGTGACCTCCACGACGGCCGACGACGTCGAGGCGGCGGTCCGGCTGGCGGACCGCCGCCTGTATGCAGCCAAGAGCGCGGGACGCAACCGCGTCGACGACACGTCCTTCGCTCCGGCCGCGTAACGCCTCAGAGGTGCCCTAGGCCAGGAAGTGGCTCTGGGCGAAGTGCGAGACCGCCCAGTAGAACGCGTCCGACGCCTTGTGGCACGCGCCGCGCTGGACCGCCTCCACGTACTTGCGCGAGAAGGTCTTGTCGCATTGGTAGTCCATGTTGTGGTGCAGCTGGACGTCGATCGAGTGGCGACGCGCCTCGGTCGGGTCGAGCTTCAGCCCGTTCGTGGCGCTGCCGTAGTTGCGGTAGCCGAAGTCGTGGCGGTTGCACGACTTCTCGAACAGGCGCGAGTAGTAGGACAGGCTCTTGGCGAGCGGGGTCCAGCCGCCGTGGAGCTCCAGCAGCGCCTTGGGGACCGAGCAGCCGTTGTGATCCCAGATGATCCCGTTGTTGGGGTACTTCGCCTGGTACCTGGCCCAGTTGTGGCCGTAGACGCGCTCGTACTCGACGGCCTTGACCGCGGCGGCCAGCTGGGCGCGGGTCGGGCCGGTGGGCTTGGGGTCGGGAGCCGGAGCGGGCGCCGGCGCCGGAGCGGCGGCGCCGCACGACGGCACGCCCGGAATGCCGCCGTCGGTGTAGGTCTTGATGAAGTGGTCGGGCACGTAGAGCCCGCCGACCTTGTCCCACAACTTGGACCCGTAGGCGTTCTGGCCGGTCGTCTGGCAGGTGATCTTCACCCACTGCCCCTGGCGCAGGTGGTTGACCTGGGCCACCGGCTTGAGCTTCGGCAGCGCCCGCCCGTCGAGGTCGGCCTCGACGAGGTAGTGGTTGGACGCCTTCCACGGCACGAGGCTCGTGACCTTCTTGGCCTGAGCCGCCGGCGCGACGAGCAGCAGCCCCGCCAGCGCGGAGAGCGCGACGGTCGTCCTGCCCCGCCGTCGCAGAGTCGATGCAGTTCCCATGGCGGCCTCCGTACCCACGCGACGCCGCGCGTGCGCGACGGATCTCACGCGCCTCTCATGAAACCGGTGCACCGCGCCCCGAAACGACGAAAGGCCCCTAGAGGCAGGGGCCTTTCGAGTACCGCCACGGGGATTCGAACCCCGGTTTCCGCCGTGAGAGGGCCACCGGCCTGGGTGACCGCGAGGAACCGCCGATGCCCGTCTCGGCCCGGAAACGCCTGCACGCAGCGGACTTCTGTCGCCCGGAGTTGCCCGGCAGCGACAACAGCCGCCGGGGACGCCGGGGTCCGCTACGGGGTCCGGCGTAGCCTAGGCTGCCCGCCGTACCCGACGGCGCGTGAGATGCCGTGTCTTACGGCGTCCCCACTCCGGATCGACGTTCCGAACTGTGCCTACGCTTCGAACCGTCTTGACGACGTTCTCGCCGAGCTTGTCCTTGCGGATCACAGCCACTTGGCGCCCGCGCATGACCACGTCGATGTAGTTCAGCGGCACGCTCCGACCGTCGACGAGTTCGATGCGAGGCTGCCCGCGCTCGAACCGACGTCGAGGCTTGCCGCGTGCAAGCCGAGAGCGCAGCACCTCCGAACTGGCGAGCCACGCCACGTCGGGGTTTAGCTTCGAGAATTCGCGGAGCGCCCGTTCCGAGATGGTGAGTTCGGAGAGCAGGCGCTCGGTCCATGCCTCGGGTTGATCGTGCTGAGGCATCGGCACCTCCGGGGTGAGTAGTTGGGAACGCATGTTCCCCCGCGCGCCGGACACATTGGTGGCTCAGGACGGCAACGCTGTCGTGAGAGCCACCCCGCGACCGGTGCGGTGGTACGCCTGCCGCCGTTCGCCTCGGGTCGAATCCAGTGCCTCACCCCAGCGGAGCCGGTCGTCGCGCGGGAGCGTCGGCAGCAGCGCCTCGCACGCCACGGGCCATGCGATGTCGAACGTCATTCCGGCCTTGCGAGCCAGACGCAGGTGCTCGGTCAACAGGGCAAGGTCACTCATTCGGCTCTCCAGCTCGCTCCAGAACTGGGGCAACGAACGAGCGTGCGAGTTCAAGGTCAGGAGGCACCATGTGCCCGAGGCGGACCAGCGACCAGACGTCAGACGCGGTCAGCTCGCGTTGGTCATGTCCCCATAGCCGGTTCTGGCCGTAGGCAGCGCGGAGAACATCCACGAAGGTGCCATCACTTCGGCGCACCAAGACGTGACGGGGCACCATCGATCGCTCGTCCGGGTCGAAGTCCCCGACGAGCGGCCAACCGGTGGCTTCATGAAGGACAAGCGCGAGCGCGTGGCACTGGCTCTGGGTGTATGCCTCGACCGCTGCGGCGTCCAGTTCCCCCGGTGTGACCCTGCGCCGCTGGTGGGCCGCCTGCACTCGCGGACAGTCCGGGCTCGCGGGGTCCTCACCGACTAGGTGACGGCGCAGCCTCCGCTGACCCTTGATGCGCGCGCCGCAGTTGGGACAGCGGATCACTCGGCGCTCCAGTACCAACCGCACTCAATCGCGAGCCTGACCGCCCGCGCCATCAACGGAGCCGGCCCGCATCCCATCGGGCCCGACGCGATGGTGTTCCACACGGTCACGGGCAAGGCGGTCCGGCACACGGCGTTCATGCGCTCGGTGTGGCCCACCGCGCGCATGGCGCTCCCGGTCGAGAAGCGCAAGCTGCGCTTCCACGACCTACGCCACACCTGCGCCACGCTCCTGATCGCGGCGGGCGCCCACGCCAAGCTCGTACAGGAGCGCTTGGGCCACGCGAACATCACCACCACCTTGAACCTCTACGGGCACGTGCTTCCGAGCACCGAAGCTGCGCTGGTCGACGCGCTCGATGACGTCTACGCGAGCGCCCGGTGATCCGCCCAGAAAATTTGCGCGATCGGTCGAGGGCCGCTACCCGCTCGACCCCGCGACCACCTCAAACGGATGACTCAGGAGCGAAGTCCACGCAGCAGCTCCTCTGCGGGGACGTCCAACGCGCTGAGCAGCCGGAGCAGCGTCGTAAGGCGGATCTCCCGCTTGCCGCGCTCGATCCGGGACACCTGGACCACGGCGAGGTCGGTCGCCTGAGAAAGGTCCTCTTGCGTCCAGCCGCGAGCGAGCCGCGCCTGGCGGACGTTCACCCCGAACTGCCGAAGGACCTCTTCCACTCGGCAGCATCCTGCGGGCACTTAGCCAAACAGGCCAGAACCAAACCGGTAAGTTGCCGCACATGAAGAACGCAGCGTTGTTCATGATCTTGCTGACGGCCATGCTCGTCGGCTGCGGTGACGGCAACACCACCGCGCACCCTGCGACCGCCTCCGCTCCGGCGCCTCGACCCGCGGCCACGAAGCCGAGGTCTGACGGAGACGCCGAGCTCACCCGCAAGGTGAAGAAGGCGATGCGCGAGAACTACGGCATCCCCGGCATGAAGGCCGACTGGTACGACGACATCGAAGGCATCACCGTCAAGAGCGGCCTGATCGGCACCTATGTCTACGTCGCTACCGGCTACTACGACGACAGCGACGTCGCCGATTACGCCCGCCGCATGTGCATCAGCTTCACGTCGATCATCGTGCCCGACCTGCAGAAGCAGATCGACGGGACGCGCATCCAGGGCGCGAACGGCGCCGACATCACCAGCTGTGCGCCGGGGCAGGCGCCGAGCTGACCCATCCCGTAGAGCGGCCCGGCGGTGCGGCGAACACCCCGGGCCATGGCCCAAGGAGCGCTAACTCCGTGAGCAAGCCGCACCCTAGCGAGGGGTCCTCCGACCCGATCGTGACCCTCGTCTTGAAGGACTACCGCCCGGTCCGCATGACGCTGGTTCGTGACCTCGTCCACCTCGCCGAGGTCATCGTCCAGATTGTGAACCGGCACCGGCTCAAGCCGCTGGACTCGTACCAGCAAGGTGTCCTGGAAACCACCGTCGAGAGTGCGTCCGTTCTAGTCGACGCCATTAAGGCCATCGACAGCTATAACCAGCGCAGATGAAACCCTGGAGCTACTCCAGGCGCTCGGCGCACTCTTGAGACGGCGGAGGGGCCGCGATTGCACTTCTCTTCTGACCGGCGCTCGTCCTAGTCTGCACCGCCGTGAGCGAGCCGATCGCGATCCGTCGCGCCATCGAGAGACTGATCGACGGAACCATCCGTATCCCTGGCTTCCAAAGGAAGTTCGTTTGGGAGCCACAGCGAGCCGCGCTGCTGATGGACAGTCTCTATAAGCGCTATCCCGTCGGCTCGCTGCTTCTGTGGCGGACCCAGCACCGCTTGTTGCGCGAGAACCGCCTCGGAGTGTTCGAGTTGCCACCTCCTGACCGGGACTACCCGGTCGACTACGTCCTGGATGGGCAGCAGCGCCTCACGTCGCTGTTCTCGACGTTTCAACGGAGCCTTCAGCCGACCGATCCAGATGACGACACGTGGCTACCGATCTTCTACGACTTTGCAGCGCAGGACGATGCCCAAGAGTCACGCTTCGTCGCTCTCAGGCCTGAGGAAGTCGTGGAAGGCCAACACTTTCCTCTCTCAGTGTTCTTCGATGCTGTGGCCTTTTCGAGGGCGACCCGGTCGCTGAGCGAAGGAGCGAACGAGGAAATCGTCAAGGTCCAGCAGCGTTTCCTCGAAACCTTGATCCCGGTCGAAACCTTCGAAAACGAAGATCGCGCCGTGGTTGCGATTGTGTTCGAGCGTGTCAACCGGATGGGCATTGAACTCGATGTCTTCCAGTTGCTCACCGCATGGACCTGGTCTGACGAGTTCGACCTGCAGCAACGGTTCGCTGAGCTCGCGAGCGAGTTCTCAGACTTCGGCTTCGAGGAGATCGGCGACGACAGCGACCTGATGCTCCGGTGTACGGCCGCTGTACTAAAGCAGGATCCAAGGCCCGCCGCCCTTGTCGACATGAACGGCTCGGACGTACGTGCGGCCTTCGATCAGGTCGCTGAATCGATCCGTCGGGCGATCGACTTCGTCCGGACCAACTTCCACGTGCGCCATGTGAAGCTGCTTCCATACCCCGCCCTGCTCGTCCCGTTGGCGGCGTACTTCTCCGAGCGCGCCGGCCAGCCCGTCAGCAACGCGGACTATGAGGTGCTCCGCCGGTGGTTTTGGCGGTCGTGCTTCTCACATCGTTTCAGCGGCAATCCTCAGCGGAACCTCCGGAGGGACATCGTGGAGGCCGTCCGTCTCCGACGCGGCGAGCCGTCGGACCTCGACAGCATCGGGGGAGCCCCAGACTCGCGGTTCTACGTCGCGCATCGTTTCAACATTCGCACGGTCGCCTCGAAGACGCTGATCCTTCAGATGGCCCATTTCCATCCCCGCAGTTTCCTGTCGGGTGAACTCGTGGCCCTAGAGCGCGTGCTGTCTGAGCCCAACCGCAGCGAGTATCACCATTGCTTTCCACGCGCCCGGCTACTGGCCTTGGGCATGCCAGACAGCGCGATCAACGTACTCGCCAACATCGCCATGATCTCTCGCGCAGAGAATCGGACCATCAGCGACAAGCTTCCGTCGGAGTATCGCTCTCTCATGCCGGATGACGCTGTGGCGATCCTTGATGCCGCCGGTATCCCCGAGACGTTGTTCGACGACGACTACGAGACGTTCATCGGCCAACGGTGCCAGCTCCTTGCCGAACGTGCCGAGCTACTCGTCAGCTAGTAAAGGACCGGAGCTGGACCGCACGGCGCGTAGGCGCGCTAGCGCTGCCGGTCAAGCGAGCCCTAAGGAGCCGTCCCGCCCCGCTCACGGCTAAGAAACTGCCAAGCCGCTGGTGTGTGCCCCAGAGCCCGTTCTCACCGTGAGACAGCCACATCTGGCCCTAGCCCGGAGGCATCACCTGCGGCAGCGACAGGGTCCATACAGGGTCCGCACCGGGTTTGAGCCCACCCCAGGAACGAGAAAACCCCGCGAGGTGCGGGGCTTTCTGTAGTACCGCCACGGGGATTCGAACCCCGGTTTCCGCCGTGAGAGGGCGGCGTCCTAGTCCCCTAGACGATGGCGGCAGGACGCGTTCAGCTTACCAAGCCGAAAGACCCACACGTCCGGACGCGAAACCTCTCCCGGACGCTATGCTCGCTCCTCGCCGGCGGATGTGGCGGAATTGGTAGACGCGCACGGTTCAGGTCCGTGTGGGAGAGATCCCGTGGAGGTTCGAGTCCTCTCATCCGCATCGACGATCGAAGGCCCCGCTCCGGCGGGGCCTTCGGCGTTGTTGGGAAGGCTCGGCGCCGCCGCTACTTGAGCGACGTGTAGGACAGGTCCCAGGAGTCGAAGTAGACGTTCGGCACGCCGCGGACGTCCTTGGAGCGAATCAGCACCGCCTGCTCCCACTGCAGCGGAACCGCGGCGGCGTCGCGGACGATCAGGTCGTCGATCTGTCCCCAGGCGCGAATTCGCGCCTGGCCGCCGAGGCGGCGCGCGCGGGCCATCGCCGCGTCGATGGCCGGGTCGTGCAGCTCGGAGAAGTTGGTGTTGCCGGCGCGGTTGGTGAACGCGGCGCCGCCGAAGACCGGCTTGAGCATCGGCTCGGGATCCGGGTAGTCCTTCAACCAGGCGATCCCGGCGCAGGCCAACACCTTCTTGGCCGGCACCGAGCACCAGTTGGTGAAGAGCGCGTCGTCGGGCACGATGCGCAGCCGGACGCGGAAGCCGAGGGTCCGCAGCGTCTGCGCCGCCACCGAGCCCATGCCGCGCTCCCCGTCGGACGAGCCCGCGACCAGGAGGAACTGCTCACGACCGGTGTAGCGGCCACTCGGGAAGCCGGCCTTGCGCATGTACGCGGTCGCCAGCTCGAGGTCGCCCGTGGGCGCGGCGAGGAAGTCCACACCCGGTCCCGTCGCCGCGCCCGCCTCGTGGAAGCCCGGGATGCCCGGCGGCAGGAAATGCGTGGCGAGCGGGCCGGTGGTCGCGCCACCGCGAGCCTTTCGTGACGCCACACGGTCATAGGCGGCGAGGACGGCACGTCGGACGTTCACGCGGTCGAACGGCTTGATCGACGTGTTGAGCGGCGTGAAGCGATAGCCGCCCGCGGGCACGATGGCGCCTTGCTCGGGGCTGTGCTCGAAGACCCGCTTGATGATGGTCGGCGGCGGGGTGCTGTCCAGCACCATCCCCGAGCCGGACAGCACCTGTCGCGAGGCGATCGTCCGGTCGCGGGCGTTGGTGATGATCCGGATGGCGTCCAGAGGCGCCGGCCGGAGGTCGGTCGCGCGGCGCCAGTTGGGGTTCCGGACGAGGTCGATCGTGTGACCGGCCTGGTAGCCGATCGTCCGCCCCGAGGCGTCGTTGCGGACCATGTAGGGCCCGGTGGCGACCACGTGCGTGTTGTAGGTCGACGGGCTGTGCTCGTCGAACGGCCGCGCGTACTCCTCGGGCACCGGCGCGGTGACCGGCAGCACCAGCGTCTCCGCGAACGCCGCCGCGGTGGGCCGCCTCAGCCGGAACACGATCGTTCGGTCGTCGGGCGTCGAGATCCCCGCGATCGGCTCGGGCGTCTCCGGCAGGATCTTCGGAACGCCCACGAGGTCGCTGAAGTACTGCTGATAGGGCCCGGCCACGGCGGCGCTGAAGAACCGCTCGAACGCATACGCGACGTCGCTCGCGCGCACCTCGCGGTTGACCGGCGGCGAGAACCGCACGCCCTTCTTCAGATGGACCGTGACCTTCCGGCCACCGTCCCCGATAGCCGGTGCGCCCTCCGCGAGGTCGGGGACCGCGTGCTCGAGATCGGTGGGCCGGAAGCCGTAGAGCGTGCGCTGCGTCGCGGCGACGACCTGGATGCCCTGCGCGAAGTAGGTCCGGCCCGGATCGAGGAAGTCGACGTCCGACGACGAGAGCATCGTCAGCCGCTCGCCACGATCGTGACGCTCCGTGTCACCGCCTCCGCAGGCGGTGACACCGGCGAGCGCGCACAACAGCGCGCCCGCCAGGGCGAGCCGAGCCAGGTGTCCCACGCAGGCGACGCTACCGCTTGGCGCGACGGCGCTTCGGCGGCGCCTCTTCCGCGCCGGCGGGCGGCGCGGTGTAGTGGAGCAGCGTCAGCCGCGAACGCACCTCGCCCCCACCGCTCTCGTCATCCTGCAGGCGGCCCGCCGCCGCTGCCTGCTCCTCGATGACCCATTCGAGCAGCTCGTTCAGCCGGTCACCCAACTTCCGCCACCCTTCCTCGTCCAGAGCGAGCGACGTGTAGGAGAGGTGCCGGTCCGAGCGGTCATCGAACGTCCCCGCCGCCACGGCGTTGCGCACGTCGCCCAGCGCCTTGCTCAGCACCGTGTTGGACACGGCCTTCCGCGCGCTGGGCGGAAGCTGCGCCCAATCGTCGTCGTTCAGGAACGGTCGCGTCAGAGCCCGGTAGTGGTGCTCGATCGCGCCGCGCCGCGGCGTGGTCCGCACGAGCTCGATGCAATCGAGCTCGCGCAGGATGCGCACGTGGTAGCTGACCAGCGGGAGCGACTCCTCGAACTCCTTGGCCATCTCATTGGGGCTTGCGACCCCTTCGTTGAGCCGGGTCAAGATGCGCATCCGCAACGGATGCGACAGCGCCTTGACGATGTTGCTCTCCAGCTCGTGCTGGTCCTTCTGGTCGCGCCGGGCTACGGCGGTCGTGGACTTGCTCATCGATGCTCTCCGCCTTCGTGCTCGGCCAAAACCTGCTGCAGCCGTCCGCGTGCCCGATGCAGGCGCACCTTGGCGGTGCCTTCGGGGATCCCCAAGGCGCTCGCCACGGCGGGCTGCGTCAGATCGTCGACGTACCGCAACGCCAACAGCTTACGGTCCTGAGGGGTCAGACTGCGAACGGCTCGGCGCACATCCACCTGCAATGGCAGCAAATCAAGCCGATTGGCAGCGATTCGGTCGCTCAGATCGAAGTGATCGTCGAGGCTCGCAGTGGTTGCCGACTTGTTGCGATGCCGAAAAGCTTCGTGGCGAACGATCGTGCGCAACCACGCGCCCGGCTGGTCGGGCACCGCGCCGTTCCGCAGGCTCCGCCACACGCGGATCATCGCCTCCTGGGCGATGTCTCCGGCGTCGTCGGGCCCGGCCACGCGGCGGGCTTCGCGGAGGCACCGCGTCGCGAGTTCGGACCAGTCGAAATCTGGAACGTCGAAAAACTTTGAACCGAGATGAAACGGTTCTGAGCGCTTTGGGGGTCTTGACATGACATGACCCTGCTCGACCGCACGCGCCCTGAGGAAAAAGAAACATTCGCGGCTCCATATGACGCGATGGCGCCGCACTACGAGGCGTTCGTCGGAAGCACTGAGACCACGCGCTACTACGAGTGGCTCGAGGGGCTCCTCGAGCTGCCGGCGGCGGTCGGCGTCACGGGCGGTCGCGCCCTCGACATCGGGTGCGGCACGGGTCGCAGCATGCTCGCCCTGCGCGCCGCCGGCTTCGACGCGGCCGGGATCGACCCGTCCCGCGGCATGATGGAGATCGCCCGCGAGCGGCTCGGCGCCGACGCGGTGTTGGAGGTCGGCGGGCTGCCGAACCTGCCCGACGGACCGCCCGCCGCGCTGGTCACGGCCTTCAACGACATCATCAACTGCGTCGGGACCAGCCGCCTGGGTGAGGCGATGGGCTCGATGGCCGCGCGCGTGGCGCCGGGCGGAGCGCTCCTGTTCGACAGCAACGCCCCGCTGACGTTCAAGACGTTCTTCGGGTCGACCTTCGCCCGCGCCGAGGATGATCTCTTCCTGGTCTGGGAGAGCCTCGGCGCCGTCGAGGACAACGGCTACCGGGCCGATCTCCACGCGTTCGAGATCGACCCCGAGACCCCGGGGCGCTGGAAGCGCTCGGTGAGCCACCACCTGCAGCACCTCCACCCCCATGCCGCGATCGTCGCCGCGATCGAGGCCGCGGGGCTGGAGCTCGTCCTCGTGCAGGGCCAGCGCGACAGCGGCCCGCGCGACCACCACTTCGACGAGGAGATCCACAGCAAGCGGATCTACCTCGCACGTCGTCCATGACCCCGAACACCGAAAGGAGGGACACGCATGCTCGAGATCACGATCGAGGAGCCGACGCTGCCGGCGCTGGCCACCACGAAGGGCAACTAGTCCCGACGGATCCGATCCCGGCCGCTCCCCGTTGCGGCCGGGACCGGGCCTCGGGCCTGGTCCCGACAGAACCGCGGCCGTCCCGCGACCCACACCGCGGGCGGCCTCGGCTCAAGTCGACGATCGAAGTCGTCGCCCGCCCGGATCGCATCGTTCTGCATCGCGCTGCCCGGACGGACGGCGATGTCGCCCTGCGGGGCGACGTCGGCGTGTTGGCGGCGCTCGTCGATCTCCTGGACGGGCGCCGCACGCGCGCGGAGATCCTGAACGCCCTGCGCGCGGGCCCCGCCCCGGAGTTGGGGCGCGGTGACCTCGACGACGCCATCGACGCCCTGGCCGCGCGGGGCCTCGTGGAGGACGCCGCCGACGACGCGCGGTACCTCGACCCCGACGGCCTGGAGCGCTACGACCGCCAGCTGCGGTACTTCGGCGACCTCGCGCCGGCGGGGGTCGCGCGGGCCGCGGCCCAGAAGCGGCTGGAGGACGCGACGGTGACCGTGCTCGGGCTCGGCGGCCTGGGCGGGATGGCGGCGACGATGCTGACGGTGTGCGGGATCGGCACGGTCGTCGGCGTCGACCACGACCACGTCGAGCTGTCCAACCTCGCGCGGCAGGTGCTCTACAGCGAGGACGACCTCGGACGGCCGAAGGTCGAGGCCGCCGCCGAGCGGCTGCGCAAGCTCAACGCGCGCTCGACGTTCGTCGGCGTCCCGCGCCGGCTGGGCAGCGCCCGGGCCGTCGCCGACGCGATCTCCGGCGCGGACTTCGTCGTCGCGGCCGTCGACTGGCCCGCGACCCGGATCTCCGGGTGGGTCAACGACGCCTGCTTCGCGGCGGGCATCCCCTACACGTCGATGTCCCAGCACCCGCCGCTGGTACGGGTCGGGCCGACCTACCTGCCCGGCGTCACCGGCTGCCACGCCTGCCAGGAGGCCGACTACCGGCGGCGCTTCCCGCTCTTCGACGCCGCGCTGTCGGCGCTCAGCGCGGACTCCCCCGCCGCGACCTACGCGCCGTCGTGCGGCGTGATCGGCTCGCTGGTGGCCAACGAGGCGATCGCCCACGTCACGGGCCTGGCCCCGCTGGCCTGCGCGGGGCGCGCCGCGCTGATCGACATGACGACGCTGACCGTCACCCACGAGGACGTCCCGCGCGACCCGACCTGCCCGGTCTGCGGCGGCGCGGTCGCGTCGGCCATGCGCCCGGCGTCCTGACACGCCCGCCGGCGCCGCCGCCCCGCGCCTCCTACGCCCCCGGCCGCTCCCAGGATCGCGCGGGCTCCCACGGCTCGATCCGCAGGTACTTCAACAACGCCAGCGCCCGCAGCGTCACGACCCTGTCGGCCGACGACGTCAGGTCGCCGCCGCGCAGCGCGCCCGCCGGGTCGAGCTTGCCGATGAACCAGCGGTAGGCGTCCTCGGCCGTGCAGGACAGCTGCAAGACCTCGTCGCCCCCGAACGGCAGCACCAGCTCGGCGTCGGGCTCGCGCAGCGCGAACCGCACGGTCAGGCCGAGGCGCGCCAGGCGCTCGCGCAGCGCCGGGTCCTCGGCGAGCGCGTCGCGGATCCGGCCGCCCAGCTCGACGTGCACCGCGTCGGCGTCGGCGAAGCGCGGCGCCGCCCGCTCGGCCCGCAGCAGCGCCAGGACGTCGGCCGCCGAGCGGACCGGCGGCATCGCGCGCAGGCGCTCCAGCCGGACGTCGGCGAACGCGTCGCCGCGCGCGGTCGCGTCGCGCTCGAGCATCGCCGCGTAGTGCCGGCCCGCCGCCGCGCCCCACGTCACCGCGCCGGCCTCGCCCGCCCAGTCGCGCGGCGCGAGGCGCAGCAGCCAGCCCGCGCCCTCGGGATCGCGCGCGAGCAGGCCCGGATCGTCGGCCAGCCGTGGGTTGACCGCCAGCACCGACCCGCCAACCGGCGCCCAGATCCCGAACGTCCCGCGCCCCTCGGCGCGCACGGTCGCGACGAGGTCGCCGGCCTCCAGCGCCGCGCCCGGCTCGGGCAGCGTGACGACCGGATCGGCCCCGAGGTCGCCGGCCAGCGCGCTCGTCACGCCGACCACGACGGCGCCCAGCGCGGTCTCGACCCACAGGTGCGCGTCCAGCGCGATCCCGCGCGCGGCCGCGCCGAAGCCCGAGGCGTCGACCGGCGGGACCACGGGGCGCGTGAAGCGCTGGGCGTCCCGCCGCCGTCCCGGCCACGCCGCGGGCGGCGGCGCCGCCGGAAGGACGTCCTCGGGCAGCGGCGCCCCGTGGCGCAGCGCCTCGGCGCTCAGCTCGTCCGGCGCGACCAGCGGCACGTCGTAGCGCCGCGCGGCCTTCCGCAGCGCCTCGCGCATCTCGTAGCCCGCGCCGTCGGGCAGCGCCAGCGCGGTCACGCACGCGTGCGACGCGCGGAAGCCCGTGCGGTGGACCTCCAGGTCGCCCCACGCCGCGATCGCGCCCACGGCCTGGTCGGCGCGGAAGTCCAGCCGCCGGTCGGCCGGGTCGGTCAGCGCGTAGAGCCCGCACATGCAGTCGGCCACCGGCGGCGCGTGGCGCACGTCGCGCGCGCAGACCGCCGCGTTGGCGCCCGGATCCCACGGCAGCGCCGTGAACGTCCATGGCCGCAGCGTGCCGTCGTCCTCCAGGTGCCAGGCGCGGTAGCCGACGACCGCCTGGACGAAGTCGGGGGCCCCGCCTGCCTCCCCGGACATCAAGCGGGGACGGGCTCGGGCGCCTCGCGCTCGGCCGGCCGCGGCTCGGGCTGCTCGCGCGGGGCGTCGCGCTCCGCCGGCGCCCGCGCGGGCGCGGGCAGCACGAGCGGCTCGACGCGGATCCGTCGGGAGGGGCCAGGGAGATCGAGGCAGACCGGCACGGCGCAGGAGGGTAAGGACCGGACCAGATGGCACCCGTTCGCATCGGCTGCTCCGGCTGGATCTACCGCTCCTGGAAGGACGGCTTCTATCCCCCGGGCTGCCCGCAGCGGCGCTGGCTGGAGTCCTACGCCACGCGCTTCGACACCGTCGAGCTGAACACCACCTTCTACCGCCTGCCGAGGCGGGACGCGGTCGCCGCCTGGGTCGAGCGCACGCCCGACGACTTCCTCTTCACGGTCAAGGCCAGCCGCTACCTGACGCACATGAAGCGCCTGACCGACATGGCGGCGGGCGTCGAGAAGCTCTGAGAGCGCCTGGAGCCGCTGGTCGCGTCCCCCAAGATGGGCCCGGTCCTCTGGCAGCTGCCCGAGCGCTTCCACCGCGACGACGAGCGCCTGGACCACGCGCTGTCGCACCTCCCGCCCGGCCACCACGCCTTCGAGCTCCGCCACCCGTCGTGGTTCGCCGACGACGTCCTGGCGCTGCTGCGCCAACATCGCGTCGCGCTGGTGATCGGCGATCACCCCGAGCGCCCGTGGCAGCCGCACGTGCTGACCAGCGACTTCACCTTCGCCCCGCGCGACGCGGCACGCCTGCAGCGCCTTGTGCAGGGTCGATGAGCGTTTGATCGGCGGCCGATGAGGAAGAACCCAGGGCGAGCGGCACGTACGCCGATCCCCCTCGTTCCCCCATGCCCGACCAGGTCTCCGTCGCCATCGACCGCGATATCACCGCGCCCGCCGCCGCCCGGCGCGCGGTCGAGCGCTTCGGCGCGTCCCTGGATCCCGGGGTCGTGCCGGACGTCAAGCTGCTGGTCTCCGAGCTGATCTCCAACGCGGTGAAGTACGGCCGCGAGGGCGTCGTCCGGCTCGTGCTGCGCTCCGAGGACCCGTGCCACGTGCACGTCGAGGTCGTCGACCAGGGCGTCGGCTTCGTCCCCGCCGCCCGCGACCGGCCCAAGACCGAGCCCGGCGGCTGGGGCCTGCACATGGTCGAGGCGCTGACCCAGCGCTGGGGCGTGCGCGAGGGCTCCACGCACGTCTGGTTCGAGATCGACCGCCGCGCGGCGGCGGGCTCGGCCGGCGCGCGCTAGAAGACGATCGCCTGGCGCACCGCCGCGCCCGCCGCGAGCCGGTCGAACGCCTCGTTGACGTCGTCCAGCGCGATGCGGTGGGTGAGCAGCTCGTCGACCGGCAGGCGGCCCTCCTGGTAGGCGGCCACGAACGCGGGGATGTCGCGCCCCGGGACGCACGAGCCCAGGTAGGAGCCCTTCAGCGTGCGCTCCTCGGTGACCAGCGAGACCGCCTGGATGTCCAGGCGCTGCTCGGGATGCGGGAGCCCGACGGTCACGGTCGTGCCGCCGCGGCGCGTCGCCTCGTAGGCCTGCCGCAGGACGCGCGCGCTCCCGACGGTCTCGATGACCTTGTCGCCCCCGCCGCCGGTGGCCTGCCTGATCGCCTCGACCGCGCCGTCGCCGGCGTGGACCGGCGTGGCGCCGAGGCGGCGCGCGTGCTCCAGCTTCTCCTCCACGACGTCGACCGCGACGATCTCCGCCGCCCCGGCCATCCGCGCGCCCAGCAGCGCGGCCAGGCCGACGCCGCCGAGGCCGAAGACCACGACGCGGTCCTCGGGCCCGACCCGCGCGGAGTTGACCGCCGCGCCGACCCCGGTCAGCACCGCGCAGCCGAACAGCGCGGCGATCTCGTGGGGCAGCGACGGGTCGACCTTGACCGCGCTGTGGTGATCGACGACAACATGGTCGGCGAACGCCGAGACCCCGAGATGGTGGTGCAGATGCCCGGCCCCGGCCGCGCTCCAGCGGCGCTCGCCGCCCAGCAGCGTGCCCGCCGCGTTGGCCGCCGCGCCCGGCTCGCACAGCGCCGGCCGCTGCGCGCGGCACGGACCGCACGAGCCGCACGTCGGCACGAAGCTCAACACGACGTGGTCGCCGACCGCGAAGCCGCCGGCGTCGGCGCCCTCGCCGCCGCCGATCGCCAGGACCTCCCCCGCCGCCTCGTGGCCGAGCACCATCGGCATCACGCGCGGGCGCGAGCCGTCGATGACCGACAGGTCGGAGTGGCAGAGCCCGGCCGCGCCGACCTTGACCAGCAGCTCGCCCGGTCCCGGCGGCGCCAGCTCCAGGTCCACGATCTCCAGCGGACGCGACTCGGCGTAGGGCCTGGGCCGCCCCATCTCGCGCAGCACGGCACCACGGACGTTCACGACGACGACACCTCCAGCTGGCTCAGGGCGGCCCGGATCCCCTCCGGGATCGGGGCGGGCCGCCGCGTGCGGCGGTCGACGAAGACGTGCACGAACCAGCCGGTCGCGGCCGGCGTCGCGCCGCCGTCGCCGAACAGGCCGATCTCGTACTTCACGGAGGACTTGCCCAGGTGCGCGACGCGCAGCGCGGCCTCCACCGGCTCGGGGAACGTCAGCGCCGCGGTGAACGCGCAGTGCGACTCCGCGCACAGCCCGATCACCGGTCCGCTCAGGATGTCGAGCCCGCCCACCGCGATCAGGTACTCGTTGATGACGGTGTCGAAGTACGAGTAGTACTCGACGTTGTTGACGTGCCCGTAGACGTCGTTGTCCTTCCAGCGCGTCGGGATCGTCAGGCGGTGCGGGTAGTCGTCGATCATGGCCCGCCGCGCAACATATCGATGGCTCGTTGCGCGGGACGCCGTCGCGCCGCGCCCTCAGGCGCGGGACGTCCGGGGCTCGTGCGCGACCCGGTCGCGCCCCGCGCCCTTGGCGGCGTACATCGCCCGGTCGGCGCGCACCAGCAGCGCGTCGCCGTCGGTCACCGTCGGGTCGACCAGCGCCACGCCCGCCGAGGCCGTCACGCCGTGCTCGGCGCCGCGCTCGCGCACGACCGCGACCAGCGCCTCGGCGACGACCCCGGCCTGCTCGACGGTCTCCACCGGCAGCAGGACCGCGAACTCGTCGCCGCCCAGCCGCGCCAGCACGTCGGTCTCGCGCACGCGCTCGCGCAGCCCGTCGGCGACCGCCGTCAGCAGCGCGTCGCCCGCGTGGTGGCCGTGGGTGTCGTTGACGTGCTTGAAGCCGTCGAGGTCGAGCACGAGCAGCGCGCCCGCCGCCCCGTAGCGGCGCCCGCGCGCGACGTGCGTGGTCAGCGCGGCCTCGAAGCCGCGCCGGTTCAGCAGGCCCGTCAGCGGGTCGTGGTCGGCCAGGTGGCGCAGCTGGGCCTCGTGCTCGCGCCCCTCGGTCACGTCGCGCATCTGCCCCAGCACGTGGACCGGCCGGCCCTCGTCGTCGCGCACCAGCGTGGCGTTGACCGCGACCCAGACCTCGTGGCCGTCGCGGTGGAGCATGCGGTGCTCGGCGGTCAGGTCGTCGTCGCCGATCGCCGCCAGCCGCTCGGCGACCTCCGCGACGTCATCGGGATGGACCAAGGCCAACGGGTCGCCCCCGATCAGCTCGCCGGGCGCGTGGCCGACCAGCGCGCAGAGCGCGTCGTTGACGCGCAGGAACTGCCCGCCGGGCGTCGCCAGGAACATCCCGATCGGGGCGCGGTCGAAGGCGACCTCGAACTGCCGCTCGGCGTTGCGCCGCGCCCGCTGCGCGACGCGCTCGGCGGTGACGTCCTGCGAGATGCCCTCGACGCGGACGATCGCGCCGTCGGGCCCGGCGACCGGCCGCACGCGCGTGGCCAGCACGCGCTCCTGCCCGTCGGCGCGCAGGATCCGCAGGTCGAAGTCGTGGCTCTCGCCGTCGCGCAGCGCGGCGCGCGTGACGCGGACGACGTGCTCGCGGTCGGGCTCGGCGACCATCGTGCGCAGCCAGTCGCCGAACGTCGGCAGCCGCGCCGAGGGGTCGATGCCGTAGATCCGGCACAGCTCCGGCGACCACGTCAGCTCCTCGCGGACGGCGTCCCACTGCCAGGAGCCGGTGTGCGCGAGCGCCTGCGCGCGCTGCAGCTCGGCGGCGGCGGCGAGCTGCTCGGTGATGTCGAAGGTGACCGCCATCGCCTCGTGACCGGCCAGCGGCCGGAACGCGATGCGGTAGGTGTGGCCGTTGGGCGACGTCCACACGGACTCGTGCGCCTCCCCCGCCAGCGCCGCCTCGTAGTGGTCGGCCAGCGGCGCGCGCCCGCGCTCGCCGAGCACGTCGGCCACCTCGCGCCCGACCATCGCCGCGGGGTCCCAGCCCGCGTCCTCCAGCGCGCGCCCGGCGGCCATCACGAAGCGCAGCTGGTCGTCGACGACCAGCACGCCGGTGTCGGGCAGCGCCCAGACGAGGTTGCGGTAGCGCTCCTCGGAGCGGCGCAGCCGGCGGCGGTCCTCGCGGCGGCGCAGCGCGTAGCGGACGGTGCGGGCCAGCATCGGCCCGTCGATCTCGTGCTTGACGAGGAAGTCGGTGATCCCGATGCGCTCGGCCTCCTGGTCCAGCGCCGGGTCGCTCATGCCGGTCAGCAGGACGATCGCCGCGTCGGGATCGTCGGCCAGCAGCTCGCGCGCCGCCCCCAGGCCCTCGCCGTCGGGCAGGCGGTGGTCGAGCAGGACGACGTCGGGGCGCTCGGCGCGCCAGGCGGCGCGCATCTCGGCCAGCGTCGAGGCCTCGACGACGCGCACGCGGTCGCGCAGGCCGTCCGACAGCCAGATCGCGGCCAGCCCGCGCGACGCCGGCAGGTCGTCGACCACCAACACGGTCACCGGATCCGCGGGCCTCATCACACCTCGCGGTTCGACATTCCCCGACTCCGACATCTCGAACCTGGCGCGCTCGCCCCTCGGACCGTCGACGATCTGACCGGCCGGTCGGCGAGAAGGCCCGAGCCCGCCGCCGGCTGAGGAAGGCGGCGGACCCGGGGCGCTCCAGCTTAGGGCCTGACGTGCCATCGGGGTCTACGACGACGAGTCTTCGTAGAAGTTGTCCTCGTCGAGGAACACGCCCTCGCCGGCGGGATCGGGCTGTCCGGCGGCACCGAGCTGGACCGCGAAGGTGAAGTCCTTGGCCGTGCCGTCGGCGTAGGCGAGGTGGATGCGGCCGTTGGGCTGGACCTCGTAGGTGCCGTGCTCGTCGGGCGGATAGGAGCCGACGTAGGTGAACGGCCCGGAGCCGGGATCGCCCATCGTGCTCGTCGTCGACGTGCTGTAGACGAACTGGCCGTCGGGCAGCAGCTGCAGCCAGGAGGCCCAGGTCGTGCAGCCGAAGATCAGGCCGCACATGCCCCGGAAGCCGCGGTGGACGAGGTTGACGTCGTAGCGGGCGCCCGCGTCGGGGATCAGCAGCTTGCTGAAGTCGCGGTCGTCGCCCTCGTCGGCGATCCGCAGCCGGCCGTCCTGGTAGGTGCCCGCCGCGGTGCCGAGCGTGACCGCGCCGGTCGCCGCGTCGTAGGTGTAGGGCTCGCAGCCCGCGATCTGGGCCGAGCACGCCGTCGGCAGGCCGCCCTTCGGGATCCCGTGGAAGGCCCACGCGTCGTCCAGGAAGTAGACGCCGTGGTTGTCCCACGCCGAGTCCACGTGGTTGATCGTGTACCACCAGTAGGTGCCGGCCAGCGGGGACGTGGGCGCGGGCTTGGCCTTGGGCTTGGTCGGCGCGGGCTTCTTGGCCGTGCCGATCCGCAGCGCGACGCGGCCGGTCGCCGCGAGCTTCTTGGCGCCGGTGGCCTTCAGCGACAACGTGGTCGTCGTCCGGGCCTTGGCGGTCAGCCTGACCTTCACGCGCCGCGTCGTCGACCTCCCCGCCTTGAGCGTCTTGATGGCGATCGTGGCGGGGCGCACCGACAGGCCGCGGGCGGTCCCGGCCCTCAGCCGGACGCCGGTCGCCGCGGCCGTGCCGGTGTTCGCCACCTTGACCTTGAGCGACATGGTGCGGTTGCGCTTGATCGTCGACGGGACGCCGCTGACGGTGACCGCGAGCTTCGGGGCCTTCTTGGTGGCCTTGGCCTTGGCCTTGGGCTTGGGCGCCGACGCCGGCGCGGGGGCCGGCGCGGGCGCGGGCGCCGTGGGAGACGGCGGCGCGGGCGTGGCCGGCGGCGCGACCGCCGGCGCCGCCAGCGCGACGGGCGGGTCGATCGTGTCGTAGCGCGTGCCGGTGTCGGACTGCGGCGTGACGTAGCCGGTCACGCAGTCCGGCGCGAGGCCCGCGAGCCCCGCGGCGCTGACCGTCGCGGTCAGCCGCGTCCCGGCGCGCGTGACCGCGACGCCGCTCTGCGTGTCGCCGCCGTCGCGCCCCCAGTAGCCCGCGGCCTGGTCGGTGTAGCCGCCGAGCGCCACGAACGGCGCGCCGCACGATCCGTCCCCGGACCGCGTCCCGACCACGACGAAGAAGAACAACGGGTCCGGCGCCGCGCCGAAGGTCAGCGCGACGGTCGCGGACCCCACGTCGTCGTAGGCGGCCTCGACGGCCGTGACGTCCCGTGCCGGCGTCGGCCCGTCGCCGGACGGGTCGGCCCCCGACCCGCTGAAGACCGTGGCCGACGCGGGGGCGGCGAGGAGCGCAAGAGCGGCGAGGGAGAGGGCGAGGGAGCGGAGCACGCGCGCGCCATCTTCCCAGGCAAAACGCGTTCGAAACCCAGGCTCGCCCGGCGATCACGGCACTTGGCGCGCCGCCGCACCCGCTATGAAAGGGGCATGGACGACCTGCTGCGCATCGTCGCGGTGCTCGCGCTGATCGGGGCCAACGCCTTCTTCGTCATCGGCGAGTTCGCGGTCGTGACCGCCCGGCGCACGGCGCTGGCGGCCGCCGCGGAGTCCGGCAGCCGTCGCGCGCGGGCCGCGCTGAAGCTCATGGACGACCCGGTCCGCGTGATCTCCACCGTCCAGGTCGGGATCACCGCGCTGGGCATCCTCACCGGCGCGATCTCCGAGCCGCTGGTGCGCTCGCTGCTGGGCGACGCGGTCCCGACGTGGCTGGCCGTGATCATCGCGTTCACGATCGTCACCTACCTGAGCGTGCTCTTCGGCGAGCTGGTCCCCAAGGCGCTGACGCTCGACCGCGCCGAGACGCTCGCCGCGCTCGTCGCGCGCCCGATCGACGTGATCGCCAAGGTCAGCGCCCCGGTCGTCTCGGTGCTGGAGCGGTCGGCCGCCGTGATCCTCAAGCCCTTCGGGGTGACCGAGATCGTCGCGGGCGAGTCGGTCCGCAGCCCCGAGGAGCTGCGCGCGCTGGTCGACGAGGCCGAGGAGTCCGGCGTCATCCCCCGCGCGCAGGAGGAGCTGCTCCACAACATCTTCGACTTCGCCGGGCGCGAGGCGCGCGACATCATGCTCCCGGCCTCCGACGCGGTCTGGCTGGACGCGTCGCTGGATCCCGACGCGGCGCTCGGCGAGGCGCTGCGCGCGCCGCACGGCCGCTACCCGGTCGGCGACGGCGACCTCGACCACGTCGTCGGGATCGCGTTGTTGGTGGACCTGGTCGCCGCGGCCCGCGGCGACCAGGCCGCCGACACGGTCCGAGACCTCGCGCGCCCGGTGATCGTCGTGCCCGAGACCAAGGACGTCGGCGCGCTGCTGCGGGAGCTGCGCGAGCAGCGCCAGCAGATGGCGGTCGTCGTCGACGAGTACGGGACGACCGCGGGCATCGTCGCGCTGGAGGACGTCCTGGAGGAGATCGTCGGCGAGATCGAGGACGAGTTCGACCTGCCCGACGCGACGCTGCGGCGCGTGGACGACGAGACCGTCGAGGTCGCCGGCTCGATGACGATCGACGACTTCAACGAGACCTGCCGGACGGCGCTGCCGCAGGACCGCTCGGCCCGCACGCTCGCCGGCCTGCTCTTCGACGAGCTGGGCCGCGGCCCGCACGTCGGGGACGCCGTGGCCGTCGAGGGCGTGACGCTGCGGGTCGCCGAGATGGACGGCCTGCGGATCACGCGGCTGACCGTCAGCCCCGTCGCGGGATCCGGGTCACTCCCGACGTCACCCTGACGCTCGCAGTGACCCGGATCGGGAGCGGGTCGCGCTCGGTCATCCGTCGGGCGCCTCGCCCATCGCGCGGTCGGGGAAGTCGCCCTTCAGCAGCCAGCCGCCGTCCTCCAGGCGCTCGACCTCGCCGCGCCGCGTGAGCTCGCCGACCGCCTGGCTGACTGTCGGCCGCTGCGCGCCGACGAAGCGGGCCATCATCGTGTGGTTGATCGGCACGGGGATCAGGATGCCCTCGGGCGTCACGCGGCCGAACCGCTCGGCCAGCCCCCACAGCGACAGCAGGACGCGGTCGTCGATGCGCACGACCTGGTGGATCAGCAGCCGCAGCGTCGCGCTCGTCGACCGTCCCATGATGCGGCTGGCGACCTGGCCGAGGACGGTCGGCCAGCGCGCGGCCCGCTGCACGAACGCGGCGTCCAGCACCGCGAAGCGGACGGGCTCCATGACGTTGAAGCGCAGCCGCACCTTCAGCGCCTCGGCGTGGCGGTCCTTCGGCCACGGCCGCAGCGCGTCGCCCGCCCCGAGAATCTCCAGGCTCACCCGCCGCCCCACGCCGGCGTCGCGGGCGATCACGCCGTCGAGCAGCAGCAGCGCCAGCTCGGCGTGGGTCGCCGCCCACGTCTGCTCGAGGTCCCACGCGCCACGCGGCGCCTCGACCGTGCGCACGAGCAGCTCCTCCTCGGCCGAGGCGAATGACTCGGGCGAGAGCCCGCCTCCGAGATCGGGATCGACCTCCAATAGCCGCACGATGCCATCCATGTCCGCATACCAGTAGAGCACGGCCGTGTCAGAACGGGTACGCCTCCGCTGTGCCCCCGTCCTTACCCGACCAGCCCGATCCCCACGTCTTCGTCCTCTTCGGAGCGACCGGCGACCTCGCCAACCGCATGCTCCTGCCCGGCTTCGCGCGCCTCGCCGAGGCCGGCCTGATGCCGTCCGACTGGCGGCTGATCGGCTCCAGCCCCAGCGGCGCGGACGGCGACTGGCCCGCCGGCGACGGCCTGGAGGCGCTGGCCGGGCACGCCTCGTACGTGCAGGCCTCGTCCGACGACGCCGAGGACCTCGCCCGCGCCGTGCGCGAGGCGCGCGAGCGGCTCGGCCCGTCGTCGCGCACGTTGTTCTACATGAGCGTGCCGCCGTCGGCGATGGAGTCGATGGTCAAGGCCCTCGGCGACGCCGGGCTGGCCGACGACCGCGCGCGG
Source organism: Baekduia sp. (assembly GCF_035685985.1). Taxonomy (GTDB): domain Bacteria; phylum Actinomycetota; class Thermoleophilia; order Solirubrobacterales; family Solirubrobacteraceae; genus Baekduia. Next base: position 35,814 of record NZ_DASRZV010000012.1, read on the forward strand.
ATCGTGATGGAGAAGCCCTTCGGCTCGGACCTGGCGTCGGCCAAGCACCTCAACAAGGTGCTGCACGAGGTCTTCGAGGAGGACCAGGTCTTCCGCATCGACCACTTCCTGGGCAAGGAGGCGGCGCAGGACATCCTCGCGCTGCGCTTCGCCAACGGGCTGCTGGAGCCGATCTGGAACGCGCGCCACGTCGCGGCCGTGCAGATCGACGTGCCCGAGACGCTGGGGCTGGAGCACCGCGCGGCGTTCTACGAGGAGACGGGCGCGTTCCGCGACATGGTGGTCACGCACCTGGCGCAGATCATGGGCTTCGTGGCGATGGCCGCGCCCGCGTCGCTCCATCCGAACGACCTCCACGACGCGAAGGCGCGCGCGTTCGCGCGGCTGCGGCCGTTCACGAAGGACGACGTGGTCTACGGGCAGTGGGTGGGCTACCGCGAGGAGCAGGGCGTCGCCCCGGACTCGTCGACCGAGACGTTCGTCGCGCTGCGCGCGTGGATCGACGACGAGCGCTGGAAGGGCGTGCCGTTCCTGCTGCGCACCGGCAAGTCGATGGCCGAGAGCCGGCGCGTGGTGACCGTGACGCTGAAGGACTCCGAGCGCCTGGAGCTGCTGCCGCGCGCCACGGCGCTCGAGCGGCCCAACGAGATCGTCTTCGAGCTGACCGAGGACCCTCAGCTGGCGATCGAGGTGCGGGTCAAGATGCCCGGACCGCGGCTGACGGTGGCGCCGGCGGCGCTGACGCTCGACGTCGAGCGCGCGCTGCACCACAAGGGGTTGGAGGCCTACGAGCGGCTGCTGCACGACGTGATGCTCGGCGACCACCTGCTCTTCACGCGCGCCGACGAGGTCGAGCTGCTGTGGGAGCGCGCGGCGCCGCTGCTGGAGGACCCGCCGGCGGTCCTGCCCTACGAGCCGGGCTCGTGGGGACCGGGCGAGGCGGAGGTGCTGGCCGAGCCCTCGGGGTGGCGGCTGCCGGAGGTCGAGCCCGGCTCGCCGGGCTCCTGAGCGCCGGGGTCGACGTCACGACCGACGCGACCCCGAGCCCCCTTCGCGAAAGGTCGTCGAGCAAAAAGCGCGACGTTTGCCCTCCGCGACCCGTTCTGTCGTCACCCCTCTCCGAACGAAGCAAGGACGGCGACGATGGACGTGACCGCGCTGCGTCGCGTGCTCGTCGGCGTGCCCGCGTCTCGCGACGTGGCGCCGCCGCGTGCCCGGACAACCGAAGGGATCCAGCCCGCCCCGGCGCGCCACGGCATCCGCCCCGAGATCCAGGCGCTGCGCGCGCTGGCGGTCTCATTGGTGGTCGCTTGGCACCTTTGGCCGGACGACGTGCCCGGCGGCTTCGTCGGGGTCGACGTGTTCTTCGCGATCTCCGGCTACCTCATCACCTCGCTGCTGCTGCGCGAGCTGGAGGCGACCGGGCGCGTGTCGCTGCGCGACTTCTGGGCGCGGCGCGCGCGGCGGATCCTGCCCGCGGCGCTGACCGTGGTCGCGTGCTGCGCGGCGGCGACGGCGCTCGTGGTGCCGCTGACCGACTGGCAGGGGTTCTTCGGCGACTTCCGCGCGAGCACCCTGTACGTGCAGAACTGGCACCTGGCGGCCGAGGCGGTCGACTACTTCCACGCCGACGACGCGCCGTCGCCGGTGCAGCACTTCTGGTCGCTGGCCGTCGAGGAGCAGTTCTACCTCGTGTGGCCGGTGCTGCTCCTGCTCGCACGGCGGCGCGCGGCGGTCACGGTGCTCGCGGTCGTGCTGGCGGTGGCCAGCCTCGGGTACTCGGTCGCGCACACCGCCGACGACCCGGCCGACGCGTACTTCGCGACGACGACGCGCGGCTGGGAGCTGGGCGCGGGCGCGCTGCTGGCGCTGCTGCCGGTCGCCGCGGCGCACCTGCCCCGCGCGGCGCGCGTCGCGCTCGCGTCGGCGGGCCTGGCCGCGATCGGCGTGGCGGCCGCGACGTACTCGACCGGCACCGCGTTCCCGGGCGTCGCGGCGGCGCTGCCGGTCCTCGGCACGGTGGCGGTCATCGGCGCCGGCGACGTCCTGCGCCCGTTGCGCGCGCGGCCCGTGCAACAGGTCGGCGACCTCTCCTACGCGATCTACCTGTGGCACTGGCCGCTGATCGTCCTGGCGCCCTACGCGCTGGGACACGCCCTCGACACCCCGACCCGACTGGCGATCATCATGTTGACCTTGTTGTTGTCCTTGCTCTCCCAGCGCCTCGTCGAGGATCCGATCCGCTTCAGCCGGCGGCTGTCGGCGCACGGCGGGCGGCTGACGTTCGCGGGCGCCCTGGCGGCGTCGCTGGCCGTGCTGGCGATCGTCGGCATGGGCGCCGACCACGTGCGGGCCGAGGTCCACCAGGCCGCGCTGGTGACGCGGAAGACGCTGGCGCACAAGCCGAAGTGCTTCGGCGCGGCCGCGCGCGACCCGAAGCGCACGTGCACGCCGGCCAAGTTGTCCAAGACGGTCGTGCCGACGCCGGTCCAGGCGCCCAAGATGGACAACGCGCCCTGCGAGGTCGTCGAGTCCAAGGGCCGGATCCGCGTCTGCGCCTTCGGCGCGGCGGCCGCGCCGGGCGTCCGGACCGTCGCGCTGATCGGCGACTCGCACGCGTCGCACTGGCGCTCGGCGATGGCGGCGCTGGTGAAGGACAAGGGCTGGCGCGGGCTGTCGATCACGCACACGAGCTGCCCCTACTCGGCGGCGACGGCGGTCATCGACGAGCCCGCGCGCGGGCAGTGCGTCGAGTGGAAGCGGCAGCTGGCGGCCTGGCTGCGCCGGCACCACGAGGTCGACACGGTGTTCTTCGGCGCGCACTCCGGCGGCGAGGTCGTGGCGCCCAAGGGCAGGACCCAGTGGTCGGCGCAGGTCGATGGCTATGTGAACGCCTGGAAGGCGCTGCCCTCATCGGTCGCCCACATCATGGTCTTCCGCGACACGCCCAAGATGCGCAGCGCGACGATGGACTGCGTCCAGTCGGCGCTGGACCGACATCGCAACGCGGGCAAGGCGTGCGCGCAGCCGCGCGCCCGCGCGCTGGAGCGCGACCCGGAGGCGGTGGCGGCACGGAGCTTCCCCGGGCGTCGCGTGCATCTGATCGACGTGACGCGGTACATCTGCGACGCGTCGCGGTGCTACCCGGTGGTCGGCGGGGCCCTGGTGTTCAAGGACATCCACCACCTCACGTCGGTGTTCGCCGAGTCGCTGGCGCCCTACGTGGAGCGGCAGGTGGACGCGGCGGGGATCGGCTGAGGCGGCGGATCCGCGACGTCGTCCGCCGCCCGGCGTGCGAACATGTGTTCGCACGCCACCATGCCCCGCGCCTCGATCCTCCACGCCGACCTCGACGCGTTCTTCGCGTCCGTCGAGCAGCGGGACGATCCGGGGCTCCGCGGCAAGCCCGTGATCGTCGGCCCGGGCGTGGTCCTCGCGGCCTCCTACGAGGCGCGCCGCTTCGGCGTCCGCTCCGCGATGGGCGGCGCGAGGGCGCGCCGGCTCTGCCCCGACGCGATCGTCGTCCCACCCCGGTTCTCGGCCTACGTCGAGGCGTCGAAGGCCGTCTTCGCGATCTTCCACGACCTGGCGCCCACGGTGGAGGCGATCTCGATCGACGAGGCGTTCCTGGACGTCCGCGGCCTGGAGACGATCGGGCTCGGCACGCCCGGGGAGATCGCGGTCAGGCTCCGACGGCGCGTGCGCGCGGAGGTCGGGCTGCCGCTGTCGGTCGGCGTCGCCTCGACCAAGCACCTGGCCAAGGTCGCCTCCAACGCCGCCAAGCCCGACGGGCTGCGGATCGTCGCCGCCGGGCGCGAGGCGGCGTTCCTGCATCCGCTGCCGGTGGAGGCCCTGTGGGGCGTCGGGCCGGCGACGCGGACGAAGCTGCACGCGGCGGGCATCCGCACGGTCGGGCAGCTCGCCGCGCTCGACGAGGTCGACGCCGTCGACCTGCTCGGCCGGGGCGCCGGGCGCCGGCTCCACGCGATCGCCCACAACCGCGACCCGCGCCGCGTGCGCTCGGGCCGCGGGCGCCGGTCGATCGGCTCGCAGTCCGCGCTGGGCCCGTCCCGCGCGCGGTCGCCCGCCGAGTTGGAGGCCATCGCCGCGGGTCTCGCCGACCGCGTCTGCCGCCGGGCACGCCGGGCCGAGCGCGTCGGCCGGACCGTCGTCCTGCGCCTGCGCTTCGGCGACTACGCCCGCGCGACGCGCTCCAAGACCCTGTCCCACCCCACCGCCGCGACCGAGCCCGTCCTGCACGCGCTCAGGTCGCTGCTGGCCGCCGAGGACGACGTCATCCGCCGCCGCGGCCTCACGCTCCTGGGCCTGACGCTCACGAACCTCGAACGCGCCGACGCCACCGGCACCCAGCTCGAGCTGCCGTTCGACCGCGGCCCGTCGATGGCGCTCGACTCCGCCACCGACGCGATCCGCGACCGCTTCGGCACCCGCGCCCTCCAACGCGCCGCGCTCCTGAAGCAGGGCGACCGCGCGTCGGCCTGGCTCATGCCCGGCGAAGACCCAGACGGCCTGCCACCGCCCCGCCCGACCGCGCGGCCGTCACCGCCCACACGCCCAGCAACGCGATGAACAACACCACCGCCCCGCCCCGCAGCGCGTCCGAGCCCGTGCGGATCGCCAGCTCCGACGTGCCGGTCACGAGCGTCCCGACCGGGAAGACGAAGCTCCACCACGCGGCCGTGAACGGCACGCCGTCGCGCGACGCGTGGTGGCGGGTGAGGACGATCGCCAGCGCCAGCCACAGGACCGCGAAGCCCCAGACGATCACCCCGTACATCAAGCCGAACGCGCGCAGCGCGTGCGCCGCCGGGCCGTCGACCGTGTGCGCCGCGGCCGCGCCGAGCAGGCTCGCGGCCGTGATCGACTGCCCGAGCGGGCCGAGGACCACCCACAGCGCCGGCGCGCGCTCGGCCGGGCCGGGCCCGTGGAGGAGCAGGCGCGCCCAGACGACCCCGACGGTCAGCAGCGTCGGCAGCAGGCTCAGCCCGAACAAGGCGTACAGGAACAGCAGGAGGTCCAGCCGCGCCTGCCCCGCGGGCACGTGCGCGACGAGCCCGGCGCCGGTCGTCGCCGACACCATCGGCGGCACGAGCGGCAGCACCCACGCGCCCGACGCGTCGGCGAGCACCGGCCGGTGCCGCGTGACCATCGCCGCCGGGACCGCCACCGCGACCACCAGCGCCGCCGCCGTGCCCGCCGACCACAGCGCCAGCGCCACGATCAGCGCCGCGTGCTCGCCGATCACGTGCCGCCCGGCCAGCGCGGTCGCCGCCGCCACGGTCATCAGCGCCATCGGCGGCACGCCCAACGCCGGCTCGCCCGCCGTCGCCCGCCACCGCGCGCGGTTGCCCGGGATCGTCGCCAGCAGCGCGCCGAGCAGCACCGCCGCCGCGACCCAGGCCACCACCGCGAACCCGTCCAACACACCCGCCCGCACCGGCAGCAGCTCCGCGGCCACCGCGAGGACGCCGGTCCCCATCACCGTCGCGAACCACGCCGGCGCGACCTCCGCCGCCAGCGCGCGCACGCCGCGCCGCTCGGCGGCCCGCGGCGCGACGCGGGCGACGGCGGACGCGCCGCGCTCCGCGGCGACACCGGCCCCGGCGGCCGACGCCACGGCGCCGCACGCCTCAGCGCCCGCCCCCTCCGCGCCCGCCGCTTCCGCGGCGGCCTCCGGCTCGGCGACGTGCATGGCATCCAACAAGGTCATATCCATCACCTTGCCTTCTCTTCGCCCGAGGATCCATTCCGATCGCGCGCGCAGCGTTTCCACATCGGAAACATCGACCTGCCACCATCGACGATGACATGGAGCCCCATCCCCTCTCCTCCGGCGACCTCGTCGCGTTCGTCGCCGCCTTCGAGGCCGGGACGATCCACGGCGCGTCCGACGCGCTCGGGCTCACGCCCAGCGCGGTCACCAAGCGCGTGCAGTCGCTGGAGCGGCGCACCGGCGCGACGCTGTTCGACCGCGGCAGGCTCGGGCTCCGGCCGACGGCGTCCGCGCAGAGGCTCTACCCACCCGCCAAGGAGGCGCTCGCCGCGCTGCGGGCCGCGCACGAGAGCCTCGGCGACGGCACCGCCGACGGCCTCGTCCTGGCCGCCAGCCACACGATCGGCGAGTACCTGCTGCCCGCCTGGATCGCCGCCTTCCGCGGACGCGACCCCGAGGTCCGGCCGCGGATCGACGTCATCAACTCGCCCGGCGTCCTCCTGGCCGTCCGCGAGCGGCGGGCGGCGATCGGGTTCGTCGAGGGCCGTGACCCGCTCGACGGCCTGGACGTCCTGACGGTCCAGCGCGACGAGATCGTCGCGGTCGTCGCCCACGGGCACCGCTGGGAGTCGCGTCGCAGCGTCGCCGCCCGCGAGCTGCACGACGAGCCGTGGCTGGCGCGCGAGGAGGGCTCGGGCACGCGCGCGGTCGCCGCGGCGGCGCTGGCCGCGGCCGGGGTGACGCTCTCGCCGATGCTCGAGGTCGCCTCGACCGAGTCGGTCAAGCGCGCGCTGCGCACCGGCGGCTTCGCCCTGCTCTCGCGCCTCGCGATCGCCGCCGACGTGCGCGCCGGAACCCTGCACGCGCTGCCCGTCCGCGGCCTCGACCTGGCCCGCGAGCTGCGCGCCGTGCGCCTCCGGGACCGACACCGGCCGCGCCATCAGACCGCGTTCTGGTCGTTCTTGGCCAGTCTGGAGCCCCGCTGAACCGCCATCCACGCGGTCGCAGCCTGACGGCCGCTCCTGTCCGATCTCGGCCGAAACCGTCCGCTCACCGGCCCAGACGGCGAGTTTTCAAGCCCAAAGACCGGCCGAAACTGCTGTTCGGGGGGTCGGGGATACGCATTTCCGCCTCCGCGTCTGCGAGCCTGTTCGCTCGTTTCCGGCAACTACGCCGTGCAAAGACAGGAGAAGCCCAATGGCCAACATCACCAAGACGGACCTCACGGCGCTCGTCGCCGAGCAGACCGAGCTGAGCGGCGCTGACGCCAAGCGCGCGGTCGAGTCGGTCTTCGACACCATCGCTGCTCGCGTCGCGGCCGGCGATGAGGTCGCGGTCGCCGGCTTCGGCAAGTTCACCGTCGCCGAGCGCTCCGCTCGTCAGGGCCGCAACCCGCAGACCGGCGAGACCATCGAGATCGCCGCGTCCAAGGCGCCGAAGTTCAGCGCCGCGTCGGCGTTCAAGAACGCCGTCAAGGGCTGAGGCAGCCGAACGCATCTTCGGCGGGCGCCGTCGCCTGGCGGCGGCGCCCGTCCCCGCGTTCGCCCCGCCCCTAGAGCCCGAGCACGTGCCGCGCGTGGAAGCCCGTGCGTCGGCCGATCAGCGGGCGCCAGCGCACGCCGTCGCGGCCACGGGGGTCGCCGACCGGCGAGGTGTCGAGCCGCAGGCCCGCGACCTCGAGGTAGACGTGGCCCTTGTTGGCGTAGATCGACAGCCACTTCCCCGAGCCGGCCGCCGACCAGCGCGCGAGCGTGCCGCTGACCATCGGAGCGCCGAGCATCCCCGCGCCGATCAGCGCGTAGCTGACCGCGCCGGAGCAGTCGTAGCCGGCGTCCGCCAGCTTGGCGTGCCCGCCGCCCCACTTGTAGGGCTTGCCGACGATCCTGTTGGCGGCCGCGATCAGCGCCTGGACGCGCTTCGGCGCGCCGCGCGGGATCGCCGCCCTGCCGTCCGTGCGCAGCTTGGCGACCGTGCCCGGGACCGTCTTGGTCACCGGGATCGTCGGCAGCACCGGGGTCGGCGTCGGCTTCGGCCGCCACGGCCCGTCGCCGCCGTACGGCGAGGTCTGGCCGTCGCCGCCACCGGTCGTGGCGGGCGGCCGCGTCGTCGACGGCGGCGCGACCGGCGCGTCGCCGTCGTCGTAGTAGCCGCCTCCGTCGGTCTCGTAGGCGCCGTCGTCGTAGTAGCCGCCGCCGTCGGTGTCGTAGGTCCCGTCGTCGACGTAGCCGCCGCCGTCATGCCAACGATGGGCGGAGGCGACGGGCGCGCAGGCGACGAGCGCGAGCAGGCCGAGGAGCAGGACGGCGGGGAGGCGGCGAAGGACCATCTTCCTGTCGGTCGGCGACCCCGACGGGAACCTGTAACCGGGACGTCCGAGCGCTGGACGGCGCCGTACTCCCTGTCAGATGGGCCCGCTCGGCTACACGAACCTCGGCTATCGCCTCCGCGCGCGGACGTTCCGCCCGCTGCCGCGCATGGACGGCGCCACCGCGGTCGTGACCGGCGCGACCTCCGGCCTCGGCCGCGCCGCCGCCCACGGCTTCGCGCGGCTCGGCGCCCGCGTCGTGCTCGTCGTCCGCGACGCCGAGCGCGGCGAGCGCGTCCGCGCCGGGCTGCCCGACGCGGGCGCGCACGTCGTCGCCCGCGCCGACCTGTCCTCCCTGGCCGACGCCTGGGCCCTCGCCCGCTCGCTCGACGGCCCGATCGAGGTCCTCGTCCACAACGCGGGCGTCCTGCCGCCCGCCTACACGATCACGCCCGAGGGCCACGAGCTGACGCTGGCCGTCAACGTCCTCGCGCCGTTCCTGCTGACCGCGCTGTTCCACGAGCGCACCCGCCGCGTCGTCACCGTCACCTCGGGCGGGATGTACGCCAAGAAGCTCGACGTCGCCACGCTGCTGTCGCCCGATCCGGAGCGCTTCAGCGGCACCCGCGCCTACGCCCACACCAAGCGCGCCGAGGTCGTCCTGACCGAGCTGTGGGCGGCGCGGCTGGACCCGGCCCGCACCGTCGTCCACGCGATGCACCCCGGCTGGGCCGACACGCCCGGGCTCGCCGCCTCGCTGCCCGGCTTCCACCGCATCATGAAGCCCGTGCTGCGCGACCCCGCCGCCGGCGCCGACACCGTCGTCTGGCTCGGCGCCGCGCCCGAGCCCCTCGACACCACCGGCCGCCTCTGGCTCGACCGCGCGCCCCAGCGCACGCACCTGCTCCCCGGCACCCGCGAGAGCGCGAGCGAGCGCACGCGCCTCTGGGACGCGTGCGCCGCCCTCGCCGGCGCGACCTAGACCGCCTCCAACACCATCGCGTTGGCCAGCCCGCCGGCCTCGCACATCGTCTGCAGGCCGTAGCGCGCGTCCTTCTGGGCCATCGCGTTGATCAGCGTCGCCGTGATCCGCGCGCCGGACGCGCCCAGCGGGTGCCCGAGCGCGATCGCGCCGCCGTTGACGTTCACCTTGTCCAGGTCGGCGCCCGTCTCGCGCTGCCAGGCCAGCACGACCGACGCGAACGCCTCGTTGACCTCGAACAGGTCGATGTCCTCCAACTTCAGCGACGCCTTCTCCAACACCTTGGCCGTCGCCGGGATCACGCCCGTCAACATGTAGAGCGGGTCGTCGCCCACCACCGCGAAGGACTTCAGCTTGGCCTTGACGGTCAACCCCATCGCCTTGGCGACCGACGCCTCCATGATGAGCACCGCCGCGCTGCCGTCGTTGGTCGGCGACGAGTTGCCGGCGGTCACGCGCCAGTCGATCCGCGGGAAGCGCTCCCGCAGCGCCGGGTCCTCGAACGCGGGCTTCAGGGCGGCCAAGGCCTCCAACGTGGTCGACGGCCGGATCGACTCGTCGGTCTCCAACCCGTCGATCGGCACGATCTCGTCGGCGAACGCGCCCCACTCGGTCGCCCGCGCCGCGCGCTGGTGGGACTCCAGCGAGAAGCGGTCCAGGTCGGAGCGCGGCAGCTCCCACCGCGAGGCGATCAGCTCGGCGCTGATGCCCTGCGGCACCAGGCCCTCCGGGTAGCGCGCCGCGACGCCCGGGCCGAACGGGTCGGCGCCCTCGGGCACGTTGGACCACATCGGCACGCGGCTCATCGACTCCACGCCGCAGGCGATCGCCACGTCGTAGGCCCCGGCGATCACGCCCTGGGCGGCGAAGTGCACGGCCTGCTGGGAGGACCCGCACTGGCGGTCGACGGTCGTCGCGGGCACCGACTCCGGCAGCCCCGCGGCCAGCACGGCGTAGCGCGTGGTGTTCATCGCCTGCTCGGCGACCTGGTCGACGCAGCCGCCGATGACGTCGTCGATCCGCTCGGGATCGACGCCGGTCCGCGCGACCAGCTCGCGCAGCGCGTGGGCCAGCAGGTCGACGGGATGGATCGGGTGCAGCGCGCCCTTGCCCGCCTTGCCCCGGCCGATCGGGGTGCGGACGGCGTCCACGATCACGGCTTCGCGCATCGCTCTTCTCCTAGGGTTTGAAGATCCAACTGGTGGTCAGGACGGCGGACCCTAGCGCACGGAGTTGGAAAACCCAACCCACTCGGCGCTAGGCTCCCACGACATGGCCGCCGCCGAGCCGACCCCCGCCCCCGCGCTCCCCCGCGCCTGCGCGATCGCCGACGCGCTCGACCTCATCGGCGAGCGCTGGTCGCTGCTGATCGTGCGCGAGCAGTTCTGGGGCAACCACCGCTTCAGCGACATCCAGCGCGCGACCGGCGCGCCGCGCGACATCCTGACGACGCGCCTACGCCGCCTGGTCGACGCCGGGATCCTCGAGCGGCGCACCTACAGCGAGAGGCCGCCGCGCGCCGGCTACCACCTGACCGCCAAGGGCCGCGCGCTCTCGCCGGTGCTCATGTCGATCCAGGAGTGGGCCTACGCCCATCTGGAGGACGCCGACTCCTGCACCCAGCGCTTCCCGCACGGCGACCACTTCGCCGACCCCGTCTCGTCCTTCACCTGCCGCGTCTGCGGCGAGCCGCTGGACCGCCACCGCGGCGACGAGCACCCGCCGACACTAGAGGTCCGCAAGCAGAACACCTAGCGCAGGTCGTCGGGCTTGACCTTGCGGTCGTCGCGCAGCTCGACGTTCATCTCCGGGATCGCGTCCTCCCCGGCCGCCAGCTGCCGGCCGCGCTCCAGCTCGGCGTTGACCTCCGCGCCGAGCAGGACCGCGATGTTGGCGATCCACAACCACACCAGGAACGCGATCACGCCGGCCAGCGTGCCGTAGGTCTTGTTGTAGGAGCTGAAGTTCGCCACGTACAACGCGAACAGCCCCGAGGCCACCAGCAGCACGACGAGCGCGATCACGCCGCCGGGCGTGATCCACTTGAAGCCCGGCTGCTTGACGTTCGGCGCCGCGAAGTACAGCACCGAGAACATCATGGTGACGACGAGCGCCAGCACCGGCCACTTGACGATGTCCCAGACCGTCACCGCGGTCGAGCCCGCGCCGACGACGTCGCCCAGCTGCCGGGCCACCGGCCCGGTCACGACGACGGCCAGCGCCGAGACGGCGAGCAACAGCACCATGATGACCGTCACGACCACCTGCATCGGGCGCAGTTTCCAGAACGGCCGCCCCTCGGGCACCTCGTAGATCGCGTTGGACGCGCGCGCGAACGCGCCGACGTAGCCCGACGCGCTCCAGATCGCGACCGCGATCCCGAGGACGAAGGCCACCGACGCGCCGCCCCGCGAGCCCGCGACCTGCTTGACCGCGCCCGACAGGATGTCGTTGGCCGGACCGGGCGTCAGCGCCGCGAGGTTGTCGAGGATCGGCTGGGTCGCCGACGGGCCGACCAGGCCGATGATCGACACCAGCGCGATGATCGCCGGGAAGATCGCCAGCACGCCGTAGTAGGTCAGCGCCGCGGCCCAGTCGGTCACGTTGTCGTTCTTGAACTCCTTCAGCGTGCGCTTCAGCACGGCGACCCAGGAGGAGCCCGACAGGTCCGTGGGGTCGTCGGGCGCGCGCCGCGCCCGCCCGCGTGCGGCCGCGCCGCCCTCGCCGCCGCCCTTGCCCTCGCCGCGGGCGAACCGTCGCTCGCCGGTGGTCGTGTCTCTCGCCATGCCGGTGGTCCTTCCCGGCACGCGGACGTGGCATCCCAGCAGAGGGTTGCGGTCGCGCCAGGCCGGTTACCCCGAGGTCATGGCCGGCGGAATCTCCCTCTTCCTCTTGTTCGTGATCATCGTCGTCGCGATCGTCCTGTTCTTCGTGCTGGGCGGCATCGGCGGCATCACGCAGGCCCTCAACGAGCGCCGTGCGCGGCGCGAGGAGCCACGGCGTCCGAGCCACACCGTCGTCGAGGACGACGGCTCCGGCGAGGGCCGTCCCGGCAACCGCGCGCCCAGCAGCGGCGGCCGCAGGCCCGGCGACCGCCTCGCGCACTGACGCGGGCGGACGTCGAGCGGAGGACGACCGGCGCCCAGGCGGGCCGCGGCCCGCTACCGGTTGCCGCGCGTCGTCCCGTCGCCCTCCTCGGCGAGGCGCTCGGCCTCCTTGCGCCCGGGATGGTCGGGCGGCAGGTCCTCCGGCGTGATCTCGTCGTGGGCCTCCGCGGTGTCGCCCAGCGGACGTCCGGGGTCCGGGGTGATCGGCCCGAGCGGCTCGTGCGAGTCCTGGTCGCGCGGCGGCCCCTTGTGCTTGCGGTCGTCGTCCATGCCGGTCGCTCTACCCGGGTACGCACAGACCATGTCCCGTCTGACCCGCGGCCTGTGCGAGCTGACCCTGCAGACCTCCGACCCCGCCGCGCTGGCGGACTTCTACCGGCGCGTCCTGGGGTTCGAGGAGCTCAGCCGCGACGACGACCGGATCTGGCTGGCCTGCGGCCCGACCACCCGCCTGGGGCTGTGGTCGCCGGGCGAGAAGGAGTTCGGCGACGAGGGCGGCCATCACGTCCACCACGCCTACTCGACGACGCGCGGCGCGCTGGCGGAGATCGGCCGGCGGCTGGACGCGCTGGGCGTCGCGTTCAAGGGGCCGGTCGAGCACGACGGCGGCGACCGGTCGCTCTACTTCGAGGATCCGGAGGGCAACCTGGTCGAGGCCTGGGACTTCTTCGAGTCCGGCGACGGGGCGCGCGACGGCGTCGCCGCGCTGGCCGAGTCGTGAACGTCCGGTTGCCATCCGACGCGACGGTGGACGCGGGCGGGCGCGGCGTCTACCTTCGGGAGCGTGACCTCCCGATCGCCCACGCTGCACGTCCTGGCGGCATCCCGCGGCGGCTGGCTCGTCGTCGACGAGGACCACAACGCGACCCCGCTGTCGGAGCACCTCGAGGCGACGGCCGCCCTGCGCGCGGCCCGCGCGGAGCTCCGCGCCCGCGGCGGTGCCGGCGAGGTGCTCGTGCACGACCGCTACCACCGCGTCCAGCGGCGCGTCACCGGCGCCCGCTGATCGCGGCGCGCCGCGGCGCGCCGACCGGGGTCAGGCGGATGACCGGCGCAGCGGGTGGCGGCCGGTGTCGCGCAGCTCGCGACAGATGTTGTAGGTGATCCGCGCGATCACGAACGGGGCGATCAGCGCGAAGGCGCGGAAGAACCAGACCTGCCCGACGTAGGAGATGCCCGCCGAGACGAGGATCCGGTCGGCCGACCCGGCGACGAAGATCGTGAACACCCAGCCGAAGAACCCGGCGCCGATCGCGGTGCGCAGCGGGTTGTCGCGCGGGCGGTCCAGCAGGTCGTGGCGGCGGAAGTCCCGGGTCAGGAACCGCTGCTCGAACCACGGCCAGACGTAGAGCGTCACGAAGCACACCAACGGGAACAGCGCGCCGCCGAAGAACGGGTTGGGGATCCACGTCTGGCCGCCGAAGCGCACCTCCCACGGAGGCATCAGCCGCAGGCCGCCGATCAACCACCCCAAGTACCAGTCGGGCTGGGCGCCGTTGGTCGAGCGCCAGGTCTCGTACGGGCCCCATTGGAAGATGGGGTTGATCTGGACGAGGCCGCCGAGCAGCATGATCACGCCCGCGACCATCGCGAACCAGCCCAGCGAGCGCAGCGCGTAGCCGGGCCACATCGGCGTGCCGACGACGTTGCGCTCCTTGCGCCCGGGCGCGGGGAACTGGGCGTGGTGCTGGCGCATGATGATCGCCAGGTGGACGGCGATCAGCGCCCCGATGATCATCGGGAAGATGAAGACGTGGGCGATGAACAGGCGCGGCCAGAAGTCCTCGCCGCCCGGATAGCGCCCGTCGAAGAGCAGCGTGGAGAGCTGGCCGCCGATCAGCGGCAGGCTCAGCGCGACGCCGTAGGCGATCGCCAGGCCCATGCCCGACAGCAGGTCGTCGGGCAGCGAGTACCCCGCGAAGCCCTCGAGGATCGCGAGCATCAGCATCGTCACGCCGATCAGCCAGTTCAGCTCCCGCGGCTTGCGGAACGCGCCGGTCCAGAAGACCCGCATCAAGTGGATGATGATCGCGGCGATGAAGACGTTGGCCGCCCAGTGGTGGGCCTGGCGGATGAGCAGCCCGGCGGGCACGTCGAACGAGATCCGCACCGCCGACATGTAGGCCTCGCTGCCCGCCGCGCCCTGCAGCGGCACGTAGCTGCCGTGGTAGATCGTCTCCCCCGAGCTGGGCACGAAGAACACGGCCAGGTAGGTGCCGGTCGCGATCAGCATCACGAAGGAGTACAGGGCGATCTCGCCCAGCAGGAACGACCAGTGGTCGGGGAAGACGTAGGACAACGCCTTCTTGGTGATCGCCGCCGCGCCGAGGCGCTCATCGACGAACCGGACCGGCCGCGCCAGCGGGTCCTCGTCGGGGCGGGTGCGCGGCGGCCGCAGGGCGCTCACGCCCTCGGTCCTCCCTCGCCCCACCACGCCGGGCCGGGCTTGTCCGAGAGCGGGCCGGCGGCGCGCAGGCGGCCGGCGTCGTCGATGCTCAGCGGCAGCTGCGGCAGCGGGCGTCCGGCGGGCCCGAACGTGACCTCGGCGCCGCGCGTGACGTCGAAGGTCGAGTAGTGGCAGGGGCAGACCAGCGCCGGGGCGACGGTGGTCGTGGTCGGGCTCAGCGGCGTGCGGAACAGCGACACCGCGCAGCCGGCGTGCGTGCAGATCTTCGAGTAGGCGGAGTAGCCCCGCGGCGACCAGTCGGCCCGGCTCGGGCTGGGGTGCATCTCGCTCTCGTCGACGCGCACGACGACGACCGGCGCGGCGAGGTCGCTCTTGTCGGCGCCCTCGGGGAACGCGGTCAGGAAGCCGCCGACCACGAGCCGGTCGGCGGTGATCGGACGGTCGTCCTCGTCGACGAGCAGGCGTCCGGCGCGCCACGGGCCGGCGGCCAGCCGACCGCCGATGCGCGGCCCCAGCGAGGCGGCCGGGACGAGCGCGGCGACGCCGACGCAGCCGCCGCACACGCCCGCGGCGCCGACCAGCAGCCCGCGCCGCGAGATGCCCTCGGTGCCCTCGCGCAGCTGCTCGGCGACCTCCTCGTGGGCCTCCGGGCCGTGGTCGAGCACGCCGCGGTCCTCGACCGCGGTGACCTGCGGCACGACGCGCAGGCTGGCGAACATCAGCGCGACGGCCAGCGACACCAACGACAACCCGGCGGTCGCGCCCAGCAGCGGCGTGTTGGGGTAGACGACGTACAGCACGATGAACGCGACCGCGAAGCCGGCCGACGCCAGCAGGCCGCCCGCGGCGAGGCCTTCGGCGCGCCGGTTCTCCAGGACCTCGCGCTCGCGCGGGTCGACCTCCGGCGGCGGCGTGCGCGCCGGCTCGTCGTGGCGGCGGATCAGGCGCCGCCACATCGCCCACAGCGCGAGCAGCCCGGCGAGCAGGTTCTTCATCTACTCCGTCCTCTCCCCCACGATCCGCGCGGTCACCACGAGCACGCCGATGCCCAGGCCCCAGAGCACGAGGCCCTCGGGGATCGGGCCGATGTTGCCGATGCCCCAGCCGCCGTCGTTGGGCAGGGCCTGGATGTGCTGGACGTAGCGGGCCAGGTCGTCGACCTGCGCCGCCGTGAGCTGCCGGTGCGAGAAGACCGGCATGACGTAGGGGCCGATCCGCACGGCCTCGGCGACGTCGATCGGCTTGGTGTCGCGCGCCAGCGACGGCGCGATGACGTTCGGCGTGACGATGCCGCCCCGGCCCGCGACCTGGTGGCAGCCCGCGCAGTTGTCGGTGAACAGCGCCTGGCCCTCGGCGACCGAGCCCGCGCGCGGGTCGACGGTCGGGATCGGCGGCCCGCCGAAGGTCGCGATGTAGGCCACCAAGGCGGCCTGGTCGGCGCGCGAGTAGACCGAGTGGGCGCGGACCGGCTCGTCGCCGGGGTGGGCCAGCGGCATGCGGCCGGTGCGCAGGTAGAAGTCCGCGGCCAGCGCGCCGACGCCGCGCAGGTTCGGCCCGCGTTGCGAGATCCCGCCCGCGTCCATGCCGTGGCAGGCCGAGCAGCCGCTGACGAACAGGTCGCGTCCGCGCGCGACGTCCGCGGAGGTCGCGGAGGCCGCCGAGGGCTGGGCGCGCGAGGCGGGCGGCGTGACGGTCATCGCGACCGTGCCCAGCCCCAGGCAGGCGAGGCCGAGGGCGAAGAGCGCGCGGCGCAGGAGGCGGCGGCGCGCGGTCATCGCAGGCCCTCCGCGCGCTCGCGTCGCCGCTGGCGGTCCTCCTCCAGCCACAGGCCGCGGGCCGCCGCGCCCAGCGCGAACGGGGCGAGCAGCAGCGGGCCGCCGAGGATCATGATCGTGCCCGCGTCGCGCTGGTCGGCGACCGTGTCGCCCACCGCCGCGTAGGCCCCGACGAGCAGGTGGTCGGCGTTGGCGTACACCGCGCCGACCAGCGCCATCGGCACCATCCAGGCGGCGGCCGCGACCAGCACGCCGACCGGGCCGGGCGCGGCGGGCACCGGGTCGGCCCCCAGCAGCGTGGCCCACGCCAGCGTCGCCGTCCAGAACAGCGCCGCGTGGTCGAGCGCGTGCAGCGTCGGGTCGCGCTCGACGGCGTCCATGACGCCGGGCAGGTGCAGCAGCGCGACCGTCGCCCCGGCCAGCGGCACCGCGACCTCGGGGCGCAGCAGCAGCCGCGCCGCCCGCGCGTGCAGCACGGAGGCGATCGCGCGTCGGCGGCGGCGGGAGGGCGCGGCGAGCGCGAGGCGCACCGGCGCCGAGAGCGCCAGCAGCGCCGGAGCCAACGCGCCGACGACCGCGTGCTGGGCCATGTGGTCGGCGAGGTGGCGGTCGGCGGCGCCGTCCAGCGGCCCGAGCGCGACGGCCAGCAGCGCGACCGCGCCCATCGCCGACGCGGTCCGCCACCACGGCCACGGGCGGCCCGCGGTCGCCACGCCGTAGGCGTACGCCATGCCCAGGACCGCCGCCGGAAGCAGGCCCGCGACGCTCATGACCGCTCCGCCCGGACCTCGCGCACGACGCCGAACAGCCCGACGGCGGCCAGGCCCGCGCCGATGCCCAGGCACCACGCGCCGACCTCCCAGCCGAGCACGAACAGCGAGATCCCGACGGCCAGCGCGACCGTCGAGGCCGACGTCCAGCGCAGCACCTCCCGCTCGCGCATGCCGCGCGGACGGCGCCGCCGCTCGGAGATCAGCGCCGCGAGCCCGGCCGCGATCACGATCGCGCCCGATCCGCCCAGCATCGCGAGCTCGACCGCGCGCGGCGAGAAGATCACCTGCACGGCGGCGGAGGCGACGATCAGCGCGCCCCACCCCGCCAGGACGATCCACCCGCGCCTCACGACGCCGCCTCCCGGGCGTCCATCATCGGCGCGAAGCTCCGGACCGGCGGCAGCACGTCGAAGTTGTGGGGCGGCGGCGGCGAGGTCGTCGCCCACTCCAGACTCGGGCCCTCCCACGGGTCGGGGCCGGCGACGCGCCGGCGCCTGAGCGACACGTACAGGTTGATCAGGAAGACCAGCACGCCCAGCGCGATCAGGTAGGAGCCGATCGTCGCGATCGTGTTGAGCGTCTCCCAGCCGTGGTCGCTGTAGTTGGCGATGCGGCGCGTCATCCCGCGCTCGCCCAGCGGGAACATCGGCGCGAACGTCATGTTGGTGCCCACGAACATGATCGCCAGCTGAAGCTTGCCCAGCCCCTCGCGCAGGAACGCCCCGGTCCACTTGGGGAACCAGTAGAAGATCCCCGCGAACGCGCCGAAGACCGATCCGGCGAACAACGTGTAGTGGAAGTGCCCGACGACCACGTAGGAGTTGTTGGCGTTGAAGTCGAGCGTCGGCGACGCCACCCAGATCCCGCTCAGGCCGCCGATCAGGAACTGCAGCAGGAACACGATCCCGAACAGCAGCGCGACGTTCATCCGCAGCCTGCCGCGCCACAGCGTCCCGATCAGGTCGAAGTACTCCAGCCCGGCGGCGAGGATGATCCCGTGGCTGGTCAACGCGAAGTACTTGGTGTTGACCCGGCCGCTGGTGAACATGTGGTGGCCCCACACGCTCGACGACAGCGCGGCGAACAGCAGCGCGGTCGAGGCCACGAAGAACGTGTAGCCGAACAGCCGCCGGCCGCTGAACGCGCTGAAGACCTCGGCGACCGCCCCGACGAACGGGAAGAACATCACGTAGACGACCGGGTGGCCGTAGAACCAGAACAGCTCCTGGTAGGTCAGCGGTCCCTGCGCGCCGTCGAAGAGGCAGCAGTGGCGCCGGTCGTAGAACAGCAACGCCATCAACACGATCAGCACGGGGAACGCGAAGATCATCATCAACGTGGTGCCGATCATCGTCCACGTGAACGGCGGCATCCGCATCAGCGTCATCCCGGGCGCGCGGCGCCGCAGCGCGGTCGTCAGCACGCACATCCCGATCAGCCACTCGCCGAGCGTCGCCAGCAGCACGCCGACGATCCAGAAGTCCTGGCCGCTGCCCGGCGTGCGCTGCAGCTCCGACAGCGGCGCGACGCCGATCCATGTCGCGCGGCCGGGTCCGCCGACCGTCAGCCACCCCGACTGCATGATGATCCCGCCGAGCACGAACAGCCACAGGCCGGCGAGCGCGACGCGCGGCCACGCGACGCTCTTGGCCCCGACCTGCAAGGGCACCATGTAGAGCCCGAGGGCCAGCGCCAGCGGCGTGATGACCAGGTAGATCATCGTCGAGCCGTGCATGGTGAACAGCGCGTTGTAGGTCTCGGTCGAGACGACCTGCAGGCCCGGCTCGGCCAGCTCGGTGCGCATCAGCAGCGCCATCACGCCGCCGCCGAGGAAGAAGAGCAGCGAGAACGCCAGCAGCCGCCGCGCGATCGACTTGTGGTCGACCGAGATCAGCGAGTCGACCAGCGGCGCGGGCGCGGGCAGCGTGGCGCTCACGACCGCGCCTCCGCCCGCCGCCGTGCCAGCCAGCGGTCGAACTGCGCCACCGGCACGACGTGCGCCACGAAGTGCATGTTCTGGTGGTAGAGCCCGCAGAACCAGGCGCAGACGCCGGTGAACCAGCCGGTCTTCGGGAACGTGAGCGCCCAGCGCTCGGTGTGGTCGGGCCAGACCTGGCGCTGGAACTTCAGGTCGGGCAGCCAGAAGTCGTGCAGCACGTCCTGGGAGCGGCCGGTGAACAGGACCGGCCGCCCCACCGGCACGACGAGCTGCGTCGGCGTGCCCTCGGGCGCGACCTGCTCGACGGTCGGCTCGCCGGGGCGGGTGGGCGGATAGCGGAAGCGCCACAGCCACTGCGCGCCGATGACGTCCACGCGCAGGGCCCGCGGGTCGCGCGCGGCGGCGGGCGTGAGGCCGTTGACCGAGCTGAGGCTGTGGAACGTCAGCGTGAGCAGGACGGCGGCGACGACCGCCAGGCCGACGGCGTAGATCCCCTCGGTGCGCTCGGCGTCGACCCTCTCGCCGGGCGCGCGCTCCGGGTCGCGCCCGGAGCGGTAGCGCACCGAGATGTACAGGATGATCAGCGCGACGATCGCGAAGACGATGCCCGCGACCCAGAGGTAGATCGCCGCCAGCGAGTCGTAGAGCGAGCGGGTGTCGGAGGCCGCGACGAGGCTCACGAGGGCCCCTCGATCTGCCACCCGTTGGAGACCTGGGTCACCGCCACCCGCGCCGGGAGCGTGCCGCCGCTCGCGGGCCGGACCACGAAGCGCGCGGTGGACCCGTCGAACGCGGTGAGGCGCACGCGCGCGGCGCGCAGCGCGCTCGCGGTCCACGCCTCCGGGGACGCCCCGAGCACCGTCGAGCATCCGCGCGGCGCGCCGCCGGCGTCGATCAGCGTCGTGCGCGCCGACGGGTTGAGCGTCTCGATCACGCGCGTCCCGCGCCCGGCGGCGCACTGCGCGAGGAACGTCTCGACGGTCCCGCGCGCGGTGTCCTGGTCGGAGATCTTCCCGTTGGCGCAACCACCGAGCGCCGCACTCAGCACAGCCACGACCGCGCATCGGCGACGGGACGTCATGCGCCACCCCTTACCCCGGTTGACAGGCAACCCAGTCGCAACTTCTGAAACCTGTCGCAGTCAGCTCCCGGACCGCGCATGCGGGCCGAACGGACATAGGGCGTTAAGGTCGGCGACGTTCACCGGGGATTCCGGATCGGGGAGGACTGGCAGTTGGCTCCGAAGGACGAGCAGCGCTTCATCCCGGGCTCGCGCCCGCGCAACGACCCGCAGTCCGAGCTGGTGCGCCGGTACGCGCGCATCCTCCGCTCGGCGCCCGCCGAGGCCTGGCGGCCTCGCGCGCCCGACGGGTCGGTCATCCCGCCGCGCTTCGGGCGGCCTGGGCCGCGGGACCAGCCCGCGACCGACCACTAGCACTTCAGATCGCGGCCCGCGCGTCGCGGATCTCGGCGCGCATGTCGATCTCCATCATCCGCAGCGCGGCCTCGGCGAGGCACGGCAGGCGCGACGTGCGCGTCGACGCCGTCGACGACCCCAAGCTCCAGCCGCCGACCGACGCGATCGTCCGCGTCCCCCGAGGTGAAGCACATCGCCCCGGGCGACCGCGTCGTCATCCCCTTCAACATCTCCCGCGGCCGCTGCCACATGTGCGACCTGGGCCTGCAGACGCAGTGCGAGACCACCCAGAGCCGCGACCAGGGGATGGGCGTCGCTGTTCGGCTACACCAAGTTGTACGGGCAGGTCGCGGGCGGTCAGGCCGAGTACCTGCGCGTGCCGCAGGCCCAGTACGGGCCGATCAAGGTACGAGATGTTCCAGAAGAAGGACGACGGCAGGTTCAAGGTGGTGTTCAAGCCGTAGTCGATGGCCTCAGACGCCCGTGCGGGCGCCGACGCCGGTCCGGATCGCGTGCCGGCGGAAGCGTCCGCCGGCGTCGGGATCTCCGCGGCCGCGTCGCGCTGGAAGATCAGCCCCGGCCGCAGCCGCACGATCCGCATGTGCCCGTGGCCCCGACGATCGCGGCCTTCATGGTGGCCGGCCTGCCCGTGTGGGCGGCGCGGCCGTCGTGGGTGGCGCTTCGGAGCGAGGGCGGTGCGCCGCGGCGGATGTCCCGCCCGCCGCGACGCGCCCTCGAAGCCCGTGGTGGAGGAGAAGGTTGCACCGACGGGGTTCTTGTCGGCGGCGAGAGGGTCAAGCTCGACCGCGCGTCACCAAGGGAAGCGAACGCCGGCCGGATCGCCGTCAAGATCCTGTGAAAGCGGGCGGCAGCAGCGCCAGGGCCTCCAGCTCGAAGCGCAGTTGGCGCACCAGCGGTACCTGACCCAGCCGCTCCTCGAGCAGCGTCAGGCAGGCCCAGTAGTGGTCGAGCTTGTCGGTGTCGATCGCGCCGTGGCCGCCGTCGCGGACCAGCCCCAGGCGGAACTCGCGGGCCTTGGCGACCTTGTCGGCCGCGAAGACCGCGGCGGCGTCGGCCGACGCGCAGGCGACCCGATCGCGCAGGCGTGCCTTGCGCTCCGCGTAGGTGCCCTCACCGTCGGGCTCGGAGACCGACTCCACCAACTCGGCGACCCTGGCGCCGAAGCGCTCGCGCAGCTCGTCCCCGCCGACGTCGGTGTCCTCGATCACGTCGTGCAGGACCCCGGCGGCGACCACCTCGTCGGGGTAGTCACGACCGCGCAGCAGCTGCGCCACCTCCAACGGGTGCAGGATGAACGGCGCCCCGTCGGTGTCGCGGCGCTGGCCGGCGTGGTGCTCGGCCGCGAAGTCCAGCGCGGCGCGCGTGATCGGGAGGTCGGCGACGAACGTCGGGAAGCTCGGGGACACGCCGTCCACGCTACCCGCGCGCCGCCGCGCCGTCTGTGACGATCCAGAGCCGGGCCTGCTCGACCGGCCCCGGCCGCCCGAAGCGCCAGCCCTGCGCCAGGTCGCAGCCCGCGTCGCGCAGGAAGCGCTCCTGCACCGCGTCCTCGACACCCTCGGCGACCATCGTCAGCCCGAGCGCGTGGCCCAGCTCGACGATCGACCGCACGAGCGCGGCGTCGCGGGCCTGCTCCCCCAGCCCGGCCACGAACGAGCGGTCGATCTTCACGCTGTCGACGTCGAGGTTGCGCAGGTAGCTCAGCGACGAGTAGCCGGTCCCGAAGTCGTCGACCGACAGCGCGACGCCGAGCGCCCGCAGCGACCGCAGCGCGACCGCGACCTGCTCGCCGCCGGCGAAGACCGACTCGGTCAGCTCCAGCACGACGTCGCCCGCCGCCGCGCCGGTGCGCTCCAGGATCGCGGCGACCTGCGCCGGGAAGCCGGGCTCGCGCAGCTGCACGGCCGACACGTTGACGCTGACGCGCACGTCCGGCGCCGGCGCCTTCAGCGCGGCCAGGTCGCGGCACGCGCGCTCCAGCACCCACGCGCCGAGGCCGACGATCATCCCCGACTCCTCGGCCACCGGGATGAAGCGCGCCGGCGACACCGAGCCCAGCTCCGGATGCGTCCAGCGCAGCAGCGCCTCGACCGCCGTCGGCCGCCCGTCGCCGAGCCCGACGATCGGCTGGTAGTGCACCGACAGCTCGCCGCGCTCCAGCGCGCCGCGCAGGTGCTCGCGCAGGTCGAGCCGCTCGCGCGCCTGGTCGAGCATCCGCGGCTCGAAGGCGACCAGGTCGTCGCCGCCGCGGCCCTTGGCCTCGTACATCGCGATGTCGGCGTTGCGCACGACGTCCAGCGGCGAGACCGTCGGATCCTCGGCGACCGCGACGCCGACCGACGCCGCGACGTGCAGCTCGCGCCCCTCGATCGGAAACGGCCGGTCCAGCGCGACGCGCAGCCGCTCGGCGACCTCGGCCGCCACCGCGCCCACGTCGCCGCGGTCCTCGACCAGGACCGCGAACTCGTCGCCGCCCAGCCGCGCCGCCGTGTCGGTCGCGCGCACCAGCGCGTCGAAGCGCCGCGCGCACGCGATCAGCAGCTCGTCGCCCGCCGCGTGCCCGAGCGAGTCGTTGACCGCCTTGAAGTCGTCGAGGTCGACGAGCACGACCGCGACCTGCCCGTCGCCGCGCCGCGCGCGGGCCAGCGCCTGGGCGAGGCGGTCGTCGAACAGCGTGCGGTTGGGCAGGCCGGTGAGCCCGTCGTGGAAGGCCTGGTGGCGCAGCGCGTCCTCCATCGCGCGCCGCTCGCTGACGTCGCGCAGCGTGAGGACCAGGCCGCCGACCGCGGGCAGGTCCAGCAGGTTGTTGCCGACGGCCTCCAGGTGGACGACGCCGCCGTGCACGTCGCGGAGCGCGACCTCGAAGCCGGGGCGCGGGGTGGCGCCGCGCAGGAGCCGCTCCAGCGCGGCGCGCACGCGCGGCGCGTCGGCGGCCTCGACGAGCTGGTCGACGCGCCGGCCGAGCAGCGGCGCGGCCTCCCAGCCGAGCGTCCGCCGCACGGCGGCAGCCGTGACGTCGGTGATGCGCCCGGCGTCGTCCAGCACCAACAGGATCTCTCCGGACTGCTCGACCAGCGCGCGGAAGCGCTCGTCGCCGCGGCGGCGCACGCGGCGGATCACCAGCAGGAAGACGGCGGTGAGCACGGCGGCGACGCCGACGACCACCAGCCCGCCGCGCAGCAGCCGGGCGTTGGCCGCCGCGGTGCGGGCGATCGCGTGGCGCTCGGCGACGTCCAGCGCGGCGTCGAGCAGGTCGCTGGTGCCCTGCAGCGTGGTCGAGGCCTGGAGGTCCTGCAGCTCGCCGTCGACGGCGACCAGCAGCTCGCGGACCAGCCGCTCGACGCGCTCGCGCTCGTCGGGGCCGCCGGGCGGCGTCGGCAGCGCCGCCGCCTCGTCCTCCACGCGCGCGCGAAGCGTCCGGGCCTGCGTGGCGATCGTGAAGTCGGGCGCGCCGAGCGCCAGGCCGTGCCACCCGAGCGCCTGCACGCGCACGAGGTCGGATCGCAGCCGCTGGATCCGCGTGCGCTCGTCGACGCGGCGGTGGGCCTCGCGGCTCAAGGCCAGCAGGCCGATCGCGGACGCCAGCAGCGCCAGGGCGACGATCGCGGGGAAGGCGGCGCGGGGCAGCGCCGAAGCGGGACGGGGCACATCCGGTTCGGTCGGCCGCGCCCTCGGCCCAGTTGTTACCCGCCTGTGAAGTCGACCGGAACGGCCCATTTCCCATCGCATCAGTGCAGTTCATGGCGAGGCGTGGGCGGGGAGCCCGTGGTCATGGCATCGTTCCGCGTCACCACGATCGCCGTCGAGGACGTCAAGGACTGGTGCGGCCAGGACGTCCTGGACCCCACCAGCGACAAGCTCGGCAAGCTCGACGACGTCTACTACGACGTCGAGACCGACCGCCCGGCGTTCGCCGCCGTCCGCAGCGGGACGCTGTCCAAGCACCTGACGCTCGTGCCCCTGGACGGGGCGACCGTCGGCCGCGACTACGTCCGCGTCGCGATCGCCAAGGACCGCTTCAAGGGCGCGCCGAGCTTCTCGCCCGACATGGAGATGATCGCCGACGAGGAGGCCAAGGCCTACGAGTACTACGGGCTGGACTACGCGCCGGGCGGCCTGGGCTCCGCGCGGCGCCTCGCCCGGCACTGAGCCCCGTCGCCTCCGCCGCGACGGGTAGCATCGCCGCGCCATGGCCGACGCCGACGACACCATCTCGATCGTCCTCGCCGACGACCACGCGGTCGTCCGCCGCGGGCTGCGCCTGGTCCTCGACGGCGAGGACGACCTGGAGGTGCTCGCCGAGGCGGGCACGATCGACGACGCCGTCCGCCTCGTGAAGGCCCACCGACCCGACGTCGTGGTGTTGGACCTCAACATGCCCGGCTCGGTCGCGTCGAGCCTCGACGTCCTCCCCACCCTGGCGTCCGAGGCCCCGGACACGCGCGTCGTCGTGCTCACCATGCAGGAGGACCCGCAGTACGCGCGCACCGCGCTGGCCGCGGGCGCCAACGCCTACGTGTTGAAGGAGGGCGCCGACACCGAGCTGGTGGAGGCGATCCGCCACGCGGCCGCCGGCCAGGTCTACCTGCACCCGCAGCTGGGCGCCCGGATCGCCGCCGCGCCGGCCGAGCCCTCCGGCCCGCCCGACGACCTCACCGAGCGCGAGGTCGAGGTCCTGCGCCTGATCGCGCTCGGCCACACCAACGCCGAGATCGGCAAGCAGCTGTTCCTCTCGGTCCGCACCGTCGAGTCCCACCGCGCGCACATCCAGCAGAAGCTGCGCCGCACCACGCGCGCCGAGCTCGTGCGCTACGCGCTCGACCACGGCCTGGTGGGCTAGACCATTTGCCGCGGGTTCCGTAGAAATCCGCAATGTTGATGGGCCGCTGACCGGATGACGGGCGCCCGGCCGGGGCGTACGGTTGGAGCATGAGCACGTTCACGAAGGTCATCGTCGGCGACGACCGGCAGGACGGCGGCGCGGATGCGCTCGCGCTCGCCCGCGCGCTGGCCCCCGGCGCGGAGCTGATCCTCGCGACCACGCACCCCGGCGACCCGGTCCTGAGCCGGGCGCGGCAGCCCGCCTACGACGCGCTGCTGCACGACGACGCCGAGGCCGCGCTGGCCCGTCGCCGCGACGAGGCCGGGCTGCCCGCCGACACGCGCTTGCTCGTGCGGGCCGACTCCTCGCCCGCCCGCGGCCTGCACCGCCTCGCCGCGGCCGAGGAGGCCGGGCTCATCGTCGTCGGCTCGGCGCGCCACGGCGCCGTCGGCCGCCTCCTGCTCGGCAGCGTCGGCCGCGCCGTCCTCTACGGCGCGCCGTGCCCGGTCGCCGTGGCGCCGCGCGGCTTCGCCGCCCGGGCCGCCGCGCCGCGCACGATCGGCGTGGCCTACGACCACGGTCCCGAGGCGCGCCACGCCCTGGACGTCGCGATCGACGTCGCGCGCGACGTCGGCGCCGCGGTCACGATCCGCGAGGTCGTCGCGGCCGACCTCCTGCCCGCGGTCGCCGGCTACCCGATGATGAACGTCGCGGAGATCTCCCGCGACCTGCTCGACAACGCGCGCACGCGGCTCGACGCGGTGGTCGCCGAGCTTCCCGCCGACGGCGTGGAGGTCACCTCCGAGGCCGTGCTCGGCACGTCCGCCGAGCGCCTGGAGGAGCTCGCGGACGAGACGGACCTGATGATCACCGGCTCACGCGGCTACGGCCCCGTCCGGCGCGTGATGCTCGGCAGCACCGCCGATCGCCTGATCCACCACGCGCCGTGCCCGGTGCTCGTGGTGCCGCGCGGCGCCGACGACTGAGGGGACGTGCGGACCGCGCGCGGGTAGCGTCGGATCATGGCGACCCACCCCACCCCGCTGGACGCCGAGGAGCTGGCGCTGATCGACGCCTACTGGCGCGCGGCCAACTACCTCTCGGTCGGCCAGATCTACCTGTTGGACAACCCGCTGCTGCGCGAGCCGCTGAAGCTCGAGCACGTCAAGCCGCGGCTGCTGGGCCACTGGGGCACGACGCCCGGGCTGAACCTGCTCTACGCCCATCTCAACCGGCTGATCCGCCGGCGCGACCTCGACGCGATCTTCGTCACCGGCCCGGGCCACGGAGGCCCGGGCCTGGTCGCCAACACCTACCTCGAGGGCACCTACTCCGAGGTCTACCCGCACATCGGCCCCGACGCCGAGGGCCTGCGGCGCCTGTTCCGCCAGTTCTCGTTCCCCGGCGGGATCCCCAGCCACGTCGCGCCCGAGACGCCCGGCTCGATCCACGAGGGCGGTGAGCTGGGCTACGCGCTCGTCCACGCCTACGGCGCCGCGTTCGACAACCCCAACCTGCTCGTGCTGTGCGTCGTCGGCGACGGCGAGGCCGAGACCGGCCCGCTGGCCGCGTCGTGGCACGCCGACAAGCTGCTGAACCCCGCGCGCGACGGCGCGGTCCTCCCCGTCCTGCATCTCAACGGCTACAAGATCGCCAACCCCACCATCTTGGCCCGGATCCCCGAGGACGAGCTGCGGGCGCTGATGGTCGGCTACGGCCACGACCCGATCTTCGTCACCGGCGACGACCCGGCCGACGTCCACCAGCAGCTCGCCGCCGCGATGGAGCGCGCCGCGGACAAGATCGCCGAGATCCAGCGCGCCGCGCGCGGCGACGGCCTGGCCGAGCGCCCGGCGTGGCCGATGATCGTCCTGCGCACGCCCAAGGGCTGGACCGGCCCCAAGGAGGTCGACGGCCTGAAGACCGAGGGCACGTTCCGCTCCCACCAGGTCCCGCTGGCCGGGCTGCGCGACAACCCCGAGCATCTCCACCAACTCGAGCGGTGGCTGAAGTCCTACAGGCCCGAGGAGCTGTTCGACGACGCCGGGACGCTGCGCGCGGACCTCGCCGCGCTGGCGCCGGAGGGCGACCGCCGCATGGGCGCCAACCCGCACGCCAACGGCGGCCTGCTGCTGCGCGACCTGGAGCTGCCGGACTTCCGCGCCTACGGCGTCGACGTGCCCGCGCCCGCGGCGACCTCCAGCGAGGCCACGCGCGTGCTCGGCACGTGGCTGCGCGACGTCGTCGCCGCCAACCCGGACCGCTTCCGGATCATGGGTCCCGACGAGACGGCGTCCAACCGGCTCAGCGCGGTCTTCGAGGTCACCGACCGCGCCTGGATGGCCCAGCGCGTCGAGGGCGACGACCACCTCGCGCCCGACGGCCGCGTCATGGAGGTGTTGAGCGAGCACCTCTGCCAGGGCTGGCTGGAGGGCTACCTGCTGACCGGCCGGCACGGGCTGTTCAACTGCTACGAGGCGTTCATCCACATCGTCGACTCGATGTTCAACCAGCACGCCAAGTGGCTGAAGGTCACCAACGACATCCCGTGGCGGCGGCCGATCGCGTCGCTGAACTACCTGCTCTCCAGCCACGTCTGGCGCCAGGACCACAACGGCTTCTCCCACCAGGACCCGGGCTTCATCGACCACGTCATCAACAAGAAGCCCGAGATCGTCCGCGTCTACCTGCCGCCGGACGCCAACTGCCTGCTGTCGGTCGCCGACCACTGCCTGCGCTCGCGCCAGTACGTCAACGTGATCGTCGCCGGCAAGCAGCCCGCGCTCGACTACCTGACGATGGACGAGGCGGTCGCGCACTGCACGCGCGGCATCGGGATCTGGCCGTGGGCGTCCTCCGACGAGGGCGTCGAGCCCGACGTCGTCCTGGCCTGCGCGGGCGACATCCCCACCTTGGAGGCCGTCGCGGCCTCGGCGCTGCTGCGCGAGCACCTGCCCGACCTGAGGGTCCGGGTCGTCAACGTGGTGGACCTGATGCGGCTGATGGACGCGTCCGAGCACCCGCACGGCCTGGGCGACGCCCAGTTCGACGCGCTCTTCACGACGTCCGCCCCGGTGATCTTCGCCTACCACGGCTACCCGTGGCTGATCCACCGCCTCACCTACCGCCGCGCCAACCACCCCAACATCCACGTGCGCGGCTACAAGGAGGAGGGCACGACGACGACGCCGTTCGACATGGTGATGTTGAACGACCTCGACCGCTATCACCTGGTCATGGACGTCATCGACCGCGTCCCGGGCCTGGCCGAGCGCCACGCGGGGCTGCGCCAGGCGATGTCCGACACGCGCCTGCGGCTGCGCGCCTACACGCGCGAGGTCGGCGACGACGCGCCCGAGGTGCGCGACTGGACGTGGCCGCCGGCCTCCGCGCCGGCGTCATGAGGGTCCTGGTCGTCAACGCCGGGTCCAGCAGCCTGAAGCTGTCGCTGCTGGACGGCGACGACGAGGACGCGGTCCTGGCCTCCGCGAGCATCGACCCGGACGACGACGTCGCCGCCGCGCTCGACGCGCACGGCCTGTGCCGCGACGCCGAGGCGGTCGGGCACCGGATCGTCCACGGCGGGACGCGCTTCACCGCGGCGGCGCGGATCGACGCGGACGTCGAGGCGGGGCTGCGCGCGCTGACCGACCTGGCGCCGCTGCACCAGCCCAAGTCGCTGGCCGCGCTGGACGCGGTGAGCGCCGCGCTGCCGGCGCTGCCCGCCGTCGCGTGCTTCGACACCGCCTTCCACGCGACGCTGCCGCCCGCGGCGGCGACCTACGCGCTGCCGCGCGCGTGGCGCGAGCGCTGGGAGCTGCGCCGCTACGGCTTCCACGGGCTCTCCCACGCCTGGATCGCCCGGACCGTGCGGGCGCCGCGCGTCGTCTCCTGCCACCTCGGCGCGGGCGCGTCGCTGTGCGCGATCCGCGACGGCCGCTCGGTCGACACGACGATGGGCTTCACGCCGCTGGAGGGGCTGGTGATGGCGACGCGCTCGGGCTCGGTGGATCCGGGGCTGGTGCTGTGGCTGCAGCGGCACGAAGGCCTCGACGCGGACACGATCGCGGAGGCGCTGGAGCACGAGTCGGGGCTGCAGGGGCTGGCGGGCACCGCCGACCTGCGCGAGATCCTCGGCCGCGACGACGAGGACGCGGTGCTGGCGCTCGACGCCTACGTGCACCGCCTGCGCGGATCGATCGCCGCGATGGCCGCCGCGCTCGGCGGGCTCGACGCGCTGGTCTTCACCGGCGGCGTCGGCGAGCACGCGCCGGAGATCCGCCGCCGCGCCGCCGAGGGCCTGGCGTTCCTTGGTGTGGCGATCGACCCCACCAAGAACGCCGGCGCGGACACCGACCTGGAGATCAGCGCGCCCGGCGCCGCGGTCGCCACGCACGTGGTCGCCGCGCGCGAGGACCGCGAGATCGCCCGGCAGGTCCGGGCCGTCCTCGGTTGATACGTTGCGCGCGTGTCGCAGCGCGACGGTGTGCAGGGCGTCCTGGAGCTGGCCCGCAGCGTCCTCGAGGACCTCGACGTCGAGGTCGTCCTGGAGCGCGTCCTGGTCGCCGCGCGCGAGCTGACCGGCGCGCGCTACGCGGCGATCGGGATCCTCGACGAGGAGCGCACCGGCCTGGCGCGGTTCGTCACGCTCGGGCTGGAGCCCGGCGGGCGGGCGAAGATCGGCGCGCCGCCGCGCGGGCACGGCGTGCTCGGCGAGCTGATCACGCACCCGGTGCCGCTGCGCCTGACCGAGGTCGCCGACCACCCGCGCTCCTACGGCTTCCCGCACGGCCATCCCGAGATGCACTCGTTCCTCGGCGTGCCGGTGCTGGCGGCCGGCGAGCCCTACGGGAACCTGTACCTGACCGACAAGGCCGAGGGCGCGCCGTTCACCGCCGACGACGAGGCCGCGCTGACGCGGCTGGCGGACTTCGCGGGCGTGGCGATCGACCACGCGCGGCGCTTCACGGGCTCCGAGCACGAGCGCCTCCAGCTCAGCCGCACGGTCGCCGCGCTGGACGCGACCGTCCAGATCGCGCTCGCGCTCGGCGGCCAGACCGACCTGGACAAGATCCTCCAGCTGGTGGCCAAGCGCGGCCGCGCGCTGGTCTCGGCGCGGGCGCTGGCGATCGAGCTGCTCGACGGCGACGAGCTGGTCGTCGCCGCGACCGCCGGCGAGGTCCCGGCCGCGCTGCTGGGCCGGCGCGTGCCGGTCGTCGACACGGTCGCCGACGCCGCGCTGCGCTCGCAGACCACGCAGCGGCTGGAGGACGAGCCCAACCGCGAGCGCCTGAAGCACCGCGGGATCGGCCGGCTGGGCTTCAAGGCCGGCGCGGGCCTGGCGGTCCCGCTGGTCTTCCGCGGCCACGCCTACGGCGTGCTGCTGGTCGCCGACCGGCTCGACGACGGCCCGCAGTTCGGCGAGGACGACCAGCGGCTGCTGGAGTCCTTCGCGGCCAGCGCGGCGACCGCGGTGGCGACCGCGCAGAACGTGGCGCTGGAGCAGCGTCGGATGCGGCTGGCCGCCACCGAGGAGGAGCGGCGCCGCTGGGCGCGCGAGCTGCACGACGAGACGCTGCAGTCGCTGGCCGCGCTGCGGCTCGGCCTGTCGGCGGCGCGGCGCGCCAAGGACGACCCGGCGGCGCTGGACGGCCTGCTCGGCGACGCGGTGTCCCAGCTCGACGGCGAGATCGCCACGCTGCGCGCGCTGATCACCGAGCTGCGCCCGCCCGCGCTGGACGAGCTGGGCCTGGCGGCCGCGGTCGCCGCGCTGGCCGAGCGCTCCGGGCAGCTCGGCCTGGAGGTCGACGTCGACGTGGACCTCGGATCCGACGACGGCGACGACGGCGCCGGACGCGATCCCGAGGGCGAGATCGTGGTCTACCGGATCATCCAGGAGGCCTTGAACAACGCGCGCAAGCACGGCGCGGCACGGCGCGCGGTGGCGACGGTCGCGCGGGACGGCCGCAGCGTCGTCGTGACCGTGCGCGACGACGGGTGCGGCTTCGACCCGGCGACCGCGCCGAGCGGGTTCGGGCTCGTGGGGATGCGCGAGCGCGCGGAGCTGCTCGGCGGCTCGTTGGCGGTGCAGTCGCGCGTCGGCGAGGGCACGACGATCGTCGCGACGCTGCCCTTTCGGGCCGACGGCGCATCCCCGGTAGCGGGGATGCGCGACTCGACCACCCGCTGAGGCTCCGGCTCCGCGCTGACGCCGGCCGGGTCGGGCGCCCGATGCGGGTCGCGTGGTGACTGCTATGCAGCCACCAGGCGACCCGGACCGCCTACTTCGCGATCCCCTTCAGCCAGGGCACGAGCTTCTTGAGGAAGTCGTTCTTCGCCGGCGCCGCGGTGTTGGGGTCGTTGTGGGCGTAGGTGGTGTGCCGGTCCACGAGCGTCAGGTTCTTCGAGGGCACGTGCGACTGCTTGGCCAGGGCCTTGGCCGCGTCGAGGATCCGCTTGCCGCCCAGCGACGCGCCGAAGGCGTAGATCTTGATCCCCTTCGGCAGGTCCTTGCCGTGCGTCGCGTGCACGCCCAGGATCTTCTGCGCGGGGTTCGCGTTGCCCGCCGCCACGGCGCCGGCGTCGATCGTCAGGCGCAGCGGGTGGTACCAGGCGGTGCCGTCCAGGCCCTTCAGGCCCCAGCCCGAGAACGCCTGCGCGTAGCGCTTCAGCGGCGTCAGCGCGCCGGAGTCGTCCCAGCCGCGCGGGTCGCCGGAGGCGGCGAGCTGCCCCAGGTGCGCCTGCGCGGCGACGAGCCCGGACGGCGACGTCTTGACGTCCAGCGCGTAGCCGTACTGGCCCGCGTTGGTGACCGGGATCGGCGGCACGAGGTTCTCCGGCAACAGCCCCGAGGCCTGGCCGACCGAGGGCGAGTCGGGATCCATCAGCACGCCGAGCGACCCGGTGGAGTTGAACAGGCCCGTGAACGGCGCGGCGATCCCGCCGAACTGCAGCCACGGCGAGCCGTTGTTCACCGTGTCGAGGTTCTTCTGGGCATCGGCGGTCGAGACCGGCGTCGGGCCGCTGCCGCCGTCGATCAGCAGCAGGCCGTCCAGGCCCTTGGCGCCCGCGGTGCCGTGGAAGTCCCAGGTCGCGTAGGCGGTCGTGATCGTCCCGCCGAGCGAGTGCCCGCCGACGACGACCTTGCCGCCGAGCTTCTTGGCCCGCAGCACGACGCGGCGCAGGTCCTGGATCTCGGTGTTCATCCCCCAGCCGCGCGCGAACGTGACCTCGGAGTCCGGGATGAGCCGGACGTGCTGGGCGATCGACGGGTCCTTGATCCAGCCCAGGTAGTAGTTGAAGACCTGCAATGGCGTCGCCTTGCCCGCCTTGGCCTGGTCGAGCATCGTGTGGTCCTCGAGCAGGTTCTCGCGGCGCTCGACCGACCAGACCTGCCAGTCCTTGTCCTTGGCGACCAGCGACTCGGCCACGGGCGCGAAGTAGGCGGCGCTGGCCGACGTGCCCGGGTTGAGCACGAGCACGTTCTTGGCCTTGGCCGAGCCGATCTTGAGGATGCCGACCTTGTCGTACTTGGCCGGCGTGCCCGGCGAGGCGTAGCCGGCGATGCGCTCGAAGCGCGGCGCGGCGGTGGCGGCGTTGGCGGTGGCGGGCAGCGCGCAGGCGGCCGCGAGGGCGGTCGCCGCGAGCGCGCGACGACGATGGACCTGATGGGACATGGCGCGGGAGCCTACCCCCGTCAGGCAACGCTTTGGATTTTTGTTGCCTAGGACGCGTCCACGACGCGGCCCGCCTCCGCCCACGCGGCGGCGCGGGCGCGCGGACGGCCGATCATCGCCGCCGTGCCGTCGTCCAGGATCGGGCGCTGCAGCAGCGCGGGATGCTCGACGAGGATCGCCACGACCTCCTCGACGCCGAGGCCGTCGGCCTCCAGCCCGAGCGCCCGGTACTTCGCGTCGCGACGGATCAGCGCGTCCACCGGATCGCCCTGCAGCCGCTGGGCCAGCGACCGCAGCTCGTCCGCGTCCAGCCGCTCCTTGACCAGCAGGTACTTGCGGACCTCGACCTCGCGGCCGGCGGCCTCCAGCGCGTCCAGCGCGTGGACCGAGGTCGAGCAGTGCGGGTTGTGCAGGAGCGTCAGCGTGGGTGCGGGCACGGCGCGGATCCTACGAGGTGCGCCACAATCTGCCGTCCGTGGCCGCCGCCGACGCCGACGACATCCGACACGACGAGCCGCCGAGCATGATGGAGGCGCTCGGCGGGCCGCTCGGCATCGCCGAGACCTCGCTGCCCGCCGTCGCCTACGCGGCCGTCTATCCGTTCACCGACACGAACACGGCCGCGATCGTCGCGGTCGCCGTGGCGGTCGTCTTCGGCGCGGCGCGCCTCGTCCGCCGTCAGACGCCGCGCCACGCGCTCTCGGGCATCGTCGGCGTCGGCTTCGCCGCGTTCGTCGCCGCCCGCTCGGGCAAGGCCGAGAACTTCTTCCTCCCCGGCCTGCTGCTGAACGCGGCCTACGCGGCCGTGTTCTTCGTCAGCGCCTCGATCCGCCGGCCGCTGGTCGGCTACATCGTCGGCCAGCTCGACGGCGAGGGCACGGCCTGGCGCGAGGACCCGCCCCGCCTGCGCGCGTTCACGCGCGCGTCGTTCCTGTGGTCGGGCCTGTTCGGCCTGCGCCTCGCCGTGCAGCTGCCGCTCTACGTCGCGGGCGCGGTCGTCGCGCTCGGCGTCGCCCGCACCGCCATGGGCATCCCGCTGTTCGCGCTGGGGCTGTACCTCACGTACCGCCTCGTCCAGCGCCACCGCGCGACGCCCACGGCGCAGCCAGGGCCTCAGGCCCCCAGCATCGAGTAGCCGCCGTCGCAGATCATGTAGGACCCGGTGATGTGGATCGCGTCGTCGGTGCCGAGGAACAGCGCCGCGGCGGTCAGGTCCTCGGGCGGCGGGATGCGCCCCATCGGCGTGTCGCGCGTGATCTGCTCGCCGCGGCCGGCCTGGAAGTCCGGGCGGGTCAGGACGGCCTCGGTGGCCATGAAGCCCGGCGCGAAGGTGTTGACGCGGACCTCCGGCGCCAGCGCCTTGGCGTAGGACTTGGTGATGCCGAGCAGCCCGTACTTGCCGGCGGCGTAGATCGGCGCGCGCGGGCTGCCGCGCACGATGACCGTCGAGCCGATGTTGACGATCGCGCCGCGGCCGCGGGCCTTCATCGCCTTGCCGAACTCGTGAACCATCAACATGGTGCCCTTGATGTCCACCGCGAGGCAGTGGTCGATGACCTCCTCGCTGAGGTCGTCCCAGCCGTTCTGGTCGGAGGCCATGTCGCCGACGTTGTTGACCAGGACGTCGACGGCGCCGGCCTCGCTCACCATGCGCTTGATCTCCTCCCAGGAGGAGATGTCGCCCTGGACGAGGCGCGTGCTCGCGCCGAGCGCCTCGACGCGCCGCGCCGTGTCCTCCGCGCCGTCCTTGGACGAGCGGTAGTGGACGACCACCGTCGCCGCGCCCTCCTCCGCGGCCTTGACCGCCAGCTCGGCGCCGAAGCCCGTGCCCGCGCCGGTGACCATCACCGTCTTGCCGTCGAACCGACCCATCTCGCTCCCTTGGATTGACGTCAGACGACCGTGCGGCCGCCGTCGATGTACAGCACCTGCCCGTTGACGAAGCTCGCCTGGCGCGAGGCCAGGAAGAGCACCGGGCCGACGACCTCCTGGAGTTGCCCGAAGCGCCGGGCCGGGATGAGGTCGATCAAGGCCTTGCGCTTCTCCGGGTGGGCCTCCAGGTAGGCCTGGGTCAGCGCGGTGTCCATGTACCCGGGCGCGACCGCGTTGACCGTCACGCCGTGCTCGGCGTACTCGTGGGCCATGACGCGCATCAGCTGGTTGATCGCGCCCTTGGTCGCCGCGTAGGGCCCGTGCAGCTTGTGGCCGCTGCGCCCGGCGACGCTGGAGAAGAACACGATCCGCCCGTGGCCCTGCTCGCGCATGCCGGGCAGCGCGGCCTGCGCGGTCGCGAAGGCCGACGTCAGGTTGATGGCCACGAACCGCTCCCAGTCGGCGGCCGAGTAGTCCTCGATCGGGCGGCGGTCGTTGATGCCGACCGCGTGGACGAAGACATCGACGCCGCCGAGGCCCTCGCGCGCCCGCGCCATCGCGTCCGCGCCCGCCCGCACGCCGCTCAGGTCGGCCGTGACGCGCACCGCGCCGTGCTCGGGCCGTAGGTCGATGTTCGCGACCCGCGCGCCCGCCTCCTCGAAGCCCGCGACCAGCGCGGCGCCGATCGTCCCGCTGCCGCCCGCGACGACGACGCGCGCGCCGTCGAGGCCCAGCCAGCCGTCGGGCTCAGGCACGCGGCGCCTGCTCCCGGTGCGTCAGCACGTTGATGGTGATCGCCATGCCGCCGGCGGGCACCGTCGCGCTGTGCGGCGTGCCGCCGGGCAGCGTCGCGGTCTGGCCGGCGGTGAGGCGGACGGGCTGCCCGTCGACGACGAAGTCGACGGCGCCCATCATCACGGTCGTCACCTGGTCCTGCGGGTGCTGGTGCTCCTCCCAGGCCGAGCCCGGGCCGTAGCGGTAGAGCGTCGCGGTCAGCTGGGGTGTGTGCACCGTGGCGCCGAAGATCCCCGGCCGCACCTCGGTGAACTCCTGCGCGTCCCAGTCGACCTTCCGCGAGTTGCCCATGGGACGGACTATCGCATACAGTCCGTCCTAGTGCATCCAACTCTGGAATCCGTCGCGGGATCGCCGACGGTCCGCCTCGGGATCGGCGCGGCGCTGACCCGGCTGCTGGTCGCCGCCGGCGTGCGCGAGGTCTTCGGGATCCCCGCGGGCAAGCTCGCGCCGTGGCTGCGGTCGGTCGGCGAGGAGCCGTCGCTGCGCCACGTCGGCGTCCGCCACGAGGCCGCCGCGTCGTGGATGGCCGCGGCGATCCACGCGTCGACCGGCCGGGTCGCGGTCGCCTACTCCGAGAGCGGGCCGGGCTCGCACAACCTCGTCAGCGGCCTCGGCTCCGCGTACGCGGACAACCTCGCCGTGCTGGTCGTCACCTCCGGCGTTCCGACGCACGTCGCCTACCCGTTCGACGGGCTGGTGATGGAGACCGACAACACCAAGCTGTTCGCCGCCTCCACGAAGTGGGGCGCGGTCGTGCGCGACCCGGCGCGGCTGCCCGCGCTCGTGCACCGCGCGCTGCGCGAGGCGCTCGCCGGACGGCCCGGCCCGGTGCACCTGGAGATCCCGGCCGATGTGCTCACGATGGAGGCCGAGTACGCGGTCGCCGAGTTGGATGCACCGCTGGATCATGTGCTCCCCGCGCCGCCTGCATCCGACGTCGGCGCGATCGCCCGCGCCGCCGATCTGCTCGCGGGCGCGCGGCGCCCGCTGGTGATCGCGGGCGGTGGCGTCGCCCGCGCGCAGGCCGAGGACGAGGTCCGGGCGCTGGGCCTGCCCACGACCGCCACGCAGATGGGCCTCGGCGTCGTCTCGACCGAGGACCCGCGCTTCTTCGGCCACGGCGGCTTGATCGGCGGCGACGCCGTGCTGCGCGCCGTGCGCGAGGCCGACGTCGTGCTCGCGGTCGGGTGTCGGCTGTCGTCCTGGTGGTGGGAGGGCAGCGCGCCGCCGATCGCCGGGGCTCTCATCCACGTCGACGTCGACCCGCAGGCGATCGGCCGCCTCGTCACGCCGGAGGTCGGGATCGTCGCCGACGCGCGCGGCGCGCTGCGCGACCTCGTCGCGGCGCTCGCCGGCCGATCCGCCGCCGACCCGGCGTGGCTCGACGGCCTGGTCGCCGAGCACCGCGCCGCGCGCGCGGCGTACCTCGAGGCGGCGGCCGCCGGCGGCGGCGCGCGAGACGGCGACGCCATGCGAAACGACGGCACCGACGGCGACGGTGACCGGCTCGCCGGCGCCGCGCCGCTCCACCCCGCCACGCTGGCCGACGCGATCGGCCGCGCGTTGCCCGACGACGCGCTGGTCGTCTACGACGGCGCGCACACGTCGTTCTTCTCCAACGACCTCACGCCCGCGACCGCGCCGCGTACGCGCTTCCACGAGCCGGGGATGGGCCACCTCGGCTTCGGCCTCCCCTACGCCAACGCGCTGGCGCTCGCCCACCCGGGTCGGCCGGTCATCAACATCACCGGCGACGGCGCGTTCGGCTTCACGCTGACCGAGCTGGACACCGCGCGCCGCCACGGGCTGCCGACGGTCACGATCATCCACAACAACTCGGCGTGGGGCGTCATCCGCCTCGGCCAGGAGCGCGGCGGCTTCGAGCTCGGCACCGACCTGGAGGGCACCGACCACGTCGCGATCGCCCGCGCGTTCGGCTGCCACGCCGAGCGGATCGAGCGCGCCGACGAGGTCGCGCCCGCGCTGCGGCGCGCGCTGGCCTCCGGCCGGCCCGCCGTCATCGACGTCCCGACCCGTCTCGTCCCCCACCCCGGCCTGCCGCGCTTCGGCGCGGCGGGATCGAGGACATCATGAACGCCACGGCCGCCGCCACCGCCGCCGCCACGCAGGCCGCCCTCTGGGGCCGCCGTCCCGCCGACTGGGCCCGCCTGGCCGAGCCCCAGAACGTCCCGCTCTTCTCCGCCGTCCTGGACGCGCTGGACGTCGGGCGCGGCACGCGCCTGGTCGACCTCGGCTGCGGCTCCGGGCTGGCCGCCCGGATGGCCGCCGAGCGCGGCGCGACGGTCGCCGGGATCGACGCGACGCCCGAGCTGCTGGAGATCGCCCGCGAGCGCGTGCCCGACGGCGCCTTCCACGTGGCCGCGCTGGAGGAGACGCCGTTGCACGACGGCGCGTTCGACGCCGCCACCGGCTTCAACGCCTTCCAGTTCGCCGCCGACCCGGTCGCCGCCGTGCGCGAGGCCGCGCGGATCGTCCGCGGCGACGGCGGACTGGTCGCCGCGTCGGCGTTCGCCGAGCCCGAGCGCTGCGAGTCCACCGCCCTGCACCTCGCGATGAAGGCGGCGGTCGGCGCGCGCGACGACGGCTACGCGCCCTACGCGCTGTCCGGACCGGAAGGCCTACAACAGCTGCTCGCCGACGCCGGCCTGGAGCCCGTGGCCTCCGGCGAGGTCTCGCTGGCCTGGGCTCACGGGTCGGTGCAGGACACCATCTTGTCCGTGCTCTGCTCGGCGGGCGGCGCTCGCGCGATGGAGGCCGTCGGCGAGGCCGCGGTCCGCGCGGCGCTGGAGCCCGCGATCGCGCCGTTCGCCCGGCCCGACGGCAGCGTCTCCATGGACAACGTGTTCCGCTACGCCATCGGGAGGGTCACGGTCGCATGAGCGACATCCATCACATCGGCTACGTCGTCGAGGGCGACCTGCGCGACGCGCTGCCCGGGTTCATCATGGCCTTGGACACCGGCCCGTTCTTCCTCATCGAGCACCTGCGGTTCGACGAGACGACCTACCGCGGCGCGCCCGCCGAGTACGACCACTCCTCGGCCTTCGCGGCGACCGCGAGCGGGATGCTCGTCGAGGTCAGCCAGGTGCATTCGGCCTCGCCGCCGGAGCTGCGGGACCTGCTCGGTCGACCGGGCTTCGGCCACGTCGGATGGCTGGCCGACGACCTCGAGGACGAGACCGCGCGCCTGCGCGCCCGCGGCCTGGAGCCGTTCCACACCGGGCGCACCGGCCCGGCCGACGCGGTCTGGTTCGACGCGCGCGCGACGCTCGGCCACCACGTCGAGGTCCTGCGGTCGGCGCCGCCGTTGTTGGGGTTCTACGAGAGCGTCCGCGCGGCCGGTGCCGAGTGGGACGGCGTCACCGACCCGATCCGCACGCGCGGATGACCGACGTCCTGGTCGTCGGGTACGGCCCCGCGGGTGCGGCCGCCGCGATCGCCGCGCACGACGCGGGCGCCGAAGTGCTGGTGGTCGAGAAGACCGCGGCGGGCGGCGGCAACGCCCGGTACTCCGGCGGCTTCCTCTTCGACGCGCCCGACCCCGACGCCGCCGAGCACGTCGACGCGCTCTGCTTCGGACGCACGCCGCGCGACGTGATCGACGCCTACGTCAACGGCCTGCACGACCTGCAGCCGTGGCTGACCGCGCTGGGCGGGACGATCGAGGCGTTCGGGCCGGACGGAGTCGGGTTCGGCGGGCGCTTCCCCGCCTCGTTCCCGTCGTGGCCGTCGTTCCCGGCGGGCAAGTCCATCAGGTACGCCGTCGTCGGCGGCGGCGAGGGTCGCCGCGGCGAGGCGCTGTGGCGCCTGCTCGACGCGGCGGTCCGCGAGCGCGGGATCCGCGTGGAGCACGAGACGCGCGCGGTCGCGCTGCTCCACGGGAGCGACACGCCCGCGCCGAGCGACCCACCCGCGCCCGGCGACACGCCCGCCCCTCCCGCGGTCACCGGCGCGATCGTCGAGCGCGACGGCGAGCGACGGCGGATCGCCGCGCCCGGCGGCGTCATCCTCGCCTGCGGCGGCTTCGAGGGCGACCCGGGCCTGGCCGACGCGCACCTCCCGCTCGGCCCCACGACGCCGGTCGGCCACGCCGCCAACACCGGCGACGGCCTGCGGATGGCGCAGGACGCCGGCGCCGCGCTGTGGCACATGTACGGGTTCTTCGGGTGGTTCGCCTTCCACGCGCCCGGCTTCGCCGCGCCGTTCGCCATCGACTTCTACGCGCCGGGCCACATCCTCGTCGACGCCGACG
This sequence comes from Baekduia sp., assembly GCF_035685985.1. GTDB lineage: Bacteria > Actinomycetota > Thermoleophilia > Solirubrobacterales > Solirubrobacteraceae > Baekduia. The sequence continues at coordinate 75,715 of NZ_DASRZV010000012.1, forward strand.
GCCGCCGCTTCGCCGACGAGACCGGCTTCGAGGTCCACGACCGCCTGCGGTCGCTGTCGACCTACCTCCCGCACCACGCCAACCGCCCGCGCCTGCCGACGTGGGCGATCTTCGACGACGCCACGCGCCGCGCAGGCCCGCTCAACGGCCTGCTCGGCACGCCCAACGACCACGTCTGGTCGGCCGACAACCAGGCCGAGATCGACGCCGGGTGGATCGTCGACGCGCGCGACGCCGGCCTCCCCCACCTCGCCCAGACGATCGAGACCTACAACTCCTACGCGCGCGCGGGCTCCGACCCCGACTTCCACCGCGACCCCGAGACGCTCACGCCGCTGGAAGACAAGCTGTACGCCATCCCGACCTGGCCCGGCGTCGCCGGCACGACCGGCGGCCCGCGCCACGACGCGCGCGCCCGCGTCCTCGACCACGACGGCGCGCCGATCCCCGGCCTCTACGCCGCGGGCGCGGTCTCGCTGATCTGGGGCCACCTGATCGACCACGGCGGCGGGCTGACCGACGCCATGGTCTTCGGCCGGATCGCGGGCGAGCAGGCGGCGGCGCGATGAGCGGCGCGCCCGGGCGGACCGCGGTCGTCACCGGCGGCGCGGGCGCGATCGGCGCGGCGATCGCCGACGCGCTGCGCGCCGGCGGGCACGAGGTGGTGGTGTTGGACCGCGGCGAGGTCGACCTCGCCGACGCCGACGCCGTCCGCCGCGCCGCGGCCGCCATCCCGCGCTGCGACGTGCTCGTCCACGCCGCCGCCGCGTTCGACCGCTTCACGCTCGCCGGCCTCGACCTCGACGCGCTGCGCCGCGTGCTCGCCGTCAACGTCGAGGCCGGCCTGCTGCTCGCCCACGCGTTCGCGCCCGGCATGGCGCGGCGCGGCTTCGGCCGGATCGTCTTCGTCGTCTCCGACACCTTCTACGGACCGCCCGCGCCCGACCTGCTGCCCTACGTCGCCTCCAAGGCCGCGCTGATCGGGATCACGCGCACGCTCGCGCACGAGCTGGGCCCGGCCGGGATCGCCGTGACCGCCGTCGCGCCCGGCCTCACCGACACGCCCGCCGCGCGCGAGGGGATGCCGTCAGCCGCCTTCGACGCCGTCCGCGCACGGCAGGCGCTCCCGCGCACGCTCACGCCCGACGACGTCGCCCAGACCGTCGCGTTCCTGGCCACCGACGGCGCCGCCGCGCTGACGGGTCAGACGCTCGTGCCCGACGGCGGGCTCATGCCGCGTTGAGCGGCACGCCCTCGGCGACCAAGTACCCGCAGATGCGGCCGTCCGGGTCGCGCGCGGCCCGGATCGCCTCCAGGCGCGCGTAGTTGTCATCCGTCATGAAGCGGTCGCAGCGCCGCGTGAAGTCCGTGTCGCCGAGGTAGACGCCGCGGCCGCCGTCGCCCGCGGCCGACAACGCGGCGGTGCGCTCGTGCACCCAGGACCGATGACGCTCGTCGTCGTCCGGATCGGTGTAGATCACGTACGTCGCGCAGTAGACGTTGGCCTCGATCGAGAACGCCATGTCGGGCAGCGCGCGCGTCGGCGCCCAGCCGTACCAGATCGAGAACGAGTGCTCGGTCGGCAGCCCGCCCCACAGCTCGCGCAGCGCGGGCGCCAACTCCTCCGCGGTCGCGTCGGTCCACGTGCAGTCGACCGCGTAGCGATGGTCCTCGGGGTTCTGGATCGCCTGCGCCGCGTTCTCCTCGGCGATCGTCGTGAGGCCCCGGACGTGTCCCAGGGCGTGGCCGGCCAGCCCTGCCGGCGGCGTCAAGGGCTTCAACAACTCGTCGGCCAGCGCCTCGCTGTCGCACATCGCGGTCGTGTGCAACAACAACACCGGGCCGTCCGGCCGGACCGCCCACTCGTACAGCGGCACGCCGGGCAGCCGCGTCGCGGCGACGACCGGCTCGACGATCACGTCCAGCCGCGGCAGCGCGTCGTGCAACCACGACAACAGCTCCTCGAGGTCGTCCAGCGCGAACGTCCAGGTGTCCTGCACCATCGCGCGCGGGCGCTCATAGGTCTTGAGGTGGAAGCGCACCACGACGCCCGGGAAGCCTGGGCCCGACCCGCGCGCCGCCCAGTACAGGTCGGCGTTCCGCTCGGCGTCGCAGCGCACCAGCTCGCCCGCCGCGGTCACGACGTCGACCGCCACCACGTTCTCGCAGCCCCAGCCCCAGCGCCGCGAGTTCCAGCCCTGGCCGCCCTGCAGCAGGAAGCCGCCGATCCCGACGCTCTCGCAGTGCCCGCCGGGGAACATCCGGCCGTGGCGCTCCAGGAACGGGTCGAGGTCCATCCCGCCGCGCACCGCCGGGCTCGCCGTGGCGATCTCCGTGACCGGGTCGTAGGTGATGTCCTTCATCGACCCGAGGTCGATCAGCAGCGCGTCGTCGCGGACCGACCACACCGCCCACGAGTGGCCGCCGGAGCGGACCGCGACCTGCCATCCCTCCTCGCGCGCGAGCCGGACGCCCGCGACCACGTCGTCGACCGACTCCGCGAGCAGCACCGCCGCCGGATGTCGCTCCGGCCGCCGCGCGTTGAAGACGCGCCCGACGCGCGCCTCCTCGTAGCCCTCGTCGCCCCGCCGATGCAGCCTCACACGATCACCGATTGCCCGCCGTCGACCACGATGTCGATGGCATTGAGATACGCGGCGTCGTCCGACGCCAGGAACAACGCGACCTTGGCCACGTCCTCGGGTTGCCCGAGGCGCTTGAGCGGGTGCGCGGCCTCCATCCCGTGCATGGGATGCGACGGGTCGTCCAGGAACGCCTGGATCTGCGGCGTCACGGTCAGCCCGGGCGAGACCGAGTTGGCGCGGACGCCGTGCCTGGCGCCCGACGCCGCGAGATGGCGCGTGAGCGCGAGCACCCCGCCCTTGGCCGCGCCGTGGGCGGCCTGCTCGGTGAACGTCGCGCCGCGCCAGGCGGAGACCGACGCCGTGTTGACGACCAGCCCGCGCGCCGCGACCAGATGCGGCCAGGCCGCGCGCGTCACCGTGAAGATGAGGTCCAGCTCGTTGTGCAGGGTGAAGCGCCAGTCGTCCCAGGTGACGTCCTCGAACGGGCCCACGCGCGGCGCCGACGCGTTGTTGTACAGGACGTCGATGCCGCCCAGGACGCCGACCGCGTCGGCCACCCAGCGCGCCGCGCCGTCCGGGTCGGCGAGGTCGACCGGCGCGAAGGCCGTGATCCCGGCCTTCTCCGCGACCGCCCGCGCGCGCTCGGCGTCGAGGTCGCACCCGACGACGCGCGCGCCCTCGGCCGCGAACAGCCGCGCGGCCGCCGCCCCCTGCCCGCCCGCGGTCCCGGTGATCAGGACGCGCTTGCCCTCCAGGCGTCCGCTCACGCCGGCCGTCCGACCAACTCGATCAGGTTGCCTTCGGGATCCGCGACGAACGCGAAGCGGATCCCGGGCTCCGGCGACGGCCGCGGCGAGACGCGCTCGACCGCGCCCGCCCGCACCGCGCCCGCGTACACGTCGTCCAACCGGGTCGCCGGCACCGTCAGCGCGAAGTGCCCGTAGCCGCGGAAGGCGATGGTCTCGATCGGCGTCCGCCCGCGCTGCGCGCCGCCGTCGGCGCCCGGCCGCGAGAACAGCTCCAGCCGCGCGCCCTCGGGGTGCTTGAGCATGACCCCGCGGATCCCGTCCACGCCCAGCTCGAACGGGAACTCCGCGACGAAGCCGAAGGCGCGCGCGTAGAAGGCGGCCGCGCCGTCGAGGTCCTCGACGGTCAGCCCCGCGTGGTCCAGCGCGATCACGACTTCACCGCGGCGCGCGCGGGCGGCGTCGATGTCGCCGCCGGCGCGGCGGGCGGCGACGCCGCGCCGTTCCCACGCCCGGGATGGCGGGTGTTCCACTTCCCGTCGATCCAGTGCCACAGCTTGACCAGCGGGGGCGGCGGCGTCGCCGCGATCCCGTCGGGCTGCTTGATCGCCGTCAGCGTCAGCGCGACGCCCGCGACCAACAGCTGGTACTTGCCTACGCCGAAGGCCTTGTCCATCGCCGAGACGAACAGGCCGGTCGAGGACAGCATCACGCCCGCGACGACCGCGCCCGCGATCCGCCCGACGCCCGCGACGTAGGTCACGGCCAACAGCGACAGCGAGGCGAACGTCGCGAACGACGGCGAGGACACCGTCTGCTGCTGGTAGGCCAGCAGCCCGCCGCCCAGGCCCGCGATGAACGCCGACAGCCCGAAGGCCATCAGCTTGGTCCGCGCGACGTCGATGCCGATCGCCGCCGCCGCGCGCTCGTTGGAGCGCACCGCGATGAACATGCGCCCGGCCGAGCCGTTGCGCAGCCGCGCGACGAGCACGCCGACCGCGCAGACGATCGCCAGCGCGACGACGCCGAAGATCACGCGCGGGTAGGCGTCGCCGCTCGCGATCCCGACGTTCAGGCCGAACAGCTTCGGCGTCGGGACGTCGCGGCCCGCCAGGCCGCCGCTGTAGCTGTCGCTGTTGAAGACCAGCGCGTCGAGCGCGAACGCCGCGGCGAGCGTCACCACCGCGAGGTTCACGCCGCGCAGGCGCAGCGCGGGCAGGCCGATCAGCAGCCCGAGCGGCACCGCGACCAGCGCGGAGACCAGCAACGTGATGATGAACGGCGTGCTCGGCCCGAAGAGGTGCGTGACCTCGAACGCGCCGATGCCCGCGAACGACATCTGCGCCAGCGACACCTGGCCGACGTAGCCGGTCAGCACGACCAAGGACATGGCCATGCACGTCGTGCAGATCGACGCGGTCAGCGCGACGCGCAGCGACCCGTTGAGCAGGATCAGCGCGACCGTGCCGACGACGAAGCACATGACCGCCGTCGGCACCGGCCGCGTCGGCCGACCCAAGGACGGGTTCTTCAGCTCGGAGACCGTGCCGCGCGCGCCGACGCCGCGCGAGAACAGCGTCATCGCCAGCACGATCAGCAGGAACGGCAGCGCCTGCGGCAAGCCCTCCTGCGGCAGCCACGAGGCGACCGAGATCAACTTGGTGATCTCGCTCTGCAGCATGCCGAGCACCAGGCCGGCGCCCGCGGCGACCGCGAAGGACTGGAAGCGCGCCAGCAGCGCGCAGCCCAGCGCCGGCACGATGAACAAGGTGTAGGACGTGGGATCGACCGTCGAGACCGGCGCGATCAGGATGCCCGCGATGCCGGCGAGCACGGTCGCGATGATCCAGTTGCCCGCGGCGATCCGATCCGCGTTGAGGCCGACGAGCGCGGCGCCCTGCTCGTTCTCGGCGGACGCGCGCGTGGCCAGGCCGAAGCGCGTGAAGCGGTAGGTGGCGGCCAGCGCGGCGGCCAGGACGATGACGATGCCCGCGAACCAGAGGCGGTCGACCGGCACCGTGATGTCGCCGATCTTGAAGGGCCTGTCGGGCAGGATCGCCGGGGTCGACTGGGCGGTCGTGCCGAAGTTGAGGACGGCGATCGCCTGCAGCGCGAGCATCGTGCCGACCGAGGCGCACACGCGCGTGAGCGCGGTCGCCGTGCGCAGCGGGCGGTAGATCAACACGTACAGGATCGCGCCGAAGATCGCGGCGTAGACGAGCGAGACGGCGATCGCGGGCCACGTGCCCATCGCGCCGCCGAGGTCGATCGCGTGCGGGAGCCACAGCCACGGGAGCTGCAGCGTGCCGGTCTGGCGCAGCCCCAGGTAGACGTAGGCGATGAACATCGCGACGGCGCCGTGACCGAAGTCCACGACGCCGCCGCTGCGGTGCTTGAGCACCAGGCCCAGGGCCAGCATGCCGTAGACGGCACCCGACCCCAGGCCCAGCAGGAGGAACAGGATGTAGGAGGACACTGCCCTAGCTCTTGGGCTTGTACAGGGCGGCGCCCGTGACCCACTGGCCGTCCACGGTCGTCACCTTGCCGCCCTTGATCTGCTTGATCAACTGGTAGGCGTTGCAGACCGCCGTGTTGCCGGCCAGCTGCTTGCCGTCGCAGGTGTAGGGGTGGGCAAGGAAGTTGTCATGGGACTTGCCGTCCTTGAACGCCGCGAGGATGTTCTTCTCGTTGAGGTCCGAGACGCCGTTCAGCGCGGCCTGGACGTTCATCACCGAGCTGAAGCCGGCCTGCGCGATCGAGTCCAGCGCGATGTCGCTGCCGCCGTACTTGTTGATCGCCGCCATCATCAGGTTCGCGCCGGGCGTGCCGCTGTCCAGCGACTCGAACGGCTGGGCGAAGTACAGGCCCTCGGCCGAGCTGCCCGCCGCCTTCAGCGCCTGCGGCGAGGTGCACGGGTCGATGCCCATGAGCTTGCCCGAGTAGCCGACGGCCTTCAGGGCCTTCAGCACGGCCGGGCACGCGTTGGGCGTGTTGACGTAGACGGCGTCCGGCGAGCTGGAGATCGCCGCGGCGGCCGCCGAGGAGAGATCCGCCGCGCTCGGCGCGACCGGGATCGCCTTGACCTCGGAGCCGGCCGCCTTGAAGGCCGGGACGATCACGCCCAGGCCGGTGGCCTTGCCCTGCGAGTCGTCGGTGTAGATGACCGACGCCTTCTTGACGCCGAGCTTCTCGGTCGCGTACTGGACCATCGCGGCGTTGTCGCCGACCGACACGGAGTAGAACTGCACCGCGTTGGGGGCGTTGGACTCGACCGGCGTGAACGGGATGCCGCCCATGTAGGCCAGGTGCTTGCGCTCCCACACGGGGAACGCGCCGGGCGCGCCGGTGTCGGCGCCGCCGAGGATCGCCGTCGGATGGTCGTCGGCGATCTGGTTGGCGCAGCGGCCGGACGTGGCGGGCTGGCCGTCGGTGGCGCACGTCACGAGCTTGACCGGACGACCGCCGATGCCGCCCTCGTACTCGTTGATGTACTTGACCGCGAGCTGCGCGGCCTGGCGGTACTCGGGGAACGTGACCGGCCCGGACTCGAGGTTCAGGAGGCCGAGCGTGATCGGCTTCCCGGTGGCCTTGTCCGGCGTGCCGAGGACGTCGGCGCTGGGCGCCGCGGCCTGCGTGGACGCCGTGGTCGACGCGGCGGCGGCCGTCGTCTTGGCCGAGGCGGTGTCCGATGACGAGTTGTTGCTGCTTCCACAGCCTGTGGCGGCGACCGCCGTCAGCGAGAGCGCCACGAGCGCTCCCGACCATCTACGACCCGACATGTACCTCTTCTCCTCTGTGCGTGCTGAACGTGCGTGCTTGCGTGCTAGGCAACTGCCACCTCGCCGAGGTAGCTGGACTTCAAGAGATCGGGGCGCTCGCGCAGTTGCCGCGCGGTCCCCTCCAGGACCAGGCGCCCGTGGTTCAGGACGTAGGCCCGGTCGGCGACCTTCAGCGCGCTGGCCACGTGCTGCTCGACGAACAGGACGCCCGCGCCGAGGTCGGCGGCGACGCGGCGCAGGATCGGCAGCAGCCGCTCCACGATGACCGGCGCGAGCCCGAGGCTCATCTCGTCGACGAGCAGCAGGCGCGGACGGCTGACCAGCGCGCGCCCGACCGCGAGCATCTGCTGCTCGCCGCCCGACAGCACGCCGGCCTTGCGGTCCAGGCACTTCTCCAGCTCCGGGAGCATGTCCATCAACTCGGCCCGGGCCGGCTTCTGGCGGCCCTCGGCGAGCTTCAGGTGCTCCCGGACGGTCAGGTTGAAGAACAACGAGCGCCCCTCGGGCACGAGCGCGACGCCCTCGCGCGCCAGCCGGTGCGCGGGGCGGCCGGCGATCGGCTCGCCGTCGACGGAGATCGCGCCGTCGATCGGCGGCTGCAGGCCGGCGACGGTGTTCAAGGTGGTGGTCTTGCCGGCGCCGTTGGGGCCGAGCAGCGCGACGACCTCGCCGGGCGCGACGGTCAGGTGCAGGTCGCGGACGACCGGGATGCCGTCGTAGCCCGCGGCCAGCGCGTCGAGCCGGAGCCGGTGCGCGATGTCCGCGTCAGGCATGCGCCGGCTCCTCGGTGCCGAGGTAGGCGGCCAGGACGGCGGGGTCGCGGCGGATCCGCTCGGGCGTGTCGTGCGCGATCAGCTTGCCGAAGTCCAAGACGTAGATGTCGTCGCAGATGCCGAGGACGAGGCCCATGTCGTGGTCGACGAGCAGGACGCTGACGCCCTCGCCCGGCATCGCCTTGAGGCGGCGGCCGAGCTCCAACGACTCCTCGGTGTCGAGGCCCGCGGCGGGCTCGTCGAGCAGGACCAGGCGCGGGCGGCGGGCCAGCGCGCGGGCGACGCCGACGAGCTTGCGGCGGCCGTGGGAGATCTCGGTCGGCCGCGCGGCGGCGATGTCCTCCAGGCCGCAGACGTGCAGCGCCCAGGCGACGTCGTCGCGCCGGGCGCGGGCGCGCGCGGCGGGCAGGAAGACGTCGCGCAGCGCGCGGGTGACGCCGACGTCGTCGGCGGCGACCTGCAGGTTCTCCTCGACCGTGAGGTCGTCGAACAGCTCGACGGACTGGAAGGTGCGGATCATCCCGCGGCGCGCGCGCAGGTGCGGGCGCATCCTGGTGATGTCCGTCCCGTCGAAGGAGACGTCGCCGGCCGACGGCAGGTGGTAGCCGGTGAGGCCGTCGATCATGGAGGTCTTGCCGGCGCCGTTGGGCCCGATCAGCCCGACGACCTTCGCCTCGGGCACTTCGAGGTCCACGTCGTTGACGGCGACGACGCCACCGTAGGTGACGCGCAGGCCGCGGACCCGCAGCAGCGGGGTCATGCGAGGGCTCCTGAGCGGAGGGGCGCGACGGGGTTCGCGGGACAGCGGGTGACCATGTCTCTCCTCTCGCGGTGTGTGTCGGGGGACACACTGCGCCGCGGGAGCCAGAACGTACACGAACCGCCAAAGTGTGTCCAGCCTTAGTTTGCGGACACAGTTTCCCGCGCCGCGCCGAAGACCGCGACGTCCTCGGTCGACCAGCCCGGGGCCTCGCCACGAGCGAACGCGCCGCAGGCCGACATGTAGGCGTCGGACGCCGCGGCGGCCGCGGGCGTGTCGCCCGCCAGGCGCGTCCCGGGACCGCCGTCGCCGTAGGTGCCGAACAGCAGCGGGACGTCGACCGAGTGCATCGCGCCAAGGTCGGGATCCGGGCCCGGATGGTCGATCCGGAAGCGGTGCACGACGCCGCCCGCCGCCGCGCGCGCCCGCGCCCAAGCCGTGGCGGGCCGCACGACCATCGCCTCGCCGGCGATGCGGACGAGGAGCGAGTTGGTGTCGATGGGGCCGGCGGCGCCGTCGTGGGGCTCGCCGGAGCCGGGGCCGGTCGCGGACGCTCGCTCGCGGGCGATCCCCTCACGAGCGATCTCCTCGCGGGCGCGCGCGATCTCGGCGTCGGCGTCGGCGACGTGCGGCAGGCGGGCGACCATCGCGCGCAGGCCGTCGGCGTCGGGCTCGGGCCGGCGGCCGGCGGCGCGGAAGAAGAACGCGCCCTCCTGGGCGGTGGTGCCGACCATCACGGGGACGTCGAGCCGCGCGCGGGCCGCGTCGTCGGGCCCGAGCGGGAGCGACGAGCGGTCGAGCATCGGCAGCGCGCCGCCGCGCGTGCCCACCCAGGCCGGGTCGGTGAGCAGGTCTTCGGCCAAGGCCACCAAGTCGCTCGTGGGCAGGCGCCGCAGCGCCGCGACGTCGAAGGGGCCCTCGCCGCCGGCGCGCGCCGACAGCGCCTCGGCCCAGCGGGTGCCCAGCGCGGGGTCGTGCGCGGCGTCGTGCAGCGGCGGCGAGGTGAGGATCGCGCGCGCGAACGGCGCCTCGTCGGCCGACACCGCGAGGTGGTCGATCCCGCTCAGCGCGCCCGCCGACTGGCCGGCGAGCGTGACGCGGTCCGGGTCGCCGCCGAACGCGGCGACGTGCTCGGCCACCCAGCGCAGCGCCAGGCGCTGGTCCAGCAGCCCCCAGTTGCCGCCGCCGAGCGCCGGGTGGTGCAGGAAGCCGAGCGAGCCGAGCCGGTAGTTGATGGTGATGACGATGAGCCGCTCGCGCGCGGCCAGACGCGCGCCGTCGTAGAGCAACGCGCTCCCCCACCCCACGCCGAAGCCGCCGCCGTGGATCCACACCAGGACGGGCAGGCCGTCGGCGTCGCGGGGCCGCCAGACGTTGAGGCTCAGGCACTGCTCGTCGGCGGCCGGCGGCTCGCCGTGGGTGAAGACGCCGATCGGCCGGCGCGGCTGCGGCGCGATCGGGCCGGGCCGGTCGGCGTCGCGGACGCCGTGGAAGGCGACCGCGCGCGGCGGCGCGAACCGCCGCACCTGTCCGTACGGAACGCCGAGGAACGCGTCGCCGTGCGCGGTCTCGATCCCGCGGACGGCGCCGTCGCCGAGGGACACCACCGGACGGACACCCATGCGCGCGAGCGTACAGCTTTGGCAAGTGCATGCAGGATCGTCCAGTGTCCGTCGCGGACATCTGGCAGAGTGTGCGCATGGCGAACCTTGAAATTGGATGTAGAGTGAGCTTGTGCATCCACTGAGCATCGCCAGCGCATGAGCGACACCGCCCCCGCACGACAGAGCGTCGAGCACGTTCACCGGGTCATCCGCGAGTCGATCCTCGACGGGTCGCTGGAGCCCGGCGAGACGATGTCGCAGGTCGCGCTCGCCGACGAGCTCGGCGTCAGCCGGACCCCGCTGCGCGAGGCACTGCGCATGCTGCAGGGCGAAGGCCTGATCCTGTCCGAGCCCAACCGCCGCGTCCGCGTCGCGCCGCTGTCGCTGGCCGACGTCGAGGAGCTGTACGCGATCCGCATCCCGCTGGAGGTCACCGCGCTGCGGCTGTCGCTGCCGCGGATGACGCCGGAGGACATCGCCGACCTCGAGGGCTCGATGGCCGCGATGGCGCACTTCGCCGAGGCCGACGACTACGCGCGCTGGTACGTGCCCCACCAGGCCTTCCACCGCGGGCTGACCCAGCGCGCGGGCGCCCGCTTCGACGCGCTGCTGCAGCAGCTCTTCGACCACGCCGAGCGCTACCGCCGCATGCACTTCGGCCGGCGGTTCTCCGCGCAGTCGACGACCGACCATCGCGAGATCCTCAACGCCGTCAAGGGCGGCGACGCCGATCGCGCCAGCGCCCTGCTCGGCGTCCACCTCGCCCGCACGGTCTTCGGGATCATCGAGGTCGTCGACCCCGACTACGAGCCCGCCGCCCTCGACCAGGTCCTCGCCGACCTCTCGCACACGACCGGCTTCACCCCCGCGATCGACCGCAAGCCCAGCGGCAAGAAGAAGGCGGCCGGGCGGCGGAAGTCGGCGGCGGCCTGAGGCGCCGGGCGCCGGCGCCCGGCTCCCGGCGACATGCCGTTGGCACCCGACTCGCCCGTATGGCGGGTCAGGTGCCGCGTGGACGCGGGCCGTGCCCGTGGATACGCGCGCATGCGCCGTGATCGCCGCGGCGCGCGGTGCAGCGCGGCGAGACGCGGCGCGGCGCGGCGCGACTGCAGTGCGGCGCGACTGCAGTGCGGCGCGACACGGCGCAGCTGCGGCGCGACACGGCGCAGCTGCAACGCGGCCGCCGTGGCGCGCGGCGCGGCACCGCGCGGCTACGCCGCCGCGCCGGTGGCCGAGGCCTGGGCCTCGGGGCGCTGGTCCCAGCCGATGACCGGGTTGCGGAGGGTGCCGACCTTCTCGATCTCGGCCTCGACGACGTCGCCGGGCTTGAGGTAGTTGGCGAACGGGTCGTCGGAGAAGCCGGCGACGCCGGAGACGGTGCCGGTGGAGATGATGTCGCCGGGGTTGTAGCCCATTGGCGAGTAGTGCGACAGGATCTCGGCGACCGTCACGGACATGTTGCCGGTGTGCGACTTCTGACGCTCGGTGCCGTTGACGCGCAGCGACATGTTCAGGTCAGCCGGGTCGCCGACCTCGTCGGGCGTGACGATCCAGGGGCCCAGGGGGCAGAACGTGTCGATGGACTTGCTCAGGCAGAAGACGCCGGACTTCATCTCCTCGCGCTGGATGTCGCGCGCGGTGATGTCGTTGAACACCACGTAGCCCGCGATGTAGTCCTCCGCCTCCTCGGGCGAGAAGAACTTGCCCTTCTTGCCGATGACGACCGCCAGCTCCAGCTCGTAGTCCAGCTCCTTGGTCAGCGGCTCCGGGTAGACGATCGGGTCGTCGGGGCCGATGATCGCGTCGACGTTCTGGAAGAACACGATCCACGGCAGCACCGGGTGCGACCAGTTGACGTTCTTGGACTCCTCGTGATGCTCGCGGAAGTTGCCGGCGGTGTGGAAGAACTTCTTGGGGATGATCGGCGCGCGCAGGCGGACGTCGGCCAGCGGGACCTCGAGCCCGGTGGGCTCGACCTGACCCTCCAGCTCGAAGTAGCGCCGCATGTCCGGCACGTCGAGCTCCACCACCAGGTCGCCGACGACCTTCCCGACGCGGCCGTCGTCGAACGTCACCAACTTCATCAGGTTCGCCTTTCAGGCAGGGAAACAGACCGCGATCAGTCTACACAGATCGTCGATCTGTATGCAATTGCATCTTCGGACACATGCTGAGAGGTTGCTGACCAGGCCGTCGATTGCCCTTGCCAGTCGTGCACAGTCGCGGTTACTGTGCACACTATGTCCGCGACGCCCGACCCCACCCTCGTGTCCGCACCGGCCGCGCCCCCGCTGCCGGATGCCGCCGTCCCCTACGTCCAGCCGGCCGGAACGGGCCGCGGGCACCTGCTGCTCGGGCAGGTCGCGCGGGCGATGCTCGGCGCCGAGCAGTCCAACGGCCAGCTGTCGTTCATGACCAACTGCGGTCCGAAGGGCCGGCCGATCCCGCTGCACTTCCACGACCGCGAGTTCGAGGTCTTCCTGTGCACGCGCGGCCGCGTGCAGGTCTGGGCCGACGGCGAGTCGCGGGTGCTGTCGCCGGGCGACGTCGCGATCGTGCCGCCGGGCGTCGTGCACGCCTACCAGTTCCACAGCCACTTCAGCGAGTTCGTCGGGCCGATCACGCCCGGCGGGTGGGACCGCTTCTTCGACCTCTGCGGCACGCCCTACGAGGCGCCAGCGTTCCCGCCCGAGGACCACTCGCCGCCGCCGTTCGCGAAGTTCGCGCAGGCCGAGCAGCAGTACAACATGAAGTACCTGCCGCCGGACACGCCCTATGCGCCGCCGACGTGGGACGCGGCCGACGACACGCTGCCCGGCGCGATGAAGCCCTACTTCCTGCGCTCCGGCGAGGGGCCGCGCCACCTGCTCGGCGGCCAGATGGTCACCACCATGATCACGTCGGACGAGTCCGACGGCGACCTCGGCATGTGGACGGTCCAGGGCACGGTCGGCGGCGAGATGCCCGCGCACGTCCACGAGCGCACGCACGAGGCGATCTACGTGCGCAACGGCACCGTCCGCGTCACGCTCGACGGCGAGTCGCACCTGCTCGCCCCCGGCGACTGCGCGTCGATCCCGGCGGGTTGCGTGCACACCTACGCCTTCGAGTCGGCGGTCACGCGCGCGATCGTCATGTCCTCGCCCGGCGGCCTCGAGCGGCTGTTCGCGCTGGCCGGCGAGCCCTACGCCCACCACGTCTTCCCCGCCACGCCCGCGGCGTTCCCGGACGCGGCGGCGATGGAGGCCGCCGCGGCGGAGCTGGACGTGCACTTCGTGGACGCCTAGTGCCGCGCTTCGCCTCGCTGCTGATCGACGGGCGGCCCGTCGCCGCCCGGATCGAGGAGGACAACTCGACGGGGAAGGCCGCGACGACGGCGGCGGCCGCGACGACAACAACGGCCGCGACGACCGCGACGGCGACGACGGCCGCGACGACGACAACGGCGACGACCGCGACGGCGGTCCCGCTGCGCGGGATCGCCGAGCTGGGGCGCGACACGCCCAGCGACGTGCTGGCCGACGACTCGCTGCTCGACCGCGACGCGGCGGTCGCGCTGGACGACCCGTCGGTCACGATCCGCCCCGTCGTGCCGCGCCCCGACAAGGTCATCTGCGTCGGGCTGAACTACCGCGAGCACGTCGCCGAGTCGCTGCGCGACGAGCCCGAGTACCCGGTGCTGTTCACGAAGTGGGCCTCGACGCTGACCGGTCCGACCGACCCCATCGCCTTGCCCGCCGAGTCCACCAAGATCGACTACGAGGGCGAGCTGGTGGTCGTGATCGGCCGCCGGGCGCGGCGGGTCGCCAAGGCCGACGCGCTGTCGGTCGTCGCCGGCTACGCCGTGGCCAACGACCTGTCGATGCGCGACTTCCAGCACAAGTCCCACCAGTGGCTGCAGGGCAAGGCGTGGGACGCGTCGACGCCGGTCGGCCCGTTCCTCGTCACGCCCGACGAGGTCCCGGACCCCCAGGCGCTGCGGCTGCGCACGATCGTCAACGGCCGGACCGTCCAGGACGCGACGACCGACCTGATGATCTTCGACGTCGCGACGCTCGTCGCCGCGGTCTCGGAGTTCGCGACGCTGCAGCCCGGCGACCTGATCCTCACCGGCACGCCGGGCGGGGTCGGCGTGCGGCGCGACCCGCCCCTGCTGCTGGGACCCGGCGACGTCGTGGCCGTCGAGGTCGACGGCGTCGGCCGGATCGAGAACACCATGAAGGAGGAGGACCGCCGATGACCGCCCGGCGCGTGCTCGGGCTCGGCTGCGGCCGCGCCGACGGCAACGCGGACCTGCTGCTGAAGGCCGCGCTGCGCGGCGCGCGGGACGCCGGCGCCGAGGTCTCGCACGTCCGCCTCGACGACCTGCGGCTCGGCGCCTTCGACGAGGACGCCGCGTGGTTCTGGGACCAGCTGATGGAGCACGACGGGCTGATCATCGGCGCGCCGATCCACAACCGCACGGTGCCGGGCAAGCTGAAGCTCTTGCTCGACGCGATCCTCGGGCCCAAGGCCGACGTCGCCTTCGCCCTGGAGTACGTGCGGATGCGCGACGCCGGCCAGGAGGCCGCGGTCCGGTTCCCGTTCGACGAGCGCGTGCTGCGCCCGCGCGTCGGCGGCTTCATCGCGGTCGGCGGCGCCAACACCGACCGCTGGAAGGCGCTCGCGCTGCCGTTGATGCACCACATGACGTTCTCGATGCAGATCGGCGTGGTCGACCAGGTCGTCCTCGGCGGCGCGGGCACGCCCGCGTCGATCGTGCTCGACGAGCCCGCGCTGGAGCGCGCGACGCTGCTGGGCGCCAACGTGGCGGAGCAGCTCGGCCGCGCGTTCGACGACGTCGAGTACCGCGGGGCGCCCGGCGCCTGCCCGCTGTGCCACCTCGACGCGGTCGTCCTGCATCCGGGCGGCGCGATCGAGTGCGCGACCTGCGGCGCGGGCGGCACGCTCGCGGTCGACGACGACGGCGTCCCGGTCGCGCGCTTCGACGCCGACGGCGCGCGCCGCTCGGTCCTCACCGTCGCCGAGAAGCACGAGCACTTCCTGGAGGTCCAGGAGACCGCGGTCGCGCAGCTCGCCCGCGCCGACGAGGTCGCCGCGGGCGTCGCGCGTCACGCCGACGTCGAGCCCCCGCTCACGCCGGCGGCGCCGGCGGGGGCGCCGGCGCCCCCGCCGGCCTGACGTTCTGGTTGAGCGCGAAGACGTTGTTGGGGTCGTAGGTCGCCTTGACCGCGGCCAGCCGCCGCAGCGTGCGGGCGTGCGCGCCCGTGCCGGCGGCGGCCGCGCCCTCCTCGTCGCCCGCCATGAAGTTGACGTAGGTCCCGCCGGTGAGGTGGGGCACGAGCGAGGCGTAGGACTCGCGCGTCCACGCGATCTCGCGCGCGTCCTCGGCCGGGTCCCGCCACATCGCCGGGAGGTTGACGAGCCACGCGGCGTCGCGGTGCGGGTAGGCGGTGGCGTCGGCGTCCACGCGCGCGATCGCGCCGCCCTGGGCGAGGATCTCGATCTGCGACAGCGGCGAGACGATCCGCGCCGCCGCGGCGAGCAGCGCCTCGATCAGCCCGTCGGTCAGCGCGGTCGCGTAGCCGGCCTTGATGTAGGTGCGCTGCCCGTGGGCGAAGATCTCGTCGGTCAGCGTCTGGATCTCCAGGAACGGCCAGAGGTCCAGCGACGACGCGGCGGGGGCCGGCTCGTCCCGCAACGACGACAACAACGCCTCGCCCTCGGCGCGGTCGCCGGTCCACTCGATCAAGGACATGATCCCGGGCGTGCCGACCAGCTCCTCGGGCATCCACGGCAGCGGCGGCGCCTGGCGCAGGAACGAGGTCCACAACAACGCGTCGGGCGCGGCGGGGTCGGCCATCGCGTCGCGGCCGCGCTCCAGGACGGCGCGGGCGCGGTCGGCCGGGTGGAACATGCCGAGGATCAGCACCTCGCGCAGCGGGTGGCAGGCGAACGTGAACGACGTGACCACGCCGAAGTTCCCACCGCCGCCGCGCAGGCCCCAGAACAGCTCGGGGTGCGAGGTGGCCGAGGCGGTCAGCACGTCGCCGTCGGCGGTGACGACCTCGGCGCCCAGCAGCGAGTCGATCGTCAGCCCGAAGCGCCGCATCAGCCGCCCGACGCCGCCGCCGAGCGTAAGCCCACCGACGCCGGTGTGCGAGACGACGCCGGCCGGGACGACGAGGCCATGCGCCTGCGTCGCGCGGTCCAGCTCGCCCAGCAGCGCGCCGCCGCCGACGGTGGCGGTCCGCGCGTCGGCGTCGACCGCGACGTCGTCGAGCGCGCGCAGGTCGATCACGAGGCCTTCGTCGCAGACGCTGTGGCCGGGCATCGAGTGCCCGCCGCCGCGGACCGCGATCGGGAGATCGTGCGCGCGGGCGTGGCGGATCGCCGCCGCGACGTCGGCGGCCGACGTCGCGCGGGCGATCAGCGCCGGGCGCCGGTCGTGCATCGCGTTCCAGATCGCGCGCGCCGCGTCGTAGGCCGGGTGGTCGGGCGTGACCACCTCCCCCGCGAAGCCGGGGATCGTCGTCGTCTCGGTCGTGCCGCCCATCGCCATCGCGCTCCTCCTCCGGACAGATATCTATAGATTCATATCTATATGCGAGCAGGCTAGCATCGGCGCCATGACGAGGCAAGGCGCCAAGGACCTCGCGGTCGTCCTGCAGGACCTCGCCTGGCTGCTGCCGCGCACGATCGGCGCGGCGGAGCTGGAGCGCGAGGCGCTGCCGCTGTCGGAGCTCGAGGTCATGCGCCTGCTCGTCCGGCGGCCCGGGCTGAGCGTCGGCGAGGTCGCGGGCGAGCTGGGCCTCCACGGGCCCAACGCGTCGGCGGCCGTGCGCGGGCTCGCCGCGCGCGGGCTGCTGGAGCGACGCCGCGACCCCGACGACGGCCGGATCGCTCGCCTGCACCCGACCCGTCGCGCGATCGCCACGCGCGACCGCCGCGAGGACGGATGGGCGACCGCCATGGCCGACGCGCTGGACGACCTCTCCCCCGCCGACGCCGACGCGCTCCTGGCCGCCGCGCCCGCGCTGCGCGCGCTGGCCGAGCGACTCGCCGCGTCGTAGCGCTAGCTAGCCCCGCGGCGGCGCGAAGCCGGGAGGCGCGCCGTCGTCGCCGTCGAACCCGCCGTGGTCGCCGTGCTTCTCGACGTTGGGGATCGTCGACGAGCCGCGCGCGCCGTCGGCGGCCGTGAACCCGGCCCGGTCGAGCGCGGACTGCAGCGAGGCCTCGTAGCCGGCGGAGGTGATCGTCGCGCCGGTGACCGCGTCGATGGCGGCGGTCTGCTTGGTCAGCGCCTCCTGCTTGAGCGTCGGCTCGGCCTGCGTGGAGATCGCCACCGACTTGGGCTCGTCGTCGGGCAGCGCCACCGCGACGATGTTGGTGATCTTGCCGTTCACGACGGTGACCTCGACCTGCGCGGTGCCGTAGCGCGTGGCGATCGCCGAGCCGGTGAACGTGTCGTGGCCGTCGCTGGTGGCGGGCGTCGAGGCGGAGGCCACCGCCTTGCTGACGCCCGACTCGTGGGGCTTGAAGCTCAGCACGGCGGCCAGTCCGGCGACGGTGCCGGCGATGACGATGGGAGCGCGACGGGGCAACGTGATGTCCTTGTTTGGTCAGAGCGAGAACGACTCGACGTGGATCCGGTCGGACGGGACGCCGAGCGCGCGGGCCGACGCGATCACCGCGTCCGAGAAGCCGTCGGGGCCGCAGATGTAGATGTCGCGACGGGCGACGTCGGGGATCAGGCGCCGCAGGGCCTCGGCGTCCAGCGGCACGCGGTCGCGCGGGCCGATCAGCTCGTGCACGCGCCCGCCGATCCGGCCCGCGTGGTCGGCGACCTCGTCGGCCAGGACGAGGTCGCCGCGCGTGCGGCCGCGCAGGATCACGTCGACGTCGGTCCCGACCGGAAGCTCCTGCAGCAACGCGCGCACCGGCGTGATCCCGACGCCGCCGCCGATCAGCAGCAGCCGGTCGCCGCGGCGCGCGTCGGCGGTGAAGGCGCCGTAGGGACCCTCGATCGCCACGCGCGTGCCGGGCGCCATCGCGACCAGCGCGGCGCTGTGGTCGCCGAGGTCCTTGATCGTGATCCGCAGGCGCGTGCGGTCGGGCGCGGCCGACAGCGAGTAGGGGTGCGCCTGCCACCACAGGCCGCGGCGCAGGAAGCGCCACTGCAGGAACTGGCCGCCGGCGGCCGGCAGGCGGTCGAGGCGGCGGCCCTCCAACAGCACGCTGTAGGTGTCGCGTCCCTCGGGGCGCACGCCGACCACCCGCACTTGGTGGCGCAGCGAGCGCCACAGCGGCAGCAGCACGCGGCAGCCGACGACGAGCGCGAGCGTCCCGACCCACAGCGCCGTCCAGTACATGCGGTTGGTCGGATGGCCGACGAACGACGCGCCGGTGTGCACCTGGTGCGAGAAGGCCAGGAACAACGCGAGGTAGGTGTACAGGTGGACCGACCACCAGGTCTCGTAGGCCATCCGCGCGCGGGCCTTCCGGTAGGACGTCACGCCGGCGGCGATCAGCAGGCCGAACGCGACGACCGACGCGAGGATCCCCGGGTAGGTCCAGATCAGCCGGCCGAGCTGGTGCAGGACCCCGTCGTGGGCCGCCTGCGCGTAGCCGATCGTGATCAGCGTGCCGTGGGCGACCAGGAGGTAGAGCGGCCACGGGCCGAGCCTGCGGTGCCAGACGACCAGGCGGTCCTGGCCGATCGCGCGCTCCAGCGGCGGCAGCCGCGCGACGAGCACGACGACCACGATCATCAGGTAGGCCGCGGCCAGCCCGGACAGGCGGCCGGCGGCGGTCGCCCAGCCGCCCGCGGCGCGCAGCGAGCCGGAGGACTCGGCCTCGACGCCGAGCGCGAGCGTGACGCCGAAGCCGATCCCGCCCAGCGCGGCGAGGCCGTCGACGACCCACGGGCGGCGGCGGGCGGGCAGGCGGCGCCGGGAGGCGGAGGGCGCCGAGGGCGCGGAGGGCGCGGGCGGCCTGGCGGCGACGGGCGCGGCGGGCGCGGCGGACGCCGGCGCCGGCTCCCCGTGGTCGGCCCAGAGGCTCCTCCGCGCTCGGTCAGGCATCGGCGGGATGATCGGCACCGTCGATGAGAGCGACCTCAGCCGATCCTGAGCGAAAGCTGAGGACGACCGCCTCGCACGCCTGCGATCCTTTCGCGCCGATGAACGGCACGGAGCGGATCGGCGTCGTCGGCGCGGGGATCGTCGGCCTGGCGGTCGCGCGGCGGATCGCGGAGGTCGCGCCCGGCGCGCGGGTGACCGTGCTCGACAAGGAGCACGCGGTCGCCGTGCACCAGACCGGCCACAACAGCGGCGTCGCCCACGCGGGCCTCTACTACCAGCCGGGATCGTTGAAGGCGCGGCTGTGCCGGCGCGGGATCGAGCTGTTGAAGGCCTTGTGCGAGGAGCGCGGGCTGCCCTACGACGAGTGCGGCAAGCTCGTCGTCGCGCGCGACGAGAGCGAGATCGGGCGGCTGCGCGACATCGAGCGGCGCGCGACCGAGAACGGCGTGCCGGGCCTGCGGTGGCTGGAGGGCGCCGCGCGGATGCGCGAGGTCGAGCCCAACGTCGTCGGCGTCGCGGCGGTGCACTCGCCGGCCACCGCGATCGTGGACTTCAAGGCCGTCGCGGGCGCCTTCGCCGACGACGTCCGCGCCGCGGGCGGCGAGCTGCGCCTGGGGCGCGAGGTCACGTCGATCGCCCAGCGCGGCGACGAGGTGCGCGTCGTCGCCGGCGGCGAGGAGCACGCGTTCGACCGGCTGATCCTGTGCGCAGGGCTGCAGTCCGATCGCGTCGCGCGGCTGGCCGGCGACGACGACGGCCCGGCGATCGTCCCGTTCCGCGGCGAGTACCTGCGGTTGAAGGACGGGCGCTCGGACTTGGTGAAGGGGTTGATCTACCCGGTGCCCGACCCGGCGTTCCCGTTCCTCGGCGTGCACTTCACGCGGCGCGTGGACGGCGGGCTGGACATCGGGCCCAACGCCGTGCTGGCCTTCGCCCGCGAGGGCTACACGTTCGGGCGCGTGGTCCCGCGCGACCTGGCCGCGACGCTCGGGTACTCCGGGTTCCGCAAGCTCGCGGTCAAGTACTGGAGGACGGGCCTGAAGGAGATGCGCGGCTCGGTGGCGCCCGGCGTGCTGGTCCGCGAGGCCCGGACGTTCGTGCCGTCGCTGCGCCGCGAGGACGTCGAGCGCGCGCCCGCGGGCGTGCGCGCGCAGGCGATCGACCCCGACGGGTCGATGGTCGACGACTTCCGCGTCAACCACGTCGGCCGCGTCGTGGCGGTGCGCAACGCGCCGTCGCCCGCCGCGACGTCGTCGCTGGCGATCGCCGAGCACGTCGTCGGACTCGCGCTGGGCTCCTAGCGCAGCACCACGGTCTTCGCGCCGTTCAGCGCGATGCGGTTCTCGGTGTGCCAGCGCACCGCGCGGGCGAGCGCGCGGCACTCGACCTCGCGCCCGCGCGTCTCGTAGTCCTCGGCGGTCATCGCGTGGTCGACGCGCTCCATCTCCTGCTCGATGATCGGGCCCTCGTCCAGCTCGGGGGTCACGTAGTGCGCGCTGGCGCCGATCACCTTCACGCCGCGGTCGTAGGCCTGGTGGTAGGGCCGGGCGCCCTTGAACGACGGCAGCATCGAGTGATGGATGTTGATCGCCCGGCCCTCCAGGACGCGGCAGGCGTCGGCGCTGAGGATCTGCATGTAGCGGGCCAGGACGACCAGCTCGACCTGCTCGACCTCGACGATCTCCAACAGCTTGGCCTCGGCCTCCGGCTTGGTGTCCTCGCTCACCGGGATGTGGTGGAAGGGCACCTGGTGGTCCTTGGCCATCCGCTCGAGGTCCGGGTGGTTGGAGACGACCGCGACGACGTCGAGGTTCAGCTCGCCGACCGAGGTGCGGAACAGCAGGTCGTTGAGGCAGTGCGCGTACTTGGACACCATGATGAGCACGCGCTGGCGCTCGGAGGCGTCGACCATCCGCCAGGTCATCCCCCACGCGTCGGCCATCGCGGCGAACGCCGCGCGCAGGGCCGGGACGTCGAGGTGCCGGCCGTCGGCGTGGGCGAAGCGCACGCGCATGAAGAACGTGCCGGTCTGGGGGTCGTCGAACTGCTGGCTCTCCAGGATGTTGCCGCGGTGCTGGACCAGGAAGCCGGAGACCGCGTGGACGATGCCGGGCGCGTCCGGGCAGGAGAGGGTCAGGACACAATGCTGCGCGACGCTCATGTGCCGCAACCCTACGACGCGGTCGGCGCGCGGCGCCAGGGCCGCGGGCGCACGAGGACGTTGACGCGGCGGCAAGGCCGTACCGTGAGCGGGGTGCGGCGCGAGGTGATGGTGGACGAGGTCATGGGGACGGTCGTCTCGCTCGACGCGCGCACGCCGAGCGCGCCGAGCGCGCCGGCGGTCGACGGCGCGTTCGCGCGGGCGATGGCGTGGCTGCGCGAGGCCGACGCGCGCTTCAGCACCTACCGCGACGACAGCGAGATCCGGCGGCTGGACCGCGGCGAGCTGCGCCTGGAGGAGACCCATCCCGACGTGCGGACCGTGCTCGCGCGCTGCGAGCGCCTGCGCGCCGAGACCGGCGGGGCGTTCGACGTGCGCGCGACCGGGCGGCTGGACCCGTCGGCACTGGTCAAGGGCTGGGCCGTGCAGCGCGGCGCCGACCTGCTGGCGGCCGAGGGGCTGACCGACTTCATGCTGGCGGCGGGCGGCGACGTCGTCGTGCGCGGCGGCGCGCGGCCGGCGGCGACGTGGCGCGTCGGCGTCCAGCATCCGCGCGACCGCGGCGCGGTGGCCGCCACGTTCCCGGCGACCGACCGCGCGATCGCGACGTCCGGGCTGTACGAGCGCGGCGCGCACCTGATCGACCCGCGGACCGGGGCGGCGCCGGTCGGCGTCCTGTCGGTGACCGTCGTCGGCGAGGACCTCGGGCTGGCCGACGCCTACTCGACGGCCGCCTTCGCGCTCGGCCCCGACGGCCCGGCGTGGACGCTGACGCTCGACGGCTACGAGGCGCTGACGATCCTGTCCGACGACCGCGTGCTGAGGACGCCCGGGTTCCCGGCCTTCGACCGTTAGCCTGCAGGGCCATGGCCGCCTCCCCCGCCTCCCCTGCTCCCGCGGCCGCGCCGGACGAGGGTCTGGACCGCGAGCTGCTGCTCGTGGCCGCGACCGTCGTCGTCGGCGCGGTGATGACGATCCTCGACACGACGGTCGTCAACGTCGCGATCCGCACGCTGCAGGCCGACTTCCACACGTCGCTGGCGACGATCCAGTGGGTGGCGACCGGCTACACGCTCGCGCTCGCGACGGTGATCCCGCTGACCGGCTGGGCCGCCGAGCGGTTCGGCACCAAGCGCCTGTACCTGACGTCGATCGCGCTGTTCTTGTTGGGGTCGATGCTGTCGGGCATCGCGTCCAGCTCGACCGAGCTGATCGTCTTCCGCGTGCTGCAGGGTCTCGGCGGCGGCATGCTGATGCCGGCCGGGATGACGATCCTCACGCGCGCGGCGGGCCCGCAGCGCGTCGGGCGCGTCATGGCGATCATGGGCGTGCCGATGATGCTCGGCCCGATCGCGGGCCCGATCCTCGGCGGCTGGCTGGTCGACAGCTTCTCGTGGCGCTGGATCTTCTTCATCAACGTGCCGGTCGGGATCGTGGCGCTGATCCTCACGACGCGGGTGCTGCCGCGCGACGTCCCGCAGCCGGGGCACAAGCTCGACTGGATGGGCCTGGGGCTGCTGTCCCCCGGGCTGGCGCTGTTGATCTACGGGTTGGCCAAGACGTCCTCGGAGGGCGGCTTCGCCTCGGCGAAGGTGCTCGTCCCGATGGTCCTCGGCGTGATCGCGCTGGCGGCGTTCGTCGCGCACGCGATGCGCGCCGGCGAGGACGCGCTGATCGACCTGCGCCTGTTCGCCAACAAGACGTTCTCCGCGGCGGCCGGGACGATGATCCTGGTGATCATCGCGGTCTTCGGCGGCATGTTGTTGTTGCCCTTGTACCTGCAGACCGTGCGCGGCGAGTCGGCGATGGACTCCGGCCTGCTGCTGGCGCCGCAGGGCGTCGGCGCGATGCTCGCGATGCCGATCGCCGGGTCGCTGGCCGACAAGACCGGCATCGGCAAGATCGTCCCCGGCGGCCTGGTCCTCGTCGGCGCGACGTTCCTGGGCCTGACGCAGCTGGAGGCCGACACGAGCTACTGGCTCTTCGGCGTCGACCTGTTCTTCATGGGCATCGGCATGGGCATGACGATGATGCCGACGTTCTCGGGCGCGATGCAGACGCTCAGCCAGGCGGCGATCCCGAAGGCGTCGACCACGTTGAACATCAACCAGCAGGTCGGCGCCTCGATCGGCACCGCCGTGTTGTCGGTGCTGTTGGCACATCAGCTGCAGGGCGCGAGCACCCCGGCGGCGCAGGCCGACGCCTACGGGTCGACGTTCGTCTGGGCCTTCGTGCTGGTCGCCGTGGCGTTCGTGGTGGCCCTGGTGCTGCTGCCCAAGCGGAAGCCGGCGGCGCCGGCGGACCCGGGGCCGGCGGCGCACGTGATGGCTTAGGGGGTTCAGCGGCGGCGGCGGGGCCGGCGTTGGCCCGCCGGGGCCTGGGCCGGCGTTGGTCGGCCGGCGTGGGTGGCGTCTCAGTGCGGGGCGTTGGGGGGCGGGTGCGGGGTGCTGGTGGGTTCGGCATCGAGGGCGGCGGGCAGGGGTGGGCGACGCCGGCGCCTGGGCTCTCCGTCGTCGCTGGGGGCGGGCGCCTGCGCAGGGCCGGGATCCCGCGCAGGGAAGGCGTCCAGACATCAGACCGGGCCGCCTTGGTGTCCTCGGCCGGGATTTCATCGAGACCCATCCGGGGTTCGGGCCCGAACCGACAACCAACGGCGCCTTGATGTCGCATGCCGACACCAAGGCGCCATCGGTTCCCCGGAAGGCGGGTCAGATGCGATCCGTGCTTCGAGGGTGCGCCACCGACGCCGGGATTCAGGTCTGGACGCCGTCCCTCGACCCGGCCCCGAAGCGGCGCAGGCACCCGCCCCCGACGCCGACGGAGAGCCCGAGCGCCGGCGTCGCCAACCCCTGCCCGCCGCCCTCGATGCCCAACCCACCAACGCCCCGCAGCACCACCCAACGCCCGCGCTGAGGCGCCACCGTCTACCGCGTCCCTACGGCCCGCCGAGCGGGCGTCGACGGCGGCCGGCGCTGAGGCGTCCCAGCCCGGGCGACAGGGTCCGTCTCCGGCCCTCGGGAGGCGATCGTCGCGGCGCCGCCGTCGGCTCGGCGTCGGAGGTCCACGCGTCCCTGCGCGTCGGGCGACTCGGCCCGCTCCGCTCGAACGCCTGTGGGACCGGAAGCGCGTCAGCGAGCCGGCCGTCGGTGCCGCGTCGCGCCGGTCGACGACCCCAAGCGCCGCCGCGCGCGAAGGCCTACGCCTCGCCGCGCTGGTAGGCCTGCAGCCCGGGGCGGATCGCCTTGTCGTCGAGGAACTGCTTGAGCCCTTCCTCGCGTCCGTGGGAGCGGTCGTTGAACTGCGATTGCTCGAGCTTGGCGTACAGGTAGTCCAGCGCGCCCTCCCAGGACATCTCGGCGGCGTGCTTGTAGCCGTTCTTGGCGGCGTCCATCACGACGGGGTTCTTGTCCAACAGCGTCTTGGCCAGCGTGACGGTCTCCTCGCGTAGGCGGGCGAGGGGGACCGACCGGTTGACGAGGTTCATCTCGGCCGCGCGGCGGCCGTCGAAGGTCTCGCCGGTCATGATGTACCACAAGGCCTGGCGGGAGCCGACGGTGTCGGCGAGGCAGCGGGAGACCATGCCTCCGGGCGGGATGCCCCAGTTGATCTCGCTGAGGCCGAACGTCGCCTCGTCGGCGGCGATCGCCAGGTCGCAGGAGACGAGCGGGATGAACGCGCCGCCGAAGCACCAGCCGTTGACCATCGCGATCGTCGGCTTGGAGAAGTACCGCAGGATCCGGAACTGCCAGGTCTGCGACTGCTCGCGCACCTCGCGCTGGCGCCACAGCGGGCCGCCGTCGACCTCGCGGAAGTACTCCTTGAGGTCCATGCCCGCCGACCACGCGTCGCCCGCGCCGGTCAGGACGACCACGCCGACCGCGTCGTCGCGGTCGAGCGCGCGCAGCGCCTCGGCCATCTCGACGTTGAGCGTCGGGCTCATCGCGTTGCGCTTGTCCGGGCGGTGGAGCTCCAGCCACCCGATGCCGTCCTCCACCGTGACGCGGACCGTCTCCCACTGGCTCTCGCTCATGCGAGCGAGAGTATCAGTTCAACTGATATTGCGCGAGTGTCCGACCCAGAACGGCGCGCGCAGCTCGTGCTTGAGCAGCTTGCCCGCGCCGGACTTCGGCAGCGGCTCGCGCGTGACCTCGATCCCGCGCGGGACCTTGAAGCCCGCGATCGCCGCGCGGCAGTGTGCGATCAGCTCCTCGGGCGTGACGTCGGCGGTCACGCTGACCACCGCGTGGACGGCCTCGCCCCAGCGCTCGTGCGGGACGCCGAAGACCGCCGCCTCGGCCACCGCCGGATGGTCGGCCAGGACCGCCTCGACCTCGACCGAGTACACGTTCTCGCCGCCGCTGATGATCATGTCCTTGAGGCGGTCGACCAGGTACAGGTAGCCGTCGGCGTCGGCGCGGGCGGCGTCGCCGGTGCGGTACCAGCCGTCCTCGGTCAGCGCGGCGGCGGTCGCCTCGGGCTGCCGCCAGTACCCCAACATGACGTTGGGGCCGCGGACCCACAGCTCGCCGATCTCGCCGACCGGCAGCGCGGCCGCCGTCTCCGGATCCCGGACCTCGGCCTCGACGCCGACGACCGGCGCGCCGATCGAGGCCAGCCGCGCGCCGTCGGGGCGGCGGTGGTCGGCGGGCGTGCACGTCGTCACGGTCGGCGCGGCCTCGGTCATCCCGTAGAACTGCGCGACGTCGACGTCCGGGAAGCGCTCCAGCACCCGGCGCTGGAGGTCGGGCGTGATCGGCGAGGCGGCGTACTGGATGTGCCGGAGGCTGGAGAGGTCGGCGGCGGCGGCGTGGGACGCGAGGTGGTCGAGCAGCATCCCCAACATGGTCGGGACCACCACCATGTGGGTGATCCCGTGCTCGGCGACCGCCGCGCAGACCGCCGCCGCGTCGAAGCGCGGCAGGACGACCTGGCGGGCGCCCACCCACGTCGCGGCGACCACGTTGGCGGTCCCGGCCACGTGGAACATCGGGCAGACGTGCAGCCAGCGATCCTCCGGCGCGTGGCCGGTGGCCATGATGTTGTGGCGCGCGTTGGCCAACAGGTTGCCGTGGGAGAGCATCACGCCCTTGGCGCGCCCGGTCGTCCCGCCGGTGAAGGAGATCGCGGCCAGCGCGCCGGCGTCCGGCCCCGGCGCGTCGCCACGATCGCCGGGCCCGCCGTCGCGCGACAGGTCGCGCACGTGGATCCGCCGCGGCACGTCGAGCGCGCCCGCCGCCTCGGCGTGGTCCTCGTCGAAGACGAGCGCCGACAGCCCGGCGTCGGCGACCAGCGCCCGCAGCTCCTCGACCGCCAGCCGCGTGTTGAGCGACACGACCACGCCGCCGGCCGACGGGACGCCGAGGAACAGCGCGAGGTGCGCCAGCGAGTTGGCGGCCAGGACGCCGACGCGGGCGCCGGGCTCGCCGACGAGCGTCCCCACCGCGGCGACCCGCTCGACCAGCCGGGCGTAGGTGACCTCCTCCCCGCTCGCGACGTCCACGACGGCCGTCGCGTCGGCGTGCAGGCGCGCCGCGCGGCGCAGCGGCCAGGCCAGGTTCTCGCTCGCCCCCATGGCCCGCCAACGTATCAGGTGGCCTTACACGTCGTCGAGGCCCGCGCCGAGCCGCCGGACCATCGCCAGCAGCGTCTCGCGCAGCTCGTCGCGCTGCTCGCGCGAGACGTCCGCGAGCATCGCCCGCTCCATCCGGGTCACCGAGCGGTCGCAGGCCGCGAGCACCGCGCGCCCCTTCTCGGTGATCTCGGTGCGCAGGATCCGGCCGTGGTCGGGATCGGGCGCGCGCTGGATCAGCCCCTCGCCCTCGAGCTTGGAGATGACCTGCATCATCGACTGCGGCCGAACGAACGTCCGGCGCGCGAGCTGCGCGTTGGAGAGCCCGGGGCGCATGCGCAGCACCGACAGCGCGGTGTACTGCGGCAGCGTCAGGCCGTGGGCGGCCACGCGCTCCTCCACGGCGAGCGACAGGGCGCGATCCAGGCGCCCGACGACGTAGCTGATCCGCGGCTGAGGGCTCTTGCTCACGGGCGGCGACGCTATCAGCGAGCCGGTAGCGTTCCCGGTCATGCACGAGGCAAGGGGGCTTGGCTCGCGCGCCGACGAGGTGCTGCAGGCGGCGCGACAGCTGCTGGAAGAGCGCGGCCACGACGGCCTGCGCATGCGGCTCCTGGCCGACCGCCTGGGCATCAAGGCGCCGTCGCTGTACGCGCACTTCGCCGGCAAGCGCGACATGGAGAACGCGCTGATCGCCGTCGGCCTCCTGGAGCAGGCGCAGGCGGCCGCCGACGCGCTCGGCGACACGCCGCCCGAGGAGGACGTGGCACGCATGTGGGCGGCCTACCGCGCATGGGCGCTGCGCAACCCGGCCCTGCACCAGCTGATCGGGGCGCGGGCGCTGGACCGCGACGACCCGGCGATCGTCGCCGCCGAGCGGCCCGGCCGCGCGATGGTGCTGCGCTCGGCCCGCGGCGACCGCCCCACGGCGACCGCGTGCTGGGCGTTCGCCTACGGGATGGTCGCGCTGGAGCTCAACGAGCGCGTCCCGCCCGGCGCGGACCTCGACGCGATCTGGCGGGCGGGGCTGGCGCGGATCGTCCGCGAGGACTAGGACTCGCGGCTAGTCCTCGCTCGCCACCACGCCCTGCACCTTGTTGAAGGCGCAGCGGAACTTCTCGGGCCTCCCGACCGGCGCGCCGCCGGCGAAGCCGCCCAGGTCGTGGTTGTCGTAGACCGTGACGTAGTCGAGGCTGCCCGGCATCGGGTCGGCGGGCTGCGGCACCGGGTTGGGCTCGTTCTGGCGCGGGTCGCCGAGCGAGCCCGCGGTGACGCCCTCGCTGCCCGCGGCGCTGTCGCCGGCGGTCGTCGTGAAGAGGTCCGACGTCATCTCGCGGGCGTCCTTGAGCCCGTCGCCGGGGCCGATGTCGATCGAGGCGGTCGACTCGTTGTCGTCGATCGTGGACTGCAGCTTGATCCGCGGCGCGGCGCCGATCAGCTGCGCGGCGGACGGCAGCCAGCCGCCCTGGTCGACGCACGTGCGGGCCGCGTAGGCGAAGTCGTTCTTGCCGATCTGGTCGTTGGGGACCGTGTAGGTCGCGGTCTGCAGGCACCACGTGCCGAGATCCGCCGTGTCCCCCGGGCAGTTGAGCACGAGGTCCTGGCGCTTGGCGCCGCCGAGCGTGTCGGCGCGCTTGGCGGCCGCGACCTTCGGGATGACCTTGGCGGGGAACCTCTTGGCCTTGGTCAGGCGCTGGATGCCGTAGGGCTTGGGCGTCAGCGACGCCGCCGTCGGGAGCTTGACCGTCTGCGGCGGCGCGGCGGTCGAGCTGCTGCCCAGCGAGACGAACAGCGCGATCAGCGAGATCGCGAGCGCCGCGCCGGCGAGCAGGCGGGTCAGCGGGTCGGCGCTCGGGCCGGCGTGCAGGTTCATCGCGGCGTCCTTCTCGGGTCTCGGCGGTCGTTGGTGATGGTGTTGAAGGCGGGCCGGCGCCGGGGGCGCGGCCGCAGGTCGGTGCAGGCGAGGCCGGCGAGCGCGATCAGCAGCAGCGCGCCGCCGCGGGAGACGAAGGCCGGCAGCGGCCGGTCGGCCTCGTAGCGCACCGCGTTGCTCTGCGTCTCCAGCTGGTGCTCCTCCTCGCGCTGGCGCTCGGGAGCCACGGCCGACTGGTACACGTTGGCCGACGACGTCCCGCTCGGCGGCGCCGGGCGCGCCGCGGTCGGCGGCGGAGGCGGCGCGACGCCGATCACCTGCGTCAGGCCGGAGGTGACCGGGACGAACGGCGCGAAGGCGGGCGCGGTCGGGACGGCCGGCGGCTTGGGCGACGCCGGCTTGGCGGCCGCCTTGACGGCGGCGGGCGCGGGCGGCGGCGGCAGCGGGCCGGCACCGCCCGCGGGGCTCGGCTCGACCGCGGGCGGCGGCGCGTCGGGCGCGATCTTCTCGCTGCCGTCCCCCGGGTCGGTCGCCGGCACGGGCCTGGCCGGGACCGTGCCGCACGGGCGCTGCACGCTGCCCGCCTGGACGGTCACCTTCTGCGAGGACGACAGGCCGCCGCTGGTCAGCGTGATCGTGGTCGTGCCGGCGTTGTAGGCGCACAACAAGCCGCTCGTGGCGCTCGGCACCGGATCGCCCTTGGCGTCCAGCAACGGCCGCCGCGGGTTCGTCGAGGCCGGGTCGCGCGCGACGAAGTCGGCGACGCTCGGGTCCGAGGACGTGAACGTGTACTCGGGCGCCAGCGTCGTCGCGCAGGCCTGGCCGGTGCAGTCGTCGGGGATCGGCGTGTAGGGGTCGGGGACGATCTCGCAGGCCGGGCTCCCCATGCAGCCCTGCCCGGCGCGCGGACGCCGCGCGAGCCCGTCGAACAGCGCGATCTGGCTGCGCCGCAGCAGCGTGCCGTCGGTGGCGTCGACCGCCAGCTCGGCGACGTTCGGGATCAGGCGCACCGCGACCGGCGCGCGCAGGGGGTTCGCGGCAAGCCGGCTCCCCGGCCGGGTGTCGACCTCGGCCAGCAGGAACCCGCTGTTCGGCGGGCGGTCGGGCTGGACCGGCAGGAGCTTGATGTAGCCCAACGACCCGGTGCCGTAGGCCGGGATCGCGTCGCTGCCGTACGTCACCGCCCCGCTGCGGTTGACCTCCAGCGAGTTGTAGAAGTATGCCGACGCGGTGCCCGGGCCGCTGGGCAGCGGGCACGCCGTCGTCGTCGGCGCGGCGCCGGACACGAGCGTCGCGGCGACGACGTCGGCGTTGGAGAGCTCGTCCATCCCGAGGCTGCCGACGACGATCGCCGCCCGGCTCAGGCCGGCCGCGCCGGACAGCTCCTGGGCCAGCCAGCAGCGCTGGGCGTCGTCGATCGCGCCCGTGGAGGTGTCGAGCACGATGACCCGGACCGGGTCCGCGCTGTCGGCGGTGCCGGTCGAGTCGAAGGCGTAGTACCCCTGACCGGTCGCGCTCCGCGCGACGTCCGCGCTCGCGATCCCCGTCGCGGCGCGCTGCCCCTGCGGCACGCTCGCCGCCTGGAACGCGTCCTGGAAGGCGCTCAGCGAGCCGCCGTCGCGGTCGGTCCTGGCCGCCGCCGCGTACACCGGCAGCGCTCCGGCGGCCGACGTCAGCCGGTCGGCGGCCGCGGCCTGCTCGTGGCGGACGTCGTCGCTGATCGCCGGGTCCGCGGTCCCCGGCCCCGTGTAGAGGAACGCCCGCACCCGGCCCATCGCGGCGACGCGGCCGACCGCCGCCGGCAGCCAGCGCCACGGGGCGGCGCCGACCGGCTCGAGGTCCGCGCAGTCGCTCAGGCAGCGCGCGCCGCCGCCGATGGCGAAGGTGGCCTTCGCCTGGTCGTCGGCGATCGGCGCCGTCGTGGCGCCGGGGGCCGACTGCCCGTCGTCGGGGTAGCGCACGACGCTCGCGGTCTGCACCTCCGGGTCGCCGCCCACCGCCCATCCCGCTCGCCCGAACGGATCGGTCAGGAACGCCAGCACCGGGTCGGGGCGCTCGGGCAGGTCATAGTCCTTGGTGCCCGGGGCCAGGTTGATCCAGGCCTGGTGCTGCTCGTCGTGCCACCCGTGCGCGGTCTGACGCAGCACGTACCCCGAGGGCGGCAACCCATAGGGGTCGATCAGGACCGGGGCCTGGCCGGGCGGCGCGGGGCGCAGGATCGTGTCCTGGTCGATCTTGAGCTCCTGCTGCGCGTAGGGCAGGTCGTTGGTGAGCGCCGACTGCGCGGCGACCGAGACCAGCGCGCGCACGGCGCCGTCGGCGTCGTGGAAGGCGCTCAGCGCGGCGGGGAAGCCGACCGGGTCGACGTCCGCGGCGTGCCAGGCGCCGCCCGCGCCGTCGCGGACCGCCAGCGCGCCGGTCATCGTCGCGACGATCGCGCTGCCGTCGGCGAGGCCGGCGACGCGCTCGGGCACGGCCTCCACCCCGACGACCGCGCCGTCGGTGTTCCCCTTCGGCAGCGCCGCCGCGAGGCTCGGGTCCTCGTGCCAGCCGGAACCGTCGTCGACGATGATCCCGCCGCGGTACCCGAAGCCCGTGTCGGTGCGGATCGGCGTCTTGTAGGTGACGATCGCCTCGCGGCCGGCGAACGCGATCGACGTGAAGTTCGCGTCGCCGAGCCCGTCGGGCAGCGGCTCCTGGGTCCACTCGCGGTCGTAGCCGAGCAGCACGCCCTGCTTGCCGACCGCGTAGCCGCGGCTCGGGTCGTCGGGGTCGAACGCGATGCCGGTGAAGCTCGCGACGGCGGCGGCCGCCGTCGTGGGCTTGCCCGGGTCGGGCTCCCAGAGGCCCGTCGCCTGGCGCCACATCCACATCTCGCCGCCGTCGCCGACGGCGTAGGCGCGGTCGGGCGCGGGCCAGGCGACGCCGCGCAGCCGCGGCGTGGCCCGGCGGCCCGTGGCGCCCAGCAGCGCCTCGGGCGACCAGCCCTGGCCGGGCGTGTACCGGACGACCTCGCCCTGGTCGCCGACGCCGAGCGCCCGCGCGTCGATCGCCCCGACCGCCTTGCCGGGCTCGGCCGCGATCGCGGTCAGCGGGTGCCGGAACGGCACCGGCCACTGGTGCAGCTGGTTGGGCTCGGAGGTCCGGCGGTACCGGGCGACGATGCCGTTGGCGCCCAGCCAGCCGTCGTCGGGCGCCGCGAACGCCGCGCCGTGGTCGGCGCCCGCGCCGCGGCCCGCGGTCGGGACGCGGTGGAAGGCGTCGCCGTCCAGCCGCAGCATCGCGCCCTGGTCGAGGCCGGTGATCAGGCGCGTGCCGTAGGGCGAGCCGTCGGCCCAGGCGAAGCTGCGGCCGGCGCCCGCGCTGAGCTGGATGCTGAGCGACCGGTCGCAGAGCGCGGGCTCTCCGCACCAGGCCTGGGCCACCTGGCCGGCGGACTCGTCGTAGAACAGCGTGGCGTCGGAGGGGCCGGGGTCGGCGACCGCGATCGTCGCGTCGGCCCACACGCCCTGCGCGGTGGCGACCAGCGGCTGCCCCTTCAGGCGCGGACCGAGCGTGGCCGACCGCGGCGGGCCGCCGGGGCTCAGGGACGGAAGCGCGGCGGTGCGCCGCGCGAACGGCGAACCGCCGAGCGAGACCGGGCGCCAGACGGGGTCGCCGCCCTCGATCGCGCGGTGGACGAGGATGACCCCGGCCGAGCCGCCGGTGGCCAGCAGCCAGGCGTGGCCGACGCCCGCGGCGTCGATGGCGACGACCTTGAGCCCGGACGGCAGGTCGGCGGCGTCGCAGGAGGGCGCGGCGCCGAAGCAGATCGGCTCGCGCGTCCACGCCGTGCCGTCGAAGTGCAGCACCGCGCCGGGCACGGTGGCGCCGGAGGCCGTCGGGACGACGAACGCGCCGGCGCGGCCGCGCTCGGACAGCGCGGCGACCAGCGGCTGGGCCCCGTACAGCTTCTCCCCCGCGCGCAGCGGCGGGCCGGCCGCGGCCGTGGTGGTCGCGTCGGCCACGGTCGCGGTGGTGGTGGCGGGCTCGGCGGAGGAGGCGGGCGCCGACGTGGACGCCGGCTGCGAGGTGGTCGCGGGCGCCGACGTCGAGCCGGGCACGTCGGTCGACCCCGGCGCGCTCGTGCTCGCGGGCGCCGTCGTCGTCGCGGTTGCGCCGTCCGCGGCCCGGTCGGCGGCCGGCGCGGCGTGGAAGCGATCGCCGCCGGGGTCGCGCACCAGCAGGGTGTCGTTGGCCAGCAGCGCGACCGCGCCGTCCCGCGTCGCGCGGCCCTGCAGCGGGTTGTTGGGGGCCTTGAGCGTGGCGATCGGCCTGCCGTCGGCGTCCAGCGGCGCCGGCATCGCGGTCCACCCGTCCGCGTCGGTGTAGCGCAGGATCCGGCCGTCGCCGACGGACCAGACCTCGCCCTGGGCCTCGTCGGGCGAGGCGTCGATGAGCGTGCCGCCCTGGTCCAGCACGCCCAGCCACGGCTGGGCGGACGGCGCGGCGGCCGGCTCCTGGCCGGTGCTGCGCGACGCCTGCCCGACCACCAGCAGCGCGGCGGCCGACAGCAGGAGCAGCGGCGCGATCAGCCGCCGTCGGCGACGGCGACGCATGCGGGCGCGCGCGGCGCTCACGCGGCGCCCTTCGGCTTCTGGTACGGCTCGGCGCGCAGGTCGAGCTGCGTCGGCCAGCGCCTGCGGTCGAGCGTCAACTCGATCCGGTGCCTGCCCTTGGCCAGCGTCCGGCGCTTGGACCGCGCCACGACCTTGGACCCGCGCTTGGCCAGCAGCTGCACGCGCGCCTTGGCGGTCAGCGTGAACGTGAGCCGCAGCGTCGTGCGCGAGACCATCTTCCGTGTGACGCCGGTGACCAGCTTCTTGGCCTTGGCCTTGGTGCTGCTCTGCTTCGGCGGCGTGTAACCGACCGGCGGCGGCTGGGAGAAGACCGGCGGGGCGATGCCCGAGTCGTCGTCGGGCAGCGTGTCGGGCGAGACGATCGGCGTCGCGCCGTCGCTGGGCCGGTAGGTGATCAGGCGGTGCAGGCCGGGGTCGTCGTCGCGCGGCAGCGGGCCGCCGAGGTGGAACAGCCACCCGCTGTTGGTGGCCATCCAGCACTGGCCCGCCGCCGCGCAGGCGACCTGGTCCGCCGCGCCCTTGCGGGCGATGTCGTCGTCGGCGGACGGCAGCGCGGTCGCGTCGTCGACCGTCCCGTCGCCGTGGACGCGCACGAGGCGCGCGAGCCGCGAGAGGCTCCCGCCGCCCTCGCCCGGGGGCGTGTAGGCGACCCAGGCCGAGTCGGTCCCCGGCTCGGCGGCGGCCGAGGTGACGAACCCGCCGGGCGCCAGCGTCCGATCGGGATCGGTGAGCGTCAGCGCCGTCGGCTCGCCGCCCTGGAACCGCACGACGACCGGGCCCGCGCCGCGGACGGTCGGGTCCTTGCCGCCGGCGACGCCCCAGAGCGTGGCGCCGTCGCTGGAGAGCATCAGGCCCTCGACGTCGCTCGGACGGGCCGTGCCGTAGTCGACCTGGGGGCTGGCGAAGAGCGGCGTGAACGCGGGCGGCGTCCCCGCCTGGATCGCGTGCAGGAGGAACGGATGGTCGTTGGGCTCGTCGGCGACCGGGTTGTCGTCGACGGTCACCGACTCGTAGAGCGCGCCCTGGAAGGCCGCGATGTCGGAGACCGCGCGGTCCGGGTCGGAGACCGACGGGTCGTGCGCGACCAGCGACGGCCACGGGGTCAGCGACGCGCCGTCCCAGTGCAGGTGGAAGGCGCCGGCGTTGGTCGTGCCGGGCAGGCGCGCGCCGCCGAACCAGCAGTCGTTGGGCGCCAGGCAGGCCGCGCCGCGCATCGGCAGGTACGAGCCGGCCTGCCCCATCGGCTGCGCGTAGGAGGCGACGACCGCGCCGTTGACGAAGTGGCACAGCGAGCGCCCGGCGCGGCTCTCGTTGGTGGGGTTGGGCTGGCCGACCGGCTGGTCGCTGATCGTCCAGAAGTCCGACGGGCCCGCCCAGGCGATGCGGCCGTCGGTGCCGCCGCAGACCGTGGAGTAGCGATACCAGCGCGCGCCGTCGAAGGCCCAGAGGCCGTCGGCGGTGATGAGCATCCCGCGGTTGGGCGCCCAGAACGCGAGGTCGTAGACGGTGCCGATCGCGGTCGGCACGGTGCCCCCGGCGGCGACCGGCTGCTCGCTGTGCCAGCCGGCGGCGTCGGCGTCGGCGT
The DNA here is from genome assembly GCF_035685985.1 of Baekduia sp. GTDB lineage: Bacteria > Actinomycetota > Thermoleophilia > Solirubrobacterales > Solirubrobacteraceae > Baekduia. The sequence continues at coordinate 110,852 of NZ_DASRZV010000012.1, forward strand.
CGGCGTCGGCGGCGGCGGTCGCGCCGAGGCCGACCGCCAGCGCGAGGGTCAGCGCGGCGAGCGCGGCGATCGGGCGCGCGGTCATCGCTTCGCCTTCCCCTTCTTGGTGGTCTTCGGCTTCTTGGTGGTCTTCGGCTTCTTGGTGGCCTTGGGCTTCTTGGCGGCGGCGACCGCGCGGAAGCGGACGTCCAGCGCGTCGTGCAGCGTGGCGCGCGCCGGCGCCGCGAACGTCACCTTGGCGCGCGCGTCGAGGCCCGCCTCGGCCTTCACGAGCGAGCTGTAGGCCTTGGTGACGCGCACGGTCAGCCGCGACAGGCCGGGCCCGCGGACGACCAGCGACCGCGCCGCGACCTGCCGCCGGGCGAGCACCCGCCGCGTCACGGTCCGGTGCCCGCCGCCGCGCTTCCTGACCGCGACGTGCCGGACGACCGGCACCGTCGCGGTGATCGTCGCGCGCAGCACGCCCACGCCCGGCACGGTGGCGTCGAAGCGCACGGTCCCGTCGCGCAGGCCGACGGCGCGCAGCGCCAGCGTCCACGCCCGCGGGACGACCGGGGCCGGCGGCGGCGCGGAGATGTCCACCCGGCCCGGCACCCCGGCGGGCGGCACGCGGTCCTCGACCAGGAACGCGTCGGCGGCGCCGTTGGCATCGACGGCCACCAGGTTGTCCGCCGCGCTGACCCACGCGACCATGCGGCCGGTGGCGTCGAAGGACGGGTAGGACGGCGTGAACGGGTTCGTGCCGCCGGGATGTCCGTCGGTCGAGGCGCCGCCGTCCACGGTCCGGCTGACGCGCCGCAGGCTCTGGCCGTCGAGGTCGACGAGGTACAGCTCGGGGAGGTCGGCCAGGACGGGTGGCGTGACGCCGAGGTAGAACGGCGGCGCCAGCGCGAACGTCGTCCGGACGGTGGCGAAGGCGATCCGGCGACCGTCCGCCGACAGCGCGAGGTCGCTCAGCGTCGCGCCGCCGAAGTCCTGGGTCAGGCGGCGCACGGCGGCGCGGCGCGCGAGGCCCGCGTCCATGTCGGCGACGAACAGGTCGACGTTCGCCGTGATCGTGTTCTGGGGCGGGATCGGCGGGCTGCCGAGGAACGCGACCGTGCGGCCGTCGGCGCTGAGCGACGGGAGCGCCAGCAGCGCGCCCGGCGTCGGGACCCAGCCGCCCTGGGCTCCCTGCTCGGCGTTGGCGTTGTCGCCGATGTTCGGGTAGGGCCCCTGGCAGGCGGCGTCGGCCATCGAGCCGCCGGCCGGGCATCCGGGCGCCTCGGGATCGCCGGCGCCCGCGACGCGGCGCGTCGGCACGGACGGGCCGTCGGCGATCCGGCGCCAGAGCGGCTCGTTGTAGGGGTCGGTCGTGGCGGCCGGGTCGCCCGCGACGGTCGCGGCCTGGTCGCCGATCCGCTGGCCCGACCAGGCGACGGTCGTGCCGTCGGCGCTGATCGCCGCGGCGGTCCCGGCGGTCACCGCGCGGCCGGGCACCGGCTGCCCGGTCATCGCGCCGGACGCGGGATCGCGACGGGCGCTGACCAGCGTGGTGCTCCGGCGGTCGAGGTCGCGCACAGCGACCTGGCCGGCCCGCGTTCCCGGTCCGGCGAGGTCGGAGTCGGCGTTGGTCACGAACGCGACCGCGCGTCCGTCGGCGCTGATCGCCTGCCGCGGCGCGGCGGCCGCGCCCTGGCCGGGCGTCGCGTAGCTCAGCCCGGCGGCGGAGCCGTCCACGGCGGAGACCAAGGTGTAGGCGCAGCTCGTCCCGGCCGCCGGGTCGCACGGCGCGCCGCCGGGCGGCGCCGCGACGTCCATGTCGCGCACGTAGACGTCGGCCACGGCGTTGGTGTCGTCGGCCGGGTCGAGCGCCGCGTCGGTGGTGAAGCTGACGTAGCGGCCGTCGGCGCTGACCGAGGGGTCGGCCGAGCCCTGGATCGCCCGCGTCGCGGCGTAGGCGTCGCCCGCCGCGACCGGCTCGACGGCGCCGTCGCGCAGGTCGCGGCGCAGGATGCCCGTCTCGCCGCCCAGCGAGCCCGCGAAGACGAGGTAGCGGCCGTCGGCCGACAGCGCGGCGGCGGTGACACCGTCGGATTGCTCACGATCCGAGAGCGTCAGCAGCCGCGGCGCGCCGAGCTCGGCACGGGCCGCGGGCGCGACGCCGACCGCCGCGAGCAGCCCGACGAGGATCGCGATGCCCCCGCGGCGGCTCATCGCACCTGCACCCTCACGCGCAGCGTCGTCGCGTTGCCCGCCTTGTCGCGGGTCACGACGCGCACGACGTAGCGGCCGGCGCGCCGGAAGCGATGCCGGAACGTCCGGTGGCCCTTCTGCTGCCTGCTCCCGTCGCCGAACCGGCAGGTGGTGGCGGACGCCACCACGCCCGACCCGGCGTCCGCCACGGTGACGGCGATCGCGTGGCGTCCGTACCGCTTGCGCGGCGCCGCCTTCGCCGTGGCCGTCGGCGGCCGCGCGTCGACCTTCAGCCGCACCGGATCGCTCGCGACGGCCTGTCCCTGCGCGTCGGTCGCGAGGACCTGCACCTGCCGCACGCCGTCCCCCAGCGCGGTCGCGGCCGGCGTCAGCGCGCGCGTCCGCAGGCCTTGGGCGACGGGGTCGCCGTCGACCAGCACGCTGTAGGTGACGAGCGGGGCGGTCGACGGCGCGGCCTCCCAGGTCAGGCGGGCGCGCCGGGGCGCGACCCAGCCGGAGGGCGCGGTCACCAGGAACGTCGCCGGGGCGGCGGTGACGCCCTCGGCCACGACCTCCTGGCCCGCTCCGGCCCCCTGCAGGAACGTCAGGACACCGTCTCCGTCGCGGTCCCCCGCGAGGCTGAGCCGCGACACGTCGCCCGCCAGCGCGCCGGCGACCACGCCGGTCTGGACGCCGCCGCCCGCCTGCTCCTGGCGGACGGCGACGGCGGGCAGGCCGTCGGCGCCGACGGTCTCCCAGGCCGCGATCGTGCTCCCCCGCGCCGAGCGCGCGAGCACGACGTCGCCGCCGGGGACGGGCCCCGGCGCGGGCGGCGGGTCGCCGAGCGGCGACGCGGCGCCCAGCGGCGCGGTCCGGAGCGCGGTCCCGGCGGCGAAGGCGGCGAGCGTGCTGCCGTTCTGACCGCTGTCGGCGACCGCCACGGCGGGCGGGCCGACCGTTCCGGGCACCGCGCCGCCGTCGACCGCGACCGCGCCGGCAAACCTCCCGGCCTGGTCGTCGAGGCTCACCGGGAGCTGGTTGGCGAGCACGCGCGTCGTGCCCTCGGCCCCCGGGTAGCGGGCGACGACCTGGGCCATGCCGAGCGGGCTCACGGCCAGCGCGAAGGCGTCGGCGTCGTCGGTCAGCGGCGCGCCCTGCCACGTCGTCGGCGTCGCGGGGAGCGTCGGCCCGGGCGTGGTCCCGAAGACGCGCTTGGCCCAGATCCGCGCGACCCCGTTCTGGTCGCGCTCCTGCCAGGCCACGACCGCGCTGCCGTCGTCGGCGATCCCGACGCGCGGGCCGTTGATGGCGTTCGGCGCGGGGACCGAGGCGTCGGGGTTGCGGTTGATCGCGCCGAGGCGGGACCAGCGCGTGCCCTGCAGGCGCGCGACACGGAGGTCGGCGAGCACGTCGTTGGGGCGCAGCTGGACCTTGTCGGTCGCCGTGCCCGCGATGAAGTCATAGGTCGTGACCCGGTAGGCGACGATCGCCCGCCCGGCGTCCGCGCCGGCCAGCGACGGGTTGACGTCGTTGCCCTCCCCCACGTTGGGGTCCACGATCAGCGAGGGCCCGAAGCGCGTCGCGCCCGGCCCGAGCGCGGCCGAGTAGAGCGCGTAGCGGATGCGGCCGGCGACGGTGGCGATCTGGCTGACCCACACGACGAGCAGGCGACCGTGGTCGGAGGCGGCGATCGCGACCTGGCGCGCGTCGTAGGGCAGGTCGTCGGCCCGGATCGGCGACGACCAGGCGCCGTGCAGACGGCGCGCGACGAAGACGTGCGGGACGCCCTGGTCGAGCTTGATGTAGGCGATGCCGCCGGTGCCGTCGGAGGCCAGGGCGGCGCCGCCGACGTCGCGGACGTCGGCGCTGGGGCCGTCCACGGTCACGGGCCGCTCGACGAGCGCGAGCGCGGTGGATGGGCACGCCGCGGCCGCGAGGAGCAGCAGCGCCGGCGTGTGGCGGAGAAGGCGGGTGAGGGCCACGACGAGGTCAGGCGAGGAGGGCGGGCGGCGGCGCGAGCGCCTGCCGCAGGCCACCTTCGCATCCGCCCTGGAAGAGTTCAAGGGAGTTATGGTTCTGTTCACAGAGTGACTACAGGTGCTCATGGGCGAACGGGGCGACGAGCGGTCCTCGCCGCCCCGTTCGCGCGCGTGGGCGCCGCGCTACTTGCGCTGGGCGGGCGCCTTGAGGGCCAGCGTCCGGCTCGTCTTCGCGCCGCCCGTGACGGCGATCGCGGCCGTGACGCTCAGCCGCCTCTTCTGCTTGAGCAGCCTGAAGCCGGCCGACGAGAGCTTGATCTTGATGGTCTTGCTCTTGCCGGCGTCGACCGAGAAGGCGCCGCTGCCGACCTTGACCGTCTCGGTCCTGGTCCTGCCCTTGACCTTCTTCTTCACCTTGGTCGTGAGGTCGATCCGGCCCGCCGTGGCGGCGCCGCCCGCCGGGCAGGTCAGCTTGAGCGCCAGCGAGCCCTTGGCGTCGACGACCGGCGAGCCGAGCGTCGGGGTCGGTGGCGCGGCGGGCGTGGTCGTGCCGGGCCCCGGCGTCTTGCCCGGGTCGGGCGTCGTGCCCGGTCCGGGGGTCGGGCCGGGATCCGGGGTCGGGCCGCCGCCGCTCGGCGTGCCCGCGACCGTGATCGTCTGCTGCGCGACGTTGGCGGAGCTCACGCCGTCCTGGCTGACGACCGTCAGCTTGACCGTGCGCGCCAGGGCCGTGGCGCCGGCGTTGGCGAAGGCGTGCGAGACCTTCGCGGTCGTCGTCACCTGGGACTGGCCGTCACCGAAGTCCCAGCGGTACTCCTTGAGCGCGTGGGTCGGGTTGCCGTCCGGGCCCGCCGAGTCCAGCGAGTCGGTCGCGTCGAAGGCCACCGAGCCGCCCGCCGCGGGCGCGCGGTCCGACACCGAGAACGAGGCCACCGGCTTCGGCGCGTTGACGGTCACCGACAGGTACACGGGATCCGTCGGCGGCGCGCCGTCGACCTCGATCCGGACGCCGACGTCGACCGTCCCCGGCTTCAGGAACCTGTGGGTGCTGACGAGGCTGGGCTGGGCCAGGTCGACGAACCCGTCGCCGTCGCCGTAGTCCCAGCTGACCTTCGACGCGGTGCCGCCGTTGAGGTCCGAGCCGGAGGCGTCGAGCTGGACGCTCTGGCCCTTGGTCACCGTGATCCCGGTGGTCTTGCCGTCGACCTTGAAGGAGCCCGACGCGCGGGGGCAGCCCGAGCCGCCGTCGCCGAAGAGGTGGATCAGCGGCCCGTCGACGAGCTCGCCCGCCGGGTCCATCGCGGCGAACGCGAGGTCGTCGCCCGCGCCGGCGGCGATGCCGCCCGCGCCGTTGCCGTTGGCGGTGATCTTGCAGGTCGTGGTGCCACCGCCGTAGACGTTCTTCAGCGCGCCCGTGGTGGGCGAGAAGCCGCGGACCCGGACCGACGAGTCGTCGCCCTCCATGAGGTAGAGCGTGGTCCCGTCGGACGAGAGCGCGATCGGGCTGCCCGAGCCGTAGCGCGTGGTCGTGTCGAAGCTGTCGGCGCCGGGCAGCGCGAGCGGCGAGCTCGTGTCGGTCAGGACCAGCGACGACGTGCCGGTCTCCTTGGGCATGCGGTAGACGGACTCCGAGGAGCACGGGCAGGTGTGCGGGAACGTGCCGTGGAAGACGGCGGTCGACACGTACACCTGGCCGTCGGGGCCGATGGCCAACCCGGACGGGTTGCCGACGCCGGCCCCGTCGGGCTCGAGCCCGACGCCGAAGCCGGAGACGCGCGTCGCGGCGGTGCCGTCGGGCGCGATGTGCTGCAGGATCCCCTGGGGGTCGGCGGCGGTGCCGTCGTCGACGCCGAGCACGACGACGTCGTGCGACGTCGGGTCGACCGCGATGCCGCCGGCGAAGTCCACGTGGTGCGCGGCGTCGCCGGTGAAGTCGAACAGGACGCCGCTGCTCAGATCGGCGGGCGCGGTGAGCGTGCACGGCTCGGCCGCCGCGCAGTCCGCCGAGTAGACCAGGATCTTCTGCGCGACCTGGTCCCCGTGCGTGTCGGCGTCGACCAGCGCGTACACGCGACGCAGGGCGGGGTCGACCGCGAGGCTCACCACGTAGGCCTGGGGCGCGTCGCCGACCGGCGTCGAGACCGAGCCCTTCAGCGTCCCGTCCTTGCCGTACATCCTGATGCGCGGCCACAGGTGCGTGAAGTTGTCGTCGATGTCGAGGTCGGCGACGAACAGGTCGTCGTCGGCCGTCGTCGCCGTGCCCTTCGTGTCGAAGGCGGTCGGGCCGGGGTTGACGAAGTCGTGGGCGCCCGTGGCCGGGAACGCCGAGACGCCGAACGCCGCGGTCTCGCCGGTCGCCGCGCCCGCTGGGGACGACGCGACCCACAGCGCGGACAGGCAGAGGATGGTCGCGACCGCGGCGAGCAGCATGCTCTCGGCACGGCGCGCGGGACGAAGCAGGTCCAGCATCGACAGGGAGATCTCCTGAGTCGGGGTGTGCGTGCGCCCGAGACGTGTCGGGGGCCAGTGGCCGCGGGACCGACCGCCGCGCACCCTAACGACGCGACATCGACATCACCTAGGAGTTATCGATATGTTCACCAAGTGGGTCGAGCGCCGCTGAGCGCGGGCGGCGCTGAGGCCCGCGCGGGGCCGCGGGTGTGACCAGCGTGTCGCCGACCCGGTTAGATCTTTTTATGGTGAGACTCGGTGACGAACGGCCTATGTTCCCCGCCGTCCGATTCCACCCTCACCAGGAGATCCCGATGAAGAACCCCCTCGTCCGCCTCGCCGCCGCGGCCCTGAGCGCCGCCGGCGTGGCCGCGCTGACCGCCGGTCCCGCGCTCGCCGGCACCCCGTCGTTCGACCGCTGCCCGCGCGCCCAGGCGACGGTCGCCGGCTGCGCCGAGATCACGTCCACCGACGGCGCGATCACCGCCAACGACCACACGCTGCCGCTGGGCGGCGCCGGCCTCGACGTCCAGGGCGGCCTCACCGACGTCGGGGCCTGGGTCCCGTCGACGAGCCGGCCCACCCTGACCGCGCGGCCGGTCGACGTGCCCGGCGGCCTGCTCGGCCGGGACCTGCCGTCGCGCCTCAACACGGTGAAGGCGACGATCGAGCCGGTCGGCCCGATCGACTACGACGTCTACTCCTACAAGCTGACGCTGCCGGTGCGGATCCACTTCACCAACCCGCTGCTCGGCCCCAACTGCGCGATCGGCTCGGCCGCCGCGCCGATCACGCTGAGCCTCGCCGTCACGACGCCGGGCACGTTCACCTCCCCGCCGAACGCCGACTTCGGCCTCGAGGGCCAGGTCCAGGGCGACGCGGGCTTCGCGGTGCCCGCGGCCACCGGCTGCGGCGTCGTGGCCCAGACCTCGGTGACCAAGATCATCAACCGGAACCTCGGCCTGCCGTCGGCGGCCGGGAACAACCGCGCGCAGCTGACGCTGAACCACTACGTCGGCGCCTGAGGCGACACGCCGCACCGGCTCCGAGAGCGCCGCGGCCGGGCCCGATGGGCCCGGCCGCTTCGCGTCGCGTCTCCGGGGCGCGGGACGGGCGCGCCCCGCGCTCGGTCAGCCCGTGATCTCGCCGACGCCCGTCGACGCAGTCGTCAGCACGTCGGTCGGGAGGGCCTGGTAGTCGTTGGACGAGGACAGCGCGTCGCTCTGCCCGGCCGCCGACACCGCGTAGCCCAGGTAGTCCTTGACCGTCTGGGCGATGTTCGCGGAGCTGCCGCCCCACGTCGCCGCCGTGTAGTTGCTGAGCGCCAGGTCCCACGTCAGCGTGCACAGCGGGTAGGCGCTGCCGGCGTTGGCGCGGTACGTGCCCGACCAGTCGCCAGTGGCCCCCGACGCGGGCAGCGGCGAGTAGCTGTTGTTGGCCGTCGGGCAGTTGGACTGCGCCTTGGTCGCCGACACGCCGTTCGTCGACGGGTTGGGCGTCGTCGTCGTCCCCGTGCGGATGTTCGTCCACGACAGGTTCGGCCAAGTGCCCGAGACGCCACCCTGCGCGGCGTACACCGAGCGCGCGTCCGACAGCGCGGCGTAGCCGATGCTGCTGCCGGCCGCGCCGACCGTGCGGACCTCGTCGCCGCCGCCGGAGCCGCTGCCGGCCCCGCCGGAGCACGGCAGCGCCATCGCCGACGCGCAGCCCGACTGCGACTTGGTGACCGCGCCCGGCCACACCGTGTTGTTGGCGGGCGACTGCAGGTCGGCCCAGGTCGACGTGCCGGACACCGCGCCCGAGTTGACCGTAGTGAGGTAGTGCTTGAGCTGGTACGTCGTGCCCGAGCTGTCGTTGCGCGTCACCACGTTGATGGTGCCGCTGCACGCCGCGTTGAGCGTCGTCCACGACGTCGTCGCGCCGCGGAAGACCGACTCGACCTGGGCGGGCGTCAGCGTCGAGATCGTGCAGCCCGTGGGCGGGCTGACGACGATCGCGATCGCGGCCTGGGCGACCGGGATGCTCAGCGCCTGACCGCCCGTAGTCGTAGTGACGTTGGCGATCTGCGTCGCGTTGGGCGCGTCGTCCGTGCCGCAGAACGGGTACGTCGTGCTGACGGCGCCGCCGTTGGCGCCGAGGCCGCCGAGGCAGCTGCCCGAGCTGGACCGGTCGTAGGCGACCGTCGGCTTGTTGGGGGCCGTGTTGCAGCCGGAGGCGCTGACGTTGAAGCCACCGCCGCCGACGGCGCCCGTCCAGATGTCCTGCGCGGCGCCCTGCAGGGAGGAGCCCTGCGCAGTGATGTTCGCGCCCAGGCAGTGCCCGGGCAGCGCGGCCTGAGCGCCGCCCGCCCCGATGCCCGACAGGGCGACCGTGGCGGTCGCGGCGGCGAGGGCAACGCCCAGCCGCCGGGTCTTGATCTTCATGGTGATGGATGCTCCGTGTTCGTGTGGAACCCGCGCACGGTCGTGCGCGGGCAGCGCGAAGCGCACCGCCGTCCGTTGCGATGGCCGCCCCGCCCGACACCTGCTTCGGCCGCTCCCTTGGACCACCGGCGGATTCCCGTCCGTCCGGACCGATGTCGGCCGCCGCGGAACGTAGCTCGCCACCGGGAGAGTTCAAGAGAGTTTTCAGTGTGTTCCGCTGCCGATCCGGCTGCTTCTGCCGGACCGGCAGGCCGCGCGCGTCCCGCCGGTAGACGGGTGCGTCAGCCGCCCTCCAGGCCCGCGGTCACGCGCTGCAGCCAGGTGGCCTCGGCCACGCGGCGGGCGAAGAAGCCCCGTGGGACGGCGGTCGCGCCGCGCGCCGCCCGCGCCGCCCGCGCCGCCCGCACCGCCCGCGCCGTCCCCGCCTCCGGCACGGCCCGCCCCGCCGCCCGCAGCGCGCGGCGCCACTGGGGGTCGTCCGCCAGGCGGGCCAGCTCGTCGCGGACGCGCGCGTGCTGCCCGGGCTTCAGCCCCGACGCCTCGACCAGCGCCGTCCACGCCCGCGGCGCGACGCCGTCGCGCGACGGCCAGCGCAGCACGCGCAGGTGCCCGGCCGCCACCTCGGCCTGGAGCTCGCTGCGCGGCGCGAGCACCACGTCGGCCTCGCCCGCCGCCAGCCCCAGCGCGGCCTCCGCCCCGCTCGGGTAGGCCCGGTAGGCCACGCGCCCCGACACGCCGGCGCGCTGGACCAGGCGCCCGAGCTGGGCCTTGGTCCACGCGTCGCCCTCGATCGCGACCAGATGGGCCCGCGGCCTGCGGCTCAGCTCGTGCGCCAGCTGGGCCCCCGAGCGCACCCTCGACGCCGGCCGGACCGCGAGCTGCAGCTCGTCCTCGGCCAGCACCGCGACCGGGCGCGCGGCCCTCAACGCCTCCTCGGCGTCCCCGGCCGCAGTGGCCACGCCGCCGAACACCGCGTCGGACCGGCCGCGCGCGAGGTCGGCGACCGTCGCCGACGACACGACCAGGAGGTCCGCGGGCCGCGCGTGGCCGGGCTCGTCGCCCAAGAACCGCGTCACCGCCCCCGCCGCGCCGCCCTGCCGCAGCACCTTCACGGTCGCCGGGCGCCCGGTGAGCTGCAGCGACGCCGCGGCCTGCCGCGCGACCGCCTCCGACGGGCCGCCGGCCTCGGTGCCCGGCACCCACAGCGTCAGGTGCGCGTCGACGGTCGCCGCGTCGCCGGTGTCCCCCAGGAACGGGTGGTGCAGCAGGTCGGACACCGCGTGGGCCAGCAGGACCAGCATCAGCGCCGGCCACAAGGCCCGGCCGACGCGGGACTCCCGAGACACGCGCGCGAGTCTAGGAGCGCCCGAGCGGCGCGGATGTCGCCGAGCGGTGAACGGCGCGTAGCTTTTCCGGCCGGCCGGCCGTGTTCACGCAGGAGTGTTGTCGAAGTTCCCCGAGTGTTCACAACATGACCACCCCCGACCAAGAAGGTGCCCGGCCATGTCGAATCCGCGCCTCGCCCAGAACTACGGTCGCCCCTCGCCCATCAAGGCGGTCGCGACGCGCGTGGGCGAGGTCGCGGGCGCCGTCGGGCGCGTCGTGACCAAGGACGTGCTGTCGACGGTGCTGGCGCTCGCGTCGCTGGCGCTCGCCGTCACGTTCTTCAGCCTGCTCGGCGGCCTCGGGCCGCAGGGCGAGGGCCAGAGGGTCGCGCTCTCCAACCTCACCGCGCTGGCCTCCGCCCAGCGGCTGCAGAGCGCGACGCTGCTGGACCATGACCACCAGGTCGTCGCGCACACCGACACCGGCCTGCAGGTCTACGCCAGCTACCCGTCGTCGGACGCCGCGACCGCGTCGCTGTACCGGACGCTAACCGCCGGCGGCGCCCAGGTCCAGGTCGACCTGCAGTCCTCCAAGCCGGCGCGCGCGATCGTCGTCCAGTTCCTGATCCCGATCCTGCTGCTGGTCTGCCTGTTCGCGTTCTTCACGCGCCAGAGCGCCGACGCCTCCGGGGGCATCGCGTCGTTCTCGGCCTTCCGCGGCAAGGGCCGCAAGCGCAAGAAGGGCGCGTCGCCCATCACGTTCGACTCCGTCGCGGGCGCCGGCGAGGCCGTCGCCGAGCTGCGCGAGATCCGCGACTTCCTCGAGGACCCGTCGCGCTACCTCAGCATGGGCGCCGCCGCGCCGAAGGGCGTCCTGCTCGTCGGCCCGCCCGGCACCGGCAAGACGCTGCTGGCCCGCGCCACGGCCGGCGAGGCCGACGCCACGTTCTTCACCGCCAGCGGCGCGGAGTTCGTGGAGTCCCTGGTCGGCGTCGGCGCGGCGCGCATCCGCTCGCTCTTCGCCACCGCGCGCAAGAACGCGCCCGCGATCATCTTCATCGACGAGCTCGACGCCGCCGGCCGCAAGCGCGGCGCGGGCGTCGGCCAGGGCAACGACGAGCGCGAGCAGACGCTCAACCAGCTGCTGGTCGAGATGGACGGCTTCGGCGGCGACGCGGGCATCGTCGTCATGGGCGCGACCAACCGCCCCGACATCCTCGACCCGGCGCTGCTGCGCCCCGGTCGGTTCGATCGCCAGGTGGTCGTGGACAACCCCGATGCCCACGGCCGCCTGGAGATCCTCCAGCTGCACGCCCGCGGCCGCGCGTTCGACCCCGAGGTCGACCTGATGCAGATCGCCCGCCTGACGCCCGGCTTCTCCGGCGCCGAGCTGGCCAACCTCGTCAACGAGGCCGCGCTGCTGACCGTCCGCGAGGGGCGCGCCGAGATCGACCAGCCGACGCTGGAGGAGGCGATCGACCGCGTCGTCGCCGGCCCGGCCAAGAAGCACGTGCTGACGCCCGAGGAGCAGTGGACGATCGCCATCCACGAGGCCGGGCACGCGGTCACGACCCGCGCGATCGGCCAGGCGGTCAGCGCCCAGAAGCTGTCGATCGTCGCCCGCGGCCGCCAGCTCGGCACCGCCGCGCACATGCTCACCGACCGCGACGCGGTCATGCACGCCAAGTCCGACCTCGAGCGCCACCTGGCGGCGATCATGGCGGGCACGGCCGCCGAGCTGATCGAGTTCGGCGAGTCGTCGACCGGCGCCGGCGACGACCTCCACGCGGCGACCAAGCTCGCCCGCTCGATGGTCACCTCCTACGGGATGAGCCAGCGGCTGGGCTCGGTGACGATCGGCGAGGCCGGCGGCGAGGTCTTCCTCGGCGCGGCGCTGCAGGAGCTCGGCGCGGTCGGGCCGCACACGCTCGACATCATCGACGAGGAGACCGAGCGGATCGTCGAGGAGGCCAAGTGGCGCGCGACGCACGTGCTGCGCCGCAACTGGAGCGCGGTCGAGGAGACCGCGCGGTCGCTGCTGGAGCACGAGACGCTGTCGGGCGTCGCGCTGGACGCGGTCCTCTCGACGGTCACCGCGGTGGACCTCGACGCGATCGCGATCCCCGACGAGGTCGACCCGCGCCGTCGCCGCGCCGCCGACGACGCGCGCTGACGCCGGCGGGTGCGATGCGCGCGGCGCTCCCACCGGCGACCGGGACGGCGCGCGTCGTGACGCTGGGCGAGGACGACTTCCTGCGGCTGTACCGGCGCATGGCCGGCGTCTTGTTGGTGTTCTTCCAGCGGCGGCTGCACGACGCCGAGCTGGCGACCGACCTCACCGCCGACACGTTCACCATGGCCTTGGAGCGCCGCGACCAGTATCGCGGCGCCAGCGACGAGGAGCTGTCGGGCTGGGTCTGGGCGATCGCCCGCTCGCTGCTGCGCGACCACGAGCGCCGCGAGGAGACCGGGCGGCGCACCGCGCGCCGGCTCGGGCGCGAGCGCCGCGCGCTGACCGACCGCGAGATCGAGCGCATCGAGGAGCTGGCGGGCATCCGCGAGCTGCGCGAGGCGGTCGCCGCCGGGATGGCGGACCTCCCGGAGGACCTGCGCGTGGCGGTCGCGCTGCGCGTGCTGGACGACCTCAGCTACACGGAGATCGCCGCGCGCCTGGGGATCACCGCGTCAGGCGCGCGGACCCGCGTGTCGCGCGCGCTGCGCATCCTGGCCGACCGCATCCGCCGCCAGCACACCGAGTGGAAGACGAACCGGTGAGCGACGCCGACGATCCCGCCGACCTGCCGATCCTGGCCGAGCTGGAGCACGAGTTCCGGGCCATGGTGGCGGCCGAGCTGCGCGGCGCCGCCCCGGCGCGCGTCGCGGCACCGCGGGCGCCCGCCGCGCGCACGCCGACGCCCGCGCCGCCGACGCCCGCGCCCCGCCGCGCCGCGCGCCGCCCCGCGCTCGCGGCCGGGCGCCGCATCCTCGGCCGCGCGGTCGCCGCGGGCGCGCTGGCGGGCGTGGTCGGCGCGACCGCGTTGGCCACCAAGTCGGTCGTCGGCCACGGCGCGCCGGGCGCGCGGCTGCTGGAGCGCGCGGCCGGCCACGAGCTGACGCTGCGCCCCTACCAGCGTCGGTCGTGCCTGGACGTCGCCTACGACGGCGGCGTCGCCAGCCGCTGCCTCGACGCGCCGGACGCCGGCGGCGTGCGGCCGCTCAGCGCGGTCACGCCGGGCGGCCGCGTCGTCGCCGGGCTGGCCGGGCGCGACGTCGCGCGGGTGGTCGTCCGCAGCGGCGGCCGGCGCGTCGCGGTCGCCACGCACGCCCTGCCGGGCGGCACGCTGCGCTGGTTCTCGGCGCTGCTGCCCGCGCTGCCCCGCGAGGCCGACCGCGCCGCGACCGTCGCCCCGCGCCGGGACGACGGCACGCCCGCGGGCCGCGCGGTCGCCGACTGCACGCTCGGCACCGCCGCGAGCTGCCGGGCGGCCCGTGAACACACGGAGGTCCGAATGTGAACGTCCCGATAACTCGTTGAAGCGTTTGTCCACGCCGTGCCTCATACTCTCCGGGGCATGGCCGCTGTTCCGCATCCGAACACCGACGGAAGCACCGTCCTCACGCAGATCCGCCAGACGATCGACGCCCGGCTCGTCGAGCTGGAGCCGGTCGCGATGGAGCTGACCCGGCTGCGGCAGCTGCGCGAGGTCGTCGAGACGCTGGAGGCCAGCGGCCAGGACACGATCACGCCGGACCTCACCGCGCTGCTCGGCCACGCCTCGGCGGGCGGCGACGCCGTCGGCGACCTCCCCCGCCCGATGATCCGCCGCGGTCGCCGCGGCACCAAGCGCGGCCGCGACGGCCGCGCGCCCCAGGGCGCCAACAAGCAGCTGATCCTCCAGACGGTCCTGGAGCGCCCCGGCATCGGCGCGCCCGAGATCGCCGAGCTGACCGGCATCAAGCGCACGATCGTCGCCGCGACGATCAACCGCCTCAAGCGCGGCGGCGAGCTGGAGCCCTACGGCGAGGGCGTGCGCGTGCCGTTCGTCGCCGCCGCGGGCTGAGGCGCCCCGCGTCCGGCAGCGCGCCCCGCGGGCGTCGCTCAGAAGTGGCCGATCACCTCCGCCGCGACCGCGCGGTCGTCGGCGGGCGCCGGGCGCAGGATCATGACCTCGGCGTCGGCGCGGTCCAGCAGCCAGACGAGGTCGTCGCCGGTGAGGCTGTGGCCGGCCTGGTGCTCGGCGGAGACGATCACGCGGTCGAAGTGCTCGTCGGAGAGGATCCGGCGCAGCGCGTCGCGGAACGTGCGGCCGCGCACGACGCGCCCGTCGATCGCGACGTCCTGGGCGACCGCGCGCTGCTCGATCGTCTCCAGCAGCGGCATCGCCCGCAGGCACTGCGCGGGCAGCGCCGCGTCCAGCGGCAGGTTCAGCGGCACGGTCGCCAGGTAGCACGGCATCAGCGTCGCGTTCTCCACGCGCGCCAGCCGCACGGCCGCGTCGAACGCGCGCCGCGAGATCGACGACCCGGTGAACGGCAGCAGGATCCGCCGCACCGCCTCCGGTCGCGCGTCGCGCGAACCCCGGCGCGTGCGACGCGGCGCGGCCCAGCGGCCGAGCAGCACGCCGCAGGCCAACGCCACCAGGAACGCCACGGTGATCGCGATCATCGTCTCTGCTCCCTTCGTCCTCGCATCCGCGTGCGGTCGGCGACGATCCGGACGTCGACGCCCGGCGCCAGCCGCACCAACCGCATCGGCAGCGGCTCGCGCAGCCGCCCCAGCCCCCGCGCCGGGCGCGACGCGCCCACCAAGATGTAGGTGATGCCCCGCTCGCCCGCCACGCGCGCGGCGAGCGCCGCGACGTCGTCGCCCTCCTCCACCACCATCGTCGCCCCGAGCACCGACGCCAGCTGGCGCAGCGCGTGCAGGCTGCGCGCCGTCTCGCCGTCGCCGCCCGGCCGCGCGCCGCCCGGCGGCGCGACCCACAGCAGGTCCAGCGGCGCGCTCAGCCGCTGCGCGCTGCGCCACGCGCGCCGCACCAGCCGCTGCGCGCCCGGGTAGGGCTCGACCAGGGCCATCAGCCGCTCCCCCACCGCCTGCGCCACCACGTCGTCCACCGGCTCGACGCGCTGGGCCTCGACGTTCTCGGCCACCTGCCGCAGCGCGGTCTCGCGCAGGGCGTTCAGGTTCTCGATCTTGAAGAAGTTGCTCAGCGCCGCGTCGATGCGGTCGGCCGGGTAGATCCGCCCGGCGCGCAGGCGCTCCAGCAGCGCCTCGGGCGTGACGTCCACCAGCACGATCTCGTCGGCGCGCCGGAGCACCGTGTCGGGCACGGTCTCGCGCACGCGCACGCCGCTCAGCTCGGCGACCTTGTCGTTGAGCGACTCGAGGTGCTGGACGTTCATGGTGGACAGCACGTCGATGCCCGCGCCGAGGATCAGCTCGACGTCCTCGTAGCGCTTGGGGCGGTCGAGGCCGGGCGCGTTGGTGTGGGCCAGCTCGTCGATCAGGCACAGGTCCGGGCGCCGCGCGAGCACGGCGGGGACGTCGAGGTCGGAGAACGTCGTCCCGCGGTAGGTGACGCGACGGCGCGGCAGGCGCTCCAGGCCGATCGCGCGCGCCTCGGTCTCCGCGCGCCCGTGCGTCTCCAGCAGGCCGATCACGACGTCGCGGCCGGCCTCCAGCTCCGCGCGCCCCTCGTCGAGCATCCGCACGGTCTTTCCGACGCCCGCGGCCATGCCGAGGAAGACCTTCAGGTGACCGGTCGCGTCGGAGACCACCGCCTACGCCCCCAGCACGTTGTGGACGACCAGGTCGATGAGCTTGATCCCGATGAACGGGGCGACCAGCCCGCCGAGGCCGTAGACGAGCAGGTTGCGCCGCAGCAGCGCGGTCGCGCCGACCGCCCGGTACTTGACGCCGCGCAGCGCGATCGGGACCAGCAGCGGGATGACCACCGCGTTGAACACGATGGCCGAGATGATCGCGGAGTGCGGGCTCCCCAGCCGCATGACGTTGAGCGTGCTCAACGGGCCGGTGGCGTGGCCGTGGCCGGCGTAGGTGGCGACGAAGATCGCCGGGAGGATCGCGAAGTACTTGGCGACGTCGTTGGCGATCGAGAACGTGGTCAGCGCGCCGCGGGTGATCAGCAGCTGCTTGCCGACCTCGACGATCTCGATGAGCTTCGTCGGGTTGCTGTCCAGGTCCACCATGTTGCCCGCCTCGCGCGCCGCCTGGGTGCCGGTGTTCATCGCGACGCCGACGTCGGCCTGCGCCAGCGCGGGCGCGTCGTTGGTGCCGTCGCCGGTCATCGCGACCAGGCGGCCCTCGGCCTGCTCGGCCCTGATCAGCTCCATCTTGCGCTCGGGCGTCGCCTCGGCCAGGAAGTCGTCGACGCCCGCCTCCTGGGCGATCTTCGCCGCGGTCAGCCGGTTGTCGCCGGTGACCATCACGGTCCGGATGCCCATCGCGCGCAGCTGGTCGAAGCGGGCCTTCATCCCGTCCTTGACCGTGTCCTTCAGGTAGATCACGCCGAGCACCTGCGCGTCCCTGGCGACGGCCAGCGGCGTGCCGCCCTCGCGGGCGATCCGGTCCACCACCCCGCGCAGCTCGGCGGGCGGCGTGCCGCCCTCGGCCCGCACGAACGACATCACCGCGTCGGCGGCGCCCTTGCGCAGCCGCGTGCCGTTGAAGTCGACGCCGCTCATCCGCGTCTGCGCCGTGAACGGGACGAACGTGTGGTCCGCTCCGACCTCGCGCTCGCGCAACCCGTAGGTCTTGGCCAGCACGACGATCGAGCGGCCCTCGGGCGTCTCGTCGGCCAGCGACGACATCTGCGCCGCCTCGGCCAGCGCGGCCTCGCTGACGCCCGGCATCGGCACCAGCTCGGCGGCCTGGCGGTTGCCGAGCGTGATCGTGCCGGTCTTGTCGAGCAGCAGGACGTCGACGTCGCCGGAGGCCTCGACCGCGCGCCCGCTCAAGGCCAGGACGTTGCGTCGCACCAGCCGGTCCATGCCCGCGATCCCGATCGCGCTCAGCAGCGCGCCGATCGTCGTCGGGATCAACGCCACCAACAAGGCGATCGAGGTCGTCAACGAGATGTTCGTGCCGGCGAAGCGGCCGAAGGGCACCAGCGTCGCGACCACGACCAGGAACACGATCGTCAGGCCCGCGAGCAGGATGTTCAGCGCGATCTCGTTCGGCGTCTTGCGCCGCTCGGCCCCCTCCACGAGCGCGATCATCCGGTCCAGGAACGACTGGCCCGGCTCCTGGGTGATCTCCACCACGATGTGGTCGCTGAGCACCCGCGTGCCGCCCGTGACCGCGCTGCGGTCGCCGCCCGACTCGCGGATGACCGGCGCCGACTCGCCGGTGATCGCGGACTCGTCGACGGTCGCGATGCCCTCGATCACCGTGCCGTCGCCGGGGATCGTCTGGCCCGCGTCGACGACGACCACATCGCCGCGGTGCAGGTCGGCGGCCGCGCGCGTCGACCCGTCGCGCATGGTGGCGACCGTGTCCGAGCGCATCGTGCGCAGCGTGTCGGCCTGGGCCTTGCCGCGGCCCTCGGCCAGCGCCTCGGCGAGGTTGGCGAAGACGACCGTCAGCCACAGCCAGATCGCGACCGTGAACGTGAACCAGCGCGGGTCCGACGACCCGACGATCCCCGCGCCCGTGGCGATGACGGCGCCGATCTCGACGACGAACATCACCGGGTTGCGGGCCTGGACCCGCGGGTCGAGCTTCTTGAAGGAGTCGAGGATGACGGAGCGGCTGAGGGTCATCGAGCGGTCACCTGGTCGAGGGCGAGGTTGAGCGTGGTCACGTTCACGCCGGGCTCGCCGAAGATGCCGAGGCCGCGGCCGTCGGTGTTCTTCGCGACGAGCTGCCGGACGCGCGCGAGCGGCAGGTGGCGGACGGCGGCGACGCGGCGCTCCTGGATGGCCGCGTTGGCCTTGGAGATGTCCGGGTCGACGCCCGACGCGCTGAACGTGGCGGCGTCGACGGGCACCTTGGCGGCCGTGAGGCCGGGATCGTAGGGCCCCTCGCGCTTGATGTAGGCCTCGATGTTGTCCCGCGTGAGGTCGGCGGTCGAGCGCTGGTTGGGGCCATGGTTGCCGAAGGCCGTGACGTCCGCGCTGTAGTCGGTGGCCGACGGGCGCGGCTGGAAGTACTGGTCGCCCTTCCACGCCTGGCCGAGGAGCGTCGAGCCGACGACCTTGCCGTCGCGCTTCACCAACGACCCGTTGGCCTTGTGCGGGAACGCGACCTGGGCGACCCCGGTCATGACGAGCGGGTAGGCGAGGCCGAACAGGACGGTGAACACGATCACCGCCAGCGAGCCACGGATGAGGTCCTTGCGCATGATCGCTCTCAGAAGAGGTTGGGGGTGAGGGACTGGACGACCGGGCCGAGCAGGAACGCCGGCAGGAACGTCAGGGCGCCGATGAGCACGACGACGCCGACCAGCAGCACGCCGAACGTGGGCGTGTCGGTCCGCATCGTCCCGAGGCCGGCGGGCGCGACCTTCTTGCGCGCGAGCCCGCCGCCGACGGCGAGCACCGCCAGGATCGGCACGTAGCGGCCGAAGAGCATCGCGAAGCCACCCATCAGGTCGGCGAACGAGACGCCGTGGGCGCCGACGTTGCCGGGCGCGTGGGGCTGCAGGTAGCCGGTGTAGCCCGCGAAGGCCGAGCCGTTGTTGTTGGCCTGCGAGAGGTAGGCGTAGAACGTCTCGCTGAAGCCCTGGGGGCCGCTGGCGTAGATCGACGGCTCGCCGTACTTGGTCGACAGCGCGAGCGCCGTGAACACCAGCACGATCAGGGCGGTGAACAGGGCGCCGATCGACACCAGCTTGATGTCCTTGGGCTCGAGCTTCTTGCCCAGGTACTCGGGCGTTCGCCCGACCATCAGCCCGCCGATGAACACGGCCAGCAGGACGAAGAGCAGCATCATGTACAACCCGGTCCCGACGCCGCCGAAGACCGACTCCGAGTACCCCAGGTCGACCATCGGGACCAGGCCGCCGAGGCCGGACAGCGACTCGAACGCGCTGTTGACCGCGCCGCAGGAGACCACGGTCGTGACCGCGGTGAACAGCGAGGTGCCGGGGATGCCGAAGCGCACCTCCTTGCCCTCCATGTTGACGCCGACCAGGCCGGCCGCGTGCGCGGCGGGCGTGCCGTGGCGCTCGGCGAGGTAGACGACCACGACGCTGATCGCGAACAGGAACGACATCGCGCCGAAGATCGTGAAGCCCTGGCGGCGGTTGCCGACCATGCGGCCGAACGTGAACGGCAGCGACGCCGGGATGATCAGGATCAGGAACATCTCGACGAAGTTCGAGAACGCCGTCGGGTTCTCGAACGGATAGGCCGAGTTCACGTTGAAGAACCCTCCGCCGTTGGTCCCGAGCATCTTGATGGCCTCCTGGGAGGCCACCGGGCCGCGCGCGATGCCGCCGACCGTGCCGCCCAGCGTCTGCACGACGCCCTGGGTCAGCAGCACGACCGTCGCCACCAGCGCCATCGGCAGCAGGATGTACAGCAGGATCCGCGTCAGGTCCTTGTAGAAGTTGCCCAGCGTGCCCGTGCCGTGGCGGGAGACGATCCCGCGGATCAAGGCCACCAACACGGCGATGCCGATCGCGGCCGAGACGAAGTTCTGGACGGCCAGGCCCGCCATCTGCGAGAAGTACGACAACGTCGTCTCCCCGCCGTAGAACTGCCAGTTGGTGTTCGTGATGAACGACGCGGCCGTGTTGAACGACAGGTTCCAGGTGCCCGACTTGAAGTGCTGGGGGTTGAACGGGTGCAGGCCCTGCGTGCGCAGGATCAGGTACAGGAACACCCCGAACAGCAGCGACGTGACGACCAGCGACTTGGCGTAGGCCTTCCAGTCCTGCTCGGCGTTCGGGTCGACCCGGAGCACCCGATAGGCGAACCGCTCGACCGGCGCGACGACGGGCGTCAGGAAGACCCGCTCGTCGGAGAAGACGCGGGCCATGTAGACGCCGAGGAACGGCGCGACGGCCACGACGATCGCGAAGAAGACGACGAATTGCAGGAAGTCCTGACCCATCGCCTAGAACCGCTCCCCGCGCAGGAGCGCGTACAGGAGGTAGGCGAGGACCGCCACGCAGACGATCAGGCCGAAGAGGTCCGAGCCCCTCATACGCGGTCCAGGAGCTCGATGAGCGCCGCCAGCGACGCGAACACCGCGACGAGCAGGAAGATGGCGAGAAGGTCCATGGAGCCATCATCCGACCGACCCCATCAAGTTCTCGTGCAGACTTCCCTGGCCCGCGTCAAGATCTCGTCAAGACGCGCCCGGGACGCGGTCAGGGCGCCGGCAGACGCCGTCAGGACGCCACGAACCGGTACCCCACGCCGCTGTCGGTCCGGATGAACCGCCGCGCGTGGCCGGGCCCTTCGATCTTGCCGCGCAGGTTGGCGATGTGGGTGCGCAGCACGTTGGTGGCGTCGCCGTACTCCGGGCCCCAGACCTCGGTCAGCAGCGCGCGGTGGGTCATCAGCTTGCCGCGGTTGCGCATCAGCGTGCGCAGCAGCCCGTACTCGATCGGCGTCAGGTGCAGCTCGGCGCCGTCGAGCGTGACCGTCCGCGCCGCCTGGTCCAGCGCCAGCCCGTCGACGTGCAGCACCGGGGCGTCGGCCGGCGCGCCCGCGCGCCGCAGCGCCGCCTCCAGCCGCGCCAGCAGCTCGTCGGGCGAGAACGGCTTGGTCACGTAGTCGTCGGCGCCGCCGCGCAGCGCCCGCACCTTCTCGGACTCCTCGTCGACCGCGCTCAGCACGATCACCGGGATCTGCGACCACTCGCGCAGCCGCCGGCAGACCTCGACGCCGTCGATGCCCGGCAGCATCAGGTCGACGATCACCGCCTCGGGCGGGCGCACGGCCATGCGGTCCAGCGCCTCCTCCCCGGTCTCGGCCGGGATCACCTCGTAGCCGGCGTCGCGCAGCACGACGCGCAGCGCCCGCAGGATCTGCGGGTCGTCGTCGCAGACGCAGACGCGGGCGCCACCGGCGGCGGCGCCGGCGCCGTTCACGCGGGCACCCGCTCGACCGGCAGGGCGATGACGAACGTCGTGCCCTGCCCGGGCAGCGACTCGACGTTCAGCGTCCCGCCGTTGGCCTCCACGAACCCACGCGCGATCGCCAGCCCCAGGCCGCTGCCGGGCACGCGGTGCGCGGTCGCCGCGCCGCGGTAGAACGGGGTGAAGATCCGCTCCTGCTCGGCCAGCGGGATCCCCGGGCCGCGGTCGACGATCCGGACCAGGACGCGCTCGCCGACCGCGCGCGCCCGCACCGACACCGGCAGGCCGTCGCCGTAGCGCGCGGCGTTCTCCAACAGGTTGGCGAACGCGCGCTCCAGCTGGGCGGCGTCGGCGCGCACCAGCGGCAGGTCGTGGTCGATCGAGAACGCGAACACCGACGGGTCCGACGCGGCGTGCGCGGCGGCCTCGTGCAGCGCCTCCTCGATCGACGACCACTCGCGGTTGGGCTCCGCCGTCCCGGCCTGCAGGCGCGAGAGGTCCAGCAGCTGGTCGATCAGCACCGACAGCGTGGCCGCCGAGGCGACGACGTCGTCCTGGACCTCGGCGCGCTCCCGCGGCGTGAGCGACGAGGAGCGCAGCGCCGTGGCCGCCGCGAGGATCGCGGTCACCGGCGTGCGCAGGTCGTGGGAGACCGAGCGCAGCACGGCGGTCTTGATCTCGTCGCTGCGGCGCAGCGCGGCGGTCTCGACGACGTCGGCCTGCAGGCGCTCGCGCTGCAACGCGGCGGCCAGCACGGACTCCAGGACCGGCACGATCCGCTCGCGCACGCGCGCCTGCTGGGCAGGCGGCAGGTCGGCGGGCAGCACGAGCGAGCCGACCGGCCGGTCGTCCTCGCGCAGCGGGATCACCAGGCGGCGGTCGTCGGGCGCGACGGCGCCCAGCTCGACCGAGGCCGAGCGCGCGTCCAGCAGCTCGGCCAGCCGGTGGGAGACCATGGCCAACGACTCGCTCAGCTTCGGCGCGCCGAGCAGCGTGCGCGCGAGGTCGGCGCCGAGGTCGGCCTCGCGGCGGCGCGCCTCGGCCTCGGCGGCGCGGGCGCGCGTCGTCTCGGCCATCGTGCTCGTCACCAGCGCGACGACGAAGAACGCGACCAGCGCCGTCCAGTTGCGGCTGTCGGCGATCGTCAGCCGACCGGTCGGGCCGAGGAAGAAGAAGTTGAAGGACAACGCGCTGAGCAGCGACGTCGCGAGGCCGAGCACGATCCCCCAGTACGCGGAGACCGCGAGGATCGGCACGAGGTAGACGATCGACAGCGAGACGACCGGCGCGTGGTGGCGCAGGGCCGCGATCGCGGCGGTGGTCACCGCCACGCCGCCGAGCATCGTCGCGACCCCGAGCGCCCACGACGGGCGCCCGCGCAGGACGAAGGTGCTCCTGGGCGTGGCCATCAGGACGGAGCGTAGTGGCGCGGGCCGCCGCCGGCCCACGCCACCAGCGCCCCGCTCAGGCTTCGGCGGGGACGGGCTGCGGCGCCGGCGCCGGGTGGCGGTGCGGCGCGTGCTCCTGCACGCCGTGGCGCGTCCGCGCCGTGTAGGCCACGAGCGCCGCGAAGGCGACCAGGCCCAGGCCGGTCACGACGCCGTCGCCGAGGCCGACGCCGGTCTGGGCGTGCGGCTTGCCGAGCCAGTCGGCGAAGGACGCGCCCAGCGGCCGGGTCACGACGTAGGCGGCCCAGAACGCGACGACCGGGTTGAGGTTCAGGCGCCACCACGCGACGGCCGGGACGGCGATGATCGCGGCGAACAGCAGGCCGGAGGAGAGGAAGCCGAGGTGCAGCGGCATCGCGGTCAGGTCGCCGGCGGCCGTGCCGAGCGCGAACGTCGCCAGCACCGCCGCCCAGTAGAAGCGCTCGCGGCGACGGGTCGTGATCGAGTGGATGTCGACCGTGCCCTCGCCGCGGTGCCAGGCGACGAAGATCCCGGCCACGACCAGCGCGTAGAACGCGGTCGTCAGCGAGTACGGCATCCCGGTCCCGTCGTGGACGCCGTCGGCGGCCATCGTCCCGAACACCGCGACCATCAGCACCGCGATCCAGTAGGTCGGCGCGTGGTAGGCGGGCGCGCGCAGCTGGAAGCGCAGCGCGAGGACGAGGCCCAGGAGGCCGACCGTGCCCGCCAGCGGCACGCTGATCTGGCCGAGGAAGTCCGAGGCGGACTCGCCGATGCCGGTCGTCAGGACCTTCACCACCCAGAACAGGACGGTGATCTCGGGCACCTTGGCGGCCAGCGGCTCGCCGAGGGCCGGGCGGCGACCGGCGGTCGCCGTGGGTTGCTGCGACATGGATCCTCGCGTGGGGGTCGGGGAAGGGTCGCGGCAGGCTAGGCGCGGTCCCATGACCGCAACCTGAACGGGGGCCGGGCGGGCGCGCACGGCAGACCATCAGGGGGTCCCCAGCATCCGCTCAGGCGGCGGCCGGATGCTCGGGGCCATGACGCTGCGCACGCGCCTCGTCGCCCTGCTGATCGTCCTCGCCGCGAGCGGGATGCTGCTGCTCGGCGGCGTGACCTACATGTCGCAGCGGTCGTTCCAGAACGCGCGGGTCGACGACCAGGCGCGCAGCGCCGAGCCGGCGATCGCGCGGGCGCTCGACACCGAGCTCGGGATCACCGGGCGCAGCTACGGCGGCGGTGGCGGTGGCGGCGGCGGGTTGCGCCCCGAGAACGCCAACCTGCCCTCGGGCACCTACGGCCAGCGGCGCTCGGCGAGCGGCGCGGTGCTGGCGACCACGACGATCTCCTACGGCGACCAGGCGCTCCCGGCCCCGGCGCTGCCCGCGCGCCTGGCCGACGGCTCGCTGTCCACGGTCAAGGCCGTGTCGGGCTCGCTGCGCTACCGCGTGAGCGCCGACGTCCAGCCCGACGGGAGCACGACGATCGTCGCCGTGCCGCTGGCCGGCGTGGACGCCGCGCTGCACCGGCTGCTGCTGGTCGAGGCCGCGGTCATCGGCGGCGTCCTGCTCGTGCTGCTGGTCCTGGCCGGCGTGCTCGTCCGCATCGAGCTGCGGCCGCTGCGGCGGATCGCCCAGACCGCCGACGCGATCGCGGCGGGCGAGCTGTCGCGGCGGGTCGAGACGACCGACCCGCGCACCGAGGTCGGGCGCCTGGGCGACGCGCTCAACGGCATGTTGGGGCGGTTGGAGCACGCCTTCGACGAGCGCGAGGCCTCCGAGGCGCGGCTGCGCGCGTTCCTGTCGGACGCCTCGCACGAGCTGCGCACGCCGCTGGCCTCGATCCGCGGCTACTCGGAGCTCTACCGGATCGGCGCCGCGCGCGAGCCCGCCGAGGTGGAGCGGGCGATGGACCGGATCGAGGCCGAGTCGGCGCGCATGGGCGGGCTGGTCGACGACCTGCTGACGCTGGCGCGGGTGGACGAGGTGCGCGAGCCGGCGCGCGAGCCGCTCGACCTGCGCGAGCTGCTGGAGGACGCGCGGGACGACGCCCGGGCGGCGGCGCCGGAGCGCCGGATCACGCTGAACCCGACCGGGCCGGTGGCGATCGAGGCCGACGGCGACGCCCTGCGCCGCGTCTTCGCCAACCTGCTGCGCAACGCGATGGTGCACACGCCCGCCGGCACGCCGATCGAGCTGTCGCTGGAGGCGACCGAGGCCTGGGCGACGGTGGCGGTCCGCGACCACGGCCCCGGGCTGCCGCCCGGCGACCCGACCGCGGTCTTCGAGCGCTTCTGGCGCGATTCCGCGTCGCGCGGCCGCGACGACGGCGGCGCCGGCCTCGGCCTGGCGATCGTCGCCGCCCTGGTCAACGCCCACGGCGGCCGGGTCGACGCCGAGAACCCCGCCCCCGGCGGCGCCCTCTTCACCGTCCACCTCCCCCTCCACCCGCCGTCCACCTAACCCCGCCCCCCGAACGCGGTCGACTCGAGTCAAGTCCCGCCACCCGCGGTCGACCTGCGTAGCGGATGGGCTGACGCAGGTCGACCGCGCTTGTGGTGAGTTGACGCAGGTCGACCGCACTCCCAGCGGCGTCCCAGGGTTCTCCGAGGGTTTGGCGCCACGGTGGATGCATGGAGTCAGCGACCCACCCACACGATCGGCCCTGGAACTCGACCCGGCGGCGCGACCGCCTGCCGGAGCGCCTGCGGGCGCTGCCGCTGCCGCGCCCCGAGCTGGTCGCGCTGCTCGGCCTCGCCGCCCTGCTCTACCTCTGGGCCTTGAGCAAGAACGGCTGGGCGAACGACTACTACAGCGCCGCGGTCCGCTCGATGGCGGGCAGCTGGCATGACTTCCTCTACGGCTCCTTCGACGCGAAGGGCCTGATGACCGTGGACAAGCCGCCGCTGGCGCTCTGGGTCGAGGCGCTCTCGGCCAAAGTCTTCGGCTTCGATCCGTTGGCGATCCTGGTCCCGCAGGCGCTGATGGGCGTCGCCTCGGTAGGGCTGCTCTACGACCTGACCCGGCGCCGCTGGGGCCGGACCGCCGGCACGGTGGCGGGCCTGGCGCTGGCGCTGACGCCGGTCGTCGTCGCGATCTCCCGCCACAACAACCCCGACGCGCTGCTGGTCCTCTGCAGCGTCAGCGCGCTCTGGTGCTTCGTGCGGGCGCTCGAACGCGGGGCCACGAGGTGGCTCGTCCTCGCCGGCGCCTGCGTCGGCCTCGGCTTCGAGGCGAAGATGGGCGCGGCGCTGATGGTCGTCCCCGGGATGGCGCTCGCCTGGCTCTGGGTAGCCCCTCGGGGCCGCCGCCTCGCGATCCGCCAGCTGGCCGTGGCGGGCGCGGCCCTGGTCGCGGTCGCGCTCGCCTGGCCGGTCCTCGTCTGGCTCACCCCGGCGTCGGCGCGACCCTGGATCTCCGGCACCGGCGACAACAGCATCTGGTCGCTGATCTGGGAATACAACGGCCTGGGACGCCTCGAAGGCCAGACCGGCGGGCCGGGGAACCTCGGTGCGGGAGGGACCTTCGGCGGCCCGACCGGTGCCTTCCGCCTGCTGAACGAAGCCCTCGGCGGACAGGCCGGATGGCTGCTCGGCGCCGCCCTGGCGGGGGGCGTCGGCATCGCCGCATTGAGTCGTCTGCGCCGGGACGACCCCCGCACCGGCTGGATCATCGCCGTGGGTGGCGCATTCGGCGTGACCGCGGTGGCCTTCAGCTTCGCCGGCGGCATCTTCCACCCCTACTACACCTCCCTGCTCGCCCCCTTCGCCGCGGCCTTGGTCGGCGCGACCGTGGGCCAGGTCCTCGCTGGCGAGCGCGGTGACGCGACCTCGCCCGCCGCCGATCCCAGGCCGGGCGCGGCGGCGAGCGGCGACCGCGGCGGGGCGGACGCGACGTTGGGCGGCGACCGTGGCCAGGCGACCCTGGCGGTGAGCGGCGAGCACGGCAGCGAGACCGTGGCGGCGAGTGGCGGGCACGGCAGTGAGACCGTGGCGGTGAGCGGAGACCACGGTGGGCCGATCGCGACGCGGATCGTCGGCGCGGTGGCGATCGGCCTCGGCGCGATCGTCGAGCTGGTGGTGGTCGATCACAGCGCCTCCGACCTCGACTGGCTGGTCGCGCCCCTGGTGGCCGTCTCGGTAGCGGCGGTGGGGGCCCTGCTCTTCGCCGATGCCCTCGCCGGGCGGCTCGGCGGCCGGGCGACCGCCTGGCGGGTTCGCATGGCGGCGCTCGCCTGCGGCCTCGGCATCCTCCTCGTCGGCCCCGCGATCTGGTCCGTCGACACCCTCGGCCATCCGACCAGCGGCACCTTCCCCGCCGGTGGACCGGAATCAGCCTCGATGGGCGGTCCGGGCGGCATCGGCGGCCCGGGCGGTCCCGGTGGCATCGGCGCTGGTCACGGTGGCACCACTTCCGGTCCAGGTGGCGCCACGTCCGGCCCGGGTGGCACCACGTCCGGCCCGGGTGGCGCCACGTCCCTCCCCGGTGGCACCACGTCCGGTCCCGGCGGCGGCATGTCCGGCCCGACCGGCTCCGGCAACGGCGGCCCGCCGAGCACGAGCGGCGGCTTCGAAGGCGGCCCGCCGAGCTTCGGCGGCGCCGAAGATGGCGGCATGTCCGGCCTGCCCTCGCCGGCCGGCTCCGAAGGCGGCGAACTCCCCAGGTTCGGCGGCGAAGGCACCGAAGCCGGCGAACTCCCGGGGATCGAAGGCTCCGAAAGCGGCAGCTCGGGCCTGCCCGGCGGTGAACGTGGCGCGGGCACCGCCGGATCCGGCGGTGGGACGGTCGGCGAACTCTTCGGCGAATCCGGCTCCACCGCAGGCGGCCTGCCCTCGCTCGGCGCCGGCGGCAGCGGCTCCTCCTCGACCGGCGGCGGTCCCGGCGGGATGTTCGGCGGCGAAGACCTGAGCTCGATCCTTGCCTACACCGAAGCCCACGGCGGCGGCACGATCGCGATCGACAGCCAGTCGGGCGCCGCCGCCTCGATCATCGAATCGGGCGCCGAAGTCGCCGGCATCGGCGGCTTCTCCGGCAAAGAGTCCTCGGTCAGCGCCGCCTGGCTCGAAGAACGGATCGCGAACGGCGATATCGCCTGGATCTACACCAGCGGCCTCGGCGGCGCCATGGGCGGCACCGGCACCGGCGTCGGGACAGGCGGCGCCGGCGCCAAGGCCGGGACAGGCGCCGGCGGACCGTCGGGCGGCGAAGGCGCTCCCGGCGGCGGCTTCGGCGGCGACACCCGCACCGGCTCCGAATCGGCGATCGACACCGTGGTCGAATCCTGCACCGCGATCCCCACCTCCGCCTACGGCTCCTCCTCGGAATCGGAATCCTCGGCGTCGGTCGGCGCCCCGTTCGGCGGAGCCGGCGGCGGCACGCTCTACAAGTGCGGAGGCTCCTGACCCGTCCGGGGGGCGAAAATCGCCGCGGCGGGGCGACGGCTTCCCACCCCGCCGGCCGCCCCGACGTGCCCCGCGGCGACTCGTGGCGTAGGTTTGCGCCATGTCTTCCCCCGCCAAGATCGCGCTGGTCACCGGTGCCTCGAGCGGGATCGGCGCCGCCACCGCGCGGCGCCTCGCCCGCGATCCCGGCACCGAGCTGGTCCTCGTCGCCCGCCGCGGCGAGCTGCTCGCCGAGCTGGCCGCCTCGCTGCCCGTCCCGGCTACCTGGCTCGCCGCCGACCTCACCCGCGCCGACGCCCCGCAGCTGGTCCGCGCCCACGTGGAGCAGCACCACGACCGCCTCGACCTCCTCGTCAACAACGCCGGCGCCGGCTGGCGGGGGAGCTTCGCCGAGACCGGCTGGGCCAACGTCCAGCGCCACATGGAGCTGAACTTCGACGCGGTCGTCCGCCTCACCGAGGAGCTCCTGCCGCTGCTGCGCCGCTCCGCCCCCAGCGCGATCGTCAACGTCGCCAGCACCGCCGGCCGGGTCAGCCGCGCCAAATCGGGCGCCTACTCGGCGAGCAAGTTCGCCTTGATCGGCTGGACCGACGCGCTCAACCTGGAGGAGGCGCCGCACGGCGTCCACGTCGGCATGGTGCTGCCGGGCTTCATCCCGACCGAGGGCTTCCCGCAGGCCGAGCTGCGCGAGAAGGCCCTCACCCGGCTGATCCTCGGCACCCCCGAGCAGGTCGCCGAGGCGATCCACGAGGTCGGCCCCGGCGGCAAGACGGAGCGCTACGTGCCGCGCAAGTACGCGCTCGCCGCCCAGCTCCGCGTCCTCGCCCCGGGCCTCACCCGGCGCGTCCTCGGCGGCGGCGCCGCGAGCACCCTCGTCCCCGCCGCCTCCGAGCGCCGGGACTGACCGGCGCCCCGCCGCGCCCCGTCGCTAGAGTCAGCGCCATGAGCGTCAGCACCAATCAGTTCCGCAACGGCAGCCACATCGAAATCGACGGCAAGATCTGGAAGATCATCGAGTTCCAGCACGTCAAGCCGGGCAAGGGGGGCGCCTTCGTGCGGACGAAGCTGCGCCGCATCGAGGACGGCGCGGTGATCGACAAAACCTTCCGCGCCGGGGAGAAGTTCCGCTCCGTGCGCACCGAATCGAAAAAGATGCAGTACCTCTACGACCAGGGCGATTCGGTCGTCTTCATGGACAACCAGGATTACGACCAGATCGAAATCCCCTCGGCGGTGCTCGGCGACACGATGCAGTGGGTGCTGCCGAACTCCGAGGTCGAGGTGCTCTTCGTCGATGAGCAGCCGAGCGACGTGACGGTGCCGAGCGCGGTCGAGATGAAGGTGACCCAGACCGACCCGGGCCTGAAAGGCGACACCGCCTCCGGCGGCGGCAACAAGCCGGCGACGCTCGAGTCCGGCGCCGTGGTCCAGGTCCCCCTCTTCATCGAGGAGGGGGAGACGGTGCGCGTCGACACCCGCACCGGCGAATACGTCTCGCGCGCCTAGCGCGGTCGACTCCGTCGCCGGTGGGACGGGCCCGCGATCCCGGGCCGCTCCACGCCGCCCCGACCGCAGCCCCCTCGTGCGTTCGCACTTTTCCCCGGTATCCGGG